>NZ_JBODSD010000009.1:0-1015 GCF_050632745.1 Mumia spirodelae | reverse complement strand
CGGGCTGATTCGGAGTTGTAGAACTTCTTGAAGGCCCAGCCCTCGGCCAGGGTGCGGTGGAAGCGCTCTATCTTTCCGTTGGTCTGCGGCCGGTAGGGGCGGGTCTTCTTCGCGGTGATGCCCAGGTCGGCGCAGGTGTCGCGCCACAGGTGGGACTTGTAGCAGCTGCCGTTGTCGGACAGGACCCGCTTGACGGTGACGCCGCGCTCGGCGAACCAGGCGACTGCGTTCTTGAGGACGTCGGTCGCGGTCTGGCTGGTCTCGTCGTCGCGGGCCTCGACGTAGGCGAGGCGGGAGTGGTCGTCGATGACGGTGTGCAGGTAGCAGGTGCCGATCAACGGGCCGCGGTACTTGTTGCGCGGTTTGTCAGGCGTAGCGGAGCGGTTCCTATCACCCTGCTGCTTGCCGACGTAGCGCCAGCCGCCACCGTCGGGGATCTTGCCCAGCTTCTTGACGTCGACATGGATCAAGTCGCCGGGCTTGTCGTGCTCGTAACGACGGATCGGTTCACCGGTTGCCCGGTCGAGGTGGGACAGCCGGTTGATCCGGCAACGGACCAAGACCGCGTGCACGGTCGAGGACGCCATGTCGAGCCGATCGGCGATCTCGACCGGACCCAGCCGCTGCTTCCAACGCAGGTGCACGATCTTGCGCACCACCGGCGCCGGCGTGCGGTTCGGCTGACGGTGCGGTGCCGAGGACCGGTCGACCATCCCCTCTGGCCCCTCGTCGCGATAGCGGTCGGCCCACCTCTTCGCCGTACGCCACGAGACGTCGTAACGCTCGGCAGCGCGAGCAGTCGACCAACCGTCGTCGACGATCAACCGTGCAAGTCGAAGACGGGCGCGCGGTGTCAAGGCTGCGTTGGCATGGGTAGCGTGGGACACGAAGGCCTCCTTGGTGGCGGAGCGGTTCCTTAGACAGCTCCACTCCACACCAGGAGGCCTTCACCCATCTACACCTCAGACCGAGTCGTCACACGATCTCGACCAACGTGCCTGGACATCACAGCTAG
>NZ_JBODSD010000008.1:0-34371 GCF_050632745.1 Mumia spirodelae | reverse complement strand
AGGCCTCCTTGGTGGCGGAGCGGTTCCTTAGACAGCTCCACTCCACACCAGGAGGCCTTCACCCATCTACACCTCAGACCGAGTCGTCACACGATCTCGACCAACGTGCCTGGACATCACAGCTAGGCGAGCGGCGTGTCGAGACCCCCCAGCAGCTCCCGCAACCGCGCCTTCACCGCGTCGAGGTCGGCGTCGGCGTCGAGTCCCGCGTGCTCCAGCGCCACGACGCTGCGCCCCTCGCCGCGCGGACTGACGCCGAGCACGATGACGGAGCCGTCGTCGCGGCGGAAGCGGCCGCTGGGGTTCTTCGCGGCCAGGTTCAGCGACGGCGCGGGCACGCCGAGCGCGTCGGCGACCACGCCGGCGGCCCGCTCGGCAGCGACCGGCACCGGCTGGTCGACCGTCCGCGAGACGGACGCGCTGAACGTCCCGTCGGCCCGCTGGCCCGGCGCCCGGATGCCGCGCTCCTGCTCGTAGACGACCGTCAGGTGCTGCGCCCACCACCCGGCGACACCCTCCTCGACGAGGAACGCCGCGATCCTGCCGTGCGGCCAGGAGGTGCCGTCGGCCGCGATCGCGCCCGCGTCGTCGACCTTCGCGAACCACTGCGCGTACGACGCCCCGGTGGCCTCGACCAACGACTCCTCGGATCCCCGGACCGCCCGCACTCCCTGCTGTCGCGCCATGGCTGTCACGGTACGACGGTCAGAGCCCGTTGGCCGCCCTCCACGCGTCGAACGCCTGCTCCGAGGTGTACTCCGGCGCGTAGCCGAAGACGGTCCGCAACCGGGTGTTGTCGAGGACCGGCCGGTACTGGAGGAACTTCGTCTGCTCCGGGCCGTACTGGGTGAGCCTCAGCGGCTTCGCGACCGCGAGCACCGACCGCAGCACGACCTCGGGGATCGGCAGGGTGCCCCGACCGAGCCGCGCGGCGATCTCGTCGATCGTCAGCGCGCCGTCGCCCGCCACGTTGAAGATCCCGGTCACGTCCGACGTGACGGCCCGGACGACGATGGCCGTCAGGTCGGTGTCCCAGACGAACACGAACGGCGAGTCCGAGCCGGCGATCTTGAGCAGTCGCTTCTTGCGAAAGAGGTCGGTGATCTGGTTGTCGACCCGCTCGCCGAGGATCGTGCCGATCCGCAGCACCGTCTGCTCGAGCTCGGGATGGTCGCGGCGGGCGTCGGCGAGCATCTCCTCCACAAGCCGCTTGTGCCGGCTGTACGCGAAGGCGTCGTTGCCGCGGACCGGCTGGTCCTCGGTGATCCACGCCGGGTTGTCCGCGTGATAGCCGTACGCCGCCCCGCTGGACGACACGACCAGCCGGCGTACGCCGTGGGCCAGCGCCGCGTCGAGGACGTTCCGGCTGCCGTCGACGTCGACCCGGTATGCCACGTCCTCCGACATGCCGGGCGGCGGGTTCACGATCGACGCCAGGTGCACGACCGTGTCGATGTCGTGCTGTGCGACGGCGTCGGAGACCGCCTGCGCGTCGGTCACGTCGAGGGTCGTGTGGACCACACCCTCGACGCGTTCACGCGGCTCACGCACGTCGCCGCTCACGACCTGGGCGACGCCGGGGTCCGCGGCGAGTCCGGGCACGACGGACGAGCCGAGGAACCCCGAGCCGCCGGTCACGAGGACGCGGCGGCCCGCCGCGGGCGTACCGCTCATGCCGCGACCTCGACCTTCTCCTCGCGGACCGGTCGCCGCGCCCACAAGGACGCCACGAAGAGTCCGGCGATGATGTCCCAGATGCCCCACCACGCGGCCACGAGCGCCATGCCGCCGAGCCCGTCGAAGAACTCGAACACCAGCAGCAGCCCGAGACCGGCGTTGCGGATGCCGACCTCGAACGTCATCGCGCGCGTGCTCCGGTCGGACAGACGGGCGCCCTTCGCGATCCCGTACCCGAGGGCCAGGGCGAGCGCGTCGTGCAGGAACACGGCGATGACGACCACGCCGATGTAGTCGACGAAGATGTCCCAGTTGCTGGTGAGCCCGACGAGGATGATCGCCGCGAGCGCGAGGAACGCGATCTTGCTGACGATCCCGTGGGCTCGGGCCGCGAACCGAGGCCACAACCGCGCGACGGTGATCCCCAGGAAGAACGGCACGCCGATCACGAGGACGACCTCGCTGAGCATGTCCCAGGGCGTGACCTCGATCGTCTCGAGGAAGTCCTTGCCGCTGGGGTGGAGGCCGCCCCAGAAGGCGAAGTTGAGCGGCATCAGGAAGATCGCGAGCACGTTGCCGACCGACGTCATCGCGACCGAGAGGGCGACGTCGCCCCGGGCCCGGTGGGTGAGGATGTTGGACACGTTGCCCGGCGGGCAGCACGCCACCAGGATCATGCCGAGCGCGACCGACCCGCGGACGTTGAGCAGCAGCGTGAGCACGAACGTGATCGCGGGCAGCAGCAGGAACTGCCCGGCGATCGCTACGCCCATCGCCACCGGCTTGCGCGCCGCGGCGCGAAAGTCCTCGAGCCGGGTGTCGAGCGCGATCCCGAACAGGATCGTGCCGATGACGATCTTGAGCAGCGTCAGCGAGCTCTCGTTGAACGAGATGGTGATCGCGTCGACGTCGGCGGCCAGGATGGTCATGAGAGCTCCTCGATCGCGGCACGCACCGCCGTACGGTAGGCGTCCTTGTTGACGTAGTACGACATGCGCTCCAGCCCGAGGTAGCGGTAGCCGCCCGACAGGTCCGGCAACGGGCCCCGCGTCTTCGCCGTGAACGCGGCGGCCTGCGCAGGACGCTGCTCCTGCGCCTCGACGTACGTCGCGATCAGCTCGGCCTGCTCGTACCGGCCCTGCCACCCGAGGCCCGACGCCTCGACCATGCCCATGACGAAGAGGCCGTCGGCCTCCGGCGTGAAGATGTTGAGGTAGAGCTGGGGCGACCAGCCGTTCCAGCGCAGCAGCTCCGGGTCGACGAACGGGTAGTGCAGCCGGTAGCCGGTGGCGAGCACGATCATGTCGTAGTCGCGGCACGTGCCATCGCGGCTCTGCCCATCTCCGCTGTCGCGGAAGTACACCGTCGAGCCGTCCACGTGGTCGACGTCGGGCTTGATGCTCAGGTCACCGTGACCGAGGTGGTGGAGGATCAGCGAGTTCACGATCGGGTGGGACTCGTAGATCTTGTAGTCCGGCTTGGGGAACCCGAGCCGGACCGGGTCACCGGTGAACAGCTTGAGGACGCGGCTGTCGATCGCCTGCTTGATCCGCGGCGGCAGCGGTCTGCCCTGGTTGAGGGTGTCGGCGGGCTTGCCGAACAGGTACTTCGGCACGAAGTAGTAGCCGCGCCGCACGCTCATGTCCACGGACGCCGCATGGTGCACCGCGTCGACGGCGATGTCGCAGCCGGAGTTGCCGGCGCCGATGATGAGGACGCGCTTGCCCGCGAAGACGGAGGCCTTCTTGTAGGCGCTGGTGTGGAAGACCTCCCCGTCGAAGGTGCCCTTGAGCTGCGGCACGTTCGGCTCGGACAGGGTGCCGTTGGCGACGATCACGCCCGCGACCCGCTCGGTGCTGGAGCCACCGTCGCCGGTGCTCGAGACCACCCAGCCCCCCTCCGGGTGCTGCTCCACCCGGGTCACCTCGGTCCCGAACCGGTAGTGGTCCCGCAGGCCGAACCGGTCGGCGTACCCGTGGAAGTAGCGCTTCAGCTCACGGTGGCTCGGGTAGTCGGCGACGTCGTCGGCCATCGGGTGCTCGCTGAACTCTGTCGTCGTCTTCGACGAGATGAGGTGCGCCGACTCGTACATCGTGCTGCGAGGCCCGTCGATGTCCCACAGCCCCCCGACGTCGGCGTTCATCTCGTACCCGGAGACGGGGATCCCGCGACGGGTCAGGGCCCGGGTCGCGGCGAGGCCGGAGGGGCCGGCGCCGATGACGGCATAGGGAAGCGGGGCCGCGGCGGAGGCGCCGGAGCCCGTTGTGATCTTGGACACGCGCCCTAGTGTGCCAGACGTTCTTCGGGACAACGGCGGCATCCCGAGAGATCCTCCGGTTCCGGTCTCCTTTCATGCACGGAGACCGAAACCGGAGGACCGGGCGGCGCTAGCCTCTCGGGCGGTCGATGACGACCGTGCCGCCGTGGAGGCCGGCCGTCTCGGCGAGCTTCAGCGCCGCCAGCGCCGGGTGGTCCTCGAGGACGCCGGCGACGTTGGCCAGGTGCCGGAGGACGGCAGTCTGCGCGCGCGCCTCCTCGAGGTCGGCCAGGGCCTGCGACCTGGCCTCGACCAGCGCCTCGCGCGCCCGCCTGATGCCCGCCGGCGCGACCACGTCGCGCACCGCGAACCGCTCGACGACGACGCCCAGCGCGGCCGCCCGCTCGATCAGTCCGTCCGGCACGGCCACGGCCGGCGGCCCGGCCGCGAGGTCGTCGACGGCGTGTTCCGCCACCACGACCCGCACCGCCTCCTTCGCCGCGTCGTACAGCAGGTCGAGGGGCCGGCCGCTCGCCTCGTACCAGCGGCGCGGGTCGTCGATCCGCCACACGACGACCGCCGACGCCTTCACGGCGACGCCGTCGCTCGTCGGCACGGTCTGCGTGCCGGTCGCGAGGAGCTCTGCACGCACACCGATCCGGACGAAGGTGTGACCGAACCCCCACACCCGGTGTCGCCCGGGCTCGAGGATCTCCTGGAAGGCGCCCCTTCGGTAGTGCAGGACCCGCTCGTACGGCATCACGGTGATCATGTCGTGTCGCTCCTCTCCTGCTCTCGTCGTCGTGGTTCGTGCGTGGTTCGTGCATGGTTCGTGCGTGGTCGCCGCGGTGACCGCGTACGGACCGGGGTCCGGCCGGCGGGAGACGCGTGGTCTCGCAGGGCCGTCCGCACCCCCGCCCCGAGGAGCGACGGTCCGTACGCGGGAGTGGGGACTCGAACCCCGCCGCCGCAGCGGTCTGCCACCTGGATCCTTTCCGGAGAAGGACTCCGCGGGGTACGACGCGGGGGCTCGCAGCGGTGACGACCGTGGGCCCCCTGATCTCGCGGACCGCCAGGATGGCAGCGATCCACCGACCAGCGCGACCGGGTTTCCCCAGGCCCGAGGCACGGGGTTCCGCAACGGTCGGGCGCGCCCGTACGGTGAGGTCTCCGCCCGCCGGTAATCACCCTGGGCCCCGAGGACATGAACGGTTGTGAGCACCGACGAGGACGGTCCCGCACGGACGCGAGAACGCTACGTGCGCCTGTACCGCACCCATCTCCCCCAGATCCGCGCGTACGCCCGACGGCGTGCGCCCGACTCCGTCGCCGAGGACGTCGTCGCCGAGACGTTCCTGATCGCGTGGCGCCGCGCCGACCAGGCCCTCACCGGCGGGCTGCCGTGGCTGTACGCGACGGCGCGCAACGTGCTGCGCAACCAGCTGCGCTCGGACCGGCGCCGCGAGGTCCTGGCCGCGCGGCTCGCCGGACTACCCGTCGAGCACGTGCCGGACGACGCGGACCGTGTCGCCGACCGTACTGCGCTGGTCGACGCGATCCGGCGCCTGAGCGAGCCGGAGCAGGAGGTGCTGCTGCTCGTCTACTGGGAGCACCTCGACGTCGCGGCAGTGGCCCGGGTCGTCGGCTGCCGGCCCGGGACCGCCGCCGTACGACTCCACCGCGCGCGACGCAGGCTCCGCGACGCCCTCTCCCAGCCCGAGCCTGACGCACGCGCGCCGCGAGCGTCGGCGCCGCCCACTCCCATCCCCGTACCCCGCCTCGACCCGGAGGTCTCCCATGAGCTCGCCTGATCCCCTCACGACCGCGCTGGTCGACCCCGTCTCCGTCGACGACTGCGCCGTCACCGCCGACGACGAGGCACGACTGCGACGGCTGCTGGCCACCGGGTACGACGAGCCCGGCGCGGCGGTCGCTCGCCCTCGGCGCCGCCGTACGCTCGCCCTCGCGGGCGCCGGCATCGCCGCGGTCTCCCTCGCCGTGGTCTTCCCGGTGCTGGGCGACGGTGCCGGCGACTCGCCGCTCTCCCCCGCGCCTGCCGACGCCGCCGAGGTGCTGCGAGCGGCGGCGATGGTGGAGGTGCGCGCGGGCGCGGAGTCGACCGGCGAGGCACTTCTCGTGTGCAGACCGGCGCCGAAGGACGAGCGCACCAAGGAGGAGGCGCGATCGGACGCGATCGCCGCGACCGGAGGACAGAGGCCCGCGGAGGCGGACAAGCGGGGCGCTGCGGGTGGCGATGACGGGCGTGACGCGCCCGTTGCTTCCGACACCGCCGCCACGCAGAAGAGGCTGGCGCTGGTGGCGAAGATCGTGGAATCCGGTGGACCTGACTGGTCAGGGCAGGCCGGCGCGTGGAGCGACCCGGCGTGGTACGCGGGATGGCCTGCGGATCCGCAGGCGCTCGTGGACCACCTCGGGTCCATGGGGAGCGCGGCGGGGTCGGACGGTGCGACGTCGGTCGCCGAGACGCTGGCCGGGGTGCTCGTCGTCGGGGAGCCGCCGGCTGCGGCGCGCGGCGCCGCCCTCCGCGCCCTCGCCCTGCTGGGGGACGACGCGAAGGTCGAGGCGACCACCGTCGACGGCCGCCGCGTGGTCACGGTCGTCCTCTCCGACGCCGTCGGCCTCACGTTCGACCGTGCGACCCATCGGCTGGTCCGGGCGCAGATCGGGGACGCAGAACGCACGGGCTCGCACGGGCAGCTGCTCCCCTGCTCCGGCGGCTGACCGGTGCAAGCGCGGTGAAAGTCGCCGTCCGTACGGTCCTCGCGTCACCGACGTCAGGGGGATCACGCGATGGGACGCACGCAGGACGGGCGCAGGAGGCCCGCTCAACATCTCGGGGTAGCGGTGGCCGCCGCCGCGGTCGTCGCCACGGGCCTCTACGTCGCGGGCGGCGCCGGGGAGACGCCCTGGCGCATCGTGTCGCACGCGTCGGCGACGGAGGCGGGCGGCCGTGACGTGGAGGCGGCCGTCCGCCTCGGGCCTTCCGCGGCGACCCTGTCGTTCCGCGGAGCCCGGGGCACGATCTCGGTGGAGAACACGCTGCAACGTCCGGCCGTCTACGCCGTCTCCGTACGACGCCACGGAGGCTGGTCGCCGATCCTCGACGAGGAGACGCTCGACGTCTCGGCCGGGCGCGCGTCGCGGAGCTCCGGCACCACTCACCGGGTCGACCTCGCGCGGGGCACGATCGTCCGCCTCGAGATCTGCGTCGACGCCGACGAACGGCACTGCGCGACGGCGTTGGGCAGAGCCTGACCACCTGCCGGCAGCTGTCAGTCGTGAGCGATAGCCTCGTACACGTGTTCGATTCCAGCCAGCCAGATCCACTGGCAGACCTGCTCTCGCGGGTGGGCCACGTGGTCGTCGATGCCCAGTCCCGGGTGGCGGCGACGTCCGACGCCGACCTGGCCTCGGGTGCCGAGGAGGTCGTCGTGGCCGCCGCCTGCGAGCAGATCGGGCACATCGTCAACGCGGTCCAGCTCGAGGCGATCGCGGCGCTCGACGCACGGCGCCGCACGACCCACCCACCCGACGACCCGCGCGATCCCGAGTCCGTCGAGCGCGCGGCACGAGCCGTGGAGCGTTCGGTCCGGGCCGAGGTGTCGATGGCCCGTGGCGTCTCCACCGAGGCGGCGCAGCGCAGCCACGACCTCGCCCGCGCGCTCCGCGACCACCCGAGCACCCGGGCCCTGCTGGGGTCAGGGCTGATCGGTACGGCGGTGGCGGGCGCGGTCTGCCGGGAGACCGCCGCGCTCCCGCCGGCGCTGCGCGGCCAGGTCGACGCCGACCTCGCTGGTGTCCTGCCCGAGCTGACGCTGCGGCAGGCCGGGGGCGAGGCGCGCCGCTTGGCGCTGGCCCTCGATCCTGACGGCGCCGAGGTCCGAGCAGAGCGTGCCCGCGCCAAGCGCTCGGTCCGGCTCCGCCGCAACGCCGACGCGATGGCGACGATCAGCGTGTACGGGCCAGCGGAGCACGTCGTCGCCGCCTGGAACCATCTCGCGCGCCAGACGCTCACCGACCAGGCTTCTGGACGTGCGGCCGGGCGTGCGAGCCGCCAGATCACCTGCGACCTCGCGCTCCAGGCGCTGCGGGCGACACCCGACGGCGCGGGGTCAGCCAGCGCGGGGTCAGCCAGCGCCACTCCCGGCCGCGCCGCACCGTCGGCGGAGGTCGCTCTCCTGATGCGACCGGAGGTGCTGTTCGGAGCGGAGGACACGCCTGCTGTACTCGAGGGCTACGGTCCGATCCCGGCAGGACTCGCACGACGGATCGCGACGGACGCGGCAGCTGCCGACCGCGGATGGGTTCGGCGCCTGTTCACGACCCCGAGCGGCGATGCGGTCACCGGGGTCGACAGTCGCCGCCGGCGTTTCCCGTCCGCCGTCGCACGCCGCGGACGACACGTGCCTGCGACCAGGGTGCGACGGCGACGTGCACGACCTCGACCACCTGCGCCCGTACGCGCACGGCGGCGCGAGCACGGCCGACAACGTCGAAGGCGTCTGCCGGCCGGACAACCTCGTCAAGGAGATGCGGGGCTGGACGGTCTCACCGGTCGTCGGCGGCACTCCTGCCCGTATCGAGGGTCGCCTCGTCGATGGGGTGCAGTGGCGTACGCCGACCGGTCACCGCTATACCTCGCGTCGTTCCCGGCCCGGCGGGGGCCGCGCACCCGAGCGCCTCGTCCCACGCACCCCTCGGCACGCGTCCGGCTCACCGCTCGAGGATCACTTGCGGCATCTCGTCGGTCGGCTGCGGCAATAGCCGGGATGCCTCGTCGGCGGGACTCCCCGCTCAGTCCACCCGTGGCCGCGCGGCGCGTTGCTGGGGCCCTCCACACCAGGGGCAGCGCCGTCGTCAGACGGTCACCCTCGCCGTCAGGTCGCCCTGCCGGCGGACACCGGGATCCTGGCGGGCCGAGGCCTGCTCCACGACGAACCCGACGGGCGCCAAGAGGGCGCCGAGCGCGTCGGCGGACCAGTAGTACGCCGTCGTCACCGCGTGGTCGAACGCCACGCCGGCATCGCCGTCGAAGAACCCGAGCAGGAGGGATCCCCCAGGAGCCAGGACGCGAGCGAACTCGCGAAGGATCACAGGAACGGCATCCGGCGGGGTATGGATGATCGAGAACCACGACAGGACGCCCGCGACAGAGCCCGAGGCGAAGGGCAGCGCGGCGAGATCACCTCGTGCGAAGTCGAGATGCGGGAAGCGCCGCCGCGCCGAGGCGATGAAGTGGGCCGACGCGTCGATGCCCCGCACCTCGCGCGCTCCGCCCTGGGAGAGCACCTCCGTCCAGTGCCCTGGGCCGCACCCGGCGTCGAGGATGTCGCCGTCGATACCGGCCTGCCAGCGTCCGATCGTCGCGCGATCCTGCTCTGCCATCTGCTCGACCGATCCGAGGAGCTCGATGTACTCGGCCGCGCGAGCGTCGTACGCATTACCGACGTCCACCATGGTCACGCCCCGAGGCTATCGACCGTAGCGCACGAGCCGGACCAGGCGCGGTCACCGGAAGTCACGCGACGTCGTCCTCATCGTGATCGGCAGCCGCTCCACGCGGTCGGCGTGCAGGTTGATCGCGCCGTCACGGCGTTCGATGATCCCGCGGACCACCAGCGCGCTGGAGTCGCGGACGACCCGTCGGTAGCGCGACCACAGTCCCGCCGTGCAGATCACGTTGAGCATCCCCGTCTCGTCCTCGAGGTTGAGGAAGGTGACCCCGCCGGCAGTCGCCGGGCGCTGACGGTGCGTGACCAGACCTGCGACCTCCACACGCTTCCCGGGCTCCACCTCGGCCAAGGCGGACACGCGCAGCACGCCCCGGGTCCGCATGGCCTCGCGCACGTGCTCCATCGGGTGGCTGTCCGGGGCGATCGCGGTCGCCCACAGGTCGGCCATCGTGGTCTCGGCCAGGCTCATCCCCGGAAGGGTCGGAGCGTCGCTGAGCACCGACGTGCCTTCGAGCTGGTCCGGGCTCTCCTGCGCCGCCGGGCCCGCCGCCCACAGCGCCTCGCGCCGCGTCAGCCCGAACCCTTCGAACGCCCCTGCGGTCGCGAGCGCCTCGACCTGCGCCGCCGTCAGCGCGACACGGCGGGTGAGGTCGGTCATCGACGTGTACGGCCCGCCGCGGGCGCGTTCGGCGACGATGCGCTCGGCGGCGTCCTCCCCCACCGAGGTGACGGCTGCCAGCCCGAGGCGTACGACGAACCGTCCGTCGCGCCGGTGCCACGCGTGGTCGAAGGGGATGCTCGCGTCGAAGTCGCCGACAGGCGGTTGATCCTTCTCCAGACAGGCGTCGTGCCCGGTGGGTCTCGATACGCCCTCGCCCTGGGGGGCTCGGGCTACTCGACCATCGGGTTCCAGGTCGGCGCCCACCCCCGAACGGTTCACGTCCGGACGCAGCACCTCCACCCCGTGGCGCCGTGCGTCGGAGACCAGGCTCGCCGGCGAGTAGAACCCCATCGGCTGTGCCCGCAGCAACCCGGCGAGGAACGCGCCCGGGTAGTGCAGCCGCAGCCACGTGCTCGCGTACACGAGCAGCGCGAAGCTGATCGAGTGCGACTCGGCGAACCCGAAGCTCGCGAACGCCTCGATCCGCAGGTAGATCTCGTCGGCCAGGTCGCCGGTGATGCCGTGCGCCGCCATCCCCGCGTACAGCGTCGAGCGCAGCCGCTCGATCTTCTCCACCCCGCGCTTGGACCCCATCGCCCGACGCAGCAGGTCCGCCTCGTCCCCGGTGCATCCGCCGACCTGCATCGCGATCTGCATGAGCTGCTCCTGGAACAGCGGCACGCCGAGGGTACGGCGCAGCACCGGCTCGAGCGCCGGGTGCAGGTACGTGATCGGCTCCACCCCCGTCCGGCGCCGGATGAACGGGTGCACCGCCCCGCCCTGGATCGGGCCGGGTCGGATCAGCGCGATCTCGCACACCAGGTCGTAGAAGCGCCGCGGCTTCAGACGCGGGAGCGTCCCGATCTGGGCGCGGCTCTCCACCTGGAAGACCCCGACCGAGTCGCCGCGGCACAGCTGGTCGTAGACGCCCTTCTCCTCCTTCGGGATCGAGGCCAGGTCCCACCGCTCACCGGTGTGCTCGGCCACGATGTCGAACGTGTGCTGGATGGCGCCGAGCATCCCGAGCCCGAGCAGGTCGAACTTCACCAGCCCCATCCACGCGCAGTCGTCCTTGTCCCACTGCAGGACGGTGCGGTTCTCCATCCGGGCGTGCTCGATCGGGCACACCTCCCCCACCGGGCGGTCGGTGAGCACCATCCCGCCGGAGTGGATGCCGAGGTGGCGCGGCGCCTTGAGGAGCTGCTCCGCCAGGTCGAGCACCGGCTCCGGGATGTCCTCGGTCGCCTCGTCGCGCGGCAGGCTGCTCCACATGTCGATGTGCTTGGACCACGCGTCCTGCTGCCCCTGCGAGTAGCCGAGCGCCTTGGCCATGTCGCGGACGGCAGACTTCGGACGGTACGAGATGACGTTGGCGACCTGCGCGGCGTTGTGGCGGCCGTACTGCTCGTACACCCACTGGATCACCTCCTCGCGACGGTCGGAGTCGAAGTCCACGTCGATGTCCGGCTCCTCGTCGCGCGTCGCCGACAGGAACCGCTCGAACGGCAGGTCGAACTTCACCGAGTCGACCGCGGTGATCCCGAGGGCGTAGCAGACCGCGGAGTTCGCGGCCGACCCTCGGCCCTGGCACAGGATCCCGCGCGACTTCGCGTACGCGACGATGTCGTGGACGATCAGGAAGTAGCCCGGGAAGTCCAGCTCCTCGATCACCGCGAGCTCGCGCTCCAGCCGCTCGTGCGTGCTGGGCGGCGCGTCCGCATACTTCTCCTCTGCCCCCTTCCGCACCAGCTCGCGCAGCCACGACATCGGGCTGTGACCCTCGGGGACCTTCTGCTTCGGGAGCTTCGGCTTGGCCCGCCGCAGCTCGAACGCGAGGTCGGCAGCGACGTCCACGGTCCGCTCCACCGCCCCCGGGTAGCGGGCGAAGAGGCGCGCCATCTCGGCGCCGGAACGCAGGTACGGCGGCCCGGCCGCCGGCAGCCAGCCGTCCATCGCGTCCAGGCTGCGGCGTGCCCGGACCGCGGCGACCGCCCCCGCGAGCCGGCGGTCCGCGGGCGTCGCTGCATGCACGTTGCCCGTCGCCACGACGGGCAGGCCGAGCCGGTCGGCGATCGCGGCGAGCGCGTCGTTGCGGACCGAGTCGTACGGGTCCCCGTGGTCGGTCAGCTCCACCAGGACGTTGTCGTCGCCGAACCGCTCGGTGAGCGCCCGCACCTCCTTCTCGGCGGCGACGTCGTCCACCTCCGTCCCGGTGGGACCGACCAGCGCCTGACGCACCGCGCCCTTGCGGCAGCCGGTCAGCACCACGGCGTGGCCTCCGAGGCGGTCGGCCAGGTCGTCGACGGCGTAGACGGGACGCCCCTTCTCCCCGCCGGCGAGGTGCGCGGCGGTGAGCGCACCCGCGAGACGGTGGTAGCCCTCCTGGCCTCGTGCCAGCACCACGAGGTGCGTGCCCTCCGGGTCGGCGGCGCCGTTCTGCGGGCCCGACAGCCCCAGCGACAGCTCGGCCCCGAACACCGTCGGCAGGCCGTGCATCGCGGCCGCCTCCGCCATCCGCACCACGCCGTAGAAGCCGTCGTGGTCGACCAGCGCCAACCCGGTCAGCCGCAGCCGCACCGCCTCCTCGACCAGCGCCTCCGGGCTGCTCGCGCCGTCGAGGAAGCTGAAGTCGGAGTGCGCGTGCAGCTCCGCGTACGGGACGTACGGCTCGTCGGGCGCGGGCTCGTCCGGCGCCGCAGGGGGTTCGTACGGCCCGCGCTTGCGCGAGAACGCCGGACCGTCGCCCCCGTCGGGCGCGTCGAAGCCGGGCGCGAGCGGCCGACCGTCGCGGATCGGGTCGCGCGGGTGCTCCTCGGGCAGCAGCCGACCCGACAGCCGGCGCTCGAGCTCCGACCAGGGCATGTCGGGGTTGTTGAACCCCATCAGTCGGCTCCGCTCATCAGTCATACCGGGCTTCCACGCACCACACGCCGTCGCTGACCCGAAGCAGCCACGCGCTGCCGTCGACGCCGACCACCTGGAACCGCGCCGCCCGCACCGTCTGCTCGGCATCCCACCAGCGCTCGTCGACCGGCCACGGCCCCGCCCACGCGGCGACCGGCTGGAGGCCCGCGGCCGGAGGGTCTGCGACCCCGAACCGTGCCGGCGCCGCGGTCACGCTCCCCCGCTCGCTCACCACCACCGGCTGCCCCGAGGCGCCGACCACCTGCGCGGCCAGCGGCGGGTCGTACACCGTCGCAGGGGCAGGCGCCGGAAGGCTCCCCGGCCACGGCGGTGCCGCCGCACGGTCCGGGGTGAGCGGATCGCCCCACGGCACGAGCGTCCGCCGGTCGGCGGGACCGCGCCCACCCCCGACGACGGCGGAGACCACGGCCTCGCGGCCGAGCATGCTCTGCACCTTCGACGCCGCCCGGTGGATCCGTGCGTCGGGCCCGCTCCCCCAGAGCCCCTCGGCGTGGTCGGTCACCGGTGCCACGTCCGCCGGGACCAGCTTCACCCCGCTCACCGGGGCAGCGACGGCCGAAGCGGCTCCCGCCTGCAGCTGCCAGCGGACGCGGTCGACGAGATCACCGGCGTCGAACCAGCGGGGGTGCAGCCACTGCCGCTCCGAGGTCTCTCCCCGGTCGGTGTGCACCTCCACCCACACGCTGGTGCAGACCAGCTGCCGCTCGGCGAGCCCGGCGACGAAGGCCTCGGCGGTCCGGCGGACGCTGAACGCGACCGCCTCGGCGTCCTCCAGCGGCGGCTCGAACGTGACCTCGCGCTCGAGGTCCGACGGGGGGCGACGCGCAGCGAACGGCCGGTCGTCGACGCCGCGGGCGAGCCGGTGCGCGAGCGCCCCGTCGGGACCGAACCGGGTGAGCACGTCGGCGGGACGCAGGGCGGCGAACGCGCCCAGGGTACGGAGCCCCAGCCGCTGCAGCAGGCTCACCAGCTCCGGCCGGTCGAGGACGCTCACCGGGAGGTCCGCGAGGAACGCCGCCGACTCCCCCGCCGGCACCACGACGCTGTCCTGGACGCTCGCCTGCCGGGCTGCCTGCTCGGCGGCGAACACGGCGTCGGCGATCCCGAAGCGCACGTCGTCGACGCCGTGCTCGACGAGCCGCTCGGCGAGGACCGCGGCGGCGTGCTGCTCGCCGCCGAAGTAGCGGCCCGGACCGGCCACCCGCACCGCGCAGGTGCCAGGACGCAGCGGCTGCACCCCCGGGGCGATCTCCTCGACCGCCGCGAGCACCGGCTCGAACGCGCGCACATCGAGCCCCGGGTCGTAGTCGAGGGTCACCAGCTCCGGGCACCGCGCCTGCGCGTCACGCATCCGCTGGCCCCGCCGGACCCCCTCCCGGCGCGCCGACGCCGAGCAGGCCCGCACCTCGCCGTGCTCGAACAGCGCGACCGGAGCACCGGGCGGCAGGTCGACCCCCGCCCCGGTGTGCCGGACCGCCCGAACGGGCCAGTCCGGGCACCATGCCACCAGCGTGCGTGCCATCAGCTCGCCACCCCGTAGCCGACCGGCCCGTGCAGGGGTACGACGGGCGTCACGGGCTCGACGGCAGCGACGGCCTCGACGGCGGCGTCCAGCCAGAGACGGGTGCGGTGAGGACGCCCCCACCGGCCGGTCGCGGTGACGGTCACGTGACGCCGACGCAGGTGCCCGTGCCCGTCGCCCATGCCGGTCCAGGAGCTCTCGGTGACCTCGAGCCGGCCGGCAGGCCGCGGCCAGGCACCGGCGTGCGCCGTCAGCGCGACCACCGTGGTCCCGTGCTGGCGCAGACGGGCCGCGATCCGCTGGGCGTCGACGTCGCGGACGCGCGCCGGAGGGCGTACGACGATCGCGTCCGTGACGTCGGCGAGCGTGCTCACCACGTGCTGCCAGTGCTCGCCCGGTGCGGGGACGAGGATGGTCCGCTCCAGCGCGACGCCGAGCCCCGCTGCGGCCTCGGCACCCATCTCCGGGACGCCCACCACGGCGCACCAGGCGCCTTCGGAGGACGGCCCCGCCGCCAGCGCGAGAGCCAGGGCGAGCGAGTCGCTCACCTCGTAGGCGGCTCCGCGCAGGAGACCGCCCGGCACCACCTGGGCCAACGCGGGCAAGGTGGGCAACCGGTCCCGCACCGGTGGGGGCCCCTCCATCGCGCGGACCCGCGCGGCCAGCTGGTCGAGAACTGCTGCACCCGTCACCCCTCCATGTTCGAACACATGTTCGAAGGAGTCAAACGGGGGTCGACGGGTGAGACGGCGGTGCCCCGACCGTCACGCGCACGTGGCGCGTGACGGCCGGGGCACCGTGACGCTGGGCCTCACCCGGGGCGGAAGGCGCCTCAGGCGGTCGTCAGCAGGTCGCGACCGGGGATCGCGTCGAGCAGCCTGCGCGTGTAGCTCTCGCGCGGGTTGTCGAACACCTCGTTCACGCTCGCCGCCTCCACGACCTTGCCGTTCTGCATCACCAGCACGTCGTCGGCGATCTGGCGGACCACCGCGAGGTCGTGCGTGATGAACAGATAGCTGAGACCCATCTCGGCCTGGAGGTCGTTGAGCAGCTCCAGGATCTGGGCCTGGACCAGCACGTCGAGGGCGGAGACCGCCTCGTCGAGGACCACGACCTCCGGCTCGAGCGCCAGGGCGCGCGCGATGGCGACACGCTGACGCTGACCACCGGACAGCTCGTTGGGGTAGCGCCGCATGAGCGAGCTCGGCAGCGACACCTTCTCGAGCAGGTCGCGGACCTTCGCCTCGCGCTCCTTCGACGACCCGATCTTGTGCGTCTCGAGGGGCTCCTCGATGGACTTGTAGATCGAGTACATCGGGTCGAGCGACGCGTACGGGTTCTGGAACACCGGCTGCATCTGGCGGCGCAGCGCCAGCTGACGCTTGCCCTTGAGCTGCGCGGTGTCGTAGCCGTCGAACAGGACCGTGCCCGCGGTGGGCTGGAGGAGTCCGAGGACCATCCGTGCCACCGTCGACTTGCCCGAGCCCGACTCCCCCACGATCGCCGTGGTGGTGCCGCGACGCAGGGTGAACGTCACGTCGTCGACCGCCCGCAGGTCGGTCTTGCGCCACGGACGGTCGCCCGGGAGCTTGAAGACCTTCGTCAGGCCCTCGACGACGATGATCTCGTTCTCGCCCTTGCCGACCTCGCCCGCCGTGGTGGCGATCTCGGCCGCGATCTCGCCGGCGGTCTGCACCGCCTGCTCGCGGACCTCCTCGCGCGCCTTGACCGACGCGAGCCGCTGGGACGCGATCGACGGTGCCGACGAGACGAGACGCTTCGTGTACGGGTGCTCGGGGTTCTTGAGGATCTCGAGCGCCGGACCCGACTCCACGATCGTGCCGCGGTACATCACGACGATGTGGTCGGCACGCTCGGCCGCGAGACCGAGGTCGTGCGTGATCAGCAGGACAGCGGTGCCGAGCTCGTCGGTGAGCCCGTCGAGGTGGTCGAGGATCTGCTTCTGCACCGTCACGTCGAGCGCCGAGGTGGGCTCGTCGGCGATGAGGAGCTTCGGACGCGCCGCCAGACCCATCGCGATCAGGGCACGCTGCCGCATGCCGCCGGAGAACTCGTGCGGGTACTGGCGGGCACGGCGCTCGACGTCGCTGAGGCCGGCCTCCTCGAGGAGGGCGAGCACTCGACGGTCGGCGTCGCTGCCCTTGGCGATGTCGTTGGCGACCAGCGCTTCCTTGATCTGGTCCCCGACCCGCCACAGCGGGTTCAGGTTGGTCATCGGGTCCTGCGGGACGAGGCCGATCTGGTCACCGCGCAGGGCCTGGAAGCCCTTCTTGCTCGAGTGCGCGATGTCCTTGCCGTCGAAGATGATCTCGCCGCCGACGACCTTGCCGGTGCCGGGGAGCAGGCCGATGATCGCGTGCGCGGTCGTCGACTTTCCTGATCCCGACTCACCCACGATGGCGACGGTCTGACCGGGGTAGACGGTCAGGCTCGCGCCACGTACGGCAGGGATGGCCTTCTTCTCGGAGTAGAAGGCGACGTCGAGGTCACGGACCTCGAGGAGGGGCTGCTGGCTCATCGCTTCCTCGCCTTCGGGTCCAGGGCATCGCGGACGGAGTCACCGAGCAGGATGAAGCTGAGCACGGTGAGGACCAGTGCGGTGACCGGGACGAACATGACGTTCAGCGACGTGCCCGAGCGGACGAGCTCCTGGGCCGAGCTGATGTCGTTGCCCCAGGAGACCACCGAGAACGGGAGGCCCAGACCGAGGAACGACAGCGTGGCCTCGGCGACGATGAAGATGCCGAGCGAGACCGTCGAGGTGACGATCACCGGCGAGATCGCGTTGGGCACGATGTGGCGCCACAGGTTGCGCTGGTTGCTCGCACCGATGGCTCGTGCCGCGTCGACGAACTCGTAGTTCTTCACCTCGAGGACCGACCCGCGCATGATGCGGGTGATCTGCGGCCAGCCGAAGAGGCCCAGCGCGGCGACGACCGCGAGGACGCCGCCCCAGAAGCCCCGGTCCGGGAACCAGTTGTTGACGGCCGAGAGGCAGACGATCGCGGCCAGCAGCAGCGGGATGGCGAAGAAGATGTCGCTGATGCGGGAGATGAACGTGTCGGTCATGCCACCCCGGAAGCCGGCCAGGGCGCCGGTGAGTCCGCCGAGGAGGGCCACGACCAGGGTCGTCAGCACGCCGACGGCGACCGAGGCGCGCGCTCCGTAGAGCGTGCGGGCCCACACGTCGCACCCCTGCTTGTCGAAGCCGAACGGGTGGCCGGACTCCGCCGGGCCGAGGCTGTTGCTGAGCTCGCAGAAGCGCGGGTCGGCGTTGGTGAACAGGCCGGGGGCGATGATGACGATCGCGAGGATCGTCAGCAGCACCGAGGACACCCAGAACATCGGGTTCTTGCGGAGCTGCTTCCACGCCTCCTTCCACTGGCTGGCCGGCGCCTCGTCCACCTGGACGGAGTCGACCGCCGCGAGCGGCGTCTCGTCGATCGGGGCGACGTAGCGCTCCTGCCCCGGGAGCGTGGGCTTAGGCATAACGGATCCTTGGGTCGAGCCAGGCGTAGAGCAGGTCGACGATCAGCGAGGTGAGCACGTAGACGAGCACCATGATCGTGACCACCGAGACGATGGTCGGTGTCTCGCCACGCTTGATCGCGTTGAACGCGAGGTTGCCGATCCCCGGGATGTTGAAGATGCCCTCGGTGACGATCGCACCGGCCATCAGTGCACCCAGGTCGGCGCCAAGGAAGGTCACCGTCGGGATGAGCGAGTTGCGCAGCACGTGCCGCCGCACCACCACACCCTCGGAGAGCCCCTTGGCGCGGGCCGTCCGGACGTGGTCCGCGGTGAGGTTGCCCGCGACCGACGTCCGTGTCAGCCGCACGATGTACGCGAAGGACACCAGGGCGAGGACGATGGCGGGGAGCAACAGGTTGTAGAAGGACGTGTTGCCTCCGACCGTCGGGGGGAACCACCCGAGCTTCACGCCGAAGATCAGCTGCATGACGAAGCCGAACACGAAGATCGGCACGGCGATCACGAGCAGGGACGTGACGAGCATCGTCGAGTCGAAGAGCTTGCCCTTGCGGAGGCCGGCGATCGTACCGGCGATGATGCCGAGGACGGCCTCGATCACGAGGGCCATGAGAGCGAGCTTGATGGTGACCGGGAACGCCTCGGCCACGAGGTCGCTGACGTCGCGACCGGTGAACGACTGGCCGAAGTCCAGCGTGATGGCGCCCTTGAGGAAGAGCAGCCACTGGACGAGGAACGGCTGGTCGAAGTTGTACTGGGCCCGGACCTGTTCGATGACGGCGTCGGAGACGGGCTTGTCACCGAAGATCGCGCGAATCGGGTCACCCGGACGAAGGAAGACGAGCGCGTAGATGAGCAGCGTCGACCCGAGGATGACGGGGATCGTCTGCAAGATGCGCCGCGCGGCATACCACCACATCAGTGGCCTCCTACGGGATGGTTAAAAGGTATCAGGCCTCCGGCACCGATCGGATGCCTTTGACCCGCGCAGGGCCACGCGGGGGCAGCGCCGTCATGGCGCTGACCCCGCGTGCCCCGCATGCGGTGGTGTGCGACCTACTTGGTGATGTTCTGGTAGATCGGCACGCCCTGCCAGTTGAACTTGACGTTCTCGACGCCCTTGGCAGCGGCGCCCGTCCCGTCGGTGTACCACATCGGCAGACCCGGCATGTCCTCCATGAGGATCGCCTGCGCGTCGACGAAGTCCTGGTAGCGCTGCTCGTCGGAGGTCGCACCGGCCGCCTTGGTCAGCGCCGCGTCGAACTCCGGGTTCGAGTAGTTGCCGTCGTTCGAAGCCGCCCCGGTGCCGTAGATCGGGCCGAGGTAGTTCGAGATCGACGGGTAGTCCGGCTGCCAGCCGGCGCGGAAGAGCGCACCGGTCTTGTTGTTGTCACGGTCGTCGAGGAACTCGTCGAACGTGGCGTAGTACTTCGGCTCCGCGTCGATGCCCAGGGTGTTCTTGATCTGGTTCGACATGGCGTCGACCGACGCCTTGTTGCCCGCACCGTCGGTGTTGGTGGCGATGAGGAGCTTCTTGTTGCCCCAGGGCTCGATGGCCTCGGCCTCGGCCCAGAGCTTCTTGGCCTCGTCGGCGTTGAACTCGAGAACCTCGTTGCCGGGGATCTCGTCGGTCCAGCCCGGCATCGGCGGCGCGCTGAAGTCGCTCGCCGGGGTGCGGGTGCCGAAGAACAGCTTCTCGGTGAGCTCCTCACGGTTGAGGGCCATCGAGACCGCCTTGCGGCGGAGCTTGCCGGCCTCGCCCGTGAAGCCCGGGAGGTCGCTCGGGAACTGGAACGCACCCAGGACCGAACCCGGAGCGGTGATCGCCTCGACCGAGTCGTCGTCCTGGAAGGTCTGCAGCGCGCTGTCCGGGACGGTGTCCAGGACGTCGAGGTTGCCGGCCTGGACATCGGTGTAAGCCGCGTCGGTGTCGGTGTAGACCACGAAGGTCACGCCGCCGTTCTGGGGCTTGCGGGCGCCGTCGTACTCGCCGTTCGGGACGAGACGCAGCTCCTTGTTGTGCTCCCACGCGTCGAGCTTGTAGGGGCCGTTGCCGACCGGGGCCTCACCGTAGGCCTTCATGTCGGCGTAGGCCGACTCCGGCAGCGGGTAGTAGGCCGAGTAGCCGAGGCGCAGCGGGAAGTCCGACTCCGCCTGGTTCAGCTCGATCGTGAAGGTCTTGTCGTCGACGACCTTGAGGCCCTCCATCGTCTTGACGGTGGGGTTCTCCTCCTGAACGGCCTCGTAACCCTTGATCGGGTAGTAGAAGTACGAGGCGTTCTGCGCGTTCGTGCTCAGGGCGCCGTAGTTCCACGCGTCGACGAAGGACTTCGCCGTGACCGGCGTGCCGTCGCTGAACTTCCAGTCCTTGAGCTTGACCGTCCAGAGCTTGTTGTCGTCGGACGTGATCGACTCCGCGACCTCGAGCTCCTGCGACCCATCCTCCTTGTAGGTGATGAGACCCGCGTAGAGCAGGTCGATGACGTTGCCGCCGCCGACCTCGTTGGTGGCCTGCGGAACCAGCGGGTTCTGAGGCTCGGTGGTACGAGCGGTGATGACGGCATCGGTCGAGGAGCTCGACTCGTTGTTGTCGTCATCTCCCCCGCCGCCGCAGGCGGACAGTGTGAGTCCGATCGCTGCGAGCAGCGCCACGCCTCCAAGGCGAGTACGCCGGGAGAGTCGCATTGGAATCCTCCTGTTGTGTTGGGAACGCGCAGAAAACTTTCCGCGGACCCATGGTTACTCGTGATCATCGACCAGAACAGGTCAGGGGCCAGACACTTATCGAAGTGTTACAACCAGCGGGCCTCTTGATCGTGACAGCATTCTTATCAGACCCCCGCAAAGTGCCCAGGAAGCGGGGGCCGAAGCGGTCAACTTGGACACGTAACGGTCACGGCACGACGACGGACCGCCACGCCTCCGGGGCCGGAGACATGGCGGTCCTGGGTCGTACGAGGGGTTGTGCGGGTCAGCCCTTGCGCTTGACGACCTCTTCGGTCGCCTGCGGGAGGACCTCCTTCAGGTCGCCGACGACGCCGAAGTCGACCAGCTCGAAGATGGGCGCCTCCTCGTCCTTGTTGACAGCGACGATCGTCTTGGAGGTCTGCATGCCGGCGCGGTGCTGGATCGCCCCGGAGATGCCGTTGGCGACGTACAGCTGCGGCGAGACCGTCTTGCCGGTCTGGCCGACCTGGAAGCTGTGCGGGTACCAGCCCGAGTCGACGGCCGCACGCGAGGCGCCGACCGCGGCGCCCAGGGCGTCGGCGAACGCCTCGACCTGGGAGAAGTCGCCGCCGGTGCCACGGCCGCCGGAGACGACGATCGCGGCCTCGGTGAGCTCGGGACGGCCGGTGGCCTCACGCGGCTTGGAGTCGGTGATCTTGGCGCCCTTGGCGGCGTCGGAGACGGTGACGGACACCGGCTCGAGGGTCGCCGCGGCCGAAGCCGGCTCCGGGGTCGCCGAGTTGGGCTTGACCGCCACGATCGGGGTGCCCTTGGTGACGGTCGCCTCGACGGTGAAGTTGCCGGCGAAGACGGACTGCGTGGTCTCCACGCCGTCACCGCCCGCACGGACGTCGACGGCGTCGGTGATCAGACCGGACTCGGTCTTGATCGCAAGGCGGCCGGCGATCTCCTTGCCCTCCGCCGAGGAGGACACGAGCACGGCGCCGGGCTGCTTGTCGGCGACCAGCTGGGCCAGCGCCTCGGCCTTGGGGACGACGAGGTACTCGGTCAGCTCGGGGGCGTCGAGGACGTAGACCTTCTCCGCGCCGTACTCGGCGAGGTAGGACTGCGCGGCGTCCGCGCCGGAGCCGATGAACACCGCCGACGGGGTGCCCAGACGGCGGGCGAGCGTCAGGAGCTCGCCGGTGGTCTTGCGGACGGTGCCGTCGACGTGGTCGACGAGAACGAAAATCTCACTCATCTGTCGCTGCTCCTCAGACGAACTTCTTCGACGCGAGGAACTCGGCCAGCTTGACGCCGCCGTCTCCCTCGTCGGTGACGATCTCGCCGGCGGTCCGCGGGGGGCGCGGCGCGAACGAGAGGACCTTGGTCCAGGCGGCGTCCAGGCCGACCTCGGACGCCTCGATGCCGAGGTCGGACAGCGTGAGGTCCTCGACCGGCTTCTTCTTCGCCGCCATGATGCCCTTGAAGGACGGGTAGCGCGGCTCGCCCGACTGGTCCGTCACCGACACGACCGCCGGAGCGGTGGCGGTGATGGTCTCGGTCGCGACGTCGCCGTCACGGCGCACGGTCACCGTCGAGCCGTCGACGGTGATCTCCGAGCCGTAGGTGACCGCGGGGAGGCCGAGGCGCTCGGCGACCATGGTCGGGACGACACCCATCGTGCCGTCGGTCGAGCTCATGCCGAAGAACACGAGGTCGTACTCGAGCGTGCCCAGGGCCTTGGCGAGGATCAGCGACGTCGCGACGGCGTCGGAGCCGGCGATGTCGTCGTCCTCGACGTGGACGCCCTTGTCGGCACCCATCTGCAGCGCCTTGCGGACCGCGTCGGCGGCGTCGGCCGGGCCGACCGTCAGCACGGTCACCTCGCCGTCGTTCTCCTCCGCGACCTGCAGCGCCTGCTCGACGGCGTACTCGTCGAGCTCGGAGAGCAGGCCGTCGACACCTTCACGGTCAACGGTGCTGTCCGACGAGTCAAAGGACCGGTCCGCCGTAGCATCCGGTACGTACTTCACACAGACGACGATGTTCATGGCCTACTCGGCCCCTCCTGTGGAGTCGCTTCTTCAACACGGCGCTCGCACGGGACGCGCGTCGCGGCAGCCGCGGGCGGCTGCGTGCTGGATCGTGAGACGACCCCGCAACCCTTACGTTACCGACAGGTAACCTCTCTGACGAGGTCGTCACGGGTGGCGTGGGTCACACACTGACCCTGCTTTCCTTCGGCCTCCCGCAGCGGTGGCTCGCAGCCGAAGGGCTTCCGAGAGGTCGTCAGCGACGGGCGCTGCGACACTGAGCCACATGTCCGAGCCTAGGGCACTGCCCAGAACGCTCACCATCCTGGTCGGGTCCGCGGCGTTCGTCGTCGTCGCCGGGGTCATGAGCATCAACGGGATCGCCGGTCCGACGTTCCTCGCCGTGTGCATGACGGTGACCGTCCAGCCCCTGCGCCGGGTGCTCTCCCGGTGGGGTCTGCCCGACTGGGTCGGCACGGTCGCGTGCATCGTCGCCGTGTACGCGATCCTGCTCGTCCTGGCCGGTGCGCTCGTCCTCGCCGGCGCCCGCTTCGCCCAGCTCGTCGGGTCGTACGAGCTCGAGTTCGAGCGCTGGCTCGCCGACCTGAAGGAGCTCCTCAACGGCTGGGGCGTCGACCAGACGGACCTCAACCAGATCTTCGCCCACCTCGACATCCAGGCGCTGGCGCCGTACGTGGCCGGTCTGGTCTCGAGCGCCACCTCGGTCACCGGCAACCTGTTCCTCATCCTCCTGCTGCTGCTGTTCATGGCCTTCGACGGGAGCGTGATGCCCCGGCTCGCGGCACGGGTCCCCGAGCGCCACCGAGCGACGGTCGACGCGCTCGCCGACTTCGCCTCCGGGACCCGCCGCTACTTCGTCGTCGCGACCGTCTTCGGGCTGATCGTCGCCGTCGGTGACGTCATCCTGCTGTACGCGCTGGGCGTCCCCGACCCGTGGCTGTGGGGCGTGCTGTCGCTGATCACCGGCTACATCCCCAACATCGGCTTCCTCCTCGGCCTGATCCCGCCGGCGATGCTCGCGCTGCTCGACTCCGGCTGGCAGACCGCGCTGTGGGTCGTGGTCGGCTACTGCGTCATCAACTTCGTCGTGCAGTCGGTCTTCCAGCCCAAGATCGTCGGCGACTCGGTCGGGCTCTCGGCGACGGTCAGCATGCTGTCGCTGATCTTCTGGACGCTGATCCTCGGCGCGTGGGGCGCGATCCTCGCGATCCCGGCCACGCTGCTGGTCAAGAAGCTCCTCGTCGACCGCGACCCCGACACGCGGTGGCTCTCACCGTTCATCGCCGGCCGCGAGCCGGTGGGGTGACGCGATGGTCGAGAGCAGCGCGGACCTCCCCTCCTCCGGCGCGGCACCGTTCACCGATGCCGCGTGGCCGGTCCTGCCGGTGGCGGCGTGGGCGGACACCCGCGACACGCTGCACCGCTGGCTGCAGATGGTCGGCAAGGTCCGCCTGGCGCTTCTGGCGCTCGCTGGTGAGTGCGACCCGGGTGCTGACCACGTTCCGCGGCCGATTCGACGGCAAGGCGAGCCCGACCCACTTCTTCTGGGGGTCGTTCGACCTCGCGTCCACGCTGTTCTCCGGCCGCCCGGCTCCCCCGCACCCCGGTGGCGTCCCGCACTGCCCCGACCGCGTGACGCGCGAGGCGTACCGCAGCGAGCTCTGGAGCTGCGGATACTGGCCCGGCGGTGAGCGCGAGGGCGACTTCTACGCGTACGCCTACCCGTCGACCCCCGACCTCGCGCAGTGGCCGGTACAGCCGAGCGGCGCGCGCTGGGACGACGGGCTCGGCGAGTTCGTGCTCCCGTACGAGGCGGTCCGGACGGCAGACGATCCGGACGAGATGCTGACGTCGTTCCTCACCTCGACGTTCGCGGCCGCGCGGACGAGCGCCCGGTGGCCGGCGCCGGGGTAGCGCGAGAGGTTGCACGCCGGGTGGCAGCGCCGTACCGGCGTCGCTAGCGTGACGGGCACCCCGGGAGCCAGGAGGCACCATGTCGTACCAGCAACCGCCCACCGGAGACCCGCGACAGTTCCCCGAGCCCGATCCCGACACCCCGAGCGGCCTGTCGGTCGACGCGGGCAAGCTCTGGGCCGGCGGCGTCGCGACCGCCGTCGTGGCCGGGCTCGCCGCGGTCGTCGGCCTCCTCGTCTGCCGCGGGGTCCTCGACATCGCCGTCCTGGTGCCGTCCGGCGGCGGACACTGGGATGTCGCGTCGACGGTCCCGTACGCCGCCGTCGCCGTCGGCGGCGCGCTGCTGGCCACCGCCCTGATGCACCTGCTCCTCCTCACGACACCCCGTCCGCGGCTGTTCTTCGGCTGGATCATGGTGCTCGTCGCGGTGATCGTGGGCGTCCTGCCCTTCACCGTCGACGTGCCGCTGAAGGAGCAGGTCGCGAGCGCCGTGGTCGGCGTCGTGGTCGTGATCATCGTCGCGACGCTGGTGTCGGGCACGGCCGACCGGTCCGTCCGCAACGCCCCCCGCGCCTGAGCCGGCACGCCCGCCGTACGCTGCGGGCGTGGAACCGACGAAGCCGCAGATGGTGATCACCGGCGAACGCACCGTGCCGGGGATCTGGCACGAGAACTACTGGTTCCGTCGTCACGAGGTCGTGTACGAGGCGCTGCGGGCACAGGTGCGCGGCCGCGCCGTGCTCGAGGCCGGCTGCGGCGAGGGCTACGGCGCCGACCTCCTGAGCCGGGACGCGGCCTCGCTCGTCGCGCTCGACTACGACGCGTACGCGACCGGGCACGTCCGCACGGCGTACCCCGACGTCCCGGTCGTCCGCGCGAACCTCGTCGCCCTGCCGTACGCCGACGCGTCCTTCGACGTCGTCGTGAGCCTGCAGACCGTCGAGCACCTCTGGGACCAGGACGCGTTCGTCGCCGAGTGCGTGCGGGTGCTGCGCCCGGGCGGCACGCTGGTCGTCAGCACGCCCAACACGCTGACGTTCCCGCCGGGCAACATCTACCACCCGAAGGAGCTCGAGCCCGACGAGCTGCGCACGCTCGTCGCCGCGCACGCGCGGGTCACCTCGCTCGTCGGGCTGCACCACGGACCCCGCCTCGCCGCGTGGGAGGAGACGCACGGGTCCCTCGTCGACGCGCAGATCGCGGGGCCGTACGAGCAGTGGCCGGCGCCGGTGGCGGAGCTGGTGCGGTCGGTCCGGACCGACGACTTCGTGCTGCGCGAGGGCGACGGCGACGACCTGGCCGCTTCGCTCGACCTCGTCGTCACCGCCACCCGTGCCTGAGACCCGCTGCCGGCTCCACGTCCGCTGCTGACGGCGGATCCGCCGACGGCTGCGCTGCCCACAGCCGCACCGCTGGATCGGGCGACCTCCGGCGCCCCACGGTGGAGGCATGACCGACACCAGACCACCCTTCTTCGACACCACCGCACGCCAGCACCTGCTCGCCCGACGGGTCCTCGTGCTCGACGGCGTGCTCGACGACGACAACGGCACGCTCCTCGCCACCCAGCTCCTCACGCTCGCCGCCGACGATCCCTCCGGGGACGTCGCGCTGTGGATCCACTCCCCTGGCGGCTCGGTGCCGTCGATGCTCGCGCTGCGTGACGTCATGCGGCTCGTCCCGTGCGACGTCTCGACGCTCGCGCTCGGGCTCGCGTGCAGCGCCGGCCAGTTCCTGCTGTCGGCGGGGACGCCCGGCAAGCGGTACGCCCTCGCGCACGCCCGCGTCCTCATGCACCAGGGCTCGGCCGGGATCGGCGGGACCGCGGTGGAGATCGAGGTCCAGGCCGACGACCTGCGCCACACCCGCGACACCGTGCTGGCGCTGGTCGCCGAGGACACCGGGCAGCCGGTCGAGCGGATCTTCGAGGACTCGCTGCACGACCGCTGGTACACCGCGCCCGAGGCGCTCGCCTACGGGTTCGTCGACCACGTCGTGGACAGCTTCGACCAGGTGATGCCCTCGCGGCGCCGCACGATCGGCATCGGGGTCGCGCAGGTCGGAGGGGCCCGATGAGCACGTACACGATCCCCAACGTCATCGCGAGCCACCCGCGCGGCGAGCGGGTCATGGACGTCTACTCGCACCTGCTCACCGAGCGGATCGTCTACCTCGGCACGGCGATCGACGCCGGCGTCGCCAACGCCCTGATCGCCCAGCTCCTGCACCTCGAGGCGGACAACCCCGACAGCGAGATCAGCCTGTACGTCAACTGCGAGGGCGGGGACGAGACGGCGATGCTCGCGGTCTACGACACGATGCAGCACATCCGCTCCCCCATCGCGACGGTCTGCGTCGGGCAGGCGATCGCCGCGGGCGCGGTGCTGGTCGCCGGTGGCGAACCCGGTCGCCGCGCGAGCCTGCCGCACGCGCGCTTCGTGCTGCACCAGCCGGCGGCGCGGGGTCAGGGCACGATCCCGGACCTGATCCTCCAGGCGGACGAGGTCGTCAGGGTCCGCAACGAGATGGAGGCGATCTTGTCCGCGCACACCGGCCAGACGATCGAGACGCTGCGGCACGACACGGACCGCGACCGGGTCTTCTCGGCGACCGCGGCGCAGGCGTACGGCCTGGTGGACGCGGTCATGGAGCAGCGGGAGGTGCCGGCGGCGAGGGCGTCGTGATCAGACCGCCAGGGCCTTCGGGCCGTGGTCGAGGGACGTGCCGGCGTAGAGGTCCCGCCGCAGCTCGCCCGAGACGTGCTCCGTGAGGTCGAGGAGGGTGGTCCCGAGGGCACCGGCGACGGCGGCGATGATCTCGCTCGACGGCTCCTTGCGGCCACGCTCCACCTCGGAGAGGTACTGCGGCGAGATGCCGGCGCGCGCGGCGGTGTCGGACAGCCGGTGGCCGCGCTCGAGCCTCAACGCCCGGATCCGGCGACCGAGCACGTCGCGCCACAGCGGCTCGGGCTCGACGGCCGCGGGCCGGCGGCGGGGTCCGATCCTGATGACGTCACCCATGCTCGGATGCTAGGCCGTCGTCGTCGGCGACGGGAGGGCGTTCTGCTGTGGGCAGATCAGACCGCGGGAGGGGGTGGGGCGCCGAGGTCCCGCGCCTCGGCCTGCTCCTCCGCGACCTCGGCGGTGTAGCGCTGGATCTCCGCCCACTCCGCCAGGTCGTCGCGGCGGCTCTTGACCACCCGGCCCGGCAGCCCTGCGACGATCGCGAAGTCCGGGTACTCGCCGCGTGCGACGGTGTGGGCGGCGAGGACGACGCCGCGGCCGGTGCGCGTCCCGCGCAGGACGCTCGCCTTGACGCCGATCCACGAGTCGGGACCGATCCGGACCGGCGAGACGACGAGTCCCTGGTCCTTGATCGGCTTCGCGAGGTCGAGCGTCACGTGGTCGAAGTCGCAGATGTAGGTCCAGTCCGAGATGATCGTCGCCGCCCCGATCTCGATGTCGAGGTGCGCGTTGACGATGTTGTCCGAACCCATGACGACCTTGTCCCCGAGCCGCAGCGTGCCGTTGTGGGCGCGCAGCACCGTCCGGTCGCCGAGGTGCACGAACGCACCCAGGACCACCCGGCCGTACGGGGGCTTGTCCTCGACGACCACGTCCTTGCCGAGGAACACCATCCCCTCGGTGACCACGTGCGGGTAGCGCCGCGTGAACCGCCAGAACCGCCAGTAGCGGACCAGGTGGTACCAGGTCCACGCGCGGTGCCGGCGTACCCACCTCAGCGAGTCGAGGGTCACGAAGCGCGCCGGGCGCGGGGCGGTCATGGCCGGTGGGCGGTCACGGCTTGGTCGCCGACACCGAGACGTTGTAGTAGAGACCCTTCGGGACGACCGGGGTCAGGGCCTTGTCCAGCGCGGACAGCCGCAGCCACGACTTGTAGGCGAACATCCGCCAGCGCAGCCCGAGCTTCTCCTCCGGCACCGCCGCCTCGAAGGTGCGCACCGGCCAGCCGAACCACGACGCGGTGAGCTCCTCGGTCGCCGTACGCACGTTGACGCCGCCGGCGCGGAGCACGAGGCGCTCCAGCGCGGCCGGCTCGAACGTGTGCAGGTCGACGACGGCCTCGAGCGCGGCCGCACGCGAGGACTCGTCGAGCTCCTCGGCGGGACGCGACCACGCCTTGAGCGGACCGAGCCTGGTGGCGTGGGTGGTCGCCCACCACGTGAGGCGCGACAGGCGGCGCGCCACGAAGTCGCCGCGCGTCGTCGGCTCGCCGCAGATCACGAGGCGACCGCCCGGGCGCAGCACCCGCAGCATCTCGCGGAACGCCTTCTCGACGTCCGGGATGTGGTGGATGACGGCGTGGCCGATGACGAGGTCGAAGGACGCGTCGGGGTACGGCAGCTCCTCCGCGTCGGCGGCCTGGCCGTCGAGGGCGAAGCCGAGCCCCTCCGCGTTGCGCTTGGCGACCTCGACCATCCCCGGGGAGATGTCGGTCACCGTGCCCTTGTCGATGACGCCCGCGAGCATGAGGTTGAGCGTGAAGAAGCCGGTGCCCGCACCGATCTCGAGGCTGCGCCCGTACGGCCAGCCCGCCTCGCCGGCGACGGCGACGAAGCGGTCGCGGGCGTAGGAGATGCACCGCTCGTCGAACGAGATCGACCACTTCTCGTCGTAGGTCTGCGCCTCCCAGTCGTGGTAGAGCACCTGGGCGAGCTTGGTGTCGGACCAGGCGGCCTCGACCTCGTCGGCGGTGGCGTGCGGGTTGGGGGTGGTGGTGCTCATCGGGCTACTTCCCCTCGAAGGTGGCCTTGCCGGGGCCGTTCTCGATGAACGACCGCATGCCGGTCTTCTGGTCCTCGGTGGCGAACAGCGCGGCGAACGCGTGACGCTCGATCTCGAGCCCGGTCGCGAGGTCGACCTCGAGCCCGCGGTCGACGACCTCCTTGATCGCCCGCAGCGCGAGCGAGGCGCCGCCGACGAACTGGCGGGCCCACTCGACGGCCTCCTCGTACACCGACTCGGCCGGGACCACGCGGTCGACGAGCCCGATCGCGAGCGCTTCGGCGGCGTCGACCTGGCGGCCGGTGAACATGATGTCCTTGGCCTTCGCCGGGCCGACGAGGCGCGAGAGGCGCTGGGTGCCGCCCGCCCCCGGGATGATGCCGAGGAGGATCTCGGGCTGGCCGAGCTTGGCGTTCTCGGCGACGAAGCGCACGTCGGTGGCGAGCGCGAGCTCGCAGCCGCCTCCGAGGGCGTACCCGGTGATCGCGGCGACCGTCGGCTTCGGGATGGCCGCGACCGCGTTCAGGGCGGCCTGCAGGGCCTGGGCCCGGACGTTCATCTCCGGGTAGGTGAGGTCGGCCATCTCCTTGATGTCCGCCCCGGCGGCGAAGACGCGCTCCCCGCCGTAGACGACGACGGCGGCCACGTCGTCGCGCGTCGCGGCCTCGATCGCGGACTCGGCGAGCTCGGTCTGCAGCTGCAGGCTGATCGCGTTCATCTTCGGCCGGTCCAGCCGGATCGTCCCGACGCCGTCGGACACCTCGAGCCTGACGAGCTCACCCATGGACGCTGCCTCTCCTCGTGCGGGTCGGCCTGATGCCGATGTCGCTGCGTGACAGTCCTGCTGTCGACGTCTTCGTGGGTCCGAGGGTAGCGAACGCCACACGCGCGGGGCTGAGGGCGTGGGTGCCGTACCCCATGATGGAGGGCATGGCCGAGACCTGGGCGTACGAGCGCCACCCCAGCGCATCGGGGAGTCCCCACCCCCTCGGCGCGCAGCCCGTCGTGTCCGGCACCAACTTCGCCGTGCACGCCCCGCGGGCCCGCCGCGTCCGGCTCCACCTGCCCGGCGTGGGGTCGTACGAGCTGGAGTCCCGGACGGGGTCCGTCTGGCACACCGAGGTGCGGGGGATCGGGCCCGGGCAGGAGTACGCCTTCGAGGTCGACGGCACCCGCGTCCTCGACCCGTACGCCAAGCACGTCGCCGGCGGCCTCGAGGGCAACACGTCGCGGCTGCGCGCGTACGTCGCCGACACCGGCTTCGACTGGTCCGGCGACGCCCCGCCGCGGACGCCGTGGGACCGGACGGTCGTGTACGAGGCGCACGTGCGAGGGCTCACGATGCAGCACCCGGACGTGCCGGAGGAGCTGCGCGGGACGTACGCCGGCCTGGCGCACCCCGCGACGCTCGACCGGCTCGTCGCGCTCGGCGTCACCGCTGTCGAGCTGCTGCCCGTCCACCACTTCGTCACCGAGCCGAGCATCGCCGACCGCGGCCTCGTCAACTACTGGGGCTACAACACGGTCGCCTTCTTCGCGCCGCACGCGCCGTACGCGGCGACCGACGACCCCGTGCGCGAGTTCAAGGAGATGGTCCGGGCCCTGCACGGGCGGGGCCTCGAGGTGATCCTCGACGTCGTCTACAACCACACCGCCGAGGGCGGCGAGGGCGGTCCGGCGATCCACCTGCGGACGCTCGACGACACCGGCTACTACCGGCACGCGCAGGGCCACTACTTCGACGTCACCGGGTGCGGCAACACCGTGCGCGCCGACTCCGCCCCCGCCTCGGCGCTGATCGTGGAGTCGCTGCGCTACTGGGTGCGGGAGATGCACGTGGACGGGTTCCGCTTCGACCTCGCCTCCGCTCTGGCCCGCGCCGGCCGGGGCCGCATCAACCTCCCCCACTCGGTGATCGAGACGATCAGCCGCGACCCGGTGCTTCGCGCGGTCAAGCTGGTCGCCGAGCCGTGGGACGCGAGCATGGACGGCTACCTCGTCGGCGGCTACCCGCACGGGTGGAGCGAGTGGAACGACGGCTTCCGCGACGACGTGCGCGACTTCTGGCGCGGGCACGGGGGCGGCGTCGCGGGCATCGCGACCCGGCTCGCGGGGTCGTCGCAGGTGTTCGAGCCGAGTGGCCGGCCGCCGCAGGCGTCGGTCAGCTTCGTCACCGCGCACGACGGCTTCACGCTGCGCGACCTGGTGTCGTACGACGACAAGCACAACGAGGCCAACGGCGAGGACAACCGCGACGGGCACTCCGACAACCGCTCCTGGAACTGCGGGGTCGAGGGCGAGACCGATGACGTCGACGTGCTCGCCCTGCGCCGCCGTCAGGCCGCCAACCTCGTCGCGACCACGCTGCTCTCCGCCGGCGTCCCGATGCTGCGTGCCGGCGACGAGCTCGGCCAGACGCAGGGCGGCAACAACAACGCGTACTGCCACGACTCCCCCATGACCTGGCTGCCGCCGGTCGCGGAGGTGGGCTGGGAGCACGTGCGCGAGGTCGTCACCCGGCTGACGGCGCTGCGGGCCGAGCACCCGGTTCTGCGGACGACGCGGTTCTTCACCGGCGCGGTGTCGCCCGACGACGGCCGCGAGGACCTGAGCTGGCTGCACCCCGACGGGCGCCCGTGGGCCGAGGACGACTGGCACGACCCGGGACTGCGCACGATCGGGATGGCGCTGAACGGCGAGCGCTGCGCGGTCGTCCTCCTCAACTCCGGTGACGAGGGCGTCGCGTGGCAGCTCCCGGGCGGGCCGTGGCCCTGGAAGTACGCGGTCGCGCTCGACACCGCCGACCTCGCGCACGACGCGGCGTACGACTCCGGCGCGTCCGTCGGCGTCGCCGCGCACAGCCTGGTGCTGCTGCTCGAGGCGTCCTGAGACCCGGCGAGAGGTCGGATAGCGTCGGACGCATGTTGCGCATCCCCGTGATGGACGTGTGCCCGGTCGTCGAGCACGGCGCGTACGCCGCCAAGGCCGCCGTCGGAGAGCCGTTCCCGGTCCGGGCACGCATCTTCCGCGAGGGTCACGACGCGCTCGGAGCGGGCGTGGTCCTCGCCGGCCCCGACGGCCGCGACCGGCCGCTGATCCCGCTCCCCCACCTCGACAACGACCACCACGAGGTGTGGGTGACCCTCGACGAGGTCGGGCCGTGGACGTTCCGGATCGAGACCTGGGCCGACCCGTTCGGCACCTGGTTGCACGACGCCCCGGTGAAGGTGGCCGCCGGCGTCGACACGGCGCTGATGCCGGTCGAGGGCGCCCTGCTCCTCGAGCGGGCGGCCAAGGCGCTGCCTCGCGGGCGTACCGGCGAGCGCGCCACGCTGCGCGCTGCGGCCAAGGCGCTGCGCGACAAGACCCGCGAGCCCGCCGAGCGTCTCGCCGCCGCGACCACGCCCGAGGTGCTCGGCATCATGAGCCGCTTCCCGTTGCGGGACCTGCTCGGCAGCACCGCGCCGTACCCCGTCTTCGCCGATCGCGAGCGGGCGCTCGCCGGTGCCTGGTACGAGCTGTTCCCGCGCTCGTTCGGCGGGCTGCGGCCGGCGATCGACCAGCTCGACCGGGTGGCGGAGATGGGGTTCGACGTCGTCTACCTGCCGCCGATCCACCCGATCGGCCGCGTGAACCGCAAGGGCCGCAACAACTCCCTCCAGACCGAGCCCGGCGACCCCGGGTCACCGTGGGCGATCGGCGCCGCGGAGGGCGGGCACGACGCGGTCCACCCCGAGCTCGGCACGATCGACGACCTCGACGCGTTCGTCGCCGCCACGCGCGCCCGCGGCATGGAGGTCGCGCTCGACCTCGCGCTGCAGTGCGCGCCGGACCACCCGTGGGTCGCCGCACACCCCGAGTGGTTCACGACGCGTGCCGACGGCACCATCGCGTACGCGGAGAACCCGCCGAAGAAGTACCAGGACATCTACCCGCTCAACTTCGACAACGATCCGGAGGGTCTGTACGCCGAGGTGCTGCGGGTCGTGCGGCACTGGATGGCCCACGGCGTCCGCGTGTTCCGCGTCGACAACCCGCACACGAAGCCGGTGCCGTTCTGGGAGCGCCTGCTCGCCGAGGTCCGCCGCACGGATCCGGACGTCGTCTTCCTCGCCGAGGCGTTCACGCGCCCCGCGATGATGCGCTCGCTCGGCACGGTCGGGTTCCACCAGTCCTACACCTACTTCACCTGGCGCGAGACCAAGGCGGAGCTCACGTCGTACCTCGAGGAGGTCTCGGGCCGCAAGGCGTACGCGATGCGCCCGACGTTCTGGGTCAACACCCCCGACATCCTCCCGGCGCACCTGCAGACCGGCGACCCCGCGATGTTCCGGCTGCGCGCGGTGCTGGCCGCGACCGGCGCCCCCTCCTGGGGGATGTACTCCGGCTTCGAGCTGCTCGAGCACACGCCGCTGCGCCCGGGGTCCGAGGAGTACCTGGACTCGGAGAAGTACGAGGTCAAGCACCGCGACTACGACGTGGAGCACTCGCTCGCGCCGTTCGTGGCGCGGCTCAACGAGATCCGCCGCGAGCACCCCGCGCTGCGACAGCTGCACCGGCTCCGCGTCCACGACAACGACTCCGAGCAGGTCCTCTGCTTCTCGCGGCGCCACCTCACGGAGCAGGACGACGACGTGGTGATCGTGGTCGCCAACCTCGAGCCCGGCGTCGTCCACGAGACCACGGTCCACCTCGACCTGCCGGCGCTGGGCATCGGATGGGGCGAGCGCTTCGCGGTCCGCGACGAGCTCACGGGCGACGTCTTCGACTGGGGCGAGGACAACTACGTCAAGCTGGGCGGCGACACCGAGGTCGCGCACGTGCTGACCGTGCTGCGCTAGCTGTGATGTCCAGGCACGTTGGTCGAGATCGTGTGACGACTCGGTCTGAGGTGTAGATGGGTGAAGGCCTCCTGGTGTGGAGTGGAGCTGTCTAAGGAACCGCTCCGCCACCAAGGAGGCC
>NZ_JBODSD010000007.1:0-88386 GCF_050632745.1 Mumia spirodelae | reverse complement strand
TTTGACGCCTTGGCTACGTGATCGCGCCCCGAAAAGGTGGATACCGCGTCAAATCGCGGGGGTGGGGCGGGGGCGGGGCGGGGCCCGGGGGTGGGCACCGGCTCGCCGCGCAGAGTTCGCCGAGCGGTCACCCGCGCCCTCCCCCCTGATCCCTAGCGTCGTGTCGCCAGCACAGACGACACGAAGGGATCTCCCATGCGCAGACTGGTCACCACCTGCGTCGCGGTCACATCGACCGCCCTCGCGCTCACCGCCGGAGTGCAGACCGCGCAGGCCGCCGAGGGCCGACCCTCCGCAGGCCACGGCGCACCTCATGCCCGTACCGGCTTCGACCTCCAGGCCCACCGCGGCGGGGTCGGGATGACCACCGAGAGTACGCTCCACGGGTTCGCGAAGGCGCTCTCGCTCGGCGTCACGACGCTCGAGCTCGACACGCAGGTCACCGAGGACAAGAAGGTCGTCGTCACGCACGACCGCAAGGTCTCGGCCACGATCTGCAAGGACACCGCGCCTGCCACGACGGGAGACCCCGAGTTCCCGTACGTCGGCAAGTACGTCAAGGACCTCACGCTCGCCCAGATCAGGACCATGGACTGCGGCTTCCAGCAGCGGCCCGGCTTCCCGCAGCAGGAGGTCGTCGGCGGAGCCCGCATGGCCGAGCTCAAGGAGGTCTTCGCGCTGGTGAAGGCACGCAAGGCCTGGGGCGTCACGCTGAACGTGGAGACCAAGGTGGAGGCCGGCGCTCCTCACGAGACCGCACCCCGGGAGCTCTTCGTACGGCGGGTCGCCCAGGAGATCCGCCGGTCCGGCCTCAGCCGGCAGGTCACCGTCCAGTCCTTCGACTGGGGGGCACTGATGCTCATGCACCGGATCTCGCCGCGCCTCCCGCTCGTCGCGCTCACGAACCACGACTTCCTCCAGGTCGGCAAGCCCGGTGCGTCGCCGTAGCTCGGTGGGATCGACGCGGACGACTACGACGGCGACTTCGTCCGCGCGGCGGCCTCGATCGACGGGGTCACGACCCTCTCGCCGGTCTACGGGTTCCCGCAGAACGGCACGATCGACCAGCCCGGCTTCCAGTTCTACGTGACCCCGCAGATGATCCGCGACGCGCACCGCCGCGGCCTGAAGGTCGTGCCGTGGACGTGCGACGACGTCCCGACCGTCGCCGCGCTCATGGACATGGGGATCGACGGGATCATCACCGACTACCCGGACCGCGTACGCGAGCTGATGGCCGAGCGCGGCCTGCGGCTGCCGCGGGCCTACCCGGCTCGCCGCTGACGCGGCGCGCCGCGACGCCACCGCGAAGGCAGGCGCGGATCGACCGGACCGCGCCTGCCTCCACCTAGACTGCCCTTGTGGCACTGACCGACCAGGCGATCCTCGAGATCAAGGGCATGCTGCTGCGCGGCGAGCTCGGGCCGGGCGACCGGCTGCCGCCGGAGAAGGAGCTGAGCGAGGCCCTCGGACTGTCCCGCAACTCCCTGCGCGAGGCGGTCAAGGCCCTCGAGCTCATCAAGGTGCTCGACGTCCGACGGGGCGACGGCACCTACGTGACGAGCCTCGAGCCGCGCCTGCTGCTCGAGGCGATGTCCTTCGTCGTCGACCTGCACCAGGACACGTCGGTGCTCGAGCTGTTCGAGGTGCGGCGCATCCTCGAGCCTGGCGCGGCGGTGCTCGCCAGCCGCCGCGCCCGCGCCGAGGACGTCGCCCAGCTCTGGGAGATGCTCTCCGAGGTCGACGAGCAGACGTCGGTCGAGGACCTCGTCGCCCACGACATGAAGTTCCACGCCTCGATCGTGGAGCTGTCCGGCAACTCCTACCTCGCGAGCATCCTCGAGGGCCTGTCCAGCCGGACGCTGCGCGCGCGGATCTGGCGCGGTCTCACCGAGCAGAACGCCGTCGAGCGCACGCTCGCCGAGCACCGCGGCATCGTCGACGCGATCGCCAGCGGCGACGAGGACCTCGTCCGAGCCGTCGTGACGACGCACATCGGCGGGGTCGAGCGCTGGCTGCGCACGGCCGGCGAGGCCCCGGCCGAGGACTGACCGCGGCACCCGCGCCGTACGCGCGCGAGCGGGCGGGGCACCGTCCGGCACCCCGCCCGCTGCGCTGCGTTCCTTACTTGTAGAGGACCGCCTGGATCTCCGGATCGTCGATGTTGGTCTTGTCGTACCAGTAGAAGCCGGTGTCAATGGTCTCCGGCAGGTCGTCGCCGTCGATCGCCTTCACCGCAGCCTTGACCAGCTCCTCCCCCATGCCCACGGGGTTCTGGGTGATCGCGCCTGCCATGACGCCGTTGTTGATCGCGTCGATCTGGGCCTGGCCGGAGTCGAACCCGACCACCGTGATGCCCGTCTTGCCGCTCTCCTCGACGCCCTTGACGACACCGATCGCCGAGCCCTCGTTGGAGCCGTAGATGCCGACCACGTCCGGGTTGGCCTGGATGATCGACTTCGTGATGTCGGCCGACTTGGTCTGGTCGCCAGCGCCGTACTGGACGGGCAGCAGCTCGATGTCGGGAGCGTTCTGCTCCATCCACTCGATGAACCCGTCGCGCCGGTCCTTGCCGGAGGCGCTGGTCTGGTCGTGGACGACCATCGCGACCTTGCCCTTGTTGCCGACGAGCTCGGCCATGTGCTTGGCGGCCTCCGCGGCGGCGGCCTTGTTGTCGGTCGAGGCCGTGGTGACCGGGATGTCGCTCTCGACACCGGAGTCGAACGCCACGACAGGGATGTCCTGCGACTTCGCCTGGTCCAGCAGCGGCGCAGCGGCCTTGCTGTCGAGGGCCGCGAAGCCGATCGCGTCAGGGCTCTTGGCGAGCGCGTTGCTGAGCATCGTCACCTGGGCCTCGACCTCGGTCTCGGTCGCGGGGCCCTCGAAGGTGATGCGGACGCCCTGCTTCTCGGCCTCCTGCTCGGCGCCCTTCTTGACGGCCTGCCAGAACTGGTGCTGGAAGCCCTTGGACACGATGGCGATGTACGGCTCGTCGCCGCCGCCACCGGAGCCGCCGTCTCCGTCGTCCCCGCAGGCGGCCATGGCGAAGAGGAGGGGCACGGCGGCAACCGCCGCGCCGATGCGTCGGATGTTCATCGTTGGGTCGTCCTTTGCTCGTGAGGGTGTGCGTCGTTCGTGGCCGTCTGGGGTCCGGCCGTGGTGGAGGGAGTCCTGGGGCGGAGGGGCAGAGCGCTCACCTCTCCTTCTTGCGGAGCTGGTCGGCGTAGACGGCGACCAGGATCACGAGGCCGAGGATCACGTTCTGCCACTCCTGGGCGATCGACATGATCTGGAGGCCGTTGTTGAGCACCGAGATAATGAGGGCGCCGATCAGCGTGCCGATGATCGAGCCCTTGCCGCCGGCCAGCGAGGTGCCGCCGATGACGACGGCGGCGATGGCCTGGAGCTCGTAGCCCATGCCGGTCGCGGGCTGTGCTGAGCCGAGGCGCGCGGAGATCATGATGCCCGCGAGGCCGGTGAAGAGGCCGGCGAGCGCGTAGATGATGATCTTCCACTTCCGCACGTTGATCCCCGAGAGCGCCGTCGCCTCCTCGTTGCTGCCGATGGAGAACGTGTAGCGGCCCAGCACGGTCTTGTTGAGCAGCACCACGCAGACCACGGTCGCCGCGAGCAGCACGAGCACCGCGTTGGGGAAGTCGAAGCCGAGCAGGTTGCCGGTCGAGATCTTGACGTACTCCGGCTGCTCGGTGAAGTAGATCGGGGCGCTGCCGGAGATCACCAGGGCGAGGCCCTGGGCGACGAGCATCATCGCCAGGGTCGCGATGAACGGCGGGATGCGCAGGAACGCCACGTTGAAGCCGTTGACGAGCCCGATGAGCCCACCGAACAGGATCGCCATCACGACGCCGAGCGCGACCGGGACTCCCCACTCGGTGATGAACACGCCCGACATCACCGCGCACAGCGCCATGCCGGTGCCGATCGAGAGGTCGATCCCGCCGGTGATGATGACGAACGTCGTCCCGAGCGCGAGCGTACCGATGACGACCGTCGAGAACAGGATGTTGGTGACGTTGTTGTAGGTGAAGAAGCTCGAGCTCGCGATCGAGAAGAAGACGAAGATCACGATCAGGCTCGCGAACGCGAGCAGCTCCTGGAGCCGGTCCCTCCAGGCTGCCCCGCGACCGTCGGTGCGCGAGGTGAGGGTGGCGTCGTCCGCCGCGGTGGTGCTCATCGTTCTCCTGCCTTCGGGGTGTCCTGCGCGTCGGGGGCGGCTGCGGCGGCGCCGACGAGGCCGAGCTCGACGGCGTCCTCGACGTTCTCGTCGGGCCGCAGGGTGGCGAGGTGCATGACGTTCTCCTGGGTCGCCTCGTGGTGGTCGAGGACCCCGCTCACCCGTCCTTCGGTCATCACCACGACCCGGTGCGCCATCCGCAGCACCTCGGGGAGCTCGGACGAGATCATCACGATCGACTTGCCCTGTCCCGCCAGGTCGTTGAGGAGCTCGTAGATCTCCTCCTTCGCGCCGACGTCGATGCCGCGCGTCGGCTCGTCGAAGATCAGCACGTCGCAGTCCTTCACCAGCCACTTGGCGATGACGACCTTCTGCTGGTTGCCTCCGGAGAGGTTCTTGGTCGTCTGCGTCACCGACGGGGTCTTGATGCCGAGACGGCCGACCATGTCCCGCGCGACGTCGCGCATCTGGCCGAAGCGGACGAACCCGCCCCGGCTGAACCGCTCGGCGAGCGAGGTCAGGCCGATGTTGGCCGACACGTCCTGGTCGAGGAGGAGACCGAGCCGCTTGCGGTCCTCGGACAGGTAGCCGATACGCAGCCGCGCGGCCTCCGCCGGGTTGTGGATCCGCACCTCCTTGCCCCGCAGCCGCACGGTGCCGGCGGTCGTCGCGTCGGCCCCCACGAGGGCGCGGGCGACCTCCGTGCGGCCGGCGCCCATGAGTCCCGCGAAGCCGAGGATCTCGCCCTCGCGCAGGTCGAAGGAGACGTCCTTCAGCAGGTCGCGGGTCGAGAGACCCTCGACCTCGAGCACGACCGGACGGTCGTCGCGGACGTTGACGGGCTGGGCGTCGCTGGCGAGCGTCCGCCCCACCATGAGGGAGATGACCTCCTTCATGGTGGTGTCGGCGGTGACGAGGGTGTCGACGAAACGGCCGTCGCGGATGACCGTGACGCGGTCGCTGATGGCCTTGAGCTCGTCCATGCGGTGGGAGATGTAGATGACCCCCGTCTCCGGCCGCACGAACCGGCGGATCAGCGCGTGGAGCGTCTGCACCTCGGCGTCGTTGAGCGCTGCCGTCGGCTCGTCCATGATCAGGACCTTCGCCTCGTACGACAGCGCCTTCGCGATCTCGACCATCTGCTGCTTGGCGACGGTGAGCTCGCCGACGACCTGACGGGGATCCAGCGGGAGCTCGAGACGCTCGAAGAGGTCCGCCGCGCGACGGTTGAGTGCACGCTCGGACAGGAAGAACCCGCCTGCCCTCGGCTCCCGCCCGATGAAGACGTTCTCCGCGACCGTCAGGTGCGGCATCAGGTTGAACTCCTGGTGGATGATGCTGATGCCGGTCTCGAGCGCGTCCTTCGGTCCGCTCACCTCGAGCGGCTGGCCGTCGAGGCGGAAGTGCCCGGCGTCGGCGGTGTAGATGCCCGACAGGAGCTTCATCAGCGTCGACTTGCCGGCGCCGTTCTCGCCCACCAGCGCGAGGACCTCGCCGTGGCGGAGGTTGAGGTGCATGTCCTGCAGCGCCTGGACGCCGGGGAAGCCCTTGCTCACCCCCTCGACGTCGAGCAGGTAGTCGGCCGGCATGTCAGACTCCTTCCCGCGGCGTGGGCACGACGCCCTTGCGCACGATCGCGTTGCCGTAGGTGCGGGTCTCGCCGGTGCGCACCACGACGAAGCAGGTCTCGGCCGCGTCGTAGAACGCGTGCCGTTCCACGAGTCGCGCGTCGGCACGCGTGAGGCCCGCCGCGGCGACGAGCTCGTCCTGGACCGGCAGCCACGCGCCGTCCGCGGACTCCATGAGGTCCATGGGGTCCTGGTCGTCGGTCGGCAGCACCGTGCAGACGGCCCGGACGAGGTCCGGCGTACCGACGCCCGGCAGGTCGATCACGTGACCGCCGAGCCGCGCGGCCGGGAAGTGTGCGTCGGCGACGCAGATCCCGTCGGAGTGCCCCATCGCGTCCAGCGCGGCGAGCAGCTCACCGGTGAGCAGCGGGTCGATGCCCACGAGCACGGACCTCACCTCCTGAAATCGATTTCAGAGCCGTCACGCTAGGTGTGCGGCGCATCACACGTCAACCCCGTAGACGGCCCGCGCGGTGCCTGCGAGGACGCGGTCCTGCTCGTCGGCCGACAGCTCGCCGACCAGGGTCCGGACGACCTCCCAGTGCGGGAGGTAGCCACCGTCGGGCACCGTCATCGGCCAGTCGCCGCCGTACATCAGCCGCGCCGGTCCGAAGGCGTCGAGCGCGATCTCCCAGACCGGGCGGAGGGCGTCGACGGTGAACGGCTGGCCCGGCATCTGCAGGCCGGACACCTTGGCCACCGCGCGCGGCCGGCGGGCGACCTCGCGCAGGCAGGACTCCCACGTCGCGAGGTCGGGTGTACCGCGCGGCGGCTTGCCCAGGTGGTCGACGACGACCGTCAGGTCCGGGACCGAGTCCAGCAGGTCGGGCAGGCGCGAGAGATGCCGCGGCCACGCGTCCGGGACATCGAAGGTCAGGCCCCGCTCGGCCAGCGTGGCGAGCGACGCGCGGACGCCCGGCAGCTCGAGGAAGTCGTCGCGCGGGTCGTCGTGGACGAGGTGGCGGACGCCGCGGAAGGCGGGACGGGCACCGTAGTCGTCGAGCTGTCTCTGCGCCAGCGACGGCTCCTCGAGCGCGATCCAACCGACCACGCCGACGACGTACGACGCCGCGTCCGCGCACCTCAGCATGGCGCGCGTGTCCGCCTCGGAGTCCTCGGCCTGGACGAGGACCGCGCCGTCGACGCCGGCGGCCGCGAGCTCGGCGCCCGCCTCGGCCGCCCCGAAGGTGCGGTTGAGCGGCCCGTGCTGAGGGCCGAGCCACGCGTACTCCCCCGCCTCGAGGTCCCACAGGTGCAGGTGGGTGTCGATCACCGTCATCGCGCCACCAGGCCCTCGTCGCGCAGCGCGGACCACAGCGCGGCCGGCACGGGCGACGCCATCAGCGCAGCGTTGCGGCGGACCTGGTCGGGTGCGGCCCCACCGACCACGACGCACTCCACCGCCGGGTGGCTGAGCGGGTACGCGAGCGCGGCCGCGGGCAGGGCGACGTCGTACGCGGCGGACACCTCCGCGATCCTGCGCACCCGGGCGAGCAGCTCCTCCGGCACCGGCCCGTAGTCGTAGCGAGCGTCGTCGGCCACCTTGTCCGAGGCGAGGAGCCCGGAGTTGAACGCGGCGGCGACCGCCACGCCGACGCCCTCCTCCGCACACCGGTCGAGGACCTCGGCTGCCGACTGGTCGGCGAGCGTGAAGCGTCCGGCGACCATGAGGACGTCCACGGCACGGGTGTCCACCGCGGCCTCGAGCGCCTCGGCGCTCATCGACGCCACCCCGACAGCCGACACGAGTCCCTCGTCGCGCAGCGCGGCTGCGGCGGGCAGGCCTTCGTCGAGACCCCGTCGTAGGTCGTACCGCTCGGGGTCGTGCAGGTAGAGGACGTCGACCCGGTCGAGGCCCAGCCGCTCGAGCGACTGCTCGTGGCTGCGGCGTACGCCGTCGGCGGAGAAGTCCCAGACCCTCCGCGCGGTCGCTGGCACCATGAAGTCGTTGGCGGTGTCCAGGGCCTCTCCGGCGTTGTCGTCCGGCACGAGCACGCGGCCGGCCTTGGTGGACACGACGTACTCGTCGCGCGGCTTGGTGGCGAGGAACATGCCGAGCCGCCGCTCGGAGAGACCGAGCCCGTAGTGCGGCGCGGTGTCGAACGTGCGGACGCCGGCCTCCCAAGCCGCCTCGAGGATCGCGTGCGCAGCCTCGTCGCTGAGCGCGCGATAGAGGTTGCCGACGTTCGCCGCGCCGTAGCCGAGGCGCCCCCGGAGCACGTCACGCATCGCGGTGGTACCGGTAGGTCGCGAGCGAGTCGGCGAGCATCTCCGCTCCCGATCCCGCGGCGGTCGGCGCGTGGTAGACGCCGCTGCGCACGTCGACTGGAGTCACAAAGTGCTCGTGGAGGTGGTCGACGTACTCGATGACCCGGGACTCGCGCGTCCCGGACACGGCGACGTAGTCGAACATCGAGAGGTGCTGCACCGTCTCGCACAGCCCGACACCTCCCGCGTGCGGACACACCGGGACGCCGAACTTGGCGGCGAGCAGCAGGTTGGCGACGTTCTCGTTGACCCCGGCCACGCGGGAGGCGTCGATCTGCATGACCTGGAGGGCATCGGCCTGGAGGAACTGCTTGAACAGCACGCGATTGGCGACGTGCTCGCCGGTCGCGACCGGGATCGGGCTGACCCCTCGCGCGATCGCGGCGTGGCCGAGGATGTCGTCGGGGCTCGTCGGCTCCTCGATCCACGCGACGTCGAAGGGGCGCAGCGCCTCCATCCACGACACGGCTTCGGCCACCTCCCAGCGCTGGTTGGCGTCGACCGCGATCGCGACGTCGGGCCCGACCACCGAGCGGGCGAGCGCGAGCCGCCGCACGTCCTCGTCGCGGTCGGCGCCGACCTTCAGCTTGATCTGGCCGAACCCGGCCTCGACCGCCTCGCGGCACAGGCGCTCGAGCTTCGCGTCGTCGTAGCCGAGCCAGCCGGGCGTCGTCGTGTACGCCGGGTAGCCGTCGCGTACCAGCTCGGCCTCGCGCTGGGCCCGGCCCGGGACGGCCTTCTCGAGGATCTCGAGCGCCTCGTCGGGCGTCAGGGCGTCGGTGAGGTAGCGGAAGTCCACGAGATCCACGATCTCGTGGGGCGCGAGCGAGGCGAGCACCCGCCACAGCGGCTGGCCGGCACGCTTGGCCTTGAGGTCCCACAGCGCGTTGATCACCGCGCCGACCGCCATGTGCATGACGCCCTTCTCAGGACCGAGCCACCGCAGCTGCGAGTCGTGGACCAGGCGCTTCCAGAAGCCGCCGAGGTCGTCGAGCACCTCCTCGGCGTCAAGTCCCACGACGTACGGGGCCAGCGCCTCGATCGCGGCGACCTGCACGTCGTTGCCGCGGCCGATGGTGAAGACGAAGCCGTGGCCCGAGAGCCCGTCGCTCGCATCCGTCCGGAGGGTGGCGTACGCGGCGGAGTAGTCGGGGTCGGGGTTCATCGCGTCGGACCCGTCCAGCGTGCGCGACGTGGGGAAGCGCACGTCGACGGTGTCCAGGGCGACGAAGGTGGTCACGGAGGGTCTCCTCTTGTGTTCGCGGTGATGCCGGTCACACACTAGACATCCGATGTTTGTGCGTCAACACCTGGACGGCACTCCGCGACGATCGGGATCGGTGGCGTATCGTCCGGTGCCAGACACCGTGATAGATCCGATATCTCACTACGCGCGGAGGATGTGCATGAAGCTCGCCCGACTCGGCTCCCCCGGCCAGGAACGCCCCGTCGTCGTCCTCGAGGACGCCGTCCTGGACCTCTCGTCCCTCACGCCGGACATCGACGGCTCCTTCCTCGCCGGCGGTGGCATCGACGCCGTCCGCGACGCGGTGGCCTCGGGCTCGCTGCCGGTCCTGGAGGGCGCGGACTCCCTCCGCGTCGGAGCGCCGGTCGCGCGACCGAGCGCGGTCGTGTGCATCGGGATGAACTACGCGGCGCACGCCGCAGAGTCCGGGTCCCTGCCGCCGGAGCGGCCCGTGATCTTCTTCAAGCCGCCGAACACGGTGGTCGGCCCGGACGACGCCGTGACCCTGCCCCGTGGCAGCACCAAGACGGACTGGGAGGTCGAGCTCGGCATCGTCGTCGGGCGCCGCACGTCCTACCTCGACGGCCCCGAGCAGGCGATGGAGCACGTCGCCGGGTTCGTCGTGGCCGACGACCTGTCCGAGCGGACCTTCCAGCTGGAGATCTCGGGCGGGCAGTGGAGCAAGGGCAAGGCGGCCGCCGGTTTCACGCCGACCGGCCCCTGGCTGGTGACGCCCGACGAGGTCGATCACCGCGCGCTCGGGCTGCGGAGCTGGGTCAACGGCGAGCCGCGGCAGGACTCCAGCTCGCGGGACATGGTGTTCGACGTCGAGACGATCCTCTGGGACCTGAGCCAGTACATGGTTCTCGAGCCGGGCGACCTCGTCCTCACCGGAACACCGGAGGGCGTCGCGCTCTCGGGACGCTTCAGGTACCTCACCGACGGCGACGTCGTCGAGCTCGAGGTCGACGGGCTCGGGCGTCAGCGCCACGCCGTCCACGCGTACGAGGCGGCCGCACGATGAGCGACTTCACCGGACTCGCCGCCGTGGTCACCGGTGGCGCGTCGGGCATCGGCGCCGCGATCGCCACCGTGCTGCGCGACCGCGGCGCGGGCGTCGCCGTCCTCGACCTGGATCCCGCGGGCGCCCCGGCCGCGACCGTCGGGCTCGCCGCGGACGTCACGGACGACGCGTCGGTCCGCACAGCGGTCGAGGAGGCCGCGGCGCGGCTCGGCGGCATCGACGTCCTCGTCAACAACGCCGGCGTCGGAGCACAGGGGACGGTCGCCGACAACGACGACGACGAGTGGCACCGCGTGCTCGACGTCAACCTCGTCGGCATGGTGCGTACGTCCCGGGCTGCGCTCCCCCACCTGCGCCGGTCGTCGGCGGCGAGCGTCGTCAACATGGGCTCGATCGCGGCCACCGCGGGCCTCCCGCAGCGGGCGCTGTACTCCGCGACCAAGGGCGCCGTGCTCGCGCTCACCCGGGCGATGGCCGCGGACCACCTCCACGAGGGAATCCGGGTCAACTGCGTCCATCCCGGCACCGCCGACACCCCATGGGTCGGACGTCTCCTCTCGTCCGCGCCGGACCCGGAGACGGAGCGCGCCGCCCTGGAGGCCCGCCAGCCGCACGGGCGGCTCGTGTCGCCCGAGGAGGTCGCGCTCGCGGTGGCGTACCTCGCGAGCCCCACCTCGGGCTCGACGACCGGGACCGGGATCGCCGTCGACGGGGGCATGCAGGAGCTTCGCCTGCGTCCGCGCACCTGAGCGCCCTACGCTACGAGCGTCATGGCCACGATCTACGAGGTAGCCGCCCGCGCGGGAGTCTCGCCCGCGACGGTCTCGCGCGTCCTCAACGGGATCGCCGTCTCCCCCGGGTACGCCGAGCGCGTCCGCCGCGCGGCCGAGGAGCTGGACTTCCAGCCCGACCGTGCCGCGCGCCGGCTGCGCCGTCAGCAGTCCGAGGTCATCGCGCTGATCATCCCCGACGTCGAGAACCCGTTCTTCACCGCGCTGGCGCGGGGCGTGGAGGACCGCGCGAACGCAGCCGGGCTGTCGCTCGTCCTCTGCAACACCGACGAGCAGGCCGAGAAGGAGGCGCGCTACGTCAAGGTCGCCGTGTCCGAGCGGATGGCCGGGGTGATCGTCGCCCCGTCGAGCCACCATCCCGACCTCGACGCCCTCGTCGGACGCGGCACGCCCGTGGTCGCGGTCGACCGGGCGGCGCACGGCTACGCGATCGACGCGGTCGTGATGGACGACGTCGCGATCGGGCGCGAGGGCACGCAGCGCCTGTACGACGAGGGGCACCACCGGGTCGCCTGCATCACCGGACCGCACGACGTCGACACGGCCGACCAGCGCGCCGACGGGTGGCGGGAGGTCTTCGTCGCGCACCACGACGAGGACCCGGACCCGTACCTGGTGCGCGCCGACTACCGGGTCGAGGGCGGGGAGCACGGGATGGCGTCGCTGCTCGCGCTCGACGCACCCCCGGACGCGGTCCTCGTCGCCAACAACCTGATGGGCGTCGGGGCGATGCGGGCGCTCGGGGACCGCGAGGACGTCGACCTCCTCGTGCTGGGCGACCTCCCCTTCGGGCTGTGGCCACGGCCAGGGAGCCTGGTCATCCCGCTGCCCGCCCGCACGCTCGGCGTGGAGGCCGCCGACCGGTTGATCGCCCGCATCGAGGGCGACGACCGGCCGGCGCGTCGGATCGTCGTCGCCACCGACGTCGCCCCCCGCTGACCCCTTCCCCCGCCGGACGGTGACCCGGCGGGCGGCGGGGTTGACGCAGAAATCGATTTCTGAGACGGTCCCGACATGACGCGCGCCACCCTCGTCGGCGTCGACATCGGCACCTCCAGCAGCAAGGGCGTGCTCGTCGACCGCGACGGCCGCCTCCTGCGGACCGCCACCCGCGAGCACGGTGTCGACCGGCCTCGCGTCGGCCACGTGGAGATGGACGCCCAGATCTGGTGGGACGAGCTCGTCGCGATCGTGCAGGAGCTCCTCCGCGCCGAGCCGGACGCCGACGTCGTCGGGGTGGGTGTCAGCGGGATGGGACCCTGCGTCCTCCTCGCCGACGACGCCGGCACGCCGGTCCGGCCGGCGATCCTGTACGGCGTCGACTCCCGCGCCTCGGAGCAGATCGCACGGCTCGACGCCACGCTCGGCGCCGACGCGATCCTGCGCCGCGGCGGCTCCGCCCTGACGTCGCAGGCGGCGGGGCCGAAGATCGCCTGGGTCGCCGAGCACGAGCCCGGGACGTACGCGCGAGCGCGACGGCTCTTCATGCCGAGCTCCTGGCTCGCCTACCGGCTCACCGGCGCCTACGTGCTCGACCACCACTCCGCCAGCCAGTCGACGCCCCTGTACGACGCCGACGCGCTCGCCTGGTACGCGCCGTGGGTCGACGTGGTCGCGCCGGACCTCTCGCTCCCCGAGCTGGTCTGGCCAGCGGACGTCGTGGGCACGGTGACGCGCGACGCCGCCGCGCAGACCGGGCTCCCCGCGGGGGTTCCGGTCGTCGCCGGCACGATCGACGCCTGGACCGAGGCCGTGAGCGTCGACGCGCAGAACGTCGGCGACCTGATGCTGATGTACGCGACGACGATGTTCCTCATCAACACCGTCGCCGAGCGCGTGTCGACCCCGTCGATGTGGAGCACCGTCGGCGCCTACCCCGGCACCCGCTGCCTCGCCGGCGGCATGGCGACCTCCGGCGCGATCACCGGGTGGCTGCGCGACCTCGTCGGCGGCGCGCCGTACGCGGACCTCGTCGCCGAGGCGCGGGCGTCGGGTGTCGGCGCGCACGGCCTGCTGATGCTGCCCTACTTCGCGGGCGAGCGGACGCCGATCCAGGACCCCGAAGCCCGTGGGCTCATCGCCGGACTCACGCTGTCGCACACCCGCGGCGACCTCTACCGCGCGGCGCTGGAGGCCACGGCGTACGGCGTGCGGCACAACGTCGAGACCATCCTCGCCGCCGGCGGCACGGTCGAGCGCGTCGTGGCCGTGGGGGGCGGCACGCAGGGCGCGCTGTGGACGCAGATCGTCAGCGACGTGACCGGGCTCGAGCAGGTCGTGCCGCAGCAGACGATCGGCGCGTCGTACGGGGCGGCGTACCTCGCCGCGACCGCGACGGGCGACGCCGACATCGGCCGCTGGAACCCGCCGGCCTCGCTCGTCCGCCCGGATCCCGCGCGCCACGCGACCTACTCCGAGCTGTTCGCGCTCTACCGCGACGCCTATCCCGCGACGCAGCAGCTGTCGCACCGGCTGGCCGAGCACCAGCGCACCATCGAGAAGGGAACACCATGAGCACCTACACGCTGCCCGTGCTCGCCGAGCCGCCCGTGGCCGAGCCGCAGACCCTCTACACCGTCGCCTCCGGTGACCTGCGGCTGTCGGCGAACACCCGCTGCTGGCCGACGCAGCAGCAGCTCGAGGCCGACTTCGCCGAGGCCGCCTCCGCGTTCGGCTGGAGGGTCCACCGCGCCCACGACGTCGACCCCGAGACCGGCCACGGGTTCATCGACAGCCAGCGGCGCGGCATCGAGGTCTTCAAGAACGTCCCGCCGGACGCCCCGGTGGTTGTGGTGGACGCGGTCTGGCAGTACAGCCACCACGTGCTCGCCGGTCTGCGCACGCACCGAGGTCCGATCCTCGTGGTCGCCAACTGGGCCGGTGACTTCCCCGGCCTCGTCGGTCTGCTCAACCTCACCGCGAGCATGACCAAGGCGGGGGTCGCGTACTCGGCGCTGTGGAGCAAGGACTTCACCGACGACTGGGCCCGCACCAAGCTCGAGGAGTGGCTCACGACGGGCCGCATCGCGCACGACACCAGCCACGTCCGCCCGCTGCCGGCGCTCGACGCGTCGTCGGACGAGGTCGAGCTCGGCCGCGCGCTCGCCGCCCAGCTGCAGCAGGAGAAGGCGATCGTCGGCGTGTTCGACGAGGGCTGCATGGGGATGTACAACGCGATCATCGACGACGAGCTGCTGAACCCGCTCGGCATCTACAAGGAGCGCCTCTCGCAGAGCGCGCTGGTCGCCGAGATGAACCGCGTCGGTGCTGACGAGCGCGCGGCCGTCAAGCGCTGGCTCGACGACGCGGGCCTCACCTTCCACTTCGGCACCGACCCGCAGACCGAGCTGACGCCGGACCAGGTCGACAGCCAGCTCGCGATGTACGTCGCGGCGCTGCGGATGTCCGACGACTTCGGGCTCGACGCCGTCGGCATCCAGTACCAGCAGGGGCTCAAGGACGTCGTGCCCGCGAGCGACCTCGCGGAGGGGTTGCTCAACAACGTCGAGCGGCCGCCCGTGCGCTCGCGCGACGGGGCCCGGGAGCTCTACGCCGGGGCGCCCCTCCCCCACTTCAACGAGGTCGACGAGGGCGTCGCGGTCGATGCGCTGGTGACGAACCGGATCTGGACCGCGATGGGCCTCGACCCGGCGACGACGTTGCACGACATCCGCTGGGGTGACGACTACGACGGCGAGTTCGTGTGGGTCTTCGAGATCTCGGGCTCGGTCCCGGCCTCGCACCACGGCGGCTACGACAGGTCGTACAGCATGAGGCAGCCGCCGATGTTCTTCCCGCTCGGCGGCGGCACGCTCAGCGGCGTCTCGAAGCCCGGCCAGATCGTGTGGTCGCGCGTGTTCGTCGCCGGTGGCGCGCTGCACGTCGACCTCGGCCGCGCGCACGTCGTCGAGCTGCCGGCGGAGGAGACGCAGCGCCGCCTCGACGCGACCGACCCGCAGTGGCCGATCATGCACGCCGTCCTGCACGGCGTGAGCCGCGACCAGATGATGGCGCGTCACAAGGCCAACCACGTCCAGGTCGTCTACTCCCCCGACGCCGCCACCGCGGACAAGGCCCTGCTGGTCAAGGCCGCGATGTTCGACGCGCTCGGCGTCCAGGTCCACCTCTGCGGCGACACCGCCGTGGGGTGACGCCGGGCCTTCGTGCGCGAAGGCCCGGGCCGCGCGCCCGGGGACGGAGAACCCCCCTCCCTCCCCGGGCGCTCGCGGTCACGCCTTGAGGGTGACCTCGCCGTACGGCAGGATCCGCACCGGTCCGACGAGGCCGGTCTTCACCCGCGCCGCCGCCCCGAACACGTCCGGCTGAGCCGTCCGCATCCGGTTGAACAGCGTGGTCGCGACCTCGATCTCGACGTGGTTCACACCGGCGCGCAGCAGGTCGCCGACATCGAGACGGGTGTCGGTGGGCGACGTCCGCGGGACGGAGCGGTTGTTGATCTTGACCGCGTACGAGCCGAGCACGGACCCGAGGTCGAGGTAGGCGCCCGTGCTGCGGTCCCAGGTGTCGGGCAGCGTGATGGTCGTCGTGTAGCGACCGACGCCCGACGCGTCCTCGAGGCCGGCGATCTCGTTCCAGGGCGCCAGCGCCTCGAGCCGGTGCACCGAGCGCACCGTGTCGGTCGTGGTCGGCGTACGGCCGGGCTGCCAGTCCTCGACGACGAGGGTCCACGAGCTCAGGGCCACGATCTCCGGCACGGACTCGACCAGCGCGGTCGCGGTGGAGCCGTCGCTGAGCGACACCGCGTACGCTCCGGGCGCCGACGCCCGGACGACGACCTTCTTCGCGTCCAGGCGGGCGTCCGCCGCGTCGGTGTCGACGACGCTGACGGCACGCGCGCTGCTGGGGTCGGCCCATCCGCGCGGTGCGAGCGCGACCACCGTCGACGAGCCGGGGGTCAGGCGCAGCGGGAGGGTGAACGTCTGTCCCTCCTGGCGGTAGACGCCCGCCCGGCGCACCTCGCCGGTCCACGCGTCGAGGAGGTACGGCACCAGGTCGCCGGCGCGCGTCGCGGTGAACGACACCTCCTGCTCGACGAGCGCGAGCGGGCGGTTCTCGGCGTGCCGGCCGTTGGCGAGCATGAAGAGGTCGGCGTCGCCGGTGCGCCGGTGCTGGTGGACGACGGTCGAGCGGTCGTGACGCACCTGCGGCTCGACGCCCAGCGCGGCGAGCGCGGTCGGGATGTCCGCCGCGACGGCGACGTTGCGCACGTTCGGCTGGGCCAGCGCCGTCTGGACCGCGACGGCGACCGCCGCGTTCGCGGCAGCGTCGCCCTTGCCCTCGGCGGTCGGCTTGCTCCAGTCGCCGAGGAAGACGAACGGGAAGCCACGCTTCGCGAGGTCGGCGATCTTCTGCGCCGCCTCGACGGTGATCGTCGTCCGACGGCCGCGGAACGCGTCGCCCTCGACGATCATCGCCTTGTACGCCGGTCCCTCGGGCGCGAGCCGCCCGTCGCGCAGGGTGATCGCGGGGTCGACGAGCGCGGCCGACGACACGAACTGGTGGCTCCACCCGAAGGGGATGCCGTCGTTGGTCGCCCACTGCGCGCCGATGCCGGTCGCGGTCCAGCCCTTCTGGCGGAAGAACACGAGGTCGCTGCGGTTGCGTCCCTGCTGCAGCACCCACTGCGTACGGCGCAGGTAGTCGGCGATCTTCGGCACGTGGCGCCACGACGGCTGGCGCGGGCCCCACGCCTCGGAGTAGCCGGGCGCACCGTTGTACGGGGAGAACGCGGCGAAGCCGGGCCACGCCGCGCCGGGCGCCTCGGCGTACGGGTAGCCGTGCAGGACGGCCTGGTTGACGCCCGCGGCGAAGATGCTGTTGAGCGTCGTGAGGACGCGGTCCCAGGTGACGTTGTACGCCGCGCCGTTGTACGCCGCCGCCTCGCAGGACAGGATCGTCCGTCCCGCGAGGTCGCGGCCGCCGGCCATCACGCGGTAGTCGTCGAGGTTCTTGAAGCCGAGCGACTCGCTCTCGGGCTGGTCGAGGATGCCGGAGTGCGCGAGCGTGTCGGTCTCGAGCCCGTACGCCTGGATCCGCAGCTCCAGCCCGAGGTCGTGCGCCCAGTCGCGCAGCGGGATCAGGTGGTTGTCGCGGTAGAGGTCGCTGAAGGTCATCGCGAGGTCGTCGCGCACGCGCGTCGTGAGGTCGGCGTCGTAGGTGTAGAGGTACTTCTCCTTGACCTCGACCACGACGGGCAGGAACGGAGTCAGGTCGTACCCGTTGCGCTTGCGGAACGCCTCGAGCATGCCCGGCGTCCAGATCGTCGCGCCGGTCTCGATCTCGAGGGAGTCCTCGAAGAACGTGTGGCCGGCGCGCTTGATGAGGCGCCGCAGCTCGCGGTCGAGGATGTGGTCGTCCCAGAAGTCGGTGACGGCCTTCGTCCCTGCAGCGCTGAAGTGGTCGACGACGAACGCCTCGGGCGAGCTGTGCGGGCCGGCCTCGGGGAGCTGGCCGGAGCCGCGCTCCCAGTACGAGAAGAGGAGCCAGGTGCCGTCGGCGGGCGCGGTCCACGTGATGCGGCCGTCCTCGACCTGCGCGGTGAGGTCGACCAGGGAAGCCTGCTCGAGGACGCTCTCGCGCGTCGACGGGGTCACGAGCCGGACGGCCTGTACCGCGATCAGCGTCGTCTTCTCCACGTGGTCCTCGGCCGCGACGACCGGTGCGGGGACGACGTCGTCGTAGGTTTGCCCGGCGTTCAGCGTGACGAGGCCGTGGGCGAGCTCCTTGATGGCGGCGTCGTCGTCGGGGACCAGCCCCGGCACGGCGGCCGGCCAGGAGGGACCGGCGGTGAGGTCGAGCGTGACGTTGTCGCGGTCGGCCTGCTGGAGCGCGGCCTTCACCGCGGCGGTCCAGGCGGGGGTCCCCCACCCGTGGCCGGCGGGGTCGAGCTCGTCCTTCAGCTTGACGCTGTGGTGGACGTCGGCGATCTCCATGCCGCCGAAGCCGGCCCGGGCGATGTCGCGGACCTCGGCCTGGATCTGCTGGGGGTCGACCAGGCCGTGCGGCCACCACCAGCGGAAGCGGGCGCCGTACCGGCTCTCGGGGTCGGCGAAGGTCTGCTCGACGCCGCGCCACGAGCTGCCCGTCGCCGCGGCGGGAGCGAGCGCCCCCGGGCCGAGCGCCAGTCCGGCACCGGCCACGGCGGAGGCCGCGATGAACGTGCGGCGGCTGAGGGAGGACTCGCTTGGTCGGTCTGACACGGCTCAACTCCTGAGAATGAAACGTTTCACTGAGAGGGTGTGCGCAGCGTATGACGTGGACCACACCTGAAGCCAACCGGTGACCGGTTCCGGCCATCGCGTCCCCGGCGGGCCAGGACGTCGGCGCGTGGCAGAGTGGCCGCATGTCCTCCCCTGCGACCCGCGCCGCGGACCTGACGGCCACGGTCGTGCTCTTCGCCGGGCTGTCGGTGCTCGTCGTGCTGCTGGGCGGGGTCGCCGCGTGGCTCGGGCTGGGCCCGACGCCCTGCCTGGGCGACACTGCGGGCCGCTGTGCCTCCGCTCCCGTCGGACCGCGCTTCGTCGCCTGGACGATGGTCGGCGCCCTGGCCCTCGTGTGGGGCATCGCGCTGTGGCGGGTCGTGGTGCGCGTCCGCCAGGGGCTCCCCGCCTGGACGGTGCCGATCCTCGCCGCGGGAGCCGCTGCACTCGTCATGGTCGTCGGCCCGGTCCTCGCCGCGATCGTCGGCTGAACGCACCGACGCCGCAGCACCGTCACGAGTGCTGCGGCGCCGGCGCCGTCCAGAGGGTCGCCTCAGTGCTTGCCGCCCTTCCCCTTGCTCGGGAACACCGCGTCCACCTCCACCTCGACGAGCCACCCGGCGACTGGGAGGTTCTCGATCTCGAGCGCGAACCGCGACGGTCGCGCCGGGTTCACCACCATCGGCGGAGCGGGAGCCGCCGTCCCCAGCGGCACGTTGATCGGGTCGCCCGTCGACAGGCTCGTGTTGGCGAAGTACTGCCGGTATGCCCGGTTCCACCCCGCGAAGTCCGCGCTGGCCACGCCCGACGGGTTCTGCAGGAAGACCCGCATCGTGATCACGTCGTCGTACGACAACCCCTGCTTCGCGAGGTTCTCGCCGATCCGCCGAAGCACGTTGATGCCCTGCGCCTCGGTGATCGTCACACCCTGCGGGAGGACGCCGCCAGGGAAGACCGCCGTGTCGACGTAGCGCAGCTCGGACCCGCCCGGAGCCGCCGTGTTGAGCGCGGAGGGGCCGAGGCCGCTCGACTTGTAGATCGGCGTGTTCGCCCCGATCGCGACCCCCTCGGAGATCATCGGGTTGTCCTGGCCTGCCGGGAGCGCGGGCACGGCGGTGCCGGGCCTCGGCGGCTTCGCGAACGTGTCGTGCGCGATCGCGCTGACCGGGATGCACACGAGGGCGGTCGCGGCGACGGCGACGGCCGTACGACGGGCGCTCATGCGGCCACCACCCGGGTGTGCAGGGCCTCGACGGTCGAGCGGGCGGAGACGATCGCCCCGTGCTGCCACGCGATCGTGTACGACAGGTGGTCGCCCGCGAAGTAGATGTTGCCGGTCGGCTCGAGGAGCTTGTCGTAGCTCCCGTCGGTCCGTGAGGGCCACCCGACCCACGCGCCCTCGCTGTACTTCGTCGACGCCCAGTCCACCGAGTACGCCGAGCGGAGGTCCTTCTTGTACATGTCGCCGTGGATCTCCGCGCCCTGGTCCAGCGCCTTCGCCACGCGGTCGGCCGGCGTCAGGGCGCCATACGTGTTCGCGCTGCCGCCGGTGTTGTAGTAGCCGATCATCGTCCCGCGCTTCCCGTGGAAGCCCGACGACGGGTACCACATGTTGCCCAGCTCGTTGTTGGCGTTCGTGATGCCGCCGTAGATCTTGTGGTCGAGCTCCCACCAGCGGCGGTCGTACTCGAGCCCGATCTTGCCCGCGTTCGTCACCCGGGCGTAGGCCAGTGCGGCGACGACGTCCGCAGGAAGGTTGCTCGGGATCTTCGCCGCGATGTGCGGCGGGATCGTGCACACGAGGAAGTCGGCCGACGCCCTCTTCGTCCGGCGTCCGCCGACCGAGTACTCTACCTCGACGCCGGTGCTCGTGTTGCGGAACGCCGACACCTCCGCGCCGTACTCGATCTTGTCCCGGCCGATCGCCTTCTCGAACGCGTACGGGATGCGGTCCATGCCGCCGACGGGCTGCAGCATCTGCATCGCCTGGTCGAACCCGAACTCGAACGAGAAGTAGTTGCCGATCCCCGACGCGAGCACGTCGGACAGCGCGTACGGCGGCAGCGACTCGCCGGCGGTGACGCCGGGCTCGATCGCATAGCCCCGCCGTCCGCCACCGGTGTACTTGTAGCTCGCCGCCGGGTCGCCGTTCACCTTCGCGCCGATCGACCCGAAGCTGCGCAGGAAGGAGATCAGGGCGTCCTTGTCGGCCTGCGTGAGGTACGTGTCGAGCGCGCCCTGGTCGGTCGCCTTCGCGAGGAGCTCGGAGACGTAGCCGTAGACGTCGGCCTTGGCCGCCCGGTGCCGGATCGGCTGTCCGGCCAGGTTGTGGCTGCCGACGCGGTAGAGGTAGGCGTCGGCGTTCTGGTTGACGAACGTCTCGAGCTCGACGCCGAGCTCACGGCAGTAGTCGACGGTGACGTGGTGCTGCGGGAGCCGGCCCGGCCCGGCGTTCATGTACTGACCGCTGGAGAATCCCGCCCGCTGGGTCTGCCCCTTGAGGTCGGTCTCCGTCGTACCGCCGCGGACGCTCCAGTTGCGACCGCCCGGCCGGTCGCGCGCCTCGAGGATCGTGCACCGGTAGCCGGCCTTGCCGAGCTCGTAGGCGGTGGTGAGGCCGGCGATGCCGCCGCCCAGGATGAGGACGCTCTTGCGGCCGTGCCGCGCGAGGTCGGAGGCCTTCGGTGGGGTGAACGGTGGTGTCTCGGCAGCGGCGGCCGGGCTGAGCCCGAGCGCTCCCATCGAGTGAAGCATGACTCCCGCGCCGCCGGCGATGCCGACCTGCTTGAGGAAGTCGCGTCGTGTCTGAGGCAAGGCGCGCTCCTTCGTGAAGGTGTGTTGCGCTGAACCTAGGAAGGGCGTGTTTCCGCCGGGCGCGCGCCGATGTTTCGGGTCGGTCACCCGACACGACGGTCCGGTACGTGATCGGGCACGGGACGGCGACGCGCCAGACTGGCCGGATGAGCAGCTTCTCCGACGACGACCTCCGCCACCTCCGCCGCTGCGTCGCCCTCGCGGCCGCCGGGCTCGACGAGGGCAACGAACCGTTCGGATCCGTCCTCGTGGGCGCAGACGGGCGCGTCCTGTTCGAGGACCACAACCGCGAGAAGGACGGCGACCACACCCGTCACCCCGAGCTCGCGATCGCCCTGTGGGCCGTGGAGCACCTCACGCCCGAGGAGCGGGCGAGCGCGACGGTCTACACCTCCGGCGAGCACTGCGCGATGTGCGCAGCCGCCCACGCGTGGGTCGGCCTGGGACGCATCGTGTTCATCGTGGCGACCACCCGCTGCGCCGAGCTGCTCGAGGGATGGGGCGTCGCACCGTCCCCGGTCGCGCCGCTGCGGATCACCGACGTCGCGCCCCGCGTGCCGGTCGAGGGTCCGGTCGAGGAGCTCGCCAGCGAGGTGGAGGCCCTGTACGAGCGGTGCTTCCGCCCGGCGTGAGGCTCACGCGGTGACTGGCTCGGGTCGCCGCTCCCCCAGCCGCCCCGACAACCCGACGACGGCGAGCGTCGCCGACACGCTCTGCGCGGCGAGGAGCCCGACGAGCACCAGCGTCTGCACGAGGGCCGCCTCGTACGGCGAGGCCCCGCCGAGCAGCAGCCCGACGTACGCGCCGGGGAGCGTGACGAGCCCGGCGGCCCGGGTCTGGTCGAGCCCCGGCGTGAGGGCCCGGGCGACCGCCCTCGGCCCGAACTCCGACACCGACTGGCGCGGGGTGAGCCCGATCGCCAGCCCGGCCTCGATCTCGCCCCAGCGGTCGGTCACGTCGTCGCGCAGCCGCTGCCCGGACAGCGACGCGGCCACCATCGCACCGCCGATCACCTGCGCCGCGAACGGCACGACCATCTCCGCGCCTCCGGGGAGGATGTCGAGCGCCATCACCGGGGTGACCGTGACGGTCGCGCCGCAGAGGATCGCGACGAGCGCGATCGGGTACGTGGCGTACCCGAGACCGATCCGCCGCGTGGACGTGAACGCGGCGGCGGCGAGCATCACGACGAGCAGCGCGGCCGCCGCGGCCGGATGACGGAACGCCCATGCGATGACGAGCGAGATCAGGCCGAGCTGGACGAGCGCGCGGACCGTCGCGACGACGGCGTCGGTGCGCAGCCGGACCCCTGCCCAGGTCATCACGACGAGGGTGACGACCGTCAGCAGCGCGAGGACGAGGGCGTACCGGACGAGGTCCACGTCGCCACGCTAGACCGGTGGCGCGGCTCAGGCGTCGTACCGCGCGGGTGTCTGCAGCAGACCGCCCACGTCCGTGCCCGGTGGGAGCTCGACCGGCGCCTCGCCGCGCCGGAGGAGCCGGGATGCCGTCGTGCCGCCGAGGTCGGCCGAGCCGTCGCCGACCCGCAGCCACGCCCCCTCGCGCATCGCGAGCACCGGGACGTCGTTCTCCTCGAGGAACTGCTCCAGACGCTCTTCGCGGGTCTCGCCCATGTGGGTGCTCGCCGCATCGGCGTCCAGGAAGTGCGCGTTGATCTGGAACGGGACCAGCCCGAGCGCGGCGAACCCGTTCGGCTCGACGATCGGCATGTCGTTGGTGGTGCGGATCGTCGGGCAGGCGACGTTCGTGCCCGCGCTCGACCCGAGGTACGGGACGCCGGCGCGCACCCGGTCGCGGATCGTGTCGAGGAGACCGGTGCGTTGCAGCGCCCGCAGCAGGCGGAACGTGTTGCCGCCCCCCACGAACACGGCGTCGGCCTGCGCCACGACCGCGTTCGGGTCGCCGCCGGCGTGCGCACCCCGGACGGCCACGCCGAGCGGGCCGAGGGCGTCGGCGACCTTCGCCGTGTACGCGTCGTGGTCGGCGAGGGCGTACGGCACGAAGGCGAGCGTGGCTCCGCGCGGGACGTGCTCCTCGATCGCCTCGCGGGCGTGCGCGAGGTACGCCTGTCCGTGGAGCGTCGAGTTCGAGAGCAGCAGCAGGCGCACGGTCCGATTATCGTCGAGCGGTCCTTCAGCTCAGGGGCGCGCCTTGAAGCCGTGGCGCCGCCCGAGCTCCCGCAGGCTGTCGAGCCCCGGGATGCCGTTGGCGTCGTCCCCGGTGAAGCCGAGCCGCTTCTGCCACTGGGAGTAGGCCCGGATCGTCTTCGTGCCGAACGACCCGTCCTTCGCGAACCGGGCCGACAGCAGGCCCTCCGCGAGGAGCGCCGCCTCCACGATCCGCACCTGGCGCGGATGGATCGTGGCCCCTTCACGACCGGGCGCGTCGTGCTTCGCGGCGCGCTCGAGCGCCTTGACGTGCACGACCGGCACGCCCGTCCCGCCGCCGCCGGCGCGTCCGGTGTCCGACGTCCCGTCGGCCGCGTACCTCGGGCGACCGAACCCGCGGATCCGGTCCGTCCCGCGCCACCGCCGCCGGTGGCGGAAGACGCCGATGCCGGTCCGGCTCCCGTCGAGGTTGGTGTTGCCCTCGATCGTCTTGACGAAGTCGCCGTCGACCTTCTCGACGAAGAACACGTGCCCGATCCGCCCGAGCTCGGGATAGAACACGAAGCCGACGTCGCCGGCGCGCGGCCGGTCGTGGAGGCGCCCAGCCTGCTTGAAGCCCTTCTGCATCGTCGGGGTGAAGGCGGAGTTCGTGCCGTCGACGAGCGGGATGTCGTTCTTCTTGAGCCCGGCGACGATGAAGGTCGCGCACCACGGCTGCCCGTTCGCGTGGCCGGCGATGTCGGCGTACGGGTTCTTGTTCGAGCCCTCGGGCCGCTCCAGAGTCCTCACCTGCTCAGCCGCCCAGTTGAGCAGCTTCCTCGCGCTGCCGCTCATGACACGGCCTCCTCGTCGTCGAGGTCGTCGTCGCTCGGCTCGTCGACGTCGACCTGGTCCTCCTCGAGCGTCACGCCCGCGATCAGGTCGTCGTCGTACTGCGGCAGGCTCGCCTGCTCGATGTCGTCCTGCGGTCCGTCGTCCGGGTCGGGGTAGTTTCCGGTGTCCTCGAGCTCTTCCTGTTCGGCCACCACTTCTGGTGCGGGTTCGTTCATGCCTCTCACCTCGTCGTGCGCCGCCCCCGCAGCGCGTTCTCCCAGGGTGCGCCCGACCGCGACGCGAAGGACCTCGATTTGTCGTCATCCGTCGTTCACCCGGCTCTCGCTCCGGTGTCGCTCGCGGCCAGCAGGCTCGTCGGCATGAAGACTTCTCTGAGCCTCGGAAGCTGGGTCACGCGGGTCGTGGCCGTGACGGCGCTGCTGCTCGCGGCGGTGCTGCAGATGACGGGCGCGGCGGGCGCCGCCTCGGACGACGGCGGGCACGGCAACGGGAACGGCAGGGCGGCGCGGGTGGTGGACGTGATGACGTTCAACATCCATCACGGAGCCGGTGCCGACGGCCTCGTCGACCTCGAGCGCATCGCCGGCGTGATCCGCGACAGCGGTGCCGACGTCGTCGGGCTGCAGGAGGTCGACCGTCACTACTCGGCCCGCAGCGACTGGGCGGACCAGGCGGCGGAGCTGGCCGACCTGCTCGGGTACGAGGTGGTGTTCGGCGCGAACATCGACCGGGACCCGCCGGCCGCGGGACAGCCGCGGATCCAGTACGGCACGGCGATCCTGTCGCGCTACCCGATCCTCGACTGGTCCAACACCTGGCTGTCGCGCTCACCGAACCAGGAGCAGCGCGGCCTCCTCGCGGCCGAGATCGACGTTCGCGGTACGCGGCTGACCGTGCTCAACACGCACCTCGCGGCCAGCTCGCAGACCGACCGGATCGCCCAGACCGCCGAGATCGCCGCCGTGGTGGAACGGCAGGAGCCGACCGTGCTGGTGGGCGACCTCAACGCGCTCCCGGACGCGCCGGAGATCGGCACGTTGAACGACGTGCTGACCGACGCGTGGACGGTCTCCGGGCGCGGCGACGGCCTGACGTACCCGACCGACGTTCCGAAGAGCCGGATCGACTACCTCTTCACGACGCCGTCGGCGAAGCCGCTCACGACGCGTGTGCTCACCCAGGTCACCGACGCGTCGGACCACCTGCCGGTCGTGAGCCGGTTGCTCGTGAAGGGCCCAATTACCGGCTGATGAATTCTTGTTGCGGGGCGATTATTTCGCCTTCAACGATCTAGCGAGGGGCTCCGGACGGGTGCCAGCGTGACGACGTCACTCTGTCTCTCGGATCGGAGCACTCGCTTGTCACCCACCGCATCACCCTCCTCGGCGCCGCAGACCGCGGGCTTCAGCCGCCGATCTCTCCTCGGCCGTTCCGCCGTGGTCGCGGGCGGCGTCGCCGTGGCGACCGTCGCCGGCACGGCCACCGCCGAGGCCGCCCCGCCGGGGGCCGTGCTCGACCGCATCAACGACGGCCTCCCCCACATCTCCGACATCCCGAAGCGCAAGCGCGTCGTGGACTACGAGGTCGCCGAGATGATCGTCCTCCTGCGCGCGCGCCGGCTGACCTCCACCGAGATCACGGAGGCCTACCTCGCGCGGATCGACGCGCTCAACGGGCCGTTCGAGACCTACGGCGACAACGGCGGCTACAACGCCTTCGTCCGGGTCGACCGCGAGGGCGCGCTCGCTCAGGCAGCCGCCGCCGACAAGCAGCTCCGCAGCACACCCCGCAGCAAGGACCTGCCGCTGCTGCTCGGCATCCCCTTCGGCATCAAGGACTCGGTCGGCGTCAAGGGACTCGAGGCGAAGAACGGCACCCACGCCTACTCGGGCAACGTGGCGCGCAAGGACTCCACCGTCGTCGCGAAGCTGCGGGAGGCGGGCGCGGTCATCATCGGGCACACCATCGCCTCGGCGTTCTCGGGCTCGATCTCGGGGACCTTCGCGGGCAACGCGTGGAACAAGGACTACATCCCCGGCGGCTCGAGCCAGGGATCCGGCGTCGCACCGGTCGCACGCCTCGCGGCCGCCGCGATCGGCGAGGAGACCGGCGGCTCGATCATCATGCCGTCGGCCGCGAACGGCGCGAGCGGCATCAAGCCGTCCCTCGGCGCGTCGTCGACCGCGGGCGTCATGCCGCTCTCCCCCGGGTACGACGTGCTCGGGCCGATCGCCCGCAGCGTCCGCGATGCGGCGATCATCTTCTCCGTCATGGCCGGTCCCGACGGGGAGAACGACCCGCTCACGCTGTCGGCCCCGATCCCGTTCCCCGACATCCCGACGTCCGCCCGCCCCGGTCGCAAGCCGCTGGCCGGCACCACCATCGGCGTCCCGCAGACCGACTGGATGTCGGGCGGCGGCACGGGCACCGCGCCCGCCGCGACGTACGACGCCGACTACCTCGCCGCGTTCGAGCGGTTCAAGCACCAGCTCCGCTCCCTCGGCGCGAAGGTGGTCGAGTTCGACGGGCTGGACGTCACCAAGCCGGAGAACGACCCGTACTTCCGGACCTCCGAGAGGCTTCCGCTGCCCGACGGCACGGTCGTCAGTCCCGCGACGGCGGTGCTCAGCCCGAACCGCTACGAGATCCGCTACTGGGAGGCCGTGAAGGGCTTCGCGGCGGCGTACCCGGAGAACGAGGCGGCGCTGCGCCGTCAGTTCGGTGACTTCGACACCGCCACCGCCAACGCGGGCAAGATCCCGGCGTCCGTGCGCGACGAGGGCGAGCGTCGCCGTCGCACGCTGCAGACCAACTACCAGAAGGCGCTCGACGACGCGGGGATCGACTTCATGCTCGTCCTCCCCATCGGTGCGCAGATCGGGCCGCGGTTCGGAGGGACGCAGCTGCGCAACTACCGGACGTTCTACCAGCTGCCCAACGCGCTGACGTGGCCGATGGTCACGTTCCCGATCGGGTACGACAGCACGGTTGGCCTGCCGATCAACGCCGCGTTCTGGGGACCGCGGTTCAGCGAGCCGGAGATCATCCAGGCCGCGCTCGACTTCCAGGACGCACACCCGGAGTACCACGGGAAGGCGCCGGCGGACCCGGTCGTCCAGCCGCCGGTCGCCCGTCGCGGCGCGCCCGCGGTCGAGTCGGTGCCGCCGGAGCTGTCGAACGATCCGCTGGTCGCCGAGGAGGCCTGGTCGTGAGCGAGTCGTTCCTGACCGTGGAGTGGGGTCCCGTCCTGAACGGCGGGTTCCCGCTGCGCGATCCCGCGTCCCCGCCGGAGCCGCCACTGACCGTGGAGTGGGGCCCGAAGCTCGGCACCGCCTACTACGCGTACGAGAGGGCCGAGTAGCAACCAGCCACCAAGCCACTCCAGCTAGGACGAAGCCACGCCTACGGCCGGTGCTTCGTCCTAGCGGAGGTGGCTTCGCCCAAGCCCGGTGGCGGTCCGACCCGGGCGGCCCTGCACCTCTTGCCGTGTGCCGACGCACCCCGGAGGAACAGCTGACCGGCTAGCGCGGGGTCACCGACCTGTCGATGAGCCGCTCGCCGACCCGGACGATCTCGGGCCGGCGGGCGGCCAGGTTCTTGCGCTCCCGCTTGTCGCGCCGCAGGTCGTACAGCTCGCGGCGCCCGCCCGAGCGCCGGATGAGCTTCCACTGGCCCCAGCGCACCGCCTGGTCGTAGCCGCGGTCGTGCGACTCCCAGTAGAGGTACGGCCGCGCGCTCAGCGAACGCCCGCGCAGCAGCGGCACCAGCGAGACGCCGTCCAGGCCGGGCGGAGTCTCCGCCCGCGCGAGATCGACGAACGTCGGGAACAGGTCCCACAACGCGACCGGCGTCCTGATCACCGCGCCGCGCCGCAACGTCGAGCCCTGGCGCAGCGAGCGCGGGAGGTGGGCGACGAGCGGCACCCGGATCCCGCCCTCGTACAGCGACCGCTTCGCCCCGCGGAGCGGACCGTTGCTGTCGAAGAACTCGACCCGGTGGTGGAGCGTGCTGCCGACGCGGCCGTACGTCGCTCCCTCGCGGTGCGGCCCGTTGTCGCTGGTCACCAGCACGAGCGTGTCGTCGAGCAGCCCGCGGCGCCGCAGCCGGCGGACGACCTTGCCGATCTGCGTGTCCGTCCAGGTGATCTGGGCGGCATGGTTGCGCTCGCCCTTCGGCCACCGCTTATTGCGGTACGGCGCGCGCCGCGGCGCGACGTTCGGAGCGTGCGGCGTGTTGTAGGCGAGCGTCAGGAAGAACGGCGCGCCGTCGCGCGCGGCGCGGTCGACGTAGCGCAGCGCTTCCTCGGTGAACAGGCGCGGCGCGTAGGTGACGTCCGCCCCGCGGTTGCGGGGGTAGGAGACCCGCCGGTGGTTGCGCCACAGGTGCGCCGGCCAGTAGTCGTGCGCCTGGCGCTGATCGATGTAGCCGAAGAAGTGGTCGAAGCCCTGCCGGTTCGGGTGGCTCGGACTGTCCGCGGCGTCGCGTCCCAGGCCCCACTTGCCGATCAGCGCGGTGCGGTAGCCCGCCTCGCGCAGGACCCCGGCGACCGTCACGTCGTCGGCGCGCAGACCGCCCGTCGCCTGACCGTTCGTGCGGACGCTCGCGTGCCCGCTGTGGCGGCCCTGCATCAGCGCCGCGCGCGACGGCGCGCAGGTCGGGGTCGCGTACGCCTGGGTGAACCGTGCCCCGCGTCGCGCGAGCCCGTCGATGGCAGGGGTGCGGATGCGGTCCTGGCCGTAGACGCCGAGCTCGCCCCACCCGAGGTCGTCGAGGAGGACCAGGAGCACGTTCGGTCGGGCCCCGCGTGACGTGGCCGTGGCGGTCGTGGCCGTGGCGGTCGTGGCCGTGGTGGTCGCAGCCTCGCGGGCGGAGGCCGCCGCCGGGAGGCACGGCGCCACCGCAGCAGCGACGGCGCCGGCCGCCACTCCCCCGAGCAGGCGTCGCCGCGTCAGTCCCTCGTGGGCCCCGAGCATCCCGTCCTCCGTTCACGTCGTGTTCACGTCCCCAGGACGGTAGGCAAAGACGACGTGCAGGTGGAGAGTTCTGATCGGCACGATTGCGACACCGTCACGACGTCTCGCGGCTCGGGCAGCCAGCCGGAAGCCCCGCGACCCCCGGAATCGCAAGAATGAGCCACCGGCGGCTCGGGGCCGGCCTCCGTCCCGCCCTCCTCCAGGAGCCTCCATGCGCGCACGTCCTGTCCTCGTCACCGCTGCCGCCACCGTCGGCGTCGCCGTCATCGGCGCAAGCACCGCCGTCGCCACCGACGGGGTCCGCGTCAGCGCCGGATCCGCCGGCGTCAAGGTCTGCCTCACCAAGAAGAACGTCGTGGTCGGGGCCTCGGCCAAGAGCAGGTGCCCGAAGGGCGCGAAGAAGAAGAGGGTCGCCGTCCGTGGTCCGCAGGGTGCTCGCGGAGCGACCGGTGCCCGCGGTCCGGCAGGCACCGCCACGGCGTACGGGTTCGTCTCGGCGTCCGGCGCCTTGGTGTCGGGGTCGCCGAACGTCCTGGCGGCCCGTCCGACCGGCGTCGCCGGCGGCGCGTACTGCGTCACCTTCCGTACGCCGATCGCCCAGTCGCGGCTCGTCTCGGCCGTCGTCACGAGCGCGGACCGGACCGTCGTCGCGATCAATCCCGACCGCAGCACGTCGCGGATCTCGTGCGACCCCGGCGAGCTCGTGGTGTGGACCTATGCGATCGGGACCGCGACGACGCTGCAGCCGGCGCCCTTCCAGTTCCTCGTCCCGTGACGCCGCTCCGCTGACCACTATGACCGGTTTCACACGCCGGACCCGCGTCATGTGCGCGACCCCCGGACGTTGTACAAGTGAAGGAGCGGCACGTTCTCGGACGCGTGCTGCGCAAGTCTCGAGCGAAGGAGCACGAGCGTGTACGGCATCGACCTGACCGTCGTCGGCTCAGCAGTGCGGCGGACCATCGACGGGCGCCGCCCCAGCCCCAACCACGTCTTCGTGGTGGCGGACGTCGAGGTGAGCAACCGCGGGGACAGCCCGGTTGCGGTCTCGGTCGTGCCGGCGGTGTTCCTCGCGGCGGACGGCACCCAGCACGAGCCCGCCGATCCCGCGCTGTGGCCCGCGGACGAGGTCGTCGTCGCGCCGTACGCCAGGGAGCACGTCTCGGTCCTCTTCGACGTCCCGCGCACCAAGGCCGCCGGCGGCGCCGTGCGCATCGTCCGTGGCGACGGTCCCACCGGGCGGCGCCTGCACCTCGCGTCCTGACCCGGACGGAATACGACCCGGCCGCGGGGAGTTGCCCGCCTCCATGACCACCATCGGACTCATCGGTTCCGGTCACATCGGCAGCCAGCTGGCGCGTGTGGCCATCGCCCAGGGATACGACGTCGTGCTGAGCAACTCGCGCGGCCCGGAGACCCTCCAGGACCTCGTCGCCGAGCTCGGCCCGAAGGCCCGCGCCGGCACGCCGCAGGAGGCGGCCGAGGCGGCGGACATCGCGGTCGTCACGACGCCCCTGGCCGCGATCCCGACCGTCCCCGTCGCGCCGCTCGTGGGCAAGGTCGTGATCGAGACCAACAACTACTACCCGCAGCGCGACGGCCAGATCGCCGAGCTGGACGACGAGTCGACCACCGTCTCCGAGCTCCTCCAGCGTCACCTCCCCGAGTCGAAGGTCGTGAAGGCCTTCAACCACATCGCGGCGCCGCACATCACCGAGCACGCCAAGCCGGCCGGCACCCCGGGCCGCCGCGCCCTCGCGATCGCCGGCGACGACGCCGAGGCGCGGGCGACCGTCGCCGCGTTCATCGACGCCGCCGGATTCGACGTGGTCGACCTCGGGCCGCTGGCCGAGGGGTGGCGCATCCAGCGCGACACCCCGGGATACGTGGCGCCGTTCGACGCCGACGAGCTCAAGGTCAAGATCGGCGAGGCGAAGCGCTACCGGGACATGTGACACCCGCTGGTCGAGCGAGCGCCGCCGCGTCGGCCCTCGCTCAACCAGCCGGCAGTGCCTTGTAGTACCGCACCAGCGGGAGACCCGTGAAGCCCGCCGCCTCGTACGCCGCCCGTGCCGGCGCGTGGCCCGGGTCTCCCCCGGTCGCGACGACCGCGAACCGGCACCCCTCCTCGACCATGACATCCGTGCAGTGGTCGATGAGGCGCCGGGCGACGCCACACCGTTGGTGCTCGGGGTCGACCGCGATCATCTCGATCTCGCCGCTGCCCGGCTCCGGCGCCGCGTCGCCGTGCAGCGCGACGGCCGCGAACCCGACCACGTCACCGCCGAGGTCGGCGACGTACACGTACGCGCTCCGCTCTTCGCACACGGCGCGGACCGCGGCCGCCTGGCCTGTCCGCCACTCAGGGTTGACCATCGCGTCGAGCCGCGGGCCGAGCACGGCTGCCATCGACGCGAACACCGGCTCCCACGCCCGCAGCGACAGAGCGACCACGCCGTCGAGGTCGGCGGGCTCGAGACGTCGCAGGTGCACGGTCATGCGGCGGACGCTAGTCGATCGGCCGGACCGCTGGCGACGACGTTTGCGTGCACGACCGTGGACGTCGACCGTCCAGCGGTGATATGCCGGGCGGGGAGGGGGCCCGCCATGACGAGCATCGACGACCGTACGAGTCCGCCCGCACGGCTCGCGGAGGACGACGCCATCTCGCTGGACGAGCTGCGCCTGGCGACCCGTAACCACGGCATGCCGCTGGAGATGCTCGACCTGGATGTGACTCCGCCAGGCCTGCACTACGTGCTCGTGCACTACGACATCCCGCTCCTGGACCCGGCCACCTGGCGGCTGGAGATCGACGGGCACGTCGACCACCCTCTGAGCCTGGACCTCGAGGCGCTGGAGGGGCTGGGCGAGGCCGACCGCGTCACCCGGCGCGTCACGCTGGAGTGCGCCGGCAACGGACGCGCCCGGACCTCACCCCGCCCGATCAGTCAGCCGTGGCTCGACGAGGCCGTCGGCACCGCCGAGTGGTCCGGGGTGCGCCTCTCGGCGCTGCTCGACCGCGCCGGCATCCTCCCCGGGGCTCAGGCGGTCGTCTTCACCGGAGCCGACCACGGGGTCGAGCGCGGGATCGAGCAGGACTACCAGCGGGCGCTGTCGCTGGAGGAGGTCGCCCGCGACGAGGCGTTCCTCGCCACCACGATGAACGGCCAACCCCTACCGCCACAGCACGGCGCGCCCGTGCGCCTGGTCGTCCCGGGGTGGTACGGCATGACGTACGTGAAGTGGCTCGTCCGGATCACGGTGATCGACCACGTGTTCACCGGGTTCCAGAACGCCACGGCGTACCGGATCAAGCAGGACCGCACCGATCCCGGAGAGCCGGTCACCCGCATCGAGCCGCGGGCGCTGATGAAGCCGCCCGGGTTCCCGGACTTCCAGACCCGGACGCGCGTCGTCGACGAGGGCACGCACGTCCTCACCGGGCGGGCCTGGTCGGGCCACGCCCCGATCGCCCGGGTCGAGGTGAGCACCGACGGCGGCGACTCGTGGGCCGACGCCGAGGTCGCCCCGCCCGGAGAGGCGTACGAGTGGCAGCGCTGGTCGTTCGTCTGGCACGCCACCCCGCGCCGTACGGAGCTGTGCGTGCGGGCGACGGACGCCGACGGTCGTACACAGCCGGTCAGCCAGCGCTGGAACCGTCAGGGCATGGCCAACAGCCACGTCCAGCGGGTCCCCGTGCTCGTCAGGGTGCCTCCGCCGGAGGGGTCTCAGCCCGGGACATGAGCCGCAGCTCGAGCATCGCCGCGAACCGTGCATCCGGATCGCCGAGGTCGAACCCGCCCACCTCGGCAAGCCGCCGCAGCCGGTAGCGGAAGGTGTTCGGGTGGGTGTAGACCGCAGCCGACGCCGCGATCACGTCACCGAACGCGTCGAGCCACGCGCGCAGCGTCTCGACGAGCCGGGCGCCGCGCTTCTCGTCGTACTCCACCAGGCGTGCGACCGGCCCCGCGAGCTGGTCGCCCCGCGCGGCCGCGAGGTCGGTGAGCTCGATCAGCAGCGCCTCGACATGCACGTCCGTGATCCGCGCGACCTGCTGGGTCGAGGCCCCCTGGCGGAGGACGCGCAACGCACGGTCGGCGCCCGAGCGCGAGCGCGCGAGCGCGACGTGGTCGGACGCGACCGGGCCGACGCCGATCAGCAGCCGCCGGCTGGACCCGATGCGGTCGAGGAACTCGGTGGCGACGTGGACGGCACGCTCCTCGGCGTCCGGGCGGTCCTCGCGGACACCGACGATGCCGTAGGTCACGTCCCCGATCAGCGCCGCGGCCGAGCGCGGGTAGACGGCGCTGAGGTGCATCGCGAACGCGTCGGCGAGGCGCTGCCGCTCGGCGACGAGCTGGGCGTGGGTGGCCGTCGGACCCTCGTCGGCGGCGGACTCCTGCGGCACGAGCGCCATGACCAGGCTCGCCCGGTCGGCCAGCCCCAGGCGTGCCATCGCCTCGGCCGAACCCGCCCCGGCCTCGAGCGCGGTCGCCACCAGGTCGGCGCGCAGCCGCCGCTCGACGTCGGCCCCTGCCCGCAGCCGCAGCATGTGGAGGGCCACCAGCTTCGCCGCGTCCTGCAGCGCCTGCGAGCGCTCGGCCGACAGCGGCTCGCGCACCGCAGCCCAGATCGACCCCAGGATCTCGTCGCCGGCGCGGACCGCGAGCGCGGCCCGCGGGATGGCGAAGTCGCCGTCCGCGTCGACCGGCTCGACGACGACCGGCTCCTGGCTGCGGTAGAGGTCGCGGAACACGCCGCGGTCCTCGAGGATCCGGGTGAAGCGCTGCGGGACCTGACGGCCGAGGATCGTCTCGACGCGCGACGGGTCGGCCTCGTCCTGCCGACCGGAGAACGCGAGCACCCGGGAGCTGCGGTCCTCGATCGTGACCGGGGCGTCGAGCAGCGTCGCGATCGCGTTGGCGAGGGCGAACAGGTCGCCCGACGGCATCCCGCCCAGCGTCTCGTGCTCTGCGGCACCGACGTCGCCCTCGGCGATCAGCGACCGCAGCATGGCGGCGAGCTGCGCCCACGACGCCCCGCGGGTGAGCCCGAGGAGCGCGACGCCCGAGCGCTCGACCGCCTCGGCGCACGCCGCGTCGACGACGACCGGTGCGCGGACGACCAGCCCTGCCGCACGGTGCTCGCCGAGCGTGTCGAGGAGGCGCACGATGTCGTCGGGCTCGCGCAGGCCGACGCCGAGGACCATCGCCCGGCCGGGAGGCAGCGACTCGTCGAGCGGGTCGTGGATGACGACGGCGCCGATGTGGTCCACGCGGTCGGGATCGCCGCACACGAGGTCGAGGAGCGTCGTGCCGAGGTCCTCGAGGACGCGTCCGAGGCTGGCTCTGGGGCTGGTGGTCACCGGGACGAGCACGCCACGGACGCTAGTGGCCCGTGGCCCTGCAGAGATTCGTCGCGCACGACGAAACCGTAGAACGGCTTCGTCGTGCGCGACAAGAGGGGTCGCTCAGAGCGGGATCCACGTGGTGGAGGTGGTGACCTCGTCGAGGGCCTCGGGGACCGGCTCGACCCCCAGGCCCGGCCCGCTCGGCACCGCGAGGGTGCCCCCGTCGAGCTGGAAGGGCTCTGTGATGTCGGTCCGGTAGTACCGGTCGGAGGCGGACGTGTCGCCGGGCAGGGTGAATCCCGGGAGCGCGGCGAGCGCCAGGTTCGCCGCGCGCCCGATGCCGGTCTCGAGCATCCCGCCGCACCACACTGGGACGCCGTGCGCCGCGCAGACGTCGTGGATGCGCCGCGCCTCGAGGTATCCGCCGACGCGGCCGGGCTTCACGTTCACGATCGAGCAGGCGCCGAGGCGGATCGCGTCGGCCGCCGCACGCGCCGACACGATCGACTCGTCGAGGCACACCGGCGTGCGCAGCTGCCTCGCGAGCTCGGCGTGCCCGAGGACGTCCTCCTCGTCCAGCGGCTGCTCGATCAGCAGCAGGTCGAACGGGTCGAGCTGCGCGAGGTGGCGTGCGTCGGCGACCGTGTAGGCGGTGTTGGCGTCGACCTGCAGCAGGACGTCCTCGCCGAAGCGCGCACGCACCGCACGGACCGGCTCGACGTCCCAGCCCGGCTGGATCTTGAGCTTGATCCGGACGTAGCCGGCGTCGAGATAGCCCGCGACCGCGTCGAGCAGCGCGGGGATCGAGTCCATGATCCCGACCGACACGCCGCAGGGCACCCGGTCGCGCACGGCACCGAGCTCGCGTGCGAACGACCGCCCCTCCGCTCGCAGCTCCGCATCCAGCACCGCCATCTCGAGGGCGGCCTTGGCCATCCGGTGTCCCTTGAACGGCGCCAGTGTCGGAGCGACGGCGGGGGCGTCGAGGTCCTCGACCTGGCCGAGCGCCGGGACGAGGAACCGTTGCAGCACGTCAGCGGCGGCCGAGACGTACTCCGAGGAGTAGAGGGGATCGCTCATCGCGACGCACTCGCCCCAGCCCTCCCCGTCCGGCGTGACGGCACGCAGGATCAACGCCTCTCGGACGGTCTCGGTGCCGAACGACGTCCGGAACGGCGCCACGAGGGGCATCGCGATGGTCCGGATCTCGACTCCGGTGAGCTTCATGACGAACCTTCCCTGTCCACGATGTAGTAGCCGCTGCGGTCGAACCCTCGGATCCGCGCGCCGTCGGCGAGCATCCCGCCGAGAGCGTCACGGACGGCCGTACGCCATCCCGCCGCGGCGCGGGGCTGCTCTGCGCGGAGCGCCTCGATGTCGGACGGGACCGCGACCAGGACGGTCGGCCCGTGCACGCGCCGTACGACCGGTGCGCCCGTCGGGGACTCCCCGACCGCGATGGTGGCGTGCGCGGCCCGTGCCGCCTCGGCGTCGGCGAGCGGGTGCCGTCCGCCGGACGCCGCCGCGACCTGGTCCGACGCGAGGTCCCAGCTGACGAGGAGCCGGTCGGTGTCGTCGCTGCCGTTGATCCGGTCGTTCATCGGGCCGTAGAAGTTGGCGAGGTACTCCGCGGGGGTCGCCGCGAGCTTGCTGAGGTTGAAGTACGCGTTGCGGCGCACGAGCGGGTCGAACGTCCACGAGATCTCGGTCGTCTCGTGGGCGAGCGACCAGGCCCGCTGGTGCACCTTGAGGGCGAAACCGACGTTGCGGCCGCGCATCCGCGGCGAGACCCCGGCGATGTGGCTGTGCATCGCCCGCTGCGCGGGCGGGGCGAAGAAGCCCATGCAGGCACCGACGAGCTCGTCGCCGTCGTACGCTCCCCCGACGTACCCGCCCGCCTTCGTCAGCGCCCGCAGCAGCTCGCCGGTCACCGGCAGGCTCGTGCCGTCCGGGCGCCAGATCACCTCGAACAGCGCACTCACCTGGGCGAACTGCGCGTTGCTGTCGAGCTGGCGGACATGGACGCCGGCGCGTCGCGCGGCCGCTCCCGCCGCCTCGATCGCATCGCGGACGGCGGGCGCGGCCGTCGTCTCGGGGACGAGATCCGTCGCGAGGTCGTCGGGCCTGGTCATCGTCATGCGTGTACCCCTTCGTCGAGCCGGGCGGGCGTCGCCGGCTCGCAGCCGTCCTTCAGCAGGTCGGCGACCAGCGCGGCCAGCAGCCGGGTCCGGTCGGCGACCTGCCCGACGACGACGTGCTCGTCGTCGGCGTGCGCACCCCCGCCGACGGCACCCAGGCCGTCGAGCGTCGGAGTGCCGACCCCGGCGGTGAAGTTCCCGTCCGACGCCCCGCCGACGGCTGCCGACGTCGGCGCGGCGAGGCCCAGCCCGGACGCGATGCGCGAGGCCCGGGCGAAGAGGGCCGCCGAGGAGGTCGCCTCGAGAGGCGGACGATTGGGCCCGCCACGTACGGACATCCGCGCGCCGTCGAGCACGGGCCGGAGCGCGTGCACCGCCCGGTCGACGCGGTCCTGCTCGGCGACCGTGCGCACCCGGACGTCGATCGCGATCGACCCGCCCGCAGCGACAGTGTTGGTCGTCGTGCCGGCGCGGACCACGGTCGGGGTCACCGTCGTGCCCGCCGCCGAGTCGCCCATCGCCGCTACCGCGAGGACCTGGTGCGCGACCTCGACCGCCGCGTTGACGCCCTTCTCCGGCTCGAGCCCCGCGTGCGCCGCACGTCCCTCCACGACCAGCTCGTACAGGGAGACCCCCTTGCGCTCGGTCTTGAGCGCGCCGCCGTCGGCCGACGCCTCGAGCACGAGCGCTCCCGCGCATCCGCGGGCCTCCTCCTCGATCAGCGCACGCGACGTCGGCGAGCCGAGCTCTTCGTCACCGGTGACGAGCAGCGTGATGCCGTCGCGGTCGTCGAGTGCGGCGACCGCATGGAGCGCCATCACCAGGCCGGTCAGCATGTCGAAGCAGCCCGGGCCTCGCATCACGCCGTCGCGCACCTCGTACGGGTGGGTCTCGAGCGAGCCGACCGGCCACACGGTGTCGTGGTGCGCCAGCAGCAGCACCCGGGGCACCGCGCCGAAGCGCCACCGCAGGTGGGTGCAGCCCTCGACCACGATCGTCTCCGGCGCGACGCCGAGGAGCCGGGTCCCGATCTCCGCGACGACCTCGGCGCTGCGAGCGACGGCGGCGAGGTCGTCCGACGGCGACTCGCACCGGACGAGACGTTCGATGTCGAGGAGCACGGCGTCGAGCGACACGGTGTCGAGCGCCACGGTGTCGCGCATCAGGCGACCTTCGGCGTGGCCCGCGCCCCGAAGTGGACGTACTGCTCACCGGTCGGCAGCGTGTAGAACACGACGTTGGTCCAGTTCTCCGAGCCCGGCATCCGCATCGCGTACAGGTCGTCCTCGATCGGGACGAGCGCCAGCTCCTGCGACGGGTCCTCGACCAGTGCGGCGAGCGGGCCGGTCGCGGTGTGCCGCAGCACGAGACCGTCCTCACCCTCGACGATCTCGATCCGCGCTCCCGTGCGCTCGTAGGTGCCGAGGTGGCGGCCGGCGTCGACGACGGCGGGCGGGTCGGTCGGGACGGGCGTCTCCGGCAGGGAGACGCCCGCAAGCGTCTCGAAGATCTCGCCGTACAGGTCGACGTAAAGGTCGCGCGCGTTGCCGCCGTTCGTGAGCAGGGTGACGGCGATGCCCTCCTCGGGCAGGACCCGCAGGAACGCGGACTGGCCGATCGTGTTGCCGTCGTGGCCGATGAGACGGCGGCCGCCCCAGCCGAAACGGATCCAGCCCAGCCCCCACGAGTCACCCAGCGTGTACGGGTCGGGGAGGTCGGTCTGGTGCTCCGTCATCGCCGCCGTCGACGCCGCGCTCAGGACCTGCGTGCCGTCCGGAGCCGCGCCGCCCTCGAGGTGCATCCGCGCGAACGCGAGGACCTCGGCGGTGGTCGCGTGGATCAGGCCCGCCGGTCCGGCGGACCGCGGCAACCCCCACACGGGCGCCGGTCGCGGCTCCTCGTCGCCTTCGCCCACGTGCCCGATCGCCGCCCGGAACCGCAGCGCCTCCTCCGGGAGCGTGCCCGTGCTCGCGAGCCCGAGCGGGGCGAACAGGCGCTCGCGCATGGCTTCGTCCCACACCTTGCCGGTGAGCTTCTCGATGACGCGTCCAGCAAGGTTGAAGCCGGAGTTGCAGTACGAGAAGGTCGCGCCCAGCGGGTGGTTCTGCCCCGCCTCGTCGAGCACCGCGACGTACTTCTCGAGGCAGTCGTCACCGCGGCCGGTGTCGGTGAAGACGTCGCCGTCGATGCCGCTGGTGTGGGTGAGCAGGTGGCGCATCGTGACCTGCTTCGCGACGTCGGGGTCGCTGAGCCTCAGCTCCGGCAGGACCTCGACGATCGGCGCGTCGAGGTCCAGCAGGCCCTCGTCGACGAGCTGCATGACGACGGTCGCCGTCCAGACCTTGCTGATCGAGCCGATCTGGAACAGCGTGTCATCGGTGACCTCCACGCCGGTCGCAGCGTTGACCAGACCGCTGTGCGCGTACGCCGGAGCGTCACCGAGACGCAGGATCCCGAGCGCGGCGCCTGGCACGCTGTAACGCGTGGCGAGCTCGCTGAGGCGGCGCTGCCAGTGGGCCTGGTCGATCGGCACACGACGCGACGTGCCGGGTGCGACGGCGTACTGCTCGACCCAGGCGACGACGCGACGGTTCCAGTCCGCGCGGTGCGACGGGCGCCCGGCGAGGATGAACAGGTGCGAGCCGCCCGGGTAGAGGACGAGCCGCGACGGCACCCCGCGCTCGCGCAGCGCGGTGAACCACTGCTCCGCCTGACCGACCGGGCAGCGGATGTCGTCGTCGCCCTGGACGATCAGCGTCGGGGTGGTCACGCTGCCGACCTCGGTGAGCGGCGACAGAGGGTCCACGTGCTCGCGCGCGTCGGCCGTACCGGCGGTGAGCTCGAGGTCCGCCAGGTAGTGGCCGGCGTCGGACGTGCCGCCCATGCTCGTCAGGTCGCTGACCACTCCCCCCGCCACGGCCGCGGCGAAGCGGTCGTCCCGGCTGGTCAGGTAGCAGGTCATGAACCCGCCGTAGCTGTAGCCGGTCACCGCGAGCCGGTCGGCGTCGGCAGTGCCGTCGGCGACGAGCTGGTCCAGCGGCTCCAGGAAGTCCTTCGCGTCCGCCGCCCCCCACCGGCCGACGGCCGCGGTGAAGAACGCCTCGCCGTACCCGTCGCTCGCCCGCGGGTTGAGGAGGAGCACCGCCCAGCCCTTGGCGGCCAGCACCTGGTGGTAGAGGTGCACCGCGTCGGCGGAGCCGTTCCAGGCGTTGTGCGGGCCGCCGTGGATGTCGAGCAGCAGCGGGAGCGGGCCCTCGCGGTCGGGGTCGCGGACGAGCCAGCCCTCGACGACGGTGCCGTCGGAGATCGCGAACTCGCGCGCCTCGGGGACGAAGAGCGCGCGGTCGTCACGCTGCAGGGAGGTGACCCTCCGCGTGTCGCCGCTCGCGACGTCGACGACGGCGACCTCGCCGTACGAGGTGGGGGTGCCGAGCACGACGGCGGCCGTGGTCCCCGCAGCAGACATGCCCGACACGTTGGTGCCGGCGCCGCCGACGACCAGGCGGGGCTCTCCCCCGTCGACGCCCACGGCGTACAGGTGGGTGCAGCCACGGTCGCGGACGCAGAACAGCACCTCACGTCCGTCGGCGCTCAGGCGAGGCAGCGCGCCCGGGTAGCCGGGGCCGCCGGGCATGACGTTGCGGTCGAGCGACGCGGCCAGATCCACGACGTCGCCGCCGTCGAGCGGGACGCGCAGCAGCTGGAGGTGGCCGACCGCGGTGTCCGGACGGCCCACCGCGAGCAGCGCCGTCGCGTCGGCGGTCCAGGAGACCGGGCCGAGGCCGGCGCCCGCCGGGCCGACGAGCGTGGGCTGCGCGTTCGGGGTGACAGCGTCGACCACGTACGCAGGCGTCTTCATGGAGAGGTCGGCATCGGCGTCGCGGGCGGCGGAGAACGCGACGCGCGTGCCGTCCGGCGACCATGCCGGCGACCCGGCGTGCCAGTCACCGCGCGTGACCTGACGGGCAGCACCGGTGCTCAGGTCCACGACGTGCACATGCATGCGCACCGTCCGCAGGTAGCCCGCGCCGTCGGCCTTGTAGCCGAGCCGGTCGGTCACGATCGGCGCGGTGGCGCGAGCCTTCTGCGCCGCGTCGCCCTCACCCGCGGTGGCTTCGAGGTCGACCGGCGCCGACAGGGCGAGCCGCGAGCCGTCGGGGCTCCACACCGGTTCGCCGGCACCGAGCGGCAGTGACGTGAGCTGCTCGGGCTCGCCGCCGTCGACCGGGATCGCCCAGACCTGGGCGGGGCCGTCGGCGGCCCTCAGGAACGCCACGCGCGATCCGTCCGGCGACCACACCGGCGAGCTGTCGCTCGTACCGCGGGTGAGCCGTCGCGGGCTGCCGCCGGAGGCCGGCACCACCCACAGCGAGCGGCAGTCGCGGTCGGCGTCGCGGTCGGTCGTCCGCAGCACGTACGCGACGGTGCTCCCGTCCGGAGAGAGGGCCGGCTGCTCGGGCAGCACGAGGTCGTACAGGTCGTCGATGTCCACGCGCTGGGTCACGTCACGGTCCCTTTCATCGGAGTGGTGTGGTCTGAGAGTTACGTGTCACGGGGCGGACAGCCTCGTACAGGCGTCCGAAATCACCCCACCGGAGTGGGACGACCGGACAGGTCGGTGATCGGGGGCACGGGACTCTTGCCCAGGGGGAAGTGGCATGCCGCATCATGCGGCCGCTGGTCGGCCCCGACGCTCGGGTCGTCGGTCGTGCACACGTCCCGACCGGCCACCACGAGCGGACCGACCGGGCAGCGCGGGTGGTAGCGGCACCCGTGCGGCGGGTCGTGCGGGTCCGGCGGCTCGACGTCGGCGACGGACTCCGGCCCCACGGCGGCGACGGGCTCGTGACGCGCCGGGGCGGCGCCGAGCAGATCGCGCGTGTAGGGGTGCTGCGGGTCGGCGAGGACGCGGTCGGTCGGTCCGGCCTCCACGATCCGCCCGAGGTACATCACCGCCACGAAGTCGCTGAGATAGCGGACCACGGCGAGGTTGTGCGAGATGAACAGCATCGAGAGACCGAGCTGACGCTGGACGTCGCGGACGAGGTTGAGCACCGCTCCCTGGACCGACACGTCCAGGGCGGAGGTGATCTCGTCGGCGATCACGACGTCGGGCTGTCCCGCCAGCGCCCGGGCGAGCGCGACGCGCTGACGCTGGCCACCCGACAGCTGGCGGGGAAGGACCTCCGCGCGGTCGGGGTCGAGGTTGACCAGCTCGAGCAGCCGGCCGACCTCGCCACGCCGGGCGGACCTTCCGCGGTGCGCCCCGCGCGGGAACGCCTCCGCGATGGAGTCGCCGATCGTCATGCGGGGATCGAGGGAGGAGTAGGGGTCCTGGAAGACCATCTGGATCGGACGGCGGCCCCGCGGCAGCCGACCGATGTCCGTGCCGTCGAGCAGGACGCGCCCGGAGGTCACCGGGGACAACCCGACCGCCGTCCGCGCCAGCGTCGACTTGCCCGAGCCGGACTCGCCGACCAGACCCACGACCGCGCCTGAGGGCACGGTGAGACTCACCCCGTCGACCGCGGTCAGGCCGTGCCGCCGGTTGCCGTAGCGCACGCTGACGTCGTCGAACCGCAGCTCACTCACTGCGCACCACCTCTCCTCGTGCTGCCTCGGCGACGACCGGCACCGGGAGCTCCGTGACCGGGTGCCAGCACGCGATGCCCTCGCGCAGCTCCGGGTCGTCGGTCCGGCACTGCTCGGTCGCGCGGGGACAACGGTCCGCGAACGCACAGCCGTGCGGCACCCTGCCCGGCTCGGGCGGCCGGCCGGGGATGACGCCCAGCGGCTGGTCGCGGTCCGACTCGAGGTCGGGGACGACCGACAGCAGAGCACGCGTGTACGGGTGCCGAGCACGCGCGAACAGGTCGCGCGCCGGCAGGTCCTCGACGATGCGTCCGGCGTACATGACGAGGATCCGCTCGCAGGTCTGCGAGACCACGGTGATGTCGTGGCTGATGAGCAGGATCGCGGCCTGCGTCTCCGCCCGCACCTGCTCGAGCAGCTGCAGCACCTGCTTCTGGACGGTGACGTCGAGCGCCGTCGTCGGCTCGTCGGCGACCACCAGCCGCGGGCTGCCCATCAGGCCCATCCCGATCATGGCGCGCTGGCGCATCCCGCCGGAGAACTCGTGCGGGTACTGGTGGGCCCGCCGCTCGGCCGCGGGGACGCGCACGGCACGGAGCCGGTCCACGGCGCGCGCCATCGCCGTACGCCGGTTCATGCCCTGGTGCTGGACCGCGACCTCCGCGAGCTGGCCGCCGATGCGCCGCGTCGGGTTGAACGACGTCATCGGGTCCTGGAACACCATCGCGAGCGACGTGCCGAGGAGCGAGCGCAAGGCACGCTCGTCGGTGGTGAGCAGCGGCACGCCGGCGAAGTCCAGCCGGTCGGCGGTGACCGCCCCCGGGGCCTCGATCAGCCGTGACACCGCGAGGGCCGTGAGGCTCTTGCCCGAGCCCGACTCCCCGACGACACCGACGACCTCCCCAGGACGCAGGCTGAAGCTCACGCCGCGGACGGGCGTCGTCCATCCGTCTCCGGCCGGGAACGCGACCCGCAGGTTCTCAACCTGGAGCACCGGCGCGTCGTCGACCACCCCGGCCTCGACCGGCTCGGGCGCAACGGCGGCGCGGGTTCGCGGCACGTCCCGGAACTTCTCCGACCTCGTCCGCTGACCCACGACCGCGGCGACCGTCTCGCCGAACAGGTTGAAGGCCAGGCCCGCGACCACCACGGCGACGCCGGGCGCGAGCGCCGCGGCGGGGTTGGTGTAGATCCGGTTGAGGCTCTCGCCCAGCAGACGGCCCCAGTCGTACGACGGGGCCTGCACGCCGATGCCGAGGAACGACAGGCCGGCGAACGCGAGCAGCGCCGTGCCGGCTCCGATCGTGGCGTTGACGACGAGCGGCTCGCCGATGTTGGGCAGGACGTGACGGAACAGCACCCGTACCCGGCCCACGCCCGCCACCCGGGCCGCGGCGATGTAGTCGCGACCAGCCACCGACGCCGCGAGGGTCTGCGTGAGGCGTGCGAAGCCCGGCGCGGTCGCCAGCCCGATCGCGAGCACCGCACCCGTCGTCCCGACGCCGAAGATCACCGCGAAGAACAGGGCGAGAAGGAGGCCCGGGAACGCGACGGCGATGTTCACGCCGGAGGTCACGAGCCGGCCGGCGCGGCGTGGCAGGACCGACGGTGCCGCCCCCAGGATCGTGCCCAGAGTCACGCCGATCGCGGTCGCGGCGAGGGCCAGCCCGACCGACAGGCGCGTGGCGACGAGGACCCGGTAGAGGATGTCGCGGCCGAGGGCGTCCGTGCCGAGCGGGTGCGCGCTCGACGGACCCTGCATGATCGCGTCCGTGTCGACGGCGGAGGCCTCGTCGCCCCACAGGATCGGCGCCACGACCGCCATCGCCAGCACGAGCCCCAGAAGGATCACGGCGGAGGCCCCCAGCGGGGTCCGGAGGATCGCCGACCACCGCGTCGTCCGCGTGCTACGGGTCATGAGCGTGCGCAGTGCCGTGGGCGTGGCCATCATGCCTCCCGGATCGTGGAGCGCGGGTCGAGCACGGCGAGCAGCACGTCCACGACGAGGTTCACCAGCAGGACGCCGATGCCGTAGACGAGGACGATCCCCTGCACCATCGGGTAGTCGCGGTCGAGGATCGACCCGACGATCGCCGAGCCCAGGCCCGGCCACGCGAACACGTTCTCGACGAGCAGAGTCCCGGCGACGAGGCCGGTGAGGAGCAGGCCGCCGAGCGTGAGGGTCGCCGTCAACGCGTTCGGGAGGGCGTGCCGGACGTAGACGGCGAACGGCGGGAGCCGCTTGGCGCGGGCCGTCCGGATGTAGTCGTTGCCGAGGACCGCGAGCATCTCGACCCGGACGATCCGCGCCAGCACGGCCGCAGGCCCGATCGCGAGCGCGACGACCGGCAGAACGGCGGCGCCCGGCTCCGTGTTGCCCGCGACCGGGAACCATCCCAGGGTGACCGCGAAGACGTAGGCGAGCAGCACCGCGACCAGGAACTCCGGGATCGCCGCCAGGAGGACCGACGTCGCGGTGAAGCCGAGCTCGGCGCCGCGGCGTCGCCCGCCCCGGGTCAGGACCGCCATGGTGACGCCGAGCGGGATCGCCACGACGAGGACGAGCAGGAACGCGAGGAGGGCCAGCTCCAGCGTCGCCGGGAGCCGGTCGCTGATCACCTGCGACACGGGCTGGTTGCTCATCATCGACGTCCCGAGGTCACCGCTGAAGATGCCCTTGACGTAGTCCCAGTACTGAGTGAGCAACGGATCGTTCAGGCCGAGCGCCTCGCGGCGCGCCTCGACCTGCTCGGGCGGGGCGTTCATCCCGAGGGAGGCACGGACGGGGTCGCCCGGAACCAGGTGGATCATCAGGAAGGCCGCCGTCACCAGCACCCAGAGCGACACCAGGAAGCGCCCGAGGCGTCGCGCGGCGAACGACAGCCAGGGGCTGTCCCACGCTCTGCCCTGTGCCACTGTCGCGGTGGTCATCGTCGAAACCTCTCGTTCACTCGACGGCGTCGGTGCGTGAGTGGTCACCCGCAGCTGTCGGGTGACCACTCACGCACCAATGGGGGGTGCTCACTCGTACATGCGGATGGACGCCGGGTCGATGCCGTCGTTCACCGCGAACTCCGCTCCCTTGCCGAACGTCGGGACGACGGTGTCGGCGTACGGGACGACGTCGACGGAGTCGAAGAGCGCCGACTCCCCGGCGGCCCAGCTCTCGCAGCCTTCGGCTCCAGCCATCGCCGACGCCTTGGTCACGCTCTCCGTATAGCCCGCGTTCTCGATGTGCGCGAAGTTGACGCCCTGCGGGGGCACCGGGCCGGAGAGGAACGGAACGATCTGGCTCGGCAGACCGACGGTCAGCGGGCCCATCGACACGTCCCAGTCACCGGTGCCGAAGAGCACCTCGTTGAGGCCCGGGCTGTCGACCCCCTTGAGCGTGACGTCCGCACCGAGCTCCTTCCACGTCTGCTGGACGAGCTCGGCGGCCGCGGTCATCGTGGAGCCCAGCTGAGTCCCGTAGATCACCGTGAACGACAGCTTCTTGCCGTCCTTCGTCCGGACGCCGTCGGCACCGGCCGTCCACCCCGCCGCGTCGAGCGCGGACTTCGCCGCGGCGTCGTCGTGGTCCGGGAGGTGCCCGGACACCGTGTCGATCGAGCACGGCTTCGGCGCGATCGTCACCATGCCCTCGGAGCGCTTGCCCTTGCCGCCGGTGACGACCTTCGTGAGCTCGTCGAGGTCGAGCGCCTGCGTCAGCGCGCGACGGACCTCCTCGTCCTGCGTCGCCCGTCCGTCGGCCTGGTTGAAGTAGAACTGGCCGATCGGGCTCACGAGGTCGCCGTGGAACAGGTCCTGGGCGAGGAGGCGGTCCTGGTCCGGGCCGGCGATCGACACCGCGTTGATGTCGCCGGAGGTCAGCAGGTTGGCCGCCGTGGTCTCGTTCGGCACCACCTTGAAGACGACCTCGTCAGGGAGGCCCTTCTGCTCCGGGTCGAAGTCACCTGGGCCCCACGTGTAGTCGTCGCGCCTCTTCAGCGTGTAGTGGTCGTTGGGGACGACCTCGCTGATCGTGAACATCCCGGTGCCCGACTCGCCCTTCGCAAGAACGCTGCGGTCCTCGAGCCCCTTGCCGCACACGATCGGCACGGTGCCGAGGTTCACCAGCAGGAACGCGTCGGGAGCACCGCTGGTCACCGTGACGGTCCGCGTCGCGTCGTCGGCCGTGGCCTTCGTGCCCGCGGTGACCCAGAGCCCGTTCAGCGGGGACTTGTTGGCCGGGTCCGCGATGAAGTTGATGTTCTCGGCGACGTCGCTGGCGGTCACCGCCGCCCCGTCGGAGCACGTGATGCCGTCGCGGAGCGTGAAGGTCGCCTTCGTGGTGTCGGCGTCCCACTTCTCGGCGAGGCTGCCCACGATCGTGCCGTCGTCCTCCTGCTGCACGAGGGTGCCGTACAGGAAGCGGTCGACCTGCCGGGTCACCGACAGCACGGTCATCATCGGGTCGAGGTTGCCGGGGTCGGTCGCCACCGACATCGTGAACGTCTTGCCGTCGGCGAGCGTGCCGCTGTCGCCGCTGCCGGCGTCGCTCGATCCGCCGCCGCAGCCGGACAGCGCGAGGGCCGTCACGCCGATCATCGTCAGCAGGGTCCGTGAGGGTCTCATTGGCCGCCTCCAGCCAGGTCGTGAGGTGTGGGGGTGAGGGTTCGGAGGTGGTCGATCGCGAGCCGCGCTGCTCGTCCGATCGAGGCGTCCACGGCGGGCTGGCGGTCGACGAGCGACTCCGCCCGGGTGAACACGGCCACCGCGTACCGGCGGCCGTCGGGATAGCTGACGACGCCGGCCTCGTTGCGGACGGCCGGCAGGGTCCCCGTCTTGGCGGCGATCGTGACCCCGGCGTCGAAGCCCGACGTCAGGCGGTGCGGCCAGACCTGGTGCGCCATGATGTCTCGGACCGTGGCACAGGCCTCCGACGCCGCCGCGCGGTCGGTCCAGATCGCGTCGAGGAGCGTGGTGATCTCTCGCGGGGTCGACGCGGTCGTCCGTGACGGGTCGAGGACGGCGAGCTTCCAGACCTGCTCGGGCGTCGCTGCGGCGAGCGCGGCGTCGACGTCGTCGTCGGCGGACACCCCGAGGTCGGCGAGCAGCGACGCGAACAGGTCCTCGCAGCACCCGACCAGGCGCGTGCGGCCCAGTCCCAGGTCGGCCAGCACCCGGTCCACCGCCTCCTGGCCGACCCGGTGGAAGACGACGTCGGTCGCCGCGTTGTCGCTCATCGTCAGCATGAACAGCGCCAGGTCGCGCCAGCTCATCTCGACGTCGTCGGCACATCCGGCCGTGCCGATCCCCCCGATCCGGTAGCGCGAGGTGACCCGGGCACGCTCGGCGGGGTCCAGACGACCTGCCGCGACCTCCCTGGCGTACGCGACCGCGACCGGGATCTTGAAGACCGAGGCCAGCACGACGGGATCGTCGCCACCCACGCTGATCTCCGGGCCGTCGTCCACGCCGACCTCGCGGGCGTGGAGGAATCCGGTGGCTCCCGCGGCGGCGAAGACGGCCGCGATGTCGTCGGACACTGCGTGGTCGGTCACGACACCCTGCGGTCCGCGCGCCCGGTGTGCAGGAAGGACGCGCGGTCCGCGCCGCCCTCGACGACGAACGCGTGCGGCATGTGGACGCCGTGCTCGGCCTGGGCCGGGAGCAGCGTGTCGCCGCGCCACGCGACGAGCTCGCTCTTCTCCGGCGCCTCGCCGAGCTCGGCGAAGATGCCCTTCATCTCGCGCTCGATCCAGAGACGACCATCCTCGTCGACGGTGACGATCGAGTCGGCGACGGACGACGCGTACGTCCCCGCGTACCGCTGCGGGTCCGCGACCTTCGCGCCCGGCTCGGGCGTGGGGAGCTCGGGGACCGTCACGTCCGCGAGCTCGGCGAGGACGTGACCGAAGATCTCGGTGTAGAGCTGGAACGGGTTGCCGCCGTTGGTGAGCAGGGCGACCGCGACGTCGCGACCGGGCACGATCCGCAGGAACGCCGACTGGCCGATGGTGCCACCGTCGTGACCGATCACGGTGCCTCCCTCGAAGTCGAAGATCTCCCAGCCGAGTCCCCAGGCGTTGCCCATGAGGCCGAGGTCGGGCAGCTCGACCTGCCGCTCCTGCATCGCCTTGACGCTGGCCGGGCTGAGGACCTCGGTGCCGTCGGGTGCCGTCCCGCCGGCGAGGTGCATGCGGGCGAACCCGAGCAGGTCGCGGGGACGCATCGCCAGCATCGACCCGGCCGGGGCGTTCGAGCGGACCAGCGACCAGACGGGCGCCGGCTCGAAGTCCGCGTCGGCGGACTGCTGGATGTGGCCGACCGCCGCCCGGTACATGATCGCCTCGTAGGGCCCGTTGGCCGCGTGCGTCAACCCGAGCGGCGTGAACAGGTGGTCGCGGACGCAGTCGTCGAACGGCTTCTCGCGGAGCACCTCGACGACGCGGCCGAGGACGCAGTAGCCGGCGTTGTTGTAGGAGAACCGCTCCCCCGGCGCGAAGAGCTGGGGCACGTCGGCGAGCACCGCGACGTACTTCTCGACGCAGTCGTCGCCCTTGCCGGTGTCGGTGAAGATGTCACCCTCGAAGCCCGAGACGTGGCACATCAGCTGGCGGACGGTGATCGCGGCGGCGGCATCCTCGTCACCGAGGGCGAACTCCGGGACGTAGGTGCGGACCGTGGCGTCGAGGTCGAGCTTTCCCTCGTCGACGAGCTGCATCGCCAGCGTCGTCGTCCAGACCTTCGTGATCGAGCCGACCTGGAAGACCGAGTCGGGCGTCGCCTCGACGCCGGTCGCCTTGCTGAGGACTCCGGCGGCGGTGTCGACCACCTCGCCGCCTGCGAGCACGGCCACGGCCGCCCCGGGGACCTGGTGCTCGGCGAGCAGCTCCGGGAGCCGCTTCTCGATCCACGTGCCGACCTCTGCCAGTGACGCCATGTCCGCTCCTCCTCGGTGGGTTTCGTGGAGCGTAGGGGCGCCGGCGCCGGGACCTCTTCGTCGTGCCGAACAAAGAAACTCGCCCTGGTTGGGTGGCGCCGACGACGGTGTCCGCGACGGGCGCCGAGAAGTGTGGTGCTGCGTCAGCGGGGCTCGCCGCGCAGGGGACGCCCGGGGTAGGCATCGACCTGCAACGCTCCGTCGCGGACGACGGCCGTGCCGGCCACGAACAGGTGCCGAACGCCTACCGAAGGCCGCACCGGGTCGGCGTACGTGGCGGCGTCCGAGATCCGCTCCGGGTCCAGAACGACGACGTCGGCGTCGGCGCCGACTCCGAGGTGGCCCTTCGCGCGCGCCGCGGGAGCAGCGTCGTCGAGGACGCGGGCGGGCAGGTACGAGCAGCGGCGGAACGCCTCCAGCCAGGTCCACACCGCGGTCTCGCGGACCATCAGCCGCAGGGACTTCGCGAAGGTGCCGGCGGTCCTGGGATGGGTCGCGCCGCCTGGGGGCAGCGGCCACTCCCTCGAGTCCATGACGCCGTTGCCCCACAGGACGGGCATCGCATCGCTCGCGACGATCGCGTCGGGGAAGGCCAGCGCCTGCTGGAGCAGCGCACGGTCGGCCGGGTCGCGCTCGTCCAGGAACTCGACGAGGCACTCCGCCCCAGGGTCGGTCGCGCGGACCTCGCGCAGCCTTCCCTCGTCGGCGATCCGCTCCCCCGTCTCCACCATCACGATGTTGGAGGGCCGGATGCCCCAGGCCGCGAGACGCTCGGGAGCCAGGAAGTACGCCCCGACGCCCGTGCTGCCCGCGCCGTACGGATAGGTCTCGACGGTCATCCGAGACCCGGACGCGCGAGACTTGTCGAGCATCCCGAGAACCCGGTCGACATGGCGACGCGACGTGCTGTTGACGTGGCAGTGGTGCATCGCGGCGCCGGTCTCCCCCGCGGCGATCATCAGCTCCTCCGAGCCGTCGATCGGCGTGGTCGGGTCGGCCTCGACGAGCTCGCGGACGTGCGTGTACGTCGGCGCGTCCGCCGCCGCGGCCAGTCGGGCCACCGCGAGCAGCTCGGCGGGGTCGGTCCGCGGGGCGTACCCGAGGAGGATGCCGATCCCGAGGGCGCCGTCGGCGAGCTCCCGCTCGAGCAGCGACAGCCAGGTCCTGAGCTCGGCCGGGGAGGACGACCGCTGCCACGCCGGGTCGCCGAGCAGCGCGAGGCCCGAGTCGAAGCGTGCGTCGGGCTCGATCCCGAGGTGCGCGTGCGCCCGCGCGACGCCCCAGGACGCGGAGAAGCCGAAGTTGAGCGGCCTGCCCTCACGGGCGGCGTCCTCGTATGCCGTCGCGACCGGCATCAGCCCCGCCTCGAGGTCGAGCGCCGTGGTCACGCCGTCCATGGCCTGGAGGCGTTGTCCGGCGATCGAGTGGACGTGGCTGTGCAGGTCGACGAACCCCGGACCGACGACGAGTCCTGTCGCGTCGACGACGGCGGTGCCGTCCGGCGCGGCGACGTCGGGTCCGAGCGCGGCGATCGCGCCGTCGCGGATCAGGACGTCGGCCAGTCCGTCGAAGGAGGTGCCAGGGTCGACGACGCGGCCGCCGCGCAGGAGTGTGTCCATGCTCGCAGCCTGTCAAACGCGACCGGGCGCGCCTTGGTCGGAGACGACGAAGGCGCTCGGCGCGGGTAGTGGCGCCGTACGAACGGCGTTGCGTCTCGCGCCGAGCGCGGCACCTCGCTCAGTGGTGGTGGCTGTGCTTGTGCTTCTTGCCCGGGAGCTGCGCCCGGATCTCGCCACCGGGGTACGTCGTGGAGTGCACGTTGACGTACGCGGTGCCCGAACGGATCGCGCGGACCAGCTCGGCGAGCTCGCCGGCGGCGATGCCCTGACCGGTCGGACCGACGACGTCGGCGGCATCGATGACGCCGCTGACGGACCCCTGCTGGGGGCAGGCCTGGGTGCCGGCGGGCCCGTTGCCGAGGTTCGTGCACAGGAACACGGAGACCCCGCCGTTCACGGCCCTCTGCCCGAAGTGGATGTGCGCCTGCGTGACGCTGCCGGTGAGGCCGCCGTACGTCAGGCGGTAGCGGATGGTGCTCCCGTCACGCGCGATCTTGGAGCGGAACGTTCCCCCGGCGGCGGTCGAGAGCGCCGGGACCTCCTCGTACCCGGTGAGCGTCGAGCGCTTGCCGGTGGGACCCGAGTCCCCCTTCGCCATCGTCACGCCCGCGGCGCCGGAGAGGAGGATGACGGCTGCGGCCGCGACCGGTCCAGCTTTGCTGACCATGGACTGCTCCTTCGTGCTGGGGCCGGAGGTCGCGGCGAGGTGCCGCCCCTCTCCACTGAACGCGCGCCCTCCGGCGAGGTCAACGCCGGTTGCGGACGGATGTGGGACTCGGGACCTCGGTCCCTGGCATCGCGCGACCCGTGGACGTTCGATGGAAGGGAGGGAGACGAAGGGGGTCCACGATGTCGACGACGATCGCCCGGTCCAGGGCCGGCAGCGCGAGCCGCCGCGCCGGCTACGTCGTGGCCGTGGTCGTGAACGCCGTGATCCTGGTCGCGGTGAACGGCTGGCCCGGCTGGGAGGTGGTGCCGTTCCTGACCGCGGAGACGGCCGAGGTCATCGGGTGGATCAACGCCTCGCTGGTCGGCGGGGTGGTGGCGAACAGCGTCTATGCGGCGGTCGACCCCGGCAAGCGGGTCAAGGCGCTCGGCGAGCTCGCGACGACGGCGATCGGCCTGGCTGCGCTGGTCCGCCTGTGGGAGGTCTTCCCGTTCGCCTTCGGCAACACCGCCGTCGACTGGGACCTCGTCACGCGGGTCCTGCTCGGCGTCGGCGTCGCCGGGAGCGTCGTGGCGATCGTCGTCGCGGTCGTGACGTGCGTCAGGCCAGCGCCTGGAACACCTCGTACACCATGATCGCGGGCCAGACGAGGCCTTGCAGGATCGCGAGCACGTGCTCCCAGAAGCCGTCGGCCTGCTGCCAGAACCACACCCAGGACCCGAAGATCCCGAGCGGGTAGATGACGCTGCTCGCACCGGTCGCGGTCTTGCTCATCGTGGCTCCCCTCGCCGGTGACGAGGATCCCGCGAGGCTCCGGGCCCCGCAAGGCGACGCGCGGAGGCAGCGTCGTCTGCGCTCGGCGTGGACCGCCTGCGCCGTACGCTGAGAAAGGCCCCCCGGCGCGGACCTGGGAGGCACCCGATGGCAGAGCATCGACGTCGCCGTGCCGCGCTCGCGCTGACCCTGCTGCTCGCCGGCGTCGGCGCGGCCGTGGCTCTCGCGACCGCCCCGTGGGACCCCGGCGCCAGACCCGACGAGGCCGCTGCTCCGGCCGGCGTTCCGTCGCGCGGCGTGGCGCCGGGCTCGACCCTCGACGAGCTGCGCGCCTGCTTCCGCGAGACCGAGGAGCTCAACCTCGCGTCGGTGACCTACCCGCCGGACGCAGACCTGACTCAGGCCGATGCCGAGACCTACACCGTGACGCTCGCGAGCACCCCGCTCGGCGAGCCGGGCGACGTGAGCGAGGAGCTCCAGGTGGCGTGCACCGTCTCAGCCCGGCTCGTCGGCTCTCCCACGGAGCTCGAGATCAGCCCGGCCGGATGGGTCGAGCAGCAGTACGTGCCTCCCGAGCCCACACGGTGGACGTGGGTCGTGACCGGGAGGTCGGCCGGCGAGTCGGACGCCGTCCTGGAGGTACGGCCGGCGATCCGCGTCGCCGACTCCCACGGCTCGACGCAGGTGGAGGAGCTCCGCACGGAGCAGTTCGACGTCGTCTTCGCCACCTCCGCGACTCCTGGACAACGCCTCACGTCGCTCTGGGCGGGTCTGGTCGCCGTCGCGACCGGGCTCGGGGCGATCCTCGGGGCGTGGTTCCTCGTGCGCCGGGTCAGGGGCGGACCAGCACCCGGCTCAGCTCGGGCAGCGCCGCCATCTCGCGGTCGAGGATCTGACGGGCGTGCGTCACGGAGTCCACGAGCGGGTGCAGCGCGAGGGCCTTGAGGGCCGCAGAGCGCGAGCCGGAGGTCGCGGCCTCGATCGTCGTCCGCTCGACGTCCTTCATCGTGGTGACGAGCCCGCGCTCGTGCGGGAGCAGCTGCGAGACGGCGACCGGGCGCGGACCGTCGGCACCGACCGTGCACGGCACCTCGACGATCGCCTCGGCGTCGACCGCCTCGAGCGTCCCGTCGTTGGGGACGTTGAGCACCAGCTCCGTCCCCTCGTCGGCGGAGATCGCCCGCATGAGGGCGAGCGCCACCTTGTCGTACCCGCCTCCGTCGAGGTCCTCGTCGTCGCGCTCGCCGGCGTCGGTGCTCGCGCGCCCCTCCGCCATGTAGGTCTCCTCGCGGTCGAGACGCGTCCGCTCCCACCGGGCGAAGGCGTCTCCCTCGCCGGCGTAGAAGCGGTCCTGCTGCTCCAGGAGGTACTCGCCGCGCGTCACACCGGCCTTCTCGATCGAGGCCACGGCGTCCGCGGTGTAGTACCAGTACCAGAGGTACTCGTTCGGGACGGTGCCCAGCGACGCCAGCCACTGCGGCCCGAAGAGCCGGCCCTCCTCGATCTGCATCAGCCGGTCGGGTTCGGCGAGCAGCCCCGGCAGAAGGTCCACGCCGTCGACGACCGCCCGGTGCAGCCAGCCCAGGTGGTTGAGCCCGGCATAGTCGAACGTGATCTGCTCGCGCGGGATGCCGAGCAGGCGGGCGACCCGCTTGAACAGGCCGACCGGCGAGTCGCAGATGCCGATCACGCGGCGCCCGAGCACCGCGGACATCGCCTCGGTGACCATGCCTGCGGGGTTGGTGAAGTTGATGACGTACGCCTCCGGCGCGACGCGGCGGACCGTCTCGGCGAGCTCGAGGGCGACGGGGATCGTCCGCAGGCCGTAGCAGACGCCTCCGGCGCCGGTCGTCTCCTGACCGAGGACACCGAGGTCGAGCGCAGCACGCTCGTCGCAGACCCGTCCCGCCAGTCCTCCGACTCGCATCGCCGAGAACACGAAGTCCGCGCCGGACACCGCACCGGCGAGGTCCGTCGTGAGACGCACCCGCGGCGGGCGGGCGTACTCCCCCGCGATGTCGGAGAGCACGGCGGCCACCCGCTGCAACCGGGTCTCGTCCGTGTCGTGGAGCACGAGCTCGTCGACGCGGGTCGCGTGCTCGTCGGACGCCAGCGCGCGGTAGACCAGCGGCACGCGGAAACCTCCGCCGCCGACGATGGTGAGCCTCACGAGTCCTCCTGGGTGTCGTACGGGTCGGTGCCGGTGCGGGCGGGTGTCAGCGGGCGCGCGACGTGGACCTCGACGTCGGAGTCGGCCAGGACGCGCGCCGACTCGTCGTCGACCTCGCGGTCGGTGACCAGCACGTCGTACTGGTCGGGGCCGCACACCCGGGCGTAGCCGCCTCCGGGGAGCTTGGTGTGGTCGGCGAGGAGCACGACGCGGTCGGCGACCTGGAGCATCGCCTTCTTCACCGGGACCTCGACGGCGGTCGTGTCGAAGACCGATCCGTCACGCCGGACTCCGCTGGTGCCGAGGAAGAGCAGGTCGGCCTGCACCTGCGCGATCGCCTGCTCGGTCAGGAAGCCGACCATCGAGTGGTAGTTCGCGCGCACCAGGCCGCCGAGGAGCATGAGGTCGACGACCGGGTCGTCGCGCAGCTCGTCGTACACGGCCAGGCTCGACGTGATCACCGTGACCCGGCGGCCGCGCAGCAGGCGCGCGACCAGGCTCGTCGTGGTGCCGATGTCGAGGACCACGACGGCGTCGTCGGGGACGAGGCCCGCGGCGTGCTCGGCGATCGCCCGCTTCTCGAGCGGGTTCTGCGTCGCGACCCGCTCGAACGGGGCCTCGCGCTCGAGGGCGGGCGCCGCCCCTCCGCGGAGGCGCCGCAGCTGGCCGGCATGCTCCAGGGCGGACAGGTCGCGGCGGATCGTGGCGTCGCTGACGTCGAGCAGGCGGGCCAGCGTCGCGACGTCGACAGGACCGCTCGTCTCGAGGAGATCGAGGAGTCGCTCGTGTCGGAGGTTTGCGCGCACACGGTGACCATAACAGGCAACTTCGCTCATTCATACGCATCTGCGCTCACCTCTTGCGCAATACTGCGCATTTGAGCGACACTCACGGAATGGCTCAGGACACCACCGACGACATGGCGTGCGACTTCTTCGTGACCGGGCCGGTGTTCCTCGACATCATCTTCACCGGCCTGCAAGAGGCGCCCGTCGGCGGGCGCGAGGTCATGACGTCGGGCATGGGCTCGAGCCCGGGCGGCGTCGCCACGCTCGCGGTCGCAGCATCGCGCCTCGGCCTGCGCACCTCGCTGGCGGCCGCGTTCGGTGACGACATGTACGGCGACTACCTGTGGGGGACGCTCGAGGACGACGAGTCGATCGACCTGTCGGCCTCGCACCGGTGGGGCCACTGGCACTCCCCCGTGACCGTCTCGCTCGCCTACGACGACGACCGCGCGATGATCACCCACGCGCACAAGCCGCCGCAGGCCGACCTCGGCGTCCCGCAGGTCGCACCCACCGCCCGCGCGGCGTTCGCCGACGTGGCCGACTCACGACCTGACTGGCTCGACACCGCGGCCAGCCGCGGGACCCGCATCTTCGCCGACGTCGGCTGGGACCCCACCGGGAGCTGGGACGCGACGTCGCTGCGCGAGCGCCTCGACGGCTGCTACGCGTTCGTGCCCAACGCCGTCGAGGCGATGGCCTACACCGGCACGGACTCCCCCGGCGCCGCGCTCGAGCGGATCCGCGACTGGGTGCCGCTGGCCGTGGTGACCGCGGGCAGCGCCGGCTCGTACGCCGCCGACGCGTCGACCGGGGAGACGGCCTGGGCGCCTGCGCTGTCGGTGCCGGCGCTCGACCCGACCGGGGCCGGCGACGTGTTCCTGGCGGGGCTCGTCGCCGCCACCCTCCGCGAGTGGCCGCTGCTCCAGCGCCTCCGCTTCGCGAACCTGTGCGCCGCCCTGTCCGTACGCGACTTCGGCGGAGCGCTGGCCGCCCCCGGCTGGGGCGCCATCTGCGAGTGGTGGGAGGGCCTCGAGCCCGGGTCGTGGCTGGCGCGCGACTACGCCTTCCTGGAGGCCGTGCTCCCGACCGTCGAGCACCGGACTTATGGTCGGGCAGTCGCCACCATCGGCTTCGTCGGGGAGACCCACGACCACCCGGACGAGCGCCCGGGGCACACCCGCACCCGAGATTTCCGCATCGCCCCTCGCGGCGAACAACCACAGGAGTCGTGATGACCCTTCGTGCCGTCAAGAAGCCGGTGCTGACCGCTGCCGTCGCAGCCGCCAGCGCCCTCCTCGCGCTGAGCGCGTGCGCTCCCGGCGGAGGGGGTGGTGACGACGAGGGCAAGGAGGCCCAGCCGAGCGACATCGAGACCGACGTCGCGTCGATGGGCGACGTGACGCTCTCGGTCTGGGACCAGGAGGTCCGCGGGGGCCAGGCGGCGCAGATCGAGGCGCTCAACGCCGCGTTCGAGAAGAAGTACCCGAACGTGACGATCGAGCGCACCTCGAAGTCGTTCGACGACCTCCAGAAGACGGTCCGCCTCGCGATCACCAACGACGACCCGCCGGACGTCGTCCAGGTCAACAACGGCCGCGCCGACATGGGCCAGTTCGTCTCCGCAGGCCTCCTGCAGTCGCTCGACGGCTACGCCGACGTGTACGGCTGGGACGACCGCTACCCGGAGTCGGTCCGCAGCACCGCGTCGTACAGCAAGGACGGCAAGACGTTCGGCGAGGGAAGCCTCTTCGGGATGCCCCAGGTCGGCGAGATGGTCGGCCTCTGGGTCAACAAGCAGAAGCTCGCCGACCTCGGGCTCGAGCCGCCGCAGACGCTCGACGACTTCGAGGCCGCGATGAAGGCCGCGAAGGCCGCGGGCGAGCTCCCCGTCCAGCTCGGCAACGCCGAGGCCTGGCCGGCGATCCACGACTTCGGCGTCGCGATGAACCAGTACGTCCCGCGCGACGACACCCGTGCCCTCGGCTACGGCCGCGAGGGAGCGTCGTGGACGTCCGACGAGAACGTCCAGGGCGCCGACCTCTTCAAGTCCTGGGTCGACGCGGGCTACCTCACCCCTGACTTCAACGCCGTCCCGAACGACACCGCGTGGCGCAACTTCGCCAAGGGCGAGGGCGTGTTCATGATCGGCGGCACGTGGTACCAGGCGGACCTCGAGGCCGCGATGGGCGACAACCTCGGCTTCGCGCTGCCGCCGGTCGGACCGGTCGGCGAGCCTGCCGTGACCGGTGGCACCGGACTCCCGTTCGCGGTCACCGACGCCAGCGACCACGCCGACGCCGCCGCGGCGTACATCGACTTCATCACCAACGCCGACGCGATGAAGGTGATCCAGGAGAACGGCGGCCTGCCGGTCGTCGACGGCGACGCGGGCAGCGCGACCGGCGTCGGCGCCGAGGTCATCGCCGCCTGGAACGGCGTGACCGAGCAGGACTCCCTGGTCCCCTACCTCGACTGGGCGACGCCCGACATGAGCGACCTGCTCGGCCAGGAGCTCCAGAAGCTCAGCGCCGGCTCGACGGACACCGCCGCGTTCCTCGACGCGCTCGAGAAGAACTACACGGACTTCACGGGCCAGAACGAGTGACGAGCGAGGACACGGTCGCGGTCCCGGCCGGAGGCGCGGCGCGCGACGCCCGCTCCCGGCCGGGCGCCCGGCGGCGTCACGGTCCCCCGGGTGAGCCGCGCAACGTCGCGTACCTCTACATCCTGCCGGGGTTCGTGGTGCTCACCCTCTTCCTGCTGGCGCCACTGGCGTACGCGGTGTGGCTGTCCCTCTTCGCGTGGGACGGACTCTCCCCCGGCACGTGGGTCGGGCTGCAGAACTACGTCGACGTCCTCAGCGACCCGACGCTGCGTGCCCCGTTCGTGCACGCGCTGGTGCTGGTCGTGTTCTTCTCGGTCATCCCGGTCGTCCTGGGACTCCTGGCGGCGTCGCTCCTCGTGCGCTCCACCGTGCGCGGCCGCGGCATCTTCCAGGCCGTGGTCTTCGTCCCGCAGGTCATCGCGCTCACCGTCGTCGCCGTGGCGTGGAAGCGGATCCTCGCGCCCGACGGCCCGCTCAACGAGGCGTTGCGGGCGGTGGGTCTCGACGGGCTCGCCCGCGGCTGGCTGGGTGACCCGAGCACCGCGCTGGTCGCGATCGGGATCGTCGGCACGTGGCTCGGCACGGGCCTGTGCACCGTGCTCTTCCTCGCCGGCCTGTCGCGCATGGACCGCGCGGTCTACGACGCGGCACGGCTCGACGGTGCGGGGTTCTTCCGCGAGACCTTCGCGATCAGCCTGCCGTCGCTGCGCAACGAGCTCGCCGTCGCGCTGACGCTGACGATGGTGGCGGCGCTGCGGACGTTCGACCTCGTCTACCTGATGACCTCCGGCGGACCCGGCGGCGCGACGGCCGTCCCGGCGTACGAGGTCTACATGAAGTCGATGCGCCAGGGCGAGGTCGGCATCGGCGTGACGATCGCGCTGCTGCTGGCGGCGTTCATCATGCTGCTGACCGTCCTCGTCAACCGCATCCCCGAGCGGGAGGAGGGCCGATGAGGACCTCGCGTCTCGAGCGCAGCGTCACGATCGCCGTCCTGGCGCTCGGCTCGGTCGCCGCCCTCTTCCCGATCGCGATGATCATCGCGTCGGCGTTCGTCTCCGACAACCCCAACGAGTCCGGCATCGTCTGGAGCAACTTCGCGACCGCGTGGGACGAGGGCCACTTCTCGACCTACATGCGTTCGAGCGTCATCGTCACCGTGTGCGTGGTGGCTCTTGCGACGGCGCTGTCGTGCCTGCTGGGCTACGCGTTCGGGACGATGCGCTTCCGCGGGTCGTCGGTGCTCTTCTACGTGCTGCTGCTCGGGCTGATGGTCCCCAACGAGGCGATCGTCGTCCCGCTCTACTACCAGCTGCGCGACCTGCACCAGATCAACACCTACCAGGCGCTCATCTTCCCGCAGGTCGCCCAGTCGCTCGCCTTCGGCACGTTCTGGATGCGGGCCTACTTCCGGGGCACGTCGCGGGAGCTGGTGGAGGCGGCGCGGCTCGACGGCGCCGGGCACTTCCGGACGTTCTGGTCGGTCCTGCTGCCGATGGGCCGCCCCGCGATCGTGACGATGGTCGTGCTGTTCTCGATGTGGACCTGGAACGAGTTCCTGCTCCCGCTGGTGATGATCCCCAACAACGAGGACCTCCGTACGGCGCCGCTCGGGCTCACGTTCTTCAGCGGCCAGTACACGGGCTCGCCGTCCCTGCTCGCCGCCGCGGCGCTCATCGTCGCCCTGCCGATGCTGCTGCTCTTCCTGATCGCCCAGCGCCACTTCATCCGAGGCATGACCGAGGGGGCGGTGAAGGGCTGATCCACCCGGCGGGGCGCCGCACCCGGTGCCCCGCTGCTCGACGGCCGGACCCGGCCGATCCGTCAGGAGAATGAAGGGGGACTCATGATCCAGCGCACGACGCACGCACCGTACCCACCAGGTGACGGCGCGCCACGACGATGGCGGCGGCTCGCGTCCGCCGCGGTCGTCGCGACGGTCACCGCGGCCGGGCTCGTCGCCGGCACCGCAGCCGGCGCCTCGGCGCAGCCGCAGGGCCACGGGGGTGGCGGCCACGGCTCGCACCAGGGCACGAAGCCCGTCGACCTCGACGTGCTCTTCGTGGGCGCGCACCCCGACGACGAGTCGGGGCGCCTCTCGACGTTCGGCGAGTGGGGCGAGAAGTACGACGCGAAGGTCGGCGTCGTCACGATCACCCGCGGGGAGGGCGGCGGCAACGCCGTCGGGCCGGAGGAGGGTCCGGCCCTGGGGCTGATCCGCGAGCGCGAGGAGCGCAGCGCTGTCGGCACGGCCGGCGTGGACCACGTCTTCAACCTCGACAAGGTCGACTTCTACTACTCCGTCAGCGCTCCGCTGCACCAGCAGGCGTGGGACGTCGACGACACCCTCGAGCGCCTCGTCCGCGTCGTCCGCGAGACCACGCCCGACGTCATCGTCACGATGACCCCGGCGCCGACGCCCGGCAACCACGGCGGCCACCAGGAGGCGGCGCGGCTCGCCGCCGAGGCGTACGCGGTCGCGGGCGACCCGGCCGAGTTCCGGTCGCAGATCACGTCGGAGGGACTGCGGCCGTTCGCGCCGGCGAAGCTGTTCCTCAACTCCGCCCGCGGCTCCGGCCCGGTCGGTCCGACCTGTCCGACGGGCTTCACACCGACCGACCCGACCGACGACGTGTACGGCGTGTGGGCCGGCGAGCGCTCCTCGGAGAGCGGCAAGACCTGGGCGCTGATCGAGCGCGAGGCGCAGCGCAAGTACGCCTCGCAGGGCTGGGCCGGGTTCCCCGACCCGAGCACCGACCCGAACCAGATCGGCTGCGACTACTTCACGCAGGTCGCGTCGCGGGTCCCGTTCACGCGCGGCGACCGGGCGTCGGCCACCACCTCGTCCGCGACGATGCTCGAGGGCGCGATCCTCTCCCGCAAGGGCGGGCTGCCGCTCGGCACGGGCCTCGAGCTCACCGGTGACACGACCGACGTCGTCCCGGGTCAGAGCGTGACCCTGCAGGCGCGTCTCACGGCGCCCCGCAACCGGGCGCTCGCCGGGGCCACCGGCACCGTCGCGCTGCCGGACGGCTGGGACGGCACCGCACGGGTCCGGTTCGGCACCGTGCCGGCCGGACGCACCGTGACCCGCGACGTCACCGTCACGGCACCGGACGATGCGGCGTCGGGTGCCCGTGCTCTCGTCGGGCTCGACGTCACGGCCGGCGGCCGCGACGGCTACACGAACCAGAAGCTCCGCGTCCTCCCCGACGTGTCCGGCACGCAGCAGCTGCTGCCGCAGGTCGCGGAGTTCGAGGAGTGGGCGCCGGAGGTCGGTCTCCCGCAGCTGCGGGGGCTCGTCGCACCGGTCCTCACCCTTCCGAGCGGCGGCAGCCGTACGGTCGGGGTCGACGTCACCAACCACAGCGGCGCGACGCAGTCCGGGACGGTCACGGTCGACCTGCCCGACGGGTTCGCGGCGGCGGAGGACACCGTGGCGTACGAGGGCCTCGCGCCCGGCGCGACGCAGCGCGTCGACTTCGCGGTGACCAACACCGACGACAGCCTGCCCACCTCCAACGAGGGCGGCGTCGGTGGCGACTACGCCTACACGATCACGACGACCAGCGCCTCGGGGTCGTCCACCGCGACGGCCGCGCTCGAGCTGGTGCCGACGACGCAGGTCGGCGAGACCGCGGCACCGACCCTGGACGGCACGGTCGCCGAGGGCGAGTACGCGTCGACGATCGACCTGTCCCGGCGGTGGGAAGGCGATGCGTGCACCTCCCCCGCGGACTGCAGCGCCACCGGCTACGTCACCCGCTCCGGTGACGACCTGTACGTCGCCGCGGTGGTGACCGACGACGTCAAGAGCGCGGTCCTCGCGGCGTCGGACTGCAAGCGTCACTGGCGCGTCGACTCCGTCGAGGTCGCGATCGATCCCGCCGGGACGTCGGAGAACACCTCGACGACGTTCAAGATCGGGGCACTGCCCTTCACCGCCGAGGGTCAGTCGTGCGCGGCCCGGGACGCCGACCACACCCAGGGCCCGATCGGGGCGTTCCCGATGACCGGTGAGGGCGGGTCGGACGAGACCACGCTCGACCCGGGCAACGTCGCGCCCGGCTTCGCGATGGCGTCCTCGGTGAGCACGCCGTACACGGGCTACGTCGTCGAGATGAAGATCCCGCTGTCGGCGCTGCCGGCGACGGTCGACCCCGACCGGATGGGCTTCAACATGTTCGTCTACGACTCCGACACGCAGGACAAGGCGGGCCAGACGCGGATCGGCTGGTCCACGTGGGGCGGCGTCCAGGGCGACCCGTACCGCTGGGGTCGTGTCGAGCTCGGCGGCGGGGCTCCCCCGGCCGTCGAGAGCACGCCGCCGAAGCTGGACTTCCCGGCGCTCGACAGCCTGGAGTCGCCGAAGTCGATCGAGCAGGCCGTCCGCTCCGGCGTCGGGCTGTCTGGTCTGCCGACCCTTGCCCCGAAGAGGACCGCCCGCGTCGTGCGCGCCACGGCGAGCGGCGGTACGGCGGTGGTGACGGTGGACGTCCGCACCCCCGGCACCGCCCACCTATTCGCCGTCACCGGCGACGAGCAGGAGGTCGGGTCGACCGAGGTCGCGCTCCGCCGGGGACGGCAGCAGGTCCGGATCCCGGTGTCCGCGACCCCGTCGTCGGTGCTGCTCGGGTTCGACCCCGACGGCGCCACCGGCACGGCGAGCTCGTCAGTGCAGGTGCGGTGACACAGCCGCTCGACGCCGCTGTCCGCCACCTGGTCCGCGACGACGCGGGCCAGGTGGCGGCCACGGCCGCAGACCTGATCCTCGACGGGCTCGACGGCAGCAGCACGCTGGGGCTCGCCACCGGGTCCTCCCCGCTCGGCGCGTACGACGAGATCGTGCGGCGGGTGCGCTCCGGAGCGGCGCCGGCCCGGGTGGCCCGACGCGGGTACCTGCTCGACGAGTACCTCGGCCTTCCCGCCGGCGACCGCAACACGTACGCGTCGGTGATCCGGCGCGAGGTCGCCGACGCCCTCGGGCTCGACGTCCGCGGACCCGACGGCCGCGCGGCGGACCCGGACGCGGAGGCCGCGCGCTACGGGCGCGAGGTCGTGGAGGCGTCCGTCGCCGTGCAGGTCCTCGGGATCGGGCGCAACGGGCACCTCGGGTTCAACGAGCCAGGTTCGCCGCTCGACTCGCGGACCCGCGTGGTCCGGCTGACCGAGACCACGCGGCGCGACAACGCCCGGTTCTTCGACTCCGCGGCGGACGTGCCGACGCACGCGATCACCCAGGGCCTCACGACGATCATGCGGGCGCGCCGGCTCGTCCTGATCGCGCTCGGCGAGCGCAAGGCGGACGCGGTGCACGCCGCGCTGCACGGACCTGTCGACCCGGCGTGCCCGGCGTCGATCATCCAGCGGCACCCCGAGGCGTACGTCGTCACCGACCGCGGGGCCGCCGGCGGCTGATCAGGCTCGCACCTGCCGCCACGGCCGTACGCTGAGCGCATGACCGAGCGGTCCACGATCGCCTCGACGCGCCGCCTGCTGGGCGTCGACGCGGCTCGGGCCGTCGCCCTCGTCGGCATGATGGCGACCCACCTCGAGCCCCGGATCGGTCCCGACGGCGGCACGTCGACCGCGCACCTGCTCGCCGCCGGCCGGGCGTCGGCCCTCTTCGCGCTGCTCGCCGGAGTGGGGATCGCGCTCGCGAGCGGAGGGACCACGCCACCGCGCGGCCGGTCGTGGCTCCAGGCGGCCGCGGCGACGGCGGCCCGGGCGGGGGTCATCTTCGCCGTCGGCCTCTTCCTGGGGGCGTTCGAGTCGGGGCTGGCGATCATCCTCTGCTACTACGGCGTGCTGTTCCTCGTCGCCCTGCCGTTCCTGCGCCTGGGGGCCGGCTGGCTGATCGGCCTGGGTGTCGCCGCTGCGGTGGTGACGCCCGTTCTGAGCCAGGCGCTGCGGCAGACCGTGACCACGCCCCTGGACTCCGCCGTGCCGAACCTCGTCACCGTGCTCCTCGATCCGGGCGGCACGGTCGTGAACCTGCTGCTGACCGGCTACTACCCGGTGCTGACGTGGACGGCGTACCTCCTCGTCGGCCTGGGGGTCGGTCGCCTCCCCCTCGCCCGCCTCGGCGTCGCCGCCGCGCTCACGGTGGCCGGCGCCCTGGTCGCGGTCGCGGCGTGGGTCGCGTCGTCGCGCTGGCTCGCAGGTGGTGGCCTCGCCGAGCTCGAGGCCGCCGGCACCGGAGGGCACGTGGCGACCGGCGCCGTCGACGCCGACCTTCTCCACGTGAGCTTCTTCGGGACCACGCCGACGACGTCGTGGGCCTGGCTGGGGATCGCCTCGCCGCACTCCGGTGCGCCGCCCGACCTCCTCCACACGCTCGGCAGCGCCCTCGCGGTCCTGGGCCTGATGCTCCTGCTGGAACACGCGATCGGGCGGGCGATCTGGCCCGTCGCGGCGATCGGGAGCATGACGTTCACCCTCTACTCGCTCCACGTCGTGCTGATCTCGACCCTGATCCCGCGGACCACCGACGACGCGCTGCTCGTCCACGTCGCGCTCGCCGCCGTGATCGCGATCCCGTGGCGGCGGTACGTCGGGCGCGGACCGCTGGAAGCCGTGGCGGCGGCCGCCGCACGCGCCGCTCGAGGGTCGGTCGCAGGAGGCGGACCACGGAGTTGACAGCAGCGTCAACGTCGGCCAAGGTCTGCCGTGTGAACGACCTCCGCTGGCCGACCCTCGACGACCTCGACGCGCTCGGTGCGCTGATGACCCGCACCGCTCCCCCCGAGTTCCAGGACATGAACGGACACGTCAACGTCCGGCACCACTACGGCATGCACATGGACGGCGCCGCGCAAGGGTTCGTCGAGTCCTTCGACCTCGGCGAGGGGTGGCTGGACCGCACGGGACAGAGCGCCTTCAGCGTCGAGCACCACATCACGTTCCACAGCGAGATCCTCGTCGGCCACGAGGTGTCGGTGCACCTGCGGATGCTCGGGCGCTCGGACAAGGCGATGCACGCGATGACGATCCTGCTCGACCGCAGCACCGGCAAGGTGGCCAGCACGCTGGAGTACGTCGAGGTCTACGTCGACCTGACGACGCGGCGGGCGACCGCGATGCCCGAGGAGCTCACCAAGCCGCTCGACGCTCTGCTCGAGGAGCACGCGGACCTCGACTGGGACCTGCCGCGCAGCCGGGCGATGGGGACCTCGCGAGGCTAGGTGGCCGGAGGAGCGGTCGCGGCCTGCCGCGTACGATCGCTCCGTGACTGCGAGCACCTTCCGGATCGGCGACGGGCAGCCCGTCGCGTACGAGACAGCGACGCACCTGTGGGCCAAGAGCGCCCGCGAGATCCTGGTGGAGAAGGCACGCGAGTACGGCGGTGACGTCTCCGACGGGGAGCTCGCCGCCGAGGTGCAGCGACGTACCGGGGTCAAGACCCGTGTGGCCGTCACGAGCTGGGTCGGGGCGGTGCTCGACGAGGTCGCGACGGAGGCGCACGGGCGCGGAGAGCCCGCCCTCACGGCGCTGTGCGTGCGGGAGGACGGCAGGGCGGTCGTCGGCTACGGCGAGACCGTCGCGCGGTTGACGGGCACGGCGCCCGCCGACGCCGACCGCCACGCGGCCGAGCAGCGGTTCGCGTGCTACCAGCGGTTCGGGGCGCGCCTCCCGGCCGACGGCGGGCGACCGGCGCCGTCGCGCAGGGTCGCAGCCGCGCGCTCCTCGCGCACGGTGCGGCGGGAACCAGCGGTCCGCAAGGTCGAGCGACCCGTGTCGGTGTGCCCGCAGTGCTTCATGGCGCTGCCGGCGACCGGCGTGTGCGACAACTGCGGCTGAGCGCGCCGAACGTCCTCGCTCCCCGCTACGGTCTGTAGCACCACGAGAAGGGGGACGGATGTCGACTCGGGTCCTGACCACGCCGTACGGTCGCGCCGCTCTCGAGACGCTCCGGCGGGTCGTCTCCGAGGCCAAGGCCTCCGACCTGATGGCGCCGGTCACGCTCGTGGTCCCGACGAACGTCGCGGGCATCGTCGCGCGCCGTCACCTCGCCCGCGGACTGGACGGCGACGGCGGCCCGGGCGTCGCTGCACTCACGGTCACGACGCTCGCCCGTCTGGCCGAGCAGGTCGCCGCCACCGCGATGCATCCGCGCCGACCGGCGACGCAGCCCGTCGTCGCCGCCGCGTGGCGCCAGGCGCTGGACCAGGACCCAGGCATCTTCGGCCCGGTCAAGGACCACCCCGCCACGATCCGCGCCCTCGCCACGGCGCACCGCGAGCTGCGCGACCTCTCCCCCGACGGCCGCGACCGCGCGCGCGAGTCCACCGGCCTGTCCGCCGACCTGCTGCGCCTGCACGAGCGCGTCGCCGACCGCATCGCCGCCGGCCACTACGACCCGACCGAGCTGCTGGTCGAGGCGGCCCGCACCGTCGAGGCGGACGCTGACGTCACCGCCGTGCACGGGACGGTCGTCCTCTACCTCCCGCAACGCCTGACCCGGGCGGAGTCAGGGTTCGCCCGCGCGCTCGCCCAGGGTTCTCGCAGCGTCGTCGTCGCGGGCACGACCGGCGTACGCCGCGCCGACTCGGCCGTCGTCAGCAGCCTCGAGCGGATGGGCCTCGCGATCCCGGACGACGCGCGGCGCACGCCGCCACCGGTCGCCACCCGCGTCCTCCACGCGTCCGACGCCGACGACGAGGTGCGGCGCGTGGTCCGCGAGGTCGTCGCCGCTCTCGCGCGCACCCCTGCCCACCGCATCGCCGTGCTCTACGGGTCCCGCGTCCCGTACGCCCGCCAGCTCCACGAGCACCTCGGCGCGAGCGGCCTCGCGGTCAACGGTCCGGCGACGCGTGCCGTGCAGGAGCGCGCGATCGCCCGCGCCTTCGTCGCCCTGCTCGAGGTCGGTCAGGCGGGTCTCCCCCGCGCCGAGACGTTCGTCGCGCTCGCCGAGGCGCCGGTGCTGGCGTTCTCCGGCGAGCGTGTCCCGGTCGCGCGCTGGGAGCGGGTCTCGCGTCGCGCCGGCATCGTCGGCCGGGGCGACTGGGCCTCCCGCATCACCACCTTCATCGGCGACGAGATCCGCGCCATCGGCGAGGAGGAGCAGCAGGAGAGCCCGCGTCAGGGTCGGATCGACGCGGCCGAGCGCGAGATCGAGAGCGCGCGCGGCCTGCTCCGCTTCGTCGAGCGGCTGCAGCAGCGGTTCGACGACGCCGCCCGCATCCGGCGCTGGGACGCGATGAGCTCGTGGGCCCTGGACCTCCTCAACGACCTCTACGGCACGTCCGACACCTGGACGGCGATGCCCGCGGAGGAGCAGTACGCCGCGGTCGTCCTCGAGTCGGCGCTCGGTGGCCTCTCCTCACTGGACGCCTTCGACCTGACGGCCGACGTCGAGACCCTCGCCGAGGTGCTCAGCCTCGAGCTCGAGTCGTCGCTGCCCCGCGTCGGCCGGTATGCCGAGGGCGTCTTCGTCGGACCGGTCTCGGCCGCGGTCGGCATGGAGCTCGACGAGGTGTTCGTGCTCGGTCTGACCGAGGACGCGTTCCCCGGCCGCGCCCACGAGGACGCGCTGCTCAGCGACACGCTGCGCACCGCCACCGGCGAGCTCGACCCGTTGCGCGCCACGCTCGACGACAAGCAGCGGCACCTGCTGGCCGCGCTCGCGTCCGCACCGCGCGCCACGGCGTCGTTCCCGCGCGGCGACCTTCGTCGCAGCACCGAGCGCCTGCCGAGCCAGTTCCTGCTGCCGTCGCTGCGTGAGCTCACCGGCAACAAGGAGCTCGCCGCGACCGAGTGGGACCGGCCCGACAGGCATCACGCACCCACCGGCACCACCATCGTCGGCAGCCGCTCGTACGCCGACGGCGTCCTCACGGCGGAGCTGCCCGCGTCCGAGCAGGAGTGGCAGATCCGCGCCGCGGCGTCCGGCACGCCGCTCGCTCCCGAGCCCGCGGCTCTCCTCGCAGCGGCACGTGCGCTGATCGACGCGCGCGCGAGCGCGGGGTTCACCCGGTTCGACGGCAACCTCGCGGGCGCCGAGGGCCTGCCGGACTACGCCCACGGCGACCGCGTCGTCTCCCCCACCGCCCTCGAGGCGTACGCCCGGTGCCCGTTCGCCTACTTCGTCGAGCGGCTGCTCGGCGTCGCCCCGCTGGAACAGCCCGAGGAGATCATCTCGATCTCGGCGGCGGAGATCGGCACGCTCGTGCACGGGGCGCTCGACCAGCTCATCACCGAGAGCGCCGCGGCCGCCACGCTGCCGTCGTACGCCGAGCCGTGGAGCGCCGCGCACCACCGACGTCTCCAGGAGCTGGTCACCGTCCGCGCGACGAACCTCGTCGAGCGCGGCCTCACCGGGCACCGCCGGCTCTGGGAGGCCGAGCTCCAGGCGCTGCGGACGGTGGTGGCGCGGATGCTGGAGGACGACGACGCCTTCCGTGCCGCGCGCGACGCCGAGGTGGTCCGCAGCGAGCTCGAGTTCGGCACCGGCGACGATCCGGACCCGATCGAGATCACGCTGCCGGACGGGCGGCTGCTGATGCGCGGGAGCGCGGACAAGGTCGACCGCACGCGCGACGGGGTGCTTCTCGTGACGGACGTGAAGACCGGCCGGGCGGATGCGTTCCGGGTCCTCAAGGACGACCCCGTCGCGGCCGGCACCAAGCTGCAGCTGCCGGTGTACGCGCACGCGGCGCGCGAGCGCGTAGCCGACAAGCCCAGCACCGGGGTCGAGGCGATGTACTGGTTCGTACGGCGCAACGCCGGCGAGCGCATCCCGGTCACGCTCGACGACGCGCTCGAGGCGACGTACGCGCAGACGCTCCAGACGCTCGTCGACGGCATCGCCGCGGGCGCGTTCGTCGCACGCCCGAGCGCGCAGCCGGCGTACGGCTACGTCGAGTGCGAGTTCTGCACGCCCGGTGGGCTCGGGCACAAGGAGGCGCGGCGGCGCTACGAGGACAAGCGGGGCGACGCGGCGCTCCGGGAGCTCGTCCGCCTCGTGGACCCGGAGGCCCTGGACGACCCGGCGGTTCAGGCATGAGCACTGTCACGTCGCTGACCGACGACGCGGCCCGCTCCCGGATCACGACGGGGACCGACCGCAACCTGTTCGTCGAGGCGGGCGCGGGCTCGGGCAAGACCCGCGCGCTCGTCGACCGCGTCACGCACCTGGTCCTCGAGGGTCCCGACCCGGTCCCGCTGCGCCACGTCGCCGCCGTGACGTTCACCGAGAAGGCCGGCGCCGAGCTGCGCGACCGCCTGCGGGCCAGCTTCGAGCGGCAGCGGCGTGCGGCGACCGACGACGCGCGCCGCGCCCGGGCGACCGAGGCGCTGGAGGACCTCGACTCCGCCGCGATCGGGACCCTCCACGCGTTCGCGCAGCGGATCCTCGCCCAGCACCCGATCGAGGCCGGGCTGCCGCCGCTCATCGAGGTTCTCGATGAGGTCGCGTCGTCGGTCGCGTTCGAGGAGCGCTGGTCGGTGATGCAACGGGCGCTGCTGGACGACGACGCGCTCGGCAGCGCAGTGCTGCTCGCGCTCTCGGCCGGGGTCAAGCTCGAGCACCTGCGCTCGCTGACGAGGGCCTTCAACGCCGACTGGGACCTGATCGCCGACCGCACCCCCGAGGACGTGCCCGAGGTCGTGCTGCCCGACGTCTCGGCGCTCGTCGAGGAGGCGGCCGCCGTGGCGGCACGGGCCGGCGAGTGCGGCGACGAGAGCGACCGGTTCCTCGAGCGGCTCGCCGCCGTCGCGGCCTGGGGCGAGGCGCTGCGGACGGCAGTCGACGACCGTGCCCGCTACACGGTGCTGCTCGCCGCGGCCGACCTCAAGACCTCCTACGGCCGCAAGCAGAACTGGCAGGACCTCGACGACGTCAAGCACGCGTGCGTCGAGCTGCAGCAGCGCGCGAAGTCGGCGGCCGACAAGGTCACCGAGGCGACGCTGCGGCCGCTCGCGTCGTGGATCGCGAGGACCGTCCGGGCCGACGCGGAGCGCCGCGCCGCTGAGGGTCGGCTGGAGTTCCACGACCTGCTCGTCCTGGCCCGCGACGTGCTCCGGCGCGATCCCCTGGTCCGTGCCGCCCTCCACACGCAGTACCAGCGCCTCCTCCTTGACGAGTTCCAGGACACCGACCCGATCCAGATCGAGCTCGCGGTGCGCATCGCCGGAGGCCGTGACGCCGATGAGGACGACTGGCGCGACGTCGATGTTCCGCCAGGGTCGCTCTTCGTCGTGGGCGACCCGAAGCAGTCGATCTACCGCTTCCGTCGAGCGAGCATCGCGCTCTACCTCGAGACCCAGGACTGGTTCGGCGCCGAGGACCACGTCACGCTCACCACCAACTTTCGCACCGTCGACCCGGTCCTCCGGTGGGTCAACGCGGTCTTCGACGAGGTGATCCAGCCCGAGGCCGGGACCCAGCCCGCGTACGTCGCCCTCGACAGCCACCGTGTCGACGCTCCGCCCGTCGGTGCCCCGGTGACGGTGCTGGGACGCGACGAGCACCCTGAGCGACTCAAGGCGGATCCGCTCCGTGCCCTCGAGGCCGGTGACGTCGCGGCGACCGTCCGGCAGGCGGTCGACGAGGCATGGACGGTCTGGGACGAGGGGTCGGAGCGGTGGCGGCCGATCGCGTTCGCCGACGTCGCGATCCTCATCCCGTCGCGCATCTCGCTCGGGGCGCTGGAGACCGCGCTCGACCGCGAGGCGGTCCCCTACCGCGCCGAGTCCAGCTCGCTCGTGTACCAGGCCGCCGAGATCCGCGACCTGATGACGGCCGCGCAGGCGATCGCCGACCCGGGCGACCAGTTCGCGGCCGTCCTCGCCCTGCGCTCGCCGCTGTTCGGGTGCGGCGACGACGACCTCTGGACCTGGAAGCGGGCCGGCGGCTCCTTCCACCTGCTCGCCCCGACGGCCGAGACGCTCGAGCGGCTCGGCACGGACGCCCACCCCGTCGCCGCCGGGCTCGGGGCACTGCGCGACCTCGTGCGGCGCGCCCGCTGGATGACGCCGAGCGAGGTGCTCTCGGCGATCGTCGCCGAGCGTCTCGTCTCCGAGGTCGCCGCAGGCACGCCGAGGGCGCGCGACCAGTGGCGCCGCCTACGGTTCGTCGTCGACCAGGCCCGCGCGTGGTCGGAGGTCGAGCACGGCGGGCTCCGCGCCTACCTGGGGTGGGCCTCGCGGCAGGCGGACGAGACCGCACGCGTCGCAGAGGCCGTCCTTCCCGAGACCGACGTCGACGCCGTCCGCATCATGACGGTCCACGGCGCGAAGGGCCTGGAGTTCCCGATGGTGGTGCTCTCGGGCATGAGCACCGTGCCGCAGCGGCGCAGGGGCGTGCAGCTGCTGTGGACGGACGACGGCTACGAGGTGCGGCTCGTCGGCCAGGTCCAGACCAACGACTTCGAGCAGGCCGCGCCGGTCGACGAGCAGATGGACGCGCAGGAGCGTCGGCGCCTGCTGTACGTCGCCGCGACCCGCGCGCGCGATCACCTCGTCGTCTCGCTCCACCGCGCCCCGGGCGGGAGCGGTGACACCAACGCCCGCGTGCTCGCCGCGGCGGGCGCGGGCGATGCGCGCTGGGCGACCGCAGCCCCGGCCACGCAGGCCGACGACGCCTCCGCCGATCGACCCAGCGAGCGTCGGACCACTTCCACGCCCCCGCCCGAGCTCGCGCAGTGGCGCCAGCTGATCGCCGACGTACGCGCGTCCACGCGCGAGAAACCGGCCCAGAGCGCGTCCGGGCTCGAGGGCACGGAGCCCGAGGTCGTGCTCGTCGACGACCCTGCCACCGTGGCCGGGCAGGCAAAGGGAGGTCGCGACGTCGAGCTTCCGCCGTGGCGCAAGGGCCGCTACGGCTCGGCGGTCGGACGTGCGGTCCACGGCGTGCTGCAGGCGGTCGACCTCGCGAGCGGTGCCGGTCTCGACGACGCTGTGGCGGCGCAGTGCCAGGCCGAGGGCGTGACGACGTTCGCCGAGCAGGTGCGCGCCCTCGTCGTGTCGGCGCTGGAGTCCCCGCTCGTGAAACGGGCCGCCGAACGTGAGCACTGGCGGGAGTCGTACGTCGGGACGGTCGCCGAGGACGGCACGGTCATCGAGGGGTTCGTCGATCTCATCTACCGCGAGGACGACCGGTCGCTGCGCGTCGTGGACTACAAGACCGACGACATCCCTCGCGAGGCGCTCGCCGCGCGGACCGTGTTCTACCAGCCGCAGGTCGCGGCGTACGAGGCGTGTCTCCGCGAGGCGACGGGTACGCCGGTCTCCACCGCGCTGCTCTTCCTCGGTGTCGGGCGCGAGGCGTGGGAGGTCCCGGTCGGGACGTGACGCTCAGACCAGGGAGTGGTTGGCGCGCTGCTCGTAGAGCCGCACGAAGGCTTCGAGCAGCTGGAGCGCGGCGAGGTTCGCGTACAGTGCGTTGCCCGCGGCGCTGGACCGCCTCACGTCGACCACGTTCGGGCGTCCACCGACGGTCCGCTCGACCGCGGTCGCACCGACGTGGGCCCACGGTCGCCCGTGGGCGAAGCCCGAGCTGAGCTGCCACGGCAGCCGCACCCCCATGCTCAGGTGCGGCAGACTCACCTCGGCATACTCGACGGCCTCCGTCGCCGTGCAGCCGCGCCGCACCGCCTCGGGGTCGAGCGCCCGGCGACGCGCGACCGCGTCGAGCGCGACCAGCCGGGACTCGGCGGACGCCACGTTCGGGAGGCCGAGGTGACGGGTCGCCTCCTCGGCGTCGGTGATGTCCTGCGCGTGCCAGCGGAGAGTGCGCTCGACGCGCTCGTCCCGCCTATCGGGGCCGAGGATCCAGTACGCCGTCGCGAGGCTCTCCAGGGCGCCTCGCGCAAGCGACCAGGTGGCCGCGACGTGGGGCACCTGCTCCCCCACGCCGAGCATCCCGCCGGCCTGGAGGTGGTCGATGCCGGCAGTCACGCACCGCCGGAGGACCTGGCTCGTGGCGTACGGCCCGCTGGCGATGTCGTCGGCGGCGAGCGACGAACCGCGCGCGACCGGGAAGTCGTCCGACGTGCTGCAACGCTGCCTCAGACGACCGATCAGGACGGTGCTGTCGAGCCGCGCGTCCCCCTCCGCGGTGGCGGGTCCGGGCAGGGTCGTCGTGGCGCGGGAGTCGGGCATGCGGGGTCCTTGGCTCGGGGGGCGAGGCGCTACCGTATCGGACCGCGCGCGACTCGCTCCACTCCGTCAGACCCAGATCGCCGTCGGCCAGCCGGCGAGGTCCTGCGGAGGGTCCGGGTGCGCGATGGCGGCGCCGTCGCGCACCCGCCGAGCCGTCCACGCGACCGCGGCGGCATCGAGGACGTCGTCGGCGTTCGCGACCTCCCCGGCACGGCCGAGCTCACCGTCGAGGACGATCCCGGCACCCTCAAGCGCCGCCATGCGCTGCCGGACGCCGTCCCAGCTCTTCTTGCGCGCGAACGGGCGACCGGCCATGACCTGGAACGCGAGCTCCGGGTGGACCTCGACCACGCGACCCGCGTACGACGGGATCCAGCGCTCGACCTCCAGGATCCGGTGGCGGAGCCCGTACGCCTGGAGGCTGACGCCCGTGCCGCCGCTCGCCCGCTGAGCCGCGTTCGCCGCTGCGTGGGTCGGCGCCTCGACCGCAGCGCGGACCGGCGTGAGGAACACCGTCGAGGCGCGCCCTCTCAACAGCGACCGCGCCGCGAGGTCGGCGGCACGGGGGCCGGCGTCGGCGAGGCCGATCGGGATGTCGACGCCGACCACGGCCGGCGCCGGATCGCACGACGCCACAAGGTCGTCGATCCTCGGCGCGAGACGGACCTCTGCGACGCCGTCGTCATCGAGCAGCACCCCGATCCAGCCGCCCGGGCACGCGTCGACCCCGAGGACGCGACGAGCGGAGGGTGACGACATGACCGCAGGCTACGACGGCGCATCCCTGGGGAGATCGCGAAGCGGCGTCTGTACATCGTTGTACGCTGATGTGCATGGCGACGATCACCATGAGCGAGGCGCGCGCACAGCTGGCCGCGCTGCTCGACCGGGTGGAGGCTGGCGAGGAGATCACGATCACCCGCCACGGTCGCGCGGTGGCCCGTCTATCACCGCCGCGCGGCGCGCGGACTCCACGAACCGACTACCTCTTCGCCGCCGCCGACGCCGTCGCCGTCGAGATGGAGGCCTCGAGACACAGAGCGCTCCCTGAACCCCCGCAGGGCGCCGATGCCGACGCACTGGTGCGTGCGCTGCGTGACGATCGCGATGCCTGGTGACGCCGGCGTTCGACGCTGATGTCGTGATCTACGCAGCGGTCGGCGACGAGCGTGGGCAGATGCTTCTCGACGCGATCGGACGGGCACCCCGTGGTGAGCCGGCAGGGATCGGTTCGACACTTCTCCTGACCGAGACGCTCGCTCTCGGTCCGGACCGCCTCGAGGAGCGCCCTCGGCTCCTTGCCCTGCTCGACCGTCTGGCACTGAGTCCCGTCTCCGCGGACGTCGCCGTGATGGCCGCAGCGCTCCGCGTTCGCCACCGACTGAAGACGCCTGATGCGCTCCATCTCGCCACGGCGATCGCCGGCGGAGCCGACCGGTTCGTCACGAACAACCGTCGCGACTTCGGGTCGGGGATCACCGAGATCGACATCGTGCACCCGTCCGGCGGACGCTGACCGCCGTTCACCGGCCCCGAGGCTTGCCCACGTCCCCCTTCGCGTAGTCGCAGACGCCGTCGGGGAAGATCGCCTCCAGCCGCGCGACCTGCTCCGCCGTCGGCTTCCACGCGCCGTACAGGCCCTTGCGGATCGCTCGCTCGACGGGCTGCGTCGCGCACTTCCAGACGCCGCCCTCGTACGGGCCGCCCGCGACGCGTCGCGACGACGAGTAGATCGGGAACTTCTGCGTGCACTCCCCTGCCGCACGGTCGTCCAGGACGCCGTCCCACACCCGCTTGCCGGACGCGATGAGCGAGCCGTCCGTCGCGAAGCAGGAGTCCACGGCCTGGGCCGGCTTGTTGCCCGCGACTCCGCGCTTCGGGTTCGCGGCGATGTTGCGCATCCACTGGTCCATCACCGCGAACGCCATCGGGGTCTGGTCGAACTGCTCGCTGGGCCGTGCGTCGGTGAACCAGATGACCTGGTTGGAGGCGTCGCCGTCGACGTTGAGCATCCGCTGGCGCGACGCGAACGACTGCTGCGTGTTGTGCATGTCGAGGTCGTCCTCGAGGTAGTGCCTCCAGTCGATCACCGGGATGTCGATGTCGCCCTGGAACTGCATGCCCGAGGTGTACGCCGCCCGCATCGCCTCGCGGTCGCCCTCGCGCCGCGGAGCCGGCGTCGCGCCGCCGTCGGGGCTCAGCTTCATGTTGCGCGCGCTCCACGGGTCGAAGTTCTGCGGCGTGAAGGGGCCGGCGAACGGGAAGCCCTCCTCGACCATGTCGGCGGAGTCCTTCCAGCTGCCGACCTCCGCGTTGAGGTCGAGGAACTCCTGCGGCGTGATGAGGCCGTCGGTCAGCGCCTTCAGGCCGTACTGGACGCCGACGTTGTCCCACGGCACCCGCGCGTAGCCGTCGTCGCCGACGCCGTAGATGTTCACCGTGTCGCCCCAGTGGGTCCACTCGACGCCCTCGACGCCCTGCGCGAGCTTGTCGAGGTCGTCGACGTCGGTGAACATCGGGTTCATCGCGAGCGGAGTGAGGCCGAACCATCCCGGCTTGCACTCCATCAGTGCGGGCGCCGGGGACGCGGGGTCGCGCGTCATGACCTGGTAGCCGAGCGCCTGGTACGCGGCGTACAGCTGGTTCCACTGCGCGATGTCGCCCGCCGACAGGTTCTTCGGGTAGCTCGTCCCGTTGAGCCCGATGATCGCCTGCCGGACCTCGGGGTCCTTCCACTTCGCGTTCGTGCGGTCGGTCGCGTCGAAGTAGTGCTCGAGCAGCTCGCAGTCACCCACGTGGATGACCTGCGTGACCATGTCGGGGTAGGAGTACTGCGCGATCGCGGCATCGATCAGGCCGGGGTGGTTCTGCGCGTACACGTACTGCTGGATGGCACCGCCCGAGCCGCCGACCGCGACCGTGTAGTCGGGGACGCCGTGCGTCTCGACGGTGTGCTCCTTGAGCATCAGCGCCGTCTCGCCGCCGACCTGCAGGTTGTAGTGCGTGCTCGTACGGGTGCCACTCGACCACATCACGCCGTAGCCGAGCTTGAGGAGATCGGCGGGGAGCATCGCGCTGTCGCTGGTGGTGCCCTGGGTGTGCCCGATCGCGACGCCGCCCTGGAAGCTGAAGACGAGGCGCCGGTTCCACAGCGAGTCGTCGGGCTGGGTCGGATCGGCCTCACCGACCGGCGCGAGCATCGCGACGCTGTAGACGAACCGGTTGATGGTCCCCCGCTCCCAGCGGACGATGAACGGCACCGTCTTGCCGTCCATGGTCGTGGTGGTCGCGGTGTCGGCCGGCGGGTCCGCCGGGTCGTCGAGCCAGTGGAAGCGGTTGTCGGTGTTCGAGCGGTAGACGTAGCCGTAACGGGTCTCGGCGGCGCAGTCGCCGCTCCAGCCCACGATGTCTGCGTCGGCCGTCGGGTAGCCGCGACCGTCCTGCGGGTAGCTGCCGTTCTCGTCCTCGGCCGCGACCGGGATGCCGAAGTGGTCCTGGTTGTCGACCAGGGGCTGGCCCAGGATCATCCGGCCGTCGAAGCGGCCCCGGGCCGTGGTGCAGACGAACGGCTGCTGCTGCGGGCCGGAGAAGATCGGTCCGCTGATCGGGTGGTTGACGAGCGTGATGCTGGTGCGCTTGCCGCCCGCCGCGCCCTTCGAGATCACCGCCTTCACCCGGTTCTCCCCCACCTCCAGTCCCTCGACGAGCCCCACGAGCGTGCCGTCGTCGGAGATGTCGAAGGCCGCGGTGACGTCGTCGCCGTCGAGCGTCACGCGGACGTCGTCCGGACGTGCCTTCTTCGGGAGCGTCACCTCGAGCAGCGCGTCGCCGCCGCTCACCTGGTCGGCCTCGCCGGAGAGGACCGTGATCCGCAGCCCGTTGCGGTGGTGCGTGCCGTGGCCCTGGCCGGCTGACGCCGACTCGGCGGCGGCCAGTCCCAGTGCGGCGACGGTCAGGGTGGTCGCGGCCGCCAGCGCGCGGCGTACGACGAAGCTCGACATCTCTGCCCCTCCTCCGGCGACGCCGTCGTCGCCCGTGGCGGTCAGAGTAGTGTGATCCGCGTCACGTTGGCGAGTGGTTGCCCGACGAAGCCCCCGTCACCGCAGGTCGGCGAAGAACGCGCGCACATCGTCCACGAGGGCGGCCGGCTCCTCCCACGCCGCGAAGTGTCCGCCACGGTCGACGTCGACCCAGCGCGTGATCACGTGCTCCTTCTCGGCGAAGCGCCTGATGCCGACGTCGCCCGCGAAGACGATGACGGCCGTCGGCACTCCGGTCGGCGGGAGGGTCTCGCCCCATCCCTGGGCGTTGGCGTAGCCGACGTACGCCGACGACGCCGCCGTGTCGGTGAGCCAGTAGAGCATCCCGTTGGTGAGCATCCGGTCCATCCCGAGGATCTCGTGCGGCAGGACCTCGCGCGGATAGGTCCACTCGCGCAGCTTGTCCGTGATCCAGGCGAGCTGACCGACGGGCGAGTCCGCCAGGCCCGCCGCGACCGCCGACGGGCGTGTCGACTGGATCGCGATGTAGCCGAACTGCTCCTGCATGAACTCCCCCACCCGGCGTACGCGATCGCGCTCGAGGTCGGTCAGGCCCGCCAGCTCCTCCTCTCTCAGCTGGTACGTCGGCACGCCGACGTTGCCGTTCAGGTGCACGCCGACCACGGTGCTCCCGGGTGATCCGTCGCTGCCGGTCGCGCGGGCCACCTCGGGCGAGACGGCCGCACCGATGTCACCGCCCTGCACGCCGTACCGCTCGTAGCCGAGCCGCCGCATCAGCTCCGCCCACGCCCGCGCGATCCGGGTGTGGTCCCAGCCGGCGTCGTGCACGGGACCGGAGAAGCCGAAGCCGGGCAGGCTCGGGATCACGACGTGGAACGCCTGCGTCCCGTCACCCCCGTACGACGCGGGATCGGTGAGCGGACCGATCACGTCGAGGAACTCGACGACCGATCCCGGCCAGCCGTGGGTGAGGAGGAGTGGTAGCGCGTCCGGCTCGGCGGAGCGCACGTGCAGGAAGTGGACCTGCTGGCCGTCGATCGTGGTGAGGAACTGCGGGTACGCGTTGAGCGCCTCCTCCTGGGCCCGCCAGTCGTAGTCGTCGCGCCAGGACGCGACGAGCTCGCGCAGGTACGACGTCGGGACGCCGGTCGCCCAGCCGTCGCCGGGGAGCGGCGTCGTGAAGCGCGTGAGCGCCAAGCGCTGTGCGAGGTCGTCGAGCTGTGCCTGCGGGACGTCGATCCGGAACGGAGTCACGCTGGCCTGGCCGGTGCTGTCCGTGGTGGTCATACGACGACCGTACGAACGGTTCCGGCCAGGCCGCGTCCGGATTCGAGGGTGATGGCAGACGCGTTCGCGTCAGATGCCGCAGTTCGGCGCCGACCACAGGCGCGTCGCGGGTGCGGCCACGTGGACGTGGTCGTTGTGGTCGGGATAGCCGGGACCGAGGATCTGCGAGAAGCCGTGGTAGCGCGCCTGCTTCGCGATCGTGCAGAACCCCTGCGTCCCTGCCGCGAGGTCGGCCGCGTCGCCGTACAGGTGCCGGCTGTTCGACGCGCCACCGACGGCGCTGTTGCACGAGTAGCTGCGGAAGCCGCTGTTCACGCCGAGCGGCCGGTCCCCCAGCGCGTGGCGCAGCGCCTGAAGCTTCCACATCGTGACGAGTGCGTTCGCCTTCGCCGCCGCAGCGGAGACGGCGCCACCCGACCATGTGGTGTTGCAGCGGTTCAGCTCGGCGTACGTGAAGTTGATCGGAGTGCAGTCGTCGTCCTGCAGCGCGTAGAGCTTCGCGTACGTCTGCGGTCCGGCGACGCCGTCGGCGGTGAGGCCGTAGGCCTGCTGGAAGCGGGTGACCGCCGCCTTCGTCGCGGGGCCGAAGCTGCTGTCGAGGGCGAGCACCGCGCCGTACCCGGGATAGCCGGAGACGCGGATCTGGAGCTGGCGGACGTCCTCCCCGGTCGCGCCCTGCGACAGGGTGCGCGACCAGCTGTAGCAGGCGTCGGCGGACGCGGGGGCGGTCGTCGCCGCCACGCCGAGGACGGTCGTGGAGATGAGCAAGGAGAAGGCGACGAGGACATGACGGAGCGAGCGGACCATGGCAGGCCTCCTGGGGGTGGGCAGTTTTTGTGCCAATGCTTGTCGTCCTGGTCGCGATGATCCTCACAGTCCACCGCGGGCGCAAGCCGAACCTCGCGCCGCGCTCCTGTGGATGACGGACGCGCGGGGGTGGCGGTTCGCGGCAGAGTTCTCGGCACCCGACCCCGGAGGGACCGCATGCCACTCTTCGCGCCGTACCCTGCGACGCCTGACGAGATCCTCGCGTCGGCTGCGGAGCTCGAGACGCGGAGCGCGGCGGTGGTGGAGGTCTCCGCCGACGCCGTACGCCGGACGTACGAGGCCGGCGCCCACCTCGAGGGCACCCTGCTCACGCAGATCCCGATCCTCGTCGGACCGCTGAGGGCGCTCGGCCACGAGGTCGACGAGCGGGCGACGTTCGCCGCGACGGTCGTGCGCGCCTGGGCGGTCGCCGTGACGATCTACGACGCCGGCGTCGAGGGGCTCAACGAGGAGTACGAGGCAGCGCCGGTCGAGGAGCGCGCCGCGACCAGCGCTCACCTGCGCCGACGCCACGGCACGCTGGAGGCGTTCCTCGACGACACCGCCCGCCGACTCGCGGACCTCCTCGACGGTGGTCCCTCGGACGACGCTTGGCGCGGGCTCGGCGGGTTTGGTCCGGTGCCGTCGCGTTTCACGCCGCCGCCGGTCGCTGCCGGCGGGCGCGGTGATCCCGCGGCGATCACGGCGCTGACGATCCTGCTCGGCGATCCCCGCGCATGCCTGCCGGAGACGGGCGGCGTGCCCGAGTGCCTGATCGAGGCGGCGTCCGTGCTGCCGATCGGCAAGCTGCTCAAGCTGCGCCGGGTGCTCAAGGCGCTCGAGAAGCTCGACGACGCGACGGATGCCGCGAAGGTGATCGACGACTACGTCGATGACGCGACGAAGGTGTTCGATGACCTACCGGGTGGCAGACGCCCCCACGTCCGCGTCGTCGACGACGTAGCATCCCTCCGCGACCTCTACGGTCGGCTGACTGCTCGCGGGGAAGTCACCGAGATCCCTCGCTACGACGGGATCGCAGTTCGAAGACCGGATGGCGTCGTCATCGGCCTGAGGGACGATTCCAAGAGTGGCGGCGCATCGATCGACATCATCGCCGGTGACGGCATCAAGCGGAAGGTCCACATCAGATGAGGTCCGACGACGGGCTCACGCTCGACCAGGAGATTCTGTCGCACTGCAGTCTCGACTGGGTCGACGCTGCCGAGGTGACCGGAGTCGCCCGCCACCTCTCCGGTGCTGACGGGCTCCAGCCAGCCGACATCCGCGACCTGTGCATCGGCGCGGTTGCCCGCCTCGCCGCTGCTGGGCTGGTCGAGATCGGCGACCTCCGTGACGACGGGCGCTTCGCACGGTGGGACGGGACGCACGCCGAGAACCTCCACAGGTTGGCGTTCGACTGGGCAGGTCTGGCCGACCCCTATCCGGAGATGTGGGACCTGTTCTGGCTCAACACGACCCCGCGAGGCGACGAGATCGGCAACGCCATCACCGACTGGACCAACGCGGACCCTGCCACCCGCGGGCCCGCGCCGTCCGTCGATCCGGCGCGCTGACCGCGGCCTCAGCTCGAGCTCGTGTCCCGCGGCAGCTTCGGGATCAGCCAGCCGAGGAACGCGTCCTGGCTCCGCGTCTGCAGGTACACGCGCCCGGGTCCCGTGAGGTCGACGACGAATCCTTCGCCGCTCAGCAGCGTCGACTTCCAACCCCCGACCTTGCGCACCTGGAAGGCGACGCCCTCGCTCCAGCCGACGAGGTGCCCGGTGTCCACGACGTACCGCTCCCCTGGAGCCAGGTCCATCGTCTCGATCGCCCCGTAGCTCGCGACGAGCAGCGGCCCGGATCCGGTGCAGCGGAGCATGAACAGGCCCTCGCCGCCGAAGAACGTCTTGGCCCCGCCCCACTTGCTGTCGACCTCGATGCCGGGTCCGGCGGCGAGGTACGACCCGGACTGCAGATAGACGGTCTCGCCGGTCAGCGTCCACGGCACGATGTCCCCGGGGAGGACCGGCGCGAAGGTGATCTTGCCGGGTCCACCCTGCGCTGTGAACGTGTTGAGGAAGAACGACTCGCCTCCGAGCACGGCGCGACGCAGTCCCTTCAGCATGCCGCCGCCGGTCGAGGTCTGGATCTCGACGTTGGCCGACATCGCCATCATGGCCCCGCCCTCAGCCTTGACCGACTCCCCTGCGGAGAGCGTGCAGGCGGCGGCCGAGTAGCCCGGGCGACTGGTGATCTCGATGTCCATGACGGAAGCCTGGCACCAGACGCGGCCAGCTGCCACGCCGACGTCACCGACGCACGTCCCGGAACCAACCCTCACGGTCCCGTGGGTCCGGCCCGCTCCGCGCCCGCGTCGGTCGCACCGTGCCCTGCGGCACCGCCGCGTAGTGGTCGAGCTCCGCGCTCAGCACCGCCTCCCCGCCGCTCAGGTCGGGGAGACGCCGCGCCAGCTCCGGCACCGCAGCCGACGGCAGGTGACCGCTGAGCACAGTGAACCCGTCCTTCGGCGTCGACCCGAGCGTCCTCCCGCCGAGCCGGCCGACCAGCGACAGGACAGCGCCGAGCACCTCGTCCGGCAGATCGATCTCGTACCTGTCGATCGGACGGCAGACGCGCGTCGCCGCACGCTCCAGCGCCGCCATCAGCACGACCGGGGCCAGCCCGCGGAAGTCGGCCCCGACGCTCGACATCGCCTTGTTGAACGCCTCGTGCGCGTGACTCTGCCGCGGGTAGTAGCCCGACGCCGTCATGGTCACGACGCAGTCCGTGACCTCCCATCCCGCCAGCCCCTGCCGCAACGCCGCGCGAACGCCCTCCTCGGTGGCGGCGATGAACGCCGGCGGCAGGTTGCCGCGCTCGATGCCCGGGGAGAACGCGACCCCGCTCCCTTGCGGACCGGGCTCGACGCGGAGTCCGATCGTCGCAAGGTACGGGTTGCCGGCGACCCCGAGCTCGTCCAGCGCCTCCCCTGTCCCGATCACGCGCTCGATGCAGACGACCGACGTCTCCGAGAAGCGGACCCGCACGCCGTACCGCTCCTCCAGGACGGCTGCGAGCACCTCTTTCTGCACCTCGCCGTGAAGGCGGACGACCGCCTCTCCCTCGTCCTCGTCCACCCGCAGGTCGATCAGGGGGTCCTCGTCGGCCAGCTCGGCGAGCCCTTGGAACATCCTGATCCGCTGAGCGCGGTCGTGCGGTTCGACGACCGCCTGCATCGTCGGCGGGGGGAACCGGTACGGCGTGCGTCCCGCCGCGTCGCCCAGCACGTCGCCGATCTGGACGTCCAGCCCGCGCACGGCGGCGACCTCCCCTGCGTGCACGACCTCCGCGACGCGCAGCCCGCCGGGCCGGCTCACGGCGATCTCGGTGACGGGCGCCGCCCGGCGACCGTCCGGCGCGGTCTTCTCCCGCACGCGGAGCGCACCGGACCACCACCTGACCCAGGCGCGCCGTCCGCGCTCGTCCCGGTCGACCGCGAACACGGTGCCCGCACTGGACCCGTCCGGCACGTCCGCCCGCGGCAGGAGCGTCGTGATCGCGTCGCGGAGCGCGTCGAGGCCCGCCCCGGTGATCGCCGAACCGGCAAGCACGGGCGTCAGCGCACCCCGTCGTACGCCGCTGCGGAGGGCGTCGACAACCTGACGTGGCGCGGGAGCGTCGCCGTCGACCCACGCCGCGAGGACGTCGTCGTCGACGGACGCCGCAGCCTCGATCGAGGCCGGTTCCATCGCCGGCACGGCGTCCACCACGGCGTCGCGCCGACCGATCCCCCGCACGCGCGACAGCACGACGACGTCGGACGTCAGCCGACGGCGTACCTGCGAGACGGCTCGCTCGAGGTCCGCGCCGGACCGGTCGACCTTGTTGACGAAGACGACCGTCGACACACCGAGCCGCCGCAGCGCACGCCACAGGACGACGGTCTGCGGCTGGACTCCCTCGACCGCCGACACGACGAGGACCGCTGCGTCGAGAACCGCCAGCGACCGCTCGACCTCGGCGACGAAGTCGGGGTGCCCCGGCGTGTCCACGATCGTGACCGCGAGATCGGCGAGCGCCAGGGTCGCGACAGAGGCGCGGATGGTGATCCCGCGACGGCGCTCCAGGTCCGAGCCGTCGGTGCGGGTCGTGCCGGCGTCGACGCTGCCGAGAGCGGCAACGGCACCGGCGTCGTACAGGAGGCGCTCGGTCAGGCTTGTCTTGCCGGCGTCAACATGCGCGACGACTCCGAGCGTGAGTGAGGACGAGGTCAAGGGTCAGCTCCACGGTGGGACGGATAAGGGTCCGGGGCGTGGTAGCTGCTCGCATGCTCGTGGTGCCTCTCAACGGTCGTCGTCGTACGGGTCGTCCCCACGGTCGCACTCGCGCCGGGACGACGTCGAACGGTTTTCGTCCGAAGACGACGCGGCCGTCCGCGGCCCCGAAGGACTGCGGACGGCCTCGACGCGACCCAGCGCTACGGCTAGCCCAGCGGGCGCGTCCAGACGTCGGCGATCGACGGGTCGTAGTACGCCGGGTCGTCCTGGTTCTCGAACATGACGCGGACCTTGCCGTCAGCCGCCGCAAGCTCCGCGGGGACCACGAACTCGTACGTCTCGGTCCCGGCTCCCGCGGTGCGCTGGTGGGTACGGAGCAGGACCTCCTTGCCGTCGACGTACACCTTGTAGCGCTTGGTCTGCGCCTTGTCGTACGTCTCCACCGCGCGCAGCACGAACGCCTTCCCGGGCTCGACGGCCAGGTCGAACGCGAAGTGCGAGAACGGCGTGAGGTGGCCCGCGTAGCGACGTGTCTTCCCCGCCTCGGTGCTGGTCCCCGAGGAGCTCGACGCCGTCAGGCCGTGCGCCTGCTCCGAGGCTGCCACCCCGAGGTCGACGTGGTCGAGCGCGTCCGCGACGGACGGGTCGATCACGACCACCGCTGTCCCCCGAGCCGTACCGAGCGTGTCGCCGCCACGGGTGAAGGAGACGTCGAGCGCGTGGTCGGCCCGCGCCCGCTCCGCGTCGCGCGGGACGGCCACCGTCAGCGCGACCGTCTTCTCGCCACCGGCCGCGACCGCTCCCGAGACCGGGACGCGACCGAGGTTGCGAACCCGCGCGGAGACCGTCACGGCGCTGCCCGGCCGTGCCTCGGCCGGGGTCACCGCGACCTGGTCCACCGCCACCGGCGATGCGACGTCCACGGTGAACCGCTTCGACACCGCAAGGTCAGCGCCGCCCACGACGAACCCGACGCGGGCCGACGCCACCACGGTGCCCGGCTTCTGCTCGCCGGCCACGGTGACGGTCAGGTCGGCGCTCTTCTCGTCCCCGGGGGCGAGCTTCTCCGCGAGCGTCACCGGCTGCCCTGCCGCCCAGCCGGACGGCAGGTTCACGGCCGACGCCGTCACCGCGGTCGGCTGGCGCTGCCCGTCGTTCTTCGCCGTCACCGTGACCGCCACGTCGTCCCCGGGTCGTACGGCGGTACCGGCCGTCTTCGCCGCGAACGACAGCTCGAGGAGGTCGGCGACAGCCACGGAGGTCGCATCCCTGACGGCCTCGACGGCCGCGTCGACCTTCTGCTCGTCGGCGTCGGACAGGCCAGCCTTCTCCACCAGTCCGTCGAGCGGCTTCAGCGCATGGTGGGCGACCACCAGCGCGTCCGCCGCACCCTCGTCGTCGCCGGCACGGACGCGCTCGAGCGCCGTCGCCACCGCGCGGTCGGCGCTCGCGGTCGCGACCCGCGCCAGCGTGAGGGGGGCCGTACGACCGTCGACGTCACGGAGGCTCGCACGCAGGGCGTCGACGTCGTCCACGACCGCGCCGACGAGGCCCGCCTGCCGGTCCGAGACGAACGCGTACGACCCGGAGCCGACCTCGACCACGACGTCACCGTCGGCGTACGAGATCGCGTGGACACCCTTGGCGTCCGCGACGGCCCGGCCGCCCTCGGTGACCGCGTGGACGTTCGCGGCCGGGATGCGGATCGTGGCGGTGGATCCGACCGGCACGTCGACGTCCATCGTGAGGCGGTCTCCGCTGCGCTTCCAGCTGCTCGCCACCGGACCGTACGGGGTCGCCGTCGAGGCCTTCGCCCAGTCCATCTGAGCGGTGACGGCGGGCGCGATGCTGATGCTGCGGTAGCCGGACTCCTTCGACGGGCTGATCCCGGCGACGTCGTGGTAGAACCAGTCGTCGACCGTGCCGAGGAAGTAGTGGCCGCGCGACCGGGCCTCGAGCGCCCAGTGCTCCCACATCGACGTGCCACCGTTCTCGGTCATGTAGCCCCAGCTCGGGTACGTCGTCTGCGTGGCGAGCTGGTAGGCGATGTCGGCATAGCCGTGGTCGGTGAGGACCGGCAGGAGGTACTTCGTCCCGAGCACCCCCGTGTTGAGGTGCATGCCCTTCGCCTTCACGTCGGCGACGATGCTCGCCGCGACCGCCTTCTCGACGTCGTCGTCGGGGGTCAGCCCGAACGCGAGCGCGAGGACGTTGTGCGTCTGCCGATAGCCGCGGTCGCCGCTGCCGCGGTAGTAGCCCGCCGTACGGTCGAGGAACTGCGCGTTGAACGTCTTCTTGACGACGGCAGCCTTCTCCGCGAACGCGGCGGCGTCGGCGTCCTTGCCGAGGTGACGTGCCGACGTCTCCATCGACGTGAGCATCGCGTAGAGGTACGCCGTCCCGGAGACGCGCGTGTCCTCCGGCGCGTTGCCTCCCGCGGGGCTCGCCTCGGGGCTCACCCAGTCCCCGAGCCGGTTGTTGGTGACGAGCCCGTTGCTGGACCGGCCGAACTCCACCTCGACGTACTTCTTCATGCCGTCGTAGTAGTCGCGCAGCGTCTTGTCGTCACCGCCGTACTGGTAGAGCCACCACGGGATCATCACGTACGCCGAGTGCCAAGGCGTCGCGACGCCCCACTGGCCCCAGTCGCCCGAGCTGGGTGCGATCACGAGCGGCGCGCCGTTCGCGTCGCGGGTGTCGTTGACGTCGGTCATCCACTTGGCGAACAGCTCGTGGGTGTCGAGGTTCATCATGAACATCTCGGCACCGACGGCCGCATCGCCCGTCCACCCGTTCTTCTCGAACATCGGGGTGTCGGTCGGGATGCCGTGGATGTTGTTCTTCAGCGTGTCGACGACGGCGCGGTGCACGTCGTTCATCACCGGGCTGGAGCTGTCGAACGCACCGGTCTCGGCGGCGTCGGTGTGCACCGCCTTCGCCGTGAACGCGCTGAGCGGCGGTGCTTCGTCGCCGGGCCAGCCGGTGACCTCGATGTACTGGAAGCCCTTGTAGGAGAACCTCGACTCCCACGACTCCTTCTCCCCCGTGCCGGCGAGGATGAACCGGTCGGTCTGGAATCCGGACTGGAAGCCGCCGTTGTTGGAGAAGTTCGGTCGGCCGTCGGCCTTGAGCTTCTCGCCGTACTGCGCCTTGATGGTGGTCCCGGCCGCGCCCTTCGCGGTGAGCTCGACCCACCCGGCGAGGACTCGCGGGAACTTGACGACGTACACGCCGTCGACGGGCTCGGTGATCTCCTCGGCCGGTAGCGACTCGGTGACGCGGATCGGCTGCTGGCGCTGGTTCACGAGTGCGCCCTTCGGGCCGGCGACCTCGCTCGCGGGCGTCCACGAGTCGTCGTCGAACCCGACCTCGTCGAAGCCGTCCTGAACCAGGCGGGCGTCGTAGGTCTCGCCCGCGTACAGGTCGTCGAACACCGTGGGCCCGTCGTGGATCGTCCACGAGTCGTCGGTCACGACGTCCTCGGTGCTGCCGTCGGCGTACTCCAGCCGCAGGACCGCGCGTGCGACGGGTTCGTCGTGCCACGGCGGCGACTCCCACCGCCACACGTTGCCGCCGGTCATGCCGTAGAAGCCGCGACCGAGCTCCATCCCGAGCGCGTTCTTGCCCGGCTCGAGCTGGTCGGTGAGGTCGGTCCCGACGTACTGGGCACGGTCGTCGTAGTCGGTGAAGCCGGGAGACAGCACGTCCTTGCTGATCGGGGCGCCGTTGAGGCTGACGTTCGCGTAGCCTCCGGCCGCGACGTACAGGGTCGCCGCCGCCAGGTCCTTGCCGACCGAGAACTCCTTGCGGAGCAGCGGGGCGGGCTTGGTCTCGCTCTTGGGCGGGCGGACGCCGCTGCCCCACTGGCCGCTGCCGTAGACCGCGAGGACCTTGGCCGACTCCCACGAGGAGTCGTCGAACGCCGGCGCCTCGAAGCCGGTGGGGATCTGCTTGCTGACCTTCCAGGTCGCGTCGGTCGTGGCGACACTCGTGCTGCCGTCGGACCACGTGGTGCGGATCTTCGCGAGCAGGCCGGCGGGCGATCCTGGGCCGTTCGTGGTGCGGACGGCGACGACGTTGCGCTGCGGGTCGAGCGGGGCGCGGTAGAGGTGGGACTGCTGCCACTCGTTCTCGGCGCCCTGGGTCTCACCGAGGAGCTTCCCGTTGAGCCAGAGCCTGAACGAGTCGTCGGCGGTGATCAGGATCTCCGTCGAGGTGGCCGTCTTGCCCGCGGGCGCGGTCCACGTCGACCGGAAGGCTCGGGGCTCGGCCGGTGCGCCGCCCGTCGTCGCGTCCGACGTCCAGATCCAGCTCGCGCCGGACATGTCGAGCGTGTCGGTCTCGGCCGAGCGCGCGTTGCCGATCCAGGAGCTGCCCGCCCAGTCGTCCTCGTCGAGCAGGCCGGTACGGAAGCTGCTCGTCGCGTTCGCCCTGCCCGCGCTCGTCACGACGTCGACGCGCCAGTGGTAGCGCGTGGCGGGGTCGAGCGCCGGGCCGTCGTACGCGACGTTGGCCGACTCGTCCGAGGAGACGACGCCGCTGTCCCACGCGGCTCGGTTGCCGGTGAGCGCCTTCTCGCTGGTGGCGAGCCGGATGCGGTACGACGTCTGCGTGACGTCACGCTGCTGCGTGGCAATCACCCAGCTGAAGCGCGGCTCGTCGACGTCGATGCCGATCGGCGTCGGCTTCTTCTCGACCTCGAGGTCGACCAGCGCCACGCCCTTCGACGGAGCGCTCAGGGCCGCTCCCGAGGCCGGAGCCGCGTTCAGCGCGGGGAACAGCAGGGCAAGCACGACGACGAGTGCCGCGAGAACGCGGCTCCCGTCGAGGGGCCGACGGTCCGACACGGACTTCGTCACGGTTCTCCTCAGAGGGATTGGAACGATTCAACGAGGGAACCAAACCACACGCGGTGTGACGTGGACAACAGGGGTGACCGGTAACGGCCACCCAGCCCCGGGAACGACGAAGCCGCCCACAGCCGACACGAGGTCGAGCTGCGGGCGGCCTGCGTCCGTGGTCGCGTCGCTAGCTGTGATGTCCAGGCACGTTGGTCGAGATCGTGTGACGACTCGGTCTGAGGTGTAGATGGGTGAAGGCCTCCTGGTGTGGAGTGGAGCTGTCTAAGGAACCGCTCCGCCACCAAGGAGGCC
>NZ_JBODSD010000006.1:0-192712 GCF_050632745.1 Mumia spirodelae | reverse complement strand
AACTCCGAATCAGCCCGCCTCGCCGCCCTGCCAGCATGGCTCCACGAGTACAACCACCACCGGCCCCACTCAGCAATCGGCAAAGCCGCACCCATCACCAGGTTGAACAACCTGGCTGGACATCACAGCTAGCGCTCCGCCCTACTCGACCACCGACCGCCGCCCGCTCGCTGGTCGAGTAGCCCGACCCCGGCCCCCCGGTGGTCGAGTAGCCCGACCCCGGCCCCGCTCGCTGGTCGAGTAGCCCGAGCCCCTGGGCGAGGGCGTATCGAGACCCGGTCTCGATACGGGCTCCGCTAGCGCTCCGCCCTACTCGACCACCGACCGCCGCCCGCTCGCTGGTCGAGTAGCCCGACCCCGGCCCCGCTCGCTGGTCGAGTAGCCCGACCCCGGCCGCCCCGCTGGTCGAGTAGCCCGAGCCCCTGGGCGAGGGCGTATCGAGACCCCCGGTCTCGATACGGGCTCCGCTAGCGCTCCGCCCTACTCGACCACCAGCACGCTCCCCACTCGCTGGTCGAGTAGCCCGAGCCCCTGGGCGAGGGCGTATCGAGACCCGGTCTCGATACGGGCTCCGCTAGCGCTCCGCCCTACTCGACCACCGACGCGCTCCGCCCTACTCGACCACCGACACGCTCCGCCCTACTCGACCACCGACGCACTCCGCCCTACTCGACCACCGACACGCGCCGCGCTACTCGACCACCGGGCCCGCCCGGCCCGCTGGCCGGGGGCCGAGGGCCCAGCATGCGACCGCGGTGGCGGCGGCGACGTTGAGCGAGTCGATGTCGGCGGCCATCGGGATCGTGACCCGGACGTCTGCGCCACGGCTCCAGTGCGGCGACAGACCGTCGCCCTCGGCTCCGACCATCAGCGCGACCTTCTCCCCCAGGTCGCCGGCGGCCACGTCGCGCAGGTCGCGTGCGTCCTCCGACAAGGTCATCGCGAGGCTCGTCCACCCGAGCGACCGCATCAGGTCGGGGAACCCGTACCAGTCCTCGACCCGGGCGTACGGCAGCCAGAACACCGACCCCATCGACACCTTGATCGCGCGCCGGTAGAGCGGGTCCGCGCAGCGCGGCGAGAGGATCACCGCGTCGAAGCCGAGCGCGGCGGCGCTGCGAAAGACCGCGCCGACGTTCGTGTGGTCCATCAGGTCCTCGGCGACGACCACCCGCCGGGCGTCGGCGAGCACCTCCGCCACCGGCGGCACGGGACGGCGGTCCAGGCTCGCCAGGGCTCCCCGGTGGACGTGGAAGCCCGTGACACGCTCGATCTCCTTCTCCGGCATCACGTAGACCGGCGCGTCAGTCCCCTCGAGCACGTCGGCGAGCGTCTCGAGCCAGCGCGGGGCCATGAGGAACGAGCGTGCCTCGTGGCCGGACTCCAACGCGCGTCGTACGACCTTCTCGCCCTCGGCGATGAAGACACCCCGCTCGGACTCCAGGAGCTTGCGCAGCTGCACGTCGCGCAGGTCGACGTAGTCCTTCAGGCGCGGGTCGGCCGGGTCGTCGACGGGGACGATCTCAGCCATCCGCGCCCTCGTCGGCCTGCAGGGCGTCCAGCAACCGGTCACGGGTGCGTGCGGAGCGTGCGGGGTCCCGGTTGGAGAGCACCGCCACCGTCGTCTCGGCGTGGTGCCCGACGGCCGGCGTCCACGCCGTGCCGAGCGGTGCGTCGTCGGCGCGGACGCAGAAGATCCGCGCCGCGCTCGCCTCCTCGAGGACGGCCGCGTTGACGGCAGGGCGGTCGGTCGACGCCATCGCGTACCACGCGCCGGCGAGGTCTCCCGGCTCGTACTCCCGCTCCACCAGCGTCACCTGACCCTTGGCGGCGGCCTCCCGGACCACGGGATCGACCACGGGCGACACCACGGTGACGGCAGCGCCGGCGTCCAGGAACGCCGGGAGGCGCCGCGCGGCGACGTGGCCGCCCCCGACCACCACCACGCGGCGACCGGCGAGGATCAGCCCCGAGGGGTACGGCGGGTGGGAGAGTCCGGGTCCGTGGTTCACAGCCCGATGCTATCGACGTGCCGGCGCGGTAGCGTCCGGGTGGACAACGCCCTCAACCCGAAGGAGCACCGATGAGCCTCGACCGTCCGGTGGCGCCGAACCCGTACGACTACCTGCCGCCCGTCCCGTCCTTCACCGTCACCAGCACCGAGGTCTCCGACGGCGACGCCCTCGGCGAGGCCCAGGTGTACGACGCCGGCAACAGCTCACCGCAGCTGTCGTGGGAGGGGTTCCCGGACACCACCAAGAGCTTCGTCGTGACGTGCTTCGACCCGGACGCTCCGACGCCGTCAGGCTTCTGGCACTGGGTCCTCGTCGACGTTCCGGCCGACGTCACCACGCTCGACACCGGAGCCGGCTCGGGCGGGATCCTGCCCCCGGGCGCGTTCCACGTGCGCAACGACTTCGGCACGCTCGACTTCGCCGGCGCCGCCCCGCCGCAGGGCGACATGCCGCACCGCTACTACTTCGTGGTGCACGCCGTCGGTGAGGAGCGTCTGGGCGTGGACGAGTCCGCGACCCCTGCCGTCGTGTCGTTCAACCTCGCCTTCAAGACACTGGCGCGGGCGACGCTGCTCGGGACGTACCAGCACTGATCAGCTGCTCGCAGTCGTCGATGGCGTCGGCGAGCATCCGGCGCAGCACCGTGTCCGAGTCGGAGCTGACCGAGCGTACGACGCCGTCGACGCTGTTGAGCACGATCCTCGGCGCTGCCCGGCGGGCGAAGTGCTTCGGGTGCGTGGTCAGGCCACGGCGGAAGCCGCGGGCCCACTGCTCGGCGGCCGGCGCCTGGGCGAACGCCTCGGCGATCAACGGCTCGAACTCGTCCGGGAGCACTGTGCCGGTGTCCTCCTGGTAGCGCTCCACGGCCAGCAGGCCCACGGCGAGCGCACGCTGGTGTGCTCGGGGCGACAGCGGCAGTGCGATCGTGGCGGCACGGATGCAGATGGCGGCATGGATGCGCGGGTCGGGACTGTTGAGCCCCACCACGCGCGGCACCAGCTCGACCATCGAGGTGCGGGTGTCGTCGCTGACGTTGTCGTTGACCAACCGGGCGAGACCGGCCAGCAGCGGGTGCGTGCACGCCGGCTGGTCGCTCCACTTCTCACCGGCCAGGTACGACGCGAACTCCATGAAGCACGCCCCTTTTCGGGGGTTGCGGTGCTTGCCCGGTGACAGGACAGGAACGAGCTCGGGGACGCTGCTGGACCTCATGGCGGCCTCCTGAGGAGGAGCTGGACTGGACCTTTCCTTCAGTGTGCTCCCGATCGCGCGACCGCGCTACTGGTGGACGCAACGCTCACGGCTGCTGCGGCGGCTCTTCGTCCCAGATCTGCGTGGTGTCGTCCTCCCAGGCGTTGGGGCGCTCGTCGGCCACGCCGAGCGACTGCTCCGGCGCGCGGTTGGGCACGTCCGGGCGGGACGCCTCCTTCGCGGCCTCGAGCGCCTCGTCGACGGCCCGGTGGGCCGCCGTGAGGTCGGGCTCGGGGACGTCTCCGCCGACGGGGGCGTCGTACGAGACGCGGGTGCGCGGCCCGTCGACGACGGCCGGGATCTGGCCGATCGCGGCACCGAGCCCCTTGAGGGCGTCGCCGACCTCGCTCGGGATGATCCAGAGCTTGTTGGCGTCGCCCTGGGCGATCTCGGGCAGCATCTGGAGGTATTGATAGGCCAGCAGAGACTGGTCGGGCTGGCCGTCGTGGATCGCCTGGAACACGGTCGCGATCGCCTGCGCCTCGCCCTGTGCGGTCAGGATCGAGGACTCGCGCTTGGCCTGGGCGCTGAGGATCTGTGCCTCGCGGTCGCCCTCCGCACGGAGGATCTGCGACTGCTTCTCGCCCTCGGCGGTCAGGATCGCGGCCTGCCGGCTGCCCTCGGCCTGGAGGATCGCGGCGCGCTTGTCGCGGTCGGCGCGCATCTGCTTCTCCATCGAGTCCTTGATCGACGGCGGCGGGTCGACGCCCTTGAGCTCGACGCGGTTGACGCGGATGCCCCACTTGCCGGTCGCCTCGTCGAGGACGCCGCGCAGCTTGGTGTTGATCTCGTCGCGGCTGGTGAGCGTCTGCTCGAGCGTCATGCCGCCGATGATGTTGCGCAGCGTCGTCATGGTCAGCTGCTCGATCGCCTGGATGTAGTTGGAGATCTCGTACGTCGCGGCGATGGGGTTGGTGACCTGGAAGTAGATGACGGTGTCGATGGAGACGACGAGGTTGTCCTCGGTGATCACCGGCTGCGGCGGGAACGAGACGACCTGCTCGCGGAGGTCGATCTTGAACGACACCTTGTCGACGAACGGCGTGATGACGTTGAGCCCGGCGTTGAGCGTCGTCTTGTACTTCCCGAAGCGCTCCACGATGCCGGCGCGCGCCTGCGGGACGATCTGGATCGACTTCGCCAGCACGACCACCACGGCGAGCGCCAGCAGGGCCAGGACGATGAGGGCTGCCATGGAGATCCTCGCTCTTCGGGGGCTGTGGTCCGGACACTAGCGCACCGGGCGGTCAGACCGAAGGCTGCTCCGGGGCTACTCCTCCGGGTAGACGACGGCGGTCGCACCGTCGATCTCGAAGACGGACACGCGGGTGCCCTCCTCGATCGTCACCGCGGGGTCGAACGACCGTGCCGACCAGGTCTCGCCGCCGATCTTCACCTGACCCTGGTGCGCGTCGACGGCGGTGAGCGCGACGGCGCTCGAGCCGATCAGCGCCTTGGTCCCCGTGGCCAGGTCGGGCCCGCGGTGCAGCCGCTTGATCATCGACGGGCGGGCCAGCAGCAGCATGGCGAGCGAGACGGCGCTCGCGACCAGCGCGGAGACCGCGAACGGCGCGCCGAACGCCGCGGCGCCCGCACCGGCGAAGGCCCCCACGGCGAGCATCAGCAGGACCAGGTCGAGACTCATCAGCTCGGCGACCGCGAGCAGCAGTCCGAGACCCAGCCAGCCGGCCCATCCGTTGTCGGAGAGCCAGTTCATGAACCCGTCCATGCCGCGACTCTAGGGGACGCGTGGTCCTACGGAGGCGACGGCGGGCGTGCGCCACGCCAGCCGGTGCGGCGGCGTCGGCTCAGCGCGGCGCCCGGCGGGCGGCGTACCGGCCGTCGCGGACCTCGAGGATGAGCGGCATCTGGAAGGTGATCGCAAGGTTCTGCGCGGTGAGCGTGTCCTCGATCGGGCCCTGGGCGGTGACCTTGCCGTCGCGCAGCATCAGCACGTGGGTGAAGCCCGGCGGGACCTCCTCGACGTGGTGCGAGACGAGGATGAGCACGGGCGCCTCGGGGTCGCGCGCGAGCTTGCCGAGGTTGGAGACCAGGTCCTCGCGCCCGCCGAGGTCGAGGCCGGCAGCAGGCTCGTCGAGGAGGAGCAGCTCGGGGTCGGTCATCAGCGCTCGCGCGATCAGCACGCGCTTGCGCTCGCCCTCGCTGAGCGTGCCGAAGGTGCGGTCGACCAGCCCGTCCACGCCCATCAGCCGCAGCAGCAGGACCGCGCGCGCCTCGTCGAACTCCTCGTACTCCTCGCGCCACCGTCCGGTCACGCCGTACGACGCGGTGAGCACCACGTCGAGCACGCGCTCGGCGCGCGGGATGCGCTCGGCGACCGCCGCACTCGTGTAGCCGATCCGCGGACGCAGCTCGAACACGTCGACGGCGCCGAGGATCTCCTCCAGCACGGTCGCCACACCCGCCGTCGGGTGCATCTGCGTCGACGCGATCTGCAGCATGGTGGTCTTGCCCGCGCCGTTGGGACCGAGAACCACCCAGCGTTCGCCCTCGCGGACCGTCCAGCTGACGTCGTCGAGCAACGTGGCGGTGCCGCGTCGTACGGTGACGTCGGCGAGCTCGAGCACGGGCGCCATGCACTACTCCTGCGCTGTTCACGGGTGGGCGTCACAAACCTACGGCACCCGTGGTCCCACCGCGCGACGCGGGTTCGGACCTGACGTCCTAGGCTCGTCGTCGTGCCCTCCCTGACCCGCTCAGCACGTTGGGTGTGCTGGTTCAACGCCTGGCTCGCCGACGCGGCGCCGCTCGAGACCGCGACCGACGCCGTACGCGCGGACGACGCTGCGCACCACGTCCTCGGCGGCACGGCGGGGTTGCTCGCGCAGCGTGACGGCGACGCGCCGAGCGCGGAGCCGCTGCTGCTCGCGTGGGGGGCACTTCGGCGGGCAGGAGCCACCGGAGCCTCGCTGGCACTCCCCGAGCCCGGCGACCCGTACGGGCTGGCCGGCCCCGCACCGTTCACCGCCGCCGCCACCGACGCCGGAGAGGCGGTCGTCGTCGAAGGGATCGGCGTCGGCGTCGTGCCGGAGGTCGTCGGGAGCGGCGTCTTCTGGCACCTGTACGACGCTCACCCCGTCTCCCCCACCGCCGGCGTCGCGGAGTCCTCCCGGGAGCTGCGCACCGAGCTGGCGGGCACGGCCGACGAGCTGCTCTCTCTCGACGTCGCGCGCTGGCGGCCCGAGGTGCGCGAGGCGCTCGCCGACATCCGTGAGGCGACCGCGCCGGCGCTGGCGCCCGGCTACGACCCGCGGGCGGAGCAGCTGGCCGCAACCGCGCTGCGGTGCCTCGCGATCGCCGAGCTCGCCGCGGACACCGAGTCCGCCGCCGTGACGGCCTGGGAGTCGGACACGCGGGCCGCGCACCTGCGTACCCTCGCGCGCACTGCCCGCCACGCCCTCGTCGTCGCCTGCACCGCGGGTCGACCCCGCTGACCCCCGCCGGGATGGCCTAACCTCGTGGCGTGAACGAGCCCGTCCCCACGCCGACCGCGCCGCTCGACGCTCCCACGGTCTCCGTGACGCTCCTGGGGCGCGACCATGCCGGCGTCACCGCCCGCCTCTTCGAGGCCGTCGCGCCGTACGACGTCGAGGTCATCGACGTCGAGCAGATCGTGCTCCGCGGGCGCCTCGTGCTCGCCGTCCTGCTCACCGAGCCGACCGACCGTACGGCGTTCGAGCAGTCCGTGGCCGCGGTCGCGGGCGAGCTGGGGATGGAGCACGACCTCTCGTACGGCCGTGGCGACAACCGCGGTCGCCGCCGGGGACGCAGCCACGTCACGGTGCTCGGTGCTCCCCTGCTCCCGGGGCAGTTCTCCGCGGTGACCGCGCAGGTCGCGGCCGCGGGCGGCAACATCGACCGGATCGTCCGGATGGCGCGCTACCCCGTGACCGCGATCGACCTCGACGTCTCGGGCGCCGACCCGGAGGCCCTGCGCCGCTCCCTGTCCATGGAGGCGGCGCGGCAAGGGGTCGACGTCGCCGTGCAGCCGCTCGGGATCCACCAGCACGCTCAGCGCCTCGTCGTGATGGACGTGGACTCCACGCTGATCCAGGGTGAGGTGATCGAGATGATCGCCGCGCACGCCGGGTACGAGAAGGAGGTCGCCGAGGTCACGGCGGCCGCGATGCGCGGCGAGCTCGACTTTGCCGCCTCGCTGCGCGATCGCGTCGCGCTCCTCGAGGGCGTCGAGGAGTCGGCGCTCGACGAGGTGTACGAGGCGATCCAGCTCGCCCCGGGGGCGCGGACGATGATCCGGACGCTCAAGCGGCTCGGCTACCGCTTCGCGCTGGTCTCCGGCGGCTTCATGCAGATCATCGACAAGCTCGCGGCCGACCTCGGGATCGACTACTGGGCGGCCAACACGCTCGAGGTCGCCGACGGCCGGCTGACCGGACGCGTCACGGGGGCGATCGTCGACCGCGCCGGCAAGGCCGCGGCGCTGCGCCGGTTCGCCGACGAGGCCGGGATCTCCCTGGCCAACACGGTGGCGATCGGGGACGGCGCCAACGACCTCGACATGCTGGACGCCGCCGGGCTCGGCATCGCCTTCAACGCCAAGCCCGCCGTGCGCGACGCCGCGGACACCTCGCTCTCGCTGCCGTACCTCGACGCGATCGTCTTCCTCCTCGGCATCACCCGCGAGGAGATCGAGGCGGCCGACGCCGAGGTCGTCGTCTGACCTAGCGTGCCTTCGGAGGCGGCGCGAGGTAGTCCTCGAGGCGCATCGTCCGAGGATCGATGTCGAACCACTCCCCGTCGTACGTCAGGACCGCCGCCGCCGAGGTCGGGAAGCCCCGGTCGCCGTACGCCTTCCACGCCCCGTTGTGCGTGCCGTCGTGCAGCATCCACACCAGGTCGCCCATCGCCGGGTTGTGCCCGACGACGATCACCGTGCTCGGCTCCTCGTCGAGGTAGCGGACCTCCTGCAGGACGCGGTGCGCGGTGGCGTCGTACAGGGTCTTCGGGTACGACACGTGGTCGGCGTCGAGCCCCAGGGCGAGGTTGAGCTCGTCGAAGGTCTCGCGTGTGCGCACCGCCGGGGAGACGAGGGCACGGGCGGTCCCGGTCACGAAGTCGGCGAGCTGCTCGCCGCGCCGGCGCGCGTCGGCGTGGCCGCGGGCGGTCAGGGCCCGGGCCTCGTCGGAGGGTGCGGACGCCTCAGCCTTGGCGTGCCGCACCACCACGAGCTGCTTCACGCCCCTACTCGTCGTCCTCGAGGCGGAACCCGATCTTGAGGGTCACCTGGTAGTGCTCGACCTGGTCTCCCTCGATGTGGCCGCGGATGCCCTCGACCTCGAACCAGTCCAGGTGGCGCAGGGTGCGGGAGGCCCGCTGGATGCCGTTGGTGATCGCGTCCGTGACGCCCTCCGTGGAGGTGCCGACGATCTCGGTGATGCGGTACGTGCGGTTCGTCATGCTGCCCATCATGCCGCTGATCGGCTGGCGTACCGTGGAGGGATGGAGGATCGTCACGACGACGCGGTCGCGATCACGACCGCGCAGGTCGGCCGTAGCGAAGAGCTTCGCCACCGGCAGAACCGCTACCTGGTGTCGATGCTGATCCGTACGGTCTGCTTCATCCTGGCCGTGGTGGTCGACGGATGGGCCCGCTGGTTCTTCATCCTGGGCGCGCTGGTGCTGCCCTACGTCGCGGTGGTGTTCGCCAACACCGCCCGCCGCAAGCCGCTCCCGCAGGCCGACGTGGTCCATCCCGAGCCGATCGGCCAGCTCGGCACCGGTCCGGTGACCAAACCCGCCGACGACTCCGGCACCGCGGGTAGCGCGAACGACTCCTCCTCCGCCGCAGGTCCCGCGAGCGAAGCGGGTCGCGACCACCCCCACGACCCGACGGGACGCGATGACCGAGACTGACCCCGCCGACCAGGCTCCTCTGATCTGCTCGGCGAAGGGGTGCGAGAACCCCGCGACGCACGCCCTCCTGTGGAACAACCCCAAGATCCACACTCCCGACCGGCGCAAGACGTGGCTGGCGTGCGACGAGCACGAGGAGTCGCTGCGGCGGTTCCTGTCGGCGCGAGGCTTCTGGAAGGAGACGAAGCCGGTCTCCGAGGTCACGCCCGAGCGGTGACCCTGGTCCCACGGTGACGCGGGTCCGTGGGACCCCACTCACCGCCCGCTGGGCGGCACCGAGCGCGTATCTATCCGCCGATGGCCGACATGGGCCGGCTCGGCTGCAGGAAGCCGACGTCGTCGATCCCGTGGCCCGGCAGCTTGCTCCACATCGCGGCACGCCACCGGTCGGCGATCTCGTCGTCCGACGCCCCACCGCGCAGCGCAGCCCGCAGGTCGGACTCCTCGCGGGCGAACAGGCAGTTGCGGACCTGGCCGTCGGCCGTCAGGCGTACGCGGTCGCAGTCGCCGCAGAACGGGCGCGTGACGGACGCGATGATGCCGACCGTGGCCGGACCGCCGTCGACCAGGAACTCCTCGGCCGGTGCGGAGCCACGGTCGCGGTCGGCCGGGCTGAGCTCGACGTACGGGGCGAGCTTCTCGAAGATCTCGTCGGCGGTCACCATCGAGCCGCGGTCCCACCCGTGCTGCGCGTCCAGCGGCATCTGCTCGATGAAGCGGAGCCGGTAGCCCCGTTCGAGGCACCACGCCAGCAGCTCCGGGGCCTGGTCGTCGTTGATGCCCCGCAGGAGCACCGCGTTGACCTTCACCGGCGCGATCCCGGCCGCCTGGGCCGCCTCGAGGCCCGCGACGACGTCCGCGTGGCGGTTGCGGCGAGTGATCTGCTCGAAGGTGTCGGGCCGGATGGTGTCGAGGCTGATGTTGACCCGGTCCAGGCCGGCGTCCGCGAGCGCCTGGGCCGTGTGCTTCAGACCGAGGCCGTTGGACGTGAGGGACACCGTCGGCGAGGGCGAGAGGGCCTTCGTCGCCGCGACGATGCCCGTCAGGCCTCGCCGCAGCAGGGGCTCGCCACCGGTGAAGCGGACGTCGGTGATGCCGAGCCGCTCGACCCCGATCGTCACGAGGCGGACCACCTCGTCGTCGGTGAGGGTCTCCTCGGTGGGCATCCAGTCGAGGCCCTCGGCGGGCATGCAGTACTGGCACCGCAGGTTGCAGCGGTCTGTCAGGGAGACGCGGAGGTCGGTCGCGACGCGGCCGTGGCGGTCGGGAAGACCTGCGCGGGCGTCTCCTGTACGGGGCTGCACGACGGTGTCGGCGGTCATGCCGTCAGTCTAGGCGGCTGGACCTGCCCACCGGAGGGCGTGGAAGCGTTCGCTACCGTCGAGTTGTGTACAGGTTCCTGCTGACGCGGCGCTGGATCGCGTTCGCGCTCTTCGTCGTGCTCCTGGTCGGCGTCTGCGTCTGGCTGGGGTTCTGGCAGTTCGGCAGGCTGGACCAGCGCCAGGCGCGCAACGACGTGACCCGGCACAACATGGTCGCGACCCCCGTCAACGCCGCGGACGTGGCGAGCACGGATCCCGACGCGTCCCAGCGCAACGAGTGGAAGCAGGTCGAGGTCACGGGGACGTACGACACGGACGCCCAGGTCGTCGTGAAGTACCAGACGCGCGACCAGGGGCCCGGCGTCGAGGTCGTGACTCCCCTGGTGACCGAGGACGGGCGGGCCGTGCTCGTGGACCGGGGGTGGATGGGATCGGCGAACACGACCGGCGCCGATCTCGACATCCCTGCGCCCCCCAGCGGCGAGGTGACCGCCGTCGGCTGGTGGCGCGCCGACGACCACGTCCCCTTGAAGGCGACGCAGCCCGACGACGGTCAGGTCCGGGCCATCTCGACGCTCGGGCTCGGGCCGACGCTGGACTACCCCCTGTACGAAGGGGGCTATCTCGCGCTCGAGAAGCAGGAGCCGGCGGCGGAGGGGCTCATCCTTCCGGAAGGCCCCGACCTCGGGCAGGGACCGCACTTCTTCTACGGCCTGCAGTGGTGGTTCTTCGCCGCGCTGGCCCTGGTCGGGTTCGGCTGGTTCGCCTGGGCCGAAGCGCACCCGCGCGGCCCCCGCAAGCCGGGCCACGCCCGACCCGGGCAGCGCGCCGTACCAGCTGCGCGAGCCGCGGCGGAGCGGGCGGCCGCCGCACGCGCTGGCGCCCGCCCCACCGCCGCTCGTCCCTCAGAGAGCCCGCAGAGCGCCGCCGTCGACCGGGAGCATGATCCCGGTGATGTACGAAGCGGCGGGTGACAGCAGGAACGCCGCCGCGGCGCCGAACTCCTCCGGCCGGCCGTAGCGTCGCATCGGGATCGCCCGCTCGTTCGCCGCACGCGTCGCGGCCGGGTCGGCGGAGAGCTCGTCCAGGTACTGGACGCGTTCGGTGTCGATCCGGGCGGGCAGCAGGCCGTTGATGCGCACCCCGCGCGGGCCGAGCTCGTCAGCCAGGTCCTTGACGACCATCGCGAGACCCGGCCGGAGGCCGTTGCTGATCGACAGGCCACCGATCGGTGCGCGGACCGACGAGGACAGGACCAGCGCGATCGAGCCGCCCTCCCCCAGCTCGGGCGCGATCTCGCGGACGGTGCGGACGGCCCCCAGGAACACCGACTCGAATGCCCCGCGCCACTGGTCGTCGGTCACGTCGAAGACCTTGCCGCCGGGCGGGCCGCCCACGCTCACCAGGAGGCCGTCGAGCCCACCGAACCGCTCGCGTGCCGCCGCGACCAGAGCGCCGGGCGTGCCGGTGTCGGCGTTGTCGGCCTGGATCCCGACCGCGTGCTCGGCTCCGAGTCGCTCGACCGCCGCGTCCACCGCGTCGGCGTCGCGCCCGGACACGACGACGTTCGCTCCCTGCGCGACCAGCACCTCCGCGGTCGCGAAGCCGAGGCCGCGGCTCGCCCCGGTGAGGACGTAGGTGCGGCCGGCGACGTCGTACGGCGCGCTCATCGGCTCGCCGCCAGCAGGTCGACGAAGCGGCCCCGCTGCGCCCGCCGCTCGGCAGCCGACTGGTCGGCGAGGTCGAGCCGAGAGGCGGTCTGCAGCAAGGCCTTCGTGGCGCTGACCGCGGCGTGTGGGGCGGCCGTCAGCGCGGCGACGAGCTCGGCGACGCGCCCGTCGAGAGTCTCCTTCGCGACGAGCTCCTGGCCCAGCCCCAGCGCGTACGCCTCCTGGGCCGGCACCCAGCGCGCGGTCGCGCAGATCTCGAGCGCCCGTGCGTAGCCGACCGCCTCGACCAGCGGCTTCGTACCGGTGAGGTCGGGCACGAGGCCGAGCGCCGGCTCCTTCATGCACAGCTGGGCGTCGTCGGCGAGGACCCGCAGGTCGCAGGCGAGCGCGAGCTGGAACCCGGCCCCGACCGCGTGGCCCTGGACGGCGGCGACCGAGACGAACTGCGGGTTCCGCAGCCAGGTGAAGCCCTCCTGGTACGACGCGACCGTCGCGTCGAACTCCGTCGCGGGAGCCGCCGCGAGCTGCGGGAACGACGCCTCGCCCTCGACGCCCTCGGGCGACAGCATGGAGCGGTCGAGGCCGGCGGAGAACGACGCTCCCGCGCCGCGGACGACGACCACACGCACGTCGGGCTCGACGGCGGCACCGATCGCAGCCAGGGCTCGCCACATCGACGGAGTCTGCGCGTTGCGGACGTCCGGACGGTTCAGGGTGACGGTCAGGGCGGGGCCGTCGACAGAGATCTCGAGGCCGGCGGCAGCCAGCTCCGCGGAAGAGGGATAGCTCATGGTGCGAGGCTATCCCCCGGATCAGGGGCCGATCAGGCGAGGCTGATGAGCTCCTCGTACTCCGCGGTCCAGAGGTCCTCGATCCCGTCGGGCAGGATCAGCACCCGGTCGGGCTGCAGGGCCTCGACGGCGCCCTCGTCGTGGGTGACGAGCACGATCGCGCCCTCGTACGACCGGATCGCGCCGAGGACCTCCTCGCGCGAGGCCGGGTCCAGGTTGTTGGTCGGCTCGTCGAGGAGCAGCACGTTGGCCGCGGACACGATGAGCGTCGCGAGCGCGAGCCGCGTCTTCTCGCCACCGGACAGCACCCGCGACGGCTTGTGCGCGTCGTCGCCGCTGAAGAGGAAGGCGCCGAGCACGCTGCGGGCCTGGGTGTCGGTGAGGTTGGGAGCGGAGGACTGCATGTTCTCGAGGACCGTGCGGTCCAGGTCGAGCGTCTCGTGCTCCTGGGCGTAGTAGCCCAGCTTCAGCCCGTGCCCGGGGCGGATCTCACCGGTGTCCGCGGCGTCGAGCCCGCCGAGGATGCGCAGCAGCGTCGTCTTGCCCGCACCGTTGAGGCCCAGGATCACGACGCGGCTCCCCCGGTCGATCGCGAGGTCGACGTCGGTGAAGATCTCCAGCGACCCGTACGACTTGGACAGGCCCTCGGCCATGAGCGGGGTCTTGCCCACCGGGGCCGGCGTCGGGAAGTCGATCTTGGCGACGCGGTCGGCGGCGCGCTCCCCTTCGAGGCCGGCGAGCATCTTCTCGGCCCGGCGTGCCATGTTCTGGGCGGCGGTCGCCTTGGTCGCCTTCGCGCGCATCTTGTCGGCCTGGGCGAGGAGCGTGGACGCCTTCCGCTCGGCGTTGACCCGCTCGCGCTTGCGGCGGCGCTCGTCGGTCTCCCGCTGCTCGAGGTACTTGCGCCACCCCATGTTGTAGACGTCGATCTCGGCGCGGTTGGCGTCCAGGTGGAGCACCTTCGTCACGACATCCTCGAGGAGGGCGACGTCGTGGCTGATGACCACGACCCCGCCCTTGTACGACATGAGGAACGAGCGCAGCCACACGATCGAGTCGGCGTCGAGGTGGTTGGTCGGCTCGTCCAGCAGCAGCGTGTCGGCGCCCAGGAAGAGGATGCGGGCCAGCTCGATGCGGCGCCGCTGGCCGCCGGAGAGCGTCTTGAGGGGCTGCTCCAGGACGCGGTCCGGCAGCCCGAGGCTCGCGGCGATCGTGGCCGCCTCGGACGCGGCGGCGTACCCGCCCCCGGCGTGCAGCTCGGCGTCGGCACGGGCGTACCGCTTCATCGCGCGGTCGCGGACGGTGTCGTCGTCCGACCCCATCTCGATCTCGGACCGGCGCAGCGCGCGGTAGACCTCGTCCAGGCCCCGCGCGGAGAGGATCCGGTCGCGCGCGCTCATCTCCGGGTCACCGGTGCGCGGGTCCTGCGGCAGGTAGCCGATCGTGCCGCGGCGGACGATCTGCCCCGCGGTCGGCTCCCCCTCGCCGGCGAGGACCTTGGTGAGCGTCGTCTTGCCGGCACCGTTGCGGCCGACCAGTCCGACCTTGTCCCCGTCCGCGACCTGGAAGCTCGCGCCCGACATGAGGACACGTGCGCCGACGCGCAGCTCGAGGTCGTGGACGCTGATCATGGCGCAGCAGCTCCTGGGGAGGGAGAGGGGTGGGCGCGAGCCACCGTCGGCGGACCGCGAGTGCCGGGAGTCCGGCCAAGGCCCCAGTCTACGGAACCGCTACTCGGCGACCTCGATGGTCTCGATGGTGACCGTCTCGGTCGGCTTGTCCGCGCCGTCCGTCGGGGTGGCCGCGATCGCGTCGACGACCGCCTTGCTGGCGTCGTCGGCCACCTCGCCGAAGATCGTGTAGCCGCCGTCGAGGTGCGGTGTCTCGGCCACGGTGATGAAGAACTGCGACCCGTTGGTGTCCGGGCCCGCGTTGGCCATGGCGAGCTTGTAGGGCTGGTCGAAGGTGAGGCTGGGGTCGGTCTCGTTGTCGAACTCGTAGCCGGGGCCGCCCATCCCGGTGCCGAGCGGGTCACCGCCCTGGATCATGAAGCCGTCGATCACCCGGTGGAAGATCGTCCCGTCGTACAGCGGGTCGGTCGTCTTCTCGCCCGTCTCGGGGTCCGTCCACTCCTTGGTCCCGGTCGCCAGTCCGACGAAGTTCGACACCGTCTCCGGCGCCTGCTCCGGGAACAGGTTCACGGTGATGTCGCCCTTGCTGGTCTTGATCGTCGCCGTCTCGGCGGTCGCGCTCGACGACCCGCTGTCGCTCTCGCCCTCGCTGTCGCTGTCGTCGGCTCCGCATCCGGCCACGAGAACGACGGTGAGGGCAGCGACGACCCACTGACGAAGACGCACGACGATGACTCCTGAACTGAGGGGACGGGCGGACGCGGCTCAGGCCACGCCGCGACGATAGCCGGGGAGGATCTCCTCGACGAGAGCCTGGGTGCGCGAGGTGACCCCGAGCGGGGAGCCGTGCGCGGCCACGGCGGCGTACATCTGGTCCGCGACGACCATCGCGTCGCCGCGGCCGCTGAAGCGCACCGCGAGACGCATCGCCGCGCACCACAGGGCCTCGCTCGCGGGCAGCGCCGCCAGTCCTGCGAGGAGCGCGTCGCGCGCACCGTCCGGGTCGTCGGCGCTGCTGCACTCGTCGGCGAGGGCGATCGAGGTCATCTCGACGGCGAGCGCGACGTCGTCCTCGAGGCTGACGTGGGCGAGCCACGAGTAGCGACCTTGCGGGACGTCGTCGAACGCCGGGCCACGGACCAGCGACATCGCCGTGCGCAGCGCCGGCACGCGCGACCTGCTGGTGACGGCGCGGTTGAGCGCGGCGCGGAAGCGGTCCCAGTCGCAGGCGAGCGACGAGCGCCGGATCGACCAGACGCCCGCGTCGACCTCGAGCACCGGCGCTCCGGAGGCGGTCGTGCTGAGCCACTCCGCGACGCCCGCGAGGGTGGCGTCCCGGGTCGACGCATCGACGCCGCGCGGCCAGATCGCGCCCGTCAGGACGTTCACGTGGACACCCTCGGGGTGGACGGCGAGGTAGGTGACGATCTCGGTGAAGAGCGCGCGTCGAGCCTCGTCGATCGGTCCGGATGCCCGGACGAGCACGGGTCCGAGGACGTCGACCGACACCACGACCGGCTCGTCGTCGCCCGTGGCGAGCACGGCCTGCTCGACCACGAGGGCCTCCGCCAGGTCCTCGATGCGCACCGGTGCCGGCTCGACCGGCAGCTCGAAGAGTGCGGCGAGGCCCCGGTACGCGTCGGGCTCGAGCTCCTGCGCGACGACGTCGAGCGCGAGCGGGGCGCTGACGAGGCGGCCTTCGTCGGTCGCGGTGAGCCGGGCCGCGCCGTCGGGGCAGTCCCCCACGACGACGACCGCGATCGCGACCATCGGGTCGGCTGCCCAGGCCCGCAGTCGCGCCAGCGATGCCGCGTCCGGGACCCCGGAGCACACCAGCAGCTCGAGGCGCAGGTCTGCGGGGCGCTCGGCCAGGCGCCGCGCCTCCTGGACCGACTCGACGTCGTACGCGCGGCAGGTCGCCCGGTGGTCGTGGGCCACGTTGTCCAGCGCGTCGAGCGCACGTCCGATGTCGCCGACGGCGCGGACGTTGCCGAGCGCGGACACGTCGTCGGCGAACCCGACGAGGGTCACGGCGGGATCATCGGCCCACGGGTGGGTGGCCGTCTCGACGGCGAGGCTCATCGCGACGCCGCGGGCGACGACCGGGTCGCCGCCGAGGGACACGACACCGTCGTACGACTCGAGGTCGAGCAGCAGCACCGCGCCGTCGTCGCGCACGCCGACACAGACCAGTCCGGGGAGCGGCGAGGGCGCTGCGAGCGACACCGCCGCGTCGCGCGGCAGCATCCACGTCCGGCTGTCGCTCGTGCTCGCCCAACCCGTGGGGAGCTCCTGCTCGGGCGCGGTGCGGAAGGCCACGACCAGCCCGTCCGCCGAGAGCGCGGCCCGTGCGACGGGTGGGACCGCGGTCCCGTGCAGGCTGCGGACAGCGCCCGCGAGCCACTGCCCGTCCTTGGGCGCGGCCTCCTGGCGCAGACCGGCCTCGACCCGCGAGGCGATGTCGACGTGCGGGCTCGTCACCGGAGCGGAGCCGCGAGGGCGGTCACCACCGCCACCACCCGGGTTCGACGCCCGGCGGCGGCGGAGCCCGAGGAGCGCACCCGCGAGGGCGAGGCCGCCGGCCGCGCCGAAGATCGGTGCCCACTCGTTGGTGGACGACTCGACCACGTCGTCGACGACGCCTCCGACGCCACCACCAGCGCCCGCTCCCTCGGCCCCGCCGGCCTCCGCCGTGTCTGCGGCCGCGGCGGCGCCGTCCGCCTGGGACGAGCCGTCGCTCGGCGCGGAGGCTGGCGGCGCCACGTCGTCTCGCGCAGCCTCGACGACCTTGAGGCCGGGGCCGCGGGCGTCGTTCGGCATCTTCATGACCCATCCGGGGTGGATGAGGTCGGGGTTGGTGAGCGTACGACCGTCCGGCTGGACGACGTCGCGGTTCATCGCGTAGATCTCCTTGTAGCGGAACCCGTCTCCCAGGTAGCGCTCTGCGATGTCCCACAACGTGTCGTAGTTGCGGTTGTTGGGCGGCTTCACGTCGTAGTACGTGGTCAGCTCGCCGCTGCGCTGCTCTGCCCGGGTTGCACGGGTCAGCTCGTCCGACGCTGGGCGCTCCGCGTCGGCAACCTTCGTCTCGACCGACTGCGTGTGGCCGACCACGCGCTCGATGCCAACCGGCCGGTGCTCGGGCGCGACTGCCTGCGTCGCGTTCGCGGCCGGTGCGGCCAGCGACGCCGTCCCGACCAGCAGCACGACCGTCGTCACGAGCTTGCGGGCGAGAGCCTGCGTGCCGATGCCGCCGCCGGGGATCCGCGGCGCGAGCCCACGGTGCCGCCCCTCCGCGATCGCCTCGACGACGAGGCAGACGACGAAGTGCAGCCATGCGAGCCACACGATCGCGGCCAGGACGTGGAGCAGCACGTCGGTGGTCAGCGGCTGCGTGATCCACGCGGTGTCCGGGACCTCCGACGGCCACGGAGCCCCGAACGCGGTCCACAGCGCCCAGGGCACACCGACGACCAGCGCCAGCGTCGCGACGAGCGCCACCAGCCCGCGAACGACCTCACCACCGCGGCCGCCCTGCTGGGGCGCCGCGGGGAGACGGTTGCTGCTCCGCTGGGTCACGGTCATCGCCTTCAATCCTTCAGTTGCGTACGGGCGTCAGTAGAGGACGATCGGGGGCTCGTTGGGGGCCTGGACCTCCTGGACCGGCAACGCCTGCGTCGCGGTCATCTCGAACCCGTTGCCGAGCTCTTGGGTCGCCTCACCGTCGAATCCGTAGGTGATCCGCCACCTGACGGTCACGGTCAGGGGATACGCCGAGACGTACACCTGCGGGAGCGCCGGAGCGTCGTTGTCGGCGTACGTCTTCGCTGTCGCCGACGAACGCGTGAACGTGATGCGGCAGTCGGACGGCTGCTGTGCGACGGAGGTGTCGGCCTCGTAGACGAGGTCGGCCGGATCGCAGGTGATGGGCTCCATGTCGGTCTGATGCGGATCGATCACGACTTCGGTCGCCTCGGCAACCATGCGAAGACCCCGCCCCGGGACGACGACCTCCCGGTACGGGTCGCCGAGCGGTGCCCCAGCGCCCTCCGAGATGGGCCGCCCGGTCTTCGGATTGACCCACGCGAACGTGAAGAACGTCGGATAGCCCACGACGGGAACCGTCGACGGCTCAGGACGCATCACCGGGATGGGGAGCGCCGTGTCGGCCCCCGTCACTGCGCGGGTCCACAGAAACTCCGTCAGGCTGTTGGCGGGCGGGGTGATGTCTGCGTCGTTCGGAACCCATTCGATCGAGATCGAGACGTGCATCTTGTTGCCGCCGGCGTACGTGTCCCAGTTGATGTCCTCGATGCACCGCTTCAGCAGGAACCGGCCTCGGTCGGGATCGGGGTTCGTCGGCGCCTCGACCCAGTCGGGCAGCGCCTCGTACCGGCACGGCACGAAGTCCATGCCGCCGTACCGTTGACGCAAAGTCTCGCTGTTGCCTCCGCCCCCAGCACAGTAGGAGCCCATGCCCGTCCCGCTCGCGTAGACGGTGCAGTCTCGGATCTGCTCCTGCTTCGGCGGGGACGACGCAGGCGCGGTCGTCCCACCGCTTCCTGTGCCGCCGGTCGGTGGTGTCCCCCAGGTGTCGTCTGCGCTGGCCGCGGCAGTGGAGACGGTCAGCGCGAGAAGGACCGCGAGCGACACGATCTGGAAGCGGCGGATCATCGCGGCGCCTTGACGTCGCACTGGCCGGCCGGCTCGACCTTCGTGAGAACCCAACGGCCGCCAGCTGACCTCATCGTGATCGCTAGAGCGTTCCACTGGTTCTCACGCGCCTCGACGTACTTGCCGGTCTTGGCGTCGACCCACGACACGGACGGGCTCCAGCGGCACAGGCGTGCCGTGGACGTGCTCCCTCCCTTGAGCGCGGCGACCTGTGCGACCGGCTCAGCCGGGACGACCCAACCGTTCTTCTTCGCGTCATTGACTCCGCGAGCGAGGAAGCGCTGGAGGTCTCGTGACAGCACGGCGCGCAGCTGGGGCGGGACGGCGTACTCACGCTGGGAGTAGGCGCTTCCTGCGACGAAGGTCTTGAGCACCTCCACACGCGCGTCGCCAGCCGGACCACCGGTGAAGGTCATCGCGATCCCAGGGAACGGGTTCGGTGGCGTTGTCGCCGTCGGTGTAGGGCTGGGCGTCGGGGACGGGGTCGCGGTCGCCGAGGTCTCCGTGGGCGTCGGCGTCTGCTCGGCCTTGGCCGAGTCGCCGCCGTCGCTGCAGCCGCTCAGCGCGAGGACTGCCGCAGCCGCGGTCAGGATCCATCGAAGCTGCACTCCCGAGACCTTCCTGCTTCTGTCCTGGCAAACCGCCAACGAAACCGCACAATATCCGGTACAAGGCTCAGGGTGAACCCCTTGCCGCATGAGCAGGAGGTTAACGGCGCCGCGTCGTGCACCGCGGAGCCGCGCCCGTGAGCTGGGGACAACACGCGTCGTCACCGGTCCTCCTCCGGCGGGATGCACGTCGGCTCAGGCTCGGTCGGCGTCGTGGTCGGGTCGGACGGCGACGGATCGGTCCCCGGCGACCCCGGTGTCTTCTCGGTCTCGGGCGACTCCTCGGGAGTCGGGGTGACGCACGGCTCGATCGGCGACGGGGACGGCGGGGTCCAGCTCGAGATCGGCAGGCCGCCGCCTCCACCTTCCTCGTCGTCCTCGCCCCCACCCGGCGGAACGACCGAGGGCGGGTCGAGCGTGCTCAGCTTCGCATCGTCGGGAGCGTCGATCCCGGAGATCGGACGAGCCTGCGCGATCCCGCTCGCGGTGAGGGTCTCCCGCCCGATCATGCCGATGATGATCGCCGTCCGGGAGACTTCCGTCTCGACCTCGACCGCGCGGGTCCGAGCTCCGTTGATCGTGACGTCACGGATCTCGGCGTGGCACCGGACGAGGGTCGCGTCGCCCGCCTGGGCCTGCACGCAGTAGTTGCGCGCAGCCGACAGCGCGTCGGAGTCGAGCAGCCCGAGAGACGGGTCGGCCACGTTGACCGCCTGGGCACCCGCACGCGCGGCCTCCTGGGCATAGGCGATCGCGATGCCCTTGGCGTTGAGCTGCCGGCCGCCGTCGATGACCAGCCCCGCGAGCAGCAGCAGCCCGACGCTGACGATCACGACGAACGGCGCCACGGAGCCGGCTTCGTCACGGCGGGCAGCCACACGAGTGGCGAGACGCCGGGCGTACGCAGCCGCGCGCCTCATCGGTAGCCCCGGTAGCGGTCGAGCGGGCTCGTGAACGTGCGCTCGACCTGGATCTCCCAGAACGGGAAGAAGCTCAGGTCGCCCGTGCTCAGCGTGCAGGTGACCGTGATGGTCACCGAGGCGACCTCGTCGGCGTCGTCGGGGTCCGGCACGGTGAAGGCCTTGCCGTTGAGCACCGGTGCACCGGCGCTCGCCGTGTCGCGACAGCTCTGCGGTGCGTCGTCCATCGTCGACGCGACGGCCGAGGCTGCGATGCCCGCCACCGCCGTACGGTCGTTCTGCGCCGTGGCCGCCCGTGCCGCGTCACGAGCCGCCTGGTCGACAAGGTTCTCGGCCTGGGCGTAGCGCGCGAACGCGACGATGAGCATCATCAGCATCATCACGAACGGCGCGAGGATCACGAGCTCGAGGCTGGAAGCGCCGCTGTCGTCCCGCCGGGCCCTCACGGCGCCACGCTCCGCGGATCGACGCGGAACTGCTCGAGCGTCGCGTCGGCGGACTGCACGACCGTGATCCGACCGCCCAGCGGCAGCACGGCCTCGCCCTGCACGACCATCGTCACCCGGCCGGTCGTCTCGTCGATCGACCCGTCGGCACTGACGGCATCCAGCCGTCCTAGCTTGTCGGCGTAGCCGACGCTCAGCTCCTCGGCGTTGGCCAGGTACGCGCCGGCGTTGGGGTTGTCACCGGCGAGACGGAGGTACGAGACGCCCTCCCGCGCCGCGGTCTGCGCGACGTTGCGGGCGTACATGTACAGCCCGACCTGGATCGTCGCGAACACCAGCAGGAGGAGGATCGGCGCGATGACCGCGAACTCGACCGCGCTCGCGCCTCGTTCGCCCCGGCCGAGCCGGCGGCGAGCCCCTAGGCTCAGCCGCCTTCGTTGATCTGGTCGATGTTGTTGTTGACCACGTTGTTGATCGCCACCCCGATCAGCAGGGCCGCGGCGACCACGATCGCAGAGATGATCGCCCACTCGATCGCGGAGGCCCCGACCTCGGAACGGCCCTCGCGTCGCGCCGCGGCGGCGCGACCGCGAACCTTCGCGATCAGCACCTGAGCGGCCAGCACCTGTGAGTACATGTTGTTCCTTTCCTTGCTGCACGACGTCACCCGAGCTTCGACACCGCGGGATAGGCCAGGAAGACCAAGAAGGCGACGCACATGAGCAGCTGCGCCACCAGCATCGACTGCGAGCTCTCTCCGGCAGCTCCCTCGATGTCGGCGAGCTCGCGGCGTCGCATGCTGTTCGCCCGTGCGAGAAGACTCTCACGGATGCGAGCGCCTTCGTCACCGGCCAGCCCCAGCGTAGAGGCAAGGTCTCGCAGCTCGTCTACACCGAGCTCCTGCCCGAGCTGGGCGATGCCCTCCCACGGGGTGCGGCCGGAGAGGCGCGCGTTGGTGATCGCCTCGCGGATGCGGACCATGGCCCAGTGGTCGCCGACCGTGGACGCCGCGAGGAGCGCTTCGGGGAGACCACGACCCCCGGCCAGGTTCATGGCGACGAGATCGAGGAACGATCCGGTGACGTGGCGGAAGTCACGGCGGCGCTTCTCGGCGTCACGATGCAGCTCTGCGTCCGGGAGGAAGAAGGCACCCACGGCGAAAAGGATCGTGACCACCGCGGGCACGCCGAACGGGTCGTAGCCCAGCAGGGTGAAGATCATCGGGAACCACACCAGCGCGGCCAGCGCCAGCAGCACCTTGGTCCCCAGGTGCTGCGCGAACGGGCGGTCGACGACCGCGAGGTCGGCGCGGGTCCGTGTGAACGACCACCCCCGGGCGGAGACCTCGTCCTCGAACCGCTCCCCCACCGACGTGCGCCAGCGGTCGATCATGTCCGGCTTCTTGCCGTCCTCGGCACCGGGACGCGGCCGGGCGCGCCGCTTCGCACCGTCGACCCGCGCCAGCGTGGCCGCCACGCCCGGCACCGGGCGTACGGCCATGCGGACGAGGATGAGGATGCCGGCGCCGACGGCGGCCCCGGCGAGCATCGCCAGCATCATCGCGACACCACCCGCCTCTCGCGCGACCGGGTCGGCTTCGCGGAGATCAGGAACCGCTCGGGCTGCTCGACCCCGGACAGCTTCCGCATCCAGAGAACGGCCGCACCGAACATCGCGAGGACCGCGGCGAGGACCAGCTGGCCGACGAAGGTGCCGTACGGGGCGACGTACGCGGGGTTGAACAGGACCAGCGCTCCGGCGACCGCGACGATCACGCCGACCACGATCTGCACGCTGCGGCGGGTGCTGCGCCGGCTGGACTCGACCCGGCGGCGTACGTCGAGCTCGGCGCGGGCGGACTCCGCGAGGGCCGACAGCACCTCGCGCAGGCCCGGGCCCCGCAGCCGCGCGTTGAGCACCAGCGCGGCCACCGCGACGTCGGCCGACGGGTCGTCGAGGTCGTCGGCGAAGCGCATCAGCGCGTCCGGGAGCGGCTCACGGACGCGCAGCCGGTCGACAAGGAGGTTGAGGGACGGACGGATCGACGGTGCCGCGTTCTTCGCGGTCGCCGGGATCGCCTGCTCGAGCCCCACGGCGCCGGCGATGGTGTCACGCAGCGCCTCGATCCATGCGGCGAGCCCGTCGGCGCGCACGATCGCGTCGCGCTCCGCCCGGCCCCCGCCGAGGAGGCGGTCCCAGAGCGCCACCACGGCCCCGATCACGGCGGCGAGCACGATCCAGCGCGTGACGAGCAGGGTCAGCGCGAACGCGATCACGCCGGCCGCGGCCAGGCGTACCTGTCGCTCGGTCCGACGGGCCGAGTTCTTCCGGCGGAGCATCGGCGGGCGCGCCTCGCGGGGGCGCAGCGCGAGCAGCAGGATCAGCCCGCCGACGCCCACCAGGGCACCGGCGGTCAGCGCCAGCGGGACGCGCAGCTCCTCCATCACCAGCCTCCGTGCACCAACGGCTGGTAGCCGTACCCCGCGAGCTCCTCCGCGCACGAGATCGGCGCGTGGGCGACGGCGCGTCCCTCGGCATCGGGCGCGAACACCTCCGACGAGAGCACCTGGCTGTCGAAGCCCACGACCTCGCGAACGCTCTCGACGACGCGGGCCTGGCCGCCGCCGAGGTGGGCGTCGTTGTGCTTGCGCATGAAGACGACGAAGTCGAGCGCGCCGGCGACCAGCAGGTGCGTCGCCTCCACCGGGAGACGCTCGCGAGCCTGCAGGGCGTACGTGGCGATGCGGTTGAACACCTCGACCGAGGAGTTGGCGTGGATCGTCGACAGCGAGCCGTCGTTGCCCTGGCTCATCGCGTTGAGCATCGTGACGATCTCGTCGCCGAGCACCTCGCCGACGATGACGCGCGAGGGGTTCATGCGCAACGAGCGCCGGACGAGCTCGGCCATCGTGACGCCGCCGAGTCCCTCGGAGTTGGGCAGCCGCTCCTCGAACGAGACGACGTTCGGGTGGAGCTCCGGCGTCTCGCCGAGCCCGACCTCGAGCGCACGCTCGACGGTGATGATGCGCTCGTGCGGCGGGATCTCGTTGGCGAGCGCACGCAGCATCGTCGTCTTGCCGGCGTTCGTGGCCCCCGCGATCATGATGTTCTTGCGCGCGGCGACGGCGGCCTTCAGGAAGTCGCCCAGGTCCTCCGACATCGTGCCGTTGGCGACGAGGTCGTCCAGGAAGACCTTGGACATGCGCGCCTTGCGGATCGACACCGCGGGGCGCGAGCAGACGTTCATGACCGCCGACAGACGCGACCCGTCGGGCAGGCGCAGGTCCAGCTGCGGGTTCGCCGAGTCGAACGGCCGGCTCGACAGCCCCGAGTGGGCGCCGAGGACCTGGATCAGCTCCACGAGCTCCTCGTCGGTCTCGGCGACCGCCGGGTAGCGCTCCTCGCGTCCGTCGCCGTACTGGACGAACACCTGGTCGCAGCCGTTGATGTCGATGTTCTCGACCTCGGGGTCGTCGAGCAGCGGCTGCAGCCGGCCCACCCCGAACAGCGCCGAGTGGATGGCACCGGCGAGCTCGGCCTCCACGTCCGGCTGGATGGGCGTGCGGCCCTCGGCGATCTCGTAGCGCGCGTGGTCCTCCAGGACCTGCACGATCAGCGAACGGGCGTACTCGCGCTCGTCGTCGGTGGACATCGGAGCCAGGCCCGCCGCCTGGTCGCGGCGGCGCTGCTCGTTGAGACGGTCCGCGACCTGCCCGCGCAGGGTGCGGACGAGCGTGTGGTCGATCATCGGTGCGCCCCCGTCCAGGATCCGTGGTCAGGTCCGGCCGTGGCGCCCGGCGGCGCAGGCGCCGGCGCCACGTCAGCGGCGCTGGGCCCTGGCTGCGGCGAGCCGTGCGCGACCGCGGCGGCGAGCTCGGAGACGAGCGGGCCCGCCGAGCGGACCAGGGCGAGCTTGTCGGGGCGCGCCACGGTCTGCCCCTGGAAGAGGTGGGCGCCGCGCTCGTCGTACGCGAGGTGGTGCACGCCGGCGAGCGCCACGTCCGTCGCGGTGAGGGCGTCCCGGATCTCGCGTACGGTCTGCGTGCGCTTGGGTGGCGCGACGACCGCGACGTGGAGCGGAGCCCCGTACGCCCCGCCGACCGCGTCGGAGACCGGACGGAGGCGGTGTCGGAGGTGGACGACGCTGCTCGGGGCGGTGTCCACGACGAGGACGACGGCGTCCGCGCTGGCGAGCAGCGCGTTCTGCGGGGTCAGGGCGCCGACGCGTCCCAGGTCCGCGACCACGTCGTGCTGCGGGAGCCGGGCCAGCAGCGGGCCGAGCTGGGGCCAGGCCGTCTGGAGCCCGCCCGCCTGCTCGGGGAACGGAGGGCCGAGCAGGACCTCGAGCCCGCCGACCACCTGCTGCGTGTGGGCGTCCACCAGCTCCGGGTAGAGCGAGCGCCGGCCGGCCGCGGCCAGGCTCAGCAGGCCCGTCTGCGGGTCGAGCGCCCCGCCGTCGGCGCCGGGCATGCGCGTCGCGACGTCGCCGCCGGAGGGGTCGCACTCGGCGACCACCACCGGGCGCGGCCACAGCGCCCCCAGCAGGAGCGACGTCGTCGTCACGCCGGGAGCGCCCTTGGCGGAGGCGAGGGCGATCAGCGCCATGTCAGCCGCCGCAGGTGTCGTCGAGGTCGGCGCCCTCGCCGACGGTCGCGAGGTAGACCGAGTCGTCCGCCAACGCGTTCGCGAGCCGCGGACCGCAGCTGGCGTCGACGCTCACGAGGACGGTGATCTCCTGGCTGGAGCTCAGAGCACCGCCGTCGACCTCGCCGACCTGCACGACCTCGGCGGCGATCCCGCGGTCTGCGCCGCCGCCACCACCGGACAGGTAGAGGCCCACCGGCGCGCCACCGCGCAGCTCGGTGAGCGAGCGCGTCGCGGGGGTCTGGATCGGGAACTGCGCCTTGCCCTCGCCGACACCGGTCGACTCCGCCACCATCGACGGCGACAGCACCGTGCCGTCGAGCAGCCGCGCGGTCGCGTACTGGCCGACGACCGCGTCGCGGTCGCCCGCGGGCACGCCGCCGTCGAAGCCCTCAGGCAGCGAGACGGTGCCGAGGTCGCCCGCGGTCAGGCGCTGGCCCTGCGCGACCTCGCCCTCGACCTTGAGGAAGTCGGCGCGGTCACCCGAGCTCATCGCGATCCACCCCGACAGCAGGGCACCACCGACGATGAGGATCACCGCCAGCGCCGCCAGCGCCGGACGGCGCTCGCGCGTGGACGGGAGGCGCGCAGACGTGCGCGCCTCGGAAGTGGTCGGCAACTTGGACATGTGGGGGCCTCCAGCTAATGCCCGAGCGTCAGCATCAAGGGGACAAACTACACGTGGTACGGACCAGCGCCGTCATCCGCCCGTCTTCTCGGCGTTCTTCGGGGCACGGGTCGCAGGCGGCGGCGTCGCGGTGGCCGACGGAACTCCCGCGCTGTTGCGCTCGCGCTCCTGCCGCTCCTGGATGTCCTGCTGGCGCTGGTAGGCGCTGGTGACGGCCATCCCCGCGACGATCACCGCCACGACGATCACGCCGGCGATCACGGCCGGCCAGGTCGTACGGTGCTCCCGCCAGGTGCGGCGGGTCCCGTGCAGGAGCGCGGAGCGCAGCTGACGGCGGCGCAGCGCGTCGGCCTCGAGGACGTACTTCTCCGCGTCCGGGGTGCGGGCCAGCGCCCCCGGCGGTGCCGGGACGGGGCGCTGCGGCGTACGGCCGGGGTCGGCGCTGCTCATCGGCTGTCCGCGAGCCTCGCGGCGACGTGGAGCAGGGCCAGCCGGGTCTGGGCGGTGACCTGGTCGGCGCGGAACGGGCGTCCGTGGCGCAGGGCGTCGTCGCGACCCACCACGACGACCTGGCCGTCCGCCACGCCGGCGGCGGCGGTGGCGCGTCGCGCCTCGTCGGCGGGATCCCCCTCCTCGCGGCACACCACCACGACGACGGCCGTCCGTGCCGCCGCAGGGTTGACGCGGTCCAGGCGACCGAGGGCGACCTCCAGGCTCCGCAGCCCGATCTCCCCCGGACCCGTGACGACCACGGCGCGGTCGCACCGCGCCACGGCGGCGTACGCACCGTCGGTCGGGTCGTCCCCGGCGTCGACGAGCAGGAACGTGTGCTGAGCGACCAGGCGGTCCACGAGGCCACCGAGGTCGCTGCGTTCGAGCGGCTGGTCCCACGAGGGTCCATCGACGACCGCGAGCCCGTTGGGGGCGGTCGGCGGCGTCGCCGCGTCGGGCGCGGACAGCAGACGGCGGACGGTGTGCGGGTCCTGGACGCCCTGCAACGCGCTCAGGGGCGGCGTGCCGGCCTGGACGTCGACGAGCACCGTGCGGTCGTCCCGTAGCGCGGCGAGCACCGCGCCCACCCCGGCCGCGACCGTGGTCGTGCCCACCCCGCCCTGCGCGGAGAGGAAGGCGACCATCCGCCGACCGGCCTGGCGACGGCGGACGGCGGACACCAGCGCCCGCTCGGCATCGGCGGCGGACGCTCCGTCGAGCGTGACGAGGCCCCGCGCTGCCGCCCGGGCCCACGAGGCGCCACCGCGGCCCTCGTGCGCCCCGGCGACCGTCGTGGCGACCACGTGCTCCGCCGGGCTCGGGACGCGCTGCACCGAGCCGGGGATCGTCGTCGGGGTCTGAGGCTGCGGGGCGGGCTCGGGCGCGCGACGGGCCTGCGCGGCCCACTCCGGGCGGAGAGCGACGACGTTGCCGTCGTCCGGGCCGCCGTGCGCGGGTCCGCCCTGCGCCGGTCCGCCCTGCGCGGGTCCGCCCAGCGCCGGGCGTTCCCACGGGTCACGCGCTCCGGCGCCGCCGCCGTGCGGATCCTGGGTCCAGCGGTGCTCCGGCTGCTGGGAGGCCGGCGTATCCAGCCCGAGGCTGCGGGGGTCGATCCCCATCCTTGCCAGGTCGGCCGCGGCGCCCTGCGCCTCCGAACGGCGCCCACGCTCGCGGCGCCGCGGGTCCTCGCCCTCGGGTGGCTGACGGTCGTCGGTCATCGCACGCCCCTCATGACTTCGTCTCCATCGGATCGACTTCCTCAGACCATGCTCGAGAGACGGGCGAACAGGCCGACGGCCCCGCAGGCCAGGACGATGGCCTGGATCACGAGGAGCAGCTCGACCAGGTTGAGCAGCCTCTTCACCCGAGCCTGGGTGATGCTCGAGACCTGCATCGACGCGACGGCGACGGCCAGCGCGCCGAGCACCAGGGCGGCCACGACGAGCCAGCTCGTCGCGTCGACCTCGGCCAGCTCGCGGACCAGCTGGGCGGCAAGCACGACCAGCCCCGCGATCCGGAGCGGCAGCATGTGGGCGACCCGCGAGAAGATCCGCGAGCGCGACAGCGCAAGAAGCCCGACGACGAGGGCGAGCCAGCGGTCCCAGCGCCCGTCGGTGAAGGTCAGGACGACGCCGCCGACCCCGGTCACGAGGGCGATCGCGGCCAGCGAGCCGACGAGGAGCCCGTTGCTCTCCCGGTAGCGGGCGCGGATCGCCTCGCGCGACATCGTGCCGACGTGGCGGACGCGGTAGTCGGCGCTCGCCAGCCCGCCCACCGACAGCGACACCCGCGGAGCCATCCCGACGGCGAGCAGCGCCAGCACCACGACTATCCGCAGCGTCTGCAGGGCATCGACGTCGAACGAGTCGGTGACTGCGAAGACGGCGGCGACGACGAGCAGGACCGCGGCGAAGGCGGCGTACGGCGTGGCGAGCGGGGTCATGGCGCGAGCCACGCCGGCGACACCCGCGACGACCGCGAAGGCGACGACCGCGGTGAGCGGCGTGGTCCACTCGGCCCAGGAGCCGAGCGCAGTCCCCCCGACGTACGCCCAGGCGAGCGCGACGACGAGGACGGGACGCACCGACCAGGGTGCGGCGGCTCGGGCAGCCCAGCCGGAGAGGGCGGCGAGCGCGACGGCGCTGCCGATCCCCGCACCGGCGACGGTGCCGGCGGGCGGCGTCTGCCACCCCGGTGCGACGGAGCTCAGCACCCCGGCGCTCCACACGGCCAGCGCGCCCAGGGCGACGGCTGTGGTGACGATCCAGAAGGTCAGGGTGGTCGTCGGCGTCCAGGCGCCTCCGGCCGACTCCGTGGCGTCCTCCACCGCGTCGCGGACGTCCTCGACCGAGGCGGGCTCCACGCCGCTGGAGCGCGGACGCAGCTCCAGGACGTCGCCGTCGAGGACCCCGGCCTCCTCGAGCGTCTGCCCGAGACCGAGCGGTGCTCCGCCGACGCGGGCGAGCGAGAGGCCGGGCTGCGGAGCCTCGGACCCGCCGCAGTAGCGGATGACCTGTGCGACCACGTCGGCCAGCGGCAGCGCGCTCGGGAGCGCGAGGTCGACCCGCCGCTCGTCGGTCACGACCGTGACCCTGCTGTAGGCGGTGAGCACCGGCGCACTCCTCTCCCCTGCGTGCGTGGCTCGGCCGGCGGCGGGCGTCGGGACGCGACCACCGCAAGGCCTGGACGCCGTGGAGCATATCGTTTGCGGGGACTACGCCTCTGCCCCGACCACGAGGACGGCGATGAGCACGACGCTGGTGAAACGGCCCCCGCGCACCGCGCCCCCGCGCGTCGACGACGCGCCGTTGAGCATCCACGAGCCCCCGCACCGCACCCAGGCGCCCACCCCGGCCGCCGGGATGACGATGCTCATGATGCCGATCATGAGCGGCACCGGCTCGCTCACGATGGCGCTGACGCAGAAGGACCGGCCGATCCTGGTGGTCGCGGGCTTCCTCGTCCTGATCGGCTCGATCGCCATCGGTGTCGTGATGATCGTCAGCCAGCGCGGCGGCGCGCGCCGTCAGATGCGTGAGTCCCGCGAGCGCTACCTCGACTACCTCGAGGAGATGCGGCTCGCGGTGCGCGAGCGGGTGGCGACCCAGCGAGCGGAGCAGGCGTGGCGGTTCCCGCGACCTGACGAGCTGATCGGGATCTCCGCCGACGGGGCGCGCCGTTGGGAGCGCCGTCCCGCGCACGGCGACTTCCTGTCCGTGCGGCTCGGGACCGGCGAGGTGCCGCTGGTCAGCGGGCTCGCCCTCGACGCCGACACCGGCCCGCTCAACGAGTTCGACCCTCTGTGCCTCAACGCCGCCGAGGAGCTCCAGCAGCGGTACGCGACGCTCTCCGAGCAGCCGATCACGCTGCCGCTGGCCCAGTGCGGCCAGGTGGCGGTGATCGGGCACCCCAGTGCGGCGCGGGCGGTCGCCCGGACGCTCCTCACCCAGCTCGTCACGCTGCACGCGCCCGGTGACCTCGACGTCGCGGTCGTCCGCCCGGAGGAGGCGGCCGCCGCGTGGGACTGGGTGAAGTGGCTGCCGCACACCCAGAGCGCCCGGACGCTCGACGGCGAGGTGCCGGCGCGCCGCGTCGCGACGTCGGTCCCGGCGCTCACGGCGCTGCTCGCCGCCGAGCTGGACGAGCGGCTCGACCGCTACCAGCGCAGCCGCGGTGCCGCGGTCGGTGGCTCGCACCTCGTGGTCGTCGTCGACCACGACGGCGGGTCAGGCGCCCACCTCGAGTCTCCGGACCCGTCGATCCCGCTGCAGGCGCTCGGCATCCACGTCGTCAGCCTGCTGCCCTCCTCCCGTCACGAGCCCCGCCCGCTGGACGTCCGGGTCGAGGTCGGACCCGACGGCTCGCTCGTGACCAACGTCCACCCCGCACCGTTCCGCGCCGACCTGCTCCCGGACGGCACGGAGACCACCCTCGCCCGAACGCTGTCGGGCCTGCGGCTGAGCGCCGAGGAGGCGGGTGAGGGCGGCCTCGAAGGGTCTGTCGGCCTCGCCGAGATCCTGGGCGTCCGCGACCCTGCCCACCTCGACACCCGTCGTACGTGGCAGCCCCGTGCCCTCCGCGACCTCCTCCGGGTGCCGATCGGCATCTCCGAGCAGGGCACGCCCGTCCTCCTCGACCTCAAGGAGTCTGCGCACGGGGGCATGGGGCCGCACGGCCTCGTCGTCGGTGCCACCGGCTCCGGCAAGTCCGAGATGCTGCGCACGCTCGTCAGCTCCCTCCTCGTCGGTCACGGCCCGGACCGGCTCGCGCTCATGCTCGTCGACTTCAAGGGCGGTGCGACGTTCGCGGCGATGGAGCACATCCCGCACCTCGCCGGGATGATCACGAACCTCCAGGACGACCTGACGCTGGTCGACCGGATGCGCGATGCGCTCTACGGCGAGATGCAGCGGCGTCAGGAGGTCCTCAAGTCCGCCGGCAACCTGCCGAACGTGACCGCGTACCAGGAGCGGATCGACGCCGGCGAGCCGCTGGAGCCGCTCCCCCACCTGCTGGTGATCGTCGACGAGTTCTCCGAGCTGCTGACGGCCAAGCCCGACTTCGCGGAGCTCTTCGTCGCCATCGGACGCATCGGCCGCTCCATCGGCGTCCACCTGCTGCTCGCGACGCAGAAGCTCGAGATGGGCAAGATCCGCGGGCTCGAGTCGCACCTCTCGTACCGGATCAGCCTCCGGACCTTCTCGGAGTCCGAGAGCCGTGACGCCATCGGCGTACCCGACGCCTACCACCTGCCGCCGGAGCCGGGGTCGGGCTACCTGAAGGTCGACACCACCGTGTTCGAGCGCTTCAAGGCGGCCCTGGTCTCCAGCGCGTACGTCCCACCGACCGAGGGCCCGAAGACGTCCGTCCCGGTCGTCCCCTACGTCGCGGTGAACGGCATCGGAGCCTGGATCGCCGACCGTGCCGCCGCCGAGCGCGAGGCGTCGATGGAGGAGGCTGCCGCCGAGGCGGCCTCGCGCAAGGGCGGGCCGACCGTCCTCGACGTCCTCTGCGAGCAGATGACCGCCTCAGGAGCGCCGCACGTCCGTCCGGTGTGGCTCGACCCCTTGCCGCCGGTGCTGCCGCTCGACGCCGTCCAGACGGTCGACGAGCCGGGCGCGCCGGCGACCGTCCGCGCCGTGCTCGGGCTGGTCGACGAGCCGGCGAAGCAGGCGCAGTACGCGCTCGAGTGGGACTTCACCGGCGCCGGCAGCAACCTGGTCCTCGCCGGCGCCCCGCAGACGGGCAAGAGCACGACCCTGCGGACGATGGTGGCCTCGCTCGCGCTGCGCTACGCCCCGGGCACCGTCGCGTTCTACTGCATCGACTACGGCGGCGGCACCCTCCAGGCGCTCCGCACGCTCCCGCACGTCGCTGCCGTCGCTACGCGCAACGACCCGGAGCGCATCAACCGCACGGTCCAGGAGGTCATGGCGGTCCTCGACGAGCGCGAGGAGCTCTTCCGCCGGTACGGCCTCGAGAGCATGCAGGACTACCGCCGTGCGCGCGAGGAGGGCCGGATCCCGCGCGACACGCCGGGTGACGTGTTCCTCGTCATCGACGGGTGGGCGACGTTCCGCGAGGAGTACGACGCGCTCGACTACGCCGTGGACGAGATCGCGGCGCGCGGAGGTGCGTACGGCGTGCACGTCGTCCTCACCGTCACCCAGAGCATGCAGATCCGGATGCGCATGCAGCCGTCGTTCGGCGGCCGCCTCGAGCTGCGCCTCAACGACGTGTACGACTCGCAGTTCGGCCGCAAGGTCATGGAGCAGATCCCGAAGGAGATCTCCGGGCGCGGCGCGATGGAGGGCGAGCGGATCTTCCAGGCGGCGGTCCCCCGGATCGACGGCGTCCGTGAGACCGAGGACCTGTTCGAGGCCCAGCGCGACCTGTTCGCCGCGATCACCGACCGCTGGAAGGGCATCGCCGTGGAGCGGGTCCAGACCCTCGCCCCGGTGGTCCACCTCGAGGAGCTGCCGCCGGTCGACCCGGCGTACCCGGGCGTCCCGGTCGGTGTGCTCGACCGCAACCTCCGGGCGGTCTCGGTGAACCTCGTCGGGTCCAACCCGCACCTGCTGGTCTACGGCGACCCCGAGACCGGCAAGACCAACTTCCTCAAGATGCTCCTGCGCGGCTACACGCAGCTGATGCCGCCCGAGCAGCTCGGCATCGTGCTCGTGGACTTCCGGCGCTCGCTGCTCGACGTCGTGCCGGAGGAGTACCTGGTCGCCTACTGCACGAACCGGGAGCAGACCGCCCAGGTGGCGAGCGAGCTCGCCGGATCACTGCACCAGCGCCTGCCGGGCCCGGACGTCACCTCCGAGCAGCTGCGCGAGCGCTCCTGGTGGAACGGGCTCGAGCTCCTCGTCGTGGTCGACGACTACGACCTGGTCGCGACCTCGTCGGGCAACCCGCTCGACCCGCTGGTCGAGTACATCCCGCAGGGCAACGACCTCGGGTTCCACCTCGTCGCCTCGCGTCGCGTCAACGGTCTCGCGCGGGCGCAGTTCGAGCCGATGCTGCAGCGCCTCACCGACGTCTCCACGGCCGGCTTCATGTTCTCGGGCGACCGGCTCGAGGGACGGCTGGTCGGCGGTGTGGCTCCGACGCGCCTGCCCGTGGGCCGCGCGCTGTACGTCAACCGCAACGGGCTCATCGGTCAGGTGCAGACGGGCCTGGTGCCGGACGGCGAGGCCTGACCCGCGACCGGCACGACGAAGCCCCCTCCCGCCAGCGGCGGGAGGGGGCTTCGGTGCGTCGTGCTGGTGACCTCAGACCGCGATCGCGCGACCGGACGTCGCGTTGACGTCACGGCTGAGCACCGACTGCTGGTTCTGCAGGGCGGTGGTCTCGTTGGTCGTGTAGGCCACCGTGTTGGCGCCCTGCGACGTGTTGTTGCCGAGGTTGCTGACACCGTTGGCGACCGCGTTGGCGGTCTCCACGGCCCAGGTCTGGAACGCGTCGACACCGGCCGTCACGTCACCGACACCGTGCCGCGAGCCCGGGGTGACCGCCTCGAGGGCCGTCACCAACGTGCTCTTGGCCGTCCGGACGTCGCTCGACAGACCCGCGATCCGCTGGCCGGATGCGTGGGTCGCCGTCGTGTCGTCGACCTCGTAGAACGGAGCCATCGCCTCTCCTCGGCCGCGTCAGGCGCGGTTGCCGAAGAAGGACTGCATCCGCGGGATCGCGGTGTCGTTGATGTCCTGCGTCTTCTGGTCGGTCTGGTTGGACTTCAGGGACGCCTGGTGGAGCTCGTCCGCACGCTCGTACGCCGTACGGTGCACGGCGTGCGCCTCCTCGGCGCCGGCGCCGGACAGGTTCGCCGAGATCTGGCGAGCCGCCGTCTCCACGCTGTCCTGGTCGGTCTGGGCGCCGCCCGCGAACTCCTTGCCGGAGGCGTTGATGTCCTCGCTGGCGGACTTGTCGTAACGGATCTTCACGTCGTGGTCCTCTTCCTCGAAGTCTCGGCTCAGGCCTGGATCGTGCGGCGCAGCGACGTGGCCGTCGACTCGCCGTCGGTGGCGGACACCTTCTGCAGCGAGCTCGACTCCTCGGTGGTCTGCGCCTGCGCCTGCTCACCGCGGTTGACGTTGGTGCCGACCTCGGCGACGTTGTTGGCGTTCGCCTGCTTCGCCGCCGCGAGGGCGGTGTGGGCGGCGCGCTGCGCGTTGCCGGTCGGGCCGACGTTGAGGCCCTCCGTGGCCTGCGTACGGCCGAGGTGGCGCGTGGCCGACGACGACGCGTCCTCGCTCGCGGTGCCGTGGCCGCTCTTGGCGGACTTGGTCAACGAGCCGAGCTCTTCGTTACCCCAGTAGCTAGCACCCATGGTGCGGAAACCTCTCGTCAGACGTCGAGTCAGTACAGACGATACGACGAACGAGGTCCACCCACGCAAGGCCGCACGCGTGTCATGTCCGATTTGTACCAGTTATTGGTCACTCCGGTTCACAGTGCCCCCCGCTCTGGGTACAGTCAGGGCCGACCTTGGTTCCCACACGTGAGGACAGCTCGGGATGGTGCGACCGGACGAGGGCGGCGGATCCAGCCTGCTGATCGACGGCTTCTTGAGGCACGACGTGTCCCCCGGGACGATCTCGTCGCAGGCCGACGCCGTCGGGGCGCCCGCCGGAGACGTCGAGAACTTCAACGCCGACCTCAGCGCGAAGCACAACACCGCCCGCGAGGGCGTCGCCGGCGTGCTCTCCACCGCGATGGAGGGTGCGGACACCGCGACCAAGAACCAAGCACGCTCCCTCGTGCAGGGCATCACCGTCGGCGCAGGGGCGATCCGCCTCTTCGGCACGGCCGTGGAGACCTTCAACGGCACGATCGACGGCCTCAACAGCCAGATCCGCTCCGAGCCCACGCGGGAGGAGCAAGTCGAGAAGAAGGCCGCGCTCACCGGGCAGCACTCCGGCGCCGTCGACACGCTCCAGGGCGCGGCGCGCACCGCCAAGCAGCAGCTGAGCGACCCGCTCGACCCCACGCACGTGAAGGCGCTGTACGCCGCCGGCGCGCTGCCGTCCTTCGCGCCCGCGATGTTCACCAACGTGACCGATCTCACAAAGGTCAAGCTCAACGCCCTCCCGTTCGACGTCGCGCAGCTGTCGGACGACGACCAGGCGAAGTACGTCGTCGACCACGCCAAGGACCTCGACGCGGAGTTCATCGCACTGCTCAGCCCAGGCGTCAGGGAGAAGGTCGCCGACCTGATCGCCGCCGACATCCGCTCGAAGGAGATCGACCTCAAGACGGTCGAGACCCTCGCGCTGATGCAGGACGACGCCGCGTTCGCGCACCGGCTCTACTCGACGGTCGAGCCGAACGAGATGGCCGATGCCATCCAGGCCCTGTCCAGCAACGCCTACGGCATCCCGCCGGAGGGCGTCTCGTCCCACAGCGGGGCGCCGGCGCCGCCGGACAAGGAGGCCATCGACCTCTACCGCAACTTCCTCGCCGCCGCCGGCGGCGCGCTCGCGACGTACTCGCAGGGCACCGGCCAGTACGCCCCGCCGTCGGACGCCGGCGTCACGTGGGGCAAGGCGATCTACGACGAGGACAACCCCGAGAACGCCGCCGCGCTGAGCCTCCTGCTCCGCTCCGGAGGGCACACGCACGAGTTCGAGGGCGACTTCCTGTCCAGCCTCGCCGACGAGGTCTACAAGTACGAGCGCGACCACGCCGGCGACCGACCGTGGGGCAGCAGGGGCGACGACTCGTACCCGCCGGTCTTCGACCCGTACCCGTGGGGCATGGACAAGGACCCGCTCTACGCGACGTACGGACGCGCGATGCCGGACGCCATGGCCAACGTGCTCGCGTCGATGGAGAAGAGCCCTGACGCCGCTCAGCAGTTCTTCACCGACGACAGCGGCGACGTCGACAAGGACAAGCTGGACTACTTCCTCGGCAAGAAGGACGGCGACGACGTCGACGGGCGCACGTTCTCGCGCACCGACGGCAGCGACGAGGGCAACGGCCTCGGTCTCGCGCTCGAGGCAGCGACCGTCGGCGGCGCAGACCGGGCGACCGGCGCGGAGATCGCGACCGACGTGTTCAAGAAGATCGCCGACCTCTCGGGGCACGGCGCAGGCGGCTTCGGGCCCGACGCGATGTACGACGCCTGGCACGTGTGGCCGGACATGACCGACAGCCTCGGCGCGATGGCGTCGGGCTACACCGACGACCTGTACGACCTGCTGTCCAACACGCCGCCCGACAGCGGGCCGACCCACCTCGACCTCGCCCCGAGCGAGCTCGCCAAGGTCCTCGGCGAGATCGGCAGCAGCGACGACAAGACGGGGCTGCAGACCCTCACGGCCGCGATGCTGCTGGAGTGCAACGACGCCACGGGTGAGCACCTCTCCGGGCTCAACGGCCCCAAGACGCTCGACGCGCTCGAGGGCAGCGGCTTCGAAGGCGTCCAGGCGCGCAACGGCGACGTCATGGGCAACCTCCTCAACCAGGGTCTCGCGATCAGCGCGGACAAGGACGAGCTCGCGGCGGCACGCGAGGAGCTCATGTCCAAGGCGCTCGACATCACGACCGGCTTCCTGCCCGGTGGCGGCAAGGTGCTGGGAGAGACGGCGAGCGAGTTCGCGAAGACGACGTACGACACGCTCCAGGGCGAGGCGCTCGAACAGCTCCAGAACGCGGTCAAGTCCTCGCCCAGCACCGACGGCTACCTCGACACCGCCACCGGCCCGATCCCCGACAAGCTCGAGTACGGCGCCATCTCCGAGCTCTACCGGCACGGCTACCTCGAGCCCCAGGACATCGAGGGCATCGACAAGCCGTTCGGCGGCGTCCCGAAGGAGATCCTCATCGGCGACCCGCCGCAGATCCGCCCGGACCTCTACGACGAGGACGGCTGGGAGAAGGTCGGTGGGGACGACATGAGCGAGGCGGACAAGAAGAAGATCCAGGACGCCTGGGAGCAGTGGCAGAAGGACGACGCTCTGCCGAAGATCATCAACCTGACGCACCAGGACACGTTCTACGACCACTTCATCAACCCCGAGGTGCGCTGAGTGGGCCCGTCACGACTTTCCGTCCGCTCGCGCCGGCTCGGCCTGCGCACCGCCGCCGTGGCCTCCGTGGCGCTGACGGCGGCCCTCCTGGCCGGCTGCGAGGACGACCCGGAGGCGGACGGCACGACGTCGCGCCTGTGCGGCATCCTGGACGAGAGCGCCGCGGCCGAGGTCACAGGCGACGCCGAGGTGTCCGGCTTCGGCGGCGGTGACCTCGACGCCACCCGCCGCCAGGGCAACGCGATCACCTGCACGGTCAGCACGTCAGGCGGCGAGGACCGCATCCAGATCACCACGATGGACCTCGCCGACCAGGCCGAGCGCGACGAGATGCAGGCGCAGCTCGCCGACGAGATCGAGGGCAGCACCGACTGCGCACCGCGGACGGACGACCCGCCCGGCTACGTGTGCGAGCGGGCGGACGAGACCACGATCGCCGTCGTCTTCCCCGACCGCTGGGTGCGGGTGACGGCCAACGCCCGGGTCGGTGGCACTCCCCCGGCACCCGACGCGGCGATCGCCGTCGCGGAGAACGTCGACAAGAACCTGACCGCGCACGACGAGGACCAGTGACTCGTCCGTGACTCCTCCTGGAAGGCCGGCTTCGGATGCGACCTGACGACGGTGGTGGCGGCTCGACGCTGCTGATCGACGGATTCCTCCGGCACGACGTCTCCCCGAGCACGTTGACCGACCAGGCCGACGCGGTCGCGGCCCCCGCGGGCGACGTCGAGAACTTCGATGCCGACCTGACCCGCCAGCACAACACGGCACGCGACGGGGTGGCCGGTGTGCTGGCCGACGCGATGAACGGCGCCGACACGGCAACCAAGAACAAGGCACGGGCCCTGGTCCAGGGCATCGTCGTGGCCGCTGGGGCGATCCGGCACTTCGCGACCGCCGTCCAGACCTTCAACGAGACGATCGACAGCCTCAACGGTCAGATCCGTGCGGAGCCGACCAAGGAGGACCAGCAGGCGAAGAAGTCCGCGCTGGCCTACCAGCACGCCTACGCCGTCCAGGCCCTCGAGAGCGCCGCACGCACGGCCAAGCAGCAGCTCTCCGACCCGCTGGACCCCGACCACATCAAGGCGCTGTACGAGGCGGGAGCACTCCCTTCCGTCGCCGCCGCGATGTACTCCAACCTCATCGACCTCACCAAGGTCTCCCTGCGGACCCTGCCGTTCGACCTCGCTGCCATGACCGAGGCCGAGCGCACGCAGTTCCTCAAGGACCACCCCGAGGTCGCGGTCGCGGTCTTCGAGTGGACGCTGCGCGACGAGGGCCTGCTCACCGGTCCCCCGCCCGACGGCTTCTACCGCCAGTGGCTCGAGAACGCCGCCCGGCGAGGCGTCACCGTCGACACGATCGTCGACATCGCCCGGACCCACGACATCGACCCGGAGGACTTCGAGGTCCTCGACGGCCTCGAGCTCATCACCGACCCGGACGGCAAGTCGTTCTTCCTGCTGCCCGACGGGATCAGCAGCGACGACGCCCGGCGCGCGACCCTGATGACCTACATCCTCAACGCCGGGACCGACTACGGCTCAGCGAGCCCCGACAACGACTTCCCGGAGACGCCCTACTCCGCCGACGAGATCCAGCGCATCATCGACCGGCAGGGCGACAACGACTGGAGCTACGACCAGGACGTCGACTTCGTCCACGACAACGGCGGACGCATGGTCACCACGCCGAACGGCATGCTCATGGGCCTCGGCGGCAACTGGCTGCAGGACCTCTACAGCCAGAAGGGCGGCACCACCTGGGGCGACATCTTCATGCTCAACGTCGACGACGTGGACGACCCCGACCAGGTGCTCCGCGACGCGGTGGAGTCCGGGCGCGCGACCTACCAGGACGACGACGGCAACGTCTACCAGGGCCAGCTCGACATGGACCGCCTGCTCCACCACGAGGAGCGGCACTCCCAGCAGTGGGCCAGCGAGGGCTACGCGGGGTTCCTCTCGTCGTACCTCTGGGAGCAGGCGACCGGCGGCAACGAGACCGAGGAGGACGCCGGGCTCCACGACGGCGGCTACCACTGATGACCGCACGCCCCTCTCGGGCGCGTCGCCTCGCGGTCGCTGCGGCGCTGGCACTCGGCGTGGTCACGATCGCCGCGTGCGACGGAGACGCGCCGTTCGCCCCGTCCCTGCCTTCTGCCGCCGGCTACCGCGACGACGCAGGGGCCCTCGCCATCTGGACGGGTACGCCGTGCACGGGGGTCACCCGCGTCGCGCTGACGTTCACCACGACCGACGACGAGCGCGTCCGCCTCGTCCTCCGCGCGCAGGAGCCTGGTGTGACCGTCGAGCGCCTGGACCTCGCTCGACCTGATCCCGCGTTCACCGTCGACGAAGCGCTCCCGGCCGGGTTCGACTGGCGGGACGCCGAGCGGATCAGCCTCCTGATGGACGCGTCGGAGCCGTCCTGGAGCTCGACCGTCGCCGTCGCCGACGTCGTCGACGGGTCGCCGGACCACGGCGCCGGGACCTATCTCTTCGACGACCTCGGGTGGAAGGACCAGGACGACGTCAGGGCCGAGAACGGCTCGTCGTTCCTCACCCTCTGCACGCCCGACCCGGAGAAGTAGAGCGTCGTCCCGCTGAGCCGTCAGACGGCTCAGCGGTCGGGCCGGCTCAGCCGTCCGCCCGGCTCACCCGAGCTCCCGGCGCAGAGTCCGCCCCATCTGGTCCGTCTGACCGGACGCGGGCCGCAGGTCGCGGACGGCGCCCGCATCCGCCTCCGCCGCCGTCACCGCGGTCGCCCGGAGCCGGGCGCCGACCGCATCGACGACCCCCGGGATCCTGCGCGCCGGACCCGAGACGTCGTCCCGGGCACGCTCGAACGCTCCCACCAGGCGGGGATGGCGCACCGCGACGCCCGCACGCTCGACCGCACGCACCAGTGCTGAAGCAGCGGTCGCGGCGTCCTGTGCACCGGACGACGCGCGGGCACCCGCGGCGTACAGATCACGAGGCCGGACCGACCATCCGTCGACCCTCATGCCCCGCTCCCCGGTCGCCGACTCACGCACCCGTCCCCAGGAGCGAACGCATCCGCGTGCCCGCCGCGCGGAAGGTGTCCGCCGCGTCCCCGACGCCGGTCCGTTGTGCGCGGACCGAGGCCACGTGCTCGTCGACCAGCCGGTCGACGAACCGCATCGCGGCGCCGTGCTCCTCGCTGCCGACGCCACCGCCCAGGACGCCGAGCGCCGTCATCGCCTCGGCGCGCAACGACGCGCGGTAGTCCTCCAGTGACCCCGCGTAGCCCGCGAGATCGGTGCCTGCCTGCTCCAGCGTCTTCTGATCGACCCTCAGCTCGTCGCTCATCGACGGTCCTCAGACGTTGACCGGCCGCGCGAGCACGCCGGTCAACGCCTCCGCCGACGCACGCGTCGCCGCCTGCGCACTTCGCGCCTGGTCGTCACCAGCGAGGGCGGCGCGCTCGGCGGACACCACCCGCCTGGCCTGCTCGGCGATCTGACGCGCGAGCCCGGCATGGTTTGCGCCCACGGTCTGCGCGACCGCCTGGAACGTCGCTCCCGCAGCCCCCGTGAACCCCGCCTGGACACCCTCCATCCGCGCCAGGTGCGAGCGCGCCGCCCCGACACCGTCCTCGGCCGCGTCGTGGTAGGTCCGCCCTGATCGCGAGAGCCGTCCGACCCCGTCGAGGACCACCGTCTCGTTGCCCATGCCCGCTCCGTCCTGGCCCGTGAGGCCGCTCGATCGACGCGAGTCACGCTAGCGAGATCCGACCGGGCCCCGTCACCGTCGTCCACAGGCCGCGCGAGCCCCGTGGGCTCGTCAGGCAAGCGCCGTCAGGCGAGCGCGTTCAGGTGCACCTCGTACGCCTGTGCGTCCCGGAGCGCGGTCTCCAGGGCGGCGAAGCGGGGCTCCTTGACCTCGATCCACCGCGGCGCGAGGAGGAGCTCGCGCCCTCGTTCACGACCGTCGACCACCTGGCCCACGAGAGCGCGGTCGCCCCCGCCGAAGACAGCTCCGGCGTCAGGGAGCAGGCGTCGCGCCACCTCGGCTGCCGCCTCGACCAACCCGTCTGCCTGGTTGGCCCGACGGCGCGCGTAGCGCTGCTGGCTCCACCCGCCGGCCTTCGTACGCCCCTGCACGTAGCGGGTCCCCGTCTTGTGCGCGGTCAGCTCCCCAGCCTCGACGCGGCCGATCGCGTAACCACCGCGACGTACGAGCAGGATCCCGAAGTCCTCCGGGGCCGGCGCATCCTCGTACGACGCCGCGGCACCGTCTGGCGCGGTGAGGATGACAGTCGTCCCCTCACGGACGACGACCGGCTCCCCGTGCCGGGCGGAGAAGCGCTCCACCCAGCCAGGGAGCCGGTCGTACGGGACGAGGACCGAACGGGTCGGCCTCGGCTCGGCTCGCTCGCTCAAGCAGCGGCCGTCAGACGTTGAACCCGAGCGCCCGCAGCATCTCGCGGCCGTCCTCGGTGATCTTGTCCGGACCCCACGGCGGCATCCAGACCCAGTTGATCCGGAAGTCGTTGACGATGCCCTCGAGCGCCTGACGGGTCTGGTCCTCGATCACGTCGGTCAGCGGGCACGCGGCCGACGTCAGGGTCATGTCGATCGCGGCGTTGTTGGCCGGGTCGACCTCGACCTCGTAGACCAGTCCGAGATCGACGACGTTGATGCCGAGCTCGGGGTCGACGACGTCCTTCATCGCCTCGGTGACGTCCTCGACGGTCGTCACGCTGCGTCCGGCGGGGCTCAGGTCGACCTCGGGCAGGTCGTCGGCCGCCGGGCTCGTCTGGCTCTCGGTCGTCTGGCTCTGCGTCTCGCTCATCGCCCCTCCTCGCTCTTCTGCGCCACGGCCTGGGCCGTCGCGTCCTTCCATGCCATCCACGACAGCAGCGCACACTTCACGCGCGCGGGGAACTGCGCCACGCCCGCGAAGGCGATGCCGTCCTCCAGCAGGTCCTCGTCGGGCTCGACCTGCCCGCGCCCCTGCATGAGGGTCTGGAACTCGTCCAGCAGCGCGAGGCCCTCGGTCACCGACTTGCCGACGACGAGGTCGTTGAGCACCGAAGCCGACGCCTGGCTGATCGAGCAGCCCTCGGCGTCGTACGACACGTCGGCCACGGTCTCGCCCTCGAGGTGCACCCGCAGCGTGATCTCGTCGCCGCAGGTCGGGTTCACGTGATGGACCTCGGCCTCGTACGGGTCACGGAGACCACGGCCGTGCGGCTTCTTGTAGTGGTCGAGGATGATCTCCTGGTACAGGGAGTCCACGTTCATGCTCGTCACACCACCTTGAAGTATTTCTGGGTGCTCTCGATTCCCTCGACGAGCGCGTCGATCTCCGCAGGAGTCGTGTAGAGGTAGAACGACGCCCGGGTCGTCGACTGCACGCCGAAGCGCTGGTGCGCCGGCTTCGCGCAGTGGTGGCCGGCGCGGATCGCGATGCCGTAGGAGTCGAGCAGCTGCGCCACGTCGTGCGGGTGGACCCCGTCGAGGGCGAAGCTCACCGCTCCCCCGCGCTCGACCGCCTCGGTCGGGCCGACGATGGTGAGGCCGTCGATCTCGCCGAGCCGCTTGAGCGCGTACGCGGTGATCTCGCGCTCGTGCGCGGCGACGTTCTCCATGCCGAGCGCCGAGAGGTAGTCCACCGCGGCGCCGAGCCCGATCGCCTGGACGATCGGCGGCGTGCCGGCCTCGAACTTCGCCGGCGGCGGAGCGTACGTCGAGCGCTCCATCGTCACGGTCTCGATCATCTCGCCGCCTCCGAGGAACGGCGGGAGCTCCTCGAGCAGCGCCTTGCGGCCCCAGAGCACACCGATGCCCGTCGGGCCGACCATCTTGTGGCCGGTGAAGACGACGAAGTCCGCGCCGAGCGCGGTGAGGTCCACCGGCAGCTGCGGCACGGCTTGCGAGGCGTCGACCACGACGACCGCGCCGACGGCGTGCGCGCGCTCGATGATGACCTCGAGCGGGCTCACCGAGCCGAGCATGTTGGAGACCCACGCAACCGTGACGATGCGCGTGCGCTCGTTGATGAGCTCGTCGATCCGCGACAGGTCGAGACGGCCTTCGTCGGTCAGCCCGAACCAGCGCAGCGTCGCGCCCGTACGCTGCGCCAGCAGCTGCCACGGGACGATGTTGGAGTGGTGCTCGAGCTCGGTGGTGACGATCTCGTCCCCGGGGCGGATCTCCAGGTCGCCGACCGCGTTGCGGTAGGTGTTGGCGACCAGGTTGAGCGCCTCGGACGCGTTCTTGGTGAAGACGATCTCGTCACGCGACGGAGCGTTCACGAACGCGGCGATCTTGTCGCGCGCGCCCTCGAACGCCACGGTGGCCTCCGCACCCAGCTGATGCATCGCCCGGGCGACGTTGGCGTTGTGCCGGAGGTAGTGCTCGGCCATCGCCTCGACGACCTGGGTCGGCTTCTGCGACGTGTTGGCGCTGTCGAGGTAGACGAGCGGACGGTCCCCGGCCATGGCGCGACCGAGGATCGGGAAGTCCTCCCGAACCTTCTCGACGTCGTAACCGCCGGGGACGCTCATCAGACCGCAGCCTTGGTGTACTTGTCGTAGCCGTTCGCCTCGAGCTCCTCGGCGAGCGCCGGACCGCCGACCTCGGCCACCTTGCCGTTCACGAACACGTGCACGTAGTCCGGCTTGATGTAGCGGAGGATGCGCGTGTAGTGCGTGATCAGCAGGACGCCGCGGTCGCCCTGGCCCGAGAAGCGGTTGACGCCCTCGGAGACGATGCGCAGCGCGTCGATGTCGAGACCCGAGTCGGTCTCGTCGAGCACGGCGAACTTCGGGTTGAGCAGCTCGAGCTGGGCGATCTCGTGGCGCTTCTTCTCACCGCCGGAGAAGCCCTCGTTGACCGAGCGCTGGGCGAACGTCTTGTCGAGCGTCATGCGGTCGAGCGCGCCGTTGACGTCCTTGACCCAGGTACGCAGCGCGGGTGCCTCGCCGTCGAGCGCGGTCTTGGCGGCGCGCAGGAAGTTGGCCACGGAGACGCCCGGGATCTCGACCGGGTACTGCATGGCGAGGAACAGGCCTGCGCGCGCACGCTCGTCGACCGTCATGTCGAGGACGTCGACCCCGTCGAGGCTGACCGAGCCGGAGGTGACCTCGTACTTCGGGTGGCCGGCGATCGAGTACGCGAGCGTCGACTTGCCCGAGCCGTTGGGGCCCATGATGGCGTGCGTCTCGCCCGACTTCACGGTCAGGTCGACGCCCTTGAGGATCTCCTTGGCGCCGTCCTCGGTGGCGACCGAGACGTGGAGGTCGCGGATCTCGAGAGTGGACATGTGTGGTGACTCCGTCGTTTCTTTGAAGGTAAGACTTCGGGGCGTTCAGATGCTGGGGCTTGTCACGTCGACGAGGACCGTCGCGTCCTCCGTGACCTTGCAGGGATAGACCGGCACAGGCTCGGTCGCAGGCAGGTTGAGCACCTCGCCGGTCCGCGCGTCGAAGCGCGACCCGTGGAGCCAGCACTCGAGCGTGCAGTCCTCCACCTCGCCCTCCGAGAGCGGCACCGCGGCGTGCGAGCACTCGTCGCGGACGGCGAAGACCTCGTCGCCGCAGCGGACGAGCGCGACCTCGAGGCCCTCGACCTCGACGGCGAGCACGCCCCCGTCCGGGACGTCGGCGAAGTCCGCTGCGTACGCGAATCCGCTCACGGCTCAGGCCTCCGCGCTGACGGCGTCCGCGCTCTGCGCACCGTCGCCGACGACGTCCGCGACGCCGACGTGCTTGGCGAGCTCGGCCTCCACGGTCTGCAGGAGGCGCTCCTGGATCTCGGGCACCCCCGTACGACGGATGACGTCGTTGAAGAACCCGTGGACGACCAGGCGACGGGCCTCGACCTCCGGGATGCCTCGGCTCTGCAGGTAGAACAGGTGCAGGTCGTCGAAGCGGCCGGTCGTGGACGCGTGTCCCGCGCCCTCGATCTCGCCGGTCTCGATCTCGAGGTTGGGCACCGAGTCGGCACGCGCCCCGTCGGTGAGGACGAGGTTGTCGTTGCTCTCGTAGGTGTCGATGCCGACGCCCTCCTTGCGGATCAGCACGTCGCCGATCCACACAGTGTGGGCGTTCTTGCCCTGGAGCGCGCCCTTGTACTCGACCTTGCTGCGCCCCTTGGGGTTGTTGTGGTCGACGAACAGGCGGTGCTCGAGGTGCTGGCCGGCGTCGGCGAAGTAGAGCCCGAGCATGTCGACGTCGCCGCCGGTGCCCGCGTACTCGACCGAGGCGTTGATGCGGACCAGGTCGCCGCCGAAGCTGACGAGGACGTGCTTGAGGCTGGCGTCGCGGCCGACGTGCGCGTGGTGGTGCGACACGTGGACGGCGTCGTCGTCCCAGTCCTGGACCGCGACGACCGTCAGGTTGGCGCCGTCGCCGAGCACGATCTCGACGTTCTCCGCCCAGGTGGCCGAGCCGACGTAGTCGATCACGACGGTCGCCTTGGAGAACGGCTCCGCGGTGATGACGACGTGGCCGGCGCCGGCCTTCTCCGCGCCGGTGCCGCGGAACGTCACCCAGGTGGGCTGCGTCGCCACGGTCTCGGCCGGGACGGTCACGGTGAACACCCGGTCGGAGGCCTCCCAGGCGCGGGCCGAGATGCGGTCCACGGGGACGTACGTCGAGCTGCCCCGTGCCGTCGCCTCGTCGGCCGCGACCGACTCGGCGCGGACCTCGGGGGCGGCGTCGATCTCGACCTCGTAGTCGTGGCCGTCGAGCGAGGCGTCCTTGTGCAGGTCACGCAGGCGCTTCAGCGGCGTGAAGCGCCAGATCTCCTCGAGGCCGTTCGGCACCGCGTGGTCGGCCGGATCGAACGATCCCTCCGGGTGCAGGTGGCTGACGACACGGGTCTCGACCGGTCCGGCCAGGGTTGATTCAGTGGTGGGGGCGGTCACCCGACGGCACCTTCCATTTGCAGTTCGATCAGACGGTTGAGCTCGAGCGCGTACTCCATCGGGAGCTCGCGCGCGATCGGCTCGACGAAGCCGCGGACGATCATCGCCATCGCCTCGTCCTCCTCCATCCCGCGGCTCATCAGGTAGAAGAGCTGGTCGTCGCTGACCTTCGAGACCGTGGCCTCGTGGCCGAGCGACACGTCGTCCTCGCGGACGTCGACGTACGGGTAGGTGTCGGAGCGGCTGATGTCGTCGACGAGCAGGGCGTCGCACTTGACGGTGCTGGCCGAGTGCTCGGCACCCTCCTGGACCTGGAGCAGGCCCCGGTACGACGCGCGACCGCCGCCGCGCGCGACCGACTTGGAGATGATCGAGCTCGACGTGTGCGGAGCCGCGTGGACCATCTTGGCGCCGGAGTCCTGGTGCTGGCCCTCACCGGCGAACGCCAGCGACAGCGTCTCGCCACGGGCGTGCTCGCCGAGGAGGTAGATGGCCGGGTACTTCATCGTCACCTTGGAGCCGATGTTGCCGTCGACCCACTCCATGGTCGCGCCCTCCTCGCAGGTGGCGCGCTTGGTGACGAGGTTGTAGACGTTGTTGGACCAGTTCTGGATGGTCGTGTAGCGGCAGCGGCCGCCCTTCTTCACGATGATCTCGACGACCGCGGAGTGCAGCGAGTCGGTCTTGTAGATCGGCGCGGTGCAGCCCTCGACGTAGTGGACGTACGCGTCCTCGTCGACGATGATCAGCGTCCGCTCGAACTGGCCCATGTTCTCGGTGTTGATCCGGAAGTAGGCCTGCAGCGGGATGTCGACGTGGACGCCCTTGGGCACGTAGATGAACGAGCCGCCGGACCACACGGCCGAGTTGAGCGCGGAGAACTTGTTGTCGCCGACCGGGATCACGGTCGCGAAGTACTCCTTGAAGAGCTCGGGGTGCTCCTTGAGCGCCGTGTCGGTGTCGAGGAAGATGACGCCCTGCTCCTCCAGGTCCTCGCGGATCTGGTGGTAGACGACCTCCGACTCGTACTGCGCCGCGACGCCGGCCACGAGGCGCTGCTTCTCCGCCTCGGGGATGCCGAGCTTGTCGTAGGTGTTCTTGATGTCCTCGGGGAGCTCCTCCCACGAGGTCGCCTGCTTCTCGGTGGAGCGGACGAAGTACTTGATGTTGTCGAAGTCGATGTCCGACAGGTCGGCGCCCCAGGTGGGCATCGGCTTGCGGCCGAAGAGCTTGAGGCCCTTCATGCGCAGGTCGAGCATCCACTCCGGCTCGTCCTTGCGGCCCGAGATGTCGCGGACGACGTCCTCGTTGAGGCCGCGCTTGGCGCTCGCGCCTGCGACGTCCGGGTCGGCCCAGCCGAAGTCGTAGCGGCCGAGGCCGGCGAGCTCGGGGTTGGCCTGCTCGATGGCGTTCGGCGCCGCGGCGCCGGTGACGCCGGTGTCCGGGGTGGTGGTCATCGGGTGGTCCTCTCGTCGGTCGTGAGGGTGGCCGGGGTGTCGGGGACGTACGTGGTGCACACGCCGTCGCCGTGGGCGATGGTGGCGAGGCGTTGCACGTGGTGTCCCAACATCCGGGCGAACGCTTCTGTTTCCGCTTCGCACAGCTCGGGGAACTCGGCCGCGACGTGGGCGACCGGGCAGTGGTGCTGGCACACCTGGGTGCCGCCGGGCGCCTGCCGCACGCTGGCGGCGAAGCCGTCCTCGGCGAGCGCGTCGGCCAGGACCTCAGGACGCCGCTGCGGTGCGGCCTCCTCGAGGATCGGGAGGAGACGACGCTCGAGCTCCTCGCCCCGCCGGCGGGCGAACGCCTTGACGGCGTCCTCTCCGACGGTCTCGGCCAGGAAGCGCAGCGCGCTCACCGCCAGGTCGTCGTAGTCCTGCTCGAACGCCTCGCGCCCCTCGTCGGTGAGGGCGAACGCCTTGGCGGGGCGCCCACGTCCGCGACGCTGCCCGCGGTCACGGGCGACGGCGACCTCGACCATCCCCTCCTCGAGGAGGGCGTCGAGGTGGCGACGGACGGCGGCAGGGGTGAGATCGAGCCTCTCGGCCAGCTGGACAGCCGTGGACGGGCCCTCGTGCATGATGCTGCGCACCACGCGCTGACGAGTCGAGGACTCGTCGGGGACGACCCGGGCGTTTTTCACAACACCAGTGTGCCCTTATTGCTTCGGGCCGTTCAACGAAGGATGTCCTTAGTGGCGCCGGTCACCCTCAGCCGAAGTACGTCGCTCCCCCTGGCGGGCCGGGCGACGGCGCCGAGTCGGCGTCGGTGAACGCGGCGCCACCGCCCAGCGCGCTGCTCAGGTCCGACCCGCCGAGCACGCGGTAGGGGAAGGGCGAGGACGCCGCACGGCGCTGCATCGCGGCCACCGGCAGGGTCTCGCGTCGCGCGACGAGCAGCACGTTGCCGTAGCGGCGGCCGCGCAGCGTGGCGGGCTCGGCGCTCGCCACAACCTCCGGGAACGCCGCGCGCGCCGCCGCCACGACCCGTCGCAGGTACGGGAACGGCGCCTGGTCCGCGACGTTCGCGAGCAGCACTCCCCCGGGGGCGAGGACCCGCGCCACATCGGCGAACGCCTCCGCGGTCGTGAGCTCGGCCGGGACGACGGGGCCGTCGAAGGCGTCCAGGACGACGACGTCCGCGTACGACGCGCGGAGCGCGGCGAGCCCGCTACGGCCGTCGACGGGGCGGACCTTGATCCCGCTGCGCGCCGGCAGCGGCAGGTGCTCACGGACGTACGCGGTGAGCTCGGCGGCGGGCTCGAGGACCACCTGGGCCGAGCGCGGGCGGGTCGCGGCGACGTACCGGGGAAGCGTGAGCCCGGCCCCGCCGACGTGGACCGCCGTGAGGCGCTCCGGCGGCGGGCTCAGGAGGTCGATCGTGTCGGCGATCCTCTGGACGTACTCGAAGACGAGTCGCGTGGGGTCCTCGAGGTCGACGTGCGACTGCTCCGCGCCGCCGATGCGCAGGGTGAACGCGTGGCGGCGCCCCGGCTCGGGCTCGAGGGTGATGTCCCCCAGGTCAGGCATCGCGTCAGCCTAGCCAGCGATGAGTCTCGCCGCCGTGGTCGGTCGTCAGTGCGCACAGTGTCCCCGAGTCCCCCTAGGTTGGTGCCATGGCCAAGACACCCGCGGCGTACGTCTCGGCTGGAGACCGCGAGGTGCGCGTCTCGAGTCCTGACCGTGTCGTCTACGAGGCGACGGAGCGCACCCCGGCGATCACCAAGCTCCAGGTCTGCGACTACTTCGCGGCCGTCGGCGAGGTGATGCTGCGGAGCATCGGTGACCGCCCCACCGCCATGGAGCGCTGGCCCGACGGCTGGCGCGAGGGCATGCGCCTGGCCACCGGTCCTCAGGACCGTGACGCGGACGGGTTCTATCAGAAACGGCTGCCGAAGGGCGCGCCCGACTTCGTCGAGACCGTGAAGATCACCTTCCCGAGCGGCCGCACCGCCGACGAGCTGTGCCCGACCGAGCCGGCGTCGCTCGTGTGGGCGGCGCAGATGGGGGCCCTCACCTTCCACCCGTGGCCCGTGCGCCGCGCCGACGTCGATCATCCCGACGAGCTCCGGCTGGACCTCGACCCGCAGCCGGGCACGACGTTCGCCGACGCACAGCGGGTCGCAGAGGTCGCGCGCGAGCTGCTCGAGGAGCTCGGCCTGCGGGGCTACCCCAAGACGAGCGGCAACCGTGGCGTCCACATCTACGTGCGCCTTCAGCCGCGGTGGACCTTCGACGAGGTGCGGCACGCCGCCATCGGCCTCGGTCGCGAGCTCGAGCGCCGCGACGGCGGCGTGACGACCGCGTGGTGGAAGGAGGAGCGGGGCACCCGGCTGTTCCTGGACTACAACCAGAACCTGCGCGACCGGACGATCGCGAGCGCGTGGAGCCTGCGCGCAAGGCCCGGCGCCCCCGTCAGCACTCCCCTGACCTGGGCCGCGCTCGCCGACGTCGACGATCCGCGCGACTTCAACCTGACGACCATCCCCGACTACGTGGCCAGCGGCGACCCCTGGGCCGAGATGGACGACGTCGCCTACTCGCTGGAGCCGCTGCTCGACCTCTGGGAGACGTTGCCCGGGGGCGAGCTCAACTGGCCGCCCGACTATCCCAAGCAGCCGGGCGAGCCGCCGCGCGTCCAGCCCAGCAAGAAGGTCGCCGAGCACTGGGACGAAGCAGGCAACCGGATCGAGACATAGCCACCATGCCTTGGGTGCTGCACGTCGACCTGGACCAGTTCATCGCTGCGGTCGAGGTGCTGCGCCGCCCGGAGCTCGCCGGGCTTCCGGTGGTCGTGGGCGGGCGTGGCGACCCGACCGAGCGCGGTGTCGTGTCGACGGCGTCCTACGAGGCCCGCGCGTTCGGGGTGCGCTCGGGGATGCCCCTGCGCACCGCGCTCAAGAAGTGCCCGGACGCCGTCTTCCTCCCGGTCGACAAGCCCGCGTACGACGAGGCCTCGGCGGGCGTGATGGACGCGCTGCGCAGCCTCGGCACGGCCGTCGAGGTGCTCGGCTGGGACGAGGCGTTCGTCGCCGTGCCTGACGACGTGGCCGACGAGGAGGCCGCGCTCGCGTTCGCCCACGCGATCCAGGCCCGCGTCCTGGAGCGGACCGCGCTGCACTGCTCGGTCGGGATCGGCGACAACAAGATCCGCGCCAAGAACGCCACCGACCTCGGCAAGCCCCGAGGGACGTTCACGCTGACCCGTGACAACTGGTGGACGGTGGTCGGCGACCGCCCTACCGACGGTATCTGGGGCATCGGCGGCAAGACCGCTGCCAAGCTCGCCCGCCTGGGGATCAGCACGGTGCGCGAGCTCGGCGCGTACGACGAGGAGGCGCTCGCCGCGCAGCTCGGTCCGACGATGGGCCCCTGGTACCGCCGGCTCGCCCGCGGCGTCGACACCTCGCCCGTCGACCCGACTCCCTGGGTGCCGCGGTCGCACGGCCACGAGGTCACCTTCCAGACCGACCTCACCGATCCCGCCGAGGTCGAGGCGGAGGTCCGTCGGCTCGCCGAGGCCGCGACGCGCGACGTCGTCGAGGACGGGCGACCCGCGGTCCGCGTCCGGCTCAAGATCCGCTACGTGCCGTTCGACACCCGCACGCGCAGCGTCACCCTCCCCGAGCCGACGTCCGACGCCACGACGATCGCGGACGCGGCCGCAGGCCTGCTGGAGCGCACCGACCGCACCCGCGCCGTACGCCTCGTCGGGGTCGCCGCCGAGATGGCGCCCCCGGCCTAGCCGCCCCGCCCCCATCGCTTCCGCGGTTTGCCCCGTTGGCGTGGCAAACCCTCCTCGGCGCCCGGTGCTTGCCGCGCCAACCACGACTGCCCACGTTGGCGTGGCAAACCGCGGAAGGGGGGCAGGGCGCGTGCTTGCGTGATAAGACGTTCTGTGGTTCATTAGTCCAGTAATGAACCACAGGAGGTGAGCGGATCGTGTTCGACGGACCAGAGCCGATCTACATCCAGATAGCCGACCAGATCCGTGCTCAGATCCTGAGCGGCGACCTGCCCGAGGAGGCCCAGGTGATGTCCACGACCCAGTACGCGACGACGTTCCGGATCAACCCCGCAACCGCGGCGAAGGCGTTCGGGATCCTCGTCGACGAGGGCCTGATCGAGAAGCGGCGCGGTCTGGGCATGTTCGTCGCCCGCGGTGCGCACGAACGGCTCGTGCACGAGCACCGCGCGGCGTACCTCGACCGCGTCTTCCGCCCGGCGGTCGAGCAGGCCGACCTCCTCGGCATCCCCCGCGAGCAGCTCGCGGCCTACCTCGCGGAGCACCCGCACGCCGCCACCTCCCCCACCCCGACCGCCTCCCCCACTCCTGTCGCAGAAGGTGAGACCCGATGACCACCCCGTACGCAGCCGAGCTGACCGACGTCACCGTCCGGTACGGCCGCCGCGGCAGCGGCGAACCGGCGCTCGACGGCGCATCCTTCTCCATCCGTCCCGGCACGATCACCGGGCTCCTGGGGCGCAACGGTGCCGGCAAGTCCACCGCGCTGGCGCTCCTCGCCTCGCTGCGCCGACCGACGTCGGGCACGGTCCGCGTCGACGGCCACGACCCGTTCGAGAACGCCGTCGTGATGGCTGGCGTGCAGCTCGTCCGCGAGTCCGGCGACGTGGTCCGGGACTCCTCGGTCGACGACACCCTCGGTTACTACAGCGAGGTACGCCCGACCTGGGACACCGAGTACGCGAAGGCGCTGCTCGACCAGTTCGGGATCGCCATGGACACGCAGCCCAACAAGCTCTCGCGCGGCAAGCAGTCGGCGCTGGGCTGCATCATCGGGCTCGCCAGCCGCGCGCCGCTCACGATCTTCGACGAGTCCTACCTCGGCATGGATGCTCCGAGCCGCTACGCGTTCTACGACGCGCTCCTCGACGACTACACCGAGCACCCGCGCACGATCGTCGTCTCCAGCCACCTGATCGAGGAGGTCGAACGGCTCTTCGAGGACGTCGTCGTGCTCCATCGCGGCCGCACCGTGGTCTCCGAGAGTGCCGACGCACTCCGTGACCGCGCCGTCAGCCTGGTCGGGCCGACCACCGCGGTGAGCAAGCTCGCCGACGGACGCCACGCGCTGGCGACCCGCACCCTCGGAGGAACGACGCAGCTCACCCTCGAGGGCGCCCTCGAGCCCGCCGAGGTCGCGCACGCCCGGGAGACCGGCGTCGAGATCGCCCGGGTCTCGATCCAGGACCTCTTCATCCACCTCACCAAGGACACCGATCCTCAGAAGGAGGACGCGCGATGAGCGCCACCATCTCCCCCGTCGCCGTGCGGGAGCAGGAACGCCGCGGCAGCCGCATCAGCACGTACTCGCTGTTCGCCGGGACCTGGCAGATCGGGATGTACTTCTGGATCGCGGTCGTCATCATCAGCGCGCTCGTCAGCGTCGTCATCCACACCTGGGACGAGCTCGACGGCAGCGTCGCGGACGGCGTACTCGGGTCGGCACCGATCTTCCTCGGCGTGATGGGGATCATCATGCCCCTCGGGACGCTCCCGCTCCATCTCGCCGGCGGCGGCACCCGCCGCTCGCTGTTCCGTGGCACCGTTGCTGCCGCGGTCGGGATCGGAGTGTCCTTCGGACTGGCCGGCGCCCTCGGGATGCTGGTCGAGCACCTCGTGTTCAACGCCCTCGACTGGTCGTCGGCCGTCGTCGACGCCGGGTTGTACGACTCCTCGGGCGACTTCTTCGCGATCTGGCTGTCGTGGTCGCTGAGCAGCATCGCCTACTTCCTCGGCGGCGCCGCGATCGCGCTCGGCTACTACCGCTGGGGAGGCGTGCTGGGCACGGTCCAGCTGTTCGTGGTCCTCGCCCTCGTGATCGGCGGCGAGATCGCCCTGGGAGGCGGCCTCTACTCCGCCGGGGTCGAGCACCTCACCGGCGGCGCCGTCGCCGCCCCGCTCGCGGTGCTGATCTCGCTGGTCACGAGCGCGCTGGTGGCCCTCGTCCTGCAGCGGACGCTGCGGGACGTCCCGCTCAAGCCCAACAGCGCCAGCGCCTGCTGAGCGGAGAGGGTCAGCCGAGGACGTCGGCGAGGTCGTACGAGACGACCTCCTCCAGCTGCTCGTACGTGCACGACTCGGGGTCGCGGTCCGGCCGCCACCGCTTGAAGCGGGCGGTGTGCCGGAACCGCGTCCCCTCCATGTGCTCGTACGCCACCTCGGTGACGAGCACGGGCCGGATCGGCACGAACGAGAGGTCCTTGCCGGCGCTCCACCGGCTCTGCGCGCCGGGCAGGCGGTCGCCCGCCGCGTGCGCCTCCGCCTCGGCCCACCGCCCCCACGGGTGCTCCGCGAACGGGATCTTGAGCTCGTCCAGCTCGGTCACCAGCTCGGCGCGGCGCCCCTCGGTGAACGCGGCGCACACGCCGACGTGCTGGAGGACGCCCTCGTCGTTGTAGAGCCCGAGGAGCATCGAGCCGAGCAGCGGCCGCTCGGGCGTCGACGTCTTGTGGAACCGGTAGCCCGCCACGACGACGTCCGCGGTCCGCTCGTGCTTGACCTTGAGCATCGTGCGGGCGTTCTGCTCGTACGGCGCACGCAGCGGCTTGGCCACCACGCCGTCGAGCCCGGCGCCCTCGAACTGGCCGAACCACTCCTCTGCAACCGCGGGGTCCAGCGTGGTCCGCGTCGTGTGCACCGGGTCCCGAGCGTCCTGGAGCGCCTCCACCAGCCGCGCGCGCCGCAGCTCGAACGGCTCCCCTGTCAGGTCGTCGTCGCCGAGCGCGAGCAGGTCGAAGGCGACGTACGACGCCGGCGTCTGCTCGGCGAGCAGGTTGATCCGCGACACGGCCGGGTGGATGCGCTCCTGGAGCACCTCGAACTCGAGGCGCCCGTCGATCGCGACGATCACCTCACCGTCCAGGACGCACCGCTCGGGCAGGTTCTCCCGGAACGCGGTGACGAGCTCCGGGAAGTAGCGCGTGAGGTCCCGCGTGTTGCGGCTGGTCATCTCCACGGTCTCGCCGTCGCGGAACACGATGCAGCGGAACCCGTCCCACTTGGGCTCGAACGACAGCCCGCCGTCGACCTTGGCCGGATCCGGCACGCCCTTGACCGACTTGGCCAGCATCGGGCGTACCGGCGGCATCACCGGGAGCTGCATCGCGTCACCACTCTCGTGTCAGGAGCCCGCGTGTCGGGACCTCGGATCAGGACCTCGGCGCCGACTCGACGGGCTCCTCGATCTCGTCCTCGCGCGCCTCGTCCCCGTGACCGGGCCACCAGGCGGCGTGCCCGAGCAGCGCGGTCAGCGACGGCGTGAAGAACATCGACATCACGAAGGCCGCGACGAGGATGCCGAACGAGATCGCGAAGCCCATCGAGACGAGGAGCGGGTTGCCGCCGAGCATGAGCGCGGCGAACGACCCGGCCAGGATCAGGCCGGCAGCGGCGATGGTAGGACCGGCATGGCGTACGGCCCAGGCCGCCGCGGCATGCGGGTCCTTCCCTTGCCGGGACTCCTCCCGCAAGCGCGCGATCATCAGGATGTTGTAGTCGGTGCCGAGCGCGACCACGAACAGGTAGATGTAGATCGGCAGCATGAAGATGAGGCCGTCCTCACCCTTGGCCACCTGGAACACCAGCACCGTGGCGCCCAGCGTCGCGCCGAAGCCGAGGCCGACCGACGCCATCAGGTAGAGCGGCGCGACGAGGCTGCGGAGCAGGACCGCCAGGATGATCATGATGAGCAGCGCCGCGACCGGGAACACGACGGAGTAGTCGCGGTTCATCGCGTCCTGGAGGTCGACGAAGATCGACGTCGTCCCGCCGACGAGGGCCTCGGCACCGTCCGGGGCCGCGTCGTGCGCCGCCGTACGGATCGGACCCTCGACGTGCTCCATGGCGGCATCCGACATCGGGTCGTCGTCGAGCGTCACGATGAAGAGCGCGGCCGTGCCGTCGGCGTTGGGGATCGGCTGCGCGACCTGGGCCACGCCCTCCGCGTCGCCGAGCGCTGTCGCGAACGGGGCGAGCTCGTCCTGCGCGATAGGGTCGCCGTCCGTGCTCTGCAGGATGACGGTCTGCGGGGCGGTGGCACCTGCGGGGTAGCCCTCGAGCATGCGCTCGCTCGCCACCATCGACTCCGCGTCGTCGGGCAGGCTCATCTGCGAGAAGTCGAACGACGGCTTGAAGCCGAACGCGAAGACCGCGAGCGCGGCGAGCAGGAGCCCCGAGGCGAGCGCGAATCGGCCCGGGTGGCGGCCGAGCGAGTCACCGATCGCCGCGAAGCGGGCGTTCTTGGGCTCCTTCTTCCATGCCTTGGACGGCCAGAAGACCTTGGTGCCGAGCAGCGACACGACGGCCGGGATCAGGGTGAGCGCGGCCACGACCGTGACCGCCACGGCGATCGCGAGCGCCGGGCCGATCGAGCGGAAGATGCTCAGGGACGACAGCACCAGCGCCATGAACGCGACGATCACGGCGCCGCCGGCGGACGCGATCGCCTCGCCGGCGCGCTCGATCGCGTGCACCATCGCGGCCTTGGGCTCCTCCCCCTCTCGCAGCCGCTCTCGATAGCGGAACATCAAGAAGAGGATGTAGTCGGTGCCGATGCCGAACAGCACGACGATCAGGATCACCGTGACCGACGAGTCGGCCTGGAGGCCGAAGGTCTCGTTCGCGATGGAGATCAGGCCGGTGGCGACCTGGGAGATGATCGTGATCACGACGATCGGGAGCAGCGCGACGATCGGGCTGCGGAAGATCACCAGGAGAAGGATGACGATCAGGCCGATCGTCGCGATGCCGACGGCCGCCTCGGCGCCGCTCGCGGCCTCCTCGGCGTCGAGGTTCTGCGCGATCGACCCGGTGACGGCGACTCGCAGGTCGGTGCCCTCGACGGCGTCCTTGGCCTGCTCGCGCAGCTCCTTGGCGCTGTCCGTCAGCGTGGTGTCGAACGGGTCGGTGCCCTCGGTGAGCCCCGCCGTGATCGTCTGGACCACGCCGTTCTCCGACGGAGGGTTGGCCCGGATGTCGGCGAGGTGCTCGATGTCGGCGGCGCTCAGGTCCTCGGCGAGCGCGGCCACGGCGGCGGTGTTCTCGTCGGTGAGCTGCTGCCCGTCCTCGCGGTCGACGACGACGATGGCCGCGGGCTCGGTGTCGGCGAGCTCCGGGAAGGCATCGGCCTGGGCCTCGAGCGCCTTGATGGACTCGTAGTGACGGGGCAGGAAGTCGGCCTCGTCACTGGTGGACTGCAACGGCGGCGCCAACGACACCACTGCCACCGCGAGCACGATCCACGCGAGAATGACCTGCCACGGATGACGGACGACGTATCGTCCGAGCGAGCCGAACACCTGACCCCTCCCCGGGCCACCCCGGCGGCGGCCCCAGCAGACCCTATCGAACACGAGATCTCTAGACTGGACCAGTGAATTCCCTCGCCGTGGAGGTCGCCGGCCTCGTCATGCGCTACGGCGACACGACGGCAGTCGACGGCCTGAGCCTCACGGTCGAGCCCGGCACGGTCACCGCCGTCCTCGGGCCCAACGGCGCGGGCAAGACCACGACGATCGAGACCTGCGAGGGATACCGCCGTCCGCAGGCCGGCACGGTCCGCGTGCTCGGCCTCGACCCGGTCCGCGACGCGGCGAGGCTGCGCCCCCGCGTCGGGGTGATGCTCCAGAGCGGCGGCGCGTGGTCCGCGTCGTACCCGCACGAGATGCTCCGCTACGTCTCCCGCCTGTACGCCGAGCCGCTCGACGTCGACGCCCTGATCGAGCGCCTCGGGCTCGGCGGGATCGGGCGCACGCCGTACCGGCGCCTGTCCGGCGGTCAGCAGCAGCGTCTCGCCCTCGCGACGGCGCTCGTCGGCCGTCCCGAGCTGGTCTTCCTCGACGAGCCGACCGCCGGCCTCGACCCGCAGGCGCGCCGGGCGACGTGGGAGCTCGTGGACGAGCTGCGGGTGAGCGGCGTGACCGTCGTGCTCACCACCCACTTCATGGACGAGGCCGAGCGCCTCGCCGACTGGGTCCACGTGATCGACCACGGGCGGCTCATCGCGTCCGGGACCCCCAAGAGCCTCACCAGCGAGGGCGCCGAGAACACGGTCCGCCTGGCTGCGACCGCGGGACTCGACACCGCCGGCCTCCTGACGACGCTTCCCGCGGGTTCGCAGGTCGTCGAGCAGAGCCCGGGGGTCTACCTCGTCTCGGGCACGATCGATCCGGGACTGCTCCACGCCGTCACGGCGTGGTTCGCCAGCCAGGGCGTGCTCCTCGACGAGATCAGCGTGCGCCGTCGCACCCTCGAGGACGTGTTCCTCGACCTGACCGGACGGGAGCTGCGCTCGTGAGCCTCGACTTCGCGCCCCGGCCGGGCGCCGCACCGGTGCCCCGCATGGTCCTCGCGCAGACGCTCATGGAGACGCGCCTGCTCATGCGCAACGGCGAGCAGCTGCTCCTCGCCCTCGTGATCCCGCTCCTGCTGCTGGTCGCGGGGACGGAGGCGACCCGGATCGTCGACCTCGGGCCCGGCCGACCGATCGACATCATCACGCCGGGCGTGCTGTCGCTGGCGATCCTCTCGTCGTCGTTCACGTCGCTCGCGATCGCCACCGGGTTCGAGCGCCGCTACGGGGTGATCAAGCGGCTCGGCACGACGCCGCTCCCCCGCTGGGGCCTGCTGGTCGGCAAGATCGGCTCCGTCCTGCTCGTGCAGGCGCTGCAGCTCCTCGTGCTCGTGGTGGTCGCGCTCTGGCTCGGGTGGGACCCGCACGGCGGCGCAGCGTCGTACGCGTGGATGGTCGTGCTCGCGCTGCTCGGCACCGCCGCGTTCGCCGCGCTCGCGCTGCTGGTCGCCGGCACGCTGCGCGCCGAGGCGACCCTGGCCGTGGCGAACCTGGTCTACGTGCTGCTGCTGGTGGGCGGGGCGGTCCTCGTGCCGCTGAGCCGCTATCCCGACGCGGCGCAGACGTTCTTGTCCGTCCTGCCGTCCGGCGCGCTGTCGGAGGGCATGCGGACGGTGTTCGAAGGAAGTGCGCCACCGGTGTCCAGCATCGTGGTGCTCGTGGTCTGGGCTGCCGTCGCCGCCGGCGCGACCGCCCGGACGTTCAAGTGGGAGTGATCGTGATCGACAGGTTCCGCAACCCGACCGACAGCTTCGTACGAGGCTGGGCGTGGGCGTCGCTGGTCGCCAACATCGGCATCATCGTCACCGGCGCGGCCGTCCGGCTGACCGCCTCCGGGCTCGGGTGCCCGACGTGGCCGCGGTGCACCGACGAGTCGTACGTCCCGCACGGCGCGCTCGGGATCCACGGGGTTATCGAGTTCGGCAACCGGCTGCTGACGTTCGTGCTCGTCGGGATCGCGATCGCAACCTGGTTCGCGGTGCGGCAGTGGCGCCCGAAGCGTCCGCGCTCCGTGGTCGTCGCCACGCTGATGGCCTTCGGCATCCCCGCGCAGGCGCTGATCGGCGGCATCACGGTGCTCGTCGACCTCAACGCGTGGGCGGTCGCCGTGCACCTCGCCGTGTCGATCGGGCTCGTCAGCCTGTCCACGGTGCTCGTACGCCAGACGTACCACCCGGCCGCCTGGCACCCGCCGACGGTGCCTGCCCCGGCGCAGACGCTCGGGTGGATCACGTACGGCGTCATGTGGGCCACGGTGATGATCGGCACCGTCGTGACCGGAGCGGGCCCCCACGCCGGTGACCCGGACACGCCGCGCAACGGCTTCTCCCCCGCTGCCGTCACGCAGCTCCACGCCGACGCCGTCTTCCTCCTGCTCGGCCTCTCCATCGGGCTGGTGCTGGCGTACAAGGCCGTGGGCGCCGCCCCCGTGGCCATCCGCGCGGCGATCGTCCTCGTCGCGGTCGAGCTCGGACAGGGCCTGATCGGGTTCGTCCAGTACTTCACGGACCTCCCGATCGTCCTCGTCGGCCTCCACCTGCTCGGCGCGGGGATCCTCGCGGCCGCAGCGACGTGGGCCGCGCTCGAGTCGCGCACTCCCGCCGTCCGCACCACCCCGGCCTTCCCCTCGCCGACGACCTCTCCGTCCGCCCCGAGCGCCTAGGCCGACGCATCGTGCGGGAACGCGACCACGAGGTGGTCACGGTCCCGCACGATCCCACCTCCAGCCCGCGCTCTGGAACAGTCGCTCGAGCTGGCTCGTGGTTCTCGCGGCACGGGTGAGAGCAGACCCGTCGGACGCGTGGGGACGCCGCACACCTGGGGACGAGCTCCGCAGGTCGCCACCCCACGGTTCTTGAGGGATCCCGACCAGACCCTGGTCGTAGCCCGTCAAGATCCGTCGGCGGAGCGAGGGAGCAAGAGGGACGCTGGGGTCAGCGCAGGAACGGGTCCACGGCGGCAGCCACGAACAGCAGCGCCAGGTAGGCGTTGGACCAGTGGAACAGCCGCATCGGCTTCAGCACCGACAGCTCCGAGCTCTGCTGCGCCCGCGCCTTGAGGCGGTGCGCCTCGACGAGGAACGCGGCACCGAGCACGACCGCCGCGGTCGGGTAGAACCAGCCCGTCGGCGTCAACGGCCACAGCACGAGCGAGGTCGCGACCATCACGTAGGAGTACGCGAGGATCTTGCGCGCCACCACGGTCGCCGGCGCGATCGACGGCAGCATCGGCACGTCGGCAGCGGCGTAGTCCTCGCGGTAGCGGATCGCCAGCGACCAGAAGTGCGGCGGCGTCCAGAAGAAGACGACGAGGAAGAGGATCACCGGCGGCCACGCGAGCTCGCCCGTGACGGCCGTCCAGCCGATCAGCGCCGGGAAGCAGCCCGCGGCGCCGCCCCACACGATGTTCTGGGAGGTGCGCCGCTTGAGCAGCATCGTGTAGCCGACGACGTAGAAGACGTTGGCTGCGAGCGCCAGCCCGGCCGACAGCCAGTTGACGAGCAGGCCGAGCATCAGCGTCGAGACGACTCCGAGCACGAGGCCGAAGACCAGCGCGGCGCGGGTCGTCACGGCGTGGCGCGGCAGCGGGCGCCGGCGCGTCCGGCGCATCTGCTGGTCGATGTCAGCGTCGAAGACGCAGTTGAGAGCGTTGGCCGAGCCCGCCGACAAGGTCCCGCCGACCAGCGTCACGATGACGGGCCACAGCGGGGGGACGCCCTCGGCCGCCAGGAACATCACCGGAACGGTCGTGAGCAGCAGCAGCTCGATGATGCGAGGCTTCATCAGACCGACGTACGCGCTGACGACGTCGGTGATCCGAGGACGACCGCTCGACGTGCGCGGGGGACGCTGGTGCGCAGCACTCAGCTCCGGGTCGATTGCGGTCACGCCGCGAGTCTAGTCAACGCCCGACGCGGTGCACGTCCGGGTGCGAGATGGCAGTCCGTCTGGTGACCGGCGCCACGATCTCGGACGGTGTCAGCACACCCGCAGTTCGCCCGCTGTCCCACGGCAGGGAGCCGATCCGCGCGAACGGAACGGCGCGAGTACGCTCGACACCGAGACCTGTCCGTGATCCGGCGCCATGCCGCGCGACAAGGCACAGACGCGCCGGAGACCCCGCACCACCGTACGAGGAGCACGCCGACGTGAGCACCAAGCTGGAGTGGACCGACCTCGACCGCAAGGCGGTCGACACCGTCCGCGTCCTCGCCATGGACGCCGTCCAGAAGGTCGGCAACGGCCACCCCGGGACCGCCATGAGCCTCGCGCCGGCGGCGTACCTGCTCTACAACAAGCTCATGCGGCACAACCCCGCCGACCCGCACTGGGCGGCGCGCGACCGCTTCGTGCTGTCGTGCGGGCACTCGAGCCTCACCCAGTACATCCAGCTCTACCTGACCGGGTTCGGCCTGGAGCTGGCCGACCTCGAGGCGCTCCGCACCTGGGGCAGCAAGACGCCCGGACACCCCGAGTTCCGGCACACGGCCGGCATCGAGGTGACCACCGGCCCGCTCGGCCAGGGCGTCGGCAACGCGGTCGGCATGGCGATGGCCGCGCGCCGCCGCCACGGTCTCCTCGAGCCCGACGCCCCGCTCGGCGAGGGCGTGTTCGACCACCACGTGTACGCGATCGCCTCCGACGGCGACATGGAGGAGGGCGTGGCCTCGGAGGCCAGCTCGCTCGCCGGCACCCAGCAGCTCGGCAACCTGACGCTGATCTGGGACGACAACCGGATCTCCATCGAGGACGACACCGCGGTCGCGTTCAACGAGGACGTGCTCAAGCGCTACGAGGGCTACGGCTGGCACGTGCAGATGGTCGACTGGACGCACGACGGCACGGGCTACACCGAGGACGTCGAAGCCCTCTGGGAGGCGCTGCAGACGGCCCGCTCGGTCACCGACAAGCCCAGCTTCATCGCGCTCAAGACGATCATCGCGTGGCCCGCACCCGACAAGCAGGGCACCGGCGCCTCGCACGGCTCCGCCCTCGGCGCCGACGAGGTCGCGAAGACCAAGGAGATCCTCGGCTTCGACCCGGAGAAGACCTTCGAGGTCGCTCCCGAGGTCATCGCCCACACCCGCGAGACCCGCACGCGCGGCGAGGAGCTGCAGGCGGAGTGGAACTCCCTGTACGCCGCGTGGCGCGAGGCCAACCCGGAGTCGGCGGCGCTGTTCGACCGGCTCCAGTCGCGCGAGCTGCCCGACGGCTGGGACGCCGACCTGCCGACGTACGACGCCGACCCGAAGGGTGTCGCGACGCGCGTGGCCTCCGGTGAGTTCCTCACCGCCGCGGCACCGAAGCTCCCGGAGCTCTGGGGCGGCTCGGCGGACCTCGCCGGCTCCAACAACACGACGCCCAAGGGCCAGCCGTCGTTCCTCCCGCCCGAGCACGCCACCAAGATGTTCTCCGGCGACTGGTACGGCCGCGTGCTGCACTTCGGCATCCGCGAGCACGGCATGGGCGCGATCCTCAACGGCATCGCGCTGCACAGCCCGACCCGCCCGTACGGCGGCACGTTCCTCGTCTTCTCCGACTACATGCGCCCGTCGGTCCGCCTCGCAGCGCTGATGCAGCTGCCGGTGACCTACGTCTGGACGCACGACTCCATCGGGCTCGGTGAGGACGGCCCGACGCACCAGCCGGTCGAGCACCTCGCGGCCCTGCGCGCGATCCCGGGTCTCGACGTCGTCCGCCCGGCCGACGCGAGCGAGACGGTCGTGGTCTGGAAGAAGATCCTCGAGTCCCCCACCCACCCGGCGGGGCTCGCCCTCAGCCGCCAGAACCTCCCGGTCTTCCCGCGCGGCACCGACGGCTTCGCCGCTGCGGAGGAGGCCACGAAGGGCGGCTACATCCTTCTCGACACCGACGGCGACCCGGACGTGGTGCTCGTGGGCACCGGGTCCGAGGTACAGCTCGCGGTCGCGGCGCGCGAGGCGCTGGCGGCCGAAGGCATCGCGGCGCGCGTCGTGTCGATGCCGTGCCGCGAGTGGTTCGACGGGCAGACCGAGGACTACCGCGACTCGGTGATCCCGCCACGCGTCCGCGCCCGCGTGAGCGTGGAGGCCGGGATCTCGCAGGGCTGGCGCGAGGTGGTCGGCGACGCCGGCCGCACGGTCAGCCTGGAGCACTACGGCGCCTCGGCGGCGTACCAGACCCTGTACGACGAGTTCGGGATCACTGCGGATGCGGTCGTGAGCGCGGCGAAGGAGAGCATCGCCGCCGCGGGCCACACCGGTGGCGTCGGCGTGTTCGCCAAGCCGATGGACACGATCCTTCCGCAGACCCACCACTGAGCGACGCCGACCGCTGCAGGCGAGGCGTCCGACGACGACGGAGGAGAGCGCGATGACCGACCGACTGAAGGCCCTCAGCGACGCGGGGGTGTCGATCTGGCTCGACGACCTGTCTCGCGAGCTGACCGAGACAGGTGAGCTGAAGCGGCTCGTCGACGAGGACCACGTCGTCGGCGTGACCAGCAACCCGACGATCTTCGCCTCGGCGATGAAGGAGGGCGAGCGCTACGAGCCCCAGCTCGACGAGGGCCTGGCCGCGGACCCGCAGACGACCGTGGCCGACGCGATCTTCGAGCTCACGACGACCGACGTACGCCAGGCCGCGACGATCCTGCGGCCGGTGTACGACGCGACGGGCGGCTCCGACGGGCGCGTGTCCCTCGAGGTCGACCCGACGCTCGCGTACGACACGGACGAGACCATCGCCTCGGCGCGCAAGCTCTGGGACAAGGTCGGCGAGCCCAACGTCTTCATCAAGATCCCGGCGACCCGCGAGGGTCTGCCCGCCATCGCCGCCACGATCGCCGCCGGGATCAGCGTGAACGTGACGCTGCTGTTCTCGCTGGAGCGCTACCGCGAGGTGCTCGACGCGTACGCCGCCGGGCTGGAGCGTGCGATCGCCGACGGGGTCGACATCTCCGACGTCCAGTCGGTCGCCTCGATCTTCGTCAGCCGCATCGACAGCGAGGTCGACAAGCGCCTCGAGGCGATCGGCACCTCGGAGGCGCTCGAGCTGCGCGGCAAGGCGGGCATCGCCAACTCGCGGCTCGCCTACGGCGTGTACGAGGAGTTCTCAGCGTCCGAGCGCTGGAACGCGCTCGAGGCCCAGGGCGCCCACCGTCAGCGCCCGCTGTGGGCGTCGACCGGCGTGAAGAACCCCGACTACCCGGACACGATGTACGTGACGGAGCTGGTCGGACCGAACGTCGTCAACACCATGCCGGGCGCGACGATGCGCGCCTTCGCGGACCACGGCGAGGTCGAGGGCGACAAGCTCACCGGGTCCGCCGCCGAGGCGGAGCAGGTGGCTCGCGCGCTCGCCGAGGTCGGGGTCGACCTGGACGACGTGATGAACACCCTGGAGTCCGAGGGCGTCGAGAAGTTCGAGTCGTCCTGGGCCGACCTGGTCCGGACGGTCCAGGACCAGCTGACCGCCGCGCGCGCACGCCGCGGCTGACCACCACCCACGGAGGGGGAATCGGTGCAGACCGACGACGCAGACGCACCTGCCGGCTTCGAGCTCGGCCTCGCGTATCCGGACGAGAAGGCGCTCGACGCGGCGATCGAGGCGCTCGTGGCCGACCAGGTGGCGAGCCGGATCGCCGGCCACGACGCCACCCTGTGGGGGCCCGACGCCGAGGAGGAGTCGGGCAAGCGGCTCGGCTGGACCGACCTCCACGTCACGTCGGTCCCGCTCGTCGCCCAGGTCACGGAGCTCCGTGACGAGCTGCGGGCGGCGGGCCTGGACCGCGTGGTGCTCTGCGGGATGGGCGGGTCGTCGCTCGCTCCCGAGGTCATCTGCGCGACCAACGGCGTGCCGCTGACCGTCCTCGACTCCTCGGACCCGGACATGGTCCGCGAGGCGGTCGACGAGGACCTGGGGAGCACCGTCGTGGTGGTCTCCAGCAAGTCCGGCGGGACCGTGGAGACCGACAGCCAGCGGCGGGCGTACGAGCACGCGTTCGAGGTCGCGGGCATCGACCCCGCGACGCGGATCGTCGTCGTGACGGACCCCGGCTCTCCGCTGGACGCGGAGGCGTCCGCGAAGGGCTACCGCGTGTTCCACGCCGACCCGGAGGTCGGTGGCCGCTACTCGGCGCTCACGGCGTTCGGCCTCGTCCCGAGCGGGCTCGCCGGCGCCGACATCAAGGCGCTGCTCGAGCAGGCCGACGAGATCGCCGAGGACGTCGCCGCCGACGACGCCACCAACCCGGCCCTGGTCCTCGGTGCCCTCCTGGGCGTCGCGAACGCCGCCGGCGCGGACAAGATGGTGCTCGCCGACGCCGGCTCGGTCAACGTCGGCTTCGGCGACTGGGCCGAGCAGCTGGTCGCGGAGTCGACCGGCAAGCAGGGCAAGGGCATCCTCCCGGTCGTCGTCAGCGGCCCTGGAGCCCCGAACGCCGACCCGAGCACGCCCGACGAGGTCGTCGGCATGATCGGCCCGATGAGCGACGACCACCCGCAGGCGGTCTCCGGCTACGGCTTCGCGGTCGACGCTCCCCTGGGCGCGCTCTTTCTGCTGTGGGAGTACGCGACCGCGATCGCGGGCCGCCTGATCGGCATCAACCCGTTCGACCAGCCCGACGTCGAGAGCGCCAAGCAGGCCGCCCGCGACATGCTGGAGGGGTCGGCCGACGCTCCGGTCGCCGCATTCACCGACGGCGGCGTGACCGTCTACGACTACTCCGGCTGGCTCCCCGAGGACACCACGACGGTGCGCGACGCCGTCGCGTCGCTGCTCGACGAGCTCGACCCGGAGCGGGGCTACGTCGCGGTCCAGGCCTATCTCGACCGGTTCGGCGAGACGACCCTCGCGGAGTCCCGCGACGTCCTCGCGTCGCGGACGGGCCGTCCCACCACGTTCGGCTGGGGCCCGCGCTTCCTCCACTCCACCGGGCAGTACCACAAGGGCGGCCCCGGCACGGGTGTCTATCTGCAGGTCACCGGCGAGCCCGATCAGGACCTCGAGGTCCCGGGCCGGCCGTTCACGTTCGGCGAGTTCCTGCTCGCCCAGGCCGTCGGCGACGCCGGTGTGCTCACCGATCGTGGCCGGCCGGTGCTGCGGCTCCACCTCGACCGCTCCGACGCGGCGCGCGCGACGCTGCGGGAGGCGCTCGAGTGAGCCGCACACCGCGGAGCGGCCCAGCGCCGTACGTCAACCCGCTGCGCCAGCCCGAGGACCGTCGGCTGCCGCGGATCGCCGGGCCGAGCTGCCTCGTGATCTTCGGCGTCACCGGTGACCTGGCGCGCAAGAAGCTGATGCCCGCGGTGTACGACCTCGCCAACCGCGGCCTGCTCCCGCCCGGCTTCTCGCTGGTCGGGTTCGCCCGGCGCGAGTGGGAGGACCAGGACTTCGCCCAGGTCGTCTACGAGTCGGTCAAGCAGTACGCGAGGACCGAGTTCCACGAGGAGGTCTGGAAGCAGCTCTCCGAGGGCTTCCGGTTCGTCCCGGGCTCGTTCGACGACGACGAAGCGTTCGAGCACCTGGTCACCACGGTCGAGGAGCTCGACCGGGAGCGCGGGACGGGCGGCAACTACGCCTTCTACCTCTCGATCCCGCCGGGGTTCTTCACCACGGTCGTCGGGCAGATCAAGAAGCACGGGCTCGCGCAGCCCCGGCACGACTCGTGGCGCCGGGTGGTGATCGAGAAGCCGTTCGGGCACGACCTCGAGAGCGCCATCGAGCTCGACGACATCGTCTCCGACGTCTTCCCTCCCGAGGCGGTCTTCCGGATCGACCACTACCTCGGCAAGGAGACGGTCCAGAACATCCTGGCCTTCCGGTTCGCCAACGAGCTCTTCGAGCCGGTCTGGAACGCCCACTACGTCGACCACGTGCAGATCACGATGGCCGAGGACGTCGGCATCGGCGGCCGCGCCGGCTACTACGACGGGATCGGCGCCGCCCGCGACGTCATCCAGAACCACCTGCTGCAGCTCATGGCGCTGGTGGCGATGGAGCCTCCGGTGTCGTTCAGCGCGCGGAGCCTGCGGCTGGAGAAGCAGAAGGTCCTGGCGCAGGCGCGTCCGCCCGAGCGGATGGACCTGCACACGGCCCGCGGCCAGTACACCGCGGGATGGGCCGGCGGTCTGAAGGTCAAGGGCTACCTCGACGAGGAGGACATCCCGGCGACGTCCGGGACGGAGACGTACGCGGCGATCCGCCTCGACATCGAGACCCGGCGCTGGGCGGGCGTCCCGTTCTACCTGCGGACGGGCAAGCGCCTCGCCCGGCGGGTGACCGAGATCGCGGTCGTGTTCAAGCGCGCACCGCACCAGCCGTTCGCCAAGTACGACACCTCCGAGCTCACCCAGAACGCCATCGTCATGCGGATCCAGCCCGACGAGGGCGTGACCGTCCGCTTCGGGTCGAAGGTGCCCGGCACGGCGATGGAGCTGCGCGACGTCAACATGGACTTCGCGTACGGCGGCACGTTCGTCGAGTCCAGTCCTGAGGCGTACGAGCGCCTGATCCTGGACGTGCTCCTCGGCGATCCCCCGCTGTTCCCCCAGCAGGAGGAGGTCGAGCTCTCCTGGAAGATCCTCGACCCGATCATCGACTACTGGGCCGAGCAGGCCGAGAAGGGCGCCAGCATGCCGGAGCAGTACGTCTCCGGCGGGTGGGGTCCGGAGTCGGCCGACGCGATGCTTGAGCGGGACGGGCGGTCGTGGCGCCGGCCGTGAGCGTGGAGCCGACCGCGGAGACGCCCGGGCGGCGGACGGGACGCGACGAGGAGCGAGGAGAGCGATGAAGGTCGACCTGAACGACACCAGCGCCAGCGCCGTCGCCTCGGCGCTGGTCAAGGCGCGCATCGCCGCGGGCAGCCCCGCCATGGGGATGGTGCTCACGCTCATCGTCGTGACGGACGAGGCGCGCTACTACGACGCGATGCGGGCGTCGCGCGTGATCTCGCGCGAGCACCCCGCACGGGTTCTCGGCGTCATCCTGCGGTCCAAGCGCGGGCCGGCCAGCCTCGACGCGCAGGTCCGCATCGGCAACGACAGCGCCGGCGAGTCTGTGATCCTGCGGATGAGCGGCGAGCTCACGCAGCACGCGGAGTCCGTCGTGCTCCCGCTGCTGCTGCCGGACTCCCCCGTCGTCGCCTGGTGGCCCGGCGCTGCGCCGAAGGTCCCCGCCCAGGACCCGCTCGGCTCGCTGGCGACCCGTCGCATCACCGATGCCGCGGCTGCGCGAACCCGCCATGCGGCCCTCGTCCGCGTCGCCCGCGCGTACCACGCCGGCGACACCGACCTCGCGTGGACGCGGCTGACGCCCTGGCGCGCGCTGCTCGCGGCCGCGCTCGACCAGGTGGAGCTGATGATCACCAGCGCCACCGTCGCCGCCGAGCGGGGCAACCCGAGCGCCGACCTCCTGGTCGCGTGGCTCGAGGCACGCCTCAAGGTGCCCGTCCAGCACGCCACGTCACGGGGGCCGGGGATCACCGAGGTGCGGCTGCACTCGACGATCGGCGACGTCGCCGTGGTGCGGCACGACGGTCGCAACGGCCGCTTCATCGTCCCTGGAGAGGCCGACCGCTCGGTGGGGCTGAAGCGGCGCTCCACCGCCGAGCTGCTCGCCGAGGACCTGCGCCGCCTCGACGAGGACGACGTGTACGCCGAGACCGTCCAGCGGCTGCTGCGTCGTGAGGACCGAGGCGGGCGTTCGTCGAAGACGTCAGGCCGCCCGAAGCCTTCCGTGGAGGCCGCCGCCGCGGTCGCCGAGCCGGACGCCGACAAGCGGGCCGCCGACAAGAAGCCGGCGGCCAAGCAGGCCGCGACCAAGAGGGCGACTCCGGCGAAGAAGGCCGCGACCAAGAAGGCGACTCCGGCGAAGAAGAACGCTGCCAAGAAGGCGGCACCGGCGAAGAAGACCGCGACCAAGAAGGCAGCCACGAAGAAGACGTCCGCGGCGCGCGCGACGACCACCACGACCACCCGGCGGACGGACAGCAGGTGAACGACGACCCCGACATCCTCGTCGACCGCGACGCGGACCAGCTCGCACGAAGCATCTCCGACCAGCTCGTCTCGACGCTCGCCGCCCTTCAGGCGCAGGACCGCGTCCCGGCTGTGGTGCTCACGGGCGGCACCATCGCCGACAAGGTGCACCGCGCCGTCGCCGCACGAGCCGACGACGGCCGTGTGGACTGGTCTCGCGTGGAGCTCTTCTGGGGTGATGAGCGCTTCGTCCCGGCCGACAGCGAGGATCGCAACGAGCGACAGGCGCGAGAAGCGCTGCTCGACCACGTCGACGTCGACGAGGCGCTCGTCCACCCCGTCCCGGCGGACGACGGGACCCTCACCGTCGACGAGGCCGCAGCCCGGTACGCCGACGTCGTGCGTGACCGCGTCTTCGACATCGTGATGCTCGGCGTCGGCCCCGACGGCCACGTCGCGTCGCTGTTCCCCGGCAAGCCGACGCTCGCCGTCGACGACCGGGACACCGTCAGCGAGACCGACTCGCCCAAGCCTCCCGCGTCACGCGTCAGCCTGACGTTCCCTGCGCTGAACCGCGGCCGCGAGGTGTGGTTCCTCGTGTCCGGCAGCGGGAAGGCCGACGCCGTCGCTCGTGCGCTCGACGGCGACGACGTCACGCGCACCCCCGCAGCCGGCGTGCGCGGCACCGAGCAGACGCTGTGGATGCTCGACGAGGACGCCGCTGCGCAGGTCCCGGACGTGCAGTGAGGCGTTGCGTACCGACGCCGCGACCGACGGACGGTCGCGATGTCGCTGCGCAACGCCTCAGGACGCGCCCGCAGGGGCCGTCAAGTCAGTAGATGACCTCGCCGCTCGCGCGACGCGCCCGCAGCGTCTCGAGCGCCTCGGTGAGGATCTGCTCGGCCTCGTCGTCGCTGCGACGCTCCTTCACGTACGCGAGGTGCGTCTTGTAGGGCTCGATCTTGGGGGCCGTCGGTGGGTTCTCGTGGTCCTGGCTCGCCGGGAGCCCGCAACGCGGGCAGTCCCACGACTCCGGGACGTCGGCCTCGATCGCGAAGCTCAGCACCGTCGTGTGCGTGTTGGAGCAGAAGTAGGAGATCGCGCGCCGCGGCGCGGCATCCCCGCGCTCGGCCTCCCCCATCGGGCCCGAACCGACCCGACTTCCTCGAATGGCACCGCCTGACACCTGTGGACTCCTCGCCCCTCGTCGCAGTCATCGCCACCGGCGCGGACGCCGGGTCGATCAGAAGTGTAAACGGCGCGGCACCTCGGGTCGAGGTGCCGCGATCAAGAATTGTGCCGTCAGTTGAACTTGAAGAGCAGACCGAGCGCGACGACGCAGACGGCCCACACGACGGCCGTGCCGACCGTGATGCGATCGAGGTTGCGCTCAGCCACAGACGAGCCGCCGAGGCTGCTCGAGACCCCGCCGCCGAACATGTCCGAGAGGCCGCCGCCGCGGCCCTTGTGCATCAGCACGAGGACGATGAGCAGCACGCTCGCCAGGATGAGCAGGATCGAGAAGGTGAGGATCACGAGGGATCGTCCTTTGGTCGCGTCGTACGGTCGGGATGGCTCAGGCCACGCCCGACAGGTCGGGGAGGTCGTAGAACCGGCAGATCGCAGCGAACTCCTCCGCCTGGAGGCTCGCTCCCCCGACCAGGGCGCCGTCCACGTCGGGCTGCGCCATGATCGCGGCCGCGTTCGCTGCCTTCACCGATCCTCCGTACAGGATACGCACCCGCTCCGCGGCCTGGGAGGACCACGTCTTGGCAACCTGCTCACGGATCGCGCCGCAGACCTCCTGCGCGTCCTCGGGGGTGGCGACCTCACCCGTGCCGATCGCCCAGACCGGCTCGTACGCGATGACCGCGTCCGCGACCTGGTCCGGCGTCATGCCGGCGAGCGAGCCCTCGACCTGCTGGGTGCAGTGCGGGACGTGCGCGCCCTCGTTGCGGACGTCGAGCCCCTCCCCGACGCACACGATCGGAGTGATGCCCGCATCGACGGCCTTGAGCGCCTTCGCCGCCACGAGCGCGTCGTCCTCGCCGTGGTACTCGCGGCGCTCGGAGTGGCCGACCACGACGTAGGAGCAGCCGAGCTTGGCCAGCATCGCCGCCGAGATCTCACCCGTGTAGGCGCCGGCGTCGTGGACCGAGACGTCCTGAGCGCCGTAGCGGATCTTCATCCGGTCGCCGTCGACGATCGTCTGCACGCTGCGCAGGTCGGTGAACGGCGGGACGACCGTGACCTCGGCCTTCTCGTAGTCGTGCTTCTTGTCCTGGAGGACCCAGGCGAGCTTCTGCACCAGGACGACAGCCTCCTGGTGGTTGAGGTTCATCTTCCAGTTGCCCGCGATCAGCGGGGTGCGCGTCTGCGCCATCGTCGTCAGCCCTCCAGGACCTGCAGGCCGGGGAGCTCGCGTCCCTCGAGGAACTCGAGGGACGCGCCACCACCGGTCGAGATGTGACCGAACTGGTCGTCGGCGAAGCCGAGCCGCCGCACGGCGGCCGCCGAGTCGCCACCGCCGACGACGGAGAGCCCGTCGACCTCGGTGAGCGCCTGCGCGACCGCCTTGGTGCCCCCGGCGAAGGCCGGGAACTCGAACACGCCCATCGGCCCGTTCCAGAAGACCGTCCGCGACGCCGCGACGCGGGCCGCGAACGCCTCGCTCGACTCGGGACCGATGTCGAGACCCATCTGGTCAGCCGGCATCGCGTCCGCGGCGACCGTGGTCGGAGGGGCGTCGGCGGAGAACTCCGGCGCCACGACGACGTCGGTCGGCAGCACGATGTCGACGCCCTTCTCGGCGGCACGGGCGAGGTAGCCCTTGACCGTGTCGATCTGGTCGGACTCCAGCAGCGACGACCCCACCCCGTAGCCCTGCGCGGCGAGGAACGTGAAGACCATCCCGCCGCCGATCAGCAGCGCGTCGGCCTTCTCGATGAGGTTGTCGATGACCCCGAGCTTGTCCGAGACCTTCGACCCGCCGAGCACGACCGTGTAGGGGCGCTCCGGGTCCTCGGTCAGCCGGCGCAGCACGTCGACCTCGGCGAGGACCAGGCCCCCGGCGGCGGCCGGAAGCCGCTCGGCGATGTCGTACACGCTGGCCTGCTTGCGGTGCACCACGCCGAAGCCGTCGGACACGAACGCGTCGCCGAGCGCCGCGAGCTCGTCGGCGAACGCTCCGCGCTCCGCGGCGTCCTTGCTCGTCTCGCCCGCGTTGAAGCGGACGTTCTCGAGGACGGCGACCTCGCCGTCTCCCAGACCGGCCACGACCTCCTGTGCGGACGCGCCCACCGTGTCGCTCGCGAACGTCACGTCCTTGCCGAGCAGCTCGGCGAGGCGCACCGCGACCGGCTCCAGCGAGTACGCCGGGTCCGGCGCACCCTTGGGGCGGCCCAGGTGGGCCATCACGACGACCTTGGCACCCGCGTCGGCGAGGCGGCGGATCGTCGGGACGCTCGCCCGCACACGGCCGTCGTCGGTGATGGTCGCGCCGTCGAGCGGCACGTTGAGGTCGCTGCGGACCAGCACGCGCTTGCCGCGCAGGTCACCGAGGTCGTCGATCGTCTTCACAGGTCTCCCAGGAGGCGGTGCTCGGTCGGAATCTCGTCAGGCGTCGCTCAGAGCGACGAGCCGACGAACGAGGTGAGGTCGACGAGGCGGTTGGAGTAGCCCCACTCGTTGTCGTACCAGCCGACGACCTTGACCTGGTCGCCGATGACCTTGGTCAGACCCGAGTCGAAGATGCACGACGCCGGGTCGGTGACGATGTCGGTGGAGACGATCGGGTCCTCGGTGTAGGTGAGGTAGCCCTTGAGCGGACCCTCGGCGGCCGCCTTGACGATCGCGTTGACCTCCTCGACCGAGGTCTCGCGCGGAGCGGTGAAGGTCAGGTCGGTCGCGGAGCCGGTCGGCACCGGGACGCGCAGCGCGTAGCCGTCGAGCTTGCCCTTGAGCTCGGGGAGGACGAGGCTGACAGCCTTCGCGGCACCCGTCGAGGTCGGGACGATGTTGAGCGCGGCGGCGCGGGCACGACGGAGGTCCTTGTGGGGGCCGTCCTGGAGGTTCTGGTCCTGCGTGTAGGCGTGGATCGTCGTCATGAGACCGCGCACGATGCCCAGGCCGTCGTTGAGCGCCTTCGCCATCGGCGCGAGGCAGTTGGTCGTGCACGAGGCGTTGGAGACGATGCTGTGCGCCGACGGGTCGTACAGGTTCTCGTTGACGCCCATGACGACCGTGAGGTCCTCGTTCTTGGCGGGGGCCGAGATCAGGACCTTCTTGGCACCGGCGTCGAGGTGGGCCTTGGCCTTGGTCGCGTCGGTGAAGAAGCCGGTCGACTCGATGACGATGTCGACGCCGAGGTCGCCCCACGGCAGCGCCGACGGGTCGCGCTCCTCGAACGCCTTGATGCTGCGGCCACCGACGGTGATGGACGTCTCGTCGTACGAGACCTCCTCGGGGAGCCGGCCCAGGATCGAGTCGTACTTGAGCAGGGTCGCGAGGGTCTTGTTGTCGGTCAGGTCGTTCACGGCAACGACCTCGAAGTCCGCACCCGAAGCCAGCGCGGCCCGGTAGAAGTTGCGGCCGATCCGGCCGAATCCGTTGATACCTACGCGCACGGTCACGACGCTCTCCTTCGAGGATCACTCATCAGGCTGTTGATCGACTTTGACGATCGACACGACCCTATCGCGGGCCCAGGACGACCACGCACACGGCGTCGCAGGGCGAGAATCACGCACCGTCGGCCAGCATCTCGTCGGTGAGGCTGGCCTCCGTGTCCGGGATCCCGAGGTCGGCCGCACGCTTGTCGGCCATGGCCAGCAAGCGTCGGATCCGGCCCGCGATCGCGTCCTTCGTCAGTGCCGGGTCGTGGAGCTGGCCCAGCTCCTCCAGGCTCGCCTGCTTGTGCTCGACGCGCAACCGGCCCGCGGTGCTCAGGTGGTCGGGGACGTCGTCGCCCAGGATCTCGAGCGCCCGCTCCACCCGGGCGCCGGCGGCCACCGCGGCGCGCGCCGAGCGCCGCAGGTTGGCGTCGTCGAAGTTGGCGAGGCGGTTGGCCGTGGCCCGGACCTCGCGGCGCATCCGGCGCTCCTCCCACGCCAGCAGGGACTCGTGCGCCCCCAGCCGCGTGAGCAGCGCCCCGATCGCCTCGCCGTCGCGGATGACGACGCGGTCGACGCCGCGGACCTCGCGGGCCTTGCCCTGGATGCCGAGCCTGCGGGCGGCGCCGACCAGCGCGAGAGCGGCCTCCGGCCCCGGGCACGTGACCTCCAGCGCCGACGATCGTCCCGGCTCGGTCAGCGAGCCGCGGGCCAGGAACGCGCCGCGCCATGCGGCGACCGCGTCGCAGGTGGCGCCGGAGACGACCTGCGGCGGCAGTCCGCGGACAGGCCGGTTGGCGGCGTCCAGCAGCCCGGTCTGACGGGCCAGCGCGGCGCCGTCACGGACGACGCGGACGACCCACCGGGTGCCCTTGCGGATGCCGGTGCCCTGGAGCACCTGAACCTCGCTGGCGTGCCCGTAGACGTCCGCGATGTCGTTGCGCAGCCGGCGCGCGGCGGCGCCGGTGTCGACCTCGGCCTCCACGACGATCGCGCCGCCCACCAGGTGCAGCCCACCGCCGAACCTCAAGAGGGACGAGACCTCCGCCTTGCGGCAGCACGCCTTGGTGACCGATGTGCTGGACAGCTCCGACTTCACCTGTGCTGTCATCGCCATGGGCGTACTCCTCCGATTGTCCTCGTCGGCCCCGAACGTGGATCCCCCCTGCGCCACTGTACGCGCGCGGCGGAGCGCCCGTGGGCACCTGCACGGTCGTCTTGGTCGGTCTCCGGTGCGGGCGTGAGCGCCCTCACACGGGCATCCGCATGATGCGCTCGTACGCTGCCGCGAGCCGCAGCGGGTCGTGGCGTGCGGACCCGTCGCCCTGGGCCAGAGCGTCGAGCACGACCTCGGCGCCCAGGTCCTTCGCCGCGGCGCGCAGGCTGGCGACGTCGCCCACCGCGTCCCGGTCGGCGAGGACCACGTCGACGCCGAGCTGGGGGGCGTGCTCGCCGATCACCTCGAGATGGCGTTCCGGCGAGAAGCCCTCCGTCTCCCCCGGCTGCGCCTCCAGGTTGAGCACGAGCATGCGCTCGGCCGACGTCTCGTGCAGGGCGCGCGAGAGGTCGGGCACCAGCAGGTTGGGGATCACGCTGGTGAACCACGAGCCCGGCCCGACCACGACCCAGTCGGCCTCGCGGACCGCCTGCAGCGCCGGGAGCGAGGCTGGAGGATCGGTCGGGTCCAGCCGGACACCCATCACGTCGCCGGACGTGGTCGCGACCTCGGCCTGTCCTCGGACGATCTCGATCTCGCCGTCCGCGCGGCGGACCGTGGCCTCGATGTCGAGCGGGATCGAGCTCATGGGCAGCACCCGCCCTCGCGAGCCCAGGAGCCGCCCGATCCAGTCGAGGCCGTCCACGTGGTCGCCCAGCAGCTCCCACAGCCCCGCGATGAGGAGGTTGCCGAGCGCGTGCCCGTCGAGCTCGCCGCCGGTCTCGAACCGGTGCTGCAGGACCCGGGCCCACGTGCGCCCCCACTCGTCCTCCCCGCACAGCGCCGCGAGGGCCTGCCGGAGGTCGCCCGGAGGCAGCACGCCCAGCTCCCGCCGCAGCCGGCCGGAGCTCCCGCCGTTGTCGGCGACGGTGACGACCGCCGTGATCTCGCCCGGGAGGTAGCGCAGGGCCGACAGGCTGGCCGCGAGCCCGTGCCCGCCGCCCATGGCGACGACCTTCCGCTGCGTCGTCGTGGACGCACCCGGCCCGACGCGGCGCGCGGGGGTGCTCACTCGCGCCCCAGGTCGCGGTGGACGACGAGCGTGCGGACGTCGTGCGCGCGCAGGCGCTCGCCGAGCGCCTCCGCCATGGCGACGCTGCGGTGTCGCCCGCCGGTGCAGCCGATCGCGAGCGAGAGGAAGCGCTTGTTCTCGCGGACGAACCCGTCGGTCAGGGTCGCGAGGAGCGCCTCGTACTGGTCGAGGAACGGCAGCGCGTCGGGCTGCTGGAGGACGTACTCGCTGACCTCCGGGTCGAGGCCGCTGAGCGGTCGCAGGGAGTCCACCCAGTAGGGGTTGGGGAGGAAGCGCATGTCGGCGACCATGTCGGCGTCGACCGGGATGCCGTACTTGAAGCCGAACGACACCACCGTCGCCCGGAGCGGGTGCTGCTCGGGGTCCTCGAAGGCGGCCGAGACGCGCGCGGACAGCTGGTGGACGTTGAGCCGCGTGGTGTCCACGACCAGGTCGGCCTGCGAGCGCAGGTCGCGCAGGAGCTCACGCTCCACGCGGAAGCCGTCGAGGAGCCTCCCCTCGGTACGGAGGGGGTGCGGGCGTCGTGCGGCCTCCTGGCGGCGCACCAGCACCTCGTCGGACGCCTCGACGTAGATCACCGTCGAGCGCAGGCCCTCCTTGCGCAGGCTCTCCAGCGCCCCGGACAGCGCCGAGAAGAACTGGCGCGAGCGCGCGTCGACGACGACGCCGAGTCGGGTCGCGGCGTGGTTCTGGCCGAAGAGCGCGACCGCGTCGCCGAGCAGCTGGGGCGGGAGGTTGTCGACGACGAAGTAGCCGAGGTCCTCCAGGACCTTGGCCACCGTGCTGCGCCCCGCGCCGGTCATGCCGGTCACGAGGACGAGCTCCTCCACCCCCGACGTACTGGTTCCCGAGACGCTCACGACCCCTCCTCGAGGATCTCGCCGGTCGTCATGTTGATCGCCGGGGCGGTCGGCGTGGCCCGCTCCCCTGCGAGTGCCTCCACCACCGCGGCGGCGGTGCGTGGTCCGAAGCCGGGCACGGCCGCGATCTCCTCGACGGTGGCGGCACGCAGCTTCTTGAGCGAGCCGAACCGTCGCAGGAGCGCCTTGCGCCGCACCTCCCCGAGGCCCGGCACGTCGTCGAGGACGCTCTCCACCATGGTGCGGGAACGCCGGCCCCGGTGGTGGGTGATCGCAAAACGGTGCGCCTCGTCGCGCACGCGCTGGAGCAGGTAGAGCCCCTCGCTCGTCCGCGGGAGGATCACGGGGTCCTCCTGACCGGGGAGCCACACCTCCTCGAGACGCTTCGCGAGTCCGCAGAGCGGGATGTCGTCGACCCCGAGCTGGCGCATCGCGTCGTACGCCGCCGCGACCTGCGGCGGTCCGCCGTCGACGACGACCAGCCCAGGGGCGTACGCGAACTTGCGCGGCTTGCCGGTGTCGGGGTCGACGAGCGCGGGGCCCTCCGGCTCCGCCTCGTCGTCGGCGCCGAGCTCCGGTGCCGCGAGCGCTGCCCGCTCGTCGAGGTAGCGACGGAAGCGCCGCGTGATCGTCTCGTGCATCGACGCCACGTCGTTCTGTCCGTCGACGCCGCGGATGACGAAGCGCCGGTACTCGCTCTTGCGCGGCAGCCCGTCCTCGAACACGACCATCGACGCGACGACCTCGGTGCCCTGCAGGTTGGAGATGTCGTAGCACTCGATGCGCAGCGGCGCCTCGGGGAGCCCGAGCGCCATCTGCAGCTCCTCGAGCGCACGCGTGCGGGTCGTCAGGTCGCTGGCCCGCTTGGTCTTGTGCAGGACCAGGGACTGCTTGGCGTTGCGCTCGACGGTCTCCATCAGGGCACGCTTGTCGCCGCGCTGCGGGACCCGGACCGCCACCCTGCTCCCCCGCTGCTGGGTCAGCCAGTCCGCCACCGCGTCGGCGTCGTCGGGGAGGGCGGGGACGAGGACCTCGCGCGGGATGGCGTCGGCGTGCTCACCGTCGTACAGCTTCATCATGGCCCGCTCGACGAGCTCGCCGGTGCCCGCGTCGTCGGTCTTGTCGGCGACCCAGCCGCGCTGGCCGCGGATCCGCCCGCCGCGGACGGAGAAGATCTGGACGCCGACCTCGAGCGGGTCGTCGGCCAGGGCGATCACGTCCGCGTCGGTGCCGTCCCCGAGGACGACGGCGTTCTTGTCGAGGGCCTTGCGGAGGGCGTCGATGTCGTCGCGCAGCCGCGCCGCGCGCTCGTACTCCTGCTCTCCCGCGGCCGCCCGCATGTCCCGCTCGAGACGCTTGATGTAGGTCGCCGTGTTGCCGGCCAGGAACGAGCAGAAGTCGTCGACGATCTCGCGGTGCTCCTCGGGGCTCACCCGGCCGACGCAGGGGGCGGAGCACTTGCCGATGTAGCCCAGGAGGCACGGCCGCCCGATCTGCGCGGACCGCTTGAACACGCCGTTGCTGCACGAGCGCATCGGGAAGACCCGCAGCAGCAGGTCGACGGTCTCGCGGATCGCCCACGCGTGGCTGTAGGGCCCGAAGTAGCGGACGCCCTTGCGCTTGGCGCCGCGCCCGACCATGACCCGCGGGAACTCCTCGTTGAGCGTCACCGCGAGCCACGGGTAGGACTTGTCGTCGCGGTACTTCACGTTGAACCGCGGGTCGTACTCCTTGATCCACGTGTACTCGAGCTGCAGCGCCTCGACCTCGTTGGAGACGACGGTCCACTCGACGCCGGCCGCGGTCGTCACCATCTGCTGGGTCCGCGGGTGGAGGTTGGCGATGTCCTGGAAGTAGGACGACAGCCGGGAGCGCAGCGACTTGGCCTTGCCGACGTAGACGACCTGGCGGTGCTCGTCGCGGAACCGGTAGACGCCGGGCGCATCGGGGATCGAACCCGGCGCTGGCCGGTACGTCGCTGGATCTGCCACACGTCCACCCTACGAGCCGACCCCGACAGCGGTACGCGGCGGCGCGCGGGTCTCCCCGCACGCCGCCGCGTAGCGCACGTCGTCTCAGACGAGGAAGAGCGTGTCCCCGTCGACACGGACCTCGCGGGACTCCAACGGCTGATCGGCAGGCCCCTGCTCGACCGACCCGTCGGCGGCGGAGAACTCGCTGCCGTGGCAGGTGCAGATCATCTTGTCGTCCTCGACCAGGTTGACCGCACAGCCCTGGTGGGTGCACACGGCGGAGAAGCACGCGAACGTCCCCTCCGTGGGCTGGGACACGAGCACGTTCTCGGACTTGAAGTAGGCGGCGCTGCCCACCGGGACGTCGCTGGTCGGGCCGAGCTCGGTGCCCGTCGGCTCGGCGCCCGCCTCGGTCGTGGCCTCTCCCCCGGGCGTCGTCGGGTCGCTCTGCGGCGCGGCGCTCGTGCTGCCGCCGGACGGGTCGTCCTCCCCGCCGCAGGCGGCGAGGAGCCCTCCGGCCACGACAGTCCCACCCACCAGGCCCACTCCTTGGATCACCGTGCGGCGCTTCACCTTGCTGTCGGTCATCAGGCCGTTTCCCTTCGTTCGGTGCGTCGTCGTTCGGTGGAAGGTTCAACGATCACCGCAGGCGAAGCGTGCCCGCAACTTCGGTGCCGGCGTGCGGCGTCCGTCGCCGCGGAGGCGTCAGGCCTTCTTGGCGGCCCTCGTCGCAGCGGCCTTCTTCGCCGGAGCCTTCTTCGCCGCCGGCTTCTTGGCCGCAGCCTTCTTGGCGACCGGCTTCTTGGCCGGCGCCGCAGCGTCGCGTGCCGCGGCGCGCTTCTGCGCCGCCGAGGCCTTCGCGGACGCCGTCCGCCCCGAGCCCGTCCGGATCCGGCCGGGTGCGACGTCCAGCGCCGGCTGGAGCGCCGGCTGCTTCGCCTCGCGACCCTCGAGCAGCGGCTTGAGGAACTGTCCGGTGTAGCTGTCCGGGTGGGCGGCGATCGCCTCCGGGGTGCCCTCGGCGACGAGCGTGCCCCCGCGGTTGCCGCCCTCGGGGCCCATGTCGATGAGCCAGTCGGCGGTCTTGATCACGTCGAGGTTGTGCTCGATGACGATGACCGAGTTGCCCTGGTCCACGAGTCGGCCGAGCACGCCGAGCAGCTTGCGGATGTCCTCGAAGTGCAGACCGGTGGTCGGCTCGTCGAGGACGTACAGGGTGCGACCGGTCTGCCGCTTCTGCAGCTCGGCCGCGAGCTTCACGCGCTGGGCCTCGCCGCCGGACAGCGTCGGAGCCGGCTGCCCGAGGCGGACGTAGCCCAGACCGACGTCGACCAGCGTGTTGAGGTGGCGCGCGATCGCCGGGATCGCCTCGAAGAACGTCTTGGCCTCCTCGATCGGCATGTCGAGCACGTCGGCGACCGTCTTGCCCTTGTAGTGCACCTCGAGCGTCTCGCGGTTGTAGCGCGCCCCGTGGCACACCTCGCACGGCACGTACACGTCCGGGAGGAAGTTCATCTCGATCTTGATCGTGCCGTCGCCCGAGCACGCCTCGCAGCGCCCACCCTTGACGTTGAACGAGAAGCGGCCCTGCTGGTAGCCGCGCACCTTCGCCTCCGGGGTGGCCGCGAACAGCTTGCGCACGTGGTCCCAGACCCCGGTGTAGGTGGCCGGGTTGGAGCGCGGGGTGCGCCCGATCGGCGACTGGTCGACGTGGATGATCTTGTCGACCAGGTCGATGCCGGTGATGTCCTTGTGCCGGCCCGGGAGGGCCCGCGCGTTGTGGATCGTGCGCGCGAGGGAGGTGTAGAGGATGTCGTTGACCAGCGTCGACTTGCCCGACCCCGACACGCCGGTCACCGCGACCAGCTGTCCGAGCGGGAACGCGACGTCGATGCCCTTGAGGTTGTGCTCGCGGGCTCCGCGCACGACCAGCTCGTGCCCCTCGCGACGCGGACGCCGCTCCGCCGGCACCGCGATCTCCTTGCGGCCGGACAGGTAAGCGCCGGTGATCGAGTCCTCCGACGCGAACAGCTCCTCCACGGTGCCGGAGACGATGACCTGACCGCCGTGCTCGCCGGCGCCCGGGCCGATGTCCACCGCCCAGTCCGACGCGCGGATCGTGTCCTCGTCGTGCTCCACGACGATCAGCGTGTTGCCGAGGTCGCGGAGGCGGACCAGCGTCTCGATGAGCCGGTGGTTGTCGCGCTGGTGGAGACCGATCGACGGCTCGTCGAGGACGTAGAGCACGCCGACGAGCCCCGCCCCGATCTGCGTCGCCAGCCGGATGCGCTGCGCCTCGCCACCCGACAGCGACCCCGCCGCGCGGTCGAGGCTCAGGTAGTCGAGCCCGACGTCGAGCAGGAACCGCAGCCGCTCGTGGATCTCCTTGAGCACGTGCTGGCCGATCTGGCTCTCGCGCTCGGACATCTCGAGGTCGCTGAGGTAGCGCGCCGCCTCCTCGATGGAGAGCGCGGAGACCTCGGCGATGTTCTTCTCGCCGTGGGTGGCCGAGCGCACCGTCACCCCGAGGATGACCGGCTTGAGGCGGGTGCCGCCGCAGGTCGGGCACGGCACCTCGCGCATGTAGTCCTCGAAGCGCTCGCGGGTCGTGTCCGACTCGGCCTCGGCGTGGCGGCGTACGACGTAGGGGATGACGCCCTCGAACGAGCTCCAGTAGGAGCGCTCGCGCCCGTAGCGGTTGCGGTAGTGCACGTGAACCTGCGTCGGGTGGCCCTCGAGCAGCGCCTTGCGCGCCGACGACGGCAGGTCCTCGAACGGCGTCGCGGTGGTGAAGCCGAGCTCCTCGGCGAGCGCGTCGATCAGGCGACCGAAGTAGTCCGCGACGTGCGCCGCCGACCACGGGGCGATCGCGCCGTCGTCGAGGGACAGCGACGGGTCCGGCACGACCAGCTCGGGATCGACCTCCATCCGGGTGCCCAGGCCCGAGCAGTCCGGGCAGGCGCCGAACGGCGCGTTGAACGAGAACGACCGCGGCTCCAGCTCGTCCACGGCTAGCGGGTGGTCGTTGGGGCAGGCGAGCTTCTCGGAGAAGCGGCGCACCCGGTGGGCGTCGTCCTCGGGCAGGTCCACGAAGTCGAGGAGCACGAGCCCGTCGGCGAGGTTGAGCGCGGTCTCGACCGAGTCGGTGATGCGCTGCTGGGCCGTCGGCTTGACCGCGAGCCGGTCCACGACGACCTCGATGTCGTGCTTCTTCTGCTTGGCGAGCGTCGGCGGCTCGTCGGCGAGGTTGTGGGTCTGCCCGTCGACCCGGACACGGCTGTAGCCCTGCGACTGCAGCTGGCGGAAGAGGTCGAGGTATTCGCCCTTGCGCCCGCGGATGACCGGCGCGAGGACCTGGAAGCGGGTGCCCTCCTCGAGCTCCATGATCCGGTCGACGATCTGCTGCGGGGTCTGCTTGGTGATCGCCTCGCCGCAGACCGGGCAGTGCGGGTGCCCGATGCGCGCGTAGAGGAGCCGCAGGTAGTCGTAGACCTCGGTGATCGTCCCGACGGTCGAGCGCGGGTTGCGCGAGGTCGACTTCTGGTCGATCGACACCGCCGGCGACAGGCCCTCGATGAAGTCGACGTCGGGCTTGTCCATCTGGCCGAGGAACTGCCGCGCGTATGCGGAGAGGCTCTCGACGTAGCGGCGCTGCCCCTCGGCGAAGATCGTGTCGAACGCGAGCGAGGACTTGCCGGAGCCCGACAGTCCCGTGAAGACGATCATCGCGTCCCGCGGGAGCTCGAGGGAGACGTCCTTCAGATTGTGCTCGCGAGCGCCGCGGATGAGCAGTTGATCTGCCACGTGAACAGCCTTCCTGGGGGTCGCGCCGGTCGGGAGAAAAAGGGCGTGGATCAACGCCCGGGCAGGACTCGACCCACCTTGTCAAGGGTACCGAGGGGGCCTGACAAAACCGGTCGGCGGAACCCGGCGCCTCGGCGACGGCATCCCCGATGACCCGTGCGGCCCCGCGCCTGGCAGGGTGGCCCCATGGCGACCCCCTACGACGTGATCGACCTCGTGGACTCGCGGACGCGCGATCTCCTGCTCGCCCTCGACGCTCTGGACGACGCCGACATGCGGGCGCCGAGCCTCCTGCCGGGCTGGACCCGCGGACATGTCGTGACCCACCTCGCACGCAACGCCGACGCGCTCGTGAACCTCTTCACGTGGGCCGAGACGGGCGAGAAGAAGCCGATGTACGCCTCCCCCGAGGCGCGCGACGCCGACATCGAGGCCGGGGCGCACCGCAGCGCGGACGCACTCCTGGACGACCTCACGGAGTCCTCGGTCCGCTGGATCGTCACCGCCCGCCGGCTCCCGGACGACGCGTGGGGCCGCACGGTCGTCGCCCGCGGGGGCAAGGAGGTCCCCGGCTCGTGGATCCCGATGCTGAGGGCGGGCGAGGTCATCGTGCACCACTACGACCTCGACCTCGGCTACACGCCGGACCAGTGGCCGCAGGGCTGGGTGTCGCTCGCCCTGCACGACGCCACCGCCAACCTGAGCGAGCGCGCCGGTGAGCCCGTGGCGCTGCGGGCCACCGACTCCGGCTTCGGCGTGGGCGACGGCGGAGGGCGTACGGTGTCGGGCACGCAGGCCGACCTGCTGGCCTGGGTGACCCGAGGCGTCGTCGGTCCGTCCCTGACCACCACCGGCGACCTGCCCGAGCTCGGACCGTGGCGCTGAGCCGGCGCCGTACCCGACCCCAGGAGGAACGATGACCAGGACCTACACCGGCAAGGTGACCGTCGGGGGCACGCCGGACTTCCGTGAGCTCCCCCACCTGATCATCACCAAGGTCGCGGTCGGGCCGATGAGCAACAACGCGTACGTCCTGCGCTGCCGCCACACCGACGAGCAGGTCCTGGTCGACGCCGCGAACGACGCCGCGACGCTGATCGAGGTGGTCGGGGCCGCGGGCCTCGCCGCCGTCGTCACGACCCACCGCCACGGCGACCACTGGCAGGCGCTGGCCGACGTCGTCGCCGCGACCGGCGCCCGGACGATCGCGGGCGCCGAGGACGCCGAGGAGATCGGGGTCCCGATCGACACCGTGGTCACCGACGGCGAGGAGATCGCGGTCGGACGGTCGCGGCTCCAGGTCATCCACCTCGTCGGCCACACGCCGGGCTCGATCGCCCTCCTGTACGACGATCCCGACGGCATGCCGCACCTCTTCACGGGCGACTCGCTGTTCCCCGGCGGCGTCGGCAAGACCTGGTCGCACGACGACTTCGCGTCGCTCATCGACGACGTGGAGCGCAAGATCTTCGACCGCCTCCCGGACGAGACCTGGTTCTACCCCGGTCACGGGGACGACTCCACGCTCGGCGACGAGCGCCCGCACCTCGCGGAGTGGCGCGCGCGGGGCTGGTGAAGTCCGCGGGTCACGCGGCGGACTGCTCCTCGGCGAGCGTGCGCGCCACGACGTGCGCGTCGTCGCCGACGCCCCACTGGAGCGACGACCGGCGGTTGCGGAGGAAGTGGACCCCGCAGAAGTAGAGCCCCGGTACGGCGGTGGACAGGTCGTCGGCGACCAGCGGGAAACCGTCGGCGTCGAACACCGGGAACTGCACCCATCGGGCGTAGTCCGGCCGGAACCCGGCCGTGAGCACGACGGCACCGATCCCGGCGACGTCCGCGCGCAGCGGCGGGTCGGCGACGAAGGGCTTCGGCTCGGGCACGTCCGGCGCCTCGTCACCGAAGCGGCCGTCGAGAAGCCCGCGCATGTCGGCGAGCCGGGCGTCCCCGAAGGCGACCGACTCCGCGAGGTCGTCGGCGAACGCGACCGTCCCGTCCGCGACACCCAGGAGACGTCCGGTCAGCACCACACCCAGCTCCTGGAGCACCCGGTAGTGCAGGTCGTGGCCGCCCCGGGCGCCGGTCGCCTGAGGATTCGCCAGGAGCCTCGCCGCCGGTCCAGGCAGCGCGGACCGCGGCTGGTCGAAGTAGCCGGCCCGCTCCAGCCACGTCACGACGTCGACGCCGTCGAGCCGTCGTGGGGTCCACGGCGCACGTCCGCAGGCGAGCAGCACGTCCCGTCCTGCGAGGTGGAGCTCCTCGGCGAGCTGCACGCCCGTCTGGCCCGACCCCACCACGAGCACCCGCCCGTCGGGGAGGTCGGACGGGCGGCGGTACGCCGTCACGTCGAGGACCGCGACCGACGACGGGAAGGCCGTCGCCGCGGGCGGAAGGTGCGGCCGCTGGTAGGCGCCCGTGCAGACGACCACGGCGTCGGCGTCGATGTCCCCCTGGTCGGTACGGAGGAGGAAGCGCGCCCCGCGGCCCGTCTCCACGCTCGCCACCGTCGTACCCTCCTCGACCGGGCCGGCCTGGCGTTCGGCGTAGTCCTGCAGGAACGCCACGATCGCGTCCCTCGGGACGTGCCCCTCCGGCTCGTCGCCGTCGTACGCGCTGCCGGGGAGTCGCAGGCTCCAGTTGGGCGTCACGAGGGTGAAGCTGTCCCACCGGCCGCGCCAGGTCTGCGCCACGCGTCCGCGCTCGAGGACCCGGTGCTCGACGCCCAGCGCGGCCAGCTCATGGCTGACGGCCAGACCGGCCTGCCCTCCGCCCACGACGATCGTCGACATCGCGACCTCCTCCCCTCACGACGATGCCCTCTCCCGGACCGATCCGGGAGAGGGCATGCAACGTCGTACGACGATCAGGCGGCGGCCGCGACCCCCCGACCGGTGAGCGCCTTGAGCTCGTCCACGCTCATCCGCAGCGTCGGGTCGCGCTCCTCGAGCAGCAGGTCGTACGAGGCCTCGGCACGCTCGACCGCGGGCGACGTCGCCGCGACGAGCGGGGTCGCCTCGACGAGGGGGTTCTCGCGCGGCTCGAGGTCGGCGGCCGAGACCGACGCCGCGGCAGCCTGACGGTCCGCGTGCTTCTTGGCGACGATGGCCCACAGGGCCTGGCCGCCGATCACGATCCAGATGAGGTTCGCCGCGGCGGACGGCCAGACGCCGTTGAACGCCGCGACCCCACCCATGAGGCCGGCGCCGAGGAGGTTGGCGGACTGGTAGCGCGCCGAGGCGGCCTTCCAGCGTCCGCGGCTGACGAGAAGGTACGCGGCTGCGCCCGCGACAGCGCCGACCCACCCGAGGGTGGTGACGAAGTCGGCGACCGAGAACATGTGCGGCTCCGAGAAGGTCGTGCGTGGATGAGGGGGAAGTGCCGGCGTCCGGAGGGCCTCACGGGCGGCGACCAGTCCAGTGTGCGCCGCACTCGGGTTAAGCACAATCGAGCCTTTCTTGATGAGCCGTTTAGCATTGCTGAATGGCATCGATCGACCCGCGCCGACTCGCGTATCTGCTGGCCGTATACCGGACGGGCGGCATCCTCGCGGCCGCGGATGAGTTGAACGTCACACCCTCGGCGGTCTCCCAGCAGATAGCGCGCCTGGAGTCCGAGGAGGGTCTCGACGTGCTCGCGCGAGGTCCGCGCGGCGTCACGCTCACCCCGGCCGGACGCGTCCTGGCCGAGACGGCCGAGCGCATCGAGGCGGAGCTGGTGGAGGCACGCAAGACCCTGGCGACGATGGGCGACGAGGTCTCCGGCCGGGTGGCCGTCGGGGCGTTCCAGACGTCGATCCAGGCGATCGTCGGTCCGTCGCTCGGTCAGGTGCGCGAGGACTACCCCGGCATCGAGGTCACCGTCGCCGAGCACGAGCCGGACGAGGCTGTCCGCCTCCTCCGCGCCGGCGAGCTCGACCTCGTCCTCGTCGAGCAGGACGAGGACGCCGTCACCAGCGCCCCGCGCGGCATGCACGACGTGATCCTGCTCGACGAGCCGTGGCGGGTCGTCATCCCGTCGACGTTCCCGACGCCCACCCAGGTCGCCGACCTGACGGACGCGCCCTGGCTCGCCGCCGAGCGGCAGACCGCCGCCGCCCGCGCGCTCGAGCGTCTCGCCGGCACGCTCGGAGGGCGCCTGCGCGTCGTCCACCAGTTCACGAGCTTCGAGGCCGCGTACGCCCTGGTGGCCGCCGGCGAGGGCGTGGCCATGGTCGCCGCCCTCGCGCTGCAGCAGGAGCTGCCTGCAGGGGTGGAGGTGGTCCCGCTGCCCGGCCTCGGCTCCCGCCGGGTCATCGCACGGCACCGGCAGAACCGGCGCGAGCCCGGCCCGGCCGTCACCGCGGTCCTGGACGCCCTGCTCGCGGCGGCGGGGCGGGTGGAGCTGGGGTGAGCCTGCAGCCTCCTGGCCGGTCAGCCGGCAGAACCGGCGGGGGCGTCCGGACTGGCGGGACGGAGGCGCTTGGCGGGGACCCACTGCTCGACCAGCGTCCCCTCCCCCTCCTTGCCGGGGACGAACGCGACCCGCGCGACCCAGCCCTGCGACTCGCGGCGCCACTCGATCACCAGACCGGGATAGGCGTCCGACTCGTACCGGCTGAGCGAGACCCAGACGTGACGGACTCCGCGGCCCTCGCGAGGCGGGGCGACGGAACGCTCCTCCTGGCCGTACCGCCTGTTGGTTCCCACGCGGAAAGGATACGCCTGCTTCGAACACGTGTTCGATCAACCTCCACCCTCTGCCGGATTGCGGCCAGCGCGGCCCGGCACGACAGTGAGGGGTGCGCGACCGGCGTACGAGGAGGGGTGCCATGAGCGACGCAAGGCCTGGTTCCACGACATCGGAGCAGGACCGCCCACCGGAGCTGAGGCGCTTCCTGACACCGAAGCTGCTCCTGCTCTTCATCGTCGGAGACATCCTCGGCACCGGCGTCTACGCCCTCACGGGCCAGGTCGCCGCCGAGGTCGGCGGTGCAGCATGGCTGCCGTTCATCATCGCCTTCGTCATCGCGACGCTGACCGCGTTCTCCTACCTCGAGCTCGTCACGAAGTATCCGCAGGCCGCCGGCGCCGCCCTCTACACGCACAAGGCCTTCGGGATCCACTTCCTGACGTTCCTGGTCGCGTTCGCCGTCCTGTCCTCGGGCATCACGTCGGCCTCGACCGCCTCGCGCGTCTTCGCGCGCAGCCTGGACCAGGGCTTCGGGCTGGACCTCGGCAACTCCGGGATCCTCGTGGTGGCCCTGCTCTTCATGATCGTCCTCGCGCTGGTGAACCTGCGCGGTGTGGCGCACGGGATCATGACGAACGTCGTCCTCACCCTCGTCGAGCTGACCGGTCTCCTGCTCGTCCTCCTCGTCGGGGTGTGGGCGATCGTGCAGGGCGACGCCGACTTCTCCCGGGTGGTGGCCTTCGACACCCCGGAGGACAAGAACGTCTTCCTGGCGGTGACGACGGCGACCTCGCTGGCGTTCTTCGCGATGGTCGGCTTCGAGGACTCCGTCAACATGGCCGAGGAGACGAAGGACCCGGTCTCGACGTTCCCGCGGATCATGCTGACCGGCCTGTCGATCACCGGCCTGATCTACGTCCTCGTCTCGATCACCGCGGTCGCGCTGGTCCCCATCGGCAAGCTCGCCGCGACCGAGACGCCGCTCCTCACCGTCGTGGAGACCGGGGCGCCCAACCTCCCGATCGACGAGATCTATCCGTTCATCACGATGTTCGCGGTCGCCAACACCGCGCTGATCAACATGCTGATGGCCAGCCGGCTGCTGTACGGGATGGCCAGGCAGCACGTCCTTCCGCCACCGCTGGCCCACGTCGGACGCAAGCGGCAGACGCCATGGGTCGCGATCCTCTTCACGACGCTGCTGGCCCTCGGGCTCATCACCTACGTCTTCAACGCCAGCGAGGACGCCGTCGCCACGCTGGGCGGCACGACGGCGCTGCTGCTGCTCGCGGTCTTCACGGTCGTCAACGTCGCCGTCCTGGTCCTGCGTCGCGACCACGTCGACAGCCGGCACTTCGTCGCCCCCACGATCCTGCCGGTGATCGGCGCCGTCACGTGCCTCTACCTCGTGACGCCGCTGTCGGGCCGGGACGGGGAGCAGTACGTCGTCGCGGGGATCATGATCGGCGTCGGCGTCGTCCTGTGGGTGATCACGTGGTTCATCAACCGCGCCTTCTACGCCGAGCGCACCTACGTGAAGGACCCCGCCGAGCTCGAGTGAGCCGACGGGGTCCGTCACGGTGCCCTCAGCGAGGGATCACCAGAACCGCTTGCGCCACCAACGCGGGAAGTGCCCGATGGCGCCCTTCTTGGCGTAGCGATCGCTCTTCGCGAAGCCCTGCCACTTCTCGCGCTTGTGCTTGGTCGTCAGCCCGAGCTTGCGGGTGCAGCCGGGCCACGCGCCCCAGCCCTGACTCTTGAGGACCTTCTCCGCGACCGCGATCTGCTCGCGGCGCTTGGCCTTGTAGGCGGTCGACGCATACTTCTTGCCGCCGTACGCGCGCCACGTGCCGGGATTGAACTGCAGACCACCGTGGTAGCCGTTACCGGTGTTGATGTGCCACCGACCCCCGGCCTCGCACCGAGCGAGGCGTTCCCAGGTCTTGTCCTTGGCTGCGTTGGCGGGGGTGCTGGTGAAGACCAGCAGACCCGCCACCAGGCCGACGAGAGCGAGCGTGGTGGCGGCGCCGCGCTTGGCGACGCTCAGGGCGTTGTTCATGTTGTTCCTTCACAACGCCTGTGGGGTTAGCTGTCGGGTTCGGGCCGAAGGTGCCCGGCCGTCACGGACGGTGTCCGTGTGCGGCTTCACCCCAAGGAGCCGAGGCTCCAGAATTGGGTTCCCCACTCCCGCCCGTGGTGCTCGTGGTTCGCCGGCCCCCGTGACCGACCTTCCGGGGTAGGCCTTGCTCGTGGGCGGGACTCGGCGTCGAGCAAGACCTCCGACAGACTAACCCAGAGAATCAAGACATCAAGGACACCGCGGCCGGGATCGGACGTTTCGGGACGCCTCTCCCCTGCAACGACGGGGATGCGCCCCCGCCGAAAAGCCCCGGCGGTGAGCCTGGTCCCACCGCGGGGTGCACGGGTGGGACCCAGCTCACCGCTCCCGAGTGCGGAACGCGGGGCGACCGTCGATCGTCCACAGGCGCGGCCGGGTCACCCGCGAGCGGGCCAAGAGCGTGGGCCTCCCGCCGAAGGCGCTGCTCGGCCGGCGGTTCACCCGAATTCACCCCCGCGTGTGGGTCCACGTCGACCACCCGATGTCGGACCTTGACCACATCCGCGCCGCCGCTCTCGCTGCACCGGCGTACGCGAAGGTCACCGACTCCTCGAGGCTCCGGATGCTGGGGTACGACGACCTACCCTTGCGACCGATCTGCTTCGTGGTCCCTGACGATCACCACGCGTCGCTCGAGGGAATCCTGGTCCACCGGACCAAGATCGTGCCTCCCTTGGACGCGGTCGGGGTCACGCCGGCGGCGGCGTTCGTCGGATGCTGCGCCGAGGAGCGGTCGATCGACCTCATCGCTGCCGGCGACTGGCTCGTCCGCCACGATCACGCTACGGTCACCGAGATCGTCGACCTCGCCGAGCGAGACGACTGGCGTCCGGGTGCGACACGGGCACTCGAGATCGTCCCTCATCTGAACCCGCGATCGCGTTCGCCCCGCGAGTCGAAGGTCCGCGCCTATCTCGTGGCAGCCGGACTTCCCGTTCCGGAGGTCAACGTCGACCTCGAGGTCGGCGGGAAGATGCTCGGCTGCGTCGACCTCCTCTACCGTCGCTGGCTGCTCGTCATCGAGTACGAAGGGCGACAACATTCCGAGGACGACCACCAGTTCAACGTCGACATCGGCCGGTACGAGCGCTTTCGGGACCATCACGTGGCCTACGTCCAGATCACCAACGCTCGGTTCGCGAGCCCACGAGCGCTCGTGATGCTCGTCCACCAGAAGCTCGTGGCTCGCGGCTACGACGGGCCAGCGCCGGTGTTCGGTCGGCGATGGCGCGACCTCATCGCGCCTGTGGAGGGGGCACATGCACGACGGCGGTGAGCCTGGTCCCACCGCGGAGTTCACGGGTGGGACCCAGCTCACCGCCGGGCCGTGAGAGCGGTACGCCGCCGCGTCAGGTCTGCGGGATGTCCTCACGCTCGTCCGGGCGCTGCGGCGGCGGCTGGTTGCGCGTCTTCCACAGGCTCGCCACCGCCGTGACCGCGAGGACGACGATGATGACGCCGAGGCTGGCCAGCGTCGGGATCTCCGGCACGTCGAGGTGCTCACCGTTGTTGATGAACGGCAGCTCGTTGGTGTGCAGGGCGTGCAGGACCAGCTTGACGCCGATGAACGCGAGGATCACCGACAGACCGAGCGACAGGTAGACCAGGCGCTGCAGCAGGCCGCCGAGCAGGAAGTAGAGCTGGCGCAGACCCATGAGGGCGAAGATGTTCGCGGTCAGGACCAGGTACGGCTCCTTCGTGATGCCGTAGATCGCGGGGATCGAGTCCAGCGCGAACAGCAGGTCGGTCGTGCCCAGCGCCAGGATCACGAGGAACATCGGCGTCAGGAACCGCTTGCCGTCGATCCGGATCGCCATCTTCATGCCGTGGAACTCGTCGGTGACGCTGAAGTGGCGCTCGGCGAAGCGGACCACGGCGTTGTCGCCGGCCTCCTCGTCGTCGTGGTTGCGGTAGCTCTTGACCAGGCCGTACGCCGTGTAGACGAGGAACAGGCCGAAGATGTAGAAGACCCAGCTGAAGTTGTTGATCGCAGCGGCGCCGAGCCCGATGAAGATCGCACGGAAGATCAGCGCCAGGATGATGCCGATCATCAGCGCCTCTTGCTGATAGACCCTCGGCACCTTGAAGCTCGCCATGATGATGATGAAGATGAACAGGTTGTCCACCGAGAGGCTGTACTCGGTGAGCCATCCGGTGAAGAACTCCAGGCCGTACTGGCCGCCGTGGAAGCTCGACACCCAGATGCCGAACGCGACGGCGAGGCCGACGTACACCGAGAGCGCGAGCCCGGCTTCCTTCATCGACGGCTCGTGGGGTCGGCGAGCGATCACGACGACGTCGAAGAGGAGCACGGCGACGGTGACGCCGATCGTGATCCACCACTCGAGGGGGGTGACGTTCATGCGGTTAGGTTCCTCCGGTCGGATACGTGTCTGGCCGGAGGTCTCTTCCGCCGCGCCGGCGCGCTGGGCACCTGACACGACTCGACCCGCCGGGCCAGAAGAACGGCCGTGATGACGACGGGTCGACGAAAGGAATACTCCCCTCCCTGCGCCATTGTGCCAGAGGGTGCACGAGAGCCCGACTCGCGAGATGCTCGCGACGTGGCGGTGAGACACGTGGGGCTGGTCGGAGCGCTGACGAGTCCCGGTGCGCACCGGGCCCTCCTGCGCCACGGGACCCGGACCAGCGTGCCTGCGATGCTGGACGCCGCCGACCAGCAGGCGCGTGAGGTCGACGTGCCCGGGCGCGCCGCGGCGTACGGGTTCGCCTGGGAGCCCGACGACGTGGACACCGAGCTCTGGTATCCCCAGGGCATCACCACCTCCGCGGACGCCGACGCGGGCACGACCCCCGGGGGCACCGGTGGTCGGGACGTCGTCGTCGTCAGCTGGTACGCCCACCACGACGCTCGGCGCAACGGCTCCCGCCTCACGTTCGTCGACCTCGCGACGCTGCGCTACCGCCACGTGCTCCTGGTCCGGCCGCGCAGGATGCCGTGGGGGGTCCGGGCGCACCCGCTCCCGATCCACGCGGGCGGCATCGCCTGGTACGGGCCGTACCTGTACGTCGCCGCGACCCGCGCGGGCATCTACCTGGTCCGCATCGACGACCTGCTCCGTCTGGACCCGGACGCGCGGCGGGGGCCGTCGGAGCGGCTCGGGTACGACCTCGTGCTCCCCGTCTTCGCCCGGCTGCGCGCCTGGAGCCGCGACGACGGCAGCCGACTTCGCTACTCGTTCCTGTCGGTCGAGCACGGCAGCCCCGCCGACGGGGACCCCGCCTCCCTCGTCGTCGGGGAGTACGGCGGGGTGGGCAAGACGCAGCGGCTCTGGCGGTTCCCTCTCGATCCGCGGACCCACCTGCCGGTGCGCGACGAGCACACCGGGCGCGTCACGCCCGCCGAGCTGCACGCCGACGTGTCCCCTCGGATGCAGGGCGCGACGGCGCTCGACGGCACCTGGTACCTGACGACGAGCCAGGGCCGCGGCAACAACGGCGATCTGCTCGTCGGGAGGCCGGGGGCGTTTCGACGGCACAAGAAGGTCCTCCCGACCGGCTGCGAGGACATCGCCGCGTGGCCGCAGCAGCGCCGGCTCTGGTCCGTGACGGAGTGGCCGGGGATGCGGTGGGTGTACGCCGTCGACGCGGACGCGTGGGAGGGGCCTGCCGAGGTGGCGGGCGACGGTCTCGATACGCCCCTCGCGTAGCGGCTCGGAGCTACTCGACCACCTGGTGAGGGCTGCTCGACCACCGGGTGAGGCCTACTCGACCACCTGGCGGGGCCGGCTGGGGCTCAGCCGGCGCCGGCGGCCTGCATCTGGCGGAGCTCCTTCTTGAGCTCGCCGATCTCGTCGCGCAGCCGCGCCGCCACCTCGAACTGCAGCTCCTCGGCCGCCGCGTGCATCTGCGTGTTGAGGCCCTGGATCAGCTCGGCGAGCTCCGAGGCCGCCATCGACGACGGATCCACGTGGGTCCCGTCGCCGGACGCGCCCACCAGCGGCACCGGGGACTTGCCGCGCGACTGCGCCCGGCCGGAGCCGACGAGCTGCTCGATGTCGGCGTCCTCGCGGGCCAGCATGTCGGTGATGTCGGCGATCTTCTTGCGCAGCGGGGTCGGGTTGATGCCGTGCTCAGTGTTGTACGCGATCTGGATCGCGCGGCGCCGGTTGGTCTCGTCGATCGCCTGCTCCATCGACGGCGTCACCGAGTCGGCGTACATCACGACCTGGCCCGACACGTTGCGCGCCGCGCGACCGATCGTCTGGATCAGCGAGCGACCCGAGCGCAGGAAGCCCTCCTTGTCGGCGTCGAGGATCGCGACCAGGCTCACCTCAGGCAGGTCGAGACCCTCACGCAGCAGGTTGATGCCGACGAGGACGTCGTACTCCCCCATCCGCAGCTCGCTGAGCAGCTCGACGCGCCGCAGCGTGTCGACCTCGCTGTGCAGGTAGCGCGTCCGGATGCCGGCCTCGAGCAGGTAGTCGGTCAGGTCCTCGGCCATCTTCTTGGTGAGGGTGGTGACGAGGACGCGCTCGTTGCGCTCGACGCGGCCGCGGATCAGGTCGATGAGGTCGTCGATCTGGCCCTTGGTCGGCTTGACGATGACCTCGGGGTCGACCAGGCCGGTCGGCCGGATGATCTGCTCGACGACGTCGTCCTCATCCTTGACCTTGGACATCTCGTAGGGGCCGGGCGTCGCCGAGAGGTAGACCGTCTGACCGATCCGCTCGAGGAACTCCTCCCACTTGAGCGGACGGTTGTCCATCGCGCTCGGCAGACGGAACCCGTGCTCGACCAGCGTGCGCTTGCGGGACATGTCTCCCTCGTACATCCCGCCGATCTGTGGGACCGTCACGTGCGACTCGTCCACGACCAGCACGAAGTCCTCGGGAAAGTAGTCGAGGAGGCAGTTGGGCGCGGAGCCCGGGAGCCGGCCGTCCATGTGCAGCGAGTAGTTCTCGATGCCGGAGCAGGTGCCGACCTGGCGGATCATCTCCACGTCGTACGTCGTGCGCATCCGCAGCCGCTGCGCCTCCAGGAGCTTGCCCTGGCTCTCGAGCTCGGCGAGCCGGTGCTCGAGCTCGTTCTCGATCCCGCGCACCGCGGTCTCGAGGCGCTCCGGCCCGACCGTGTAGTGCGTGGCGGCACCGACGTACAGCTCGCGCTCGTCGCTGAGCACCTCGCCCGTCAGCGGGTGCAGCGTCATCAGCCGCTCGATCTCGTCGCCGAAGAACTCGACCCGGACGGCGAGCTCCTGGTAGACCGGGAAGATCTCGAGCGTGTCGCCGCGCACGCGGAAGGTGCCGCGCGTCGCCGCCAGGTCGTTGCGGGAGTACTGGGCCGTCACGAGCGTCCGCAGGAGCTTGTCGCGGTCCATCTCCGAGCCGACCTGGAGATGGATCATGCGGTTCATGTACTCCTCGGCGGAACCGAGGCCGTAGATGCACGAGACGGTCGCGACCACGATCACGTCACGTCGGGTCAGGAGGTTCCACGTCGCCGAGTGCCGCAGCCTCTCGACCTCCTCGTTGATCGAGGAGTCCTTCTCGATGTAGGTGTCGGTCTGCGGGACGTACGCCTCGGGCTGGTAGTAGTCGTAGTACGAGACGAAGTACTCGATGGCGTTGTCGGGGAACAGCTGACGCAGCTCGTTGGCGAACTGCGCCGCGAGGGTCTTGTTGGGCTGCATCACGAGCATCGGGCGCTGCAGCTGCTCGGCCAGCCACGCCACGGTCGCCGTCTTGCCGGTGCCGGTCGCACCGAGCAGGATCGTGTCGCTGTCGCCGCGCTCGACGCGCTCGGTGAGCTCCTTGATCGCCTGGGGCTGGTCGCCGCTCGGCTCGTAGTCGGACACCACGCGCAGGGGCGCGACCTGCCGCTGGAGGTCCTTGACGGAACGCATGCGTCGAGCCTACGTCGTGGGACCGACACCTTCGCGACGCGAGCGACGGCGGACGTAGAGCGGTCCCACCACGACCACGAGGACGACCGCCGCGACGATCAGCCCCACCACGACGGGCGACGGGGAGTCGACCTGCTGGGACTCGGCGTCGATGCTCGCGGCGTCGGTGCCGCCGGTGCCCTCGCCGGCCGCGCTCGCCGTCGGCGCCGCCGGCTCCGGCGCGGCCGCCGAGGGCGTCGGAGCGACCGGCGCAGGCCGGTACGCCGCGCGGTCGGAGGTCGCGGCCTCCAGGTCCGAGAGCACGGCGTCGTCCACAGGCCCGGTGCCGCTGCAGACCCCGGACACCAGCGCGCCGTCCTCGTCCTGGACGAAGAACACGTACTGCTGGTCGCTCGCGAACACCTGCGGCTGACCCATGTCCGGCTCGGCCACCACGGGCGCCGTCCGCGGGACGTCCCCCTTGTAGACGTCGCTGACCTCCACGAGCACGGCGTCCTCGTCGGCCCCGCTCGGGCTGGTCGTGCCGACGAACACGGCGTCCGCGCGGCCGACCTGCTCCGCCACGGTGCTCTGCGCGCAGCTCGTCGCTCCGGCGGGGGCGACACCCACCACGGCCGCCAGCACCACGCCGACGCCCACGAGCACCGCTGATCCTCGCCGCATCCCGTACCTCCGAGCCGTCTCGGACGACGGTTGCACGCCGTCGTACGACGGAAACCGCCGCCGTACGACCACGCTACCGCGCGGAAGGCGCATCGCCAGGTGTCGCTCGCCCCTGAAACCGTGCTTCACCACTAGACTTCCGGTGTGGGAGAAGAGAACGCCGAAGCACCTGAGCCGAGGACGCTGCGTGGGGCACGGGCGACCGCGGCGCGGCGCCGGGCGCGCGAGGACGACATCATCCGGGCGACGCGCAACCTGTTCGACACGGTCGGAGTGCGCGACGCGCAGATCGAGGACATCGCCCAGGCCGTCGGGATCAACCGCGCGATCATCTACCGGCACTTCTCCGGCAAGGAGGAGCTCTTCGCGCTGACGCTCATCGGCTATCTCGACGAGCTCGCCGAGGTGATGCGCGAGGCCGACGACGATAACCTCGCGCCGTCCGAGCGCCTGGAGGCCGTCGCGAGCGCCTTCCTCGACCGCGGCCACGACTACCCGGCGTTCGTCGACTGCGCCCTGGACCTGCTCAGCAAGTCGGGCGAGGAGCTGTTCGAGAGCGTCTCCGAGGGCGCGATGATCCGCCTCGGCCGCGGCATGCTCGGCCCTCTCGGCGCCCTGGCCGAGGTCCTGGAGGCCGGCAACAAGACCGGCGACTTCCACGTCGACGACCCGTTCATGCTGGCCAACATGCTCTACACCCAGTCGCTCGGCGCGCTGCAGTTCGCCCGCAACCAGCTGCTGGTGAGCGAGGGCGCTCCGGGCGTCCCGACGGTACGCCGGGTGGCGTGGGAGTCCGTCAAGCGCCACACCATCCGCGCCGCGCACGCGATGGCGGTCGCCGACGACCCGGTCGGCTGAGCCGCGGCGCACCTTCATGACTGCGAGAGCCCCCCGCGCACCAGCGCGGGGGGCTCTCGCGTACGGGTCAGCGCTCCAGGATCGCGGTGACGCCCTGGCCGCCCGCGGCGCAGATCGAGATCACGCCACGCCCCGACCCCTTCTCGGCGAGCAGCTTGGCCAGCGTCGCCACGATGCGCCCGCCGGTCGCCGCGAACGGGTGCCCGGCCGCCAGCGAGGACCCGACCACGTTGAGCTTGCTGCGGTCGATCGAGCCCAGCGGTGCGTCGAGGCCGAGACGCTCCTTGCAGAAGATCGGGTCCTCCCACGCCTTGAGCGTGCTGAGCACCTGCGACGCGAACGCCTCGTGGATCTCGTAGAAGTCGAAGTCCTGCAGCGTCAGGCCAGCGCGCGCGAGCATCCGCGGCATCGCGTACGCCGGAGCCATCAGCAGGCCCTCGCCGCCGTCGACGTAGTCGACCGCCGCGGTCTCGTACTCCGTGAGGTACGCGAGCGGCTCCCACCCCTTCTTCTTCGCGTAGTCCTCCGACGCGAGGAGGACGGTGGACGCCCCGTCGGTCAGCGGGGTCGAGTTGGCCGCCGTCATGGTGGCGGCCTCCCCCTTGCCGAAGACCGGCTTGAGCTTCGCGAGCTTCTCCAGCGACGAGTCGGCGCGGAGGTTCTGGTCGCGCTCGAGCCCGAGGTAGGGGGTCAGGAGGTCGTCGAGGAACCCCCGGTTGTACGCCGCGGCGAGCTTGTGGTGCGACTCGACGGCGAGCTGGTCCTGGTCCTCGCGGCTGATGCCCCACTCGAGGGTCGTCAGCGCCTGGCTCTCCCCCATCGACAGACCCGTGCGGGGCTCGGAGTTCTGCGGGATCGACGGGGCGAGGTCGGAGGGCCGGACCTTGGCGAGGGCGGCGACGCGACCCTTGAGGGTCTTGGCGCGGTTGGCCTCGAGCAGCGCCTTGCGCAGACCCTCGCCGACGGCGATCGGGGCGTCGGAGGTCGTGTCGGAGCCTCCGGCGATGCCGACGTCGATCTTGCCGAGCGCGATCTTGTTGGCGACGAGGATCGCGGCCTGGATGCCGGTGTCGCAGGCCTGCTGGACGTCGTACGCCGGTGTCGACGGGTCGAGCTTCGAGCCGAGGACCGTCTCGCGTGCGAGGTTGAAGTCGCGGCTGTGCTTGAGGACGGCTCCCGCGGCGAACTCGCCGACGCGTTCCCCCGCCAGGTCGTAGCGCTCCACCAGGCCGTCGAGCGCTGCGGTGAGCATGTCCTGGTTGGACGCGTGAGAGTAGACGGTGTTGGAGCGGGCGAACGGGATCCGGTTGCCGCCGATGACGGCGACCCGCCGCGGACCGGTCGAGCCGCGTCCTGCGGACGTCGATGCCGAGCGCTTGGAGGTGGGTGCCATGAGGTCTCCTTGGGAGGACGTGGTTGCGTTGGCCACACTCGTACGAGGAACCGGCGAGAGCCTGGTCCAGCCTGTAACTCTAGGTTACAGTAGGACTCCAGTTCCAGATACCAAGGGTATTCGAGAGGCAGGACACACGACATGAGCGACCGCTACCAAGACCTCGTCCACACCACGGTCGGGAAGTTCTTGGTGAAGAACCTGGGTCTGCCCAACCCGCCCCGGCTGGAGCGCTACCGCGCAGGGGACCCGCTCGTGTCCGGCACCGTCCTCGTCGGAGCCGCTCCCGGCAGCACCCTCGGGACCGCCGTGCCCGACGCGTTCTCCGCCCTGGGGATCGCCTCCACCGACACGCTCGCCGAGGGCGAGAAGATCAAGGGCATCGTGTTCGACGCCACCGGGCTCGCGACGGCCGCCGATCTCGACCTCCTGCAGGAGTTCCTGACGCCGGTGCTCCGCAACCTCGCGGGCTGCGGACGCGTGGTCCTTGTCGGCACCCCGCCCGAGGACGCCGAGACGCCGGGCCGTGCGATCGCGCAGCGCGCGCTCGAGGGCGTCTCCCGCTCGCTCGGCAAGGAGCTGGGCAAGGGCTCGACCGCCCAGACCGTGTACGTCGGTGCCGGTGCCGAGCGCGCGATCGCCTCGACGCTCGGGTTCCTCCTCTCCCCCAAGTCCGCGTACGTCAGCGGCCAGGTCGTGCGGATCGGCACCGCCGGCACCACCGAGGCGCCCGCCTTCGACGTCGCCGCACCGCTCGCCGGCAAGGTCGCCCTGGTCACCGGCGCCTCGCGCGGCCTCGGCCTCGCGATGGCCCAGACCCTGCACCGCGACGGCGCGACCGTGGTCGGGCTCGACGTCGCCCCGCTCGCCGACGACCTCCAGCGCGAGATGGCGGCGATCGACGGCGAGTCCCTCGTCCTCGACATCACCGCCCCCGACGCGGCGCAGCGGATCGCGTCGTACCTCTCCGAGCGCCACGGCGGGGTCGACGTGGTCGTCCACAACGCCGGCATCACGCGCGACAAGCGCCTGCGCAACATGAAGACGGAGAACTGGCACAAGGTCGTCGAGATCAACGTCGACGCGCCGCAGCGGATCACCTCCGAGCTGCTCGACCAGAAGCTGGTCCGGCCCGGCGGCACGATCCTCGGGGTGTCGTCGATCGCCGGGATCGCGGGCAACAACGGCCAGACCAACTACGCCGCATCCAAGGCCGGCGTGATCGGCTGGGTGAACGAGCTCGCGCCGCGGATCGCGCCGTACGGGCTCACCATCAACGCCGTGGCGCCGGGGTTCATCGAGACCGACATGGTCAAGACGATCCCGCTCACGATCCGCGAGGCGGGCCGGCGGATGAACTCGATGTCGCAGGGCGGCCTGCCGATCGACGTCGCCGAGACCATCGCGTGGTACGCGAACCCCGGCTCTGCCGCCCTCTCCGGCAACGTGGTCCGGGTCTGCGGCCAGAGCCTGCTGGGAGCCTGAGGTGACGGTCCGCCACTTCGAGGACGCGCCGGCGATCCTCCCGCTCTACCTGCGCGCGGCGCTCCCGGCGCTCCCGGTGGTCGGGGGGCTCCCCGGCGTCCGCCACACCCCCGGGTCGGTCCCTGAGGTGACGCTCGAGCGCACCGGCGTCTCGACCGACCTCGACCACCTCGCCGCGTACGCCGACGTGTGCGGCTTCGCGCTCCGCGACACGCTTCCGGTGACGTACCCGCACATGGCGGCGTTCGGGCTCCAGATGTCGCTCATGGTCGACACGACGTTCCCGTTCGCGCCCATGGGCCTGGTCCACCTGCGCAACCGGATCACCCAGCACCGCCCCATCACGGTCACGGAGGCGTACGACGTCTCCGTGACCGCGTCCGACCTGCGCGAGCACCCCAAGGGCCGGCTCGTGGACGTCGTCAGCACGGTCCGCGTGGCCGGCGAGGTGGTGTGGGAGGAGACGATGACGCTCTTCCGGCGCGGCGGCGGGGGCGGTGAGGAGACGCAGCGCGCTCCGCTCGACGGCGTGGAGCCCCCGGCCGGTGCGGCCACCTGGCGGCTGGACGCGGGGCTCGGCCGCCGGTACGCCGCGGTGTCGGGCGACCGCAACCCGATCCACATGTCCAAGCTGTCCGCGAAGGCGTTCGGGTTCCCGCGCCAGATCGCGCACGGCATGTGGAGCAAGGCCCGCGCGCTCGCCGCGGTCGAGAACCGCCTGCCCGACGCGTACGCGGTCGACGCCGAGTTCCGGCGGCCGATCCTGCTCCCGGCGACGGTGTCGTTCGGCACCGCGGCCGACGGCGACCGGCTCCTGCTGGGGATCACCGGGCGCGCGAAGGACGGCAAGCCCGCTCCGACGCACCTGGTCGCCCGCGTCGAGCCACGCTGACGCACCACACCGCACCGCCCGCGCGCGTTGGTGCGCCCGTGGTCACCCGTACGACGCAGGTGACCACTGGCGCACCAACGCGCCGACGGCGGGGCGGCGTACGCGCGGGCGCGAGGCGGCTTCTCAGGCCTTCGGACGGGGCTTGACCGGACGGATCAGGCCCTCCTGCGCCACCGACGCCACGAGGGCGCCGTCCTCGGCGAAGATGTTGGCGGTCGCGAAGCCGCGCGCACCGATCGCCGACGGGGACACCTGGTCGTACAGCATCCAGTGGTCCGCGCGCACCGGCCGGTGGAACCATACCGCGTGGTCGAGCGAGGCCGGCTGGATCCGCGGTGACCCGATCGTGAGCCCGTGGACGACCAGCGAGCTGCCCAGCAGCGTCAGGTCGCTCATGTACGTCAGCACGCACGCATTGAGGACCGGGTCGTCCGGCAGGTCGCCGGCGCCGCGCAGCCACAGGCGCTGGATCGACGGCACGAGCTTGCGAGCCGGGTCGTCGGCGTCGCGGTTGTCGCCCACGTAGCGGACGTCGAGCGCGGACCACTCCGTGCGCCAGTGCTCCGCCGCCCGCTCGTCGACGAAGCCGAGCACCTCCGACAGCGCGGGGGTCGACTCGACCGGCGGCACCTCGGGGATCGCGTTCTGGTGCTCGTAGCCGTCCTCGTGGCGGTGGAACGACGCCGTCATGTAGAAGATGACCTTGCCGTGCTGACGCGCCGACACCCGCCGGGTGGAGAACGAGCCGCCGTCGCGGATGCGCTCCACGTCGTAGATGATCGGGACGCTCGGGTCGCCGCCGAGCAGGAAGTAGACGTGGAGCGAGTGGACCGCGCGGTCCTCTGGCACGCTGTGCGAGGCCGCCATCAGCGCCTGGGCGGCCACCTGGCCGCCGAAGACCCGGGTCAACGTGCTCCCGGCGGGGTGGGTCCCCCGGTAGAGGTCCTCCTCCAGCCTCTCGAGGTCGAGGAGGTCCACGAGCTGTTCGATGGTTGCGGGCACGGAGGTCATCGTCTCACGACGGCCTCCCGTGCACCGCGACGCCGGGCGGCGGGGGTGACGAAGTGTGAGCGACTACTCGCCGGCGTTGGGCTCGCGCCGGTCGAGGTTGGCGAGGAACTCCTCGAACTGCTCCCCCAGCTCGTCGCCGGTAGGCAGGTCGGCCTCGTCGGTGACGATCGGCTCGACGGCCGACCGCGTCATCTGGTCGTACTGGCGCTCCAGGCCGGCCAGCACGTCGCCGCCGTCCTGCTCCTCCACCTGCTTGTGGATGTCGGCGACGGCCTCGGCCTGCTGCAGCCGGAGCTCCTCGAGGTCGAACTGCAGCCCCGTACGGCCGGCGACGGCCTCGAGCAGCGCGACCGAGGCGCTCGGGTACTCCACCTGGGCGACGTACTGGGGCACGTGCGCGACGTAGCCCAGAGCATCGTGGCCCCACTCGCCGAGCCGCAGCTCCAGCACCGACTGGATGCTTGCCGGGACGACCACCTGGGCGCGGAACATGTTGGTCCGGTCGAGGAGGTCGCGGCGGCTCGCGTGGTTCGTGATCACCGACGGCCGGGTGTGCGGGACGCCCATCGGGACCGCACCGAGGCCGACGACGAGCTCCACGCCGTACTCCTCGACGAGCTCGTGCACCTCCTCGGTGAACTGCTCCCACCGGAAGTCGGGCTCGGGCCCGGTCAGGACGAGGAAGGCCGCCCCGTGGTCGTCGTGGTGGAGCCGCAGCTCGATCGACGGACGCTCGTAGTCGGCGTAGCGGTCGCGGTCGAACACCATGGGAGGACGCCGCGCCCGGTAGTCGAAGTAGTCGTCGAGGTCGAACTCGTGCAGGACCTCGCCCTCGTCGCGCGACTCCAGGTGCTCGAGCGCGATCCTCGGGGCCGAGCCCGCGTTGAGGAACCCGTCGAACGCGTAGATCATGGTCGGCTTGACGCCGTCAGGCAGGCCGTCGAACACGTCCGAGCCCGGGCTGGTCCGCCTCCACCCGCTGAAGAACCTCCGCATCACGACACCTCCCAACGTCGACCGGACGTGCCGCATTCCCCGGGTCGGGGCCGACCGACCTCGCCTGCGGGGGTCGGGGGCACGCCCTCAAGCCTACGTCGGAGGCGTCTGCGCTCCTTCGGCGGCCGTCCGGCCCGCGGGCCTCCCGATCCGGCTGTGCCGGCGCCCGTAGGCGAAGTAGACGACGAACCCGAGCGCCATCCACACCAGGAACCGGACCCAGGTCTCGCCGACGAGGTTCAGCATCAGGTAGACGCAGGCGATGACGGCCAGCACCGCGACCAGCGTCGCCGCCGGGACCCGGAAGCCGCGTGGCAGGTCGGGCCGGGTCCGGCGCAGGATCACGATCCCGACGCTGACCAGGACGAACGCGAAGAGGGTCCCGATGTTGACCAGGTCCGCGAGCGTCGAGAGGTCCACGAAGCCCGAGATCGCCGCCACCGCGATGCCGGTGATGTAGGTGATCCGGTACGGCGTCCGGTGGGTCGGGTGCGTCCGCGCCAGCCAGCGCGGGAGCAGGCCGTCGCGGGCCATCGCGAACGCGACCCGGGTCTGCCCGAGCATCAGGATCATCACCACGACGACGAGCCCGATGCAGGCACCGACGGAGATCACGTCGCCCATCCACGTGACGCCGACCGCGTCGAAGGCGGTCGCGAGCGGCGCGCCGTCGTTCGGGTCGATGTCGCGGAAGTTCTGCATGCCGGTGATCACGAGGCTGACGGCCATGTAGAGCACCGTCACGATCGCGAGCGAGCCGAAGATGCCGATGGGGACGTTGCGCTGAGGGTTCTCGGTCTCCTCGGCCGTGGTGGCGACCACGTCGAAGCCGATGAAGGCGAAGAAGACGATCGCGGCACCGGCGAAGATCCCGGCGACGCCGAAGACCGCGGGCTCCAGCCCGAGGAGCGTCTGGATCAGCGGCACCTTCAGCCAACCGCCCTCGCCGCCGGCGGGCGGCTCGGCCGGCGGCACGAACGGCGACCAGTTCTGCGCGTCGATGTACTTGATGCCCGCGATGATCACGAGCAGCACCACGGCGAGCTTGATGGCGACGACGACCTGGTTGATCCGGCTGGAGAACTTGATGCCGACGACCAGCACCCACATCACGAGCAGCGAGATCACGATCGCCGGGATGTCCACGACGCCCGTGCCCGCGGCGGAGCGCAGCTGCTCCGGCAGCTCCAGGAACGTGCCTTCGACGAGGTTGTTCCAGTACGACGAGAACCCGGACGCGAGCGCGGCCGAGCCGACGGTGAACTCGAGGACGAGGTCCCAGCCGATCGTCCACGCGATCAGCTCGCCGAACGTCGCGTACGAGAACGTGTACGCGCTCCCGGCCACCGGCACCGTGGACGCGAACTCGGCGTAGCACAGCGCCGCGAGGCCGCACGCCAGCGCGGCCACCAGGAACGAGATCGCGATCGCAGGACCGGCGGTCGTCGCCGCCGCCTGCCCGGTCAGGACGAAGATGCCGGCGCCGATGATGACGCCGACCCCGAACACGATCAGGTCGATCGCGCCCAGGTTGCGGTTGAGCTTGGTGTCGGGATCGTCGGTGTCCTGGATGGACTGCTCGACGGACTTCGTGCGGAACAGCTCGCTCTTGGCCATCGTGGTCCCCCTCCCTCGGGGCCACTATGCCGCGTGACGACGGAGGCGGCAGTTCGGAGAGCCGGCCCCGCCGTCAGCTCAGAGCCGCGCCAGCGCGTCGGCTGCGATCGCCTCGCCGGTCAGGCCCATCCGCTCGAGGAGGACGTCCCGCTTGGCGTGGTCGAAGAACTCCTGGGTCACGCCGTGGACCCGCACCGGGGTGCGGACGTCGGCGTCGGCGAGCATCTGCGTGAGGACCGAGCCCATCCCGCCGACGCGGCCGCTGTCCTCGACGGTCACGAGGAGCCGGTGGCGCGCCGCGAGGTCGACGAGCGCAGGGTCGAGCGGCTTGACCCACCGCGGGTCGACGACGGTGACACCGATCCCCTGTGCGCGCAGCAGCGCGGCGGCGTCGAGCGCCTGGCGGACCATCGGGCCGGCAGCGACCACGAGGACGTCCTCGGCACCGTCGCGCAGCAGCACGTCGCAGCGGCCGACCTGGCCGATCGCGTCGACGTCGGCGGTGACGCCGCCCTTGGGGAAGCGGACGACGGTCGGGGCGTCCTCGACGGTGACGGCCTCGCGGAGCAGCTCCCTCAGCCGGGAGCCGTCGCGCGGTGCGGCCAGCCGCAGCGTCGGCACGACCTGGAGGATCGACATGTCCCACATGCCGTTGTGGCTCGGGCCGTCGTCGCCGGTCACGCCGGCGCGGTCGAGCACGAAGGTGACACCGCACTTGTGCAGGGCGACGTCGAGCAGCACCTGGTCGAAGGCGCGGTTGAGGAAGGTCGAGTAGACCGCCACGACGGGGTGGAGCCCGCCGAGCGCGAGACCCGCGGCGCTGGTGACCGCGTGCTGCTCGGCGATGCCGACGTCGTAGGTGCGCTCGGGGAACTTGTCGGCGAACGCGTCCAGGCCGGTCGGCGAGAGCATCGCCGCGGTGATCGCGACGACGTCGTGGCGCTCGTCGCCGATGCGGACCAGCTCGTCGCGGAAGACCGACGTCCACGAGGTCGGCTCGACGGCCAGCGCCTCCCCGGTCAGGCGGTCGAACGCCTTGGCCTGGTGCATCTGGTCCTCTTCGTTGGCCACGGCGATGTCGTAGCCCTGGCCCTTGGTCGTGATGACGTGCACGATCGCGGGGCCGCCGAAGGTCCGGGCCTGGGTGAGGGCCTTCTCGACCGCGGGACGGTCGTGGCCGTCGATGGGCCCGATGTACTTGAGGCCGAGGTCCTCGAACATCCCCTGCGGGTAGAGGGCGTCCTTGAGGCCCTTCTTGATCGCGTGCAGGGCCTCGTACGTCGCCTGGCCGACGGCGTTGTTGGTGTTGGTGAGGCGCTCGCGCACCGCCCGGAGCGCCGGCTCGTAGCGGGGGTTGGTGCGCAGCCGCGCGAGGTGGTTGGCGAGGCCGCCGACCGTCGGCCGGTAGGAGCGGCCGTTGTCGTTGACGACGATCACGAGGCGCCGGTCGGCGTCGGCCGCGATGTTGTTGAGCGCCTCCCACGCCATGCCGCCGGTGAGGGCGCCGTCGCCGATCACCGCGACCACGTGGTCCGGACGTCCGGTGACCATGTTGGCCTTCGCGAGGCCGTCGGCGTACGAGAGGCTGGTCGACGCGTGGGAGTTCTCCACGACGTCGTGGTCGGACTCGGCCTGGCTCGGGTAGCCCGAGAGGCCACCCTCCATCCGGAGCTGGTCGAAGGCGGAGGCCCGCCCCGTCAGCATCTTGTGCACGTAGGCCTGGTGGCCGGTGTCGAACACGACCCGGTCGCGCGGGGAGTCGAACACGCGGTGGATCGCCATCGTCAGCTCGACGACCCCCAGGTTGGGGCCGAGGTGGCCCCCGTGGGCGGCGACGGCGACGATCAGGCGCTCGCGGATCTCCTCGGCGAGCTCGTCCAGCTCGGCGTCGCTGAGATCCCTCAGATCGCTCGGCTGGCTGATCCGATCGAGCGTGCTCATGGTCCTCCGCGGGTGTGGGTGGGCGTCATTGAATCTTAGGCCATGACACCCACCCACCCACGGAGCCTCAAGAGGCAGGGCGCTGGAGGCTCACCGCCCGCCGCGACCCGCGCCGGCCCCGCGGAAGACCGCCTGGGACTTCCCGAGCCGCAGGAACACCGTCTCGCCCGTGGCGTCCGCGAGCCCGTCGTTGTCGGTGACGGCGTAGACCTGCCCGTCGCCGCCGATCGTCAGACCCTCGAGCTTCTCCTGCGTCCAGCCGCGGGTCGCGCGGAGGTCGGGCAGGACGTCGTACGCCAGCCGCTTGCGCAGCATCGTGATCCCGTCGCGGGACTCCCGCGCGGGGATGTCGACGGTGTAGACGCGCTTGACCTTCGCCGCGGGACCGTTGAGCTTGTCGCGCTCGATCACGGCGAGCGTGTCTCCGTCGACCGCGGTGATCTCCGACAGGCCGATCCAGTCGGCCGCGGATCTGGGAGCCTCGAGGCGGTAGCCGTACCAGTGCCAGGACCGGTCGCGGACGTCGTACCGTCCGATCCGGGCCACGTCGGCGCCGTCGACCGTGCTCGCGGTGCTGGCCGGATCGGTCCAGAGCGGACGCTGGAGCGCGACCCACACGTGCTCGCCGCCGCGGTCGTTGGTCGCCGTGACGCCTTCGAGACCCCACTTGCCGACGTGTGCGGAGACGTCGGCCGGGAGCGCCACGCGCTCCTGGACGGCGCCCGCTCCGTCGGTCCTCACCAGGGCGTTCTGCGGTCCGGTCGCACCCTCGGCGGCCAGCCAGAAGCCACCTTGCGGGCGGGCGAACACGCCTTCGACGTCGAGCGCCGCGGGCTTGCCGCCGTCGGTCACCGTGAGCGCGCGGGTGATGCGGGCCTGCGTGGCGGACGTGTCGACGGAGTAGAGCCGCGCCGTCTTCAGGGCGGCGTCGGAGGCGGTCCAGAGCCGCTTCGGGCTCGCGGGGTCGGCGGACAGCGCGCCGAGTGCCGTCCAGCCGATCGGCGCTCCGTCGGCGTCCCCGGAGACGATCGACGGGAACTCCGCCGCGCCCTTGCCCAGTCGGTAGAGGCCCACCGAGGCGCGGACCCCGACGCTCGCGTCGTCGGTCTCGCTGGAGACGGCGAGCAGTCCGCGCTCGGGGACGGGGAGCAGGCCCTCGGGGCCGTTCGTGGTCGGGATCATCTGGCGCAGCACCGGGTGGGCCGGGTCGGCGACGTCGTACGCGGCGACGACGTTGCTGCGCTCCGAGCCGACGAACGCGTAGCGCGTCCCGCCGATCGTCGCGACCGCGATGCCCTCCGGCTCGGTGCCCTTCTTGGCGGCGCGGTCCTCGTTGTGCAGGCCGTGGCGGACCACCGCCCGCTCGAGGGTGTTGCCGGCGTCCCAGACGACCTCGCCGTCGATGTCGAACACCGTCCAGCCGCGCGACCCGCCCTTCCAGTCGCCCTCGTTGGCGGTGGCCAGGTGGTCGTCGTCGACCCACGCGATCGCGTCGGGCTCACGGCGTACGCCGGTGAGGCTGTCGTCGGGAGCGATCACGCCGTCCTTGGTGGCGTCGATCCCGTCGAGGTCGACCGTCCCCGCGGAGAAGACGGAGGTGAGCCGGCGGCTGCGCAGGTCGATCAGAGCGACGCCGTTGTTCTCCTGCAGCGTGACGGCCAGCTCGTCGCGGCCGTTGATCGCGACGTACTCCGGCTCGGGGTCGGTCGGCTCGGCGAGCCCGGCCTCCACCAGCTCCGGCAGCGCGCTGCCGTCCGGGGCGACGAGGTCGACACGGTCGGCGGACCACGTCGCCGGCGCGCCGTCGAGGTCGAGGACCTGGACGAAGCCGGCCGGCGCCTGGGGCAGGTCGCCCTCCTTCCCACCGGGCGGGGTGGCCTCTTCGTCGCGCTGGTTCTCGATCGCGACCGCCGCAAGGGTCTCGTCGGCGTTGACCGCGATCGAGTCGGGCTGACCCTCGAGGTCGATGCTGCGCACGCGCGAGCGGTCCGACAGGCGGATGACGTCGAGCCGGCCGGAGGGGTCGGTGAACGACGTGCTCGTGTCGACCACGACGAGGACGTACCGGCCGACGACCGCGACGGAGGTGGGCTGGTCGTCGGCATCGCCGAGCTCGACGAGCGAGAGCGTCCCGAGGCCGCGGGGTCGCGACGCGTCGGAGATGTCGAGGAAGCCGATCCGCTTCCCCGGCGCGTCGGTGTAGACGAGGGTCCGCCCGTCCGGGGAGACGTCGGAGATCTCGGCGACGGTCTCGTCGGTGCTCGCGACGTCGGCGGGGAGGTTGCGGTAGACCGGGTACGTCGCCGTGCGGTGGAAGGCCGTGGCCTTCGCGGCGGACTTCCCGGGGCCGTGACGGTCGTGGTCGGCACGGGTGCCGGGTTCGGCGAAGGCGGCGGGGACGAACGCCGCGATCAGCGCGACGGCGGCGACGCCTCCGGCACTGCGGCGGAGCAGGCGGGACACAGGGGCTCCTCGGTCGGGGGGATGGTCGCCTCACCCTCTCCGAGCGCGGGCAACGCCTGAGGAACGCAGGATGAACGGCGCGGGACCGGTCTCCGAACGCTCGCCGCGGCTCACGCGGTCGTCCGCAGGTCCGCCACCGTCGTCGCCAGGACCGCCTCCACCGCAGGCAGGGCCTTCGCGACCGCCGCCTCGTCGGGGGCCCGCTCCCCGGGCAGCGGGATCACCTCGACGTCGACGCGGCTCCCCCGCGGGACGATCCGCCACTGCGCGACGATGCGGGTCCCGTCGAGGACCATCGGCGTCGTCGTGCCGTTGACCCGGTTGAAGATCCGCTCGTGGTTGTCGGGCGTGGTGAACCGGGCCCGCTCCGGCCCCGTGCCCTCGAAGCCGAGCAGCAGCCCGTCGAACTCCGGCAGCAGCCGGAGCCCTCCGTCGTACGTGCTCCCGTCGGGGGCGTCGGCGAGGTCCAGGTAGACCCGGCCGTCGGGCCCCTCGAAGCGCACGACCTCGTCGCCGAGCGCGTCGATCGCGGCGTCCACGGGGCGAAGGGTGTCGCCGAGCCACCACGCGACGTCGCGCCGGGTCACCGGGCCGTACGACGCGAGGTGGACGCGCACCAGCTCCCGCCGCGCCACCTCCGGGTCGTGGTCGGCGGCGTCGACGGCGTAGACCTCGGTGGCGAGCCGGTGCTGCGTGTCCGTGCGGGTGTGCCAGCGACGGTCGGGGGGTCGTCGGACCAGCTGCGGGGAGCCCCAGAGCAGGTTGCGCGCGTGCGAGTCCGCCACGACGCCGTGGCCGTCGGACTCCCGCTCGGCGAGCCAGCGCGCCACGTGCTCGACGAGCGCGTCGCGGTCGCGCCAGTCGTCGCGGGCGTACGACGCCGTCTCCGCGCGGACGTCGTCGGTCGTGAGGCGGTCGAGCCGCAGCGCCTTCGGGAGCGCCATCCCCAGGCGCGGGCCGGCCACAGCGGCCGACCAGGCGTGGTGGCGCGCCGTCGAGCTGTGGACGGTGCCGCGCAGCGTCGTGCCCTTGACCAGCGCGTACGACTCGAACGCCTCGACGACGGTCTCGTGGGTGATGCCGGGCAGGCGCGAGGAGGCGAAGAGGAACGCCGCGCGCGGGACCTGGGTCTGCACCGGCCCGAGCGCGGCGTACAGCGCGACGAGGTCGGCGACGCCCGTGCCGCTCGGCTCGGGCAGCTGACGCGCCAGCGTGCGACGCGCCAGGTCGTCGGGTGACAGCCGTGCCGTCATGGTTCGATGCCTCCATGTCTGCGTGGACCGGACCGGTGAAGGACCCGTCGTACGACCCGTCGTGCACGTTCTGCCGGGTGGTGGCAGGCGAGCTCGACGCCCCCATCGTGTACGACGACGCCGACACGATCGGGTTCCTCGACCATCGTCCCGTGTTCAAGGGCCACGTCCTCGTCGTCCCGCGCGCCCACGTGGTGACGCTGCCCGATCTCGCGTCCGACCGGCTCGGGCCGTACTTCGCGGTCGTCCAGCGTGTCGCCCGGGCGCTGCCCGAGGTCCTCGGCGCGCAGGGGACGTGGGTCGCGGAGAACAACGTGGTCTCGCAGTCGGTGCCGCACCTGCACGTCCACGTCGTCCCCCGGACCAAGGGGGACGGGTTGCGCGGGTTCTTCTGGCCGCGCACGAAGTACGCCGCGGGCGAGGCGGACGCGTACGCCGGGCGCATCCGGGCCGCGCTCGCGTCGTGAGCGAGCGGGCGCACGTCAGCTACCGAAGGTAAAATGCGAAACCTTCGGTAAGATGCCCCCATGGAGAAGGTTCCGTGGCCGGCTCTGGGGTGGGAGGACCACCCGTGGACCCGCCTGCCCGACTCCGGCATCTCGCGCACGCAGCGGCGCCGGCACGCCGGTCCGTACCAGGCGGCCGTGGTCCCGCCCATCGCCGCTCTCGCGGTCGACCTCGACTCCTCCCTGGTCGCGGAGGCGGAGGAGGCCGCGGTCGAGGTCGCCCGCTTCGACGCGTCGGTGTCGCGCGCGTTCAGCGACGTCCACGAGCCCGAGTCCGCGGGCGACGTCACCGAGCTCGGGCCGATGAGCACGATCCTGCTCCGCAGCGAGTCCGCCTCGTCGTCCCAGATCGAGAACCTCACCGCGGGCGCCCGCCAGCTGGCCCTGGCCGAGATCGGGGCCACCGCCGGCCCGAACGCACGCCTGGTCGCACGCAACGTGGCGACGATGCGCGCCGCTCTCGCCCTGGCCGACCATCTCGACCTGGACTCCGTCCTGGCCCTGCACCGCACGCTGCTCGCCGACAGCGACCCCGGGCACGCCGGACGCTGGCGCGAGGAGCAGGTGTGGGTCGGCGGCACCTCGTACGGGCCGCACGCCGCCGAGTTCGTGCCGCCTCACCACAGCCGGGTCCCGGAGGCGATGGCGGACCTGCTCGCCTTCGTCGCCCGCGACGACCTGCCGGTGCTGGTCCAGGCCGCGCTCGCGCACGCGCAGTTCGAGACGATCCACCCGTTCACCGACGGCAACGGCCGCACCGGACGGGCGCTCGTGCACGCCATGCTGCGCGGGAAGGGCGTCTCCCAGCGGGTCACGGTGCCGATCTCGGCGGGGCTGCTGACCGACACGTCGCGCTACTTCTCCGCACTGGGTGCCTACCGGGCCGGCGACCCGGGTCCGATCGTGTCCGAGATGGCCGGCGCGACGCTGCGCGCGATCGCCAACGGCAACCTGCTGGTCGCCGAGCTCCTCGCCCTGCGCGACGACTGGACGGCCCGCGTCGTCGCCCGCCGGCATGCCGCCGTGCACCGGATGCCGGCGCTGCTGGTCCGCCACCCGGCGGTCGACAACCCGCTGGTCGCGCGCGAGCTCGGCATCAGCGACGTCGCCGCCCAGGGTGCGATCGACCGTCTCGTCGAGGCGGGCATCCTGGTCCAGGTCGGCACCGGCGCCCGCAACCGCGTGTGGCAGTGCCCCGAGGTCATCGACGCGCTGGACGCCTTCGCGGCGCGTGCGGGACGGCGGGCGACGCGCGGCTGAAGGCGCGCAGCGCGGGGTGCGTCGCCGCCACCGCGAGCACGCCGGCCGCACCGACGAGGCCGCCGGAGACCAGGGCGACCTCGGGCGAGGTGAGACCGGAGACCACTCCCCCGCGGGCGTTGCCCAGGTCCGGTCCGGCGACCCCGACGACGTGCTCCACCGACGAGACGCGGCCGCGGTAGCCGTCGGTCGCGGCGAGCTGCGTCACCACGCCGCGCGCGATCACCGCCAGGGTGTCGGCCGCTCCCGCGACGGCGAGGGCCGCCAGCGCCGGCAGGAGCCACGGTGAGGCGCCGAACGCGGCGACCCCGGCGCACCAGGTCGTCGCCGCCACGACCATCACGCGGCCCGGGTGCTCGGCCCGCGACGCGACGCCGGACGCGAGCCCGCCGAGGATGCCCCCTGCCCCGACCGCGGACAGGAGCAGACCGGTGACCGCCGGGTCGCCGCCGAAGCGCGCGTCCACGACCACGGGGAAGAGCGACACCGGCATCACGAGCACGGTCGCGAGCACGTCGGTGAGCACGGCACCGCGCAGCGCGGGCGACCGCACCACGTACGCGAGGCCGCGCCGGACGGCGGCGCGCTGCCGCGGCACCCGATCCTGCACCCCTCCCCCGTCCCCTCGAGCAGGGACGGCCGGGAGCCCGCGGGTCGTCCCCCACGCCACGACCAGGAGCACGGCCTGGCCGGCGAAGCAGGAGGCGGTCCCGCCGACGGCGACCAGCACGCCGCCCAGCGCGGGTCCGACCAGCATCGCCACCTGGAACCCGACGTGGGTGACCGCGACGCCGGCGGCCACCTGGTCCCCGGGCAGCAGCCGGGCGATCAGGGCACGGCGCGCCGGCGCCCCGAGCGCCCCGCACCCGGCCTGGACGGCGACCAGGGCGAGCACGACGGCGAGAGCCTCGACCCGGGCCGCGGCCTGCAGGGCGAGCGCCACCGCGACCACGGAGGCGCCTCCGGTGGTCGCGAGCACGACGCGACGGCGGTCGTAGGAGTCGGCCAGCGCACCGCCGTACAGGCCGAGCACGACCATCGGCACGGCGTGGGCGAGCCCGAGCGTGCCCATGAGTGCGGCACTGCCCGTCAGGTCCCACACCTGCTGGAGGAGGGCGACCATGCTCATCTGCCCGCCCAGCGCCGCCAGCAAGCTTCCTAGCCAGAGCCGGCGGAACGCCCGCCCGGTGCGCAGCGGCGCGACGTCGATCAGGCGGCCTCGCGCACTCACTCCGCGCCCGCGCCCGGGAGCAGGTCCGCGACCCGCTCCTTGAACGAGCGTCGCCGCAGCGCCCGCTCGAAGTCGGCGACCACGGCGAGCAACGAGTACGGGACCTCCCCGTCCAGCTCGGCGATCGCCCGCTCGGTCGCACGCCACTCGGCCTCGAGCAGCGGCACCAGGTCGTGCCCCCGCTCCGTGAGGCTCACGACCCGCGTCCGGGCGTCACGGCCCGCCGACGACGCGACGAGGCCGTCCTCGCGCAGCACGGCCACCGTCTGGCTCGCCGCCGAGTGGGTGACACCCAGGGCGTCGGCGAGCTCCCGGATGGTCATCGGACCACCGCGGGCGAGCTTGATCAGCGGCTTCGTCAGCCGCGGGCGTACGGCGAGGCCCCGGTCTCGGTAGAGCGCGGCGAGATCCGCGTCCATGGCGTCCTGCAGGTCGCGCAGGGGGCGCCAGAAGTTCTCGTCGGTCGGGTCGGGCGTGGTCATCGCGACAATCTAACAGCACTTGTACAAGCACTGTTAGATCCCGCGTCAGCCGAGGTCCACGTACCGCCCGCGCAGGTGCGTGAGCGCCGCCGCGTCGTCCCCGATCTCGACGTGCTCGACCGCGGCGTCGACGAGCAGCGGCCAGCCGACCTGGCGCGGCTCCGAGGCGACCCGAGCGCCCAGCCACGCGGTCGCCGTCTCGAGCACCGGGCCGTACGCCGTCGCGCGCCAGCGACCCAGGGTGAAGGGCCCGCCGGGTGCGGGCGCCGTCCCGGCGAACGGGTCCGCGAGGGCCCGGTCACGCGCTCCCAGCACGTTGACCACGAGCGGCTCCCCTGGCGCCAGCCCGTCGGCGAGGTCGCTGTCCTCGTCGACCAGCAGCAGCACGTGCGCCGGGTCCCCGTCGGCCAGGACCAGCGACGAGACGGTCAGTCCGACGCGGCCCTCCCCCGTGCCTGCGGTGCACACCGTGACCGCCTGTGCGAGCCGGCCGCGGAAGCGGCGTACGGGGTCGCGCTCGCCCTCGGGCGGCAGGAACGGGTGCTCGGAGTGGATGGTCACGCCGTCAGCGTACGAGTCGTACCGAGCTGCGGCCGACCGGAACCGTCGGCGCCGTACGCCAGGATGGGCAGGTGCGCATCACCGACGAGCAACGCCGCCACCGCCTGGTCGTCCGGCACCGGGTCGGGGCCTCCCCCGGCGACACGCCGCCGACGGTCGAGGACGTGGTGCGCGGCGTGCTCGTCCTGCACGCCACCGACCCGGCGACCGTCTACCTGTCGGCGCTCGCGCGGTCCGCGGCCCTGACGCTCGAGGACGTGCGCGCGGCGATGTACGAGCGCAGGACGCTGGTCCGCGTCCTCGCGATGCGGCGCACCCTCTTCGTCGCCGACCGCGACGACGTGCCGATCATCCACAGCGGCGCGAGCCTGGGCGTCGCCCGGACGCTGCGCACGCGTCTGCTCAAACAGCTCGTCACGCTTCCCACGGATCCCCCCGTCCCCGACCCGGACGCCTGGCTGGCGGAGGTGGAGAAGGGCGTGGACGCGGCGCTGCGCGACGCGGGCACGGCGACAGGGGCGCAGCTCGGCGAGGCCGTGCCGGGGCTCCGGACGGCGATCCTCCCCACGACCGACAAGGCCTGGGACGTCCGGCGGACGGTGACCTCTCCGACGTTGGCCCTGCTCTCCGCCGAGGGCCGGATGGTCCGGACCGAGCCGCGCGGGTCGTGGACGTCGCGCCACCACACCTGGGCCCCGATCGAGGCATGGTTCCCGGGCGGCATACCCGAGATCGCCGAGCCCGAGGCGCGGACGCGGCTGGCCGAGCGCTGGCTCGACGCCTTCGGCCCGGCGACCGCCGACGACCTCCAGTGGTGGACCGGATGGAACAAGTCGCAGACCCGGGCCGCCCTCGCGGGCCTCGACCTCGTCGACGTCACCCTCGACGACGGTCCGGGCCTCGCGCTCGCCGGCACCGAGATCCCGCCGGCACCCGAGCCCGGCGCGGCGCTCCTGCCGGCGCTCGACCCGACGCCGATGGGCTGGAAGCACCGTTCCTGGTATCTCGGAGAGCACCGCGAGCGGCTGTTCGACCGGATGGGCAACATCGGGCCGACCGTGTGGTGGGACGGACGGATCGTCGGCGGCTGGGCGGTCCGCCCCGACGGCGAGGTCGTGCACCGGCTCCTCGAGGACGTCGGGTCTGCGGCACGGACGGCGATCGAGCACCAGGCGGAGCGGCTCCATGCGCGGCTCGGCGGCGCCACGATCAGCGCGAGCTTCCCCACACCGCTCGAGAAGGAGCTGCGGGCATGAGCGTCAGGCCGTCGTCGCGACGCGGACCCGCTGCAGGGCCCGCTCAGCCTCGGCGACCACGAGCAGCGGGTCCGCCATCATCGCGGTGAATGCGAGCTCTCCCGCACCGACCAGCACCGAGTCACGGCCGAGCCCGGGGAGCAGGACCTCGGTGCGCCGGTCGGCGGAGTCGAGCGTGCCCTGACGCACCTCCGCGTCGACGTCGGGCCGCACGGCGGGATACAGCGCGCTGAGGAGGCCGCCGAGGATGACGACCTGCGGGTCGAAGATGTTGATGAGGTTGGTGATCCCGACGCCGAGCTTGTAGCCGACCTCGCGCAGCGGCAGCGAGGGCGTCCGGACCTCCTCAAGAAGTGACACGAGGTGCGCGATGTCGTGCGACGGCGTCCCGAGGGCGTCCGCCACCGCGACCGCGCCGATCTCCGTCTCCCAGCACCCTCGGTTGCCGCAGCGGCAGCGCCGTCCCTCCGACGAGATGCGCATGTGGCCGACCTCGCCGGCGTAGCCGACCGTGCCGAGCAGGCTGCGCCCCCGCGTGATGAGGCCGCCGCCGACCCCGACGTCGCCGGACAGGTAGACGACGTCGGACATCCCGCGGGCGACGCCCCGCGCATGCTCGGCGAGGACACCGAGGTTGGCGTCGTTCCCGATCACGACGGGCACCTGCCCCCCGACGCGCTCCTGGAGCAGGTCGCTGAACGCCACGTCGGTCCACGACAGGTTGGGGGCGTAGTGGATCCGGCCGTCCTCGGTCGACACGATGCCCGGCATGCCGACACCGATGCCGACGAGCAGCGCGTCGTCCGGCACGTCGACGAGGAGCTCGGAGGCGGTCCGCGCCACCTGGTCGGCCACGACTTCCGGCGTCGCTCCGGATGCGACCGGCGACGACGCGCGCCCGAGCACCTCACCGCCGAGACCGACCCGCGCGAGCTCGACGCTCTCGACCCGCAGCTCGACCGCGATCACGCAGACCTGGCGCTCGCCCGGGCGTACGTGCAGGGACGGCCGGCCCGCACCCTGGCGGTCACCTCGAGGTGCCGCCTGGGCGACGACGCCGAGCCGCTCGAGCTCGCCGACGAGCGCGGCGATCGTCGAGCGGTTGAGGCCCATGCGGGTGGTGAGGTCGGCTCGCGAGACGTCGCCGTCGCGGTGGACGTGACCGAGGAGGGTGCCCAGGTTGTGACGGCGTACCGCCTCCTGGTTCGCACCCTTGCCTGTCGGTCGCTGCTGCTGCAGTGGCACGCGTCCGCTCCCTTGCGCTCTCGTGCGGGCGACGCGAACGTAGCACGCCCGGACCCGATTTTGTCACTGACGCAACAAAATCGAGACCCGGGCGTGAGAAGCGCCTTCGGCGGTGAGCCGGGTCCCTCCGTCGTACGGACGGGTGGGACCGGACTCACCGCCGAAGCGGGGTGGCGTGCGCTCAGCCGATGAGCGAGCGCAGCACGTACGGCATGATGCCGCCGTTGCGGTAGTAGTTCGCCTCCCCCGGCGTGTCGATGCGCACGACCGCGTCGAACTCGACGGCCTGCCCGTCGGTGCCGGTCGCCGTGACCTTCACCGTCCGGGGCGTACGGCCCTCGTTGAGCTCGGTGACGCCGGTGAAGGAGAAGGTCTCCTCGCCGGTGAGACCGAGCGACTCGGCGTTCTGGCCCTCCGGGAACTGCAGCGGCAGGACGCCCATGCCGATGAGGTTCGAACGGTGGATGCGCTCGTACGACTCGGCGATGACGGCCTTGACGCCGAGGAGCGCGGTGCCCTTCGCCGCCCAGTCGCGCGAGCTGCCCGAGCCGTACTCCTTGCCGGCCAGCACGACCAGCGGGATGCCCGCCGCGATGTACTTCTCCGACGCCTCGAAGACGGTCGTGACAGCCGCTTGTCCTGAGCCTGTCGAAGGGTCCTCGTTGAGCTGACGGGTGAAGCCGCCCTCCGTGCCCGGCGCGAGCTGGTTGCGCAGGCGGATGTTGGCGAACGTGCCGCGGATCATCACCTCGTGGTTGCCGCGACGCGAGCCGTACGAGTTGAAGTCGCGCGGCTGGACACCGTGGTCGGCGAGGTACTTGCCGGCCGGGCTGTCCTTCTTGATCGCACCGGCGGGCGAGATGTGGTCGGTCGTGACCGAGTCGCCGAGCTTGAGCAGGACGCGAGCACCCTCGATGTCGGTGACCGGCGACGGCTCGTGCTGCATGCCGTCGAAGTACGGCGCCTTGCGGACGTAGGTCGAGTCCTGGTCCCACTCGAAGACGTCGCCCTCGGGCGTCGGCAGCGACTGCCAGCGCTCGTCGCCGGCGAAGACGTCGGCGTACTCGCTCTTGAAGGTGTCGGCCGACATCGCACCGGCGACGACCTCCTCGACCTCCGACGGCGACGGCCAGATGTCCTTGAGGAAGACGTCGTTGCCGTCCTGGTCCTTGCCCAGCGAGTCGTTGAACAGGTCGGTGTCCATCGTGCCGGCCAGCGCGTACGCGACGACCAGCGGCGGGGACGCCAGGTAGTTCATCTTCACGTCGGGGTTGATGCGGCCTTCGAAGTTGCGGTTGCCCGACAGGACCGAGGTGACGGCGAGGTCGCCGTCGTTGACCGCCTGCGAGACCTCGGGGATGAGCGGGCCCGAGTTGCCGATGCAGGTGGTGCAGCCGTAGCCGACGAGGTTGAAGCCGAGCTTGTCGAGGTACGGCGTGAGGCCGGCACGCTCGTAGTAGTCGGAGACGACCTTCGACCCGGGGGCGAGGGTGGTCTTGACCCACGGCCTGCGGGACAGGCCCTTCTCGACGGCGTTCTTCGCCAGCAGCGCGGCGCCGATCATGACCGACGGGTTCGACGTGTTGGTGCACGACGTGATCGCCGCGATCGTGACCGCGCCGTGGTCGAGCTCGTACGTCGTGCCGTCCTCGGTCGTGACGCGCTGCGGGTTGCTGGCGCGCCCGTTGTCCTTCGGAGCGAGCGACAGGTAGTCCGTCGCCGGCGTCTGGCCGTGGACGTCCTCGTGGGCCGCAGGTGCGTCGGACGCGGGGAAGGACTCCTCGAGCGCCTCGTCGTACGCGCCGATCGGCGGCTCCTCCGCGTGCTCGACGTAGTTGCGCAGCGCGCCGCGGAAGGCCTGCTTGGCGTCGGAGACGACGATGCGGTCCTGGGGACGCTTCGGGCCGGCGATCGACGGGACGATCGTGGCGAGGTCGAGCTCGAGGTACTCGGAGTAGCGCGGCTCGTGGTCGGGGTCGTGCCAGAGGCCCTGGGCCTTCGCGTACGCCTCGACGAGCGCGATCTGCTCCTCGGAACGGCCGGTCAGGCGGAGGTACTTGGTGGTCTCGTCGTCGATCGGGAAGACCGCGATGGTCGAGCCGTACTCGGGGCTCATGTTGCCGATCGTGGCGCGGTTGGCCAGCGGGACGGCGCCGACGCCCGAGCCGTAGAACTCGACGAACTTGCCGACGACGCCGTGCTCGCGCAGCATCTCGGTGATCGTGAGCACGAGGTCGGTCGCGGTCGAGCCCTCCGGGAGCTCGCCCGACAGCTTGAAGCCGACGACGCGCGGGATGAGCATCGAGACGGGCTGGCCGAGCATGGCGGCCTCGGCCTCGATGCCGCCGACGCCCCAGCCCACGACGCCGAGGCCGTTGACCATGGTGGTGTGGGAGTCGGTGCCGACGCAGGTGTCCGGGTAGGCCTGGAGCACGCCGTCGACGGTGCGGGTGAAGACCGTGCGGGCGAGGTGCTCGATGTTGACCTGGTGCACGATGCCGGTGCCCGGCGGGACGACCTTGAAGTCGTCGAACGCCGTCTGGCCCCACCGCAGGAACTGGTAGCGCTCGCGGTTGCGCTCGTACTCGATCTCGACGTTGCGCTCGAACGCGTCCGGCGTGCCGAAGACGTCGGCGATGACCGAGTGGTCGATGACCATCTCGGCGGGCGCGAGCGGGTTGATCTTGCTCGGGTCACCACCGAGGTCGGCCATCGCCTCGCGCATCGTGGCGAGATCGACGACGCACGGGACGCCGGTGAAGTCCTGCATGATCACGCGGGCGGGCGTGAACTGGATCTCCTTGCTCGGGTCCGCGTCCGCGTCCCAGCCGGCGAGCGCCTTGATGTCGTCGGCCGTGATGTCGGCGCCGTCCTCGGTGCGGAGCAGGTTCTCCAGGAGCACCTTGAGGCTGAACGGCAGCGAGTCGACGTCCAGGCCCTCGCCGGTCACCGCCCCCAGCCGGTAGATCTCGTACGCGGCGTCCCCGACGTTCAGGGTTTCCTTCGCGTTGAAGCTGTTGACGCTGGCCATCGCCTCTCCTCGTTCGTCCTGCCGGAGCCCGCGGTCAGGAAGCGGGCCCTCGAGCGGCATCGCCTTCTATCGTCGCGCGCGCAACGGACTGCTGCGCGATCAGGCTGGCCTTAGTGGGCCGCTCGTGATTTATCTCGATGTCAAGATACACGCTATCAAACTTTCCCAGGCGCGCGCGAGCGAGCGCGGGACCCCGGCGTGTCCGGCCCGGGCCGGACCCCGGCCTGTCAGGCCGGGCGGACCAGCACGACGTAGGTGCGGGCATCGCTCGGCGACTCGAACTTCTCGACCGCCACGAAGCCGAGCGCGTCCACGACCTTGAGCGCGCGCACGTTGAAGTCGGCGACCGTCACCCGGAAGGCCTGCGGCTCGAACCGGTCGCGAGCGAAGTCGAGGCCGGTCGAGATCGCCACCTGGCCCAGCCCCTGGCCCGTCAGCTCGGGCCGAAGGCCGCCGGCGATGTCCAGCGCGCCGTCGTCGTAGGCGAAGCCCGGGACCCGCGCCTGCCGCCCGTAGCAGCGGTAGCCGACGAGGCGGCCCTCGTCGAGGAGAGCCCAGAAGCCGTGGGAGAGATCGGTGAAGTGCCGGGGGTCCATGCCGGTGAGGTCGTAGCAGCCGTTCGGCTCCGGATAGCTCCAGGTCACGATGTCGTCGGCATGCTCACGCGTCAGCTCGACGATCTCCATACGTGCTCCCCTGCTCGTCGTCACCATCGTCGGCCCCCGTGCCCGTGCCGTCCCCGGCGCAGGTGCCGGTATCCAAGCACGTGACGAGGGTCACGAGCAACGGCCGCCCGGCGGCTGCTGCCGTCTTCCGCTCCCATGGTGAGCCTCGCCGACCGGCGTGGTGACGAGCTTTCACGGCTGGTTCGACGGTCGCTCAGCGCAACCGCTGGACGTACGCCACGACCGTGCGCGCGTCGCGCACCCGGGCCTCCCAGGTGGCGCCGACCAGCACCAGCGCGACCCCGACGACGCCGAGCGGGATCCACCGCGGGAGGTCGCCGACGAACGGGCCGGCCCAGCGCACGACGAGCACGCCGGTCAGGACGGCACCCACGACGAACGGAGCCCGCCACCGCGCGACCGCCCCCACTGCCAGGACCGCGACCGCGGCCAGCGCCAGGAGAAGGCCGCGCACGGACGTGGGGTCGCCGAGCGCCTGCGGGAGGCTCGGCAGCAGCACCAGCGTGAGACCGGGCCAGAGGACGTCGGTGGAGCGCGCGCGGTCCTTCAGGACGAGGGCGGTCCCGATGCCGAGGAGGATCAGACCGAACGGCAGGGTGTAGGCCTCCACCACCCCGACGTCGGCGGCGGCCAGGCGAAGGACGTACGCCAGGCCGAGCAGTGCTGCGCCGGTCCACGCGTACGCCCGTCGGTCCGCACGCAGCAGGCCGACCGCCGCGGCCGCGACGCCGAGCACGGTGAGGACGAGGCTGAACCACGCCGTGCCGACCGACGCGGCGAACCCCAGCGCCACGACGCCCGTCGTGGGCGCGACCACCTCGAGCGGCAGACGGACCGGCCAGGGCAGCCCCGGGACGGCGCTGGCGAGGAGCAGCACGGCCGCGAGGGCCGCCGCGACCACCGCGATGGTCCGGGCCCCGGCCCCTGCCACGTCGGTCCATCCGACGACAGCCGCGACCGCGAGCGCCGCCGCCGCGGCGGTCGCGAGCATCAGGCCGTCGTCGCGGTCCCTGCCCGCCGGCCGGGTGGCGTACGTCGTGGCGGCCACGAGCACGGCGACCGCCGCGCCGCCCGACCAGACCAGCGTCGCCGCGCCCGCCGAACCGATCGGCACGAGCGCGGACAGCACTCCGCACACGACCGCCAGCACCGCGGCGCCGGGTGCCGCCGCCGACGCGCGCGGGAGCAGGATCCAGGCGGTCGCGGCGGCGCCCGCCGCGACGAGCAGGCCGAGCGCGAGCAGGACGACCGGGGCGTCGAGGAGCACGATCAGGACGCCGAGCCCGCCGACGACGAGCACCGCCGCGGACGTCAGGAGCAGCCGTCGCAACGGTGGCGTCCTGGACGGCACCGGCCACCACGCCGCCACCGCGAGGACGACCGCCGCTCCGACCCACAGCGCGCACGCCGATCCTGCGGGCAGCGACGGGTCGGACGAGAGACGCAGCCCGACCTCGGACACCCACCCGGGCGACCACGACTCCAGCACCGCCACGAGGGACTCGATGCCGGACACCAGCACGCCGCCGACCAGCGGCGCGGCGGCGACGGCCGCGGCGGAGCGGACGCCGGTCTCCCACCCGCGAGACCAGCGCGCGTGCACCAGTCCGGCCAGGGTCAGCGCGAGCGGGACCGCGATCCAGGTGACGGACGCCGCCTCGACGTGGAGGGTGTCGCCCCTCAGGAGGAGCACCGCGGCGAGGCACACCGCCGCGTCGAAGGCGCCGATCCCACGGATCAGGTCCACGGCCAGGTGCGCCACGTGCCCGGCGAACGCGTGCGCGACGACCGCGGCGAGCGCCACGACGATCGCGCCGTGCAGCAGGGCCGCGGGCGCCTCCCCGCCGGACCACCGGTCGGCGAAGGTCGGGGCGATGGCGACGGCCGTGACGATCCAGAGCGCCGCGAGGCCGAGCATCGACGCGCCCGCCAGACCGGTCACCCAGGCCGCCACCAGCAGCGAGCCGCGCCAGCAGAGCAGGGCGAGGAGGACCACGGCGGCCGCGACCGGCGTCAGGGTCCAGCGCAGGTCGACGTCGACGAGCAGGACGAGCGCGATCGCGGCGGCCACGTTGCCGACCGCCACCCCGAGCTGGGCGGAGACGAGGGTCGACATCCACCGGCGCGACCAGAGCGCGACCGCCGCACCCGCCCCGGCGAGGAGGACCGAGAACCCGAGGACGACGACCTCGCCGTCCACCTCGTCAAGTCCCAGGAGGCCTGCGGACATCGCGGCGCCGGTGTCGAAGGCGGCGAGGAAGCCGGTGACCGTCCACAGGGCCTCGGCGGAGGCGCGCAGACGACGCGTCGTCAGCCAGGCCGCGGCGGCGCAGGCCGCACTGGTGACCGCGAGGAGGATGAGGGTGCGGCCCGTGAGCCCGATCCGCCCCCACGTGACGGCGACGAAGACGAACGCCGCGACCACGAGGCACAGCGCGCCGAGCGCCAGGAGCGTGCCGCCGACCGTCCAGGTGTGGCGCGGCTGCTGCGGAGCGCCGTACGACGGGTGGCGCGGCGACCAGGGCGGTGGCGCCCCGTACGTCGGTGGCTGCGGCGCGGCAGGGGCGGTGACCGGCGGGGCCGCGGCGGGCGGCGCGGCGGGCGGCGCGGCTGCCGCCGCGGCACCACCCTGCTCCCGGCGCCACGACGCCGCCTCGGTCTCCATCTGGGCCAGGACGCTGTCGGCCTCGCCCAGCAGGCGCAGGAGCGCGAGAGGGCGCTCGCCGCGCAGCTCGATACCGCAACGAGCACAGCGCCAGGAGCCGCTCGCGGGGGCGCCGCAGCTGGGGCAGCGGGACGGGTCGGCGTAGGTCACGCGTGAAGTGTCTCGCGCCCGGGAGTCACGACCGCCCGATCGACACGCGCAAGCGTCGACGACCTTCGGGCGAGGGATCAGACGCGGCGGTCGAGCACGGCGACGCACTCGACGTGGTGGGTCATCGGGAAGAGCGCGTACGCCTCCACGTCGCCCAGCTCGTAGCCCTCCGAGGAGAAGGTCGCGACGTCACGGGCGAGCGCGGCGGGGTCGCACGCCACGTACACGACGCGGCGCGGCCGCAGCGCCGCCACCCGGCGGACGACCTTGGCCCGCGCGCCGGTCCGCGGCGGGTCGAGCACCACGAGGTCGCACCGGTCCCCCGCCTGACCGTGCCGGAGCGCCCGCTCGACGTCGCCGTTGACGACCCGCGCCTGAGGAAGGTCGTGCAGGTTGCGCCGGGCGTCCCGCGACGCCCGTGGATCGCCCTCGACGCTCAGCACGGACCCGTCGCTGCCGACCGCCTCGGCGAGGAAGGCGGTGAACAGCCCCACCCCGGCGTACAGGTCGGCGACCCGCTCCCCCGGGCGCGGTTGCGCGGCGCGCATCACCGCGTCGACCAGCGTGGCGGCCGCGCGCGGGTGCACCTGCCAGAAACCCGCACCACCGACCCGGAACTCCCGGTGGCCGACCCGCTCGCGGACCCACGCGCGTCCGGTGACGCGGCGACCGTCGGCGACGATCCCGTCGGCCTCGACCTCCGGCAGCGGACCGGTGACGTCGTACGCCGCCGCGAGCCGGTCGCCGTCCGTCCCGGCCACCGCGGTCACGCGCGCCGCCGGCCACGGCTCGGTGAGCACCGGCGGCAGCGACGCCGACGCGATCGGGCAGTCGTCGAGCGGGATCACCTCGTGCGAGCGGTGCTTGCGCAGCCCGAGGCGCCCCTCGGGGTCCGCGGCGAACGTCACCCGGGTCCGCCAGCCGAGCCCGTCGGGGGCGGTGTCGTCGAGCGGGGGACGTACGACGATCTCCCGGTCGATCTTCGCGAGACGGCTGAGCTGCTCGCGGACGACCGCCCCGAGCAGCTCCCGCTGGACGCCCAGGTCGACGTGCTGGAAGTCGCACCCTCCGCAGCCGCCGGGTCCCGACACCGGGCACCGCGGCTCGACCCGTCCCGGCGCCGCGTCGAGGACCTCGACCGCGTCGGCGCGCAGGAACCGGTCACCCGGACCCCCCTCGGTGATCTCCGCGACCACGCGCTCGCCAGGGAGGGTGTGCCGGACGAAGACGACGCGCCCGTCCCACCGCGCGACGCAGTGGCCGCCGTGGGCGACGGGACCGACGTCGAGCTCGACCCTCGTGCCGGTCAGGTCCTCGGTCTCGTCCGTCGGTGCGCTCACCTCTCCAGGGTGACGCATGGACACCAGGTCAGGGCTTCCGGCGCTCGTTGAACGTCCGGCCCTGACGCACCTCGCCCGGCACCGGGCGCACGCGCTCGGGCCCGCGACGCTTCGCCGACTGCAGCTGGTAGGGCACGCTCGTCACCAGGACGCCGGGCGTGAACAGCAGCCGTCCCTTGAGCCGGAGCGCGGTCTGGTTGTGCAGGAGCTGCTCGTACCAGCGCCCGACGACGTACTCCGGGACGTAGACCATCACGATGTCGCGCGGGCTCGCCCGGCGGAGCTCCTTGACGTACTTGATGACCGGCCGGACCAGCTCGCGGTACGGGGAGCCGACGACGACCAGCGGCACCGGCAGGTCGAGGGCGTCCCACTGCTCGGTCAGCCGTGCCGTCGCCTCCGGGTCGAGGTCCACGGTGAGCGCCTCCAGCGAGTCCGGACGCGAGACCCGCGCGTACGCCAGCGCCCGCATGACCGGCTTGTGCAGGCGCCCGACGAGCACGATCGCGTGCACCCGCGACGGCAGCGTGACGTCGGAGTCCTCGATCGCGAGCTCCTCGGCCACCTCGTCGTAGTGACGGCGGATGGCCCGCATGAGGAGGTAGAGCGCGACCATCGCGGTGATCGCGATCCACGCGCCCGCGAGGAACTTGGTGATGAGGACGATGACGAGGACGGTCGCGGTCATCGCGAGACCGAACCGGTTGACCCAGCGCGACCGGATCATCCGGCCGCGCTCCGCAGGATCGGTCTCGGTGCGCAGGTGGCGGCCCCAGTGCCGGATCATGCCGAGCTGGCTGAGCGTGAACGACACGAAGACACCGACGATGTAGAGCTGGATCAGGCGTGTGACCTGAGCGTCGAACGCCACGATGAGCACGATCGCCGCGAGGCCCAGGAGCACGATGCCGTTGCTGAACGAGAGCCGGTCGCCGCGGGTGTCGAGCTGCCGAGGAAGGTGGCCGTCGCGGGCGAGGACCGAGCCGAGCACCGGGAACCCGTTGAACGCGGTGTTCGCGGCGAGCACGAGGATGATGCCGGTCACGGCGACCGTCAGGTAGAACATCGGCTGGGCGTTGTCGTACACGGCAGCGGCGAGCTGGCCGATGACCGTGTCCTGGACGTAGGAGTCCCCGACCGGCACGCCGTCGCGCAACAGCTGGGTCGCCGGGTCCTCGACGAACCGCAGGTGCGTCAGGTCGGCCAGCAGGATGATGCTCATCAGCATGGTGACCGCGATGAGGCCGAGGAGGGCGAGCGTCGTCGCGGCGTTCTTGCTCTTGGGGCGCCGGAAGGCCGGGACACCGTTGCTGATCGCCTCGACGCCGGTCAGGGCGGCGCAGCCCGAGGAGAAGGCCCGCGCGACCAGGAACGTCATCGCGACCGCCGAGATGGCACCCGTGTAAGGCTCCTCCGCCACGAGCTCGAGGTCGGCGCTCGCCACCTCGGGCAGGTCGCCGAAGGAGTACCGGACGAATCCCCAGACGGCCATCCCCACGATGCAGACCATGAAGAGGTACGACGGGATCGCGAACGCGGCACCGGACTCGCGCAGCCCGCGAAGGTTGACCGCGACCAGGAGCACGACGAGCAGCGACGCCGCGGCCGCCTCGTGCCCGTTGAGCCACGGCAGCGCCGCGGTCGCGTTCTGGACGCCGGACGAGATCGACACCGCGACGGTCAGCACGTAGTCGACCATCAGCGCCGAGGCCACCGTCACCCCGGCACGAGGCCCGAGGTTGACCGTCGCCACCTCGTAGTCACCGCCGCCGCTGGGATAGGCTCGCACGTTCTGCCGGTACGACGCGACGACCGTGATCATCACGACGGCGACCGCGATACCGATCTTCCAGTTGAACGCGTACGCCGACAGCCCGCCCATCGAGAGGACGAGGAAGATCTCGTCCGGTGCGTACGCCACCGACGACAGTGCGTCGCTCGCGAAGACGGGCAACGCGATGCGCTTCGGCAGCAGCGTCTCGTCGAGCTGCGTGCTGCGCAGCTTGCGCCCGAGGACCATGCGCTTGCCCAGCTCGGCCATTCCCACCCGAGGATCGTAGACCCGGCAGACCCAGCCCGCGCTCGCCACCGCCCTGTCCGGTGTAGCGTCATCGCGTGCACATCGTGATCATGGGGTGCGGTCGCGTCGGATCGACGCTCGCGCACCGCCTCGAGGAGCGCGGTCACTCGCTCGCCGTCATCGACAGCGACGCCGACGCGTTCCGCCGCCTCGGGCCCTCGTTCTCGGGGATGACCGTGACCGGGCTCGGCTTCGACCGCGACGTCCAGCGCCGCGCGGGGATCGAGCGCGCCGACGCGTTCGCGGCGGTCTCGTCCGGCGACAACTCCAACATCATCTCCGCGCGGGTCGCGCGCGAGCAGTTCGGTGTGGACACCGTCGTGGCGCGGATCTACGACCCCGGCCGCGCCGAGGTCTACGAACGGCTGGGCGTCCCCACGGTCGCCACGGTCACGTGGGCCGCCGACCAGGTCCTCCGCAAGCTCCTGCCGGCCGGCCACGACCCGGTCTACCGCGACCCCAGCGGCGAGGTGCGCGCCGACCAGGTGCTCGTCCCCGCCCAGTGGGTCGGCTCGACCGTCGCCGCGCTGGAGGCGGCGACCGGAGGACGTGTCGCCTGCCTCACCCGCTTCGGCTCGGGACTCATCCCGGCCGACGACACGGTGCTCCAGGACGGTGACGTGCTCCAGCTCTTCTCGGCGATCCCCGACTCCGCCGACGTCTTCAGCTCGCTCGAGCAGGGCCCGCGGGAGGAGCAGTCATGAAGGTCGCCATCGCCGGTGCCGGCGCTGTCGGGCGCTCGGTCGCCGCGGAGCTCCTCGAGAACGGGCACCAGGTCCTGCTCATCGACCGCAGCCCGCGCGCGATCCGCTCCGACACCATCCCGGAGGCCGACTGGCTCCTGGCCGACGCCTGCGAGATGTCGGCCCTCGAGACGGCACGCCTGGAGCAGTGCGACGTCGTCATCGCCGCGACGGGAGACGACAAGGCCAACCTGGTCGTCTCCCTGCTCGCCAAGACCGAGTTCGGGATCGGTCGCACCGTCGCGCGGGTCAACCACCCCGACAACGAGTGGCTGTTCAGCGGCGCGTGGGGCGTCGACGTGTCCGTCTCCACGCCACGGATGATGTCGGCGCTCGTCGAGGAGGCCGTCACCGTCGGCGACCTCGTCCGCCTCTTCTCGCTGCGCGGCTCGAACGCCAGCCTGGTGGAGCTCACGCTGCCCGAGGACTCCCCGTACGTCGGCGTGCGCGTCGGCGACGTGCAGTGGCCGCGCGACGTGGTGCTGGTCGCGATCCTGCGCAGCAACGGGATCCAGGCGCCCGAGCCCGACCGCAGCCTGGAGTCCGGCGACGAGCTCCTGTTCGTGGCCGCGATGGACTCCGAGCACGCCCTCGAGCACCTGCTCGCGCCGACCGAGCACCAGGCCGTGGACGGCGAGGACTGACGCGTCAGTCCCGCGGCTGCAGCTTGGGCTGGATCTCCAGCGCCTCGCGGGAGAGCAGCTTGCCGGCCGCCTCCGGGTCGCTGACCGGCGTGTGGTTGCGGCCGAGCAGATAGACCATCGCGGCCAGCGTGGCGATCTGGAGCGGCCACCCCATCACGATCTTGGCGGTGCCGAGCAGCGCCACGTGGTCGCCGGCCCACAGCGGGTACTGCACCGCGACGCGCAGCGCGCACGGCAGCGCGAGGATCAGGGTGAGCCGCGAGCAGAGACGCACGAGCGCGCGGTCCCGGTGCCACGCGGTGGGGTCGCCGGTCACGCTGCCGACGATGAACCCGACCAGCGGCCAGCCGATCACGACCGTGAGCACGAGGACGACGGCGTACGCCCCGTTGTAGATGAGACCGGGCAGGAACGCGTCGCGCGCCTCGCCCGAGCGGAGTGCGAAGATCGCCGCGATGCCGATGCCGAACAGCGAGTTGAGGACGAACTGCGCGGTGCTCCGCTGGACGACCCGGACGACGAGCAGGACGACGGCGAGGCCGACGCTGATCCCCAGGGCCAGCTTGAGGTCGCGGGTGACCAGCCAGCTGACGGTGAAGCCGACGGTCGGCACGGCTGCCTCGAGCATCCCGCGCACGCCGCCGAGCGCCTTCGCCAGCTGGGCACGCACGACCTGCTCGACGGTCACCGGGGTGGCCGCCGGCTCCCCGTGCGGATGATCGGCGTCGGTGCGCCCGTCGGAGTCGAGGGGATCGCCGGCGTGTGAGGTCATCGACTCAGCTCGTATCGGGGGTTGTAGATGACGCGGGTGCCGTCGCGCAGGCCGAGGCGTCCCGTCGCGGTCAGCGCCCGCCCGGCCTCGATGCCCGGGATCCGGTTGCGCCCGAGCCACACGAGGGTCAGCGAGCCCGACCCGTCGTACAGCGCGGCCTCGAGGGCGCGCGCTCCCGAGCGCGGCTTGAACGTCACCGTGCGCAGCTCGCCGTGCACCGTGACGACGTCGCCGACGCGCTGGTCGCACACGGGCAGGCAGCCGGCCTCGACCGCCTCCTCGCGCAGCACGGCGTCGTCGGCGCGGTCGGTGAAGCCGCTCATGCGCTCACGCGCACGGCTCCACAGCTTGCCGGTGGTGCTGGTCATGGTTCCAGGGTAGGTCGCGGACGGGCCTCGTGGCGTCGCCTCACGCCTCTCGGGTCGGCGACTCGGCGCGGACGGCCCCGGCGGGGACGACGACGGGGATCTGCTCGCGCGGCGGCATCGGCGAGTCTCCCCGCACGACGACGAGGTCGCGCACGGCCTGCTCCAGCAGGCTCTCGGGGTCGGACGTCTCGCCGAGCTTGCCCATGAAGGTCGCCCGCAGCAGCCAGCGGGGGCCGTCGACGCCGATGATGCGGCTGGCCTGGACGCCCTGGCGGCCGTCAGGAGCCTGGACGGGGACCTGGACGCGCAGCTCGCGGCCGAACGACGCGTCGACCTCCTCGACCTTGCCGCCGACGCGCTCGACCTCCGCGACGATCTCGGGGCGGATGTCGTCCCACAGCCCGGCGTTGCGCGGCGCCGCGAAGGCCCGCAGCTCGACCGCGCTCTCCTCGCCGATCGCGACGACAGAGGTCGCAGCACCGGTCTCGGGGTCGGTGGGGATCTGCAGGTCGAGCCCGACCCGGCCGTGGACGATCATGGCGCCCACGTCGACGTAGGTCGGGTCGTCCTCAGGGATGTCGCGCTCCGAGGCGTCCCACGGGCCGGACGACCGGTCGTACGCGGGAGCGGCGGGCACCGACTCCGCCGGCGCGGTCTCCTCGGCGGAGGTCTCCTCCGCCTCGACGGTGCCGTCGGGGGCGCTGGTGGCCTCCGGTGCGGCGTCGTCGTGCGCCTTCTTGCGACGACCGAACATCACCGCACTCCTCTCGTCTGGTTGGCGGGCCCGCGCGCGGCGGGCCGGACGGGTCTTCAGGTGGTCGACGTCACGGCGAACCCACCGGTCGAACCGTACCCCCCGTCACCACGCGCGGACTCCGGGAGGGCGTCGACGACGCGGAACTCCGCCTGCTCGACCTTCTGGAGGACCAGCTGGGCGATCCGGTCGCCGCGCGCGAGGACGATCGACTCGCTCCGGTCGAGGTTGACCAGGCACACCTTGATCTCGCCACGGTACCCCGCGTCGACGGTGCCGGGCGCGTTCACGATCGACAGACCCGCCCGCGCCGCAAGGCCCGAGCGCGGGTGGACGAGCGCCACGTAGCCGACGGGCAGGGCGATCGCGATCCCGGTCGGGACGAGGGCCCGCTCCCCCGGGTGGAGCGTCAGGTCCACCGTCGTGCACAGGTCCGCCCCGGCGTCCCCGGGGTGGGCGTACGACGGGAGCGGGATCGACGGGTCCAGACGGCTCAGCATCACCTCGACCATGGACGACGACCCTACCGGTCAGGCCACCCTTACCGGCATGGCAACCTTGTCGCATGACCCGTGAGGCCGACGCGCCGTCGTACCGCGAGCACCTCAGCGTCCCGGCGTCGTGGTGGCTGGCGGGTGCGGGCCTCGCCCTCATCGTCTGGTGGATCTTCGTGCTCGCGACGCCGATGTGGGTCGCGGTCCTCGCCGGCGTGGTCGCCGCGGGCGCCGTGGCGGCCGGGCTCGTCCAGTACGGCGGTGCGGCCGTGGAGGTCTCCAACGTGCACCTCCGCGCCGGCGCCGCGCGCCTCCCGCTGGTCTACTGCGGCGAGGTCACCGTCCTCGACGCCGCGCAGACCCGGGCCCTGCACGGGCCCGAGGCCGACGCCCGCGCGTTCTTCCTCGTCCGGCCCTATATCGCCACCGCCGTCCGCGTCGAGGTCACCGACCCGCGCGACCCCACGCCGTACTGGCTGATCGGGAGCCGCCACCCGTACGAGCTCGCCGACGCCCTCGGCGCCCGTCGCGCGCGCGGCTGACCGGATAACGTTCGGAGCAGACGGTTCCGTACGACGGTGACGAAGGGAAGGACGAGCGTGGCGCGCAGCACGAAGAAGGCCCCGACCGCCCAGGGCGGCAAGCGCAAGAAGGGGCCGAGCAAGGCGGCGTGGAAGCTGATGGACCGCACCGCGACGATCGCCGCCGGCGTCATCGCCACCCAGGCGGCCACCCTCGTGTGGCGGGCTGCGACCGGACGCAAGCCCCCGACGGAGGACGCGTCCCGCGATCCCGCGATGGCGACCCGCGAGGCCGTGGCGTGGGCAGTGCTGGCGGGCGCGAGCGCGGGACTGATCAAGGTCGTCCTCAACCGGCAGGCGGTCAGCTACTGGGTGCGCTCGACCGGTGAGCTGCCGCCGGGCGTCAAGCGGCCGAAGGCCTGACACCACCCGGACACGGCGACGCCCCCGGACCGCGATGCGGTGCGGGGGCGTTGTCCGTTCGCGCCTGGTCGAGCGCCGTCGGCACGGCCTGTCATGCGCGGCCGACGGGCGCCGAGGTCAGGCGCAGTCGACGCAGATCAGCTGGTTGCCCTTCTCACGGGCCAGCTGGCTGCGGTGGTGCACCAAGAAGCACGAGGTGCACGTGAACTCGTCGGACTGGCGCGGAAGCACCTGGACCGAGAGCTCCTCGTGCGACAGGTCGGCACCGGGGAGCTCGAACGACTCCGCCGCCTCGACCTCGTCCTCGTCCACCTTGCCCGAGTTCTTCTCGTGCCGGCGAGCCTTGAGCTCCTCGATGCTGTCTTCCGACTGCTCTTCTTCGGTCTTCCGAGGAGCGTCGTAATCGGTCGCCATGAACCCTCCTCTGACGTCTCACACCCGACCTCCGAGGGTCGGGTTCATCCCAATTCCGTAACCTTCAGGCGCGCAGATTGTGCCACACGGATCGGCGCGACCCAACTTCAGAAGCCACAAGCGCGGACGAGCCGCAGAAATTCCTCCGCGAAGGCTTCTGGGGCCGCGACGACGAGCCGTCCGTCCGGCGGCCCGTCGAGTCCGGTCAGCAGGACCCCGGCTTCCCGGGCGACGAGGCCTCCCGCGGCGATGTCCCACGGCGCGAGGCCCTGCTCGACGTAGGCGTCGAACCGCCCCGCGGCGAGCGCGCAGAGGTCCAGGGCGGCCGACCCCATGCGACGGATGTCACGTACCTCGAGCAGCATCCGCGCCACCGCGGCCGCCTGGCGCGCCCGGACCTCCGGGACGTAGTTGAAGCCCGTCGCGACCAGCGCCTGCGCCGCCGACGACGGGGCGACCGCGCGCAGGCGGACGGCCTCGCGGGCCGGGCTCTCCCGCAGGTACGCCCCCGCCCCGCGGACGGCGGTGTACTCGTGGCCGGTCGTGATGTCGACCACCACCGCCGCCTCCACCTCGCCGTCGACCTCGGCCGCGATCGCGACCGCCGACTGCGGCAGGCCGTAGACGAAGTTCACGGTGCCGTCGATCGGGTCGACCACCCAGCGCACGCCGGTCGCACCGGACCCACCGTGGCTCTCCCCGCCCTCCTCGCCCAGGAACGCGTCGTCGGGCCGCTCCGCGGCGATGTGCTCGCGGATCAGCTGCTCGGTCGCCCGGTCGATCTCGGTGACGGGGTCGGTGGGGCTCGACTTGGTCGCCGCAACCTCCACGCGGCCTTCCGGACGACTGGCCCGGACCGCTGCCGCCGCGGCGCGTGCCGTGGTGAGCGCCAGGGCGACGAGAGCCTCGCCCGTCGGACGCGGCGTCACCCGTCGGCTCCCAGCAGCGCCGGCCGCTGCGGGTCGCGGAGGTTGGCGCAGCAGCCGACGGGGCAGACCGTCCAGCTCGGCGGGAGGTCCCCGACCACCTGCTGCTCGGGGTCCTCGCCGCGCGCCTGCGCCGCCCGCTCGACGATCAGGTCGCGGATCGCCCCGACGAAGCGGGCGTCCACGCCCGGCGTCGGGACCCGCCGGAAGCCGAGGCCGGCCTCCTCCGCGGTCGCCTTCGCCTCAGTGTCCAGGTCGTACACGACCTCCATGTGGTCGGAGACGAAGCCGATCGGCACGACGACGACCGACGCGACGCCATCGGCGGCGATCTCCCGCAGGTGGTCGTTGACGTCGGGCTCCAGCCACGGCACGTGCGGGGAGCCGGACCGCGAGCAGTAGACGAGGTCGTGGTCCCGGTCGACGCCGGTGCGCTCGGCGACCTGGGCGGCCACCTGCGCGGCCACGTCGCGGTGCTCGCGCACGTACGCCTCTCCCCCGGTCGTCTCGCCGTCGCGCACACCGCGGCCGCTCGCCTCGTTCATGGCGTCCGGGATCGAGTGGGTGACGAACACCAGGCGCGTCGTCGCGGTGTCGAAGCCCTCGCGGGCGAGCTGGTCGAGCGCGCCGACGGTGCCGTCGACGAACGGCGCCACGAAGCCCGGGTGGTTGAAGTAGTGGCGGACGCGGTCCAGCCGCGGCGCACCCTCGCCGACGGCGGCCGTGGCGTCGTACAGGTTCTCGCGGTACTGGCGGCAGCCGGAGTACGACGTGTACGCGCTGGTGAACAGGCACACCGCCCGCTCGACCCCTTCCTCGCGCATCGCGGCGAGCGTGTCGGTGAGGTACGGGTCCCAGTTGCGGTTGCCCCAGTAGATCGGGAGGTCGATGCCGTGCGAGCGCAGCTCGAGCTGGAGCACGGCGATCAGGTCGCGGTTCTGGTCGTTGATCGGCGACCGGCCGCCGAAGGAGAAGTAGTGCTCCCCCACCTCGACGAGACGCTCCCGCGGGATCCCTCGGCCCCGGGTCACGTTCTCGAGGAAGGGCACGACGTCGTCGGGCTTCTCCGGGCCTCCGAACGAGACCAGGAGGAAGGCGTCGTAAGGGCGGGTGTCGGCAGCGGGTCCATCCATGGCGCCATCCTTCCAAGGCACGGGCTAGGCTGCAGGAGCGACCCCGCCAGGGCGCCCGGGGGCTGTCTCCTCCGCCACACCGTCTTCTCGACGCCGTCTCCGAAGGAAGCCGTGCTCGACTCGTACCGCCGGATTCTCGCGGTCCCTGGTGCCCCCGCCTTCACCTCCGCCGCGCTGGTCGCCCGCCTCCCGATCTCCATGCTGGGTCTCGGCCTCGTGCTGCTGGTCTCGGAGCAGACCGGCTCCTACGGCAAGGCCGGCACGATCTCCGCGGCCGCCGTGATCGCGAACGCCGTCGGCGCCCCGCTGCAGGGCCGCCTGACCGACCGCTTCGGGCAGCACCGCGTCCTCCCGGGGACCGCCGCGCTGTTCGGGCTCGGGCTGGCGCTCGGGCTCCTCGCGGTCCACGCCGAGGCGCCCGCGCCCGTCCCGCACCTGTGCGCCGCGCTCGCCGGGCTGGCACTCCCCCAGGCCGGGTCGATGGTCCGCGCCCGGTGGACGCACAACGCGGAGCCGTCGATGATCCCGACCGCGTTCGCCCTCGAGGCGGTGCTCGACGAGGTCGTCTTCATCGTCGGGCCGGTCGTGGTCACGTTCCTCGCCACGATGATCAACCCGTACGTCGGGCTGGTCGTCGCCGGCGTCGCGGGCGTGTCCGGGTCGATCGCGCTCGCGGTGCAGCGCCGTACGGAGCCGCCGTCAGGCCGCCGGAGCGACGACTCGGGTCCGCAGCGGGGCCGTCTCCCGCTCGCCCTGCTGGTGCCGCTCGTCGGCGCCGGCGTCGGGTTCGGCATCCTCTTCGGTGCCGCCGAGGTCGTGACCGTCGCCGTCGCCGAGCACGGCGGCCACAAGGAGCTCGCCGGGGTCCTGCTGGCGATCTGGGCGGCCGGCAGCCTGATCGCGGGCTTCCTCGTCGGTGCCCGCCCGCCGCGCATCTCCTCCCTCACCCAGCTGCGCATCACGACGGCGGTGCTGACGCTCAGCATCGTGCCGCTGCTGCTGACGTCCGCGCTCCCGCTCGTGGCGGTCGCGCTGTTCGTCTCCGGCTTCGCGATCGCGCCGAGCATGGTCGCCTGTACGCGCCTGGTCGAGCAGGGCGTGCCCCGCGCGCGCCTCACGGAGGGCATCGCGTGGTTCACGACCGGCCTGGCCACCGGCGTCGCGCCGGGGGCCGCCGTGTCGGGGTGGGTCGTCGACCACGGGGCGCCGTCCTGGGGCTACCTGGTCTGCCTGGGCGCCGGCTTCCTCGCGATCGCCGGAGCGTGGGTCGTCCGCGTCGCACCGCCGGTCGCTGCGCCCGGTGTCCCGTCCGACGCCGAGGCGACGCGGAGCTGACGGCCGGCTCGGCTCAGTAGCCGTCCATCCCCGGCGGCAGGGGCGCCTGCCAGCCCCGGCGCAGCGCGACCATCCGGTAGGTGAACGCGAAGACCGCTCCCGGGATCAGCACCCACCCGCCGTGCAGCCCGGCCTCGTCGGCGGTGACCGCGAGGATCGCGCCCAGCAGGGCGGGGAACGCGTACAGCTCCTCGCGCAGCACGACGGGGACCCGGCCGGCCAGCACGTCCCGGATCACGCCGCCGCCGATCGCGGTGACCATCCCCATCAGCGCCGCGGCCGGCGGCTCGAGGCCGTACTCGAGGGACTTCACGGCACCCGTGACGCAGAACAGGCCCATCCCCGCGGCGTCGAAGACGGCGATCTCCCGCTCGACCCGACCGAGCGCCGGGTGGAACCGGAACGCGACCAGCCCCGCGACGAACGGGACGAGCAGGTAGCGCCAGTCCTGGAGCGCCGCCGGTGGTGTGGCGCCGATGAGGACGTCGCGGAGGAACCCACCGCCGAGCCCGGTCGCACCCGCGAGGACGAGCACCCCGAAGACGTCGAGCGGCTTGCGCACCGCGACCAGCGCCCCCGACAGCGCGAACGCGGCGATCCCGACCAGGTCGAGGACGACGAGCGCGGTGGACACGTCCTGACGGTAGCGTGATCCCGCAGCGGCGTACGGGACCGACCGAGCGCCGCGCGAGCGTCGTGGCGTCTGCGACAAGGTCCCGAACGACGGGTGCCCCGGCGCGCTTGCTTGGATTGACCGGGCAAGCAGTCGAGACTGGGGCTGGTACGAGGCGCGAAGGGCGGAGGCGGACAGCATGCGAGACCTCACCGTGGTGGGGCTGAGCGAGGACCAGCGCTACCTGGTCCTGCGAGGCCCGGTCGGTGAGCTGTTCCGCGTCCCGGCCGACGACCGGCTGCGCGCCACCCTCAGGAACGACCGGGCACGACTCGGCCAGTTGGAGATAGCGATGGACAGTGCACTGCGTCCGCGAGACATCCAGGCTCGGATCCGCCGTGGGGAGTCACCGGAGGAGGTGGCGGCCGCGGCGGAGCTGTCGGTGGACAGGATCATGGGCTACGCCTACCCGGTGCTCGCCGAGCGCGAGCACATGGCGGAGCGTGCCCGCGGGGCGACCGTACGCCGCAAGCACGCGCAGTCGAACGCGCTGACGCTGGGCGAGTCGGTCGACGCGACCCTGCGCGGCCGCGGTCTCGACCCCGAGTCCGCCTCGTGGGACTCCTACCGCCGCGACGACGCCCGCTGGACGGTCACGGTGCGCGCCGGTGCGGTGACCGCGGACTACGTCTTCGACCCTGCGGGGCGCTACACGTTCGCCGAGGACGCCGGTGCGCGCGAGCTGGTCGGCGACGTGCCTGATGCGACCGAGACGGCGATCGCCGACGCGGTCTCGCGTCCGGTCGACGTCGTGGAGCTCGAGTCCGACCCGCGAGTCACGTCGCTCCGGCACGCGCGGGCACGCCGGGCCGCCGCGGCGAGCGAACGCGCCGACGAGCAGCTGAGCCTCAACGACATCCCCGGTGTGGTCGACGGCGGTGAGCCCACCCTCGAGCTCGACGAGGCCGACGAGCGCGAGGCCGCCTCCGCCTCGGCCGGCGCCCCGGTCGCGCGACGCGACGAGCCGCGCCCCGAGGAGCCTGCCCGCGATCGCCAGAGCACCTCCCCCGCTGCGCCTGCCGCCGAGGAGCCCGCGACGCAGACCGCCGCGGACGACACGGAGACCGCGGACGACCAGCCGCGCAAGCGGGCCCCGCGACGCCGCGAGCGCCGTCGGGTCCCGTCGTGGGACGAGATCATGTTCGGCGACAAGGGCTGACTGGGCCCTCCCCCGAACGACGTCGAGCCCCGCCTTCGGACGAAGGCGGGGCTCGGTCGTCTGCGGGTGAGGTGCCGGCCGCGTCAGGTGGCGGTGTCGACGGTCACGGAGCCGCGGCAGATCTGCGTCACCGCCAGCTTCTGGCCGGCGGCGTCGAACGCCGTCCCGACGGTCACCGGGACGGAGCGCACTCCTGCCGGATCGGCGCCGGTGGTGATGGTGAGGATCGCGGTCGCCTCGTCGGGGTCGACGTCGATCGAGCCAACCCCCGCGCTCACGCCGTCGGCCAGCGGGGTGTTGCTGCCCTGGACGACGACCGTGCCACCGTCGGCCGTGCCGAGGCAGCCGCTGGGGCCGTCGTCGTCGGAACCGCCGCAGGCGCTCAGCGCGCCGACGGAGACCAGGACCGCGAACGCCCCGGCGGCCCGGCGGGCGAACGGCCGGGAGCCTGCCGGCGCCATCACTCCTTCAGCGGACGTCCCGAGGCGTCCGCCGTCCAGCCGTTGGCGCCGACGAGGTAGAGGATGCCCTCGACGAAGCCCCAGATCGCGCCGATGCCGCAGGTCAGGATCGTGACGACGATCTGGACCACGCCGATCGTCGTGTAGCCGAGGTAGAAGCGGTGGATGCCGAGCCCACCGAGGAAGATGCCCAGCAGTCCGGCGACCAGCTTGCTCTTGGCCTGCGGGTCGTAGCCGTACGGGGCGCCGTACGCGCCGTAGGGCTGCTGGCCGTACGGCGGCTGCTGGCCGTAGGTGGGCTGCTGGCCGTAGGTGGGCTGCTGGCCGTAGCCGTACTGCTGTCCGTACGGCGGCTGCTGGCCATAACCGGGCTGCTGGCCGTACGGCGGCTGCTCGCCATAACCGGGCTGCTGACCGTACGGCGGCTGCTCGCCATAACCCGGCTGCTCGCCGTAACCCGGCTGTTGTCCGTACGAGGGCTGCTGCTCTCCGTACGACGGGGTGGTCGGCGGCTCCTCGGCGGGTGGCCACCCCCAGCCTCCGTCGGCCGGCTGCTGCGGCGTCGGCTCCGGGCTCTCCGCCGGGGTCGCGTGCTCGCTCGCCTCGGGCGGCGTCTGGTCCGGAGTCCTGTCGTCGTCCGGCTGCTGCCCTGAGGTGGGTCCCTCGGTCACGTGGCGCACTCCTTCGTCGTCTGCTCCTCACACCCTATCGGTCGCCGGCCCGCTCCCCGGCGGACTACCGTGGGCCACGACGACACAGGAGGCGCCCATGACGACCGACCAGGACATCCTCAGCACCATCTCCTCGCTCGTGGCCGAGGAGAAGGAGCTGCGCGAGCGACGCGAGCGCGGTGAGACCGACGCCGAGACGGAGCTGTCGCGGCTCCGCGACGTCGAGACGCAGCTCGACCAGTGCTGGGACCTGCTGCGGCAGCGGCGGGCCAAGGCGGAGTTCGGCGAGGACCCGGCCTCCGCGCAGGTGCGTCCGCCGGACGAGGTCGAGGGCTATCTGAGCTGACCGGGGTCGCGCGCGCTCCCCGCGGGGAGCGCGCGCTGCTCACCGGCCGTCGTCGCTGCCGTCGATCCCGTAGACGCGCATCGCGTTGTCGCGGCTCGTCGCCCGGATGATCCGGTCGGACGTGGCGCGGTCGACCTCGTCGCGCACCACGAGCTCGTGGAGGACTCCGCCGAGCGCCCGCCGGAAGAGCACGGCCGCGAGGTAATGGTGCTCGGCGATGCCGAAGCCGTCGGACGCGTAGAGCAGCCGCGAGAACGGCGCGACGGTGATCACGTCCGCGACGACGCGGGCCGAGAGGTCGCCACCCGCCCGGGTGATCCGGCCGAGGTCGAGGTGCACGTGCGGGTACGCGCGGGCGAGCACCGCGGCGACCTGGTGGTGCGGGTACGGGTTGACCAGGACCACCGCCGCACCACGGTCGGCGCTCGCCCGCAGGAACGGAACGATGGCCCGCGGGTCGCCGAGCACCGGACCCCCGTGCGCGAGCACGTGACCGAGCGGCACCTGGAGCGGGAGCCCCGCGTCGAGCGCGGCGAACGCGAGCCAGGTGTGCCAGCGCGGGTCCTCGCGTCGCTCGGCCGGCTCTGCACCCGCAGCGAGCTCGGCGAACGTCGCGTCGAGCGGCGGGTGGGTGCCGAGCATCGGCCCCGCGGTGAGCCCCGGGACGGCGGCTGCCTGCACCCCGGCGAGCGTCGTCGCGGCCACCGCGCCGTCCTCGTCGAGAGCGACGCGGACGGCGTCGGCGAGCGCGCCGGGCTCCGTCCCGTCGGCGAGCAGCCGCTCCGCCAGGTCCTCCAGGCGGACGACGTGGTGGCTGCGCGCGTCCGCGGCGGCCACGGTGGCCGCGACGTCGGTGCCGGTCGGCTCGTCGACCACGAGGTCACTGACGCCGGCGCGCGACAGCAGGCGACGGTTCACCTCGTCGGCGCCGAGTGCGCGCCGGCGCTCTAGGTACGCCTCGAGGCTCGCGTGCGGCTCGAGGTCGATCACCGGGGAGCACCAGCGCCGCAGCGCGACACCGGACATGGCGTCGACCGCCGCGTGCCCGCCGAGGTAGCCGACGAACGCCTCGTCGGGGAGGTCCTCGGACGAGACCGGATGACAGTGGCCGTCGACCAGCCGCGGCCAGTCGTCGGGGACCGCGCTGCGCCACCGATCGGGCATCGGTCCACCTCCCCGCGCGTCGGCTGACCCCGAGCGTACGCGTCCGACGGCGGCTCCGCCGAGGTCGGCGCCCACCCCCAGCGGCGTACTAGCCTGGCCAGATGAGTCGGCTCGCGCGATCAGACCGGCACGCCATCCTCGTCGACGCCGGATACCTCCTCGCCTCCTCGGCGCAGGTGCTCGTCGGCACCTCGCTGCGACGTGCGGTCGCCGTGAGCTGGGAGCGGCTCGTCACCGGCATCAAGACCTCGGTCGCCGAGACCACGGACACGCGGCTGCTCCGGGTGTTCTGGTACGACGCCGCCAACGCGCAGGCCGCGCGGGCGCTCTCGGAGGAGCACAACCTCGTGTCGCTCCTGCCCGACGTCAAGCTGCGCCTGGGGCGGGTCAACAACGAGGGCGCCCAGAAGGGGGTCGACACCCGGATCGCGCTGGACCTCGTGAACCTCGCCCTGCAGGGTGCCGTGTCCGAGATCTTCCTCGTCTCCGGCGACGACGACCTCACCGAGGCCGTCGACATGGCGCAGGACTACGGGGTCCGGGTGACCCTCTTCAACGTCCCCAACGACGAGTCGCGCATCGGCGTCCACGCGACCGCGATGAACCTGGCGCGGGTCGTCGACGCGCGCCAGCGCATCCCGATCGAGCTGCTGCGCAGCGCGGTGACGCCGTCACCACGGCCGCGCGAGAACCCCGCGGAGGCGCCGGTCGTGGAGGAGCCGGTCGCGGAACCCGCGACCACGGCCCCGCGCCTGCGGATCCCCACACCGTCCGACGTCGCGCGCCTGCACCCGGCTCCCCCGGTCGGGCAGCCGACCGCGATCGAGCCGGCGGTCGCTCTCGCGTACAGCAGCACGACCGGGCAGGGCGGCCGCGCGGGCGGCGATCCCGACGCCGACCTCCGCGAGGCGATCCCCGACGTGGTCCGGACCGTCGTGCGCAACTGGCTCGACTCCGCGACGCAGGCCGATCTCCGTGCCCTCGTCGCGACGCGCCCGACGATCCCCGGCGACGTCGACTCCACGCTGCTGAACGACCTCGTCGCCACGAGCGACGACCGCTACCGCGTGCTCCAGACGGAGACCCGGTGGCAGCTCCGCGAGGCGTTCTGGGCCGAGGTCGACCAGCACGTGTAGCGGCGCCTCACGGCGTCAGGGCGTCAGGAAGCGGTCGAGCTGCAGCCTCAGCTCGGCGTCGAGCGCGTCGAGGTGGTCCTCGCCGACGAACACCGGGCCGGTGAGCACGAACGCCCACGCGTCCAGGAGCACCGCCGAGGCCATGACCGCGGCGTCTCCTGCCCGGATGGACCCGTCGGTCTGACCGTCGCGGATCAGGTCCTCCAACAGCTGCATCTGGTCGTCGGTGCTGGCGCCGCGACGGTGCAGGAGGTAGGGCGCGATGAAGCCGGGGTCGAGCTCGATCACGCGCTGCAGGACCGGCAGGCGTCGGGCGAGACGCACCACGGCGACCGACAGCGCGACGAGCATGGAGCGCGCGTCGTCACCCGAGACCGAGCGCATCGCCGTCTGCAGCAGCGTCCGGAACTCCCGCGTGAAGAGGTCGGCCACGACCCCGTCGGCGTTGGGCCACGTGCGGTAGAGCGTCGCCCGAGAGACGTCGGCGCGGCGCGCGAGGTCGGCCATCGTGAGACCGCGAAGACCCACGTCGACCACGATGTCCCGTGCGGCGTCGAGCACGCGGTCGCGCGGGATCGCGTTGTGGGCCCTCAGCGGTGCCGACGAGCGCTCGCGGTCCGGACTGGGCTGAGACACCATACGGTCAACCGTATCGGCACGAAGGCCCACGCCGTGTGCTCTCGATCGGCTGGCCGTGCCCCCGAGTTCGCGTAGGGTCGGACGGTGGCTGTCCGTCGTCTGCTCGCACCGCTCACCGTCGCCCTGACCACCGGCCTGGTCGTGGCCGGCCTCGGCTCCCCCGCCCACGCCGCTTCCGGCCGGGTCACGAGCAGCAGCGCGACCCTCTACCGCAACTGCTTCAGCCACCCCTTCTCGTACGCCCTCAGCGACGTGGGGTCCGGGTGGTCGCTCACCGTCGACCTCGTCGCCTCGAGCGGGCGTGTCGTCGACCGCGCGGTCGTGCCGTCGAGCGAGGGCACCTCGGGGCGGGGCGCCTTCCGCGTCTGCGCCGGGACGGTGAGGGCGGGGACGTTCACGGTCCGGCCCCGGGTCACGTGGCCCGCGACCGGTCGAGCCCCGCTGCCGCTGGCGACGAGCAGGCTCGCTCTCCGGCTGCCGCGCACGACCACGTCGGTCGCGGTGCGTCCGAGGCGTCCCCGCGTCGGCGCCGTCCTCCGCGTGCGCTCCACGGTGCAGGTCGCCCGGCCGTACGGCTTCTTCCCCCAGGCGGGCGTGCGCGTCAAGGCCTACGTGCGCCACCACGGTGCGTGGCGCCGCGTCGGCGGCATCCGGACGACGCGGGCCGACGGCTCGGTGACGTTCCGGGTGCGCTGGCGGTGGGACGCACCGCGCAAGCTCCGCGTGAAGGCGGTGCGCTCGGCGTACCACGCAGCCTCGCGTTCGCGGGCCGTCACGATCCGGAGCCGGCCCGCCAAGACCAACTGACGGTCAGGCCCGCTCGCTCGGAGCGTCCTCGGTCGTCGCCTCGGTGGACGCGGTCTCCTCGACCGCTCCAGGAATCACGCAGACGCCGTCGACGCAGACCGGCGCGTCGTCGCCGACGATCTCGAACGGCGTGAGGCCACCCGCGGTCACGGAGCCACCGCCTCCTCGGCCACCTGGTTGAGCACCTGCGCGAAGGTGGCCGGCTCCTGGGCACCGGAGATGCCGTAGCGCCCCTCGACCACGAAGAAGGGGACGCCGTTGATGCCGTACGCCTGGGCCTGTGCGATGTCGGCCTGGACGTCGTCGGCGTACGTGCCCTCCTTCAGGACCCGGAGGACCTCGTCGCGGTCGAGTCCCGCCTCGGCCGCCAGGTCGGCGAGGTCGGCGTCGTGACCGACGTGGCCGCCCTGCTCGAAGTAGGCCTTGAAGAGCCGCTCCACGACCTCGAGCTGGAGACCCTTGCTCTTGGCCAGGTGCAGGACCTGATGGGCCTTGAGGGTCTTCGTGTGCTTCAGCGCGTCGAAGTCGTACGAGAGCCCGACGCTCGAGGCGATCGCCGTGACCTGGGCGAGCATCTGGGTGACGCGCTCCTCGGGCATGCCCTTGTGGCCCGCGAGGAACTCCACCTCGGATCCCTCGAAGTCGACGGGAGTGTCGGGGGCGAGCTCGAAGGAGTGGTACTCGACCTCGATCTCGCGGTCGCCGCCGGTGGCGCGGTACTGCTCGACGCCCGCCTCGAAACGGCGCTTGCCGATGTAGCACCAGGGGCAGGCGATGTCCGACCAGACGTCGATCTTCAGGGGGTTGCTCATGATCGCGGCAACGCCCTCCACCGTCAGCTCATTCCCCAGACGATGAAGGGCGTGACCGGGTTCACCGCCGCCGCGCGGCAGCCCTACGGCGTGGGGCGGTCGCCGTCGTCGGAGCGCCCGTCGCCAGGCTTCGCCTCGGGTTCGAGCGTCTCGCGCTCGACCGGCTCGGTGGCGATCGAGAAGTGGGCACCGTGCTCCTCGATGCCGGTCTCGACCGCTTCCTGGACGAGCTCGACGGCGATGTCGCGGCGCACGGTCAGCGCGTCGCTGCGCAGGTCGACCCACAGCGCGTAGGTGATCAGCACCATGATCACGGCGAACGGCAGGGACGTCACCACCGTGATGCTCTGCAGGCCGTCCAACGCGTCGTTGCCGCCGAGCACCAGCATGATCGCGGCCACCGCGCCGGTGGCCGCGCCCCAGAAGACGACGACGCCCTTGCTCGGCTCGACCGCGCCGTGCTGCGACAGGCTCCCCATCACGATCGAGGCCGCGTCGGCTCCCGACACGAAGAAGATGGCGACGAGCACCATCACCAGGACCGAGGTGACCGTGGCGAGCGGGTACTGCTCGAGGAGCTGGAACAGCGCGAAGTCGCTCTCGACCGCGCCCTCGCTGTTGGTCAGGGCACCGGTCACGTCCTGCTCGTGGATCGCCGAGCCGCCGAAGATCGCGAACCAGACCAGGCTCACCATCGTCGGGACCAGGAGCACGCCGGTGACGAACTGCCGGATCGTACGACCGCGGCTGATGCGGGCGATGAAGAGCCCGACGAAGGGGGTCCAGGAGATCCACCACGCCCAGTAGAAGATCGTCCAGCCCGCCAGCCACTCCTGCATCTCCGCACCGCCGGTGGAGTTGGTGCGCGAGGCCATCTCGGTCATGTCGCCGACGTAGGCCCCGATCGTCTCCGGGATGAGGTTGAGGATGAGCAGCGTCGGGCCGACCACGAACACGAAGACGGCCAGCACCACGGCGAGGACCATGTTGGTGTTCGCGAGCCACTGGATGCCGCGGGCGACTCCCGACACCGCCGACGCGACGAACGCCACGGTGAGCACCGCGATGATGCCGACGAGGACGGGCTCTCCGACCGGCCCGGTCCAGTCGAGGAACTCCAGGCCGGCGCCGATCTGCAGCGCGCCCAGGCCGAGCGAGACCGCTGAGCCGAACAGCGTGGCGAAGATCGCGAGGATGTCGATGACCTTGCCGGCCGGCCCCTCGGTCCGCTCCCCCAGCAAGGGGCGGAAGACGGAGGACACGAGCTGCGAGCGGCCCCGGCGGAAGGTGCCGTACGCGATGGCGAGCCCGACGACGGCGTAGATGGCCCACGGGTGCAGGCCCCAGTGGAACATCGTCGTCGCCATCGCGGTCCGCATCGCCGCCGCCGTCTCGGGCTCCACCGTGTCCGGCGGGGGCGAGACGTAGTGCGACAGCGGCTCGGCCACGCCGAAGAACATGAGGCCGATCCCCATGCCCGCGCTGAACATCATCGCGATCCAGGAGACGGTCTTGAACTCCGGCACCGAGTCGTCGGCGCCCAGCGGGATCCGGCCGTAGCGTGACGCGGCGAGCCAGATGACGTACACGACGAAATAGCTGGCGACGAGGACGTAGAACCAGCCGGCGTTACGGATCACCCACGACTGCGACTCGTCGGCGACCTTCCCGAGCGAGTCCGTCCCGACCGCTCCCCAGATCACGAAGGCGACCGAGATCGCCGCGGTGACACCGAAGACGACCTTGTCGAGCGGCCGCTCCTGCCCGGTGCCGAGCGGTCGGGTGAGCCGCCCCTTCAGCGCGTCGTCCGACCACGAGCTGAGCCCCGGACGCCGGTTCCGCCGCGACGGTCTCGGCTCTCGTCGGTGCTGCTGCCGGGTGGTCATGCATCCTCCGTCGTGTCCTGGGTACTGGTGCGATTTGGGCGGGTTCGTCTGGCGAAGGCCCCTCGACACCTTACGGACCTCGGGCGCTTTCCACCGATCGCCGAAGTTGCCCGAAGGGCGTGTCGCACTACTCGGGGAACACCCTCGGACCTGCTAGGGTTCTGGAAGTAGTTGTTCGGTTCAGCGCAGGTGGGAACGTCCGCGCCAACGGTTCGACCGTTGGCGCGTTTGTCTTATCTGGGTCGGGCGCATCCTCGCGACCATCGTGCGGGTGGAGCAACGCTGCACGGGGGTCGACAACGGTCGGCTCCACAGTTCGACGAAAGAGCAAGAAATGTCGCAAGGCACCGTGAAGTGGTTCAACGACGAGAAGGGCTTCGGCTTCATCGCGCAGGACGGTGGCGGTGACGACGTGTTCGTCCACTACACCGCGATCGCCGGGAACGGCTTCCGCACGCTGGCCGAGAACCAGCGCGTCGAGTTCGACGTCACCCAGGGCCAGAAGGGCCCCCAGGCGGAGAACGTTCGCGCCATCTGAGAAGGCGTCTCGTCCCGAGACTTCTGACGAGGGCCCCGACACCGGAGACGGTGCCGGGGCCCTCGTGCGTCCCGTCGGTGGTCGGCGACCGCGCTCGATAGCGTTCGGGTCATGGGAGCGTGGGAGTGGCCGGCGGTGGTCGGGATCGTCGGCGGCGTGGCGCTGTTCTTCGCGCTCCTCGCTCCGGTGCTGGTCTTCCAGCAGCGTCGCTACGGTGCGCTCGACGGTCGCCGGATCCTCGGAGCCGCCGCCGTCTCGGTCTACCTCGTCGCGCTCGTCGCGTACACGTTGCTGCCGCTCCCGTCCGGCGACCTGCAGGCGTGGTGCTCTGCGCACGGCGTGGCTCGGCCCAATCTCGACCCGTTCGGCTTCGTCGACGACGTCCGCCGGGAGACGGCCGGCCTGTCCTGGGCGCAGACCCTGCGGAGCTTCGCCGTCCTGCAGGTGGTCTTCAACGTCGTGCTGTTCGTGCCTTGGGGGATCTTCGCGCGCAGCTTCTTCGGCCGCGGCATCGTCGTCTCGACCGTGTCCGGGCTCGCGGCCTCGACGCTGATCGAGGCGACGCAGTACACGGGGGTCTTCGGTCTGATCCCGTGCTCCTACCGGGTCGGCGACGTCGACGACGTCATCATGAACACGTCCGGTGCGCTGATCGGGGCGGCCCTCGCGCCCGTCGTGCTGCGTTGGATGCCGCGAGCCCGCGACCTGGAGCAGCATCGGCAGCTCGTGCGTCCGGTGACCGTCTGGCGACGGTGGACCGGGATGTTCCTCGACGCCGCCCTCGTGGTCGGCGGCGGCTTCGTGGTCCTCGTCGTCTACCGGACCGCCCTGCTCGCCAGCGGGCGAGCCGTCCCCCTGGAGCCCACGTGGACCGAGTGGTGGCTCGGCTCGCTCGTGCCGTGGGTGGCCGTGTTCCTCGTCCCGGTCGTCCTGGGCAGCGGAGCGTCGTGGGGCCAGCGCATCGTGTGGCTGGCGCCGCTGTGGGCGCGGCCCGGCGAGACACGACGAGGGTCGGCGGTCCGCCGAGCCACGCGGGCCGCCTGCGGTGGTGCGGGCTGGTGCGCGCTGACCGTGGTCGCGGACCTCCCCGTCGACCACGTGACGTGGGCCGGGTCGCTGGCCACGGCCTGGGCGGTCGTCTCGATCCTCGCGGTGCTCGCGACGCGCGACCACCGCGGCGCCTCGTACGCGTTGACGGGCGCGGAGATCGTCGACGTCCGGGCGTGAGCCTCGTCCGTCCACGTCTTGCGTGCTCCGTACCCCCGCAGCGGAGCCCGCAAGACGTGGACGAGGGACCGGATCGAGTCCGGTCCGTCGCCAGCCGGACCGAAGTCCTCGCTGGCGTGGCTCTATCTCATCGCTGCGCAGGACGGCCCTGCAAGGGTTGCAGAAGGGTTGCAACGCAGCGTTACCCCAGGCATCGCGGGGGCGATCTGCTTGTGAATTCAATGACCGACGATCCGCATCAAACCCTGGGCGGATCGCGATCGACCCTCTACGGTAGGGCGCAGCGAACGACATTCCGCCGAGCGTGACGGGGGTGAGGCATGGCGGTGCCACGATCGGCGGTGACGTCGTCCACGACCACGATGGACCTGCGCAGCCTCTACCGGGTGCGTTCCGACGTCCTCGCCGGGCGGTCCCCTGAGAAGCAGCCCCGCGCACTCGTCCGTGCCTCCTGGGACCGGTCGCAGACGCTGGGCCTCACCCCCGACGGCGCACCTCCGACCCCGCCCGCCGAGCCGCGCGAGGTCGAGGCCGAGCGCTCCGCCAGTGCGCTGCGTCCGCTGGTCGACCAGCTCGCCGAGCTGCTGCGGGGCGCGCTCGACTCGGCCGGGATGCTCCTCGCCATCAGCTCGCCCGATGCCAAGATCCTCTGGCGCGCCGGCAACGGCACGATGCGTCGCTATGCCGACGAGCTCGGCATGGTGCCGGGCGCGACGTGGGCCGAGGGCAACGTCGGCACCAACGCGATCGGCACCGCGGTCGTCGAGGGCGCTCCCGTCGGCATCCACGCCGCCGAGCACTTCTCCGAGGACCACCTCCCGTGGTCGTGCGCCGCGTCACCGGTGCGCGACCCGCTGACCGGCGACCAGGTCGGCGTGGTCGACCTGAGCTATCGCAACCCTGCGGTCAACCCGCTCGCTCTCCCCCACGTGGTCATGGCGGCGCAGCTCGCCGAGGCCCAGCTGCGCCAGCGCTACCACGACAGCGCCGACCGGCTCCGGACGCAGGCGGCCCCGATGCTCGCCCGTCTCGGCGGTCCGGCGATCGCGGTGACCCGGGACGGCATCTGCGCCGCCGCGGTCGGCACCGAGCCGCCGCCGCGGCTCACGCTCCCGCACGACATCGCGCCCGGCGCGCTGTGGGTGCCCCAGCTCGGCAACGTCGTCGCCGAGCCCGTGCCCGACGGCTGGCTGCTCCGACTGTCCGGCGACGGTTCCGACGGGGAGCCGATGACGCTGGTGCGGCTCGACCTGACCTCGACGCCCGCGATCGTGGAGGTCACCGGATCGAGCGGGTCGTGGACCCACGCGCTCTCGCCCCGCCACTCCGAGATCCTCCTGTCGCTCGCCCGTCACCCCGAGGGCCGTTCGGCCTCCGAGCTCGCCGACGACCTCTTCTCGGACCCGTTGCGCACGGTCACCGTCCGCGCCGAGATGTCACGCCTGAGGCGGACGCTCGGCGGCGTGCTCGGCGCGATGCCCTACCGGATCAGCGAGTCGGTCACCACCGACGTCGTCCTGCCCGAGGATGCGGCGGCGCTGCTCCCCGGGTCGGCGGCGCCGGTCGTCGTCCGCACCCGGGAGGATCTCGCGAGCGAGATGGTCGGCCGCGACGGCGGCACACGAGCGGGGCGGCACCGGGCCTACTGACGCGCGCCGCGCCGCACCGGCTCGTCCGCCCCGGCTCGTACGCGCCGGGCTCCGCGTCAGTCCGTCCGCGTCATTCCGTCCGCGTCAGCCGGTCGAGGAACGCCACCAGCAGGGCCTCCCGCAGCGCAGGCGGCGCGACGTCGAGCAGGGCGTTGACCGGCGCCATCCGCTCCGGCGGCGCGACTCCCCCACCCTCGCCGGCGAGCCCGGCGAGCGCCAACAGCCCGTCGAACGCGGCGTCGTCGAGCGTGCTCGGGTCGAGGGCCGCGGCCGCGGCGCGCAGCGGGGCGTCGACCGCGATCGGACCCGACGCGACCGCCGCGTCCACCGACTCCTCGAGCGCTGCGAGGAACTCGTCGACGTGCGCCGCCGTCGCCGCCGAGACCGTGAGATGGAGGGTGGCGGGAAGGTCGGCGTACGCCATCTGCGGCTGGACGAACCATCCGCGCGCGAGCATCGCGTCGCTGATCGTGAAGACGTCGCACGCCCCGTCGGTCGTCACGGCGACCAGCGTCGAGTCCGGCTCGGACGCCAGCGCGAGGTGCTCGATCCGCGCGATGCCGTCGACCAGGGCCTGGGTCCCGGCGTACGCCGTCCGAGTGAGCTCGCGGTAGCCCTCGTCCCCGAAGTACGAGACGACCGCCCAGGCGGCGGCGAGCGGGCCACCCGACTTCGTCGACTGGAGCGTCGCGTTGAGCATCGTGTAGCCCGGCCAGTCGGCGCTGGCGAAGAACTGTGGTCGGCGCAGCTCGGGCGTGCGGTGCAGGAGGAGCGAGACTCCCTTGGGGGTGTAGGCGTACTTGTGGAGGTCGGCCGAGATGCTCGTGACGCCCTCGACGGCGAAGTCCCAGGGGTGGCGGACCAGACCGTCGCGCTCGAGCCACGGGAGCACCCATCCGCCGATGCAGGCGTCGACGTGGAAGCGCACGCCGTGGCGCAGCGCCAGCTCGGCCAGCTCCGGGACCGGGTCGAGGACGCCGTGCGCGTACGACGGCGCGCTGGCGGCGAGCAGGACGACCCGGTCCGCGTGCTCGGCGAGGGCCGCCGCGGTCGCGTCGACGTCGGCACGCTTGGTCCGCGGGTCGACCGGCACGGTGACGCGCTCGACGCCGAAGTAGTGCTCCGCCTTGTGGAACGCGGCGTGCACCGTGCTGGGCACCACCATCACCGGGCGGTCGACCTCGGGCCGGCCGTCGCGTGCGGTCTGCACGGCCAGGAGGACGGACTCCGTGCCGCCCGAGGTCACCGTGCCGACCGCGCCCACTGGCGCGTGGAAGAGCGGCTTGGCGAACGCGACCAGGTCGCGCTCCATCGTGAGCAGGCTCGGGAAGGCCGTCGGGTCGAGCCCGTTGGTGGCGCCGTAGGCGGCAAGGGCCTCGCGGCCGAGCGCGTCCGCCTCGGCGATCCCGGAGTCGTACACGTAGGCGAGCGTGCGTCCGCCATGGGTCGGGAGGTCGCCCTCGCGGAGCGCCTGGAGGCGCGCGCGGATCTCGTCGGCGTCGTGGTGCGGGACGGTCATGCGGTGGGCTCCTGCGGAGTGGTGGTGGGGTCGGGGACGCCGGTAGGAGCAGCGTGGAGGCGCTCGTCCAGGCGGTAGCGGCGCAGCCACAGCAGGCTCGCCGCGATCAGGACGGCGGGGACGACTGAGAAGCCGAGTGCGATGGCGTCGAGCGCGGAGTCCGGCTGGGTCACCGACTCGTCGCTGCTGGACGAGACGTAGCCGCCGAGGGCGAGCACCAGTGCGAAGAGCCCCGGCCCCAGCGCCAGGCCGAGCGTCTCTCCGGCGGTCCAGACGCCGGTGAAGACGCCGATCCTGTTCTCCCCCGTACGCGCCGCGTGGTCGGCGGCCACGTCCGGGATCATCGCCATGGGAAAGACCTGGGCGCCCGCGTAGCCGATGCCGACCACGGCGGCGGCGGCGTACGCGGCAGTGGCCGAGCCTGTCGCCGTCACCAGCAGCCCGAGCGCTCCCACGACGAGGAAGCAGGTCGCGACCACATAGCCGTAGCGCTTGCCCCGCCGCGCGGCCACCCGCTCCCACAGCGGCGTCACCAGGAGCGCCGGCCCGACGAACGCCACGAACAGGAACGTCGCCGCGCCCCCGCTGTCGAGCAGGTTGTCGGAGACGTAGGCGACGCCGGCGAGCATCGCCCCGACACCGAGCGCCTGGATGACGAAGGTGATGAGCAGGGTGCGGAAGTCGGGCGACTGGGCGACCAGACGCAGCTGGTCCCCGAGCGAGCCGCCGGCGGTCGCGACGCCGTGGTCGGGGGCGTTGCGGGTCCCGTAGTAGGCGCCCAGGACGCCCACGAGAAGCACCACGCCGATGTAGACGCCCATCACGCGGTAGCCGGTCGCCTCCGAGGTCGCGTCGCCCACCACGTCCACCACCAGGGGCGCCGTCGCCCCCGCGAGCAGGATCGCGAGCGCGAGGACGACGACGCGCCAGGTCATCAGCCGGGTGCGCTCGTCGTAGTCGAGCGTCATCTCCGCCGGCATCGCGACGTACGGCACCTGGAAGAATGCGTACGCGCTCGCGCAGGCGAGGAACAGCAGGACGACCCAGCCGCCCGCGAGCCACGTCGGCTCCTGAGGCCCCGCGAACATCAGCGCGAAGGTGAGCGCCAGCAGGAGCCCGGCTCGCAGGAGGAACGGCCGTCGTCGGCCGCGCGGGTTGGTGGAGCGGTCGCTGATGCGCCCGGCGATCGGGTTGAGCACGACGTCCCACGCCTTGGGCGCGAGCACCATGACGCCCGCGATCCCGGCCGCGACACCGAGGGTGTCGGTCAGGTACGGGAGGAGGAGCAGGCCGGGGACGGTGCCGAAGGTGCCGGTGGCGACCGAGCCGAGGGCGTAGCCTCGCCGGACCGAGGGCGCCAGCGGCTCCGCCGGGGGTGACGCGGATGACATGCGACGTTTCTACCGCACGATCGTGGGCGGGTGTCCAGGACTCGTGAACGAATCGCGGCCGGGGCCGGACCGGCGCAGGTCGACGCCCCACGCCGCCAGCTCGTCGACCCGCGCGAGAGCCCACCCGTTGCGGTCGAGGCGCAGGTCGACCGGCCGGTCGACGCCCAGCCACGCGACCGGATCTGCCCGGAAGCCCAGGACGAGACCCGTCTCGACCGCGCTGGCCGCGAGGTAGGCCGAGGCCGCCACCTCGTCGGCCGGCTCGCCCGACCAGCAGGAGACGACCTCCACCGCCTCCTCCTGCGACGCGACCTCGACCCGGAGCACGTCGCGCGCCTCGACCAGCCACGTGAGGCGCGCCCCGCTCGACCACGACTCGAGCAGCAGGACCCGGGCACCGTCGTCGAGCGCCGCCCACGGGAAGTGGCGCTGCCGCCACAGGCTCCAGTAGGCGGCGGCACGCACGTCGGGCTCGGACTCCGGGCCGTCGGGGACGTCGGCGCGGCGAGCGCGACGGCGGTGCTGGACGAGGACGGTCTCCATGGTGCCTCCACAGGTCAGGTCGGAGGCACGACCGTACGGCGCACGGCGGCCCGCGGAGCCCGTCGTCCACAGGTCTCGCGGGCCGCCGCCGTGATCCCCAGCGCTACGCGGGACGGAACGAGTCGTGCGCCTCGACGACCGCGTGCTTGACCATCACGTGCTGCGTCACCGTGTACTCGAGGAGCGCCTCGTGACTCATGTCCTTGCCGAAGCCGCTCCCCTTCACGCCACCGTGCGGCGCCTCCGACGCGATCGGGAGGTGGTCGTTGACCCAGGTGACCCCTGCCTCGAGGGCGTGGGTGACACGCAGCGCCCGCGCGACGTCGGAGGTCCACACCGAGGACGCGAGACCGTACGCGCTGTCGTTCGCGAGCGCGATCGCGTCCTCCTCGGTGTCGAACGGCAGCACGACGAGCACCGGACCGAAGACCTCGTCCTGGACGATCTCGGACTTCTGCTCGGCGTCGGCGACCAACGTCGGCGGGTACAGCGCACCAGATCCCTCCGGCACCTCTCCCCCGCACACCACCGTCGCCCCGGCCTCGACGGCGCGCGTGACGAAGCCGTGGACGCGGTCGCGGTGCTCGCGCGACACGAGCGGCCCGATGTCGGTGGCGCTGTCGCGCGGGTCGCCGAACCGGATCGCCCCCATCCGCTGCGCAACCGCCTCGACCACCGCGTCGTACGCCGGTCGCTCGACGTAGAGCCTCGTCGCCGCTGTGCAGTCCTGACCGGAGTTGTACGTCGCGGCCATCGCGATGCCCTGTGCCACGGCGGCGACGTCGGCGTCGGCGAACACCAGCGCCGGCGCCTTCCCGCCGAGCTCGAGGTGGACGCGCTTGGTCTGCGGTGCCGCGGCGCCCATCACGGCGCGTCCCGCGCGGCTGGATCCGGTGATCGAGACCATCGCGACGTCGGGGTGCGCGACCAGCGCCTCACCGACGTCGGTGGCTCCGGTCACGACGTTGAGGACGCCGGCGGGGATCCCGGCCTCGACGGCGAGCCGCGCGAGCAGGAGGGTGCTGCGCGGCGTCGTCGGCGCCGGCTTGAGCACCATCGTGTTGCCGGCCGCGAGGGCGGGGCCGAGCTTCCAGATGGCCATCACGAGCGGGAAGTTCCACGGCGCCACCGCGCCGACCACGCCCACCGGGCGCCGGATGAGCATCGACGTGTAGCCGTCGCTCAGCACCCCGGCGCCGCTGCCCTCCAGCGATCGCGCCGACCCCGCGAAGAAGCGCAGGTTGTCGGCGGCGAACGGGAGCTCGCCGTCGGCGAAGACCGCGGTCGGCTTGCCGGAGTCGGCGACCTCGAGGTCGGTCAGGGCGGACGCGTGCTCCTCCAGGAGGTCCGCGAGCCGCAGGAGGACGCGCGCCCGGTCGCCGGGCGTACGACGCGACCACGGGCCGAACGCCGCCCGAGCCGCGGCCACCGCGAGGTCCACGTCCTCGCGCGAGGCCTGCCGGAGCCGCGCGGTGACCTCCCCCGTCGCGGGGTCCTCCAGCGTGGCCTCGTCTCCGGTCCCCTCGCGGGCGACCCCGTCGACGAACACTCCGTGCAGTGACTCCATCGTCTCCTCCATCAGCTGTTGAACCCCACTCCGAACCGGTCGAGCACCCGCAGGAACGCCGGCCGGCGGCCGGTCTCGTCCTCGCGGGCGAGCTGGTGCCGCGTGAGCTGGACGGCCGGGTAGCGCAGCGGCTCGGGCGGGAACGGCACCGGCCGTCCGGTCACCGCCGCCAGCCGCGTCCGCTCCGTGCGCCGGCGTGCCAGGAGGTCCAGCGCGACCTGGGCGCCGAACCGCGACGACGCCACACCGAGCCCGGTGTAGCCCACGGCGTACGCGAGCCGCCCGGCGTACGCGGTGCCGAACACCGGCGTGAACCGCGTGGACGTGTCGATGATCCCGGCCCAGCGGTGCGAGACCCCGATCCCGGCGAGCGTCGGGAAGGTCTCGTAGAGGTGCTCCACCAGCAGCCGGTGGGACGAGTCGCGCTGCGCCAGCGCGGCCGCCGTACGCCCGCCGTAGTAGTAGATGGCGTCGTACCCGCCGAACAGGATCCGGTCGTCGGGCGTCCGCCGGTAGTAGTGGAACTGGTTGCCCGAGTCGGTGAGGCCCTGGTTCTCCGACCACCCGATCTCCGCCAGCTGCGCGGACGACAGCGGCTCCGTCGCGATGACGTGGTCCCACACGGGGACCGTGTAGGCGCGGATGCGGCGCAGCAGCGGCGGGAACGCGTTCGTGGCGACGACGACGTGTCCGGCCACGAGCTCCCCGACACCAGTGGTCACCGTGACACCGTCGGCGTGACGGGCCAGCCCGGTGACCGCCGAGCGCTCGTGGACCCGCACGCCGCGGCGTCGCGCCGCCGCGAGGAGTCCGCGCAGCAGCTGCCCCGGGTCGACCAGCCCACCGCCGCTGCGGACGCGCATCCCGGCGAGGTAGGTCGGCGAGTCGACGTCGCGGCGCACCTCGTCGGCATCGAGCAGAGTCACGTCCTCGCCGTGTCGCAGGTGCGTCTCGTACGAGGACTCGAGCGCGGCCACCTCGTGCGGCCGCGTCGCGACGACCGTCTTGCCGCACAGCCGGAGGTCGGCCTCGATCCCCTCGCGCGTCACGAAGGAGGCGATCGCGGCCACGTTCTCTCGGCCGAGGCGGACGAGGTCCTCGAGCTCCTCGGGCCACATCGCGGTCCCGTGGGCCAGGCCGTGCGTGAGGGAGTCGGAGACGAACCCGCCGTTGCGGCCCGAGGCCCCGGCACCGACGCGCCCGGCCTCGAGCACGACCACGTCGCGCGACGGCTCCTCCTCCTTGGCGAGGATCGCGGCCCACAGCCCGGTGAACCCGCCGCCCACGACGGCGAGGTCCGCGCGGTCGCGACCGACCAGAGGCTCGGGCTCGCCCGACGGCGGGGTCCGCTCGGTCCAGTACGGCGTGGGGCTGGCGTCGGCGAGGATCCGGTCGATCCGCGTCACAGCTCTCCCCCGACCATCACGGCCGCGTCCGCGGTCCAGGTCAGGGAGACGGTGGATCCGCGCGCGACGTCGGCGACACCGCTGACCGCGCAGAGCACAGGGGCGGCGTGGCCCGCGACGTCCACCGCGACGGTCGAGACGCCACCGTAGAACTGCGTCTCGACCACGACACCGTCCATCAGGCCTGCGCCGGGCGCGCCGAGACGCGTCTCCTCCGGGCGCACCACGAGGTGCGCGGCGCCGGCGACGTCCCCGACCGGGTGGCCCGGAAGGAGGCCGACGGCGTCGACGCGGAGGCCACCGTCGGCGACGGTGCCGGCGAAGCGGTTGCTGTCGCCGATGAAGTCCGCGACGAAGAGGTTGGCCGGGCGGCGGTAGGTCTCCACCGGCGTCGCGACCTGCTGGACGCGACCGTGCGCGAGCACGGCGAGGCGGTCGGCCATCGACATCGCCTCCTCCTGGTCGTGGGTGACGACCACGAAGGTGATGCCGACCTCCTGCTGGAGGCGCTTGAGCTCGAGCTGCATCTGCGAGCGCACCTTGCGGTCGAGCGCGGACAGCGGCTCGTCGAGCAGCAGGAGCTTCGGGCGCTTGACGACCGCGCGAGCCAGCGCGACCCGCTGGCGCTGCCCGCCGGACAGCTGGTGGGGCTTGCGTCGCGCCTGCGCGGACAGGCCGACCGTCTCCAGGACCTCGCCGACGCGACGCCTGATCTCGTCCTTCGACAACTTCTCCTGCTCCAGGCCGTAGGCGACGTTGCGCTCGACCGACATGTGCGGGAACAGGGCGTACGACTGGAACATCAGGTTGAGCGGCCGCTTGTGCGGCGGCAGGGCGACCAGGTCGTCGCCGCCGAGCAGGATCTCGCCCCCGTCGGGGCTCTCGAACCCGGCGATCGCCCGCAGCAGGGTGGTCTTGCCGCAGCCGGACGGGCCGAGCAGCGCGAAGAACTCGTTCTCGGCGATCGTGAGGCTGACGTCGTCGAGCGCGGTGACGCTGCCGAAGCTGCGGGTGACGTGGCGCAGCTCGACCAGCGGTGCTCGGGTCGCCGCCGGTCGCTCCTCGCCGGGTCGTTCCGCGCTGGGCGCGGTCACGTGGGTGTCACTCATCGGTGGCCTCCGTACGTCGGCTCAGTCGGGCGGACGCGATCACGACGGTGAAGCTGACCAGCAGCAGCACGGTGGCGAGCGCGTTGATCTCGGGGGTCACGCCGAAGCGGACCATCGAGTAGATGGAGATCGGCAGGGTCGGCGTCGTGGGGCCGTTGGTGAAGAACGCGATCACGAACTCGTCGAGCGAGAGCGTGAAGGTCAGCAGCGCGCCCGCGACCACCGCAGGAGCGATGTTCGGCAGGGTGACGCGGCGGAAGGTGGTGAACGCCCCCGCACCGAGGTCGCGCGACGCCTCCTCCAGCGCGGGGTCGACCTGCACCAGCCGCGCCCGGACCACCGCGACCACGAACGCCATCCCGAAGACGGCGTGGGCGAGCATCACCGAGACCAGGCCGAGCGTCATCGAGATCAGCGAGTAGAACGCGAGCAGCCCGATCGCCAGCACGAGGTCGGGCATGATCGCGGGTGCCATCGCGTACGCGTCGAGGCTCGACGACCGGGTGTAGCGGGTGAGACCGACGGCCAGCGTCGTCCCGAGCACCACGGCGAGGACGGTCGCCCCCGCCGCCACGACCAGGCTGTTGCCCAGCGCGGTCAGCAGCTCGGAGTCGCCGGCGAGCTCGGCGTACCAGCGCAGGCTGATCCCGTCCATCGCGAACGCCGAGCGCCCGCCGTTGAACGACATCACCACCAGCACGGCGATCGGGAGGTACAGGAACAGCAGGCACAGCGCCAGCGGCAGGCGCAGCCACCCCAGGGACCTCACGACGGTCCTCCTGTCGAGTAGCGGCGGCTCACGCGCGACTGCACGAAGAACAGCACGGCGAGCACGAAGATGAGGACGAGCGCGAGCGTCGCCCCGAACGGCCAGTCGCGCGCCTTGAGGAACTGGTCGCGGACGACGTTGCCGACCATGACGAACTTGCCTCCGCCGAGCAGCTCGGGGACGACGAAGTTGCCCAGGCTCGGCACGAACACGAAGATGCAGCCGGTCAGCACACCGGGCAGCGTCAGCGGCCAGGTCACGTCGCGGAAGACGCGGAACCGGCTCGCGCCGAGGTTCGTCGCCGCCTCGCGAAGCTCCGGGTCGAGCCGTGAGACCGACGCGTACAGCGGGAGGATCATCAGCGGCAGGTAGGCGTAGACGAGTCCCACCACGACGGCGCCGCGCGTGTAGAGCAGGGTGACCGGATCCTCGATCACGCCGAGGCGCTCGAGCCCGCGGTTCACGACACCCTCCGAGCTGAGCAGCACGATCCACGCGTAGGTGCGGACGAGGAAGTTGGTCCAGAACGGGATCACGACCAGGACCAGCGCGATGGTGCGCCAGCGGTCGGGCAGCTGCGCGATCGCGTAGGCGACCGGGTAGCCGATCAGCAGCGCGAGCAGCGTCGCCGCGCCGGCGATCACCACCGAGTCGACGAGGACCGTCCGGTAGGTCTCGGAGAAGGCACGGCTGAAGTTGTCCCACGTGAACTCGTACACGACGCCGCCGAAGCGTCCGCGCTGGAAGAACACATAGCTGAGCACGAGCAGGACCGGCACGGCCATGAACGCCGTGACGTACCCGAGCCCGGGGACGAGCAGCGCAGCACGCTCCCACCGGGAGGAGCGCTCGGTGGCGCCCCTCCCGGTGGGCGTGCTGCTGATCAGGTCGGTCACTTGCTCGACGTGATCTCGGTGACGAGCTGGGTGTACATAGTCGCGGCCTCGCCGAGGTCGGTGAGCGACTCACCCTCGAGCAGCTCCTCGGCCGTGACCTGCAGCGGCGGGTACTGCGCCTTGAGCTCGGCAGGCAGCATGTCCATCGCCTTCTGGTTCGGGACGTTGTAGAGGATGTTCTCCGCCGCCCACGCGCCGTTCTCCGGCTCCAGGAGGTAGTTGATGAAGGCGTGCGCGGCCTCCTTGTTCTTCGAGGTCTTGAGGACGACCATCGTGTCGACCCAGAGGTCGCTGCCCTCCTCGGGGACGGTGAAGACGATGTCCTTGTTCTCGGCCGTGCCGTAGTTGCACCAGCCGTCCCACGCCTCGACCATCACGGCCTCGCCGGAGATGAGGCGCTCGTAGAAGGTCGTGTCGTCGTACGCGAGGAGGTTCTTCTTCGCGGCGACGAGCTTGTCCTTGACCTCGGCCATCTCGTCCTCGTCGGTCGTGTTCGCCGAGTAGCCGAGGGCCTTCTGCGCCGGCAGCATCAGCCACCGGTCCGTGGCCATCATCGTGACCTTGCCCTTGTACGGGTCGGCGGGCTCGAGGATGTCGTTCCAGCTGGTCGGCGGGGCGTCGACGAGGTCGGCGCGGTAGCAGATGCCGGTGGTGCCCCAGGTGTACGGGACGGAGTACTCGTTGCCCTCGTCGTACGACAGCTTGGTCGCGGGCTCGGCGAGGTTCTCGAGGTTCGGGACCAGGTCCGCGTGGATCGGCTCGACGAGACCCTGCTCCGCCAGCGCCTGCGCGAACTGGCCGGACACGAAGGCGACGTCGATGCCCGAGTCCGACCCCGCGGTCAGCTTGGCCATGATCTCTTCGTTGGTGGCGTGGTTGGTCACCTCCATCGAGGCACCGGTCGCCTCCTCGAACTTCGTGGCGATGTCCTCGGGCATGTAGTCCGCCCAGTTGGACACGACGATCGACTGCTTGGTGAGGTCCGCGTCGGGATCGAGGTCGGCGGCTGCCGTGTCGTCGCCGTCGGACCCGCCGCAGGCCGCGAGCGCGGCAGCGAGGACGAGCGACGCCGCGGCGACCATCGAGCGGCGGCCGGTGAGCGCGAGTGCCTTCATGGTGGCTCCAGGTGTGCGAGAAGCGAGGTTGAGCGAGCGGGTGGAGGCCACATTTGCACTTCCGTTGAGTCCTTGACAACCCCTGAAACACAAGAGAAACCGTTGAAACAGATTCGTCACTGAAGAACTCTTCAAATTCTGGCGGCGGGATGGGAGGCTGTCGGACAATCACCTCGCGCACCACGACAGAAGGGGGTCCGGTGGCAAAGACACAGGGCCAGAAGGACCGCCGCGCCGCGCTCATCCGTGCGACGCAGCAGGCGGTCATCGAGCACGGTGCCGACGTGAAGCTGACCGAGATCGCCAAGCAGGCGGGGCTCACGTCGGGGGCGGTGCTCTACCACTACCCGGACGTCCAGACGCTCATCCTCGAGGCGAACCGCGCCGGCACCGAGCGCTTCTACGACGAGCGCATGCGCGCGATCGCCGCGATCGAGGACCCGGCCGAGAAGCTCGTGAGCACGATCCGCTCCGGGCTCCCCAGCGACAACGACGACGACGCGGTCCGTCTCTTCTGCGAGCTCGGCGGCGCGGCACGACGCCACCCGGTCTACGGCGCGCTCCTCACGTCGCTGTACGACCGCCAGGTCGCGATGTACCAGGTGATCCTCGAGACCGGTGCCGCCAAGGGCGCCTTCGTGCTCCGCCAGGACTCGCTGACGGTCGGACGGAACCTGGTCGCCCTCGAGGACGCGTACGGCTACCGCATGATGGCCGGCCACCCCACGATCGACCACGAGGTCGCCTGCGAGCTGCTCCTCGACTACGCCCGGCTCGCCACCGGGAACCCGCTCATCACCAAGGCTCAGCCCGACGACGAAGGGACTCCCTCCGATGACTGACCGACCCCTGACGATCCTCTTCATGCCCGAGTCCGCGTACGGACCGACCAACCAGTGCGTCGGCCTCGGCGACATCCTGCTCAAGCGCGGGCACACCGTGGTCTTCGCGGCCGAGTCGTCGTGGAAGGGCAAGCTCGAGCCGCTCGGCTTCGTCGAGGCGCTCGTCGACCTGGCCGAGCCGGCGGAGGGAGCCGAGGAGGAGGACGCCGGCAAGTTCTGGACCGACTTCATCGCCGAGACCGCGCCGGAGTTCCGCAAGCCCACGATCGATCAGCTCGAGTCGTTCGTCGCGCCGACCTACCAGGCGCTCATCGACGGAGCGAGGTACTGCGAGCCGCAGCTGCGCGCGATCATCGCCGAGCACCGTCCCGACGTCATCGTCGAGGACAACGTCGTCACCTTCCCGGCGCTGATGACCTCCGGGGCGCCGTTCGTGCGGATCGTGTCCTGCAACCCGCTCGAGGTCCGCGGCAGCGACGACCTCCCGCCCCTGTTCGCCGGCTACCCGATCGCCGACCGCGACGGCTGGGACGCCTACGGCGAGCGGTTCGCCGAGACCCACCGGGAGATGTGGGAGGCGTTCGACGCGTGGGTCCAGGAGCAGGGCGCTCCCCCGCTCCCGGAGCTGGAGTTCCTCCACACCTCCGACACGCTCAACCTGTACGTCTACCCGGAGGAGGCCGACTACCACGAGGTCCGCCCCCTGGACGAGACGTGGGCGCGCGTCGACTCCAGCGTCCGCGAGACCGACGAGGACTACGTCCTGCCTCCCGAGGTCGCCGACCGGCCCGAGGACTCCGCGCTGATCTACCTCTCGCTCGGCTCTCTCGGCGGCGCCGACCTCGAGCTCATGCAGCGCCTCGTCGACGTGCTCGGCACCACGCGCCACCGCTTCGTCGTGAGCAAGGGGCCGCGCGCCGACGAGCTGACGTTGCCCGAGACGATGGTCGGCGCCCAGATGGTGCCGCAGACCAAGGTCATCCCGCAGGTCGACCTGGTCATCACCCATGGCGGCAACAACACCACGACCGAGTCGCTGCACTTCGGCAAGCCGATGATCGTCCTCCCGCTGTTCTGGGACCAGTACGACAACGCGCAGCGCGTGCACGAGCTCGGGTTCGGTATCCGCCTCGACACCTACGGCTTCGCCGACGCCGAGCTCACCGACGCTGTGGAGACGCTGCTCGCGGACACCGACCTGCGGACGCGGCTCGACGAGATCGGCCAGCGCATCCGCGCGCGCGACGGCCTGCGCAAGGCCGCCGAGCTGATCGAGGAGGTCGGGCTCGCGCACGCACGCCGTACGACCGACCCGGCGCTCGCCGACGCGCTCGAGTCGTCGGCCGTGGAGGTCTGACATCGACCCGCTGTCCGACGTCGTCGCCCGTCTCGTCCCGGCGGCGCTCCTGCCCGAGCGCCACCGGGACGAGGCGCTGCGCATCCCCGGCCCGCTCCGGCTGGTCGCCTCCACCCCGCTCGCCGACGGCCTCGCCCTCGTCGTGGTCGCGGACGCCGCGGGAGCGCGGTACGCCGCGCCCGTGGTCGTCGCCGGCGACGAGGTCCGACGCGCCCGTCCCAGTGACGGCGCCGCGCTGGCGCTGGTCGAGGCGCTGTCGCGACCGGGCGTCGTCGACGGCTTCACCGTCACCGGGTGGCACCACCGCCCGGTCGACACCGAGCGCGCGATCGACGTCGACCAGTCCAACGAGTCCGTCGTCGTCTCGGGGCCCGACGGCGGCGCGGTCGTGAAGTGGGTCGTCCGCTCCGGCGACGGCCACGACCCCGCGCCCGACCGGGTCTCGCGGCTCGTCGACGCCGGCTTCGACGCGATGCCCCGCCCGTGGGGACTCGTGCAGTGGCAGGGCGAGGCGCGAGCCGAGCTCGTCGCGATGGTGACCGAGCTCGTCCCCGGCGCGCGCGACGGGTGGGAGTGGGCGGTCGAGGACGCACGGGCGTACCCCGCCGGCTCGGCCGGTCTCGAGCAGTCCGCGACGGAGCCGGCGCGAGCGCTCGGAGAGATCGTTGCCCGGATGCACCTGGGTCTGGCCGACGACGTCCCACCCCGGGCCGACGCCGCTCGTGCGGCCATGTGGCGTGACGACGCGCTGGCCGGGCTGGCGGAGGCGCGCGCGCTGATCGACGGCGCCGAGGGCGAGCGGCTCGAGCGTCATGCGGACTCGGTGCGGGCGACGCTCGCGTCGCTGGGCGGCGCCGCGGGCACCCCTCTCGTCCCGGTCCACGGCGACCTGCACGTGGGACAGGTGCTCCGCGGGGACGACGGCGCCTACCGCGTCACCGACTTCGACGGCAATCCCGTCGTCCCCGGCCCCGAACGGACCGCGCTCCAGCCCGCCGCGACCGACGTCGCCGGCATGGTGCAGAGCCTCGACCACGTGGCGTACGTCGTGCTCCACCGCACCCCCGGCGTGGACGCCGCTGCGGTCGAGCGGTGGCGGCAGGAGGCGACGACCATCTTCCTGGCGGCGTACCGTCGCACGCTGGCGGCAGCCGGACGCTCGGCCCTGCTGGACGAGAGCCTGCTGGAGCCTCTGCGGCTCCGTCAGGTGTGCCGCGAGTACGTCTACGCCGGACGTCACCTCCCGCACTGGCGCTACGTCCCCGACCGGGCGCTCCGTGCCCGCTACGAAGTGGAGACCGATCGATGAACCCCGACCTCTTCGCCGCCGATCTCGCGGAGAAGCCCGAGCGCCTCGCCGCTCTCGCGACGCTCGTGGAGCGGGACGACCCGTGGGCGCCCGCTGGTCTCGACGCCTCCGCGGACCTCGTGTTCCTGGGGATGGGGTCCTCCCACTACGCGGGCAGCGTAGCCGCGGCGCGGCTGCGGGCCGGCGGGATCCGCGCCGTCGCCGAGCTGGCGAGCAGCGACCTGCTCCCGCGGACCTCCGCACGCACCACCGTGGTCGCGGTGTCGGCGTCCGGGACGTCGCGCGAGACGCTCGACGCGCTCGACCGGCTCGAGGCTGTCGAGGGACCGCGGCCACGGGTCGTCGCCCTCACCAACACCGACTCCTCCCCTCTGGCCGGCCGAGCCGACGTCGTCGTGCCGATGGCGGCCGGACCCGAGCGGGGCGGCGTCGCGTGCCGCTCGTTCCAGCACACGCTCGCGCTGCTGCTCGCGCTCGAGCACCGCCTGCTCGGCGGCCGGCCGACGCCTGCGCTCGTCCGCGCGACGGCGGACGCCACCGCCGACCTGCTCGACCGCGAGGACGCGTGGCGACCGGCGACGGCGGAGGCGGCGCTCGGACCTGACGGCACGCACCTCGCCGCCCCGGCGCGACGCCTGAGCTCGGCCCAGCAGGCGGCGCTCATGCTGCGCGAGGGACCACGACTGGCTGCCGTCGGCTGCGAGACGGGCGACTGGGCCCACGTCGACGTGTACCTCACCAAGAACACCGACTACCGCCTGGTCCTCTTCGGCGGCTCCCGCTGGCTCGACGGCGTCCGGGAGTGGACCGATCCTCGGGGTACGACGCTGGTCTCGGTCGGCGAGGACGTCCCCACCGCCGCGGTCACGGTCCGCTACCGCGGCGACACCGACGACGACGTCCGGCTCCTCACGGAGGCGCTCGTCCTCGAGCTGGTCGCCGCGCGCCGATGGCAGGAGAACGCGTAGGTCGGATCGCTTATGCTCCGTATCATCGAGATCACACGCAGTAAACCCTTGCCAGAGTCAGTTTTGCTGGCGATGATACGCAACACATAAGTGCTCCCCGACCGGCAGAACGGACGCTGACCGTGCCCCGTCCCGACCACCCGCTCGGCCCGCTCGACGAGGGCGCCCACGTCCGCCTGGTCGCCCCTGCCGGCCCCGTGGTGCCCGAGCTCGTCGACCGCGCGGTCGCGCTGCTGCGCTCGTGGGGCCTCGACCCCGTCGAGGGCAAGCACCTGCGCGACGCCCACCCGCGGGCGTCGTACCTCGCCGGTGACGACGTCGACCGCGCGGCCGACCTCGCGGACGCGTGGTGCGACCCGGCCGTCGACGCCGTCTTCTGCGTCCGCGGAGGCTACGGGTCGGTGCGGCTCCTCGACCACCTGGACGCCGAGGCGCTCCGGTCGGCACGTCCGAAGCCGCTGTACGGGAGCTCCGACGTGACGGCGATCCACGAGTACTGGCACGAGGTCGTCGGCGTACCGACCTGGTTCACGCCGATGATCGGGACGCTCGCCCTGCTCGACGACGCCCAGGCCACCGAGAGCCTGCGGCAGGCGGTCCGCGAGCCGTGGCAGGGACGGACGTACACCCGCGCGGGGGCGCAGACGATCGTCGCGGGCACGGCCTCCGGCACCCTGGTCGGCGGCAACCTCGCGGTGCTCGCGATGACCGTCGGCGCGCGGAGCCGGCCGCTGCGGCGCCCGGGCCCGTACGTCGCCCTGCTCGAGGACGTGAACGAGGAGCCCTACCGGATCGACGGCTTCCTCACCTCCCTGCTGCGCTCCGGATGGTTCGACGGCGTCACCGGCGTCGTCCTGGGCAGCTGGCTCGACTGCGGCGACCCGGACGAGGTGCGCGCGGTGTGCACCGAGCTGCTCGCGCCGCTCGGCGTCCCGGTCGCGTGGGAGCTCGGCTTCGGGCACGGGCCGGGTGCCCCGAGCATCCCTCTCGGCACGGCCGTCTCGCTCGATGCGTCGATTCCCGCGCTACGCCTCGACGGCCCGACTACGATCCACTGACACCCACCTCAGGAGTACGGATGAGCGACGACGCGCCTGCCCGTCCGCAACGGCGATCGGCAGCGCTGCTCAAGCGGCGGCTCGTGGACGAGCAGCGCAGGCAGCTCGACGCGATGCTGGACTGGGCCCTCACCGATCCCACGCTCGAGGAGATGGCCGCGCAGATCGTCGGCGCGCGCCGCCGGTTCATCATCGGCGCGACGAAGTCCTTCGCGTACGCGTCCCTGCTCGCCCTCGACCTCAGCGCGAGCCTCGCCAACGTGCACCTCGTCGACGGCACGATCATCCGTCCCATCGATGTCCTGAGCGACGTCCGCAGCTCCGACGTGATGGTCGCCTTCTCGGTCCAGCGCTACCGCAAGTACACGATCGACATCGCGTCCGCCTTCCGGGACGCCGGAGGTCGCCTCCTGGCGATCACCGACTCGCCCGACGCGCCCCTCGCCCAGCTCGGCGCGGACGTCGTCCTCGTCCCGCCGCCCGGGGTGTCGTTCGACGAGTCGCCGTCGAGCCTGAGCCTCATGATCAACGTGATCGCGTCCCTGACGGCGGCCAGCGCCAAGGGGGCCGGCCGCCGCAGCGCCCAGCGCGACCACCTCGGCGAGGTGCTCGACCTCTACCTCGAGTGAGGGCCGCCCGGGACGGGCATCTTGGGCACGTGACCTAGATAACATCCCTTTCCGCGTCATTTCGGACATGCCCGCACGTCTCATGGGTGTCACGGGGTCGGGAGATCAACCCCCTGCCCGATCCCGTGACCCGCAAAGGGCCGCTCACGTCTCCCCCGGCGAGAGCGGCCCGACTGCGTCTGCGGTCAGTCCAGGTCGTCCTCGGCCGTGAGGGGTCGGGCGACGTTCTCGAGCGACTCCTTCTCGGCGTTCACGCCCAGGAAGATCGCCACCACGCCACCGGCGACCATCAGCAGCGCCCCGAGGTAGTAGCCGGGCGCGATCCCCGTGATGTCTCCCGCCTGGCTCGCACTCTCGATCAGGCGACCGAACAGCAGCGGCCCGCTGATCCCGCCGGCCGCGGTGCCGACGGCGTAGAAGAACGCGATGCACAGCGCCCGCGTCTCCATCGGGAACACCTCGCTCGCCGTCAGGTACGCGGCGCTCGCCCCGGCGGACGCGATGAAGAAGATGACGATCCCGAACAGCGTCAGCGTCATCGCCGTGAGGTCCCCGAGCAGGAAGCCGGCGACCGCGAGCAGCACCCCGGACGCGATGTAGGTCGCCGAGATCATCGGCACCCGACCGACCCGGTCGAAGAGCGGGCCGAGGACCACGGCGCCGACGAAGTTGCTGAGCGCGAAGACCGCGAGATAGGCACCCGTCCGGTCCACGCCGAGGAACGTCTGGAGCGTGTCACCGTAGGTGAAGAAGAACGCGTTGTAGAGGAACGCCTGGCCGATGAACATCGCGAGGCACAGGATCGTACGGCGCGGGTAGCGCGCGAACACCGTGTGAGCGATGGTCGGCAGCCCGATGGTGCGGCGCTGCTGGACGGTGATCGTCTCGTCGACCGCGTCGAGCTCCTTGCCGCTCTCCTCGGCGACCTCGCGCTCGATCCCCTCCACGATCCTCTCGGCGTCGTTCTCCCGCCCGTGGATGAAGAGCCAGCGAGGGCTCTCCGGCACGTTCCTGCGGACGAAGAGGATCGCGAGACCGAGGATCGCGCCGAGCCCGAAGCACAGCCGCCACCCGACCTCGGGATCGAGCAGCGCCGGGTTCAGGAGCGGGATCGTGAGGAGCGAGCCGAGGGCGGCACCCATCCAGTACGAGCCGTTGATCGTGATGTCGATCCGCCCGCGGTACGCCGCCGGGATGAGCTCGTCGATCGCGGAGTTGATCGCCGCGTACTCGCCGCCGATGCCGAGGCCGGTGACGAACCGGCACGCGAAGTACCACGCCGGGTTCATCGAGAACGCGGTCAGCACCGTGCCGACCAGATAGACCAGCAGCGTGATGATGAACAGCCGCTTGCGGCCGAAGCGGTCGGTGAGCTGACCGAAGAAGAGGGCGCCGACGCACGCGCCCGCGACGTAGATCGCGCCGGCCAGACCGATCTGGCTGCTGGAGAGCCCGAGGCCGTCGGTCGACGACTTCAGCACCTCGGACAGGTTGCCGACGAGGGTCACCTCGAGCCCGTCGAGGATCCAGACGGTGCCGAGGCCGATCACGATCATCCAGTGCCACCCCGCCCACGGGAGGCGGTCGAGCCGGGCCGGGATGTCGGTGGTGATCCGGCCGAGCTCGGGGTGCGCGGCGTCACGGGTCGTCATACCGCGCCTTGTACCCCGCACCCTCGTCCTATACACCTGCCGGCGGCGTTCGGTGAACGGGGCGAGAACCGTCGGCAGCGACCAGCGGAAATGTCGCGTGCGGCGGGCTCGTCGTGCAGACAGCGCCCGCGCGCGTGCGCTGTGCTGGGAGCGTCACCGTCCCACCGGAACCGAGGTGGTCCCCATGTCGTACGACGTCATCCCCTTCCCCGACCCGGCGACGGCTGTCCCGGACCGGGCCGAGCGGACCGAGCGCGACGAGCTCGCGACCCTGCGGGCGGCGCTCGCGGTCTGCAGCAACCAGCTCGCTCACGAGCGGGAGCGCCTGGCCGCCGCGCTGAGCGAGAGCCACGCGGTGCGGGCCCGGCTGGGCCGGCTCGAGCGCACGCTCTGGTTCCGCGCGACGCACACGATCTCGCGCGCGCTCGGCCGGGGCGCGGAGCCGCCGCCCGCACCGCGCCGGCACCTCCGGGTCGTCCCCGTGGACGGCCTCGAGTCCGCGGACTGGGAGTAGAATCGACGCGTCCCCCCGGTCGACCGGAGGGTGCGCGATGCCGTGGTTCGTGTGGCTGGTTCTCGCCGTCCTGCTCGGTGTCGCGGAGGCCGTCACCCTGACGTTCGCGCTCGGGCTGCTCGCCGTCGCCGCGCTGGTCGCGGCGGTGGTGGCCGGCATGGGCGGGTCGATGCTCGCCCAGCTCCTCGCGTTCGCCGTCACCGGCGCGGCGACGCTGCTCGTCGTCCGCCCGGTGGCCCGCCGCCACCTGCGACAGCCGCCGATCGTCCGCGACGGCAGCGACGCGCTCGTCGGGCGGGTCGCGGTGGTGACCGAGGAGGTCACCGCGCTGCGCGGGCTCGTGCGGGTGTCCGGTGAGGAGTGGTCCGCCAGAGCCTTCGAGGAGAACGAGGTGATCCCGGCGGGCGCGAAGGTCGACGTGATCCAGATCGACGGCGCGACCGCGGTCGTCCACTCCTGGGACTCGTGATGGAGCTCGTCGTCCCGATCGTCGTGCTCGCGGTGGTGGTGGCGTTCCTCGTGCTCTCGACCGTGCGGGTCGTGCCGCAGGCCCGCCGCTACAACGTCGAGCGCTTCGGCCGCTACCGCACCACGCTGCAGCCCGGGCTGAACTTCATCATCCCGCTGGTGGACCGGATCAACACCAAGCTCGACGTCCGCGAGCAGGTCGTGTCCTCGCGGCCGCAGCCGGTGATCACCGAGGACAACCTCGTGGTCAACATCGACACGGTGCTCTACTACCAGATCACCGACCCGCGCGCGGCAGCGTACGAGGTGGCCCACTACCTCCAGGCGATCGACCAGCTCACCGTCACCACGCTGCGCAACGTGATCGGCTCGATGGACCTCGAGCGCACCCTGACCTCGCGCGAGGAGATCAACACGCGGCTCCGCAACGTCCTCGACGACGCGACCGGCAAGTGGGGCATCCGCGTGAACCGCGTCGAGATCAAGGCGATCGACCCGCCCTCGACGATCAAGGAGGCGATGGAGAAGCAGATGCGCGCCGAGCGCGACAAGCGGGCCCTGATCCTGCACGCCGAGGGCGAGCGGCAGGCGAAGATCCTCACCGCGGAGGGCACGCGGCAGCAGGAGATCCTGGTGGCGCAGGGCGACCGGCAGGCCGCGATCCTGCGCGCGGACGGCGAGGCGACGGCGCTCGAGCGCGTCTTCCAGGCGGTGCACCGCAACGACGCCGATCCGAAGGTCCTCGCGTACAAGTACCTCGAGACGCTCCCCCACCTCGCCGGCGGCGAGCACAGCACGTTCTGGGTGATCCCCGGCGAGCTGACGCAGGCGGTGCGGGCGGTCTCGGAGGCGTTCGGCGGCACGACGCGCGAGGACGTCTCGACGGAGGGGGCCGACGTCTCGGGCGAGGCCGGCGCGACGACCGCGCCCGATCGTCCGGACGAGCTCGGCCCGTCCCCGACGGACCCGGTGGCCGCGGCCGAGCGGGTCGCGCGCCAGGCGCAGGACGCGGTCGCGGACGCCCGCGCGGAGGTCGCCGCGGCCGAGCGCGGGACGGACTAGCGGGACGACCGTCAGCAGCGGCGGTCGTCGCCCACGACCTTCTGCAGGAGCGCGACGAGCTGGCGCTGCTCGTCGACGGTGAGGTGCTCGAGCAGGCCGCCGGCACCGCTGGCGCGGAGACGTCCGAGCCGCTCGAGCGTCGCGCGCCCGCGCGGGGTGAGCTCGACGAGCGTCGCGCGACGGTCGCTCGGGTCGGGACGGCGTACGACGTCGCCGGCACGCTCGGCGGCGTCCACCTTGGACGTGACCGAGCGGGGGCTCACCCCGAGCATCTCCGCGAGCTCGCCCGGCCTGGTCGATCCGCCCGCACGCGCGAGGGCCCGCAGCATCCGCATCTGACCGGGCGCCACCGCCTCCGGACCCATCTGGGCGTCGGCCTCGCAGCGCACCGCGCGCATCGCGGCGTGCAGCACGGTGAGGAACTCGGCACCCGTCGGGCCATCGGTCACCATGGGCCACATCCTAACGTGAGCATTAATGATTTTGAGTGCCTGTGATAGTGAACTATACTCACTTCTGGTTCAGAGACCCGTACGGAACAGGAGGTCTCCCATGGCATTCAGCTCCCCCGGAGCCCGCGGCGGTGGTCGCCGCTCGTTCACCCAGGACTCGTCGGTCGCGAAGCACACGCTCCACCGCGACACGTTGCGACGCGTCCTCGCGTTCGCCAGGCCCTATCGCGGCCAGCTCACGGTCTTCCTCGCCATCATCGCGGTCAGCGCCGCGGCCGGTGCCCTCACCCCGCTCGCCATCGGCAACCTGATCGACCACGGGATCGCCGCCGGCGACCGTGGCCGCGTCATCAGCCTCGCGCTCGTGATCGCCGGACTCGCCGTCGTCGGTGCCGCGCTCACCGTCGCGCAGACCTGGATCTCCTCCCGGATCGGCGAGCGGTTGATCTGGGACCTGCGGACCGCCGTCTTCGACCACGTCCAGCGGATGCCGCTGGCGTTCTTCTCCCGGGCGCGGACCGGCGCCCTCGTGCAGCGCCTCAACGGCGACGTCCTCGGGGCGCAGCAGGCTTTCACCTCGACGCTCTCCAACGTGGTGAGCAACTCCCTCACGATCGTGTTCACGCTCGCGGCGATGCTCGCGATGTCGTGGCAGCTCACGCTCGTCTCGCTCGTGCTCCTGCCGGCCTTCGTGCTGCCGGCCCGCTGGGTCGGACGCAGACTCGCGGCGCTGACCCGTGAGCGCTACGGCCTCAACGCCGACGTCGCGCAGATGATGAACGAGCGGTTCAACGTCGCCGGCGCCCACCTCGTGAAGGTGTACGGCCGTCCGGCTGCGGAGTCCGAGGACTTCGCGCAGAAGGCCGGCCGCGTCCGCGACACCGGTGTCCAGACCGCGGTGCTCGGCACCTACTTCCGGGCCGGACTCACGACCGTCGCCGCCGTCGGGACCGCGATCGTCTACGGCGCAGGCGGTCTGATGGCGATCAGCGGGTCGCTCACGGTCGGCATGGTGGTCGCGCTCACCGCGTACCTCGGGCGGCTGTACGGCCCGATCACCGCCATGTCGAACGTCCAGGTGGACGTGATGACCGCGCTCGTCAGCTTCGAGCGGGTCCTCGAGGTGCTCGACCTCGAGCCGATGGTCGCCGACGCGCCGGACGCCCACGACCTCGCCGAGGACCTGCGGCGCAACGGTGCGACGCTCGAGCTCGACCGGGTCGCCTTCCGCTACCCGTCGGCCGCCGAGGTGTCGCTCGCCTCCCTCGAGGACGTCGCGACGCTCGGCAACGACCCGGTCGACGACACGCTCCGCGACGTCAGCTTCGCCGTCCCGGCGGGGGCGACCGTCGCGCTCGTCGGGCACTCCGGTGCCGGCAAGACCACCGTCTCCCAGCTGGCCACCCGGATGTACGACCCGACCGCGGGCGCCGTCCGCATCGCCGGCGCCGACCTCCGCGACGTGACGCAGCAGTCGCTCCACGACGCGGTCGGCGTCGTCACCCAGGAGGCCCACGTCTTCCACGACACGATCGCGGCCAACCTCCGCTACGCCAAGCCGGACGCTACCGACGCCGAGCTCGAGACGGCCCTGCGCCGAGCCCACGTGTGGGATCTCGTCGCGTCGCTCCCGAGCGGCCTCGAGACCGTGGTCGGGGACCGCGGCTACCGGCTGTCCGGCGGCGAGCGTCAGCGGCTCGCGATCGCCCGGATGCTGCTCAAGCAACCCGCCTTCGTGGTGCTCGACGAGGCGACCGCCCACCTCGACTCGGAGTCCGAGGCCGCGGTCCAGGCGGCGCTCGACGAGGCCCTGGCGAGCTGCACCTCGCTGGTCATCGCCCACCGGCTCTCGACCATCCGCAACGCCGACCTCATCCTCGTCCTGTCCGAGGGCCGCGTGGTCGAGAGCGGGACGCACGCCGAGCTCCTCGCCGCGGGCGGGACGTACGGCGACCTCTACCGCACCCAGTTCGCGGCCGACGCCGCCCGCAGGGACGAGGACGCGACGGCCAGCACGGCCGCCTGAGGCGGACCGGTCCTGCACACCGCTTGCCCTCTGCCCTCCGACGGAGTGTGATCGACCTAGGGCAACGACGACGAGGTCGAGCGGGGTGCGGGCGATGGGCGTGAAGGGTTCGGACGAGAGCCGCAGGAGCGGCCAGAGCGGCGCGGCGGTCGAGGTGCACGACCCGGCGGACCTCCGCAACATCGCCGTCGTCGGTCCGTCGGGTTCGGGGAAGACCACGCTGGTCGAGGCGCTCCTCGCCGCGTCGGGCACCATCCCCCGTGCGGGGTCGGTCGACGCGGGGACGACGGTCGGGGACCACGACCCCGCGGCCGTCCGCCAGCACCGCACGGTCGGCCTCTCGGTCGCCCCTCTCGTGCACGACGGGACGAAGGTCAACCTCGTCGACACCCCCGGCTACGCCGACTTCGTAGGCGAGCTGCGCGCCGGGCTCCGCGCCGCGGACTCGGCGCTCTTCGTCGTCTCCGCGACCGACGAGGTCGACGTGGCGACGCGCGCGGTGTGGGACGAGTGCGCGGCGGTCGGCATGCCCCGCGCCGTCGTCGTCGCCCGGATCGACCACCAGCGCGCGAACGTCGACGCGGCCGTGTCCGGGCTGCGCGCGGCGCTCGGCGACGGCGTTCACCCGGTGTACGAGCTCGCACCCGACGGCCTGATCGGGCTCATCAGCCTGCGGCGGTCGGTGTACGCCGACGGCGTCCGGACGCTTGTCGACCCCGACGACGGCGACCTCGCCACGGTGGGTCCCGACCGCGACACCCTGATCGAGGCGGTGATCGGCGAGAGCGAGGACGAGGACCTGATGGAGCGCTACCTCGCCGGAGAGCCGGTCGAGCCCGAGGTGCTCGTCCGCGACCTCGAGACCGCGGTCACGCGAGGCGCGCTGCACCCGGTCTTCCTCGTGTCGTCCCTCACCGGCGTCGGGGTGGCCGATCTCCTCGACGCGCTGCCCCGGGCGTTCCCCTCGCCCCTCGAGCGTCCGCTCCCGGTCGCGACCGACCCGCACGGCCGCCGCCACGCACCCTTGGCACCCGACCCCGACGGACCCTTCGCGGCGGAGGTCATCCACACCGAGGTCGACGCGTACGTCGGACGCGTGTCACTGCTGCGGACGTTCTCCGGCACGCTCCGGCCGGACGACACCGTGCACGTCTCGGGGCACGGCATGGCGGACCGCGGGCACGAGGACCACGACGCCGACGAGCGCGTCGCCCACGTCTACGCCGCGCTGGGCGGCACGCTGACCGAGCTGCCGTACGCCGTCGCCGGCGACATCTGCGCGATCACCAAGATCGGCTCGGCCGAGACGGGCGACACCCTCTCCTCCCCCGCCGATCCGCTGCTCATCGACCCCTGGCCGATGCCCGAGCCGCTCCTCCCGATCGCCGTCGTGGCCAAGACCCGGCGCGACGAGGACACCCTGTCGCGCAACCTGGCCCGCCTTGCCGCAGCCGATCCGACGCTGCGCCTCGAGCGCAACGCCGAGACGGGTCAGCTCGTGCTCTGGTGCATGGGCGAGTCCCACGCCGACGTCGTGCTGTCGCGCCTGCGCGAGGGGGGCGCGGACGTCGACACCGAGCCCGTGCGCGTCGCCCTGCGCGAGACGTTCGCCGGGCCCGCCTCCGGCGAGGGCCGGCACGTGAAGCAGTCGGGCGGGCACGGTCAGTACGCGGTGTGCCAGATCGACGTCGAGCCGCTCCCGCGCGGGAGCGGCTTCACCTTCGTCGACAAGGTCGTCGGCGGCGCTGTCCCACGCCAGTTCATCCCCAGCGTGGAGAAGGGCGTGCGGGCCCAGCTCGAGAAGGGGCTCGTCGAGGGCTGCCCGGTCGTCGACGTGAAGGTCACGCTCACCGGAGGCAAGGCGCACAGCGTGGACTCGTCCGACTCCGCGTTCCAGACCGCGGGTGCGCTCGCGCTGAAGGACGCCGCGTCGCGCGCCCAGGTGATCCTGCTCGAACCGGTCGACGAGGTCGCCGTCGAGGTTCCCGACGAGCACCTCGGCACGATCCTCGAAGACCTGTCGTCGCGCCGTGGACGGGTGCAGGGGACGGAGGCCGCCGAGGACAGCGGCCGCAGCGTCGTCCGCGCCGCCGTCCCCGCCACGGAGCTGCTCAGCTACTCCGTGGAGCTGCGTTCGCTCGCCTCCGGAGCGGCCTCGTTCACCCGCACGTTCGCGCAGTACGAGGTGCTGCCGGACGGCGTCGCGGGGCGATCGCGCCTACGCTGACCGCACCTGACGTTCACCGCCCGCGACGCAAGGAGGATCCGTGGCCAAGAAGAAGAGCAGCAAGGTCGAGGTCGAGCTGCGCCGGCGCATCGCCGAGCTCGAGAAGGCGCTCGACGATGCGACCGGCCGTCTGAAGCGTGCCCGCAAGGACGCCGACAAGGCACGCACCGACGCCGAGAAGGCGATCCGCAAGGCGTCGAAGTCGGCCCAGCGCAAGATCGCCGAGACCGTCGACGCGGCACGCGACGAGCTCGTCCGCCTGCGGACCTCGGCGGTCAAGAAGGCGTCGGGCGGTTCCGAGCAGCCGGTCGAGGTCTCGTCCCCGCCGTCGGAGGCGGTCGCGAACGCGAGGTCGACGGCGACGCCGGAGCCGACGCTGCGGAAGGTCGCTGCGCGGGACGTGCCGAAGGAGCGCACGCCGGTGAAGAAGTCGACGGCGACGACCAAGAAGGCCGCAGCGAAGAAGACGACGGCGAAGAAGTCGACCGCCAAGAAGAGCGCGGCGAAGAAGTCGGCCGCCAAGAAGACGACCGCCAAGAAGACGCCGGCCAAGAAGTCGACCGCCACGGAGCCGAGGTCCAGCACGGCACCCTCCGCCACGTCGGCAGCGGCGCCCGCCGGGTCGTACGCCTCCATGACCGTGGTCGACCTGCGCAAGGCGGCGCGCCAGAAGGGTGTGAAGGGCTACTCGTCCCTGTCGAAGACCCAGCTCGTCGCCCGCCTCGAGGGCTGACCTCGCGGGGGCCTTTCCTCCGGCGCGCTAGGCTCGACGACGGCGTTCGCGCCAGCTCGATCTCGGGAACGGAAAGGCCCCCCACGTGTCCTCACGCGCCTCGCGGCGTCGCCGCGCCCTCGTCTTCGTCGCCGCAGCCCTCGCGGGCTTCGGCGCGGTCTCCGTCGCCGTCCGCGCGGTGCGCACGTCGTCCTAGGCCTTGCGCCCGCGGAGCCGGCGCGTCTAGCGTGTCGCAGATCCGTGACCCGCCGGACGGTGCCAGGAGTGGACCGATGAGCCCCGACGACCCTCGATCCCTCGTCGCCGACCCGCCGTACGACCTGGGCGTCCGGGCACGCCCCGTCTCCCACGTGCACTGGATCCGCGACTTCGAAGCGTCCACCTGCACCGCTGTCTGCACCTGCGGGCTGCGGCTGCGCGACCTCCCGGACGACCTCCTGCGAGTCCCCGGCCACCTCGACCCCACCCTGTGGCAGCCGACGTCGCTCGTCCTGGGCTTCGCGCCGCCAGAAGCGGACTGGTGGTCCGACGAGGTGCTCCCGTCGGACGCGCCGTGGGTCCGCGCGCACTGCCAGACCTGCGACCAGGACGAGGGTCCGTACCCCGCGGAGACCGTCGAGCGCCCGAGCGACATCCACCTCTGCCGGCTCGACCCCGACGACTGGGTGTACTGACCCCCGTCCCGTCCCGACCTCAGGGGGCGTAGACCTCGAGCTCGGCCAGCTGCAGGCGGTGGTAGCCCGCCCCCGACTCGTCCGGCGAAGGGCGTCCCAACGTGTGCGTCCGCAGGCGCACGTACCGTCCGTTGCCCTGGACCTCGTACCCGAGCGGCCGGCTGCCGTCGGTGGCCTGACCGACGAGCGAGCGGAGCGTGCGCCAGGTGGTGCCGTCGTCGGACACCTCGAGGTCGAAGTCGAGCGGGAAGTTCGCCCCGCTGGTCCCCCGCCCGTCGCCCGGGACCTCCGTCCGCGGGTACACCCACACGCTCCCGAGGTCGCGTGCCGTCCCGAGGTCCACGGTCACCCACTCCTCGGAGTCGGGCGTGGTGCTCCACGGATCGCTCGTGTAGCCCTTCGACGCCGCGGTGCTCTCGCGGACGCCGTCGGTCAGGTTGGCCGCGGACCAGCCGCAGCAGCTGAGGGTACGACGTGCCGTCACCGGACGGCGTGCGGCGAGGTTCGCCGCCTGGTCCGGCACCTGCGGAGCGCGGTCCAGCGCGACCTGGTCGACCTGGAAGCGACCGCCCCAGGCTCCCGTGTTGCTCCCGCGGAACGCGATCTCGACACCCGTCACCGAGGTTGCCGACCAGCCGCGCAGGTCGACCTCCACCTTGTTCCACCGGTCCGGCGTGATGCGGACGACCTTCTCGTACGGGTCCGCGCCCTCGCCGGTGACGCGGAGCCGGACCTCCGACACGCTGCCGCCCCCTCCGTACGCGTTGACGTAGGCGAGCAGGCTCGTCGCGTCACCGACCGCGATCGGCGCGGACGGCGTCACCGCGACGGTGCGCCACGCGTTGGCGGGCTGCCCGGCGGCCGGGCTCGCCTCGAGCGCACCCGTGCCGAGGCGGGGTCCGCCCGGCCCGTTCGCGAACGAGCGCACCGACTCCACGGTCGCGGTGCCGGCCCCCGCGGTCCAGCCGTCGAGGCCGCCCTCGAAGTTGAAGAGCAGGTCCATCCCCGCCGGCAGGCAGGCCTCGCCGGAGGGGTCGGCGGAACACCCGGGTCCTCGGAGGTACGCCTCGCCGCGGACGCGACCGACGAAGGCTCCGTCGGCGTACACGTCGAGGACCACCCGTCCCGTCGCGCTGGCGCCGTCGGACGCGGTGAGCGAGAGCTGCGCGGTCGCGGTGCCGTCGGCCGGCACGGTGAAGACGCGCTCGTCGGAGAGCGTCCATCCGTCCGGCACCGTCACGGGACGAAGCTCGACCTCGGTCGCACGGGTGGGGCTCAGGTTGCGCAGCGGCACGCTCAGCGTGGCGGCCTCGCGCGCCGTCACGACGCGCGGCGCGACGGCCAGCGCGCCGACCTCGACCGGTGCCTCCACGACCGCCTCGACGGTGAACGGGTGGTCGACCGCGATCCCCTTGACCTCGTACGACACGGTGCCCGGGACGACGACCGGCCCGAGCTCCTGCGCCTTCGCGACGGTCACCTCGACGCGCGCGGTCGCGGACGCCTTCGGGCCGATCCGTGCGGGCAGCGCCCCGACGGTCTTGACGGTCCACCCCTCGGGCGGGTCGAACGCGAGCCCGTCGGTGGACAGCGCCGTACGGCCGGTGTTCTCGACCCGCACGTCGACCGTGGTCGTCTCCCCCGGTAGCAGCCTCCCCGCGGCGGTGGCCCTGACGGTGACACCGTGCGCCCTCGAGACCTCCGGGGCGAGCAGGCGCGCCACCCGGTCGACGAGCGGACGCAGCGACCCGTACCCGGCGTCGCTCAGGGAACCGCGGCGGTTCTCCCACGCGACCGCGGCGACCAGCAGGTTCGTGAGCCGCAGGGCGACCGCCGTCGCCTCGTCCGCGGGCTCGGCCTGCCCCTTGATCCGCAGCGCCGACGCGACCCGGACCGAGGCGTCGGCCGCGGTGGCGGCCGCGCGGATCCGCAGGCGCCCGGCGTTCGACACGTCGCCGCTGCGCTGGAGCCGGTCGACCTCGGCGCGCACGGCGGCCAGCCCGTCCTCGGCCCGGCGCAGTGCCCCGGCCGTGCGGTCGACGACCAGCTCGTACGAGCCGGAGCCGAGCGTCACCACGGCGTCCTTGCCCGACGCCTCGACCGTGCGGACGCCCGGGCGGTCGACGGCGTAGCCCAGGCCGCGACCGGTCCCCTCCAGCACGTCCTCGACCGCGGCGCCCGGCACGCGGACCTCCGCCGTCGCGCCCACCGGGACGGTGACCCGCTGGACGAGGCCGCCGTCACGGTGGAACCAGTGCGTCGACGCGTCGCCCCGCGGCGTACGGATCGTCGCGCGGGCCTCGTCGAGCGCGGCGTGCAGCTCGGGATCGACGCGCAGCGTCGCGTACCCCGTCGAGTCCGCGGTCTGGCCGAGGCCGGCCACCCGGTCGTACAACCAGGCGTCGATCGAGCTGAACATCGGGTGGTTGAGCGAAGAGGCCCCGCGCCAGTCCTCCCAGATCGTGCCCGGACCGTTGGCGAGCATGTAGCCCCAGCCCGGGTACTCCTCGTTGCGGACCACGTCGAGGACGAGGTCGGAGCGGCCGTACGCGGCGAGCGCCTCCGGGATGTACTTGATGCCGGGGAGGCCGCCGGTGAAGTGGCCGTCCTTCGCCTCGACCTGCGCGACGAGCGTCGCCAGCACGTCCTTCTCACGGCCTTGCGGGACGACGCCGAGCAGCAGCGGGAAGGCGTTGGAGAACTGGCTCGGGCCGTACGTCGCGTCGACGTCGTCGAAGTAGCGGGCGTTGATCGCGTCGCGCACCTGCGTGGCGCGGTCCCGGAAGCGGGTGGCGTCCTCGTCGTGACCGGTCTGCGTGGCCATCGCGGCCATCTCGCGCAGCACCCAGAAGTAGAAGGCGCTGCGGAAGAGCGTGCCGTCGGTGCTCTCGACCGCGACCCAGTCCTGACCCCACTGCTGCGACGGCCGCGTCACCAGACCGCCGGAGGTCGTCGTCTCGACGTAGGCGATCCAGCGCGCCATCGAGTCGTAGTGCGAGGCGACGACGCGGTCGTCCCCGTACGTGCGCTGGAGGTAGCCCGGGATCAGCACCGTCGCCGCCGCCCAGGCCGGGTCCGAGCGGTTCTGCCAGCCGGAGGTCGGCTCGACCGGCACGATGTCCGGCACCTGGCCGTCCGGCCGCTGCGCGTCGGACATGTCGGTGACGAACTTCTCGTAGAACGCCTGCATGTCGTGGTTGTTCACCAGCGCCTCGGCGGCGATGTGCGCGTCGGCCATCCAGCCGCGCTTCTCGCGCGTGGGCGTGTCCTCGGGGATGCCGTGCAGGCCGTTGAGCTGCGTCTGGACGTTGGCCACGTGGAGCTTGTTCAGCAGGGCGTCGGAGCTCGCGAAGGAGCCGCTGCGCGCGACGTCGTTGTGGATCTCCTGCGCGACGAGCGTCGACCCCGTCGGGGCCTCGGTGAGCCCGGTGACCTCGACCCAGCGGAAGCCCGCGTAGACGAACCGCGGCTCCCAGTCGACCGCGCCGGCATCCGCGGCGGTGTAGCGGCTGGTCTGCGCGGCACCGATGACGCCGTTGTCGACCCGGCCGCCGGTGAGGCGCTCGCCGTGCTTGATCGTGACGGTCGCACCGGCGGGCAGGGAGGCCCGCAGACGGGTCCACCCGGACATGTTGGTCCCGAAGTCGAAGACGTAGACGCCGCTCGCGGGGTTGGTGACCGCGACCGCCTCGTGGCTGCGGGTCACGCGCATCGGCTCGTACTGCGCCGAGGTCAGGGTACCGATCGCTCCCGGCACGACGGTCGCGGCGCTCCACGCGGAGGCGTCGTACGCCGGCGCGTCCCACCCGGCGACCTCGCGCCGCGCGTCGTACGTCTCGCCGTTGAAGCGGTTCGCGCGGACGACCGGGCCCGCGTGCGAGCTCCAGCCGTCGCCGGTGCGGAGCGTGGTGGTCGTGCCGTCGGCGGTGGTCACGCGCAGGAGCGCCAGCACGTCGGAGTCCTCGCCGATCTGCAGGCCGAGGACGTTCGCGCCGCCGGCGACCAGGTCGGTCACGTCGTAGGTGCGGTAGAGCGAGCGCACGCGGCTGTCGACCGGCTCCCCCTGCAGGCGATCGTCACCGATGCGCGTGCCGTTGAGGGTGGCCTCGTAGATGCCGCGGGCGAGGCCGAAGTTCTGCTCGCAGCAGATTCCTTGGCCGTCGGGTCCGCGCTCGAAGCTGCCCCGGCCCGCGACGTACAGGCGGGCGTTCGCGACCGTGCCCTCGACCTCGACGTCGCCGCGCAGGTAGCTGCCGCCCGCGGCCTTCGACGCCGGCGAGATCCACCGGGCGCCGTCCCAGTCCTGCGTCGCGAGCAGGCCGGTCTCGAACCGGGCGGGCTTGCTCCAGGCGCTCGCGCGACCCGCACGGTCCCAGACCCGCACGCGCCAGTGGTACGCCGTCGCGCTCGCGAGCGCGGTCCCGTCGTACGCGATGCCGAAGCTCTTCGCCGACGTCGTCTTGCCGCTGTCCCACAGGTCGGCGTCACCGGCGTCCAGTCGTGCCGCGGTGCTCGCGACCTCCACCTCGTACGCCGACTGCGCCTGGTCGCGCACGTCCGACGCCAGGACCCACGACAGCCGCGGGCTCGTGGCGTCGACCCCGAGCGGCGACACCTGGTTCTCGACCTCGAGATCGCCGACGCGCAGCGGCGACGGGTCCGTGCCCTGGGCCGACGGCGCGGCGACGGCTGCGGGCACACCGACCCCGGCGGCGGCCAGCGCGACCCCGACCGCGGCGACGACCGCCCGGCGGGAGACGGATGACAGGACGGATCTGGTCGCACTCACGGCGGCTCCCGGGGTCGTCACGGTTGAATCGATTCAACTCTCTGACCGCTGAAAATATGAGGCAGGTCACACCAGGTCAAGCGGTGTGCGGGTGCGTGACCGGTTCCGGCCACCGGACCGACCGGATGCCCAGCGCCGTTCAGGTCGGGTTCACCGCCCCGTCGACCGGGTCCACGAACGTGAGGGCGACTCCACGACGAAAGGACCCTCATGCCGCGGAACACCCCGTCCCGCAAGACCCTCGGCGTCGTCGCCGCCGCGCTCACCGTCGGCGCCCTCGCCGCCGGCAGCACGGCGTACGCGGCCGGCCAGGAGCGTGGTCACGACTCCCGCCCCGCGCTCCAGGCGATGCTCCTCGACCACGGCAAAAGCGCCCCGTTGATGGTCGCGGCCCACCGCGGGCAGTGGCGCGACGCCCCGGAGAACTCGCTCGAGGCGATCGAGCTCGCCATCCGTGACGGTGCCGAGGTCGTCGAGATCGACGTCCGCCCGACGAAGGACGGCCACCTCGTCCTCATGCACGACGACACCGTCGACCGGACGACCAACGGCAAGGGGAGACTTGCCGATCTGACCCTCGAGCAGGTGAAGTCGCTGCGCCTCAGGGAAGGGCTGGGCGGCGCGCAGGCAGCGGTCACGAGCCGCACCGTCCCGACGTTGGAGGAGGCGATGCGGGCGCTCGACGGTCGTGCCCTGGCGAACCTCGACAAGGGCTGGCCCGTGCGCGAGCAGATGTACGACGCGCTCGAGGCGACCGGCACGGTCGAGCTCGGCCTGTTCAAGGGCAGCCCCACGGTCGGGGAGGCCGCGAGCTTCATGGCCGAGCACCCGGACGCGCACTACGTCCACATCGTCGACGACGCCACCGCCGGCTCCATCGGCACGTTCCCGGGACGCCAGCCCGTGGCGTACGAGGTGGTCTTCGACAGCCTGGACGACCCGCAGGTCCAGCCCGAGGCGCTCGCAGCGATCGCGCGGACGAGCAGGATCTGGATCAACACGATGTGGGACGGCCTCGCCGCGACCTACACCGACGAGGCGAGCCTGCGCGACGAGGACCTCGGCTGGGAGCCGGTCGTCGACGACCTGCGGGCGAGCATGGTCCAGACCGACAACGTGAAGGCGCTCGACTACTGGCGCGACGGCGGCGACCTCGACCGCTACGGCGTGCAGCCGGGCAACCGCACGGTGCGGGTGCAGGCCGAGGACTACGCGCCCGGAGGCGAGGGTGTCGGCTACCACGACCTCGACCCCAACCGCTGCACCGTCATGCGACCCGACGAGGGCGTCGACATCTGCCTGCAGCGGGGCGCGGTCGGGGTGAACTGGATCCGCGGCGGCGAGTGGCTCAAGTACGAGGTCACGGTCAAGAAGTCCGGGACCTACCTCGTGTCGGGACGCGTCTCCTCGCCCTACTCCCCCGCCGGCACGGTCGTCCTCGACTGGGGCGCCGCGCAGAGCACCCCGATCGCGGTGCGCAACACCACGAACCACGGTGTCTTCGCGCTCCAGCCGTGGGAGCTGCGCCCGCTGGAGAAGGGGACGCACGAGGTCGTCGTCCGGATGCCGGAGGGGCCGTACCAGAACTGGAACCTCGACTACCTCCAGCTGGACCTCGTCCAGGGCTGAGGCCCCGTCCCCGATCTGTGCGGCTACGACAGGATCGCGTGGCGACTTCCTTGTCGGACCGCACAGATCGGGGACGAGGCGGGGGCGAGGGTCAGGCGGTCTCGTCGAGCAGCAGCGGGAGGCGCTGCGCCGGCTCCGGTGCGACCTCGCTGCGCTTCGGCAGCCAGCCCCAGCTCGCCGCCCACGTCGGGTGCGGCAGCGCGAGACCGGGCAGGACGAAGCTCGACTTCGCCAGGTCCAGCGTGTACGTCGACGCGGTCGTGTCGACGTTGCGGACCCGTCCGTTGGCCGCAGCCACGACGACCACGCCGAGGCGGTGGCCCTTCGCGACGACGGCGTCGTCCGGATCCAGGGTGACGGTGACGTCGTGCGTCCCTGCGCCGTCCAGGCGTGCCCAGCCGCGGCCCAGGACCTGCAGCGGCGTCGTCCCGATGTTGCGGCTCATCGTGAAGTAGCACGCGTCGTCGCTCGGGGTCGACGCGCCGACGCACGTCTCGGTGGTCGTGGTCGAGGCACCGTCACCGGTGGTGAGCACGCGGTCGTCCTCGCCGTAGTCGACCAGCATCACGCCGACCTGTCCGGTCGCGACCTCGGTCGTCACCCGCAGCTTCGCGACCATCGAGCCGCTCATCCGCGCGTCGGTGAGCAGCGGTGAGGTGGCGTAGAGGAGGCGGTTCGGGTTGACGCCCTCGGCGACAGCGGTGTTCTCGCGCTGGCTGGGTGCGTTCACCCAGCTCTGCGTGGTCTTCGCCACCGGTCGGCCGAGCGCGCCGTCGGCCTGGGGACGGAGCGTCGTGGTCGTCAGCTGGACCGGCCAGGTGTACGACTCGACCCAGCGGTTGGGCTCGGTTTCCACCTTGACGCGGGGCTCCAGAAGGATCGCGTTCTTGATCCCCATCAGCTCGTGGTCGAACCAGCGGTGCAGCGTCCGCACCCACTCGTCGCGGTCGATGTCGAACGGGTCGACGTGACCGACGCGGCTCAGCCACATCTTGCGCGTGACGCCGGCCTTGCCGAGCTCCTCCCACCACGTGGAGAAGTGCCGCGTCTTGACGTTGGTGTCCTGCAGGCCGTGGTAGATGAAGACGCTCGCCTTCACGTTCTGCGCGTTCAGCGCCACCGAGTCGCGGTAGTTGCGCTCGTCCCAGAACGCGTTGTGCTCACCGGTCTCGTCGGCGTCCTCGTCGTTCATCCGCTGCAGCGTCGCCGAGCAGTCCTGCGGCTGCGTACGGTTCGTGGCCACCCGGGCGGCCAGACCGCTGGAGTAGTTCCAGCTGTACGGCAGGCCCTGCGAGCGGCTGTAGTCGTACCAGGAGCTGATCGCGCTGATCGGCACGATGGTCTCGAGGCCCTCCACCCCGGTCGCGGCGACGCCGTTGGCGATCGTGCCGTCGTAGCTCTTGCCGATCATGCCGGTCTTGCCGTTGGTCCAGTCGGCCTCGACGGGGTTGCCGGCCGCGTCCACGGCTTCGGCGTTGCCGTTGAGCCACTCGATCACGGCCTTGATCGACCCGATGTCGGACTTGCCGCCGGTGTCGACGCAGCCGGTCGAGCGGGAGGTGCCCGCGACGTCGGCAGCGACGTACGCGTAGCCGCGCGGCACGAAGTAGTTGTCGTAGAACAGCGGGAACTTCTCGAGGTTGCCCGCCGCGTCGAAGGTCTTGCACTCGGCCTCGTTGCCGCGGCAGAGGCTGGTGTAGTAAGGGCTCGCGTCCATGACGACGGGCACGTCCACGCCCTTCGCGTCCAGCTCGCGGGGTCGCACGATGTCGGCGGCGATCTTGTCCTTCTGACCGTCGCCGTCGAAGTCGGGGGCGATCACCCACACCGTCTCGCGGATCGCGTCGGCGTAGCTGTAGACGGGCGAGGACACGCCTCCGGACAGGACGTACGGCTTCGGGGCGGGCGCGGCGGTCGCGGTGGCGGTGGTGCCCGCGACCAGCGCTGATCCGGTGAGGGTGAGGGTCAGCAGGACGCCGACGGCGGTTCGGGATCTGCGAGTCGGATGCATGGCCGGAGTCTGGCGCAGCGCACGTGGGTCGGCAATCCGTGAAGGCCCGTCCCCGTTGTGAAGGGTTTCGGTCGGTATTTCCCTCCCGGAATCAACCCGAACCCTTCACAACGGGGACGGGGGCGCGCGCGTGGGGTCACGCCCGGCGTCGCGCCCCCAGGCCGATGCCTGCTGCCCCTGCCGCGAGGAGCAGGGCTCCGGTGAAGAGCAACCAGCTCGGCGCACCGCCAGTGTCGGGGAGGACGCCGGAGCCGTCACCGTCCTGTGTGTCCGTCGCGCCGGAGATCCCCTGGGACGGGCTTGCCGTCGGCGTCGTCGGCGCATCGGTCGGCGACGTCGGCTGCGTGGGCGTGGTGGGCTCCGTCGGGGTGGTGGGCGCGGTCGGCGCGGTCGGCGCGGTCGGCTCGGTGGGCGCGGTCGGCTCCGTCGGGGTCGGCGTCGGCGTGGGCTCGGTCGACACGCAGTCGATCGTGCCGCGGAACGGGAAGTCGTGGATCTCGCTGCCGGTGCGTCCCTTGCCGTCCGCCGCCCCGTGCACGAAGCGCTGCGCGATCACGTTGCCCTCGATGTTCTGGGCGGCCGACCACGTGAGACCGGCGCGCGGCGCGTAGAGCGTGCCCTCGACCGAGTCGCCCCCGGTGAACGTCACCGCCGTCGCGGTCGGGAAGTTCCACAAGATCCACGGCGCGTTCGTCCCGCTGACGCCGGCCTGGTTCGGCATCCTGCCGTCGTACTCCTCGCCGGACACGTTGACCAGCAGCGTCGTGCCGGGCTGGGGCGTGGTCCCCCGGAAGCTGAGCTCGCCGATCCCGGCAAGCTCGTCCGCCGCGAGGTTCAGGACGTTGGTCCGCCCCTCGTCGAGCGTGAGGTAGACCTGCGCACCGGCCGGGATCGGCGACGGGAGGGCGGCCCCGTTCGCGTCGGTCGGACGGACGCTCTGCTCGCAGCGTCCCATCTGCGCAGAGAGGTCGCGGTACTGCGTGAAGGCGCCCGCGACGTCGACCAGGTCGCCGACCGGGGCACCGACGGACTCGGGCGCCTGGTGTGCGGTGCCCTCGATGCGCGGGGTGGTGTCGTACGCCGCGCCCCGCGGCACCACACGGTAGTTGACGGCCGCCCCGTTGCTGTCCCGGTCGAGCGCGGTGAAGTTCGAACCCCCGACCTTGGTGAAGCCTCCGTCGAGCACCCTCAGCAGGCTGCTGCCCGAGCGCGACCAGTCGACGTCGCCCCCGACGTACAGGGTGAAGGGCTTCGCGTCTCCCGCCGCGGTCGGCGTCGTGAAGCCGCCGGAGCCGGGCTTGAGCATGACGTTGTAGCCGTCGGCGAAGCGGAGGTCGCCGCCCAGCGCGACGGTGCCCTCCGACTCGCCGCCCGCGAGGACGACGTCGTCCTCGACGAACACGAGAAAGCTGCTGTTGGCCGGATCGGCGTCGTCGATCCGGACGGGGTTGATCCCCGCGTCCGCCGACGCGGGAGATGCCGTGAGTGCGGCGACGGCCACGCCCGCACCCGCAAGAAGGAGTCTGAATTGGGCAGGTGTCCGAGAAGTCACACAAGGCACTCTGCCATGAGTTCTTGGACAAATGTCCAGGTCCGGACCGCCTCAGGCCGTGAGGTCGGACACGTGGATGCCGGCCACCGCACGAACCGACGGCGCCCAGCGCTCGACGTACGCGTCGGACGCGGTCGGGTCGTCGTACTGGCTGTCGCGCAGGTAGAGGCCTGGCGCGACGACGGTGGCACCGAGCTCGACGAGGACCGGGCGTAGGAGCAGCTCGGGGGCGAGCGCGTGGGTGGGCCCCGCTCCGAGCATGAAGGGAACGGCCACCACGCCGGCCAGCCCCGTGCCGGTCGCGAACTGGTCGAGGAAGACCTTCAGCAGTCCGCTGTACGTGGCCTTGAACGTCGGGCTCGCCACCACGACGAGGTCGCTGGACGCCACGGCCTCGACGGCAGCGGTGACCGTCGAGTCGCCCCATCCGAGCACGCCTGGACCGAGCGTCGCGACGTCCACGACGTGGTCGGGCGCCTCTCCGGTGAGTCGCGTCGCGAGCGTGACCGCGGCCTCCAACGTGCGCGACGCGACCTTCGGGTTCCCGGTGACCACAGCGACCTGCATCGGCACAACCTCTCGTTCTCTGGCTCGAAGTCGACAAACCTGATCGTACTTGTCCAGAAAGAGTAGTCGTCACGTGCTCGTGATGGATCCGCCCGTCTCGGATGCCAAGAAGCGGCTACGGTCGGCCCATGGTGGTCAATCGCGCGGAGCGGCGTCCCACGATGACGGCCGAGGCGCGCTTCAGCAGTCCCGGTTTCCTCCTGGCCCACATCGGTCGCGTCGCTCAGGCGTGGATCACCGAGGCGCTCGAGCCGCTCGGGCTGCTCCCCCGCGAGGCGGCGGCGCTCCTCGTGCTGCGCGAGCACGGCGAGCTGTCCCAGCAGCGCCTCGGCGAGCTGCTGGACATGGACCCGAACTACCTGGTCTTCGTCGTCCGCAAGCTCGAGGGGGACGGCCTGGTCACCCGGACGACCGACGCACAGGACCGTCGTCGGCGCCTGATCGCGATCACCGCCGAGGGGCGTGCCCGCCGCGACGCCGCGGATGCCGCGGTGACGACCGTCGAGGAGCGACTGACCCGCGGGATCAGCACCGCCGACGCCGCACGCCTGCGGCGCCTCCTCATGACGGTCGACGCGAACACCGGCGCCCGTCGAGGGGTGACCGACCCGCGTTCGTGAGGCGCCCGGCCCGACGCCGCCGCGTCCAGACTTCCGTTCAGCAGGACCACAACGAGGGCGCGGACGTCTCGGAGAATGATCATGGGCTAATGACTATCTTTTCGATAGACATAGTGGGTCGACGACCCGGTCCGCACCAGCGGACCTCGCCCTCCGAGGAGATCCTCATGTCCCACCGCACCATCCGCCGGTCCCGCACCCGTCTGCGCAGCGCCGCGGTCGCGCTCGCCGCTGTCGTCGCCACCGCGACGCTGGCCGCGTGCGGGGGCGAGGACGCCAGCGCCGACTCCGACGCGACCACCGTCTTCAAGCTGGGCGACCCGGGCAACTCCGGCGTGCTGGCCTACGCCAAGAAGACCGGCGTGCTCGAGAAGAAGCTCGCCGAGGCCGACGCGACGATCGAGTGGGGCGGGTCCTACGCCTCGTTCACCGCGACGATCGACGCCGTCCGTGCCGGCGACGTGAACGTGCTCGAGGGCGCCATCTCGCCGGCGATCGGCTACCTCTCGACCAGCGACGACCTCAAGATCTTCACCGTCGCACCACGTCCGACCGACCCGAAGGCGCCGGTCGGCGACGGCCTCGTCGTCCCGAAGGACAGCGACGTGACCTCGATCGACGAGCTGGTCGGCAAGAAGGTCGCGGTCAACAAGGGCGGTCGCGGCGAGTACCTCCTCGACCTCGCCCTCGACGACGCCGGGATCGCGCACGACGCGGTCGAGAAGGTCTACCTCAACCCGGTCCAGGCCGCCGGCGCGTTCAGCTCCGGCAAGGTCGACGCGTGGTGGGCCATCGTCCGCGGCTACCCGACGGCGGTCGCGCAGGGCGCCAAGACGATCGTCACCAGCAACGAGGTCGGCGACAACGACCTCACGATCTTCGCCGCGCGCACCGAGGTCGTGAAGGAGAACCCCGAGGCCTTGAAGGTCTTCCTCGACACCGTCACCGAGCTGACCGAGGAGTCGACGAAGGAGCCGGAGAAGTTCCAGAACGTCTTCACCGACTCCGGCCCGACCGCGGTGGAGGGCGCCGCTCTCGAGCGCGACATCGAGGTGCAGCGCTACTCGACCCCGTTCGCTCCGGTCACCGACGCCGACATCGCCACCATCCAGGACGTCGCCGACTACTTCTTCGAGAACGGCCTCATCAGCCGACCCGTCGAGGCGACGTCCGCAGCCGTGAAGCTCGGGTCATGACGGCCGTCCGCACGGATGAGCTCAGCACGCCGGCCGCCACGACGCCGACCGACGAGGGACTGCGCGAGCCCCGGTTCCTCGGCAGCCGGGAGCGCAGCAGAGTGCTCTCGATCGGGATCCGGTTCGCCGTCCCCGTCCTGCTGGTCGCGGTCTGGCAGCTGGCCTCCAGCCGCGGATGGCTCGACCCGGAGATCCTCGCGTCGCCGTCCTCGGTGATCACCGCGGCCGAGGAGCTGTGGGAGAGCGGGCAGCTGACCGAGTTCCTGGCCGCCTCCGCCCGGCGAGCAGCGCTCGGTGTCTCGCTCGGGGTGACGATCGGTCTCGTCCTGGGCGTCCTGTCCGGGATCTCCGCGCTCGGCGAGGAGGTCATCGACCCGACGATGCAGATGTACCGCGCCGTCCCGTTCCTCGCGCTCGTCCCGCTGCTGCTGTCGTGGTTCGGCGTCGGCGAAGGGTTCAAGATCATCCTCATCGCCGTGTCGGCGGTCGCCCCGATGTACGCCTACACCTACCTCGGCGTGCGCGGCGTCGACCGCAAGGTGGTCGAGGCGGCACGTGGCTACGGGTTGTCCGGGATCCGGCTGGTGTGGTCGGTGATCCTGCCGTCGGCCCTGCCGAACATCCTGATGGCCCTGCGCATCTGCCTCTCGGTCAGCCTCACCGGCCTGATCGCCGCCGAGCAGATCGGTACGACCACCGGTATCGGCTACCTCGTCGCCCTGTCGCAGCAGTACTTCCGCAACGACTACATGGTCCTGTGCATCGTGCTGTACGCCGTGATCGGCGTCCTCATCGACCTCGGGATCCGGCTGCTCGAGCGCGTCTCGATGCCGTGGCGCTCGGGGGTGGCGAGCCGATGACCGCGACCACGGCCACCCCCGCGCCCCCGCGTGCCGCCACCGCCGCGGTACGCCTGCGCGGCGTCAGCAAGACCTACGGCGAGAAGGTCGTGCTCGACCGGCTCGACCTCACGATCGCTCCGAGCGAGTTCGTCGCGATCCTGGGCCCGAGCGGGACCGGCAAGACCACCCTCCTGCGGCTGCTGTCGGGATTCGAACGCCCCGACGACGGCGAGGTCCTCGTGCCGGCACGACGGACGACGGTCTACCAGGAGCCGCGCCTCGTCCCGGCGCACCGCGTGCTGCGCAACGTCATGCTCGGCCAGCGCCGTACCCGGTCGAACCGGGCAGCGGCGCGCGAGGCCCTCGGCGAGGTCGGGCTCGGATCCCACGAGCGGGCCTGGCCCGCGACCCTGTCCGGAGGCGAGGCACAGCGCGTCGCGCTCGCGCGAGCCCTCGTACGCGATCCCCAGCTGCTGATGCTCGACGAGCCGTTCGCCGCGCTGGACGCCCTGACCCGCCTGCGGATGCACGACCTGCTCGACCGGCTCCGTGCCCGCCACCGGCCCGCGGTGCTCCTGGTGACGCACGACATCGACGAGGCCATCCGGCTCGCCGACCGCATCGTGATGCTCCGCGAGGGCAAGGTCGCGATCGACCTGCGCGTCGACGTGCCGCACCCGCGTCCGCTCACCCACCCCCGAGTCGTCGAGTACCGCACGCGCCTGCTCGCCGAGCTCGGCATCACCGAACCGTCCGCCCCGACCACCCCCGCGAAGGAGACCGCATGACCACGCTGCAGGACAGCACCGCGCTCGACCGGATCTGGTACACGCGCTGCCCGGTCCCGACCGCCTCGGGCATCGCCTACAACCTCGGCTGGCTCGACGAGGAGTTCGTGCCCGAGGGCATCGGCGTCGGCGTGCTCCAGGACGCCGAGCCGGAGATCGCCGAGCGCCACTTCGACCACCGCCTCGTCGGGCTGTTCCGCGAGGGCGGCAACGTCCCCGCGATCGTCGCCCGCTCCGAGGGGGCACCGACGCGCCTGATCGGCCTCACGTGGATCGACGAGTGGCAGTCGATCCTCGTCCGCGAGGACTCTCCCGTGACCGGGCCCGCCGACCTGCGCGGGCTGCGGATCGCGATCCCGGCCTGGGCGCAGGACCGTGCCCGGAGCTTCCCGCGGGCGATGGCGCTGCACGGGTTCGCCTCCGCGCTGCGCCTGGGCGGGCTCGGCTTCGACGACGTGGAGCGCGTCGAGGTCGAGGGACGTGCCGGTCGCGCACCGGGCAACGACCCGGCTCGCGCCGCGCTCTGGCCGGGGCTCGCCGAGCTCGCGGCCGGCGACGTCGACGCGGTGTACGTCAAGGGAGCACGCTCGGCCGAGCAGGCCCGCGAGCTCGGCGCCCGGACAGCGGTGGAGCTCGATGCCACCGCCGACCGGTCGTGGCGGGTCAACAACGGAACGCCGCGCCCGATCACCGTGCACGAGCAGCTGCTGGCCGAGCGTCCCGACGTCGTCGTCCGCTTCCTCGTGCGCAGTCTCCGGGCCGCGACGTGGGCGTCGACGCACGTGGACGACGTCCGCGCGATCCTCGGTCGCGAGGTGGGCTCGGGCACGGACGGGGTCGTGACGGCGTACGGCGACGACTTCCACCGCTGGCTCGCACCGACCCTGGACGACGAGCGGCTCGCGCTCCTTGACCAGCAGCAGCACTTCCTCGGCGAGCACGGGTTCCTCGCCGAGCCTGTCGACGTCCACGCGTGGGCCGCGCACGAGCCCTTGCAGGAAGCCCTGCGCATCCTGGCCGAGGACGGGGGCGAGGCCCGATGAGCGCGCGCTTCCTGGTGACCCTCCCGACCCGTGACGAGCGCGGGTGGGCGCACCTTCCGCCGTACGAGGAGAGGGCGCAGGCGGTCCAGGCCGCGGAGGTGGCCGCGATCGACGGTGTCGTGGCGCCGTACGACCTCGAGGGCGAGGAGTCGACCGTCGTCGTCAGCGACGCCCTGCGGCACTCGCGCTGGCTGCACGGCGTGCTCGAGTTCCACGTGAGCGACCTCAACCCGGTGTACGCGGCGAAGATCGCGGCGTCTTCCCAGCGCTTCCACGGTGGTCGGCTCGCGTGGGCTCCGCTCGTCGAGGCGCCCACCACGTCCCAGCGGCTCCCGGCGAGCACCGGCCTCGACGCCTGGTACGCCCGTGCCGACGAGTTCCTCACGGTGGCACGCGGCGTGTGGGAGAACGCCGGGTACGACCACGACGGCACCTACTACCAGGTGCGTGGTGGCGGGTTCCCGCAGGTGCGCGCCCACGGCTTCCGTGACGCGCTGGCCGGGCTGCCCTTCCCGCGGGTGCACCTCACCGGTACGAGCGACCACACCCTGGGCCTGTCCGCGCGGCACGGTGACGTCCACCTCTTCACCTCGCCGCGCGAGCGCGAGGAGCACGGCCCGCGGCTCGACGCGCTCGCCGACGCCGCCGGACGCACGGTGGCGCACGGACTTCGCCTCTCCCTGCTCGCACGTGAGGACGACGCGGAGGCACGAGCCGTCGTCGCCGCGCTCGAGGGCGCCGGCCCGGACCTCGTACCGCTGGCCTCCGGCGCCTCGTGGTGGGACGGCTTCGCCCGCCTCGGCCACGCCGTCCCCGGGGGTCTGGTCGGGTCGTACGCCGACGTCGCCGCGGAGCTGCGCGCGCTGACCGCTCCTGCGGACGGCACCACCGGCGTGGACACGGTCGTCGTCGACCTCCGTCCGCGTGTCGAGGAGACCTACCGGCTCGGCGAGCACGTCCTCCCGCTCGTCCGCACACCCTCCGCAACGACGACTCCCCTCGAGACGACAGGAGCACTCTGATGGTCGACGTCTACTGGCGGATCGGCACCCACGGGGACCAGCCGTCGCTCCGGCGACAGGTGTCCACGCGCGGTGACTGGTCTCCGCACGAGGCGGGCAGCATCACCCCGGCTCGCCGCGCAGGACTCCACGACGGCTACAGCTACCTCGACCACATGGCCGACGTGGCGAAGGCGGCGGAGGCGTCGGGATTCGTCGGCGGCCTCCTGCCGAGCTTCCCGTTCACCGACGACCCCTTCGCGGCGACGGCGTCGCTGGTGCGCGAGACCCGGACGTTCCGGTTCATGGTCGCGTACCAGCCCGGCTTCCTCGATCCCGTCCACGCGGCTCGGCTCTCCGCCAGCCTGCAGCGCGCGAGCGACGGCCGGCTCGTCTACAACGTCATCACCGGCGGCGGCGGACCCCAGCAGCTCTGGTGGGGCGACACCGTCGGCCACGACGACCGGTACGCCCGTACGGCGGAGTTCCTCGACGCCCTGAAGGGATCGTGGAGCACGACGCCGTACGACCTGGCCGGCCGCTTCTTCGACGTGCAGGGCGCGCACCTCCCGCCAGAGCTCGCCGCGCAGCCCGTGCCTGAGATCTACTTCTCCGGCTCGTCGGCGGCGGCGATCGCGACCGCGGGCCGGCACGCCGACTACTACCTGTCGTGGCTGGAGCCGTTCAGCGCCCTGGAGCAGAAGTTCGCGCAGGTCCGCGAGGAGAGCGAGCGACGGGGTACGCGGCCCCGGTTCGCGCTGCGGATCGAGATCCTGGCCCGACCGACCGAGCGCGAGGCATGGGCCGAGATCGAGCGGGGCTGGGCCAACGTCGACCCGGCCGCGCTCGACTTCGAGGCCCAGGGCGACTCCGTGGGAGCCGCGCGGGCACGCGGGTTCGTCACCCACCCCGTGCGGGGTCCGCGAGACCTCGAGGTCGAGCCGCAGGTCTGGGCGGGCTTCCACCTGCTCCGGGGCGGGCCCGCGTTCGGCCTGGTCGGGAGCTACGACCAGGTGGCCGCCCGTCTCGACCAGCTCGTCGAGCTCGGCGCCGACGCGTTCATCCTCGCCGCCGTGCCACACCTCGAGGAGGCGTACCGCGTCGGCAGCGAGGTCCTCCCCCGCGTCTCGTTCACCCGTACCAACTCGATCACCGGGCGCGAACCCTCGCGTCCCGCCGCCTGGCCGGCGACCCCGTCGGCTCCGTCCACCACCGTCAGGAGTGCTTCATGACCACCCGCGTCGGGTTCTTCCCGCACAACAACTCGCTCTTCGTCCTGCGTCACCGCGGCCTGCTCGAGCAGAAGCTCGACGACGTCGCCTGGGTCGACCTCCGCGAGCTGCCGACCGGTCCGAAGGTCGGGGTTCGCGACGGGCTCCCGACCCAGCACGCCGACCACCTCTTCACCGAGGAGGGCTACGACGTGATCGGCACCGGCTTCACCCCGCCGATCACCGGCCTCGGCCAGGGCCACGACCTCGTGTACATCGGCGTGTCGGAACCCCGGGTGGAGAACGGGCGTCTGGTGACCCGCGCCGACTCCGGCATCACGTCGGTCGAGGGTCTACGCGGGAAGCGGGTCGGCATCGGCCACGGCTCCTGGCAGACGACGCTGCTCCTCTTCGCGCTGGACCAGGTCGGGCTCGGCTGGGACGACGTCGAGCCGGTGGACGTCGGCGGGGACGCGGCCGACCTCTTCCTCTCCGGGGAGATCGACGCATGGACCGGGTCGTACCCGGAGCTCGCCGCCGTCGAGCAGGAGACCGACGTCGTGACGCTGGTCGAGACCGCGGGTCTCTTCAGCCACCCGTCGCTGTGGTTCACGCGGCGCGACTTCGCCGTCGAGCGGACCGCCGAGCTGGCCGCCGTCGTCGAGGCGCTGCAGGAGTCCGACGCACGGATCGTCGCGGACCCGCGCGAGGCGGCGGCGTACTTCGTGGCCGACGCCCAGGCGCACGGCCGCCCGGCGAGCCTGGAGGCGTGGGAGCACGCGCTCGCGACGCGTCCGTTCGGCATCACCGCCGTCGACGAGACGTTCCTCGACGAGCAGCAGCGTGCCGCCGATCTCCTCTTCGCCAACGGGCTCCTGCCGCGGCAGGTCGACGTCCGCAGCGCCGTGCTGCCGGAGGTCAACGCCCTCGTCGAGGCCTCGCGCACCGCAGCCACCCGCGCCTGACCCAGGCTCCGCCCCCTCCCCCGTCCCCGCCCCGCCCCCCCCCCCCCCC
>NZ_JBODSD010000005.1:0-454351 GCF_050632745.1 Mumia spirodelae | reverse complement strand
CGTCGACTCAGTACTACGTGGCCACGAGATCGAGCCCTTTACGCCGGAGCTTCAGGCTCAGGTCAAGGCACAGATTCGGACTCAGGGATCTCGGTGGGCGCCGGAGCATTAAAACGGGGGGGGGGTCCCCCCCCCCCCCGCCCCCCCCCCACGACCCATTTGTGCGTCCTGGACGCGGTCGATACCGCGACGGGCACGCAGCGATGAGCAAGACTGTGCGCATGCAGGCGCGGGAGGAAGCACGATGAGCGAGCGTGGTGGCCGAGGCGGCCAGGACCGAGGCGGTCAGGGCCGCGGGGGCCAGAGCCGTGGAGGCCAGGGCGGTCAGGGCCGTGGAGGTCAGGGTGGTCAGGGCCGTGGAGGTCAGGGTGGCCAGGGTCGTGGCGGCGACAACCGTGGTCGCGGCGGCCAGGGCGGTGGCCCGAGCGATCGTCGCGGCGGTTCCTCGAACCGCAGCAGCGGCGGCGGCCAGAGCCGCGGTGGCAGCTTCCAGCGCTCCGGCAGCGGATCTCGCGGTCCGCGCGACGGAGACCGCTCGCGTCAGCGCCGTGACGACGACCGGCAGAGCGCCCCGCGCCGCGTCGAGGGCCCGCCGATCCCCGACGGCGTGCACCCCGACCAGCTCGACAAGAGCATCCGCCGGCTGCTGACGTCGCTGACCCCGGGCAAGGCCGACTCGGTCGCCTCGCACCTGGTGGCTGCGGGCATCCTCATCGACGAGGACCCGGACCTCGCGTACAAGCACGCTCGCGCGGCCCGCGAGCTCGCGCCGCGCATCGGCGTGATCCGCGAGGCCGCCGGCGAGACGGCGTACGCGGCGGGACGTTGGGCTGATGCGCTCGCCGAGCTGCGTGCGGCCAAGCGGATGACCGGTGGCTACGACCACATCGCGCTGATCGCCGACTCTGAGCGCGCTCTCGGCCGGCCCGACCGCGCGCTCCGCGTCATCGCCGACGCCCGCGACAAGATCACCGACATCGACGTCCGCGTCGAGGCGGCCATCGTCGCCGCCGGGGCCCGGCGCGATCTCGGGCAGGTCGACGCCGCCATCGCGCTCCTGCAGCAGGAGCCCCTGCACAACAGCAGCCCGACGACCTGGCTGGCTCGCTTGCGCTACGCGTACGCCGACGCGCTGGCCGAGGCCGGGCGTACCCAGGATGCTCTGGAGTGGTTCCACCGGACGCTCGGCGCGGACCCGCAGCACACCACGGACGCCCAGGAAAGAATCACCGCGCTCGAAAGCGCCTGATCTCGAGGCGACGCTGTGGATCGGGCCGCGATCGGTCCGAGGACGTCGTAGACTCGTGCCTTCCGCCCCCGCCCCGAGGAGGTTCTGCGTGCGCGTCACAACGAGGAAAGCAGTGATCACGGTGGCCGCGTCGGCCGCGCTGGTCGCTGCCGGCGTGGTCGGCGTCACCGTGGCGCACGACCCGCTCCCCGTGGCGGCGAGTGCGTCCGGCGGGACGGCGGCCGGCACTGCTGCGGGCTCGCTCGACACCGCGGTGGCCGCCGGATCGGCGCGCTACCGGCCCAACGTGGTGACGATCGTCGCCGACGACCTCGACTCGTCCCTCGTGAAGTACATGCCCAACGTCAAGAAGCTGCGGGCCCGCGGGGCGGACTTCAAGCGGCACTTCGTCGTGGACTCGCTGTGCTGCTCGTCCCGCGCGTCGTTCCTGACCGGGATGTACCCGCACAACTCCAAGGTCTACAACAACGTCCCCGGCTACGACCCCGCTAACCCTGTCGGCGGCTACGCCGCGTGGGTGAAGGCCAAGAACGACACCAAGACCTTCGCGTACGAGATCAACCGTCCGAAGGCCGGCTACCGCACGGGATTCTTCGGGAAGTACATCAACCGCTACCCGGGCACTCCTGGCACCGCCCCGCCGCCGGGGTGGGACGCCTTCCACGCGCTCACCAGGAACCTGTACGCGATGTGGGACTACTCGATGACGTCCGTCGTCCGCAGCAGCTCCGGCGCACGCCTCCTCACGGACCGCCGGTTCGGCAAGAAGGACAGCGAGTACTCCACCGACGTCCTCCGTCGGATGTCGGTGCGTCACCTCAAGGCGGTCGAGCGGCAGAGCTCGCCGTACTTCGTGGAGATCGCCCCGACCTCGGTCCACCACCGCAACGGCGCCGCCGCGCGCAAGGGGGACCCGCACTACCCGCCGGCCGCACGGGACCGTCCCCTGACGGGCAAGAAGGCGAAGAAGAACCCACGCCTTCGCTACGGCGACTGCGGGCCAGCCAGGTGCGAGAAGGTCGACGTCAGCAAGCAGGTGAGCTTCAACGCCAGCCGTGCCGGCTCCCGTCCGCGCTACGGCGACGGGCGCCCCGCCCCGATGTTCGGCCAGACCAAGAAGCTCAACCGCAAGCAGGTCAAGAAGATGCGGGCGCACTACCGCAACCGCGTCCGTATGGCCCAGTCGCTCGACGACCTCGTCGGTGCGGTGATGCGGACGGTCGGCCCGGACACCTACATCGTCTTCACCAGCGACAACGGCTACCACCTCGGCCACCGGCGCCTCAGCCCCGGGAAGTCGAGCGCGTACGACACCGACATCCGCGTGCCGCTCATCATCGCGGGGCCGGGTGTCGTGCGAGGACCGCGCTATCAGGTGGTCCAGAGCATCGACCTCGCGCCGACGTTCGAGCAGATCGCCGGCATCAAGCCGTCGAACGATCGCGACGGCCGCTCGTTGCTGCCCATCCTGCGCAACCCGCGGACGAGCTGGTCGCGGTTCGCGTTCGTGGAGCACACGCGGCCTCCGAAGTCGCGCCTGGACCCCGACGGTGAGGGCCTGACGACGGTCATCCCGTCGTACGTGGCCGTGCGCTCCGCGGACTCCCTCCTCGTGCGCTACGACACGCTCGACGGAGACCCCGCCGGCTACACCTACGAGTACTACCGCGGCCTCACGCGCAAGGGTGCGTGGGAGCAGGTGAACCTCTTCCGGCCGACCGATCCCGTCGTGCAGAGCCTGCAGAGCAGGCTGGAGGCGTACGAGGACTGCGCGGGAGCCGCCTGCGTCGCGCTGACCCGCTGACGCGCTCCCGCTCGCCCTCCGGCCGTCGGGTCAGGCCACGGCGGGTAGGCTCGCACACGTGGCAGCACGCGACTACGACGCAGCACTCAAGGCTCTCGACACGACGATGACGTCGATCGAGGCCGTTCTCGACCTCGACGCGATGCGGGCCGAGATCGCCGACCTGCAGGAGCAGGTGGCCGCCCCCGACCTGTGGGACGACCAGGCCAACGCCCAGGCCGTCACCGGCCGGCTGTCGGTCCTGCAGGCCGAGAGCGAGCGCGTCACCGGGCTGCGTCAGCGCATCGACGACCTCACGGTGCTCGTCGAGCTCGGTCGCGAGGAGGACGACGCGGACGTGCTCGCCGAGGCCGACGCCGAGCTCGAGCGGATCGAGAAGTCGGTGGAGGCGCTCGAGGTCCGCACGCTGCTGTCCGGCGAGTACGACGCGCGCGACGCGCTGGTCACGATCCGCTCCGGTGCCGGTGGCGTCGACGCCGCGGACTTCGCCGAGATGCTCCAGCGCATGTACGTGCGGTGGGCGGAGCGGCACAAGTACACCGTCGAGGTCTACGACACGTCGTACGCGGAAGAGGCCGGCATCAAGTCCACGACCTTCGCGGTGAAGGCCCCGTACGCCTACGGGACCCTGTCGGTCGAGTCGGGCACGCACCGCCTCGTCCGGATCAGCCCGTTCGACAACCAGGGCCGCCGGCAGACGTCGTTCGCCGCCGTCGAGGTCGTGCCCGTGCTCGAGCAGACCGACCAGATCGACATCCCCGAGGACGAGATCCGCGTCGACGTCTACCGCTCCTCGGGACCGGGCGGCCAGAGCGTCAACACGACCGACTCGGCCGTCCGCCTGACGCACATCCCGACGGGCACCGTCGTGAGCTGCCAGAACGAGAAGAGCCAGCTCCAGAACAAGGCGAGCGCCATGGTGATCCTCAAGGCCAAGCTGCTCGCGCTGAAGAAGGCCGAGGAGCGTGCCCAGCTCGACGAGCTGCGCGGCGACGTCCAGGCGTCGTGGGGCGACCAGATGCGCTCGTACGTCCTCAACCCGTACCAGATGGTGAAGGACCTGCGGACCGAGTACGAGACCGGCAACCCGCAGGCCGTCTTCGACGGGGAGATCGACGAGTTCGTCGAGGCGGGGATCCGCTGGCGGCGTGGCGCTGAGGCTGCCGCCAAGTAGCCTTGCGTACACTCGCACGGTGATCCGCTTCGAGAACGTCAGCAAGACCTATCCGGGGCAGCCGCGACCAGCGCTGGAGAAGATCAGCCTCGAGATCGAGAAGGGCGAGTTCGTCTTCCTCGTCGGGCAGTCCGGCTCGGGGAAGTCGACGTTCCTGCGCATGATCCTGCGAGAGACCCGCCCGTCCACGGGACGCGTCTACGTCGCCGGCAAGGAGATCAACCGCCTCGCCAACTGGAAGGTCCCGAAGCTGCGGCGCCAGCTCGGCACCGTCTTCCAGGACTTCCGGCTGCTGCCCAACAAGACGGTCTCGGAGAACGTGGCGTTCGCGCTGCAGGTGATCGGCAAGCCGCGCTCGGAGATCAGGCGGGTCGTCCCCGAGACGCTCGAGCTGGTCGGCCTCGAGGGCAAGGGCGACCGGATGCCCGACGAGCTCTCCGGCGGCGAGCAGCAGCGCGTGGCCGTCGCGCGCGCGTTCGTGAACCGGCCGATGATCCTCATCGCCGACGAGCCCACCGGCAACCTCGACCCCGCCACCTCCGTCGGGATCATGAAGCTGCTCGACCGGATCAACCGGACCGACACGACCGTCCTGATGGCGACGCACGACGCAGGGATCGTCGACCAGATGCGCAAGCGGGTGATCGAGCTCAGCGGCGGCGTGCTGGTCCGTGACCAGTCGCGCGGCGCCTACGACTACGAGAACTGACGAGGACCGATGGCACTGGGAAGCATCTTCTCCGAGCTCACGACCGGACTGCGACGCAACTTCTCGATGACGGTCTCGCTCGTCGTCACGATGAGCGTGTCGCTGGTCCTCGCCTCCCTCGGGCTCCTCCTGCAGGCGCAGGCGGACCGCACCGAGAAGTACTTCGGCGACCGGCTCCAGATCCAGGTCAACCTCTGTACGCAGAACTCCTCGGCGGAGACGTGCGTCGGCGGCCGGGCGACCGAGGAGCAGGAGCAGGCGGTCGAGGCCGCCCTCGACGGCAACCCCGAGGTCCGCTCGTTCGAGCGGTGGAGCCCGGAGCGCAACTACGAGCAGGCGCAGGAGTGGCTCGGTCAGAACGAGGAGGACCGCAAGCAGCTCGAGGCGCTCGGCCCGGAGTCGTTCGGCACCTCGTACATGGTGACGCTGCGCGACCCCAACCAGTTCGAGGGCGTCCAGAGCCAGATCAGCGGCATGGACGGCGTGAACTCGGTGGTCAGCATGCGCGACCTGCTCGCACCGCTGTTCGAGGTGCTGTCCAAGCTGCGGTGGGCCGCGCTCGGCACCTCGCTGCTCCTCATCGTCGCGGCCGTCCTGCAGGTCTCCAACACGATCCGGATGACGGCGTACGCCCGTCGCCGTGAGATCGGCATCATGCGGCTGGTCGGTGCGTCCTCCTGGCACATCCAGATGCCGTTCATCCTCGAGTCCCTGGTGGCCGCGGTGATCTCGGCCGTGCTCGCGTGCGCGGGACTGGCGGCGTTCATGCACTTCGTCGTGTACGGGTTCCTCCGTGACCGGCTCGCGGGACTCACCACCTGGGTCAGATGGGAGGAGGCGTTCACCGTGATGGGCTACACGACGGTGCTCGCGCTCCTGCTCGCGCTGGTGCCGACGCTGGTGATGACGAGGCGCTACCTCAAGGTCTGACGCCGTGGCGGCCCGAGACACGCCGCGCCGGGACGGGCGAAATGCACCCTCTCGCTCAACTTGAGGGTTAGCGTCGGCACGGTACTTCCCCGACCAGAGGCAGGCCCGTGGCTCGACTCGTCCTTCCCCGGCGTGCCGGCACGCGCATGCGCACCGCGCTCGCGCTGACGGTGCTCGTCGCGCTGACCGGCGCCGTCGCCAGCCCGACGCTCGGTGACGACAAGGACGACCTCAAGGACCGGCGCAACCAGGTCCAGTCGCAGATCTCCGGCGCCCAGGCGGAGCTCGACCAGTCGAGCGCCCAGCTCGCGGCGGCGACCCGCACGCTCCAGAGCTCGCAGGCGAGCCTGGCCTCGGCGCGGACGACGTTGGCGACGACGCGGGTCCAGCTCGCGGCGGCTCAGGCACGCGACGCCGCCATGCAGGCCGCGCTCGTCAAGGCTCAGGGCGACCTCGTCGTCGCGAAGAAGGGCGCCAAGAAGGGCCGGCGCAGCCAGCGCAAGGCGGCGCGCGAGGTCGAGCGGATGACCGTCGAGTCGCTGCAAGGGGGCTCGCCGAGCCTGCGGGCGTTCTCCGCCCTGGTCAACGGCGTCGACCCGGCGACGTACGGCAAGCAGGTCAGTCTCGACCAGGCCGTCACCGACGCTCGGCTCGCGAAGGTGGACACGCTCGAGGCGACCAGCGTCATCCTCGACCTGCACCGCAAGAAGGTCGAGAAGCTGCGCGACGAGGTGAAGGTCAAGCGCGAGGAGGCGGCCGAGAACCTGGCGCTCCAGGAGCGGCTCGAGCAGGCCGCCGTCGAGCAGGAGGCCAAGGTCACCGTGCTCGTCCGGGCCAACGCCACCGCCCAGACAGCGGCGAAGCAGGCACGGTCGTCGGACGCCGCCCAGCTGGCGGCCCTCGAGTCCGAGCGCGCGTCGATCTCCAGCAAGCTGAAGGCGATCGCCGCTGCCGAGCGCGCAGCGGCTGCGCGCGAGCGGGAGCGGCAGCGCAAGGAGGCGCAGAAGAAGCGCGACGGCGGGGGCGGCTCCTCCGGTGGCGGCGGCGGTGGCGGTGGCTCCGGCGGCGGAGGAGGAGGGGGCGGCAGCTCCGACGGAGGCAGCACCCTCTCGTACCCGGTGAACGCCCCGATCACGTCGCCGTACGGCATGCGGTTCCACCCGGTGCTCCACTACTGGAAGCTGCACGACGGGACCGACTTCGGCGCGGCGTGCGGGACGCCGGTCCGGGCCGCGGCCGGAGGTCGGGTCGTCGACCGCTACTACAACGCGGGCTACGGCAACCGCGTGATCATCGCTCACGGCCAGAAGCGCGGCTACAGCGTCGCGACGACGTACAACCACCTCTCGAGGTTCTCGGCGCGCCCCGGCGAGCGGGTCCAGCGGGGCGAGATCATCGGCTATGTCGGGACGACCGGCTACTCGACCGGGTGCCACCTGCACTTCATGGTGCTGCTCGACGGCGACACGACGAACCCCATGAACTGGCTCTGACCTGGCTGCGGTCGCGGGTCACGGACGTCGTCGACGCTGGGTGACGAGGTCGGCCACGCCGAGGACCAGCGCTCCGACCACGAACCCGATCGTGGTCCGCAGGGCGAGGCTCATCGACGCCGCGTAGTCGCCGCCGCTGCTTCCCAGCTGGCCGAAGAACTGCGCGAGCACGAGGGCGACGCCGATCGCGCTGCCGACACGCTGGGCCGTCTGCAGCATCCCACCGCCAGCTCCGGCACGTCGGACGTCGACCTCCGACAGGGTGATCGTCACGTTCGGCGAGATCACCAGGCCACCCCCGAAGCCGGCGACCGCGAGCAGCGGTGCCAGCGAGAGTCCCACCCGCGTCTCGAGGTGGGGGACGAGCACGTCGATCGCGACCAGGCCGACGACCACGAGCACGAGCCCGACCACGACCAGTGCCCTGCCGTAGCGGTTGACGAGCCGTCCCCCGATGACGGCGGCGACCGCGGACCCGAGCGCGAACGGCATCTGGGTCGCCCCTGCCTCGAACGCGCTGTAGCCCAGCCCGTTCTGGAGGTAGAGCGTCAGCACGAGGAAGATCGACGTGAACCCGGCGAAGTAGAGGGTGCCGAGGCCGAGGCCGAGCATGTACGAGCGGACCCGCAGGAGCGTGAGGTCGACCAACGTCGCGCGGCCCGAGCGGGACCAGCCTCGCTCCCACACGACGAACACCGCCAGCAGGCCCGCGGCGACACCGACCAGCCACCACGGCCGGGACGCGAGCTCCTCTCCCTGCTCGCCCTCCACCAGCGGGAGGAGCACGAGGAAGGTCGCCGTCGCGAAGAGGAGGACGCCCACGGGATCGAGGGACTCCCGTGGCCCGCGCTCCGCGTCGGGAAGCCAGCGCAGCGCCAGGATCAGCGCCACGACGCCGACCGGCACGTTGACGAAGAAGACGTACCTCCAGCCGTGCTCGGCGCCTCCGAGCGTGACCAGCACGCCTCCGAGCAGGGGGCCGATCGCGGTGGAGATGCCCACCGTCGCCCCGAACAGCCCGAACGCCCTGCCACGCTCCTCGCCGCGGAACATCGTCTGGATGAAGCCCGAGACCTGCGGGTTGATCAGCCCGCCGCCGACGCCTTGGAGGATGCGTGCCGCCGCCAGCCACGCCGGGTCCGACGCGGCACCGGCGAGGGCGCTCGAGCCGGTGAACACGACGAGACCGACGCAGAACACGACCTTGCGGCTCATCGCGTCTCCGAGCCGGCCCGCCGGGACGAGGACGATCCCGAACGCCAGGGAGTAGCCCGCGACGATCAGCTGGATCTGGGCGTCGGACGCGTCGAGGCCGCTTCGGATCGAGGGCAGCGCGACGTTGACGATGCTGACGTCGAGCAGGGTCATGAATCCCGCGACGAGGCAGACGATCAGCGCACTCCAGCGCGTGTCGTGCTGCCGGTCCGCCACGGTCCGACCGTACGTCCTCCCGCCGGTCTGCGCGGATCGGCGGCGGCCCGTACGTGAATGCGTTGGACAGCGCTGGGAGAATGGACGAATGGCCAAGGAGACCGGCACCAAGCTGATCGCGCAGAACCGCAAGGCGCGGCACGACTACCACCTCGACGACACGTACGAGGCGGGGTTGGTGCTGACCGGGACCGAGGTCAAGTCGCTGCGCGAGGGGCGGGCCAACCTCACCGACGGCTGGGCCGACATCGAGGACGGAGAGGTGTGGCTCCACGGGGTGCACATCCCCGAGTACACGCAGGGCACCTGGACCAACCACTCCGCACGCCGCAAGCGCAAGCTGCTGCTGCACCGCCGGGAGATCGCCAAGATCGAGAAGGCCGTGTCGACGCCCGGCGTGACCCTCGTGCCGCTCTCGCTCTACTTCTCCTCCGGCCGGGCCAAGATCGAGATCGCCGTCGCGCGGGGCAAGAAGGCATGGGACAAGCGCCAGGCGATCGCCGAGCGCCAGGCCACCCGAGAGGTGCAGGCCGAGGTCGGCCGGCGGATCAAGGGCATGCCGGGATGACGGCGGCCGGCGAGGGCCTCCGCGACGAGGACCTGCCCGCGTTCGCCGCCGAGCTCGGCATCCCGGGCTTCTTCGACGTCCACGTCCACTTCCTCCCGCCGCGGGTGATGGACAAGGTCTGGGCCTACTTCGACTCCGTCGGTCCGTTGACCGGCCGGCCGTGGCCGATCCGCTACCGGTGGCCGGTGGACGAGCGCGTCGAGCACCTCGGACGCATGGGGGTGCTGCGCTACTCGGCGCTCCCGTACGCCCACAAGCCCGGCATCGCGCCGTTCCTCAACGAATGGGCGGCCGAGCTCGCGAAGAGCAACGGCAACGCGCTCTGGTCCGCGACGTTCTACCCCGAGCCCGAGGCGGAGTCGTACGTCCGGCGTGGCATCGCCGAGGGCGTCGAGATCTTCAAGACCCACGTACAGGTGGGCGACTTCGACCCGACGGACCCGCTGCTCGACCCGGTGTGGGGCGCGCTCGCCGACGCCCAGGTCCCGGTCGTCGTGCACGCCGGATCCGGGCCCGCGCCCGGGACGTACACCGGCCCCGAGCTGATCGGGAGGGTGCTGGCGGCCTTTCCGAAGCTGCCCGTGATCGTCGCGCACATGGGCATCCCCGAGTACGAGGACTTCCTCGTTCTCGCCGAGCGCTACCCGAACGTCCGTCTCGACACCACGATGGTCTTCACCGACTTCACCGAGGACGGCAGCCCGTACCCACGAGACCTGCTGCCGCGGTTGCGCGACCTCCAGCCGAAGGTGCTGCTCGGGACCGACTTCCCCAACATCCCGTACGCCTACGCCCACCAGGTCGAGGCGCTCGCACGTCTCGACCTCGGGGACGACTGGCTGCGGGACGTGCTGTGGAACAACGGGCTGCGACTGTTCGACGCGTGAGCGGGGAATACCCCTCGCGGCCCTCTGGTTGGACCAGGTACCGTGTGAACTGCACGGTTTGACACTGCACGGATTGACACTGCACGGATTGACAACATCACAGCGGGGCTGATCGGTTTCGACTTTGGTCGTACGCACCAGGAGAAGCGAGCCGAGAATCCAAGGTCATCTCGTAAACGTTCCTTGGAAACCAATAAGTGCCAAGAATCAGCGCACTGACTTCGCCCTCGCCGCCTGAGGCGAGCTAAGCGAAGGGTCGGCCTGGGGGCGCCTCCGCTCCAGTAACCGGCCTCAACTAGGAGGCTTGCTCTGTTAGTCCGGTCGCGGGACTGACTGGGGACACTCACAGCGACTGAGCCTGTCGACGACGTGTCTGTTCGAGCGTCGGGGCTGAGAACACGACAGAACAGACTGCGCTCGGAGAAGTCCTGGTCCTGCGCTGAAGGACGCGGGTTCGATTCCCGCCAGCTCCACACCACGAAGAGGCTCTCGCGAGACATCGCGAGAGCCTCTTCGTCATTCCTGTCAGATGCGACGCGTCCCGGTACGTCGCTGCAGGCGACGCCTCCAGCGCTCGTCGTCGTTCGCCCGGTCGACCTCGTCGCGGTACTGAGCGGCGTCGAAGGCGACGTCGGCGATGTCGAGCGGCCGCGGGCGGAACGCCTCCCGCTCGTCCTCGTCGAGATCGAGGTCCGGATCGGGCACCGCCCCGGAGTACTCCGGGGCGTGGGCTGCCTCGGTCCAACGGATCAGTCCCCGCCTCTCGCTGATCACGACCGAGGCGTTCGCACAGCCGACCCCTCCGCCGCACGCGCACTCGGTCAGCGCGACCCGTCGTGGTGGGTCGACGGGAAGCAGCGCTCCGGTGCCGAGCACCTCGTCGGCGGACATCGGGACGAAGCTTCCCTCGTCGTGGAGGATCGGCGTGCCGTCCACCAGCAGCACCGCGACCAGGCCCAGCTCCCGGTCGGTGCGGAGGTCGATGCGCAGCGTCCTGGTCCTCGGCATAGAGGGAGCGTACGCCGCCGCCTACGGGGCGGACGACGTCAGCGGGTTGCGAGCGCGCGGCCGGCGGCGGCGGCCTCCTCGTCGGCCTGCTTCTTCATCAGCTCCGCGACCTCCTGGAACTCGTCGAGCGCCGGGTTGACGCCGACCAGGGTGAACTCGCGCTCGATGACGGTCAGGTCGGCGTTCCACACGTCTCCGACGATGCGGCGCAGGTAGTCGATGCTGTGGTCCCACCCCTCCTTCGGCGTGCCGGGTCCGTAGGCGCCGCCGCGGGTGGTGATGAGCACGGTGGGCTTCCCGGCGAGGAGCGGCTCACCCGGGCGACCCCCGGCGATGGCGAGGTCGATCCACGTCTTCACGTGCTGGGAGACGCCCCAGTTGTAGAGCGGGAGCGCGAGCACAGCCGCGTCGGCAGCACGCAGCTCGTCCGAGACCGTGGTCGCGAGCGTGGCCGCCTCGACCTGCGCGGCGGTCCGTCGGTCCTCGGGCGTCCAGGCCGCACCGACGGCGGTGGCCCAGGCATCAGCGGGGAGGGGGTCGGTGCCGAGGTGCCGACTGACGATCGTCTCGTCGGGGCGACCAGCGGTGAGCTGGGCGACGACGACGTCGGCGAGCGCGCTGCTCGCGGACTGGGGTCCCTGGATGCTCGCGTCGACGCGCAGCACGGCCATGGGTGTCTCCTTCGGTCGGGGAGGGGCGACTCCTCCGCCACTTGAATGTTCAACTCCGTACCGTAGGCGAATTGCGTTGAACATTCAAATGGGGCCGATACGATCGAGGCATGACGGATCCCACGACCACCGACGTGCCGTGGCTGTCGATCGACGAGCAGGCCGACTGGCGGTCCGTCGTCGCACTCCTCGCCACGCTGCCCGTCGCGCTCGACGCCCAGCTCAAGCGGGACGCGGGCATGAACAGCTTCGAGTACCACGTGCTCGCGCACCTGTCCGAGGCGCCGCACGGGGGAGTGCCGATGAGCGACCTCGCGATCCTCGCCCAGGGGTCGCCGTCGCGGCTGTCGCACGCGATCGCGCGACTGGAGCGGGCCGGATGGGTCCAGCGCGTCGCGTGCGTCGAGGCCGGCCGGCGTACGAGCGCGGTGCTCACGCCCGAGGGTCTGGCCAAGCTCCGCGAGGTCGCCCCCGCTCACGTCAGGGAGGTGCGTCGCCTCGTCGTCGACGCGCTCGAGCCGGAGCAGCTGGCCGCGCTCGGAGAAGCCGCCCGCGCGATCGTCGCCCGAGCCGATCCCGACCTGACGTGCAGCGAGAGCTGCTGACGGCCTGTTTCGCGCCGGGTACGACGAAGGCGCCCCGACCTGTCGGTCGGGGCGCCTTCGTGTCGCGTGATGGGGCGTGGCTACTTCCGGACCTTCGCGGTCTTCTTGCTGAGGCGGCTCGCTGTCGCGTACGACGTGCGCGTGCCGGTGACCTTGACCGTGATTCGCTTGCCGACGTCACGTTTGGTGAGCCGGTACGACGACCTCGTCGCCTTCGAGATCCTCTTGCCGTTGCGATACCACTGGTAGCGCAGCCGGACAGGGGAAGGACCCCAGGCTTTCGTCCGCGCCTTCAGCTTCTTGCCCTTCTTGGCCGTGCCGGTGATGATCGGTCGTCTGGTCGTGAGGGTGCCGAGGACCGGTGCGGTGGCCGCGGACGTCCGCGACGCTGTGGCGTAGCCGGTCTTCGAGGCGCTCGTGGTCACGGTGATCCGCTTCCCCGCCTGAGCATTGGTGACCCGGAACGTGGCAGCGGTGGCTCCCGCGACGGCGACACCGTTTGCGCGCCACTGGTGGCGGATCGTCAGGCCCGACGGCGACCACCGCCCCGGCCGGACCTGCAGCGTCGAGCCAGCCCGTGCGACACCTGAGATCGCCGGGGTCGCGGCCGAGATCGTGGGAGCAGGCCCCAGCTGCACGGTGTACTGACGGTGGCTCTCCGGTCCGCTGAGGTCGATCATCGTCGCGTCGCCGAGCTCGTAGGCGTCCTTCCAGTACTCAGCGACGGCCGGTGGCCCCGTGTAGCCGTCGGGGACGCCGAAGAGAAACTTGAGCTTGCTCGTCCGGCTGGCTGAGCGGAACTGCCCGGTGGCATCGGTGGCCGATCGTCCGGCAGGGCCCTCCTGCCACTGGTTGCCCTCGAGGTGGTACACGACGACCGGGGCGTGAGCGAGAGGTTTGCCGTCGGGGGCGAGGACTGTGAAGTCGACCGTCGAGAGGACCGACAGGTTCAGCGCCGTCGTCGATGTCGCACCGGGGCCGACGGTCACGGTCGCTGTCGGCCAGTCGTACGGATAACCGGAGGCGTTTGTCCCCGCAGCAGTGACGCCGACCGTGTAGCTGCCGGCGACAAGCGCGGGGATGTCCGCGTCCCGTGTGTCGAACCACCCGTCAGGCCCGCTCGTGAAGTGCAGACTCTGGTTGCTGGGCGGTTCGGCGACGTAGAGGGTCACGCCGGGGACGGGGTCGCCGTGCTCGTCCCGGACCACGCCGCGCACGGCGGCTGCCGGCTGCAGGATGATCTCATCGAGCACGGCGTCCTCGCCGCGGAGTCTGATCCACGTGGCGTTGAGCCTCGACCAGGCGTCGCCGTAGTACTCGTCGGCGTAAGGGGCAGGAGCGTCAGACGCCCGCACGATGTAGGTCTGGTCGGGGAGGTCGGGAAACGAAAAGCTGCCGTCCGCGGTCGTCTCGGTCTCTGCCACCACCGTGTCGCCTCCGTTGACGGTGGAGAGCTGGAGGGTGATTCCCGGTGCGCCGGTCGCGGGTCCGTCGGTCGGCTTGATGAGTACGCGGCCGCTGATGGATCCGGTCTCCGCCGCTTGAGCCGGCGCGGCGACGACGACCGTCGCACTGAGAACGAGCGCAACCAGGAACGGCAGCACTCGAGTCCGTTGCCGCGGGAGGATTGACAAGAAAGACATCGGCGCGCCTATCGGGTCGGGGAGGGTGCGACATCACCTGCTGCGAAGACTAGCCGCTGAGAGGTCCCGCCAGCCCCTCGCCGGGTACGACGAAGGCGCCCCGACCTGTCGGTCGGGGCGCCTTCGTGTCGCTCAGTCCTGGGTGTCCGCAGCTCCGTCGCGGGTCCGGCCCTGGAACCATCGCTGAACGGAGTCGGCTACCTCGTCCACCGGAGCCAGGTCGGCGGCAGCAGTCTCGTCCGGCTCTGGAGCCGGCACGTTCGCCTTCCCGGTGGTGGTCCCGTCGACGCCGGCCGGCGTGCCGATCGCCCAGGTGATGCCCGCTCCGACATCGGTGAAGACCTGGGTCACGGCACGGTGCTCGGGATCGAGGGGCTGACCCGAGGTCGAGGACTTCACCTCGTCCTGTGCGCCCTTGCTGCGGAACAGTCCCACGGTCGGCCTCCTCGTCCTCGTTGGACTCCAGGTCAAGCCTAGGCGGGAAGGGCAACCGCCGCGGTCAGCTCGCCCGTCGAGCCGGCCCGCCCTCGAGGAGGGCGTTGCGCTCGCTGGTGTTGAGCCCACCCCAGACGCCGAAGGGCTCGCGCACGCGAAGCGCGTGCTCGAGGCACTGGCTGACGACCGGGCAGGTGGCGCAGTAGGCCTTCGCCTTCGCCTCGCGGTCGTGCCGCTTCTTGCCGCGCTCGTCCTCGGGGCTGAAGAAGATCGCCGTGTCGGCGTCGTTGCATGCACCCTCGAACTGCCACTCGTACTCGTCGATGAGAGGCATCGGGAGTCGAGAGATCGTGCTGCTCATGTCTGCTGCTCCTTCGTGCGTTGCCTGTCGTGCCGGTAGCGGGCCCATGGCCTGTCGGAGGAAGAAGTTAGCACGGGAAGTTGTTCATCTGTCAATCCTGTGAACCGATTTGTGACCGTAGACGCCCGCAAACCCGAGGTTCGGGTCAGGTGTGCCCAGAACGAACCAGTTCATGCGTGCCGAGACCTGAGCAGGTTTATACTCTCCCCATGCCACCCCCACCTGAAGGCATGAGCGTGCGAGACGTCGCTGTGCGACTCGGTGTCCCGGCGGCGACGCTGCGGACCTGGGAGCGCCGGTACGGTCTCGTCCCGTCCGGCCGCAGCGCAGGGGGGCACCGGCGCTACTCGGAGGAGGACGTCGGTCGTCTCGCTGTCGTCGCACGCCTGGTCGCCGACGGCATGTCGCCCCAGCTCGCGGTCGCCGCGGTCCGCGCCGATCCGCACGTGTCGCCTCTCAGCCTCGGACGCGCGCAGGAGCAGATCAGCGGCGACCTCGTCTCCGTCCTGCTCGCCGCCGCCGGTCGGGGTGACACGGAGGCGATGCGCAGGCACGTCACGCGGGCGGTGACCCAGCGTGGTGTCACGCGTGCGTGGGACGAGGTGTTCGTGCCGCTCCTGCAGGCGGTGGGGGACCGGTGGCGTGACCCGGCGTTCGGCATCGCGGGAGAGCACCTGACGACCGAGGTCATCACGACCGCGCTCCGCGCGGCGACGGCGCGGGCGACGCTGCGGACGCGAGGCTCGGCCGACAGCGACATCCTCCTCGCGGCTGCCGAGGAGGAGCAGCACTCGCTCCCGATCGCCGCGCTCGAGGCCGCCCTCGCGGAGGCCGGACTGGCCTGCCGCTCGCTCGGCGGGCGGGTGCCGTCCCCGTCGATGGTCGACGAGCTGGTCCGGTCTCGACCCCGGGTCGCGTTCGTGTGGGCGTCGATGCGCAGGCCCGATCCCGCCCTTCTCCTGTCGCTCCAGGAGGCCGCGGCGTCACCGGTGCTCGTCCTGATCGGCGGTCCGGGGTGGAGCAAGGTGATCGAGCCGCCGCCCCGTCGCGGCGTGGAGATCGAACGCGTCACCGACCTGCCCGCCGCCGTGGATCGCATCCTCGTCGCCGTCCATGCGGGGCGCGGCGGGTCGATCAACGGCGACCTCGACGGCTGACCGCGGCCGCCGGCCGACCGCTGACGAGCGTGCGCGGGCCTACGGGCTCACCCAGGCCGTCGGCTCGGTCCGCGGGTGCCCCAACCGCCGTGTCGTCGCCGCACCGAGGAGCGCGACCGCTGCGGCGGTGGTGAGGATCCCCGCCAGCACCGTGCCGGGCAACGGCGTCCCTGCCCCCGCGATCGCGACTCCGGCGGCGGCGACCAGCACCGACTGCGCGATCGTCGCCGAGAGCATGGACGCCGCGGTGCTGCGTCCCTGCACGTCCGGCGGGGAGAGCTCCAGGAGCTGGGTGGTCAGCGTCGGAGAGCCGATGCCCATCCCGACGCCGGCCACGGCCCACAGCGCCAGCCCCACCCAGACGGGGAGGCGGTCGACCGACACCAGGGCGGGTCCCACGATTCCGACCGCGATGAGCGCGAACGCCGTACGCATCCGCGTGGGCACGGTGGTCCGACGCTGGACGAGCGTGGAGCCGTTGATCTGAGAGCCCAGCGCCCAGAACAGTCCGGTGATCGTCAGGCTGCTGCCGGCGGCCGCAGGGGAGAGCCCGTGGACCGTGGTCAGCATCAACGGGATGAAGGCGCCTGCGCCGGCGAACGCGGCGGCCTGGAGCCCTCGGCTGGCGACCACGGCAGGGACGCCGGCGGCGAACCGGACCGTCCCGCGCGGCAGCACCCGCCGAGCGCCGATCCCGACGAGCACGAGGCCCGCCGCGACCGCGAGAGCCCCGGTCACCGCCGCCGGCCCGCCGCCCGCGAGGCTCGGACCACCGAGGGCCAGAGCGGCGAGGCCCACGGCCACCAGCGACGCCGCGACGACGACCGACCGCGCGCGATCCGGCGTACCGTCCGCCTCTTCTCCGGCGCCCTGCGCGCGGAGGGCGCGTAGGGACGGACGCAGCGCGAGGGCGGCCGGGACCATGAGGACGACGGCGACGAGGAACACCGAGCGCCACCCGACGGTCTCGGCGATCGCGCCGGCGATCGGCGGGCCGACGAGCGAGGGGACGACCCAGGCTGTCGCGAACGCGGCGAACATCTTGGGCCGCAGCGCGACGGGGAGGACACGGGCGACCAGCACCGTCAGGGCGACGTCGAGGAGACCCTCCGCGACGCCGGCGCCGATCCGTCCCACGATCAGCACCGCCATCGCAGGCGCGAGCCCCATCGCGAGCTGCGAGACGGCGAAGACCGCCATCCCGACCGTGAGCGCCGGGACGGGACCCCGTCGATCGCACCACAGCCCGGCGACGACCGTCGCGACCACCGAGGAGATGAGGGGTGCCGCGGCCGCCGCGCCGAAGAGGGCGATCCCGTCGAGCTCGCCGGCGACGGTCGGCAGGATCGCGAGGGTGGCGCGGTTCTCGAACGCGCCGAGCGTGACGAGCGCGAGGGCGCCGACGACGAAGGGGAGATGGCGCGGGTCGCGGAGCGTCGCGGCGGGTGCGGAGCCGAGGGAGGTGGGCACGCCGGAGATCCTCACACCTCAAGTTCGCTCGAGGTCAAGGCGCTGCGCCGGAGGGTGCCCTTGTCAGCGCAATGTGCCATCGGTACTGTCACGTCGTCCCCTACCTGAGGAGAGAGCATGTCGAAGCTCGCCCCGATCGCCGGAACCGTCGTCGCTGCCACGGGCGCGGCCCACTTCGTCGCCCCGCAGGCGTTCGCCTCGATCAACCAGGCCGCCTTCCCGCAGAACACCGGCGAGTGGATCAAGCGCAACGGCGCCACCGAGCTCGCGCTGGGGCTGGGCCTGCTGTCGCGCCGTACCCGCAAGCTCGCGGCCGTCGGCCTCGTCGCCTACTCCGCGTTCCTCGGCAGCCGCGTCGCCGCCAACCGCAAGGGCTGACTCAGCCGCACCCGACGCACGTGCGCGCGGCCGGTCGTACGGCGAGCCGTTCGGCCGGGATCGGCCGCCCGCAGCGTTCGCACACCCCGTAGCTCCCGTCCTCGGCGCGCGTCAGCGCCGCGGTGAGCTGCTCCCGCTCCGCCTCGTGGCGGGCGATCAGCGACGCGACCTGCTCGCGCTCCCAGGCGATCGTCGCTCCCTCGGGATCGTGCTCGTCGTCGGCGTTGGACGACTCCGACGCCGCCACGATCGCCGCGTGGTCGCGGCGCAAGGCGGCGAGCAGCTCCTCTACGCGCTCGAGGCGCGCAGTGATCGGTGCGGTGTCCACGTCGGCGTCAACGCGCACGGCGGGGCCGCTGATTCCTGCCCGGCCGTGCGAGGGGTGTGACGATGGCGGGAGACCGAGCAGTCCGCCGACCCGGGGAGCGACGATGCCGAGCACAGCCGAGGTGATGATCGAGACGATCAAGGCGGCGGGCGCCAGACGGGTGTACGGACTGCCCGGTGACTCGCTCAACGCGTTCACCGAAGCGCTGCGCAAGGACGGCACGCTCGACTGGGTGCACGTGCGGCACGAGGAGGTCGCCGCCTTCGCCGCCGCCGCCGATGCGCACCTCACCGGGGAGGTCGCGGTCGTGGCGGCGAGCTGCGGACCGGGCAACCTCCACCTCATCAACGGGCTCTTCGACGCCCAGCGCAGCCGGGTGCCGGTCGTCGCGATCGCCTCGCACATCCCCAGCAGCGAGATCGGCACGGGCTACTTCCAGGAGACCCACCCGCAGGACCTGTTCCGGGAGTGCTCGGTCTACTGCGAGATGGCCGGCCTCCCCGAGCAGCTGCCGAGGATCCTCGAGATCGCGTTCCGTACGGCGGTGGCCGAGCGAGGCGTCGCGGTGGTCGTCGTGCCCGGCGACGTCATGCAGGCGGAGGCAGCGGGACGCCGTCCGCCGAAGGCGATCGAGCGGAGCCGCCCCCTCGTCGTACCGGCGAACACCGACCTCCTGCGTGCCGCGGCGATCCTCGACGGCGCCGAGCGCGTCACGATCCTCGCCGGTGCGGGGTGCGCCGGAGCGCACGACGAGCTGGTCACGGTGGCCGAGACGCTGAAGGCTCCGATCGTGCACGCGATGCGGGGGAAGGAGTACGTCGAGTACGACAACCCGTACGACGTGGGGATGACGGGGCTCCTCGGCTTCTCCTCGGGCTACCGCGCGATGGAGGCGTGCGACGTCCTGCTCATGCTCGGCACGGACTTCCCGTACCCGCAGTTCTTCCCCGAGGACGCGACGGTGATCCAGGTCGACCTGCGCGGCGAGCAGCTCGGACGGCGTACGCCGATCGACCTCGGGCTCGTCGGTGACGTCCGGGAGACGCTGCGCGCGCTGACGCCGCTGCTCGACCCCCGCAGCGACGACGCGCACCTGCGGAAGATGCTCGACCACTACGCCAAGACGCGGGCGGAGCTCGACGACCTCGCCGGACCGGGCAAGGACGGCCCGCTCCACCCGCAGTACGTCGCCCGCACCGTCTCGGACGCCGCGACCGCCGACGCGGTGTTCACGTGCGACGTGGGCACGCCGGTGATCTGGACCGCGCGCTACGTCGCGATGAACGGACGTCGCTCGATCGTCGGGTCCTTCACCCACGGGACCATGGCCAACGCGCTCGGCCACGCGATCGGGGCGCAGGCCGCCTACCCGGACCGGCAGGTGGTCGCGCTCTGCGGCGACGGCGGGCTGTCGATGCTGCTCGGGGACATGATCACGCTGGTCCAGCAGCAGCTCCCGGTGAAGATCGTGGTGTTCAACAACTCCGCCCTCGCCTTCGTCGAGCTCGAGATGAAGGCGGCGGGGATCGTGAACTTCGGCACCGGGCTCACCAACCCGAGCTTCGCGGCGATCGCTCGTGCGATGGGCATGCACGGGGAGCGGGTGGACCGTCCCGACCGGCTCCCGCACGCGATCTCGGAGGCCTTCGCCGCACCGGGGCCCGCCGTCGTCGAGGTGGTGGTCGCACGGCAGGAGCTGTCCATCCCGCCGACGGTGACGGCGGCGCAGGCCAAGGGCTTCACGCTGTACGCCCTCAAGACGGTGCTGTCAGGGCGCGGCGACGAGGTTCTCGACCTCGCCCGGACGAACGTGTTCCGGCGGTTGCGGGACCGCTGACGGCTCGGCGGGCTCGGCGGCTCAGCCGGCGGCGTGGTCGCGCTTGAGGGCGACCACGCGCGCGGCGGCCTCCTGCACCCGCGCCGCGAACGCCGGGTCCTTGCGCGCCTCGGCGACGACCGCCGCCGTCATCTCCGGCATCTGCGCCGGGTCGATCGCGAGGACGAGGTCGCCCCCGGCGCGCAGGAAGTCGACCGCGCGCTCCGCCGGCGAGCGGTCCTTGACCTGCTGGGCGGCAGACAGGTCGTCGGACATCACGACACCGTCGAACCCCATCCGGTCGCGGAGCAGGCCGGTGACGATCGGGCGGGAGAACGCCGCCGGCTCGCGCGGGTCGATGCGGTCGTACGTCGCCGTCGCCATCATCACCACGCGTGCTCCGGCGGCGATCGCGTCCGCGAACGGCTGGAGGTACGGGTCGGTGGACGTCGTCCGCGTGTCGTGCACGTCGTCGCTGGTGTCGGTGTTGGCGGTGACGCGGCCCAGCCCGGGGAAGTGCTTCACGGTGGCGACGACGCCCGCGTCCTCCATCCCGCCGAAGAACGCGAGCCCCTTGCTCGACACGACCTGCGGCGTGAAGCCGTACTGACGGTCGTACGCGCCGATCGGGGCGTTGCGCGGGGCGAACGCGGGGCTCGGGACCGTGTCGAGCACCGGTGCGAGGTTGAGGTCGACCCCGGCGGCGCGCAGCCGGCGCCCCCAGGTCGCCGCGCGGCTGCGCACGGTCGCGACGGACCACCTGCCCTGGGTGAGGGCGCTCGGGATGTCGCTGAACCCGCGGCCGCGCAGCACCTGCACCGCCCCGCCCTCCTGGTCCGTCGCGACGAGGAGCGGGATCGACCCGGTCGCGTCGTCGCTCACCGCGCCGCGGAGCGTGCGGACCACCCGGGCCGTCGTCGCGACGCCGTCGTCGCTGCGCCCGCGGAGCATGACGTTGCCCACGTGCTGCTCGCGGATCGACGCGAGCGTGGCGTCCTCCGCCGACGACGGGGAGGTCCCGGTCATGAACACCTGGCCGACGACCTGGGGGAGGGTGAGTCCGGCGAGTGCCGTGGGGGTGGCTGCGGACGGCGTCGCGGGGGGCGCGCTCGGGGTCCCGGTCGAGGCGCTCGGCGTGCTCGCGGAGCCGGTCGACGGCGACGCGCTCGACGTCTGCTCGCTCGTCCCCGCGCCGGGACGGGGCGAGGTGTCGGAGCAGCCGGTGATGACGAACGCGGCCGAGAGACCGAGCGCGAGACGGCGCGCCACTCGTGTGCTGCTCATCCGGCTCAGGCTAGTTGCTGCCGCTCGGGAGGTCGGTGGCGGCTTCGTGCAACCGGACCCCGCTGTGACCCTGGCATGCCGTTCTCTGAAAGCGGCCCTTGAAACGGACGATTGCGGCCATACTGACGGTGTGCTCGGGGAAGGAGTGCGATGACCTCAACCATCACGTCGTCGCATGCCGCACGTCTGACCACCGCGATGGCGGCGATCCGCGCGGGAGACGGTGACTCCGCCGTCGCCGCGATGAAGAACGTCCTCCGCGACGTCGGCCGTGATCCGTCGGAGCTGCGCGCCGCCGCCGAGTACGTCCTCGCCGTCGCCGCTGTCCAGGCCGGCACCATCGGGCAGGCGTCGCGCGCCGCGGCCGCCTGCCAGGCCGTGGGTCTCGCGCTGGACGAGCCCGGATGGGTCGCGATCGGGTGCGCCACCCGTGCGATCGCGGTGCTGCACGACAACCGTCCCGCCGATGCGGTCCAGGACCTGGTGCGTGCGGAGTACGAGCTGCGAGACGCCCACCAGGACGGCCTGCGCGGATGGGCGCACACGCACCTCGGCCAGGCGTACGAGAAGTTCGGGCTGTTCGAGCTCGCGGTCCCGCACTACGAGGCGGCGATGGGCATCGAGGAGCGCAAGCTCGACCTCGCCGGCTCCCGGGCGATCGACGCACGCAACCTGGCGACGGTGAACTACCACTGGGCCAAGGAGCTCGACATGCTGATGGAGCCCGACCTCCAGGAGGAGGTCGAGACCCGTCGGGCGGAGGTCGTGCGGTGGGCCGAGCGCTCGCTCGCGCTGGCCGACTCCGAGCACGTGGAGGGTGCGGTCTTCCCGCTCGCGCGCTACCTGCGGGCCGCCGCGGCGTGGCCGGCCGATCCTGCGCGCTGGATCGGTGAGCTTCACGTGTGCCGCAGCAACCTCGGCGCCACCCACGCCGGCTTCGAGATGGAGGCGACCGCCCTGCTCGCGGTGGCCTACGTGGAGGTCGGCGAGATCGCCGAGGCGCAGCGCGAGGCCCGCCGGGCGCTGATCCGGCTCGACGGGGTCGACGACCTCAACGTGCAGCGGTACGTGCGGTGGGCGACGCTGCGGGTCGCCGACGCGATGGGCTACCCGTCGGCGGGTGCCGGGCTCGGCTACGGGCGGAGCATCTCCTGGGCGTGGCGCCAGCAGCACCACAGCGACCTCGAGATGATGCGCGCCGCGATCGCCGGCTACGAGCGCTCGCGGGCGCACGACGCAGCGGTCCGCGCCGCCCGCGAGGACGCCCTCACGGGGCTGGGCAACCGCCGCGCCTTCGACGAGTGGATCGCCGACGCGGCCGCCTCGGAGTCCGACGTCAGCGTGGTCCTCGTCGACGTCGACCGGCTCAAGAAGCTGAACGACACCCACGGCCACGCGGTCGGTGACGACGCGCTCAAGGCGGTCGCCGACCTGATCCGCGGCAACATCCGCCGCGGCGACCGGGCGGCGCGGGTCGGTGGCGACGAGTTCGCGATCGTGCTCGCGTCGTCGGAGCCGGTCGAGGCGCAGCTGGTGATGGACCGCCTGCAGCTGGCCGCGCAGGTCGCCTCGCTGCAGCCGACGGTGAAGGCCGGGATCGGGCTCAGCATGGGGCTCGCCTCGTCGAGCGAGGGGCTGACGCCCGACGCGCTGTACGCGGTGGCGGACGCGCGGATGTACGAGGACAAGCGTCGCCGTTCCGGCGCGGTCGCCTGAGTCGTTCCGGCGCGGTCGCCTGAGTCGTTCCGGCGCGGTGGCCTGAGCCGTTCCGGCGCGGTCGCCTGAGCCGTACGCACCCTCCTCCTGTCTCACTCCCTGGACATCGGCATGCCGCTGTCGCGAGTAAGGGTGCTGGTGACTATTATGTGTTCAGGTCAAAGCGACCTTTACTGAGCCGCCTCGGAGGGAGGGGTCGATGTCCGGGATCGAGATCGCGGTCTCCACGGTGATCTTCGCGCTGCGCCACGACACCAGCACCGACCGCACGTCCTTGTGGATGCCCCTCGTCCGCCGGGTCCGCGAGCCGTACGAGGGCAGCTGGGCGCTGCCGGGCGGGCCGGTCCGCGAGGACGAGGACCTCTCCGACACCGCCCGCCGGACCCTCTCCGAGACGACGGCGCTCAGCCCGACGTACCTCGAGCAGCTCTACACCTTCGGTCACGTGGCCCGCGCCCCGCAGCCGGTGCCCGGCCCGCGCGTCATCTCCGTCGTCTACTGGGCGCTGGTGCGCCCGGAGGAGGCCGAGCGCAGCATCGAGGACGAGAACGTGGCCTGGCGTGCGGCAGACGACCCGCCCGCACTGGCCTTCGACCACTCGACGATCGTCGAGTACGCACTGTGGCGGCTGCGCACCAAGATGGAGTACTCACGGATCGCCCAGGCGTTCCTCGGCGAGACGTTCACCCTCGCCCAGCTGCGCCAGGTCTACGAGGTCGTGCTCCAGCGCACCCTCGATCCCGCCAACTTCCGTCGCCAGGTCGAGGCGAGCGGCGCCGTGGAGCCGACGGGGGACTACCTCGTGGGCGGCCGGCACCGGCCTCCGAAGCTCTACCGACATCGCGAGGCGAGCGACCTTGCGGACAACGGACCCCTCACGCGGCTGTGACCACCCGCGTCCTCCGCGGGTCCGCACCTCGCCGGCTCCCGCCGGCACCCTCCAGGAAGGCAACGAACATGACCTCTGTCGACACCGTCGTCCGCAGCGCGCCCGGCGCCACCTGCGCCCCGGACCTCGCCGACGGCCCCTGGACCTTCGACCTCGCCCCGCCGTCGTACGGACCCGGCGCCTCGATGGCCGACGCGATCCCCGCCGCCGCGCCCCGCCAAGGTGCGCTGCCCGCGGCGTACACGCAGATGTCCACCGAGGAGCTCGACGCGCGCATCCGTGCGGCGAAGGAGACGCTCGGCGACCGGCTCGTCATCCTCGGCCACTTCTACCAGCGCGACGAGGTCGTCAAGCACGCCGACTTCGTGGGCGACTCCTTCCAGCTCGCGAACGCGGCGCTGACCCGTCCCGACGCCGAGGCGATCGTCTTCTGCGGTGTCCACTTCATGGCCGAGACCGCCGACATCCTGTCGGGCCCGGAGCAGTCGGTGATCCTCCCGAACCTCGCGGCGGGCTGCTCGATGGCCGACATGGCCGACATCGACTCCGTGGAGCACGCCTGGGCCGAGCTCGAGGCGGTGTACGGGACGGAGCCGGACGCGGACGGGAAGGTGCCGGTGATCCCGGTGACCTACATGAACTCGTCGGCCGCGCTCAAGGGGTTCTGCGGAGACCACGGCGGCATCGTGTGCACCTCCTCGAACGCCGAGACCGTCCTGCGCTGGGCGTTCGAGCGGGCGCAGCGGGTCCTGTTCTTCCCCGACCAGCACCTCGGCCGCAACACCGCCAAGGCCATGGGCGTCAGCCTCGACGCGATGCCGATGTGGAACCCGCGCAAGCCGCTCGGCGGGAACGACGAGCAGAGCCTCCGCGACGCGAAGGTGCTGCTCTGGCACGGCTTCTGCTCGGTGCACAAGCGGTTCACCGTGGCGCAGATCGAGCAGGCACGTGCCGAGCACCCGGGAGTGCGCGTCATCGTCCACCCGGAGTGCCCGATGCCGGTGGTCGACGCCGCGGACGAGGCGGGCTCGACCGACTACATCCGCAAGGCCGTCGAAGCCGCGCCGGCCGGGACGACGTTCGCGATCGGCACCGAGATCAACCTCGTCCAGCGGCTCGCCGCGGAGCACCCCGAGCACACGATCTTCTGCCTCGACCCGGTGGTGTGCCCGTGCTCGACGATGTACCGGATCCACCCGGGCTACCTCGCCTGGGTGCTCGACGGCCTGCTCGACGGACGCGTCGAGAACAGGATCCAGGTGGACGCCCACGTCGCCGACGGTGCGCGCGTCGCGCTCGAGCGGATGCTCGCCGCCCGTCCTCCGGAGCGGGCATGACCGGCGGCGGCGGGTCGCGGCGCCTGCGCGTCGTCGTGGTCGGCAGCGGCATCGCCGGGATGACCGCGGCGGTCGAGGCGAGCGCGCACCACGAGGTCGTCCTCGTGACGAAGGGCGTGCTCGGCGAGGCCACCACACGGTACGCCCAGGGCGGCATCGCCGTCGTCCTCGACCCGGTGGCGCGTCCGGGGGTCGAGGACTCCGTCGCCGCGCACGTCGCGGACACGGTGACCGCCGGCGCGGGGCTCGTGGACCGCACCTCGGCGGAGGCCGTCTGCGGCGAGGGCCCTGAGGCGGTCGCCGCCCTGATGCGCTGGGGGACCCGCTTCGACCGGGTGGACGGCCGGCTCGCGCTCGGCCTGGAGGCGGCGCACTCCGCCCCCCGGATCCTGCACGCCGACGGGGACGCCACCGGCGCCGAGATCGTGCGCGCGCTGGCGGCGAAGGTCCGTGCGGGGGCGCTCATCGTGCGCGAGCACACGCTGGTCACGGACCTGACCCTCGACGGTGGCGCGGTCACGGGCGTCACGTGCGTCGGGGTCCCGAGCGGCCGTCCCTGGACCCTCGAGGCCGATGCCGTCATCCTCGCGACCGGTGGCGCGGGGCAGCTCTACGCCCACACCACCAACCCGGCCGTGGCGACCGGTGACGGGCTCGCCCTCGCGCTGCGGGCGGGAGCGGTGGTCACCGACGTCGAGATGTACCAGTTCCACCCGACCCGCCTGGCGGTCCCCGGAGGTGGGCTGATCTCCGAGGCCGTCCGTGGCGAGGGCGCCGTGCTGCGCGACCGCACGGGCCGGCGCTTCATGCGCGACGTCCACCCCGACGCCGAGCTGGCGCCGCGCGACGTCGTGGCCCGCGAGATCGCCCGCGTCATGCTCGAGCAGGACGGGGAGCCGGTGCTCCTCGACGCGACGCACCTGGGCGCGGACTTCCTCGCCGGCCGCTTCCCGGGGCTCGACGCCCGGTGCCGGGCCCACGGCCTGCGCTGGGGCGAGCAGCCGATCCCCGTCACGCCCGCGGCGCACTACTTCATGGGCGGGGTCCGGACCGACCTCGACGGGCGGTCCAGCGTTCCCGGCCTGTACGCCGTCGGCGAGGCGGCGTGCACCGGGCTGCACGGCGCCAACCGACTGGCGTCGAACTCGCTGCTCGAGGGGGCCGTGACCGCTCGCCGGTGCGCGGCGGCCCTCGGGGCGCCCGGGGTCGCCGTCTGGGACGGCGAGCCCACGCCGTACGCCGCGGAGCCGGTCGCGGGTACGGGCCAGGCCGCAGGCGACGCTCAGCCGATGGAGCGCCGCGAGCTGCAGGAGACCCTGTGGGTCGCCGCCGGCCTCGTCCGCGACGGCGCGACCCTGCAGGCGGCGGCCGACACCCTTGCCGGGTGGACCGCCGCCGTCGACGGCACGACCGCGGCGTACGAGGACGCCAACCTGCTCGAGGTCGCCCGCGTCGTGGTCATGGCGGCGCTCGCCCGCGAGGAGTCACGCGGCGCCCACTTCCGCAGCGACCACCCCGACCGTGACCCCGCCTTCGACCGCCACCTCTCGTGGGTGCGGAAGGGAGACCCCGCATGCTGACCGACGCGCTCATCACCGCCGCGGTGGAGGCGGCGCTCCAGGAGGACGCGCCGTGGGGGGACGTGACAGGCGAGGTCCTGGTGCCCGCCGACGCCGTGGCGACCGCACGGATGGTGTCGCGACAGGCGGGCGTCCTCGCCGGCGCAGCGGTCGTGGCCGCGACGTTCGCCGCGGTCGACCCTCGGATCGCGGTCCGGGTCGAGCGTGCCGACGGCGACGTCCTCGAGCCGGGGACCGTCGTCGCGACCGTCGTAGGCCCCGCCCGCGGGGTCCTGCGGGGGGAGCGGGTCGCCCTCAACTTCGCCCAGCGGATGTCAGGCATCGCGACCCAGACCCGGGCGTACGTCGACGCCGTCGCCGGCACCGGCGCGCGCATCGTCGACACCCGCAAGACGACGCCGGGGCTGCGCGCGTTCGAGAAGTACGCCGTGCGGTGCGGAGGGGGCCACAACCACCGCTTCTCGCTCTCGGACGCCGTGATGGCCAAGGACAACCACCTGGCGCTCCTCGGTGACGACCCCGAGCGCATCACCGCTGCGCTCCGTGCGGCTCGTGCGGCGCTGCCGCACACCGTGCACCTCGAGGTCGAGGTCGACCGGCTGGACCAGCTCGACGCCGTCCTCGCCGCCGACGTCGACACCGTGCTGCTGGACAACTTCTCGGTCGAGGATCTGCGCACCGGCGTCGAGAAGGTCGCCGGACGGGCGCTCGTGGAGGCCAGCGGCGGGATCACGCTCCCGGGGATCCGGGAGGTCGCGCTCACCGGCGTCGACCTCATCGCGGTCGGTGCGCTCACCCACAGCGTGACCGCCCTCGACCTCGGGCTGGACGTCGCGGTGGCGGTCTGAGTGCGCTACCTCGACGCGGCTGCGACGACGCCCGTGCGGCGGGAGGTGCTCGAGGCGATGTGGCCGTACCTGACCGGGGAGTTCGGCAACCCGTCGAGCCACCACGGGCTGGGTGACGCCGCGGCGCGTGCGCTCGAAGGCGCGCGTGCCGACGTCGCGGCGGCGCTGGGTGCCCGCCCGGCGGAGATCGTGTGGACCTCCGGCGGCACCGAGGCGGACAACCTCGCCGTCAAGGGGCTGGCGCTGGCCCGGCCGCGGGACCGGCACGTCGTCACGACGCGGATCGAGCACCCCGCTGTGCTCGAGGCGTGCGACCACCTGGTGCGGCTGCACGGGTTCAGGGTCGACCTGCTCGACGTGGACGCGGACGGCGTCGTCGACCTCGCTCAGGCCGAGCGGGTGATCGGTCCCGGCACGACCCTCGTGTCGGTGATGCTGGCCAACAACGAGATCGGCACCGTGCAGCCGGTCGCCGAGGTCGCGGCGCTGGCGCGGCGGCACGGCGCGCTCGTGCACACCGACGCCGTGCAGGCCGTCGGCTCGGTGGTCGTCGACCCGCAGCGCCTCGGCGTCGACGCGCTCACCGTGAGCGGTCACAAGCTCGGAGCACCGAAGGGGAGCGGTGCGCTCTGGGTACGGCGTGGGCTGGCGCTCGAGCCGCTGGTGCACGGCGGTGGCCAGGAACGCGGCCGCCGGTCCGGGACCGAGAACGTCGCGGCCGCGGTCGGTCTCGCGACCGCGCTCCGCCTGGCGGTGACGACGACGCCGGACGGCCCGCGCCCGAGCGGGCCCGTCGCGGAGCTCGCCGCCGCGCGGGACGCGTTCGTCCGCGAGGTTCTCGCCGGTGCCGACGGCGCCGTGCTCACCGGGCACCCGACCGAGCGGCTGCCCGGTCATGCGTCCTTCTGCTTCCCCGGGACCTCGGGGGAGGTTGTGCTGCTCGGGCTGGAGCAGGACCACGGCATCGTCTGCTCGAGCGGGTCGGCGTGCGCCGCGGGGTCGGACGAGCCGTCGGAGGTGCTCCTCGCGCTGGGCGTCGTGCCGGAGGTGGCGCGGACCGCCGTGCGCTTCACGGCGGCGTCTCCGGCCGACTTCGAGGGTGTCGCCGGCGCCGTCGTGGACGCGGTCCGTCGGGTGCGCGCCCTGGCCGGCTGAGGGCCCGCGGACCGGTCGGCGCGCGTGCTCACGCCGCACGATCGGGGCCCGATCGTCGCAAGGATCGTGATGTGCCCGTGATGGACTTCGGACAAACTGTGACGAGGGTCACATTCCACCCATGTAACCCCTGCGATACCAGGCGAGGCGACCTGGACAGGTGACCAAGGTCTCCGCGTGGTGAGTTCGGGCGATTTGTGGGGTTACGGGACTGTGCCTATGGTGGCTCGCGGTCCGACCCGGGCCATCACAACCTCATAACGGGCCCGACCGGGACGCGACCTGGTCAGGGCCGGACAACTGAACATCGTGTGTGGGTAACGCCCAGTCCTGCCCGCCTGCACACGCCCCCATCACCGACACCACCGACGGGCAGGAGCGGAGGAACCAACTCTGCACGAAGACCTTGGCGGTCATGCGTGCTCGGGGTGAATCCCTCACGAGGGAGGGGCCATTCCTTTCGGCCCTAATCCGACAGCTCACTTCGTAGGCGTGGAAGGGAACCACGTCCAACATGCTCGCGTCCCCCCGGAAGCAGCGTCTTTTCGCGCTGCCGATCGCTCTGTCCGCTGCCGCTGCGATGGTCGTCACGACCGCGCCGCAGGCCAGCGCCACCACCTCCACCACCACGAGCACCACCGCCGCCAAGACCACGGCGGCAGCGAAGCTCTCGACGGCCAAGGCGAAGCGGCTCGCCGCGAAGAAGCGTCGCGCCGGCCGCATCGTGAAGGCCACGCGCGTCGCCGCGCGCCAGAAGGGCGACCCGTACCGCTACGGCGCGTCGGGCCCCGGCTCGTTCGACTGCTCGGGCCTGACGTCGTACTCGTTCCGCAAGGCCGGCGTGCGGCTGCCCCGCACGGCGAACGCGCAGTACCACCGCGTCCGCCACATCAAGAAGAAGAACATCCGCAAGGGCGACCTCGTCTTCTTCGGTGGATCCCGCAAGTACCACGTGGGCATCTACTGGGGGAAGGGCCGCATCCTTCACTCGCCGTACTCCGGCAGCCGTGTGAAGGTCGAGCGGATCTGGACCCGCGGCTGGTCGGCCGGCACGCTGCGCCTGCGCGCCTGACCTGACCGACACGCATCACGAAACAGCAGGGCCGGTGCCTCGAGGGGTGCCGGCCCTGCTCCACCATGGAAGCATGCCCGTGAGCCTTCACCCCCGTACCGCGGTCCGTGCGACTCTCGTCGCGGCCGCCCTCGTCCTCGCGACCGCCTGCTCGGGCGGCGAGGAGCCGAAGACCCCCGAGACGCCGTCCCCCACGACCGCCGACGCCGCCCGCAAGGCCGCCACGCTGGTCCGCGCCAACCCGTTCACGGGGCAGGCCGCGGCCAAGGGCCTGCCCGAGCACCCGGCCTTCCTCGTGAAGATCGAGAACACCGACGCGGGCGCGCCGCAGTACGGCCTGTCGCAGGCCGACCTGGTGTTCGAGGAGCTGGTCGAGGGAGGGCTGACGCGCCTCGCGGCGTTCTTCTACACCGAGACCCCGACCAAGGTCGGTCACGTCCGCTCGACCCGCACGACCGACATCGCGATCGTGAAGCCGACCGGCGGTCAGCTGATCGCCTCCGGCGGCGCCGGCGTGGCGGTCCGCAAGATCAAGGCTGCCGGCGTCGACTTCCACAGCGAGGACACGGGCAACCTGACGCTGTCGCGCGACCCGGGCAAGCGCGCGCCGTACGACCGGCTGCTGAACCTGGACGCGTACGCGCAGAAGCAGAGCTCGGCGAAGGCCGCGGTGCCGCCGCCGTACCTGCCGTTCAGCGCGACCCCGACCGCGGGCACCGCCAAGGCGACCTCCTTCGACGTCCGCTTCTCGCGCGGCTCGGCGACACGCTGGCAGTACGCGTCGGGCGCGTACAAGCGGGTCAACGGGCACGCGCAGAAGGGCAAGGACTTCACTCCGAGCACCGTCCTGGTCCTCTTCACGCGCCAGGCCGACGCGGGCTACCGCGACCCGGCCGGCAACCCGGTCCCGGAGACCGTGTTCACCGGGGGCGGCAAGGCCGTCGTCCTCAGCGGCGGCAAGGTCCTCAACGCGCGCTGGAGCAAGAAGAACGCGGCGGCACCGATCCGGCTCGCGGCCGGCGGCAAGCCCGTGACGCTCAAGCCGGGCAAGGTCTTCGTCGAGCTGGTGCCGCAGGGCGCCGGCGGCGTCACCGTGCGGTCGCGCTGACGCGAGGAAGGTCACACGTCGCTGCCCTCCGGTGCGGAGAGCGGCTCGCCTAGCATCGACAGCAGAGCTTCGGCCCCACCTGACGGTCCCTCCCTCCAGCGTCGGGTGGGGCCGATCTCTGTCTAGGGCGTCTGCTTCTCGTCGCCGAGCGCGGCGAGCTCCTCGCCGAGGGCGTCGTCGATCGCGTGCGCGAGCTCGTCGCGGAACACCGCGACCACGGCCTGCGCCGCGACGGGCAGCAGGTTGGCGATCGAGGTGACGACCTCCTGCCACTGGTCGTCGGGCATGCCCTTGTGGACGAACGGCTGCCAGATGTCGTGACGCACGCGGCCGACCAGGTCGTCGGCGACGGCCCGCAGCGGCGTGGACAGCGAGGGGAGGAGCTCGAGGACGGTCTCCGGCTCCAGGCCGAGCGAGATGGCGGCGACGCCGGCGCGGACGACGTCGGGGCGGCTGACCTCGAGGGTGTCCTCGTCGACGATGCGGGCGAGGCCGCGGTCGACGAGCTTCTGGGCCAGATCTGCGTCGCGGGCGATGCCGGCCATCGCCGTCAGCCGGTCGCGCGACATGAGCTCGCTCTCGGGCTCGCGCGCGAGGGGCGAGTCGAGCACCGTGATGAGGTCGAGCGCGTAGTCGGCCGTCGTGGACGTCTTGTCCTGCAGCGCCTTCTCGACCGCCTGCAGCGTGTAGCCGCGGTCGAGGAGGCTGCGCACGAGCTGGAGCTGGTTGACGTGGGACTGCGTGTAGTAGCCGGTGCGACCCTCGAGGCGCGGCGGCGCGAGCAGTCCCCGGCTGGCGTACGCCCGGACGTTGCGCACGGTCATCCCGACCCGTGACGCGAGCTCGTCGACGGTGAGCTCCTCCTCGTGTTCGGTGTCGGCCATCTCGTCCTCTGTGTCGCTGTGCAGGTTCGGTCATCCTACGGCCTGGGCAGCCACGGATCCGGCTGCCACGGCGTACGCTGAGACGGGGGTCGGGCACGACGCGAGGAGGGGCGATGACCGAGCAAGAACCCGCCGAGTCGTCCGACGAGATCTCGCCGAGGCACAGGTCGTACCGGGGCCGCCTCCTGGTCGCCACACCGCTGCTCGGCGGCGGTCCGTTCTACCGCTCCGTCGTCGTCGTGCTGGACCACGACGCCGGGGGAGCGCTCGGGGTGATCCTCAACCAGCCGCTCGACGCGACGGTCGCCGAGGTGCTGCCGGAGTGGTCGACGCTGGTCTCGAGCCCGACGGCCGTCTTCTCCGGCGGACCCGTCTCGACCGACTCCGCGCTCGCGGTCGGCGTGCTCCGCGACGGCGACGACCCGCCGGCCGGCTGGCGCGAGATGTACGACCGGGTGGGCCTGGTCGATCTCGACCTGCCGTCGCGCGCCGTGGAGGCGGGGCTGCGCGGTGTGCGGGTGTTCGCCGGGTATGCCGGGTGGAGCCCGGGGCAGCTCGAGAGCGAGATCGCCGAGGGCTCGTGGGTGGTCGTCGACTCCTTCGACGAGGACCTCCTCTCCCCGAATCCAGAGGCCCTGTGGCGGCAGGTCCTTCGCCGTCAGGGCGGCGATCTGGCGATGCTGTCCACCTATCCCGACGATCCCCAGCTGAACTGACCGGCTGGGGGGACGAGCGCTTCTGGCATAGACTGCCGGGGTGTCGACCACCTTCAGTCCCGGAGCCCAGACGTCCTCGGACGTCCGTACGCAACCGCGCCTCGACGACGGCGACCACGAGCGCTTCTCGCACTACGTGCCGAAGGACAAGCTCACCGAGGCCATGATCGAGGGCACCCCTGTGGTCGCGCTCTGCGGGAAGGTGTGGGTGCCCAGCAGGGACCCGCAGCGGTTCCCGGTCTGCCCGGAGTGCAAGGAGATCTGGGAGTCCCTGAAGTCGGGCGACTCCGGTGACGATGACTGACCCGCAGCGACGTCTGCCGCGCGTGCGGGGCCGGGGGGCGGTGCTGGTCGGCGCCGCCCTCGTCGCGGGCCTGACCGCTGCGACGCAGACGCAGCCGGCGGTCGCCGACGTCTCGACCGCGCGGGTCGCGGCTGCTCCCGCGCTCGACTGCGCGCCGACCGAGACGCTGGCGGCCCGGACGCTCAAGGGGCTCGACGGCGTCGTCCGCGCGCCCGAGCCGTCCGAGGCGACGGTGGTGGCGTACGAGCGCGACCTCAAGACCCGCCTCGCGCGGCTCGACGCGGCTCGCGCCACGCCCGGTGCCCGCGGGGACGGCCCCCGGGTCATCACCGTCGGCGTCTACGCGCACGTCCTCAAGCCGTCGAGCGGCAGCAAGGCCGTCAGCCGTGCCAAGGTGCGCCGCCAGGTCAAGGTGATGAACCGCGCCTACGCCGGCAAGCAGTGGAGCCAGGCGCGGAGCACGCGCATCCGCTTCAAGCTCAAGGACATCGACTACACGGTCAACAAGGCGTGGTACTACGCGTCGCTCGGCTCGAGCGAGTCCCGCGCGATGCGCAAGGCGCTGCACCGCGGCAAGAAGCGCAGCCTCAACCTCTACATCGCGGCACCCACCGAGCGGGGCGACCTGCAGGTGCTCGGCTACGCGACGTTCCCGCAGCGGCCCAAGAGCAAGCTCAAGACCGACGGCGTCGTGATCCACAAGGACTCCATGCCGGGCGGCCGCTTCCGGGGCTACAACAAGGGCGACACCGCCGTGCACGAGACCGGCCACTGGCTCGGGCTCTACCACACGTTCCAGGGCGGCTGCAGCAAGAAGAACGACCGCGTGGCCGACACGCCGCGCGAGCGGATCCCGAGCTTCGAGTGCCCGCGCGGGCGCGACACCTGTCCTGCTCCGGGGGAGGACCCGATCCACAACTTCATGGACTACTCCTACGACCGGTGCATGCACCACTTCACGCCCGGTCAGATCGAACGCATGCGCAAGCTCTGGCGGGTGTACCGCCGCTGATGACCGGGGCCGCGCATCTCCCACCGGCCTATCCCGATCGCGCAGCATGGGGCACCGCCCCCAAGCTGCGTGCGTGGCAGGCCGACGCACTCTCCCTGTACGCCGAGCGCAACCCGCGTGACTTCCTCGCGGTCGCGACGCCCGGGGCCGGCAAGACGACGTTCGCGCTCACCGTCGCGGCGCAGCTGCTCGAGCGCCGCGTCGTCGAGCGGGTCGTGGTGGTGGCGCCGACCGACCACCTCAAGACCCAGTGGGCCGAGGCCGGCGCCCGTGCCGGCATCCCGCTCGACCCGTCGTTCAGCGGCCGCAGCGGCGCGATGGCGTCGGACTTCCGCGGCTTCGCGCTCACCTACGCCGGTGTCGCGACCAACCCCACCGCGTACCGTCTGCGCACCGAGCGCTTCCGCACGCTGGTGATCCTCGACGAGGTGCACCACGCCGGCGACGCGCTCTCGTGGGGCGACGCGGTCCGCGAGGCGTTCGAGCCGGCCACGCGGCGGCTCGCCCTCACCGGCACCCCGTTCCGGTCCGACACCAACCCCATCCCGTTCGTCACCTACGCGCCGGGCGACGACGGCATCGGGCGCAGCGTCGCGGACTACTCGTACGGCTACGCCGAGGCGCTCGCCGACAGCGTCGTCCGTCCTGTCCTCTTCATGGCCTACTCCGGCGACCTGCGCTGGCGCACCCGCGCCGGTGACGAGGTCGCGGCCCGGATGGGCGAGCCGATGACGAAGGACCTCACCGCGCAGGCGCTCCGTACGGCGCTGGACCCGTCGGGCTCCTGGATCCCGTCGGTCCTCGCCGCCGCCGACAAGCGCCTCTCCGAGGTGCGCCGCCACGTCCCCGACGCGGGCGGTCTCGTGATCGCGAGCGACCAGAACGCGGCGCGTGCGTACGCCAAGATCCTCCGCGAGGTCACCGGGACCGGGCCGACCGTCGTGCTGTCGGACGAGAAGGAGGCGAGCGCGCGGATCAGCGCGTTCGCCGAGTCGCACGACCGGTGGATGGTCGCCGTCCGCATGGTCAGCGAGGGCGTCGACGTGCCGCGGCTGGCGGTCGGCGTCTACGCGACGACGACGTCGACGCCGCTGTTCTTCGCCCAGGCCGTCGGCCGCTTCGTGCGGGCCCGCAAGCGCGGTGAGACCGCGACCGTCTTCGTCCCCAGCGTGCCGCGGGTGCTCGGGCTGGCCTCGGAGCTGGAGCTGGAGCGCGACCACGTGCTCGGCCGCAGCGGCGGCGACAGCGACGACCCGCTCGCGCTCGAGGACGAGCTGATCGCGGCGGCGCAGGCGACGGAGTCCACCGCCGACCTCGAGCCGTTCGAGTTCCAGGCGCTCGGGAGCGAGGCGTCCTTCGACCGCGTGCTGTACGACGGGGGCGAGTTCGGCCACGAGGGCGAGGTCGCCGTCGGGTCGGAGGAGGAGATGGACTTCCTCGGGATCCCCGGGCTGCTCGAGCCCGACCAGGTGCGCGAGCTGCTGCGCCACGCGCGCTCCCGGCGGGCCCAGCGCGGAGCGGGCGGGCCGGCCGCTGACGCGGGGGACGAGGATGCCGACGCGGCGGAGGTCGGCGCGGCGGCCGGTGCCGCCCAGCGTCCGGACGAGCCGAGCACCCACGAGATGCGTGCCCTGCTGCGGCGTGAGCTCAACGGGCTGGTCGGCGCGTGGCACCACCGGACGGGGCAGCCGCACGGGGTCGTGCACAACCGGCTGCGCGAGGAGTGCGGCGGACCGACCGCCGCGAGCGCCTCGGTCGAGGACCTGCGGGCCCGGATCGACAAGATCCGTGAGTGGGCCAGCCGGCCGAGCTCCTGACGTCGTAGGGTCTCGGCATGCGCGTCGCCGTCGCCGCTGCCTCGATCGCCCTGCTCGCCGGGCTGCTCCCGGGCGCCTCGGCGAGCGCGGCCACGAGCGCCGTCGCGCCGGGCGCCGGAGCGCCCGGAGCCGGCGACCCCTACTTCCCGCGCCACGGCAACGGCGGCTACGACGTGCGCCACTACCGGATCACGGCCTCGTACCAGCCGGCCACCGAGCGGCTGACCGGCCGCACCCGCCTGCGGGCCGTCGCGACGCAGCGTCTGCGGACCTTCGACCTCGACCTGCTGCTCGACGTGTCGTCGGTGCGGGTGGACGGCCGACCCGCCCGGTTCCGCCAGCACGGTCGCGAGCTCGTCGTCACCCCGCGGCACGCGATCGCGAGGGGCACCCGCTTCGTGGTGTCCGTCGCGTACGCCGGCCGGCCCGCGGAGGTGTCGACCCAGGGTCTGCGCCCGTTCGTCACGACGCGGTCCGGTGCACTCGTCGTGGGGCAGCCGGAGGCGGCTCCGTGGTGGTTCGCCAGCAACGACCACCCGAGCGACAAGGCGACGTACGACATCCGGCTGCGGGTGCCGCGCGGCCGTGAGGCGATCAGCGTCGGCCGGCTCGCCGGTCGGACGCGGGTCGGCGACCTCGTGCAGTGGCGATGGGTGATGCGACGCCCGATGGCGACCTATCTCGCGTTCGCCGCGTGGGGCGACTTCGCCGTGGTGCGCGGTCGGGCCGACGGTGTCCGCTACCTGTACGCGTACGACCGCGCGCTGAGCGCCGGGCTGCGCAAGCGGGCGGCACGGTCGCTGCGTCGTACGCCGCAGGTCACGCGCTTCCTCGCCCGGCACCTCGGCCCGTACCCGTACGCCGACCTCGGCGGCGTCGTGACGAGCGCAGACCTCGGGTTCGCCCTGGAGACGCAGGCGCGTCCGGTCTACGACGCCAACTTCTTCCGGCGCGGCGCCAGTCTGGAGCGCGACCGCAACACGTCGGTCGTGGCGCACGAGGTCGCGCACCAGTGGTTCGGCAACGCGGTGTCGCTGCGGAGGTGGCGCGACATCTGGCTCAACGAGGGTCTCGCCACCTACATGGAGTGGATGTGGGACGAGTCGCAAGGGCTCGGGTCGGTCCAGAGCGTCTTCGACGACTGGTACCGCTACGCCGGCGGGCGGTTCTGGCGGCTGCCGATCGACGACCCTGGACGTGACCGGATCTTCGCGCAGCAGGTCTACGTCCGCGGGGCGATGACGGCCCACGTGCTGCGGCGCGAGATCGGTGACGCGGCGTTCTTCACGCTGCTGAAGCGCTGGGTCCGTGAACGCCGTGACGGCAACGGCACCACCGCGCAGTTCGTCCGGCTGGCCGAGGACGTCAGCGGCCGGCAGCTGGACCGCCTGTTCGACGCCTGGCTCTCGCAGCGCTCGCGACCCTCGCTGTAGGAGGCGGGCCACGCCGCTCCGGACGCGCCCTGAACGACATTCCGGGCGCCGGGAATCAGCACCGGTCCGGTCGGGTTCGGGGTAGCCATGACCCTCGCACCCGTCGGAACCTCCGACCTCCTCGTCTCCCCCCTCAACCTCGGCGGCAACGTCTTCGGCTGGACCGCCGACGAAGCGACGTCGTTCGCGGTCCTCGACGCCTACGTCGCCGGCGGCGGCAACTTCGTCGACACCGCCGACGCGTACTCGGCATGGGCGCCCGGGCACTCCGGGGGCGAGTCCGAGGAGGTCATCGGACGGTGGCTGGCCGCGCGCGGCAACCGCGACGACGTCGTGGTGGCCACCAAGGTCGGCAGCCACCCCGCCTTCAAGGGCCTGAGCGCCGACACCATCAAGGCCGCGGCCGAGGCGTCGCTCACGCGCCTGGGCACCGACCGCATCGACCTCTACTACACGCACTTCGACGACGAGTCGGTCGAGGTCGAGGAGATCATCGGCGCGCTCGACGCCCTCGTGCGGGAGGGCAAGGTGCGCCAGATCGGCGTCTCCAACATCTCCGTCGAGCGGCTGCGCGCCTCCCTCGAGCTGTCCGACCGCGAGGGCCTCGCGAAGTACGTGGCGATCCAGCCGCACTACAACCTCGTCAGCCGTGACACCTACGAGGGCGAGCGCGCCGCGCTCGCCGCCGAGCACGGGCTGTCGGCCATGCCGTACTGGGGCCTCGCGGCCGGGTTCCTCACCGGCAAGTACCGCCCCGGCGGTCCCGCCGTCGCGAGCCAGCGCGCGGCGGGCGCCGCGAAGCTGCTCGAGGACCCGCGCGCCCTGCGCGTCCTGGCCGCGCTCGACACGATCGCCGCCGCGCACGGGACCGAGCAGGCCTCCGTCGCGCTCGCGTGGCTGGCCGCGCAGCCGACCGTGCTCGCGCCGATCGCCAGCGCCCGCACGGTCGACCAGCTGGCGCCGCTGCTGGCGTTCGAGCAGCTCGCGCTGACCGATGCCGAGCTGGCCATGCTCACCGAGGCGTCGGCCGGCTGATCACGCGTCGCGCGACGCCTCGACCAGCGGCGCGACCCGCGGTGCCAGCTCGGTCTGGAGCGCGATCACGGTGGCCACCCGGACGATCCCCGGTGCGGTGACGACCGCGTCCAGGACGCGCTGGAGGTCGGCGTTGGAGCGGGCCACGACGCGGCACCAGAGGTCACCGGCGCCGGTGATCGTGCAGGCCTCGAGGACCTCGGGGATGGACGCGAGGTGGTCGGCGACGGGGGTGCGGCCGTCACCCTGGACCACTTCGAGCGTCAGGAAGGCGGTGACCGGGTAGCCGAGCGCGGCGGGGGAGACCGTGGGCGACCACGAGGCGATCACCCCGCGCTCGGCGAGCCGGTCGAGCCTGGTCTGGACGGTGGCGCGGGCGACGCCGAGGCGACGCGACGCCTCCAGCACCCCGATCTTGGGCTCCGCGAGGAACAGCCGGACGATCTGGGAATCGAGGTCGTCGATCGCTGCCATCCGGTCAGCATAGGGTGAGGGACATGCGCAACGCCGCGTTCGTCACCGCCCTGCTCGACGCCCTCGGAGCCGACGTCGTCCTCACCGACCCTGACCGGCTGGCCTCCTACCGGACCGACCGGGCGATGTTCTGCGACGCCGGCACGCCGTGCGCGGTCGTCCTCGCCCGGGCGACCGCCGACGTCTCGACCGCGATGCGGCTGGCGTCCGAGCACGGCGTCCCCGTCGTCGCCCAGGGCGCCCGCAGCGGCCTGTCCGGAGCCGCGAACGCGATCGACGACGGCCTGGTGATCGCGCTCGAGCGGATGAACCAGGTGCTGGAGGTCGACGTCGACGAGCGCCTCGTCGTCACCCAGCCCGGGGTCTTCAACGCGGACCTGTCGCGCGCGGTCGCCGAGCACGGGCTGTTCTACCCGCCGGACCCGAGCTCGTGGGAGTTCTGCACGATCGGTGGCAACCTCGCGACGAACTCCGGCGGGCTCTGCTGCGTGAAGTACGGCGTGACGACGGACTACGTGCTCGCGCTCGAGGTCGTCCTCGCCGACGGCGAGGTCCTGCGGACGGGACGGCGTACGGTCAAGGGCGTCGCCGGCTACGACCTCGTGCGGCTGTTCGTCGGGTCGGAGGGGACGCTCGGCATCATCACCGAGGCGACGTTGCGGCTGCGGCCGGCGGCACACCGGCCCCGGACGCTGGCAGCGACGTTCGGCACCGTGCACGCGGCCGCGGAGGGGATCGCGGCGATCACCCGCTCGAGCGTCGTCCCCAACCTCCTCGAGCTGATGGACGGGACCAGCCTGCACGCGGTCAACGACGCGTACCGGCTCGGCTTCGACGACAACGTCGGTGCGCTCGTCCTCGCCCAGTCCGACGCGCCGGGCGTGGCGGGCGAGGAGGAGATCGCGGCGATCGCGCACCACCTGCGCGACGCGGGAGCGTACGACGTGGTGCTCGCCGCGGACGACGCGGAGGCTGCGCTGCTGCTGACCGCGCGACGCGAGGTCCTGACCGCGTTCGAGGCGATGGGCACCACGATGGTCGACGACGTCTGCGTGCCCCGCTCGCGGATCGCCGACCTGGTCGACGGGGTCGCCGCCATCGCCGAGAAGCGGGGGGTCGTGATCGGCGTCGTCGGTCACGCCGGTGACGGCAACTTCCATCCCTGCGTGATCTTCGACGGTGCGAACCCCGAGGAGGCCGAGCGGGCGCACGCGGCGTTCGACGACGTCATGCTGCTCGGGCTCGACCTGGGCGGGACCATCACCGGCGAGCACGGCATCGGGGTGCTCAAGAGGACGCTGCTCGAGCGCGAGCTCGGCCCGGCGGGCCTGCGGGTCCAGCGGGCGATCAAGGAGGCGTTGGACCCCGACGGCCTGCTCAACCCTGGGAAGGTCCTCTAGTCTGGCGGCCATGGCTGCCCCCTTGCCGATCCGCACCCGGCTCTTCGCCGTGGTCGAGCGTCTCCTCAGCACCCCCATCGACCAGGTCTCCCGCGAGGAGATCCCCGCACGCAGGACCCAGCGCGCCAAGCTGCTGGGCTCCCCGCTGGGCCAGAAGGTGTCCGGGAAGCCCCACCCCGACGTCCAGGTCGCCGACCGTCTGGTCGAGCTGGAGCCCGTCACGGTCCCCGGGGTCGAGCCGGAGACGGAGCCGGTCACGCTGCGGATGCGCGTCTACCAGCCGCCGAGCCCCGGCGCCGCGCCGCTCCCGGTCGTCGTGCTCTACCACGGCGGGGGCTGGGTCCTCGGCGATCCCGAGCAGGACGAGTGGTGGGCGAGCCACCTCGCCGTCGAGACGCCGTGCGTCGTGGTGTCCGTCGCGTACCGGCTCGCCCCCGAGCACCCGTATCCCGCGGCGGTCCTCGACACGTGGGCGGCGCTCGGCTGGGTCGTCGCGCACGCCGAGGAGCTCGGCGGCGACCCGACGCGCGTCGTCGTCGCGGGCGACAGCGCCGGCGGCAACCTCGCGGCCGTCGTCGCGGACCTGGCCGGACAGGCCGGTTCGCCCGCGCTCGCCGGGCAGGTGCTCGTCTACCCGGCGGCCGAGATGGAGGAGGTCTTCCCGTCCGAGCGCGAGCACGCGAACGCGCCGGTGCTGACCTCGCGCAACATGCGAGCGTTCTCCCGCCTGTACCTCGACGGCGCGGACCCGTACGCGCCGACCGCTGCACCCCTGCACGGCACGCTGTCCGGCGCCAAGGTGCCGGCCCTGATCCAGGTGGCGGGCCACGACCCGCTGCGCGACAACGGCGTCTACTACGCCGAGGCGCTGCGGGGCAACGGCGGCGACGTGGTGCTCACCGAGTACGCCGACGCGATCCACGGCTACATCAGCCTGCCGGGAGTGTCGCCGTCGGCGCCGCGCGCGCTGGCCGAGATCGTCGCGTTCGTGCGACGGGTCACGGCGCGGTAGTCCCGGCGCCGGTGAGCCGGATGAGGTGGTGTCGACGAGGCGCCGGTTTCGTACACCCGGCGCCGGGTATCGGCGTCGCTCGGTGCACACAACCGGTGCATCGTACGGCGCCTGCCGCGGACATCGCCGCGCGTACGCTGGTGCGGGGGTGATCGGCATGACCGACGACGGTGAGCCGCCGTACGTCGACGAGCACGCCCTCACGATCGCCGCGCCGCGAGCCGCGGTGTGGGCGACGCTCGCGCGGTACGTGGACACCGACCTCACCGCGGCTGCGGGCCCGGTCGTCTCGCGCCTCCTCGGGACCCGGCCGCCCGGCGGCTTCGCCGTCGCCCAGCGGGCCGCGGGGGAGCGGGTCGAGCTGGTCGGCCGGCACCACTTCTCGCGCTACCGCCTCGTCTTCGCGGTCGAGGACACCGACCGGGACGCGACGCGGCTGAGCGCACGGACGTACGCCGCCTTCCCCGGACCGCACGGTGCCGTCTACCGCCTGCTGGTCATCCGGAGCCGGTTCCACGTGCTCGCGACCCGCCGGATGCTCCGCCAGGTCCGGAGGCGGAGCCTCGGAGGTGGCTAGCCCGGCAGCAGGCCCAGGGCCCGCAGGTCGGCGAGCGACGCGTCGACGTCCTCGGACCCGATTCCGGTGAACCAGCGCCGTGCCGACGCCAGCGACGTCTCGCCGATCGTCTCCAGGTCGGCGACGACGCGGTCGGTGGCGGCGAGGTCGAGGCGCTCGGCCACGGTGCCGAGATCGTCGCCGTCGAGGCTGGCGCGGGTGGCGAGCAGGAGGTTGAGGAACCCGTGGCGGACGCGGTCCGTCCCGGGCTCGTGCCACGCGACCGCGTGGGCGAGGTCGCCGGCGCACGAGAACGCGACCTCGCGGTCGAGCGCGTCGCCGATCGCCCCGGCCAGCGTCTCCGACGACGGGACGTCGTCGAGGTCCGCGCCGCCGGTCCGCAGCACCAGGCGCAGGTCCTCGATCGCGAGGGTATCCAGCGCGTGCTGCCACCGCGACGATCCCTCCGTCCGCGCGTACAGGGGCAGCGCCACCTGCACGTCCACGTCGTCCAGCAGGCCCTCGGCCGCGAGCTGCGAGACCATCGCCGCGACGCGGTGCGCGCCGCGCGTGAGGTCGTCGAGGTCGCGCACGGTCGTCGTCAGCCCCACCAGGCGGATCCCGGACTGCCGGGTCGCCCAGCGGACAGCCGGCTCGATGGCCCCGGCGCCTCCGGTGACCGTCACGACGACGTCGAGCGTCGCGGCCCCCAGCAACTTCACCGTGCCCTGGACCTGCGGCAGCTCGGTGTCGGGGACGACGAGCGGGCCGAGCACGTCCGCTGCGTCACCGCTCGCGGCGGGTCGCGCGGCGTACGCCTCGACCCGCTCGCGCAGCCCCGGCGCGGTCGGAGCGTCGTACGTGGTGTCGGCGACGAGGTCACGCAGGAACGGGGCGGTCATCCTCATGAATGTAGTGCAGACGTCGGCCCCCGTAGCCGGTAGCGTCCCCTCCATGACCCGGAGCCTGCCCACGCCGCCCCGCGGCCGGGACCGCTGGCGTCGCGACGCCTGGCAGCGCGTGATCGCCCGGCTGGACCCCGAGACGGAGTACGAGACGATCTCGGCGGTCAACACCCGGTTCGAGTTCCCGTGGGACATCCAGCAGGCGCTCAGCTTCGCGCTGTTCCGGACGTTCGCGGTGCCGTCGATCGGTGTGCTGCTGCACGAGACGCACGAGTTCACCGAGCGCACCCAGAAGCGCCACGACGACACGGTCCTCGTCCTCGACGCGATCGTGGAGGACGGGCTCGAGTCGACGCAGGGGCGCGCGGCGGTGCGCCGGATGAACCGGATGCACGGCGCGTACCCGATCAGCAACGACGACATGCGCTACGTCCTCTCGACGTTCGTCGTGACCCCCGTGCGGTGGCTCGACGACTTCGGCTGGCGGGCGCTGAGCCGTCGCGAGATCGACGCGGCCACCCGGTCGTACCAGCGCATGGGCGAGCTCATGGGCATCAAGGACATCCCGGCGACGTACGAGGAGTTCGAGGAGCTCCTCGACACCTACGAGCGCAAGAACTTCGCGTACGATCCACGCTCGCGGGAGGTCGCCGACGCCACGCTCGAGCTGCTCTGCTCGTACTACCCGAAGGCGCTGCGCCCGGCGGTCGAGGTCTTCTCGCGGGCGATCATGGACCCGCACGTGCGCGACGCCTTCGCGTACGTGACGCCGCCGCGCGTCGTCGTGGCGCTGTCGCGCGGTCTGCTCAAGCTGCGGGCCAGGGCGCTGCGGTTCGCGCCGCCGCGGGTGAGGCCGTCGCGTCCGGAGGACCGCGGGACCATCCGGACCTACCTTCCCGGCGGGTACCGGATCGAGGACCTCGGCACGCATGTCTGACGGGAGCGTCGGCCCGGCGCTCGAGTGGTGGCGCAAGCACCGCTGGTACGGGCGCGCGTACCGTCCGCTGAACCGCGCGCGACTCACGGTCGAGCTCGCCCGGCGGCGCGCGTACGCCCGGGGTGCCGTCCACGGCGAGGTGCTGGAGATGCTGCGCGACGGGCGTCTCGAGATCGGTCCGCAGGTGTTCCTGGAGCCCGGAGTGTGGATCACCGGCGGCCCCGAGGCCCGGATCTCGATCGGGGAAGGGACCTTCCTCAACCTCGGCGTGATGGTGGCGGCGTCGCAGCGGGTCGAGATCGGCGCCCACTGCATGCTGGCCAACGGCTGCCTGGTGACGGACTCCGCCCATCGGTTCGACGACCCCGACGTCCCGGTCCCGTGGCAGGGCTTCAGGTCGAAGGGGCCGACCCGCATCGGCGACGACTGCTGGCTCGGCGCCAACGTCGTCGTCACCAGCGGCGTGACGATCGGGGAGCGGTGCGTGATCGGGGCGAACTCCGTCGTGACGCGGGACGTGCCGGCGTTCTCGGTCGCCGCGGGGGCTCCCGCGCGGGTCGTGCGGGAGGTGACGTACGGGTGAGCGTCCAGGGGTCCGTGACGTCCACGGCCACGGAGTCGGCGGTGATCGTCCCCGTCCCCCAGGCGGAGGCTGCGGTGTCCGACCATCGGCGACGACTCGACGTGGCCGCGTCCTGGGGCGTCCCCGCTCACGTCACGGTGGTGTACCCGTTCGTCCCGCCCGCGGACATCGACGCGCGTGTCGTCGCACGGCTGGCTGCTGTGCTCGCCGCCGCGTCACCGTTCGACTGCACGTTCGACCGGTGCCGCTGGTTCGGCGAGGACGTCCTGTGGCTGGCACCGCGGGTGGACCGGGAGTTCCGGGTCCTCACCGACGCGGTGGTCGCGGAGTTTCCCGACCACCCGCCGTACGGAGGTGTCCACGACGACGTCGTCCCTCACCTGACCGTCGGCGAGGCGTCGGGAGCGTCGCTCGACCAGCTCGAGGCGGCCGAGGTCGAGGTCGCTCGTGCGCTGCCGATCACGGCACACCTCGACCGCGCCCTGCTCATCGCCGGCACCGCTCGGCGGGACTCGTGGCGCACCCTCGTCCAGCTGCCGTTCGGCCGCCCCGCGGTCGCACCCGGCGAGCCGGGACCGTGAGCGTCAGGCCACGGTGACGCCGGCGGCGTCGAAGTCCGCGCGGGTCTTGTCGAGGTTCGCCTCGGAGACCGGCGCCGTGAGGTCCATGAGCACGCGCGTCGCGAAGCCGTTGGCGGCGGCGTCGAGCGCCGTCGCGCGGACGCAGTAGTCGGTCGCGATGCCCACCACGTCGACGGTGTCCACGCCCTGCTCGCGCAGCCACGCGTCGAGCGCGTCGCCGGAGGAGGCCTTGCCCTCGAAGCCGGAGTAGGCGGCGTCGAACTGGCCCTTCTCGAACACGGCCGCGAACATGTCCTCGGTCAGCGGCTCGTGGAGCTCGTTGCCCTCGGTGCCGACGACGCAGTGCGGCGGCCACGAGTCGACGAAGTCCGGCTGCTCGCTGAAGTGCGTGCCCGGGTCGATGTGGTGGTCCTTGGTCGCGACGACCACGTCGTAGTCGCCCTCGTCGACCAGGCGCGCCACCCGCTCGGCGACCGAGGCCCCTCCGGCCACGGCCAGGGAGCCGCCCTCGCAGAAGTCGTTCTGCACGTCCACCACGACCAGTGCCCTGCTCATCGTGCTCCTTCGCTCGCCTTGCCCTCGAAGACGGTCGGGATCGCGGGCTCGCCCCGCGACAGCTGCCGCGCCTGCAAGGGTAGCTCGGCGAGCGAGCTGCGGAGCCGGTCGCGCGCCACGTCGAGCGTCTCGTCGTAGACGCGCTCGCCGCCCTCGACCAGCGGGACCAGGAGCGGCCGGTCGTTGTCGTCGCCGCGGGGCGGCTCGCCGATGCCCAGGACCTCGGCGGTCGCGGTGCCCTGGGCGTCGAGACGACGCAGCGCGTACTTGCGGCCGCCGATCGAGATCTTGTCCTTGCTGGCCTTCGCGACGGAGATCATCGTCGCGTCGTCGTCGAGCCCGTCCGCGCGGGCGACGAGCTTGTAGACGAACCCGCAGGTCGGGTGGCCGGAGCCGGTCACGAGCGAGGTGCCGACGCCGTAGCCGTCGACGGGCGCCGCCGCGAGGCCCGCGATCGCGTACTCGTCGAGGTCGCTGGTGACGACGATCTTGGTCCCGGTCGCGCCGAGCTCGTCGAGCTGACGGCGCACCTGCTTGGCGAGCAGCGGCAGGTCGCCGGAGTCGAGACGGACCGCGCCGAGGCTGGTCCCGGCGACCTCGATGCCGACGCGGACCGCCTCGGCGACGTCGTAGGTGTCCACCAGCAGCGTGGTCCCGACGCCGAGCGACTCGACCTGCGCGGTGAAGGCGTCGCGCTCGGTGTCGTGCAGCAGCGTGAAGGAGTGTGCGGACGTGCCGGCGGTCGGGATGCCGTACCGGCGACCGGCCTCGAGGTTGGAGGTCGTGGCGAACCCCGCGACGTACGCCGCCCGGGCCGAGGCGACGGCGGCCATCTCGTGCGTGCGGCGCGACCCCATCTCGATGCACGGTCGCTCGCCCGCGGCGGCGGTCATGCGTGCCGCCGCCGAGGCGATCGCCGAGTCGTGGTTGAGGATCGACAGCAGCAGCGTCTCGAGCAGGACCGCCTCGCCGAAGGTGCCCTCGACGACGAGGATCGGCGACTGGGGGAAGTAGGCCTCGCCCTCCGGGTAGCCCCAGACGTTGCCGCGGAAGCGGTAGTCGGCGAGCCAGTCCAGGGTGGGCCCGTCGACGACCTTCCGCTCGCGGAGGAACGCGAGGTCCTCGTCGGTGAAGCGGAACTGCGCGATCGCGTCGAGGACGCGGCCGATCCCGGCGACCACGCCGAAGCGGCGTCCGTCGGGCAGGCGACGCGCGAACAGCTCGAACACCGAGCGCCGGTCGGCGGTGCCGTCCGGGAGCGACGCCTGCAGCATCGTGAGCTCGTAATGGTCTGTGAGCAGCGCGGTGTGGTCCGTGAGCAGCGCGGTGGAGGTCACGGCGTCAGCGTAGTGCGGTGCGCCCTCCGGGGCGGGTTTGCGCGTGCGCCACAATGGGCCGGGTGAGCACGCCAGCGCCGATCGAGGTCGACGAGCCGGAGACCGACGAGGTCACCGAGCTCGACCGACCCTGGGTGACCATCGTCTGGAACGACCCGGTCAACCTCATGTCGTACGTCGCGTACGTGTTCAAGGCCTACTTCGGCTACGGCGACGCCAAGGCGCACGAGCTGATGATGAAGGTGCACAACGACGGCAAGGCCGTGGTCTCGACCGGGCCCCGCGAGGAGATGGAGCGCCACGTGCAGGCGATGCACGAGTACGGGCTGTGGGCGACGCTGCAGCGGGCGGACGCGTGAGGCGCGAGGGAGGCACGGCGTGAAGGCGTTCGAGCGGCGCAAGCGGGACCGGGTCCGGGCCGAGTTCGAGCCGGCCGAGTGCGAGCTCCTGGTCAACCTGCTGAGTCAGGTCATCGAGCTGCTCCGGGACCGCAACGGGCCCGAGGAGTCCGCGCCGGACCCGTTGTTCGGCCAGCTCGGCACGACGGCGTCGGCGCTTCCGCCGGAGGATCCGGTCCTGCGTCGGCTGCTTCCCGACGCCTACCGCGACGACGACGAGTCGGCGGCCGACTTCCGCCGGTTCACCGAGCGCAGCCTGTCGACCGCGAAGGTCGAGAACGCACAGGCCGTGGTGGCGTCGCTGGCGGCCGGCGGGTTCGACCTTGACGACCCGGAGCAGTCGGAGAACCCGATCGAGGTCGAGCTCGGCGAGCGGGCGGTCCAGGCGTGGCTGCGCTCGCTCACCGACGTCCGGCTGGCGCTCGCGGTCCGGCTCGGGATCGAGTCCGAGGAGGACGCGGAGGCCGCCGCCGAGAGCGACGACGAGGCCGTGGCGGTGGTCGTCGACATCTACGACTGGCTCGGCTTCGTCCAGGAGTCCCTGGTCCAGGCGCTGGACTGAGGTGTCCCCATGCGCCTGAGGTGCTGTCTCGTCACCTTCGTCGAGCGGGCGCCTGAGGAGTTCGGCCGCGAGGCGTGGCCGCTGCACCTGACCTGGGTGCCGCCCTTCGACGTGGCCGTCGAGCCCGACCTCAGCCAGGTGCTCGCCCCGCACGCCCCCGTCGACACGGAGGTGGTCGGTGAGGCGTGGTTCGGCGCCCGGCACGACGTCCGGGTCGCCGAGCTCGCACGCACCGAGGCGATCGACACCCTGCACCGCGACCTCCTCGCCGCGCTCGCGGAGGACGGCGTCGACGTCGTCCGGATGCGCCACGTGCGGGACGAGTTCCGCCCGCACGTGTCCGTCCAGCGCGGGCGGAGCCTTGACGCAGGTGCGCCGCTCCACCTCGACGCCGTCGCGCTGGTGGACATGCGACCGGAGGGCGATCCGCGCCGCCGGAGAGTGGTGCGAACCTGGCCGCTGTCCTGACGGCGGGTGCCGCACCCTGTGGCCTGGGGCACAGCGGGCGGTCCCGGATGACGGACGACGGCTGTCCGCCATGCGGGACCGCGTACCCTGTGAGCCGTGCTGACCATCGACCAGGCGACGTACGACGCGATCATCGCCCACGCCCGACGGGACCACCCCGACGAGGCCTGCGGGATCGTCGCGGGACCCGTGGGCTCCGACCTGCCGGCGCGCTTCGTCCCGATGGTCAACGCCGCTATGTCGCCGACGTTCTACGAGTTCGACTCGACCGACCTGCTGCGGCTCTACCAGGAGATGGACGCTCAGGACGAGGAGCCGGTCGTCGTCTACCACTCGCACACCGCGACCGAGGCGTACCCGTCGCGCACCGACGTGAACCTCGCCAGCGAGCCCAACGCCCACTACGTCCTCGTCTCGACCCGCGACGGCGCCCACGAGTCCGGCCCGGTGGACTTCCGGTCGTTCCGGATCGTCGACGGCGAGGTCACCGAGGAAGAAGTCACGGTCGTCGAGAGTTACGACCAGTAGAGCGCTCGCGCTCTCCAGCCCTACCGACACACTGACGAGGAAGCATCGCCATGGCCATCGAGGTCCGAGTCCCCACCATCCTCCGCACGTACACCGACGGCGAGAAGAACGTCTCCGCCGCCGGTGACTCGGTCAACGCCCTGATCGAGGACCTGGAGACGAACCACTCCGGCATCAAGGACCGGCTGGTCGAGGACGGGCAGCCGCGCCGCTTCGTCAACATCTACGTCAACGACGAGGACATCCGCTTCTCCGGCGGGCTCGAGACGCCGCTGTCCGACGGCGACGTCGTCGTGATCCTGCCCGCGGTCGCGGGCGGGGCGCGCTGACGCCTCGTCGGAGGCAGCCGGTTCGCGCATGCGCTACGACAACCTGATCGACTCCGTCGGCAGCACCCCTCTCGTGGGGCTGCCGCGCCTGTCCCCGAGCCCGGACGTCCGGCTGTGGGCCAAGCTCGAGGACCGCAACCCGACGGGGTCGATCAAGGACCGCGCCGCGCTCGCCATGATCGAGCGGGCCGAGGCCGAGGGCGTGCTGCGGCCGGGCTGCACCATCCTCGAGCCGACGTCGGGCAACACCGGGATCTCGCTGGCGATGGTCGCCAAGCTGCGGGGTTACCGGATGGTCTGCGTGATGCCGGAGAACACCTCGGAGGAGCGGCGCCAGCTGCTGCGGATGTGGGGCGCGGAGATCGTGTCCTCGCCTGCCGCGGGTGGCTCCAACGAGGCCGTGCGGGTCGCGAAGCGGGTCGCGGAGGAGCACCCCGACTGGGTGATGCTCTACCAGTACGGCAACGCCGCCAACGCCGACGCGCACTACCGGGGGACCGGCCCCGAGATCCTGGCAGACTTGCCCGAGGTGACGCACTTCGTCGGCGGGCTCGGCACGACGGGCACCCTGATGGGCGTCGGGCGGTTCTTCCGCGAGGCGAGGCCCGAGGTGCGCATCGTCGCCGCCGAGCCGCGCTACGGCGAGCTCGTGTACGGGTTGCGCAACCTCGACGAGGGGTTCGTCCCCGAGCTGTACGACCCGCAGTACATCGACGCCCGCTTCTCCGTGGGGCCGCGCGACGCGGTGCGACGGGTGCGCGAGCTGCTCGAGGCCGAGGGCATCTTCGCCGGCATCTCGACCGGCGCGATCCTGCATGCGGCGCTCGCCCAGGCGGCGAAGGCGGTGAAGGCGGGGGAGTCGGCCGACATCGCGTTCGTCGTCGCCGACGGCGGCTGGAAGTACCTCTCGACCGGCGCGTACGAGGGCACGATCGACGAGGCCGAGGAGCGCCTCGAGGGCCAGCTCTGGGCCTGAGGCCGCGGCGACGCTAGTCGCGTGACCGGTCTGCGACGACGAGCCGCTCGACCGCGTCGGCCGCACGCTCCGCGCCGCCGGCGGCCGCGAACCCGTCGCGGACCCCCGCCGCGCCCGCGGTCATCGTCCGCGCCGCGCGCACCGCGTCGCGGAGCCGCTGGGCGTCCAGCCGCTTCGCTGGGAGCCGCACGCCCGATCCGGACAGCACGACCCGCTGGGCCACCTCGAACTGGTCGCGCCCCCACGGCACGGCGACCACCGGCACCCCGCAGGACAGGGCCTTCTGGGTAGCCCCCATCCCGCCGTGCGTGACGGCGCAGACCGCCCGGTCGAGGACGGCGCCGTGCGGCACGAACTCGACGACGTGGGCGTTGGGCGGGACGTCGTACCGGCGACGCACGCCCGCGGGGCAGGTGGCGACCACGTGCACCTGCTCGTCGGCCAGGGCCTCGAGCGCGACCTGGACGAGGTCCTCGTCGCCCTGGTACTCCGACGACGTCGTCACGAGCACCATCGGGTCATGGACGTCGTCGAGCCACGCGGGCGGCTCTGCGGTCGGCTCCCAGTCGAGCGGGCCGACCAGCGAGACCTGCTCCGGCCAGTCGCTCCGTGGGTACTCGAACGGCTCCGCCGTCGTCACGAGGACCAGTGGCGCCCGGGTGTACAGGTCGTCGGCGTCGTGGACCGGGGCGAGGCCGGCGCTCGCGCGGAGCTCGTTGAGCGGGGGGAGCGCCACCCGCTCGGCGGTCCCGATCACGAGGGGACGCAGTGCCCGGTCGCGCAGCCGGCCGAGCGGCCCGCGCGCGGGGGCGAGGCCGAGCCCGAACGGGGGGACGTCCTTCGAGCCGATCGCAGGGGTGTACGGGCTGAACGTCGCCCACGGCAGCCCGCTCGCCTCCGCGGCGACCATGGCGCCCCACGCGTTGATGTCGGCGATCACGACGTCGGGCGCCAGCTCGTCGACCAGCGCGGTGACGTGCGGTGCCTCGTACCGGGCGCGGGTGGCGAAGGTCCGCACCGAGCTGCGCAACGCCGCACGTTGGTTCGGCGCGAGGTAGTCGTCGGCCTCGACGGTGCTGGTCGCGGGGTGGAGCCCGTCGGCGTGCAGGCCGAGGGCGCAAAGCTCCGGGACGAGCGCGTCGAGGGTCCGGACGTGCACGTCGTGCCCGCGGTCGCGCAGCGTGAGCAGGACGGGAACGAGCGGGAAGAGGTGGCCCTTCGCGGGCGAGGTGTAGGCGAGGACGGTCGACATCAGGACTCCTGCAGCAGCGGTCGGAGCAGCTCGACGAGAGCCCGGGTCGTCTCGTCGCGGGAGAGCCCCTGGTCACGGCGCAGGAGCTTCCATGTGAAGACGTCGCAGACGGCGACGACCTGGGCGAGCCGGCGGGGGCGGTCCGCCTCCGGGGTGTGCGCGAGACCACCGGCGAAGACCCGTGCGCACCACTCCCGGTGGTATGCGCGCCCCTGGTCGGCGACCACCGACAGGGCCGGGTTGCGGGTCTCCTCGGCGAGCATGCGGACGACGCCGTCGCCGAGCTCCTCGTAGTGGGCCACGAGGTTCTCGACGGCGCCGGTGAGGTCGCCGACGGGCGCGCGGTCGCGCTGGTCGCCGATGCGTCCGGCGGTGTACGCGGCGGCGGCCGCGACGAGTCCGTCCTTGCTCTCGAAGTGCCGGAGCACGGTCTGGACGCTCACGCCCGCCCGCTCGGCGACGGTCCGCAGCGGGACGTCGAGCGTCGGCGCGTCGAAGAACGTCGCGAGCGTGGCGGCCAGGATGCGCTCCCGGGTCGCGGCCGTGGACCGCGCGCGGACGTCCATGCGGTACGCCCTGGTGCCCCCGTCCGAATTCATGTGAACGAGGTTAACACCAAATCAGGTCGGATAACCCTCGAACGGACCGGTCGCCCCGTCGATCAGCTCACGGAGGATGTCCGCATGGCCGGCATGACGGGCGTACTCCTCGACCATGTGGATGAGCACCCACCGGAGCGTCACCGTGGGGCCGTACCAGGCGGTGCCCGTGTCGGTGACGTCGAGCTCGTCGATCACCGCGTCGGAGGCCGCCCGCGCCATGGCGAAGTAGTCGAGGACGCCTTGAGTCGTCTCCCACGGCTCGATCCGCCAGTCGGAGTCCCAGTCGTCCTCGGAGTACGGCACCTCCAGCGACTCGCGCCCGAAGGTGGCGCAGAACCAGCTGTACTCGACGGAGGCCAGGTGCTTGACCATGCCGAGCAGCGTCGTGCCCGAGGGGACCATGGGCCGCCGCAGGTCCTCGTCGGAGAGCCCGCCGATCTTCCAGAGGATCGCATCGCGGTGCCGGTCGAGCGCGACGTACAGGCATTCTTTCTCGTCACCGGTGAACGGAACGCGTCTCATGGAGCGAATCTAGGTGACGCCGGGGCCACCGCTCCGTGACGCGACGCACCTGTGGCCTCGACCGCATTGTGTTTCGTGCGTGTGAATCGCCCACTAGGCTCGCTCGGGTGAACGACGCGCCCATCGGCATCTTCGACTCCGGCTTCGGCGGTCTCACCGTCGCCCGTGCCGTCATCGACCAGCTGCCGAACGAGGCCGTCCTCTACCTCGGGGACACCGCCCGTCAGCCGTACGGCCCGCAGCCGATCGGTGACGTCCGCGAGTACGCGCTGGAGTGCCTCGACCACCTCGTCGCCCGCGGGGTGAAGGCCCTCGTCATCGCCTGCAACTCCGCCAGCGCCGCGGTGCTGCGCGACGCCCGTGAGCGCTACGACGTCCCGGTGGTCGAGGTGATCGTCCCGGCGACCCGACGTGCGGTCGCGGCCACCCGCAACCACCATGTGGGCGTGATCTGCACGCGCGCGACCAAGGCGTCGATGGCGTACGAGGACGCGTTCGCCGCGAACCCCTCGGTCGCCCTCACCGTCGCGGCGTGCCCGCGCTTCGTCGAGTTCGTCGAGGCCGGGGTCACCGCCGGCCCGGAGCTCCTGGAGGTCGCGCGCGACTATCTCGCGCCCCTGCAGGCGAGCGGCATCGACACCCTGGTGCTCGGCTGCACGCACTACCCCCTGCTCACCGGCGTCATCTCCTACGTCATGGGCGACGAGGTGACCCTGGTCTCCAGCGCCGACGAGACCGCCAAGGACGTCTACGCGCTGCTCGTGCGCCACGGCCTCGAGCGCACGGCCGCCACCGCGCCGGAGCACCACTTCCTGACGACGGGCCAGCCCGAGGAGTTCCGGACGCTCGGCCGTCGCTTCCTCGGCCCGGAGATCGACAAGGTCGACCAGTTCGCGTGGGTGGGTGTATGAGGCTCACCGTCGTCGGCTGCGCCGGCTCCTACCCCGGCCCGGACTCCGCCGCCAGCTGCTACCTCGTGGAGGCGCCGTACGAGAGCCGCACCTACCGGCTCGTCGTCGACCTCGGCAACGGCGCGCTCGGCGAGCTCCAGAAGTACGTCGACCTGGCCGACGTCGACGCGATCGCCGTCTCCCACCTGCACCCGGACCACTACATGGACATCTGCGGGATGTACGTCTACCGCAAGTACGTCCCCGGCGGGCCCCTGCCCCGAATCCCGCTGTGGGGCCCGACCGGGAGCGCCGACCGGTTCGCGGAGGCGTACGGGCTCCCGATCGAGCCCGGGATGACCGAGGAGCTCGCGGTGGAGACGTGGGTCGACCGGGCGCCCGTGACGCTCGGCCCGTTCACTGTCACGCCCCGGCTCGTCGACCACCCCGTGCAGGCGTACGCGCTGCGGATCGAGGCCGAGGGCAAGGTCCTCACCTACTCGGGCGACACCGGACCGACGGCGGCGCTCGTCGAGGTCGCCGAGGGGGCCGACCTGTTCCTGTGCGAGGCGTCATTCACCGACGCCCCCGACAACCCGCCCAACCTCCACCTCACGGGCACCGACGCGGGCGAGGCCGCGACGGCGGCGGGTGTGGGGCGGCTGCTCCTGACCCACGTCCCGACCTGGACCGACCACGACGTCGTCGCGTCCGAGGCCAAGGCCGCGTTCGCCGGTCCGAGCGAGCTGGTCGAGGCGGGCGGCGTCTACGAGGTCTGAGGCCGTTAGGCTCGTCGGCATGTCCACCACCCGAGCCGACGGCCGTGCGCCCGACGCGCTGCGCCCCGTCACGATCACCCGCCGATGGCTCGACCACGCCGAGGGATCGGTCCTGGTCGAGTTCGGCCGTACCCGCGTCCTCTGCGCGGCGAGCGTCACCGAGGGCGTCCCGCGCTGGCGCCGCGACTCCGGCCTGGGGTGGGTGACGGCTGAGTACGCGATGCTGCCGCGCGCGACCCACACCCGCTCCGACCGCGAGTCGGTCAAGGGCCGCATCGGCGGCCGTACGCACGAGATCTCGCGCCTGATCGGCCGCTCGCTGCGCGCGATCATCGACTACAAGGCGCTCGGCGAGAACACGATCGTCATCGACTGCGACGTGCTGCAGGCCGACGGCGGGACACGGACCGCGGCGATCACCGGGGCGTACGTGGCCCTGGCTGACGCCGTCTCCTACCTGCGCGACCGCGGGTCGCTGGTCTCCGAGCCGCTGACCGGCTCCGTCGCCGCCGTCTCCGTCGGCATCATCGACGGCACGCCGATGCTCGACCTCCCGTACGACGAGGACGTCCGAGCCGAGACCGACATGAACGTCGTGATGACCGGCAGCGGGTCCTTCGTCGAGGTGCAGGGCACCGCGGAGGGGGCGCCGTTCGACCGTTCCGAGCTCGACGCCCTCCTCGCGCTCGCCGAGAAGGGCTGTGCCGACCTGACGGCGATCCAGGCCGCCGCGCTCGGCGAGGGGACCCCCGCATGAGCGGACGCACGGTCGTCCTCGCCAGCCACAACAAGGGCAAGCTGGCCGAGCTGCGGCGCATCCTCGAGCCTGACCTGCCCGGCATCGAAGTGCTGGGTCTCGACGACATCGGCGACTTCGAGGAGCCGGTCGAGGACCAGCCGACGTTCGAGGGCAACGCGCTGCTCAAGGCCCGCGCCGCCGCCAAGGCCACCGACCTGCCGTCGCTGGCCGACGACTCCGGCATCTGCGTCGACGCGCTCAACGGGATGCCCGGCGTGCTGTCGGCGCGGTGGGGCGGCCGCCCCAAGTCGGACGCCCGCAACAACACGCTGCTGCTCGACCAGCTCGCCGACGTGCCCGACGAGCGCCGCGGGGCGGAGTTCCGCTGCGCGATGGCGCTGGTGCTGCCGAGCGGCACCGAGGTCGTCGAGCACGGCATCATGCGCGGGCGGATCCAGTGGGAACCCACCGGCGACGGCGGGTTCGGCTACGACCCGTTGTTCGCCGCGGACGGCTACGACGTCTCGACCGCCGAGCTGACGCCGGCGGACAAGGACGCGATCAGCCACCGGGGGAAGGCGCTGCGGGCGATGGTCCCGCACCTCGTCGCGCTGCTGGCCTGACGACCATGCGTACGCTGCTGCCGCTGCTGCGGATCGTGGCGCTGGTGGCCTTCGGCGTCGCCTTCGTCGCGACCTGGCGAGGGATGAGCTCCACCGGCATGCCGAACCCGGAGGGGATGAGCGCGGACGTCCTCTGGTGGTACACGCACCAGGACGACATCCGTCAGGTCGGCCTCGTCGTCCTCCTGGTCGGGCTGGTGACGATGTTCGTGCCGGCGATGCTGGTCACGCTCGGCGGGGCGTTCATGGTGGCGGCGTACGCGTACGTCGTGGACGCGTCGTCACGGCTCGGGATCGACCAGCCCGGCGCGTGGTGGATCTTCGCGGCGGCGCTGGTCGCGATCGCGGTGGCGCGGCGGGTGCTGCGGCCACGCGTTCAGGTGCCGCCGGCGTAGCCCTGCTGGCGCCACGCCTCGTACACGACGATCGCGGTCGAGTTCGCGAGGTTCAGGGAGCGGCGTGCGGGCAGCATGGGGATGCGCAGCCGCTCGGTGATGCGGCGGTCGGCGAGCACGTGCTCGGGAAGCCCCGTCGGCTCCGGCCCGAACAGGAAGACGTCGCCCGGCTCGTAGGCGATGTCGGCGTACGACGTGGTCGCGCGCGTGGTGAACGCGAACACCCGCACCGGGTCGAGGGCCTTGAACGCGGCCTCGAGATCGGTGTGGACCGAGACGTCCGCGAGGTCGTGGTAGTCGAGCCCGGCCCGGCGGAGCTGGGCGTCGGAGAGGTCGAATCCCAGCGGCTCCACCAGGTGGAGCTGGGCCCCCGTCGCGGCGGACAGCCTGATCGCGTTGCCCGTGTTGGGCGGGATGCGCGGCTCGTAGTACAGGATCCGGAACATCGTCCGAGGTTATCGCTGATGCCGACCGGCCTCGATCGGCGGATACTCGGGACGTGACGTCGACGACCGAGACGACGATGGACTTCGTGCGGGCGGATCCGCGCGGGCCGTACGCCGGAGCCGTGGCGTCGATGGTCGGCTACCGCCAGCGCCACGTCCGTCAGCGCCTGCACCGCGGGCTCCCCTCGCCGTACCTCACGTTCGTGGTCGCGCTCGACACCCCGGTGGTCGTGGGGGAGCGGGAGGACGATCCGGACCCGGTGTCGGCCTACGGGATGCTGGGGCCGCTGGCGACGCGCCCGGCGTACATCGACCAGCCGCCCGCCCAGGAGGGCGTCCAGCTCGCGGTCCACCCGTTCGCGGCGCGCTGGCTCTTCGGTGCACCGGCGAGCCGCCTGCCAGGGCTCGCGCTCGACGTGCGGGACGTGCTCGGCGCACCCGCGGACGCGTTGCGGGCCCGGATCGGGGACAGCGACGACTGGGCGTCGCGGTTCGACGCGGTGCGGGCGCTGCTCGCCGAGCGGGCGCGGACGGCCTCGGGCGCTGCGGCGACGCGGCCACGGCGCGAGGTGGTCGAGGGGTGGCGGTGGATCGTGGCCCGGGGCGGCAACGGAAGGATCGACGACCTCGCGGCGCACGTCGCGCTCAGCCCGCGGCGCCTCCGTACGGTGTTCGTGGACGAGATCGGGTTCGGGCCCAAGGCGCTGAGCCGGCTCGTGCGCTTCGAGCGAGCGGTCGCGATGGTGCGCGACCAGGCGCTGGAGCCGGAGAGCGGGTCGCTGAGCGACGTCGCGGCACGGGCGGGGTACGCCGACCACGCGCACCTCGTGCACGACTTCCGGGCGCTGTCCGGGACGACGCCCACGGGCTGGGTCGACGAGGAGCGCCGAAACCTCCAAGCCGGCGGGCACCGCAACGGGGCAGCGTGAACCCCATGAGCACTAAGCAGACGCAGACCACGCAGAGCCAGACCACGCAGAGCCAGACGACGCAGACCACAACGCCGGCGCCGACCGTCTGGCCGGCGCTCGCCGCCCGCGACGGCCTGGCGATGATCGACTTCCTCGAGCGGGCGTTCGGCTTCCGCCGGGTCGTCGTGATCGCCGACGACGACGGGTTCGTCCACCATGCGGAGCTCGCCTGGCCCGAGGGCGGCGGGATCATGATGGGTTCGGAGAAGCACGAGGGCCACTGGCAGCAGAAGGCGGGCACCTTCGGGGCGTACGTCGTGTGCTCCGACCCCGACGCGCTGTACGAGCGGGCCAAGGCGGCCGGCGCCACGATCACGATGGAGCTCACGACGACCGACTACGGGAGCCGCGACTTCATCGCCGCCGACCCGGAGGGCAACTCCTGGTCGTTCGGGACCTACCGCGGGGAGCCGCACTGATCGGGTGCCGGTGACCACAACGGGGAGGTTTCGAGCCACCTGGTGGCTCAGGACTTCCCCGTTGTGCGATCGAGGCGAGCTCGGGTGCCGGTGACAGGACTCGAACCTGCACGTCTCGCGACACAGGAACCTAAATCCTGCGTGTCTACCAGTTCCACCACACCGGCCCGCGGTCATTCTAGAGCGCACCCGCGTCGTACCCGCGGCGCGGCGTCGTGGGCGCGGGAGGGTCGTCAGGCGAGGTCGAGCTGGCGGATCAGGCGCTCGACGTGCCCGGTGGCCTTGATGTTGTACTGCGCGACCTCGATCGTGCCGTCGGCGTCCACGACGAACGTGGAGCGGATGACGCCCTCGATGACCTTGCCGTAGAGCTTCTTCTCGCCGTAGGCGCCCCAGGCGCGGAGCACCTCCTTGTCCGGGTCGGAGAGGAGCGTGATCTCGAGCCCCTCCTTCTCGCGGAAGGTGGCCAGCTTGTCCGTGTTGTCCGGCGAGATGCCGAGGACCGTGTAGCCCGACGCGTCGAACGTCTCGCGCTCCGCGGTGAAGTCGCACGCCTCGCGCGTGCACCCCGGCGTCATCGCCGCGGGGTAGAAGTAGACGATGACCTTGCCGCCCCGCAGGTCGGAGAGCGTGACCTCCTTGCCGTGGTCGTCCACAAGCGTGAAGTCCGGGGCCTGATCACCTGGCTGCAGTCGCGTGGTCATGGTCCTATCCTTGCGTATCGGTAACGTGGTCTCGACAGGTGACCGACGCGGAGCGAGGAGACGACGTGACGAACGATTTCAGGCCGGATGTCCCGACCACCATCACGGGGACGCCGGACCAGCTCGTCACCCAGATCGACGAGGTGCGCAACCGCCTCGCGTCCAACGTCGACCAGCTCGTCTACCGCGCCAACCCCAAGACGGTGGCGCGTCGCGGTCTCGCCGACGTCAAGGCCAAGTTCGTGACGCCCTCGGGCGAGCCTCGGATGGAGACGATCCTTCCCGTCGTGGGAGGGGTGGCGGCCGTGATCGGCCTCGTCGTCCTCATCCGCAAGATCGTGAGCGACTGAATGGCCGACGGGCTCCCCATCCGGATGCTCCACGACCGTCTCCTCGTCTCGATCGACCCGGACGGCGGCGACCGCCGCTCGACCGGCGGCATCGTGATCCCGGCGACCGCGCAGCTCGGGCGCCGCCTGTCGTGGGCGCGCGTCGAGGCGGTCGGGAGCAGCGTCCGCACGGTCCAGGTCGGCGACCGCGTGCTCTTCGACCCCGACGAGCGGGCCGAGGTGGAGGTGCGGGGCAAGGACTTCATCCTGCTGCGCGAGCGCGACCTGCACGCCGTCGCCGCCGAGCGCATCGACGACGACCAGACCGGGCTCTACCTGTAGGCGACGGACTGTCGCGACGGACCCGACGGAGCGCGGCTGGGGGAGGGCTGATGGCGCACGAGCAGGGGTTCCTGGAGCGCATCGGCAACGGCGTCGACGTCCGTGGCGGCCGGGTGCCGGTCTCGCTGCGCACCCGCCTCCAGTGGGTCCGCGGTCAGCTCACCGCGATCGCGCAGATCTCGATCGGCGCTGCCGTCGCGTGGGTCATCGCCCACGACGTGATCGGCCACCAGCAGCCGTTCTTCGCGCCCATCGCGGCGATCCTGGTGATCTTCGCCGGCTCCGGCGGGCACCGGCGCATCACGCTCGAGCTCTTCGCCGGGGTCGCGCTCGGCGTCCTGGTCGGGGAGGGCCTGATCAGCGTGATCGGCCGCGGGTGGTGGCAGATCGGCGTCATCGTCGCGCTCGCCGCGATCGCCGCGACCCTCATCGGGCTGCGCGGTCTGGCGCGGACCCAGGCGGCGACCTCCGCGAGCCTCCTCGCCGCCATCGCGCCGGTGATGTCCGGCAACCCCGCGGTCGTGCGCTTCGTCGACGCGGTCGTCGGTGGGCTCGTCGGGCTGGCGATGGCGCTGCTCATCCCGGGCAACCCGGCGCGCCGCGCCAACAAGGAGATGCAGGGCGTGCTGCGCACGCTCGACCAGGCGCTCCGCAACATCGAGCTGGCCCTCCGGCTCGACGACGCGGGGCCGGCGTGGACTGCACTGCAGCAGGTGCGCGGGCTGCAGCCCGCGATCGACAACCTCGCGACCACGGTGTCGGCGGCTGACGAGATCGTCCGCTACTCGCCGCTGCGCTGGCGACAGCGGAGCCACGTCGAGCGCTATGTCGTGGCGATCCGCGACGTCGACAACGCGATCCGCGACACGCGGGTGCTGGCGAGGCGCGCGCACACGATGCTGCGCCGAGGCGAGCACTCCTTCACCGGGATGCCGGAGGCCGTGCGCCTGCTGCAGGAGGCGGTCGGGACCTTCGCCGACGACATCGCCGAGGAGGACGCGTACGACGAGGCGCGCCAGCGCTTGATCGAGGCCGCCAAGCTGGCGACGGCCGCGCTGCCGGAGGCGGCGACGATCAACGACGCGGCGATCGTGGCGCAGGTCCGGTCGATCGCGTCCGACCTGCTGTACGCGACGGGCTGGACGGTCGCGCAGGTGGACCGGGCCCTCGGCTCCGGACGCTGACGGCCCGGCGTCGCCGTCGGGTCAGCGTGGCGGCGACCCGAGCCCGAGCTGGTCGATCTGGGACCGCAGCGTGGCCGCCGACGACCGGAGCCCGGCCAGGTCGGTCTCGTCCAGCGGCAGCACGGCGGGTCCGGCCACCCCGGCGGCACTGACCACGCACGGCGCCGAGAGGCACACGTCGTCGATGCCGTACTGGCCGGTGAAGAGCGTCGAGACGGGAAGGAACCGGTGCTCGTCGCGCAGGACGGCCGACATGATGTCCGCCGTCGCCAGCCCGATCGCGTAGTTGGTCGCGCCCTTGCCCTCGATGACCTTGTAGGCGGAGTTGGCGACGGTCTCGCGGATCGCTGCGTACTCCGACGGGTCGATGGAGCGCCCCTCGACGTCGTACTCGGCGATCGGGACTCCGCCGATGTTGGCCGACGACCACAGGACGATCTCGGAGTCGCCGTGCTCGCCGGCGACGAGGGCGTGCACGCTCCGCGTGGACACCTCGAGGCGGCGCGACAGGAGGTAGCGCAGCCGGGCGGTGTCGAGCACCGTGCCCGAGCCGAACACCCGTCCGGGCGGCAGGTCGAGGAAGCTGATCGCCGCGTAGGTCAGCACGTCGCACGGGTTCGTGATCACGAGGTAGATCGCGTCGGGCGCCACCTCGCGGACCGCGCCGAGCACGCTGCGGTTGATCTCGACGTTGACCTCCGCCAGGTCGAGACGCGTCTGCCCGGGCTTCTGACGCGCGCCTGCCGTCATCACGACCAGGTCGGCGCCGGCGCACGCCGCGGGGTCGTCGCTGCCGACGATCGTGGTCGGCGGTGCGAACGCGGCGCCGTCGTTGAGGTCCACGGCCTGCGCCTCGACCAGGTTCGTCGCGATGTCATACAGCACGATCTCGCCCGCGAGCCCTCGCAGCAGTGCGGCGTACGCGACGGTGCTCCCTACCGACCCGGCCCCGCAGACGGCAATCTTGGCACCACGTCGCGCATCGGCCATGTCCGTCAGTCTGGCATCGCAGCGACGGCTCCGCAGAGCGCGTACGGCGGTGCGGTACTACTGTCGCGAGCATGGCGATGGTGGTGACGTTCGGTGGGCCGTTGGAGTACGCCAACCAGGTGTGGAACGACGTGGAGCCAGATGCGGACGGCTACGTGCTGATCCTCGGGGGAGCGACGGTCGGACCCGAGGCTTGGTACAAGGTCGACCCCGACTCGGAGACGATCCCGACCGAGCAGGGCGACGCGCTGCCGGCGGAGTACGCCGGCGAGACGAAGCCGGGCACCTAGTCCGTCATCGAGAGCGCCACGCACGCGAGGTAGCCGAGCACGAGGGCGGCCCCCGCGCGCTCGCCGCGCTTGGGCCACCGGGTGTGCGGCCAGCGGAAGTGGCCGTACGCGTAGAGGGCGAAGAATCCGGCGAACGTCGCGCGCCGCCCCAGTGCGAGCCAGTCGGTGTGGACCGCCGCAGGGGCGCAGCCCGCGAGCGATGCCAGCGCCACCAGCGCGAACACGACACCGAGCCACGTCCGGCGCGGAAGCGTCGGTGCAGGGTCGGCGGTCTCGGAGCTCACGATCCCCGATCCTACGAAGCGCCCGGCTCAGGTGTGTACGGGCTCCACCTCGTACGGGGGCTCGCCGTCGGCACGGATCTTCTCGATCGCGTCGAGCGCCGCCCCGACATCCTTGACCGGGACGTCCTTCAGCTGGTTCGGGCTGAGCTCCCACCAGCGTGACGCGAGCAGCCGATCGACCGTCTCGTCGTCGAAGCGCCGGCGGATCGGGCGGGCCGGCACACCGCCGACGATCGTGTACGGCGCCACGTCCTTCGTCACGACCGCGCCCGCGGCGACGATCGCGCCGTCGCCGATCGTCACGCCGCGCAGGATCGTGACGTTCACGCCGATCCACACGTCGTTGCCGATCCGGAACCGTCCGCCGCGGAACGACTTCCCGTCGGGGCCGGCGGTCGGCGCCGGAGGGAAGCCGTCGGCGGACGGGTGCCAGCCGAACCGTTTGGCGTTGTACTGGAACGGCGACGTGCTGAGCCAGTCGAGCGGGTGCTCCGGCTGCCCGATCGAGACGTGCGGGCCGATCGAGCAGTAGCGGCCGATGCTGCCCGACGACTTGATCGTGCCGGTGGTCAGGTAGGTGAAGGCGCCGACCGTGACCGGGCTCGTCACGCGGATCCGCCCCGCGATCTGGACGGGAGGCTCGCAGGTCAGATTGCCGCGCGAGATGCGGGGGAGCTTCGCGAGGCCGTCGACCTCGGGGGAGCGGCGCAAGGACGGCAGACGCACGGAGTGCCTTTCTGTCGGGGACCGCGCCACGGTAGGCGACGATCCCTTGCGCCCGGCGTCCTGCTCACGTGGCGGGCGGGTTCTGTGGGGTTTCGCTCACACGGTCTACTATCGTCATAGTAGTGACTGACGGAGGGGGAGGCGCGTGCGGCGAGTGGACCTGAGCGGCGCCGAGTGCCCGATCGCCCGCGGGGCGGACGAGCTCGGCGACTGGTGGAACCTGCTGATCCTGCGCAACGCGCTCGACGGCATGCGACGCTTCGACGACTTCGCCGAGGATCTGCCGATCTCCCCGGCGGTGCTGACGAGCCGGCTGCGCCTGCTGGTGGAGCGCGGCCTCATGGAGCGACGTCGCTACCGCGAGCGCCCCGAGCGCTACGAGTACGTCCTCACCCCGCGTGGTCGCGACGCGCAGGGAGTCGTGCTGTCCCTGCTGGCCTGGGGCAACCGCGGCCTCGCCCCCGACGAGCGCGCCGTCGTCCTCACCGACCGCGACACCGGCCGCGAGGTCGAGCCGGTGCTCGTCGACGCGGCCACCGGCACGCCGCTGTCGCAGATGCGGCTCGCGGCCGCCCCCGGACCTGCGGCCAGCGCGACGATGCGCGGCCGCTTCGCCACCCTCGACGAACGACGTGTCCGGCGCCGCCGGACCGAAGGAGCCTCATCATGACCGCAACGACCGCCCGGACCGCGACCGGCTCCACCCGCGAGCGCACCCACACCTGGGACGACCCGATGAGCACGGTGCGTGCCGCGGCCGGCCGCAGCGGGCTGGAGATCATGCGCGACGTCCGCGACGGTGTCGTGCCCGGGGCCCCGATCGCGAGCCTCGTCGGGTTCGAGCTGGCCGTGGTCGAGGAGGGGAACGTGGAGTTCCGCCTCGTCCCCGCGGAGTACATGTACAACCCGATCGGCTCGGTGCACGGCGGCGTCTACGCGACGCTGCTCGACTCCGCCGCAGGGTGCGCCGTCCACACCACGCTGCCGGCCGGGGTCGGCTACACGAGCCAGGACCTCAACGTGAAGTTCCTGCGCCGTCTCACGGTGGAGACCGGTCCGGTCCGCTGCGTGGGTCGCGTGAAGCACCGCGGGCGGACCACCGCGCTCGCGGAGGCCGAGCTGCTCGACGACCACGGCCGGCTCCTCGCCCACGCCACGAGCAGCTGCCTGATCCTGTCCGGCGCGGCGGGGTGAGCGTGGCGGCTCGACAGTGGCGCGTCCACCCCGCGTGGGGCGTCGCCGCCGTCGCGTTCGTCGCCTTGATCGGTGCCGCGGGATTCCGTGCGGCACCCGGCCCGCTGATGGTGCCGCTGCACCACGAGCTGGGCTGGTCGACGAGCGTCATGTCGCTCGCCGTGAGCGTCAACCTCGTGCTGTTCGGCCTCACCGCCCCGTTCGCGGCGGCGCTGATGGACCGGTTCGGCATCCGCGCGGTCACCGCGACCGCGCTGGTGCTGGTCGCGCTCGGTGCCGGGCTCTCGGTTCTCGCGACGGCCTCGTGGCAGCTGCTGCTCACCTGGGGCCTCCTGATCGGCCTCGGCACGGGTTCGATGGCCCTGGTGTTCGCGGCCACGATCGCGAACCGCTGGTTCGTCCGCAGACGAGGCCTGGTGATGGGCATCCTCACCGCGGGGTCGGCGACGGGTCAGCTGATCTTCCTGCCGCTGGTCGCGTGGCTCGCCGAGACCGTCGGCTGGCAGGCCGCGTCGCTCGCGATCGCCGCGGGAGCGCTCGCCGTGGTGCCGCTGGTCGTCCTGCTCCTGCGCGACTTCCCGCACGACCTCGGAGCTGCCCCGTACGGCGCCACCGCCGACGACGTCCCGCCGACCCGCGACGCCGGCGGTGCCGCGCGACGGGCGGTCCGGGCGCTCCGTACGGCGTCCCGCGTGCCGGCGTTCTGGGCGCTCGCCGGCGCGTTCGCGATCTGCGGCGCGACCACGAACGGGCTCGTCGGCATCCACTTCGTCCCCTCGGCGCACGACCACGGGATGGCGACGACCACGGCCGCCGGCCTCCTCGCGGTCGTCGGGATCTTCGACATCGTGGGGACGATCGCGTCCGGCTACCTCACCGACCGGTTCGACCCGCGGATCCTCCTGGCCGCGTACTACTTCTTCCGCGGCGTGGGGCTGGCGCTGCTCCCGGCGCTGCTGGCCGACAGCGTCCACCCGAGCATGGTGGCGTTCGTGGTGATCTACGGTCTCGACTGGGTGGCGACGGTGCCGCCGACGTCGGCACTGTGTCGCGAGATCTTCGGCGACCAGGGCACGATCGTCTTCGGCTGGGTCTTCGCCTCCCACCAGCTCGGGGCCGCCGCGGCGGCCTTCGGCGCGGGCGTCGTGCGGGACACGGTGGGCAGCTACACCTACGCGTGGTTGGCCGGCGGAGCCCTCTGCGTGGTCGCGGCCGTGCTGTCGTGGGTGGTCCGCCGGGCGGAGCCGGCCACGGTCGCGGCGACCCGCTGACGACGGGGTGGTTGAAGCAGCCCCGCCCGGGTACCCGAGGGTCGACCGCAACTCGACCGAAGGAGAACCACGGTGAAGGGAAAGATCGCCCTGCTCAGCGGACTGGCAGTCGGATACGTCCTCGGGACGCGTGACGGTCGCGAGCGCTTCGAGCAGATCAAGGGCAAGACGCGGAGCCTGTGGAACGACCCGACTGTGCAGCAGAAGGTGAGCGACGCCCAGGACTTCGCCAAGGAGAAGGCACCCGAGGTCCAGGACAAGGTCGTCCAGACCGCCAAGGACACCGTCGGCAAGGTGACGCACCGCGGTGACAACGGGGGCGAGCACGCCGCCACGACCTCCGGGTCGACCAGCGGCACGGGGTCGACCAGCGGCACCGCGGCCACCTCCGGATCGCCCGCCTCGAGCCGCCCCACGGGACAGATCGGATGACGATGGCCCGCCGCGAGCGGGCGCCCCACCCGGACGACCCGGCCAAGCCGGACTCGCCGACCGACATCACGAAGCCGTCATGGACCTACGTGGCACGCAAGGCGTTCCGCGAGTTCTCCGAGGACGAGTGCCTCGACCTCGCGGCCGCCCTGACGTACTACTCGGTCCTGGCGCTGTTCCCGATGATGATCGCTCTGCTGTCGCTGGTCGGGTTGTTCGGGCAGGGACGCGAGACCGTCGACACCCTCCTCGGCGTCCTCCGCGACGTCGGGGCGACCTCGGCGGCCGACACGGTCGAGCCGACGCTCGTTCAGCTCAGCGAGGGCCGCGGTGCAGGGCTCGCGTTCATCGTGGGCCTCGCGATCGCGCTGTGGTCGGCCTCCGGCTACGTCGGGGCGTTCGGCCGCGCGATGAACCGCGTGTACGAGATCGACGAGGGTCGGCCGATCTGGAAGCTGCGTCCGGTCATGCTGCTCGTCACGCTCGTGACGGTGGTGCTCTGCGCGCTCATCGCCCTCGCGCTCGTCCTGACCGGGCCCGCCGCCCAGGCCGTCGGTGACGCCGTCGGGCTGGGGGACACCGCGGTGACCGTCTGGAACATCGCGAAGTGGCCGGTGATGATCCTCGCCGTCGTGCTGGTGGTGGCGATCCTCTACTACGCCACGCCGAACGTGCGGCAGCCGAAGTTCCGGTGGCTGAGCGTCGGCGCGGTGGTCGCGATCCTCACGTGGATCGTCGCCTCGGCGGCCTTCGGCTTCTACGTCGCGAACTTCTCCAGCTACGACAAGACGTACGGCTCGCTGGCCGGCGTCGTCGTCTTCCTGCTGTGGCTGTGGATCACGAACCTCGCGCTGCTGTTCGGCGCGGAGCTCGACGCCGAGCTGGAGCGAGGCCGCGAGCTGCAGGCCGGGATCCCCGCGGAGGACACCCTGCAGCTCCCGCCGCGCGACACGTCCAAGAGCGACAAGGCCAGCGCGAAGCGCGAGAAGGACGTCGAGCGCGGACGGCGGCTGCGGGAGAGCCGGGGACGCACCTCGAGCCTCGAGGACGACGCAGACCGGGCCGAGGGCGACGCCGACCGGCCCGAGGGCGACCGCGACCGGTCGCAGCGAGGCGTGTGACTACGCTCGGCCCATGGCCGCCGCAGAACCACTCGTCGTCGCCGCGACCGCCGCAGAGGCCGCGCACGTCCCCGACGGACTCCGGCTGGTCCTGACCGGGATCGGCAAGGTCCAGGCGACCCTCGTGACCGCCCTCGCCGTCGCCGAGCTGCGCCCGTCGGTCCTGCTCAACGTCGGGACCGCGGGCGCGCTCGACGGCAGCACGGGGCTGCACCTGCCGTCTCGCGTCGTGAACCACGACATCAGCGCGGTCGAGCTCGCGGCGCTCGGCTACCCGGTCGTGGACGAGATCACGATCCCCGGCGGCGACGGGAGCGTGCTCGCCAGCGGCGACACGTTCGTCAGCGACCCCGCCGTACGCGACCGGCTGGCGGAGCGGGCCCGCCTCGTCGACATGGAGGGCTTCGCCGTCGCCGCGGTGGCGGCGCACGTCGGGGTGCCCGTGCGGCTCGTCAAGCACGTCAGCGACCAGGCTGACGCCTCGGCGATGGACTGGCCACAGCTCGTCGACGCGAGCGCGCGCGTGCTGGGGGAGTGGCTGCGCGAGAACGCCTGAGGGACCCGCGCCGTGGCGGCTGGCCTCAGGCCGGGCGTACGACGCGGGCGAAGTCGGTCGGCGGGAACCACGCCGGCACCGCACGCCGGAGTGCGGACGGGCCGTCGAGGCGTACCGCACCGGTACGCAGCGCCTGGGCCCAGGTCGTGTCGCCCCGCCAGATCTCGGTCAGCGTGCGCAGCCCCGACGTCACCGTGACGGACACGGGGCGCTCGGGGTCCACGTCGCAGACGTCGGCGTCGTCCCGCTCGATCACGATCCACCACCGGCGGGCAGCGCCGCGCACGTCGTCGAAGACGAAGCTCACGACCTCGGGCGGCTGGTCCACGGCGGTGTGGTCGATGTTGCGGTGCATGTCCCACATCAGCAGCTTCGGGTCGAGGTCCTCGTCGCCGAGGTTGCCGATCCACCGGACGCCCCACATGCCGACGGACTCGACGACCACGCGGAGCTCCTCCCCGGCGGGCGTCAGGACGTAGCGCACGTCGTTGCCGTCGACCTGCTTGTCGACGATCCCGGCCCGGACGAGCTGGCCGAGGCGTTTGGAGAGCAACGTCGGGGACATGCGGGGAAGGCCGCGCCGCAGGTCGTTGAAGTGCTGGCTGCCGATCACCAGCTCGCGGACGAGCAGCAGGGTCCACCGCTCGTCGAGCAGCTCCATGGCTTTCGCGACCGGGCAGAACTGGTGGTACGGCGCCCCCACCCGTGCAGCGTACGACCAGTACAGATCTGGTACTAGGCCGTTTGCGCCGGCCTCCGTAGCGTCGTGGAGGCCGGGCGACGGACGTCCGGCGAGAAGGGGGACTCTCGACATGACGAGCGAGACGACTGCCGTCCAGGACGCCTCGGCGGACACGGCACTGAAGGCCAAGCACCGCGCGATGTGGGCGCTCGGCGACTACCCGGCGGTGGCGACGGAGGTGATCGCGAGCCTCGGACCGACGCTGGTCCAGGCCTGCCACGTGGGACCGTCCGACCGTGTGCTCGACGTCGGTGCGGGGTCGGGCAACGCCGCGATCCCGGCCGCGCGGACCGGGGCCAGCGTCGTCGCCAGCGACCTCACGCCCGACCTGCTCGCGGTCGGGGCGGACGAGGCCAAGGCCGAGGGCGTGACCCTGGAGTGGGAGGTGGGCGACGCCGAGCACCTCCCGTACGACGACGGGGCGTTCGACGTGGTGCTGTCGTGCGTGGGCGTCATGTTCGCGCCGCACCACCAGGAGGCAGCCGACGAGATGGTGCGTGTGACGCGCGAAGGGGGCCGCATCGCGAACCTGAGCTGGACGCCGCAGGGCTTCATCGGTCAGATGTTCGCGACGATGAAGCCGTACGCCCCGCCGCCGCCCCCGGGAGCGCAGCCGCCCCCGCTCTGGGGCGACGAGGAGCACGTGCGCGCGCTCTTCGGGGATCGGGTGCGTGACCTGACCGCCCAGCGGCAGGCGCTGATCGTGGACCGGTTCCGGTCGGGCGAGGAGTTCCGGGACTTCTTCAAGGCGACGTACGGCCCGACGATCGCGGTCTACAAGGCGATCGCGGACGAGCCGGGGCGGGTCGCGACGCTCGACGCCGAGCTGGCCGAGCTCGGTCGGGCGTTCGGTGCCGACGAGGGTCGGATGGAGTGGGAGTACCTGCTGGTGACGGGCCACAAGGCCTGACGCAGGCTCACACGCCGGCGAGGTCGGCGTACAGGGCGGCGTGGTCGGAGGCTTCCTCGACCTTCGCCGTGAGGGTCGGGAAGATCTCCCACGGGTCCTTCGTCCGCGGCCCGCGCCACACGCCCTTGCGGAAGACGCCGCCGCCCTGGACGCGGGCGAACAACCCGTCGGACATCAGGATGTAGTCGATCTTGTCCTTCTCGTTGCCCGAGCCGTACGTGCCGCGGCGATGGTTCCAGTCGAAGGCGGGGTGCTCGCTGACGTCGGTCAAGACGCCGTCGTCGAGGAGGGGGGCGAGCGCCTCGCTCGCCGGGTCGTCGTTGAGGTCCCCGGTCACGGCGATCAGGTCGAGGCCCTCGTCGCGCAGCGATCGTACGATCCGGGCGACGCGCGTCGCCTGCCGGCGGCGGCGCTTGCTGCCGACCGGGTCGCCGGGAGAGCTGTACCCCTTCGACTTGAAGTGGTTCGCGAGGACGACGACGCGGTTCCCGAGCGGGGTCTCGAGGTGGTACTCGCAGCAGTCGCGCGAGAAGACGGTCCCGGACCCGTCGGTGTCGAAGATGTGGGTGCGCATCTGGACGAGACGGTAGTCGGCGTGCGCCATCAGTCCGACGTCGATGCCGCGCTCGTCGTTGCCCTCGACCACCATCACCTGCTCGTACGGCGTGCCGCCGACCGCAGGCAGCAGCGACTCGGAGAACAGGTGGAGTCCCGGACGGTCGTCGGCCTCGACGACGGTGACGACGTCGGCGTCCAGTGCGTCGAGGACGCGCGCGGTGTTCTCCGTCGCGCGCGCGTTCACCGGGACCGTCTTGAGCTCGACCCAGCCGACCCAGTCGGAGCGGCCCTTCGCGACCAGCTCGACGGGTCCGTTGCGAGGCCGGCGCAGCAGCTGGCCGCGCAGCTTGCGCAGCCGGACGTACGTCGCGTCGTCCGACCGCAGCAGACCGAGCGTGTCGAGTGCTTCGAGGATGTCGTCCTCGACCCCGGCGTAGCTGTCCCGGTCGAGCAGCGCCGCGAGCCGGGCGTGCGTCGCCAGGACCTTCTTGCGCGTGGCGGCGTCGCCCTGCTCCTCGGCCATGGCCTTCGGCCGGGCGAACAGGTTCTCCACGTTGAACGATGCGAGTCTCATGACGTTCTCCCCCCGAACGCCAGTCTGCGCCGGGGTCGGGTTCACGGCGCGGCGGCGTGCTCGCTCACGCGCTGGCCCGGAGCACGACCTCGTAGCCGACGTCGACCTGCGCCGGCGATGCCTCCGCGGTGGCGATCCGCTCGAGGAGGTGGGAGGCCGCGATCTCGCCGAGGCGTGCAGCCGGCACGGAGACCGTCGTGAGCGCGGGCGTGACCGCGGCCGCGAGCTCGAAGTCGCCGAAGCCGCTGATCGCGACGTCGTCGGGGACGCGCAGGCCCTCGCGCTCGGCGGCGAGCAGCGCACCGGCGGCGAGGATGTCGGTGGCGAACACGAGCAGGTCGGCGTCGGGGTGCGCCGACCGGGCCTCGGCGAGCAGGCGGGCTCCGGAGCCGAGGGTGAGCGGGAGCGCGGAGGCGTCGACGAACCGCGGCTCGGCGTCGCCGAAGGAGCGGCGGTGCTGCTCGGCGAACCCCTCGAAGCGCTGGCGGCTGCGGTCGTCCCCCTCGCGCTGGGAGCCGACGAACACCGGTCGCCGGTAGCCGCGCTCGACGAGGGCGCGCGTCAGGTCGGCCATGGCGTCGCGGTTGGAGAACCCGACGAGCGCGTCGATGGGGCTCGACGTCCACTCCCAGGTCTCCACGACCGGCAGTCCTGAGGCCTGCAGCATGGCGACCGTGGCCTCGGTGTGCCGGACGCCGACCAGGAGCACGCCGTCGGGGCGGCGGCCGAGCAGGTTGCGGACGAGCTGCTCCTCGCGCACGGTGTCGTAGCCGTTGATGCCGAGCACCAGCTCGTAGCCGCTGGTCGACAGCACCTCGGTCGCCGCGTCGAGGGTCTCGGCGAAGATCGAGGTCGAGATCGACGGGATGATCGTCGCGACGAGCTTGCTCGAGTTGGAGGCGAGCCCGCGTGCCGTGAGGTTGGGGACGTAGCCCGACTCCCGCACGGCGCTCTCCACCCGCGCGCGGGTCTCGTCGGAGACCTCGGTGGGCGTACGTAGCGTCCGCGAGACCGTCTGCGAGGAGACCCCGGCCAGCCGCGCGACGTCGGTGAGGGTGACCGTCTGGGTCGCTGACCGGCGGCGTCGCCGCGGGCGCGCAGGTGTGGCCCCTGGTGCGCCCGGTGCGGGTTCGGCCACGTCGTCCCCTTCCACGCCGCCCCGGCCAGGTGCCGGGGGATCGCCCGACGAGCCTAGTGGGGCAGCGGCCCGGTGCCGGACGCCTCTCCGACGATTGTCCGACATGGGTTGTGTTAGCGCTACCGTTAGCGCTAACATCCCTGTGTCGCGCATCACCTCGTGGTGCGGCTCACACGTTCCGTCGCAGTTGGGAGAGCTCGTATGAAGGTGCTGGAAGGCATTCGTGTCCTGGACGTCTCGATCGCGATGGCAGGGCCGTTCGCCGCCCAGAAGCTCGCCGACCTCGGTGCCGACGTGGTCAAGGTCGAGCCGCTCGGGGGAGAGTGGCAGCGTCACGTCTCGGCCGGCGGCGCCCGTGGCAACGAGGTCAACGCCTCGTTCCTCTCGCTCAACCGCAACAAGCGCTCCGTGTCGCTCAACCTCAAGCACGACGAAGGCCGCGCGGCGCTCCTCGAGCTCGTCAGGACCGCGGACGTGTTCCTCCAGAACTACCGCCCCGGTGTCGCAGCACGGCTCGGCGTCGACTACGACACGCTGCGCGCGATCAAGCCCGACCTCGTCTACGTCTCGATGTCCGGCTACGGCGAGACCGGGCCGTACAGCGCGAAGCCCGGGCAGGACGTCCTCCTCCAGGCGCTCAGCGGAGGCCTGCACAGCGCCCGCCGCGACGGCGAGGCCCCGCGCCCCGCGCCGTTCTTCCTGGTCGACGCGTTCGCCGCCTACTCCGCCTTCGAGGGCACGATGGCCGCGCTCTTCCACCGCCAGCGCACCGGTGAGGGACAGCGCGTCGACGTCAACATGCTCGACGCGATCATCGCCGCGCAGATGCAGGAGCTCAGCGTCTTCACCGTCGGCGGCGTTCCGCAGGAGTCGAGCGACGAGATCCACGCCCACAGCTACATCCGCGCGCCGTACGGGATCTACCCGACCCGCGACGGCTACCTCGCGATCTCCTTCGCCGAGACCGACGTGCTCGCCCGCGTGTTCGGCGACGACCGCCTCGAGGCGTACGAGTCCGAGCGCGACGGCTTCACCCACCGCGACGCGATCTCCCGGCTCGTGACCGAGAACCTCGCCCGCGAGACCACCGAGCACTGGCTCGACGCCCTCGGAGCCGAGGGCGTCTGGGTCGGTCCGGTCCACGACTACGCGTCCCTGGTCCACGATCCCCAGGTCGCGCACAACGGCTCGTTCGTCGAGTACGAGCACCCCACGGAAGGGCGGGTCACGACCCCCGGCTTCGCCTTCCGGCTGGGTTCGCAGACGCAGGAGGTCTATCGCCCTGCGCCGCTGAACGGCCAGCACACCCATGAGGTCCTGCGGGAGATCGGGCTCTCCGACGAGGACATCGAGGCGCTCGAGCGCGGCGGCGCCGCCCACCGCGACCCGCGTGGGACCCCCGTCGCCAGCGCCTGATCCCGGCAAACCGAAGGGCCGTCCTTCCGCAGGGCGCGCCCGCACCACATCCTGGAGGGTAATGATGACAACCACGAGCCCCACGCCACCGACGCGTGAGCAGGCCCGCCGCGCGGCAGCAGCCTCGGCGGTGGGCAGCCTCGTCGAGTGGTACGACTTCGCGCTGTACGGCGCCGCGGCCGCGCTCGTCTTCAACACGTACTTCTTCGTCAACGAGAGCCCGACCGCCGGTCTCGTCGCGTCGTTCGCGACGTTCGCCGTCGGCTACTTCGCCCGCCCCTTCGGCGGCATCGTCTTCGGGCACCTCGGCGACAAGATCGGCCGCAAGCCGGTCATGATCGCCACGCTCACCCTGATGGGCATCTCGACCGCCCTGATCGGCCTCCTGCCGAGCTACGACGCGATCGGCGTCGCGGCGCCGGTCCTGCTGGTGCTCCTGCGCATCCTTCAGGGCCTCGGTGCCGGTGCCGAGTACGCGGGCGCGATCGTGCTCTCGTCGGAGTCGGCGCCGCCCGCGCACCGCGGCTTCTACGCGTCGTGGTCCGGCGCAGGCGTGTGGGTCGGCTCGGCGCTCGGCCTGGCCACGTTCCAGGTCTCGCTCTACCTCACCGGCGACGCGTTCCTCGTGTGGGGCTGGCGCATCCCGTTCCTGATGAGCCTCGTGATGCTGGCGATCAGCCTCTACATCCGTCGCAAGGTGCGCGAGACCTCCTCCTTCGAGGAGGCCAAGAACGACGAGCAGATCGAGGCCGTCCCGCTGGTCTCGCTGCTGCGCACCGACAAGGGCCGCCTCGCGGTCGCGCTCGGCTCCAACTTCATGCTGTCGGGCTTCTCCTACATCCCGCAGGTGTGGGTGCTCAGCCACCTGACGAACGACCTCGGGTACGCCGCGATGGCGGCCCTCGGCATCAACGCGACCCTGCTGCTGGCCGGCTCGGCAGCGATGCCGTTCTTCGGGCGGATCGGCGACCGGATCGGCCGCCGGAAGCTCTTCATGTTCGGTGCCGCCTTCGGCGCGGTGTGGGCATTCCCGATGTTCTGGCTCGTCGACAGCGGCAGCACACCGCTCGTGGTGCTCGCGCTGGTCGTCTGCTTCGTCGGCGCGGTGGCCACCTGCTACGCCTCGCAGGCCGCCTTCCTCGCCGAGCTGTTCCCGCCGGCCACCCGCTACTCGGGCGTCGCCTTCGCGCGTGAGGTGAGCGGCGCGCTCCTCGGCGGCACGGCGCCGCTGGTCGCGACCGCACTGATCGCGTGGGCGGACGCCTCGTGGCCGGTCGCCTGCTGGATGGTGGCCAACGCCGCCGTCGCGCTCGTCGCGGTCTACTTCTCCAAGAACTACCGCTCCGACGCCGACCAGGACGACGTGGACACCTTCGACCACGTCGCGCGGACGAGCGCCGCGGCGACCCCGGCCGCCGTCCGATGAGCGACCGCTGGTTCGAGGAGTACGAGGTCGGGCAGGTCGAGCCGGGAGGGTCGGCGGTCATCACCGCCGCCGACATCGCGCAGTTCGCCGACCTGACGCACGACCACCACCCGGCCCACACCGACCCGGAGTTCGCCGGGCCCCGGTTCGGCGGCGTGATCGCCCACGGCGTGCTGACCTTCGGCGTCGTCGTCGGGCTCACGGTGGAGGAGAACCGTCGTGCGGTCGCGTACGGGTACGACCGCGTGCGCTTCCCCTCGATCGTGCACGCCGGCGACAGCATCACAGCCACCTCGGAGGTGGTGGACCTGCGCGAGCACAAGCGGCCCGGGATCGGGCTGGTGACCAAGCGCTACACCGGCGTCAACCAGGACGGGGCGACCGTGGTCGTCTGCGAGCACGTGCTCGCCGTCGACCGTCGTCCCGACGACGAACGATGACAGGAGCACCTGTGGGCAACCCCGACCCCGCCGTCGACCGCGCCCTCGCGGCCGCCGAGTCCGCCCGACGGCCAGCGCGACGCGCGTCCGCGGGAGAGCGTGCGCACTGGCTGCGGGCCGTCGCCGACCGGCTCGACGCGTCGTCCGACCCGCTCGTGGCCCTCGCGCAGGAGGAGTCCCACCTCCCCGAGGCGCGGCTGCGCGGCGAGCTGGCGCGCACGACCTTCCAGCTGCGGCTCTTCGCCGAGCGCCTGGACGACGGCACGCTGCTCGACGACCGGGTCGACGTCGCCGACCCCGAGTGGGGGATGGGGCCACGGCCGGACCTGCGCCGGGCGCACGTGCCGATCGGCCCCGTCCTGGTCTTCGCGGCGAGCAACTTCCCGTTCGCGTTCTCGGTCGCGGGCGGCGACACCGCCAGCGCGCTCGCCGTCGGGTGCCCGGTCGTCGTCAAGGCCCATCCGGGACATCCGCGGCTGTCGCGCGCGACCGCCACGGTCGTGGTCGAGGCCCTCGCCGCGGCCGGTGCCCCCGACGGTCTCTTCGGGACCATCGAGGGCACCGAGGCGGGCGTGCTCGCCGTCCAGGACCCGCGAGTGAAGGCGGTCGGCTTCACCGGTTCCCTCGAGGGCGGGCGCGCCCTGTACGACCTCGCGAGCCGGCGCCCGGACCCGATCCCGTTCTACGGCGAGCTGGGCAGCACCAACCCGGTCGTCGTGACGCGCGACGGGTGGGAGACCCGGGCCGACGACGTCGTCGAGGGCTTCACCGCGTCCTTCACTCTGGGGTCCGGCCAGTTCTGCACGCAGCCTGGCGTCGTCCTGGTGCCCGACGCCGTGGGGTTCGCGGCGCGCCTCGAGATCCCTGCGGTCGGACCGATGCTCACCACCCGCATCGCCGACGGTTTCGCGGCGTCGCTGGACGCCGTGGCCGGTCGCGACGGCGTCGAGGTCGCCGCTCGCGGCACGGACGGCGCCGGGGTGCCCGCCGCGACCGTCCTGCGGACCACGGCCGAGCGCGTGCTCGCCGACCCGACGATCGTCACGACCGAGGTGTTCGGCCCGGCGTCGGTGCTCGTCGAGTATGCGAGCCTCGACGACGTCCGGGACGTCCTCGGGCTCTTCGGGGGAGTGCTCACCGCGACCGTGCAGGGCGGTGAGACCCCGGACGCGGACGCGCTCGAGGTGCTGGACCAGCTGTCCGAGCACGCCGGCCGGGTGATCTGGAACCAGTGGCCGACCGGTGTCGTCGTCTCCGACGCGCAGCAGCACGGCGGCCCCTGGCCCGCCACCACGGCGCCGACCACGACCTCGGTCGGCACGGCGGCCGCCGCACGGTTCGCCCGCCCGGTGGCGTTCCAGAACGTCCCGCCGGCCGGCCTTCCCGAAGCCGTGCGCGACGGCGGTAGGCGATGAGCTACCGGGGCCTGACCTGGGACCATCCGCGCGGACGCGACGCGCTCGTCGCCGCCCAGCGGTCCGCGCAGGCGCCGTCGTGCCCGATCGCGTGGGACGTCCAGCCGCTCGAGGGCTTCGAGTCGGCGCCGATCGCCGCGACCGCTGCGGCGTACGACCTCGTGGTCCTGGACCATCCCCACCTCGGGGAGGCGGTCGAGGCCGGCGCGCTCCGGCCCCTGGACGACCTCGTCGACGCCCCGACGCTCGCGCGGTGGCGCGAGAGCACGGTCGGTGCGTCGTTCGCCTCGTACGAGCGCGACGGTCGTTCCTGGGCCGTCCCCCTCGACGCGGCGGCCCAGGTGTCGGTGACCGCCGACCCGGGGATCCCCCTGCCGGCGACGTGGGAGGAGGCCCGCGCGCTGGCCCGCGAGGTCGAGACCGTCCTTCCCTCCGGTGGACCTCACCTGTTCCTGACCCTGTGCTCCATCGCGGTCGCCGAGGGCGAGCGTCCGGGAGAGGGAGAGGACTTTCTGCCCGACGACGCGGTCGCGTACGCGCTCGACCTGCTGCGTGCCTTCGCCCCGTCCACGCCCTGGGAGGACAGCGGCAACCCGATCGCCGTCCTGGAGGCGATGGCCTCGGGTCGCGGCCCGCGCTACTGCCCGCACGTGTACGGCTACGTCAACTATGCCGCTGCCGACCGTCCGCGCCCGCTCCGCTTCGGGGACGCCCCGTCCGGGACCGCGGGCCGGGGGTCGGTGCTCGGCGGCACCGGGATCGCGGTCAGTGCCCGCTGCGTGCCGGACGGTGCGCTGCGCGACCACCTCGCGTGGCTGATGGACGCCCGGACGCAGACCGCGTTCGTCCCCGCGCATGCCGGCCAGCCGGCCCGGACGGAGGCGTGGGAGGACGACGTGCTCGACGCGGCGTTCGGAGGGTTCTACCGGCGTACCCGTCGCACGCTCGACGACGCGTGGGTCCGACCGCGGCACGCGGGCGCGATCGCGTTCCAGAGCGCTGCGGCCGACGCCGTCCGCGCCGCGCTGTGGGGCGGGCGGGAAGCGTCCGCGCTCGCGCGCCGGCTCACCGACCTGCACCACGCCTCCCTCGCCGGCGACCACGCCGCGCCGGGGAGGACGTACGACCTCGAAGGAGCATCCTCGTGACCACCGCTGCCGTGGCCGTCTGGCCACCCGACCCCGACGACGCCCTCCCTGCCGACGCCGCCGACGCGACGCTCGTCGGGCGCGTGCTCGTGCCCGGCGTCGGTCCGTCGGTCGTCACCGTCCGCGACGGTGCCCTCGTCGACGTGACGGCTGCCTTCCCGACCGTGCGCGACCTGGCGGAGCACGACGACCCTGCCGCGGCGGTCCGTGCGGTGGACGGCCCGGTGGTCGGCTCGGTCGCCGACGTCCTCGGGGGCACGCCGCCCGAGGCGCGCACGGAGGGCGGCGCGCGCCTGCTCAGCCCGATCGACCTCCAGGCCGTCAAGGCGGCAGGGGTGACGTTCGCGGTGTCCATGCTGGAACGGGTCATCGAGGAGCGTGCCCGCGGCAACGCGTCCGAAGCGGAGCGGGTGCGCCAGCAGGTCGTGGAGCTGCTCGGCACCGACGTCATGAGTGCACGGCCCGGGTCGCCGGAGGCCGAGAAGGTCAAGGAGGTGCTCGTCGCCGAGGGGATGTGGAGCCAGTACCTCGAGGTCGGGCTGGGACCGGACGCCGAGATCTTCACCAAGACCTCGCCCATGGCCTCGGTCGGTACCGGGGTCGAGATCGGCGTCCACCCGCGGTCGAGCTGGAACAACCCCGAGCCCGAGGTGGTCCTGCTCGTGTCGTCGCGGGCTCGCGTCGTCGGGGCGACGCTCGGGAACGACGTCAACCTCCGCGACTTCGAGGGACGCTCGGCGCTGCTGCTCACCAAGGCGAAGGACAACAACGCCTCGACCGCGATCGGTCCGTTCGTCCGGCTCTTCGACGACGGGTTCGGCATGGACGACGTCCGCTCGGCCGAGGTGGCGCTGGACGTCACCGGCGAGGACGCGTTCGTGCTCGCGGGGTCGTCGTCGATGACGCTGATCAGCCGGGACCCGGAGGACCTCGTCGGCCAGCTGATGGGAGCCCACCACCAGTACCCGGACGGTGCGGTGCTCTTCCTCGGCACGATGTTCGCGCCGGTCGAGGACCGCGACACCCCCGGCGACGGGTTCACCCACCACGACGGCGACGTCGTACGGATCAGCGCCCCGCGGCTCGGGGCGCTCGTGAACCGGGTACGGACGAGCGACCGCTGCGAGCCGTGGACCTACGGGACCGCCGACCTGTTCCGCAGCCTGGCGTCCCGCGGCCTGCTCTGAGGTCGCGGCTCAGGCCGGCGCGGCTCAGGCCGGTGCGCTGAGCCCCCTCTCAGCGTGCTCGGCGACCCACGTCATCAGCGGCACCATGAGCGCGGTGAGCTCGGTCCCGCGCGGGGTCAGGCTGTAGTCGACGCGCGGCGGGATCACCGGGTGGGCGTCGCGGTGGACCAGCCCGTCGCGCTCCAGGGTCTTCAGCGTCTGCGCGAGCATCTTCTCGCTGATGCCCTGGGCGCGGCGGCGCAGCTCGCTCCAGCGCTGCGGACCCTCCGACAGCGCGACCAGGACGAGGACGCCCCACTTGCTGGTGACGTGGTCGAGGAGCACGCGGCTCGGGCAGTTCGCCGGGAAGACGCCGTCGGGGAACTGCGCTCGCAGCGTCGGGTTCGGGGTACTTACCTCCATATCAGTACCTTACTTAAAAGTGCGTACTCTCTTCTGGGAAGTGCGCGGGACGGCCGCTCGTTGACACGGACACAAGCTCCTCCGTGAGCGTCCCCCAGAGAAGAAGGCCTGATCCATGACCTACGTCATCACCGGTGCCACCGGCCACCTCGGAAGGCTCGTCGTCGAGTCCCTCCTAGCCCGCGGAGTCCCCGCAGGAGACGTCGTCGCCACCGGCCGTGCGGTCGACACGCTCGCCGACCTGGCCGACCGCGGCGTCCAGGTCCGGCACGCCGACTACGAGGACCCGGAGTCGCTGCGCGCGGCGTTCGCCGGCGCCGACCGCGTCCTCTTCGTCTCCGCGAGCGAGCCGGGTCGACGCATCCCCCAGCACCGCAACGTGATCGCGGCCGCGGAGGAGGCCGGTGTCGCGCTGCTCACCTACACGAGCATCCCGAACGCCGACGGCACGTCGATGCTCCTGGCGGCGGACCACCAGGAGACCGAGGCCCTGCTCGCCGCGTCGGGCCTGCCCTACGCGCTGCTGCGCAACGGCTGGTACCTCGAGAACTACACCGGCCAGCTCGCCTCCTACCTCGAGCACGGCGCCGTCCTCGGCAGCGCGGGGGAGGGACGCGTGAGTGCCGCCACCCGCGCCGACCTCGCCGACGCTGCGGCGGAGGTGCTGCTGCGTGACGACCAGGCAGGAGCCGTGTACGAGCTCGGTGGCGACGAGGCGTTCACGCTGGCCGAGCTCGCGGCCGTGGTCGGCGAGGCAGCCGGGCGCGAGGTCGCGTACCAGGACCTTCCCGTCGCGGACTACACCGCGGCGCTGGTGGCGGCCGGACTGCCGGAGGGGTACGCCGCGGTCCTCGCCGACTCCGACCGCGGGCTCGCGGCCGGAGACCTGCTCGTCACGACCGGCGACCTCACCCGGCTGATCGGACGCCCGACGACGACGCTGCGCGAGGCCGTACGTGCGGCGGTGCGCGAGCGCGCGTCGGTCTGAGCGGAGCGTTCCGGACGTACGGCGCGGGCTGCCCCGTCGGGCAGCCCGCGCCACGCGGTCGTCGGGCGGTGCTGCGTCAGACGACGCCGAGCGCGAGCATCGCGTCGGCCACGCGGACGAACCCCGCGATGTTGGCTCCGGCGACGTAGTTGCCGGGTGTGCCGAACTCGTCGGCGGTCTCGGCGCAGCGGTCGTGGATGCCGCGCATGATCTCGGCGAGCCGCTCCTCGGTGTGCTCGAACGTCCACGAGTCGCGGGACGCGTTCTGCTGCATCTCGAGCGCGCTCGTCGCGACGCCGCCGGCGTTGGCGGCCTTGCCGGGGGCGAAGCGGACCCCGGCCTCCTCGAAGACCTCGATCGCCTCGGGCGTCGACGGCATGTTGGCGCCCTCGGCGACGATCGTGCAGCCGTTCTTCGCCAGCGAGACCGCGTCTGCGCCGTTGAGCTCGTTCTGCGTCGCCGACGGCAGCGCGATGTCGCACGCCACGTCCCAGATCGAGCCCGAGTCGGTGGCCCGGACGCCGTTGCCGCGCAGCTCCGCGTACTCGGCGATCCGGCCGCGGCGGACCTCCTTGACCTCCTTCAGCAGGGCGAGGTCGATGCCGTCCTCGTCGACGACGTAGCCGCTGGAGTCGGAGCACGCGACGACGGTGCCGCCGAGCTCGTGGACCTTCTCGATCGCGTACGTCGCGACGTTGCCGGAGCCGGAGACGACGACGCGCTTGCCGTCGAAGGAGTCGCCCGCGGCCTTCAGCATCTCGGAGACGAAGAAGACGGTGCCGTAGCCGGTCGCCTCCTTGCGGACCTGCGAGCCGCCCCAGGTGAGGCCCTTGCCGGTGAGGACGCCGGACTCGTACTGGTTCGTGATCCGCTTGTACTGGCCGAAGAGGTAGCCGATCTCGCGGCCGCCGACGCCGATGTCGCCGGCGGGGACGTCGCGGTACTCCCCGATGTGGCGGTAGAGCTCGGTCATGAAGGACTGGCAGAAGCGCATCACCTCCGCGTCGCTGCGGCCCTTCGGGTCGAAGTCCGACCCGCCCTTGCCGCCGCCGATCGGCATACCGGTGAGGGCGTTCTTGAAGACCTGCTCGAAGCCGAGGAACTTCACGATGCCCAGGTAGACGCTGGGGTGGAAGCGCAGGCCGCCCTTGAACGGGCCGAGCGCGGAGTTGAACTCGACGCGGAAGCCGCGGTTGATCTGGACCCGGCCTGAGTCGTCGACCCACGGCACGCGGAAGATGATCTGGCGCTCCGGTTCGCAGATGCGGCGGATGACGGCGGCATCCACGTACTCGGGTCGCTTGGACACGACCGGCCCGAGACTCACGAGGACCTCGCGCACCGCCTGGTGGAACTCCGCCTCACCCGGGTTGCGTCGAAGGACCTCGTCGTAGACGCCCTGCAGCTTCTCGTCGACGCTCGCCACGTCGTACACCTCCTGTTGGTTTGCCCCAAAGGAGGTTAACCGGGCGATTTGACGCGCTTCTCACCGGCTCAGTACGGGATGCGCAGCGTCGCCCGGACCGGGTTGTGGTCGGAGGCGAACGGGACGCGGTAGAGCTTGCCCTTCAGACGGACGACCACCTTGAACGCCGAGACGCCGATGCCGGGCGAGACGTAGACGTGGTCGACGTGGTGGTGGGTGCGCCACGGACGGCGACGGAGCTGGTTGGCGCTGTTGTAGCTGCCGTACCTGCGGACCCGGGCCACGGCGAACGCGTCGCGGGCCCCGGCGAGCCGGCGCATCGCCCGGCGCGGCGCGTCGAAGGTGTACTTGTGCGCGCCCGAGGAGTTGTAGTCGCCGGCCCAGACGATCGGCCAGGTCGCGCCGTGGGCACGCCGCACGGCGAGGGTGTCGTTGATGAGGTTGCGGGTCTGGCGGTAGCGCTTGAGGTCCTTCGCGCGGCCCGGACCGTTGATGAGGTGGGCCGAGACCACGAGGAACTGCGCGCCCGTCGCCTTCTCGGTGAGGAGCTGGTAGCAGGCGTAGTCGGCGTCGGCCGAGTACGAGCGGTCGAGCCGGATGCGGCCCGAGACCGCGTGCGACCCCGAGAAGCGGGTGGGGTCGTAGAGGATGCGTGCCCGCGCGTCGCGGACGAGGGTGCCCTTGATCTTGGCGCACTGCGCGTTCGACCGGAACCGGTGCTTCACCTTCCGGTAGAGCGACGGGAAGTTGGTGTTGCCGTTGGACTCCTGCAGCCCGACCACGTCGAAGCCGCTGCGCAGGATCTGCGACGCCACCCGGTCGCGGCGCTTCGCCGTCCAGGGCAGCGGGTGACCGTCCCGGTGGACGTTGTACGACCCCACGCGGACCGTCGTCCGGCCGGTGACGCGGGCGGCCGCTGCGGGGGCGGTGGCCAGGGCGGAGCTGGTGGCGGCCTCGGCCGTGGCCGGTGCCGTCGGCGTGAGGCCCGGCGCGACGAGCCCCGCGACCACGGTCGCCGCGGCGGTCAGGACGAGGGAGAACCGGGAGATTTCCGTCATATCGCCATGCGATACCCAAACAGGCCCTGGCGCAAACCGTCGGCTGCGCCGCAGCTCCAGAGCGCCCTCCGCGGCCGGCCTAGGCGTCCAGGTCACGGAGAGCGTGCTTGCGCACCTTGCCGGAGCCCGTGCGGGGGAGGTCCTCGACCTCGTGGACATGGACCGGGACCTTGTACGACGCGAGCCGCGTCCGGAGGAACGCGCGCAGGTCGTCAGGATCGAGCGACGCGCCGGGGCGGGCGACGACGTACGCTGCGCCGACCTCACCCCAGCGTTCGTCCGGGACGCCGATCACCGCTGCCTCCGCGACTCCTGGGTGCTCGAACATCGCGGCCTCCACCTCCGCGGGGTACACGTTCTCCCCGCCCGAGATGTACATGTCCTTCACCCGGTCGACGATCGTGAGGTAGCCGTCGGCGTCGACGGTCGCGACGTCCCCGGTCCGCAGCCAGCCGTCCTCGGTGAACGCTGCCGCGGTGGCGTCCGGGCGGCCCCAGTAGCCGGGACTGACGTTGGGGCCGCGGACGAGGACCTCGCCCGGCACCCCGATGCCGACGTCCTCGAGGTCGGGCGACGCGACGCGGACGTCGACGAAGAAGCAGGGCGTCCCGGCGGTGCCGAGCCGGCTCACGCTCTGCTCGGGGCGCAGGAAGGTCGCCCCCGGTGCGGTCTCGGTCATGCCGTAGCCCTGGCAGAACACCAGCCCCCGGTCCTGGTACGCGCGGATCAGCGCCTCCGGGACAGGTGCGCCCCCGGACATCAGCGTCCGGAGGGAGGAGAGGTCCGCGGTCTCCCAGCGCGGCGAGCGGGTGAGCCCGGCGAACATGGCGCTCACCCCGAACATCCAGGTGACGCGCTCCTGCTCGACGAGGTCGAAGCAGGCCTCGACGTCCCACGACGGCATGATCACCGAGGTCCCACCCTTCAGGAAGGTCGGCAGGAACGTCTGGTCCAGCGCGGCGACGTGGAACAGCGGCGCGCTGACGAGCGTCACCTCGTCGCCCGCCACGTCGACGTCGATCAGCAGGTTGAGGGTGTTCCAGTGCAGGTTGTCGTGGGTGAGCACCGCTCCCTTCGGACGCCCGGTCGTCCCGGAGGTGTAGAGGACGAGTGCGGGGTCCGACGGTGCGACCGGGACGTCGATCGGGGGTGAGCCGCTCGGCGCGAGAACCTCCTCGTACGAGACGGCTCGGCCGTCGTGCGGGTCGCGCGCGATGCGCGTCCCCGCCCAGGCGAGGGAACTGGCGACCGCGGCGTTCTCCGGCGCGATCACCAGCACGGAGGCCCCGACGTCGTCCAGGGTGTAGTCGAGCTCGGGGGCCGCGAGGCGCCAGTTGAGGGGGACGAACACCCCGCCGAGGACGTGCGTGGCGAACATCGTCTCGACGAACGCAGGATGGTTCGGGCCGAGGTACGCGACGCGGGCGCCGGCCTCGACGCCACGCTCGCGCAGCCCGTGAGCGAGCCGGGTCACCCGGTCGTGGAGCACCGCGTACGTCGTGCGCTCGCCGCGGTGGACCAGCGCCACGGCGTCGGGCGTGGACCGCGCTCGACGCGCTGGCCAGGCACCGATCCCTCGGTTGTGCACGGCGGGCCTCCTCGGACGACTCAGGCGTACTGGCGGTAGATCGCCTCCGCGACGGCCGCGGGCTTGGACGATCCCTCGATCTCGACGGTGAAGTCGACCTTCATCTGGACGCCTCCGGAGACGTCCTCCACCGAGGCGACGCGCCCTGCCAGCCGGATCCTGGAGCCGACGGGGACGGGCGCGGGGAACCGCACCTTGTCGAGCCCGTAGTTCACGCCCATGGAGACACCCTTGATCTCCAGCAGCGCGTTGAACAAGGGGATGATCAGCGCGAGCGTGAGATAGCCGTGGGCGATGGTCCCGCCGAAGGGCCCGTCCGCCGCGCGCTCGGGGTCGACGTGGATCCACTGGTGGTCGTCGGTGGCGTCGGCGAACGTGTCGACGCGCGCCTGGCTGATCTCGAGCCAGTCGCTCGTGCCGAGGTCGGTGCCGGCCAGGGCCTTGATCTCGTCGATCCCGTGGACGGTGAGGGTCATCGTGCGTCCTTCGTCGTGTCGTCGGTGGGGGCTGGAGCAAGTCCCAGGAGGCGCGAGGCGTTCTCCTTCAGGATCTTGGGGCGGACCTCGGGCCGGATGTCGAGCTGCTCGAACGCGGCGAGCCACCGGTCGGGCGTGATCACCGGGTAGTCGGACCCGAACAGCACCTTGTCCTGCAGGAGCGTGTTGGCGTAGCGGACCAGCTGCGGCGGGAAGTACTTCGGGGACCACCCGGACAGGTCGATGTGGACGTACGGCTTGTGCGTCGCCACGGCGAGCGCCTCGTCCTGCCAGGGGAAGGACGGGTGGGCCAGGATGACGCGCAGCTCGGGGAAGTCGACCGCGACGTCGTCGACGAGCATCGGGTTCGAGTGCTTGAGCCGGATGCCCCCGCCGCCGGGGACGCCCGCGCCGATGCCGGTCTGGCCGGTGTGGAAGAGCGCGACCGCGCCCAGCTCCTCGATCACCTCGTACAACGGGTAGGCCAGGGGGTCGTTCGGCGAGAACCCCTGGATGCTCGGGTGGAACTTGAAGCCGCGTACGCCGTGCTCCTCGACCAGCCGCCGCGCCTCCGCAGCGCCGGCCCTGCCCTTCCACGGGTCGATGCTGGCGAACGGGATCAGCACGTCGGCGTGCCGCGCGCAGGCAGCGGCGACCTCCTCGTTGGAGATCGCGCGGTGGCCTGTCGCGTGCTCCGCGTCGACGGTGAACGTGATCGCGAGCATCCGGCGCTCGCGGTAGTAGGCCGCGGTCTCGTCGATCGTCGGCTGGCGGTGCGCCTCGGACGTGAAGTAGTCCGCCGAGGCAGCGAACAGCGCCGGGCTGAGCGAGCCGTGCCCCTCGGCGTCGATCTCCACGTGCGTGTGGACGTCGATGGCGGTGACCGCGTCGAGGTCGTACGACGGCCCGCTCATGCCTGGGGGGCCTTCGGAGCGGGGACCCCGTACGTCTCCGGCTCGGCACCGACTCCGGTGCTCCACGCTGCGGCGATCTCGTCGGCACTCCACCCGCCGTCGCGGAGGGCGACGCTCTTCTCCTGCGGGTGCGCCCACAGGGCGAGCCGGTCGCCGCCGATCCCGATCGCCTGGCCGGTGATCCCCCTCGCGGCGTCGGAGGCGAGGAAGACGACGAGCGAGGCGACGTCCTCGACGGTGCCCAGTCCCTCGTCCTTGCGCATCCATGCGGGCAGGTCGCCTCCCGTGCGCTCGGCCTCCTCGATGGCGGGGCCGAACGCGGGGATCGTCTTGGTCATCTCGGTGGCGGCGACCGGGACGACGGCGTTGACGTCGACGCCCGCCCGCGCCAGCTCCATCGCCCAGGTGCGGGCCATCGCGACGATGCCGGCCTTCGCGGCCGCGTAGTTCGTCTGCCCGACGTTGCCGCGCTGGCCGGCGGGGGAGGAGACCAAGACCAGGCTCCCGCCCTCGCCCTGCTCGCGCATCCGGCGGGCGGCGGCTCGAGCGCAGGTGAACGTGCCGCGCAGGTGCACGTCGATCACGGCGTCGAACTCGTCGTCGGACATCTTCCACAGCATGCGGTCGCGCAGGATGCCGGCGTTGGTCACCATGACGTCGAGGCGGCCGAACGTCTCCACGGCGGCGGCGACGAGCGCGTCCGCCGTCGCGGTGCTGCCGACGGCGGCCACGACACCGACCGCGCGACCCCCGGCGCGCTCGACGGCCGCGACGGCCTCGTCCACGAGGTTCTGCTCGACGTCGTTGACGACGACCGAGGCGCCGGCGGCGCCGAGCGCCTCGACGTAGGCGCGCCCGAGCCCGCGCCCGCTCCCGGTCACGACGACGGCTCGTCCGGACAGGTCCATGGGCTCGCCTCTCGTGGATGCCATGACCTCGGCAACGGTAGGCACATCGACGACGAGCGTCAAGAATGTGTCCGATCTCGCTCGGAGCGACTACCCTCGCGCTGTGACGACCACGGACGGTGACGCGCTGCCCGACGGACTGCGCCCGCAGTCGGTCATGTTCAGCTTCCTCGGGATCTACGTGCTCGGCTCGGGTGTGCTCGTCTCGACGGGCAGCGTGATCGACGTCATGTCACGCGTCGGAGTGTCGGAGGAGGCGAGCCGGACCACGCTCGCGCGGATGGCGCGACGCGGGCTGCTCGAGCGCCACCGGCGCGGACGCCAGGCCTACGTCGGGTTGACGCCACGCGCGGTCGACGTCCTCGAGGACGGTCGCCGGCGGGTGTGGGAGCGGGGGGCGGTGGACGTCGCCTGGGACGGAAGCTGGAGCCTCGTCGGGTTCTCCCTCCCCGAGGAGCGGCGCGCCGAGCGCAACGCGTTCCGTGCGCGTCTGGTCTGGGAGGGCTTCGGCATGCTGCAGCACGGGCTGTGGATCGCTCCGGGGCGCCGGGACCTCGACGTCGTCCTCGGCCCGCTCGCCGGCGACCGTCAGGTGACGACGATGACGTCGCGCTCGGCCGGCGTCACCGACGACCGCGAGCTGCTCGAGCGCGCGTTCGACCTCGACGGGATCGCGCGGCGCTACGCGTCCTTCGTCCGGCGGTGGGAGCGCGACGCGGTCGTGCCGGGTCTGTCGGACGACCTCGCGCGCCAGCTCGTCCTGCACACCGACTGGTTGCAGGTCGTGCGCGAGACCCCACGTCTTCCCGCGCCGCTGCTGCCGCAGCAGCCGGTCGCCGGGCAGGCCGAGCGGCTCTTCCGCACGCTCGCCGCGGCGTACGAGGCGTCGGCCGCGGTGGTCGCCGCCGAGCTGCTCGACGTGGTGGAGCCAACCGCCGCAGGCGAGTGAGCCTCAGCTGGCGTCGTCGGCGCCGGCGATCACCCGCGCGAGGAGGCCGCGCAGCGTCTCGCGCTCGCGCTCGTCGAGGTCGCGCAACACCTGGTCCATGGCGCGCCGAACACGCTCCCGGGCGTCGGCGTGCAGCGCCCGGCCGGCGTCCGTCGCGGCGATGACGCGTGCGCGCCGGTCGCTCGCGTGGGGGCGGCGCTCGACCAACCCCCGATCGGCGAGGTCGTCGACGAGGGGGACGATCTGGCTCGGGTTCAGGCTGAGGGCGTCGGCGACGTCGCGCTGGGTGATGCCGTCCGCCGTCGCCGCCATCGCGAGGACCGAGTAGGTCCGCGCCCGCAGGTCGAGCGCGGCCAGCGCCTCGTTGGCGCGACGGGACGTGCGCGCGCGGGCGATGGACAGGAGGAAGCCCACGTCCTCGCGCAGATCGCCCTGCGCGGTGGCTGTGCTGCGCTCGCTCGTCATCGGTCCTCCAACTCGATCAGAAAATGAATCATTGACAATCTTAACTAACCTTCGGCATCGTGTGACCTACGCCACACGGAGAAGGGTCAGTGCGCCATGAACAAGATCGGTGTCACCGCAGCAGTCTGCCTCGCCCTCGCCTTGACCGGCTGTGGAGGAGACGGCGGCGACGGGGACGACGGGGACGGGCCCCGCCAGGTCACCGTCGGGATGCTCCCCATCGTGCCGACCGCCGCGCTGTACGCCGGGATCGACCAAGGCTTCTTCGCCGACCACGACATCGAGCTCGAGATCGAGACCGGCCAGGGCGGTGCGGCGCTGCTCCCGGCCGTGATGTCGCAGGAGATCGACTTCGCGACCAGCAACCCGGTCTCGCTGCTCACGGCACGCGACAAGGGGCTCGACGTCGAAGCGGTCAGCCACTGGACGTCCGAGCACGAGGACGCGGCGGACTCGATCAACGCGGTCATCGCGGCCAAGGACTCGGGGATCACGAGCGCCAAGGACCTCGAGGGCAAGACCGTCGCGATCAACACGGTCCAGAGCATGGGCGACCTGACGATCCGCGAGGCGGTCCGCAAGGACGGCGGCGATCCCGACACGGTGGAGTTCATCGAGCTCGGCTTCCCCGACATGCCCGCCGCGCTGGCGAAGGGCAACGCCGACGCCGTCTGGGTGCCCGAGCCGTTCATGAGCGGGCTCCTCGCCGAGGGCAACCAGCTCGTCACCAACCCTTGCCTGGTCGCCGCCCCCGGCATGCCCACGCAGCTGATGTTCACCTCCGCCACCTTGGCGGAGAAGGACCCTGACCTCGTCGAGGACATGACGGCGGCGCTCGAGGAGACCCTGCAGTACGCGGAGGACAACCCGGACGCGGTGCGCGAGAAGATCCCCGAGGTCAACCCCAACATCAAGGCCGACACGGCCGCGAAGATCAAGCTGGAGGCCTTCGGCACCGACATGCGCGAGGCGCAGCTCGAGCAGATCGGCGCGCTGATGGAGGACGAGGGGTGGATCGAGAACGAGCCCGACGTCAGCGGCCTCCTGGGCAGCGGGGAGTGATGACCGTGACCCGCCACCAGCGCCGTACCCTCGCTGCGTCCCTCGCCGTGGTCGCCGCGTTCGCGCTCGTGCTGTCGACGGTCACGCCCGCAGCGGCCTCCGGGCGCGACCCGCGGCACGACGGTCACGCCCTCCCGCAGCTCGCGCCCGCCCGTCCCGGGACGCTCACGACCTGCGAGGCGCTGGCCGCCTTCGCGCACCCGCGCACCACGATCACCATGGTCGAGCGGGTTCCTGCCGGGACCCTCACGAACGCCGGAGCGCCGGTCGGTGAGCACTGCCTGGTGCGGGGCAGGATGAACGAGCGGACCAGCGACGTCGACGGTCAGACCTACGCGATCGGCTTCGAGGCACGGCTGCCGGTCCAGTGGGCCGGACGGTTCCTCTACCAGGCCAACGGAGGCATCGACGGCAACGTCGTGCCCGCCACGGGCAGCATCACCGGCGGCCAGCTGGAGAACGGTCTCCAGCTCGGCTTCGCAGTGCTGAGCTCGGACGCCGGGCACAGCGCGGCCCAGAACCCGCTCTTCGGACGCGACCCGCAGGCGCGCCTGGACTACGGCTACGCGGCCGTCGGCACCGTGACGCCGATGGCGAAGCGGCTGGTCGCGGCGGCGTACGGGCGTGGTCCCGACCGGTCGTACATCGCCGGCGGCTCGAACGGTGGTCGTCACACGATGGTCGCGTCCGCCCGCTACGCCGACCAGTACGACGGGTTCCTCGCCGTCGCTCCGGGGTTCAACCTGCCCAAGGCGGCCGTCGCCCAGCTGTGGGGCGCCCAGCAGTGGGCGACGATCGCGACCACGACCGCCGACCTCGAGACCGCGCTGCCGGTCGAGGAGCGCGAGGTGGTCGCCGCGGCGATCCTGCGGCGCTGCGACCGGCTCGACGGACTGGCCGACGGTCTGGTCCAGGACAGCGCCCGCTGCCAGCGCGTGCTCGACCTGCGTCGCGACGTGCCGACCTGCGCCGACGGTCGCGACGGCACGTGCCTGACCCGAGAGCAGAAGCGCGTCGTGCAGCGGGTCTTCGACGGCGCCCGCGACAGCCGGGGCCGCGCGCTCTACCGCTCGTTCCCGTTCGATCCCGGGATCGTCCAGCCGGGCTGGGCGGCCTGGAAGTTCCGCAACTCCGTGCAGCTGGACCCGGCGGCCGTCGGGTTCATCTTCTCCACGCCGCCGGCCGACGTCGGGATCCTGGCGGACCTGCGTGCCTACGCGCTCGCCTACGACGTCGACACGGAAGCACCGAAGATCTTCGCCAGCGACGACGTCTATGCCGAGAGTGCGATGTCGTTAATGACGCCACCTGACCCCACCGACCTCGGTACGCTGCGCGACCGGGGAGCGAAGATGATCGTGGTCCACGGAGCGGCCGACGGCGTCTTCTCGCCCGACGACACGGCGTCGTGGTACGAGGGGCTCGAGCGGGCGAACCGTCAGAGGGCGGACCGCTTCGTCCGCTACTTCGAGGTCCCGGGCATGGGACACGTCCGCGGAGGACCCGCCACCGACCAGCTCGACGGCCTCGCCGCGATCGTGGCCTGGGTCGAGCACGGTGACGCTCCTGACCGGATCATCGCCTCCGCCCGTGGCCAGGGCAATCCCGGCGGCGTCAACCCCGACGTTCCGGCCGACTGGGCACCTGACCGCACGCGGCCGCTCTGCCCGTACCCGGCGATCGCGCGCTACACGCGAGGCGATCCCGAGGACGCGTCCAGCTTCGTCTGCCGGGGCCGAGGCGTCGCCACCCGCGGTCACTGAGGCCCGTCGACCTCCGCGCGCAGGCGCGCGAACTCCTCGGCGAGCCGGGGGAGCGTGAAGTGGGCGTTGAGCCCGCTGGGGTTCGGCAGCACCCACGTCCGTGCCCCGCCGATGCGGCGGTCCTGCGGCCCGATCGCCGCGGCGGGCTCCGCGTACGCCGCGCGGTAGCCGGTGATGCCGAGGACCGCGACCCAGCTGGCGCCCGCCCGTGCGGTGCGGTCCTCCAGCGCGCGTCCGCCCTCGGCCAGCTCCTCGCGCGTGAGCTCCGCCGCGCGAGCGGTCGTCCGGGCCACGAGGTTGGTGATGCCCAGACCTCGGTCGAGCAGGGCATCCCGCTCCCACGGCTCCAGGCGGCGGTCGGTGAAGCCTGACAGGTGCAGCGCCGGCCAGAAGCGGTTGCCCGGGCGGGCGAAGTGCAGCCCTGTCGCGCCGGAGTAGAGCCCCGGGTTCAGCCCGCAGAACAGCACGCGCAGCCTCGGGCGCACCCAGTCCGGGATCGTGCGGCCCTCGGCGGCCGCGATCTCCGCCGGGGTCGGCCTCGGGGGCCGTCCTGAGCGGTCTGCGTCCATCGTGCCGTTCTCCCGTGTGCCCGCGTTCTCGGTAGCGTGCCGCCATGGCATACCTGGCGGTCAACTATCCCGCGCCGATCCCGGTCGGTCACGTCGTCGAGGTCACCGAGTACGAGGACACCCGGCCCGAGAAGAAGCGTCGTGGCTTCGACATGGGCGAGGCCTTCCGTCACCCCGCGCTGCAGGATCTCGACACCGGGATCCGCTACCTCAACCACGTGCACGTGAGTCGTGGGGGCAACGGCGGGAACTCCTTCACGCCCAACAAGTACCCGCTGCAGCCGCGTACGGACCTCTCGGTCGCACGCGTGTGGCGGGCGCGCGTCGCCGCCTGCACGCTCGTCAACGTCGAGGGCCTGGACACCCAGCACACGATGCTCGAGCTGACCGCGGAGGAGTGATCCGCGCTGCCCGCACGCGTCAGTGGTCCCGAAGGAGCACGCCCGATCCCTCGACCCGGTCCTCGATGCCGTGCTGGCGCAGCGCGTGCCAGAGCGTGGCGGCGTTGATCGCGACGACCGGCTTGGCGAGCTCGGCCTCCAGCGCCTCCGACAGCCCGACGAACGACAGGTTCGTGCCGACCTGGACGATCGCCTCGACGTCCGGCCCGTCGAGCTGCGCGACCACCTCGCGCAGCCGCTGCTCGCCGACGCGAGCGATGTCGGTCGCCGTGGCGCAGCGCAGCCCGGTGATCGCGGCGACGTCGAAGCCGGCCTCGGTGAAGAACCGGCCCACCTCCACGTCGGCGACCGGTTGGTACGGCGAGAAGACCGCGATCCTCCGGACCTCGAGCTCCTCGAGCGCCGCCCGGCACGCACTGGCACCCGTGGTGACCGGCAGCCCCGTGGCCTCGCGCAAGCGACGCTCGAACGCCGCGTTGCCCGCGACGCCGCCCCAGAACGTCTCGGCCGACATCCCCATCACCAGCCGGTCGGGCTCGGCCGTGAGCGCGTCGCGCACCGCGGCGTCGATCGAGGCGCGGATCTGCACGAGGAGCGCCTCGAAGCCGACGTCGCCGTCCATCGACGGGTCGGCGATGTGCATCGACCCGGCACGGAACGCGACGCCCTCGACACCGGCTCGCCAGTAGTCGTGCTCGACGACGGTGTTGGTGCTCGGCACGATGACGCCGAAGACGGCGCGTGGTCCTACGACGTTCGTCACGGCGGGAGACTACCGTTCCGATCAGCGCAGGAAGGAGCGTGACCCGTTGAGCCAGCGCACGATCGGGATCGTCGGCGGAGGCATCGTCGGCCTGGCCGTCGGCCGCGAGATCGCCCGTCGGCACCCCGACGACCGGGTCGTGGTCCTCGAGAAGGAGGACCGTCTCGGCGCCCACCAGACGGGGCACAACTCCGGGGTCGTGCACGCGGGGATCTACTACCGGCCGGGGAGCCTGAAGGCACGGCTGTGCACCCGGGGCCGGAGCCTGCTGAAGGAGTTCTGCGCCGAGCACGGCATCGCGTACGACGAGTGCGGCAAGCTGGTCGTCGCCGTCGACCCGTCCGAGATGGGGCGCTTCGACGCGCTCGAGAAGACCGCCCGCGAGAACGGCGTGCCGGGGCTGACCCGCGTGGATGCTGCGGGGATCGCCGAGCTCGAGCCGTACGCCACCGGCATCGCCGCGCTGCACTCGCCGGCGACCGCGATCACCGACTACGGCGGCGTCACCCGGGCGCTGGCCGACGACATCGTCGCCGCCGGCGGCACCGTCCACCTCTCGACGGAGGTCACCGGGATCGCACGCCGCGCCGGCGCGGTGTCCGTGACCGCCGGGTCGCAGACCCACCGCGTCGACCGGCTGGTGATCTGCGCGGGGCTGCAGAGCGACCGCGTTTCGCGGCTGGCCGGGGGAGCGGCGGGGCCGCGCATCGTCCCCTTCCGTGGCGAGTACATGGCGGTCGTCGGGGCCAAGCGCGAGTACGTGCGCGGCATGATCTACCCGGTGCCCGACCCGCGCTACCCCTTCCTCGGGGTCCACTTCACGCGTCGGGTCACCGGCGAGCTCGAGGTCGGGCCCAACGCGTTCCTCGCGCTGAGCCGGCAACGGTACGGCCGCGTCTCGATCACGCCGCGCGACCTCGGTGACACGCTCGCCTGGCCGGGCTTCTGGCGCTTCGCGGGGGAGCACTGGCAGACCGGGATCACCGAGGTCCGCGGCGTGCTGTCGAAGAGGGCGTACATGAAGGACGCCCGCCGCTACGTCCCGGCGATCGGGGCCGCCGACGTGAGGCGCAGCGGTCTCGGTCTGCGGGCGCAGGCCGTCGATCGCGACGGCTCGCTCGTGGACGACTTCGTCATCGACCAGCGCGACGGCGTCACGGCCGTCCGCAACGCGCCCTCGCCGGCCGCGACGTCGAGCCTGGCGATCGCCGAGCACGTCGTGGACCGGCTCGAGCTGGGCCGCTGACCGTCACGACAGGGCTCAGACCGGGGTCACCGGCGCCTGCAGCATCCCCGTGATCGCGTCGACGAGCGCGACGGTCGTCGCGCGGCGCTCGCGGTCCACCGGTGCTCCGTCGGCGACCGCCCGCTCACGCTCGGCGTTCATCTGGGTGAGGAGGTGCCGCATCATCGTCGCCCGCGCCCGCCAGACGTCCGGGGGGACCGCCTCGAGGTGGCGTCCGATCCCCGCGACGACGACGCGCACGCTCTCGTCGTCGGCGGTCTCGCGGTCGACGAGCGAGCGGAGCGCCGGGTCGGTCGAGAGCTGGGCGGTGAACCGGGCGTACCAGGTCTGGTCGCCGAGGTCGTCGAGGTGCTCCGCGACCGGCTCCACGAGGCACGCCACCCAGTCGCGCAGGTCCGCCGTGTCGTCCATGTCGTCGAGCATCCGGCGGCGGATCGTCGCGATCGCGGCGGAGTGCCGCTGGGCGATGGCGCGGACGAGATCCGTCTTCGTCCCGAAGTGGTAGCCGACCGCAGCGTTGTTGCCCTGCCCCGCTGCCTCGCTGATCTGGCGGTTGGAGACGTTGGCGATCCCGTGCTCGGCGAAGAGGCGCTCGGCGGTGGACAGGATGGCCTCCCGGGTCGCGGCTGCGCGGCTGTCGCGGGTCGTGGTTCTGGTCACATCCACCTCGTTCGTCGGGGCACGGTGCCACTCTAGCCGCTTGAATAAGTCAAGCAGTTGACTTAAAGTCGCTCCGTTAGCCGTACGCCCCCTCCGAGGAGCTCCATGTCCACCGCCACATCCACGCCCGACGCGGCGCGTCACGAGGTCCCGCCGCGGGCGAGCTCGACCATCGTGGCCGTGCTCGCGTTCTCGGGCATCGTCGTCGCCCTGATGCAGAGCATCGTGATCCCGCTGATCCCGGAGCTGCCTCGTCTGCTCGACGCCGACGCCTCCGACACCGCCTGGGCCGTCACGGCGACGCTGCTCGCCGCGGCGGTGGCGACGCCGACCGTCGGCCGCCTCGGTGACATGTACGGCAAGCGCCGGATGCTGCTCGTCAGCCTGGTGCTCCTGATCGCGGGCTCGGTCGTGGCGGCGCTGAGCACCACGCTCGTGCTTCTGATCGTCGGTCGGGTCCTCCAGGGGCTCGCGTCCGGCGTCATCCCGCTGGGGATCAGCATCATGCGCGACGAGCTGCCGGCCGAGAGGCTCGGGAGCGCGGTCGCGCTGATGAGCGCCTCGCTCGGCGTGGGAGGCGCGCTGGGCCTGCCCGCAGCGGCTCTCCTCGCGGACCACTTCGACTGGCACGTCCTCTTCTGGGTCGCCGCAGGGCTCGGTGTCGTCGCGCTCGCGCTGGTCGTCTTCCTCGTTCCCGCGGCGGACCTGAGCAGCGGAGGACGGTTCGACCCGGTCGGCGCCCTCGGGCTCTCGGTCGCGCTCATCTGCGGACTCCTCGCGATCTCCAAGGGGGGCACCTGGGGCTGGGACTCCGGGCGCACGCTCGGCCTCGGTGCAGCGTCGGTCGTCGTCCTCGTCGCCTGGGGGTTCTGGGAGCTCCGCACCTCCGAGCCGCTGGTCGACCTGCGCACCTCGGTGCGCCGCCAGGTGCTGCTGACCAACGGCGCGTCGGTGATGTTCGGGTTCGCGATGTTCGCGATGTCGCTCGTGATGCCGCAGATCATCCAGCTCCCGAAGGAGACGGGCTTCGGCTTCGGGGGCTCCATGCTCGACGTCGGTCTGGTCATGGCGCCGTCCGGTCTGGTGATGATGGCGGCCGCACCGCTGTCTGCGCGGATCTCGCGGGCCTCGGGTCCGAAGGTCTCGCTGATGATCGGTGCCTTCGTCGTGGGGTGCGGCTACCTGACCAACATCGTCCTGATGAGCGCGGTCTGGGAGCTGGTGCTCGTCTCGTGCATCATCGGCGCGGGCACCGGTCTTGCGTACGGGGCGATGCCCGCGCTCATCATGAGCGCGGTCCCGTCGAACGAGACGGCCGCCGCGAACAGCCTCAACACGCTGATGCGCTCGATCGGCACGTCGATCGCCAGCGCGGTGGCGGGGGTCATCCTCGCCGAGCTGACGCTCGACCTCGGCGGTTATGCCGTGGCGTCGCAGGACGCCCTCCGCCTCGTGATGGGCATCGGTGCGGCAGCCGCGTTCGTGGCGCTCGTGATCGGCGCGTTCCTCCCGCGCCGCGAGGCGGGTGCCCCGGTGGCGCACCACTGATCCTGTGAGGGGCGGCGACCGCGTGACGCGGACGATCAGGCGACACCGGGCGCAGGGGCTCCGAGAGCTCGCGCTCGTGGCGGTCCTGTACGTCGGCTACTCCGTCACGCGGCTCGCCGCCGGCGACGACGTCCACGCCGCGAGGGAGGTGGCGACGCAGATCGTGCAGGTCGAGGGCTGGTTCGGCCTCGACCTCGAGCACCCTCTCGCGACGTGGACGAGCGCCCACGAGGTCGCGGCGGTCGCGGCGTCGGGCTTCTACGCCTTCGCGCACTACGTCGTGACCGCGGCCGTGCTGCTGTACGTCTGGTTCCGGCACCGCGCGCTCTACCCGTGGGCGCGCAACGTGCTCGTGATCGCGACGGTCGCCGCGCTCGTGGTCTACCTGCTGATGCCCACCGCCCCGCCGCGCTTCATGGCCGGCTATCCCGACGTCCTCGTCGAGACGGCGCCGTGGGGCTGGTGGGGCAGCACGCCCGGTCCGTCGGGGAGCGGCGGAGTCACCAACGAGCTCGCGGCGATGCCGTCGATGCACGTCGGCTGGGCGGTGTGGGTCGCGGTGACGCTGCGCCGCTGCTGGCCGGGACCCGCGGGGCGCGCGGTGTGGGCGTACCCCGTCCTCACGGCGCTGGTCGTGGTCGCGACCGCGAACCACTGGCTGGCCGACGCCGTGGTCGGCGCCGTCTTCGTCGTGGTGGCGGCCGTGGCGACCGAGCGTGCCGCCGACCTCAGCGCAGCGTCCCCAGCTCCTGCTCCCCGTCGCCTCCGTAGTAGTCGCGCAGCAGCGCGTCGGCGACGCGGTCGCCCCACGCCTGGAGCCGGCGCCGACCGGTCTCGCCCCGGCCTAGCAGGCGGTAGCGGACGGTGTTCTCCGCGAACGTCGCAGCCGTCGCCCACGGCGGACGCACCGGCAGGCCGAGCTCGTGCATGCTGCGCACGCCGAGGAACGCGGTGAGCATCGACAGCGTCCGCTCCCGGCGGAACGCCCCCTGCGGCAGGTCGCCCAGGGTCTGCGTGATCGCCTGCGCAAGCTGCGGGCCCGCGTCGGAGATGTCGGCCTGGGCACGGACGAGGTGGTAGTTGAGGCGGTGACGCTCGCGCTCGTCGTCGACGAGCCACGCGTCGTCGACGCCCATCAGCCACCCGACGTACTTCCACAGGTGCATGACCGCGCGTGACTCGTCGCGGGTGACCGGGACGCCGAGCGCCCGCACGCCGATCAGGAGGACGCCGTCGAAGAGCCCGAGCGTGGCGGCCTGGTCGGTCTGGTTGATCGGCAGACCCCAGCGCGCGACGTCCCAGTCCCGCTCGAAGGCGTGGTTCACGAGGGCGTGCATGGCGCGCACGTGGACCGTGAGACGCCAGCCCTCGCCGTACGGGAGGAGGGCGTCGGGCTGGGCGAGGGCGACGGCCCACTTCTGCGTCTCCGCGAGACGGCGTCGGGTCATCTCCCCGGTGAGGCCGCCGGTGGCGACGAGGAGGTCGGTCGGTCCGCCGAAGCGGTAGCCGCCGATGAGCGACAGCTGCAGGAGCACGTCCGCCGCGTTGCGCCCGAACCGGCGCTGGACCCGGCCCGCCTCGGCGATGAGATCGAGGTTGACCCAGTCCGGCGTGGCCTCGACCGCGGCGAAGAAGTCGGCCAGCGCAGGGGACTCGGCCGGGGCCGTCGGGTCGGCCAGGCGCACGGCAAACTCGCGCATCGCGACCCGCCCGGGCTCACCTGCTCGCATCCGCATCGCGTCGGCGAGGCGGTGCCCGACCTCGTCGCGCTCGAGGAAGCCGGCACCGATCCGCTCCATGAGGTCCTCGTCGACCTCGGTGACGCGCCCGAACAGGCGCAACGGCTTCGCGATGCGGGCCCCGCGCTCCTCGGCCTCCCGGAACCGGCTCGGGACGGCGGGCGTGCGGGGCGTGGGCGGGGTGCTGTCGAGCGTCGTCATACCGCCATCCTGACGCGAGTCTTTGCTCGCATACCACTCGCGTCAGGAGGGTCACGCCAGTGACGCGACGACCCTCGCCACCGCGTCGACGGTCCGGTCCACGTCCTCCTCGGTGGTGGCCCAGCTCGACACCGAGCACCGCAGGACGGCGCGGCCCTGCCACACGGCCGGCGTCAGCACCGCGGTGCCGTCGGCCAGGATGCGGCGGCCGGCCTCCGTCGTACGGCGGTCGTCGTCGAGGCGGAGCATCACCTGCGTGTACGCCACGTCGTTCGCCACGGTGACCCCGGGCACCTCGGCGAGGCGTGCGGCGAACCGTGCCGCGCGGGCGGCGAGCGTGTCGACGAGGTCGGCGAGCCCGCTGCGGCCGAGGCTGCGCAGTGCGGCCCAGACGGTGAAGCCCCGCGCCCGTCGGGAGAACTCCGGGACGAGGTCCATCGGGTCCTCGCTCGAGCCGGTGATGTAGTCGGCGGCGATCGCGAACGCCTCGACGAGGTCGGTACGGCGGCGGACGAGCGCGACCCCGCAGTCGTACGGGACGTTGAGCGTCTTGTGCGCGTCGGTGGCCCACGAGTCGGCACCGTCGATCCCGGCCGTGAGGTGCGCGAGCCCGGGGCTGGCGGCCGCCCAGAGACCGAAGGCGCCGTCGACGTGGACCCACGCTCCCGCGGCCTTCGCGATCGGGATCAGCGCCTCGAAAGGATCGAACGCACCGGTGTGGACCTCGCCCGCCTGGAGCGACACGATCGCCGGCCCGGCGGTGGAGGAGAGCGCGGTCTCCAGCGCCCCGGGCCGCATCCGCCCGTCCGCGTCGGCGTCGACGAGCACGAACGCGTCGCGGCCGAGCCCGAGGTAGCGCGCGGCGAGGTCGAGGGTGTCGTGACGGTGCTCGCCCACGACCAGCCGGATCGGTGGGGATCCGGCGAGCCCCCGCTGCGCGACGTCCCAGCCGACGTCGGCGAGCACGCGGTGCCGGGCGGCGGCCAGCCCGGTGAAGTTCGCCATCAGCCCGCCGGTGACGAACCCGGCGGCGGTGTCCTCGGGCAGTCCGAGCGCCTCGGCGATCCAGCCGCCCGCCGTGCGCTCCGCCGCGGCGGCGGCCGGGGTGAGGGAGGTGAGGGCGCCGTTCTGGTCCCACACGGAGGTGAGCCAGTCGGCGCCGAGCGCGGCGGGCAGCTCCCCGCCGATCACGAACCCGAAGAACCGTCCGCCGGCGATCGCCGCGAGGCCGGGATCTGCCAGCCGGGCCAGGGCGTCGACGACGCTCGACGCGTCCTCGCCCTGCTCGGGAAGCGGTCCGCCGAGCGCGTCGAGCATCTCCTCGTACGAGGCCGTCGGCCACACCGGACGGGACCCCAGACCGTCGAGGAAGTCCCGAGCGCGCGCGTGCGCGGTGTCGAGTGCGCTGGTCCGGTCGTCCATGAGTCCCCCCTGGTACGGCGCGGCGTGGGCGCCGAACTCAGGCTAACGACGGCCCGGGCCGACGCGGGGGCGGTTTCATGCGAGTCATCGCTCGCCTACGATGCGATGCATGGCGCCTCCCGGTCCTCCGTCGTACGGGTCGGGCGACGTCGTGCTCGAGCCGCGCAAGCGTCCCCGCCAGGCTCGTTCGCGGGCGACCGTCGAGCGCATCCTCGCCTCCGGGCGCGCGGTGCTGCTCCGGGACGGGTACGACGCGTTCTCGACCAACCGCGTGGCCGAGGCGGCCGGGATCAGCCCCGGGTCGCTGTACCAGTACTTCCCGAACAAGCACGCGATCGTCGCCGCCATCGTCGAGCGCTACTCCGACGAGGTCTCCGACAAGGTCGCGGCGGCACTGGCCGACCGGCTCGGCGAGGTCGGTCCGGGGATGGTGCGCGCGTGCGCGGACGCCCTGCTCACGGCGCTCGAGGAGAACGCGGCCCTCCTGCGCGTGGTCTTCGAGGAGCTGCCGGCCCGGCAGAACGCCGCGCGCCGCACGACGCTCGAACGACGGGTGCAGGATCTCGTCGCGGCGTACCTCGCCGCCGCAGGCGCGGGTACGCCCTCGGTGCGGCAGCCGGCCGTCGTCGCGTGGGTGCTCGTGCTGGCGCTGGAGAACCTGGCCGTCCGCTGGGTGCTCGACGCGCCGCCGATCCCGCGCGACGTGCTGCTCGACGAGCTGGTGCGGCTCTGCCTCGGCTACCTGAGCGACCCACAGTCCCGACCTTGAGGAGACCCCGATGCAGCTGTCCGACGTCCTCGCCGACCGGTGGAGCTGTCGCGCGTTCCGCGGCGACGCCGTGCCGGAGGCGACGCTCCGCGAGGTCCTCGCGCTCGCCCAGCGGACGCCGTCGTGGTGCAACACGCAGCCGTGGCACGTGCACGTGGTGAGCGGGGAGGCGACCGCGCGGTTCGCGGAGAGCCTGACCGCGCACGTCCGGGCCAACCCGCCGTCGTCGGACCTCCCGATGCCGCAGGAGTACACCGGGGTCTACCAGCAACGACGGCGCGAGTCCGGCTTCGCGCTCTACGAGAGCCTCGGGATCGAGCGCTCCGACCTGCACGCGCGGGGCCAGCAGATGCTCAAGAACTACGCGTTCTTCGGAGCGCCCCACGTCGCGGTCGTCACGACGGACAGGGCGCAGGGCGTCTACGGGGCGATCGACTGCGGCGGGTACGTCACGAACCTCGTCAACGCCGCGCACGCCCACGGCGTCGCCACCGTGCCGCAGGCGGCGATCGCGATGTTCTCCGACCACGTCCGCGCGTTCCTCGGTCTGCCCGACGACCGGCTCGTGGTGTGCGCGGTGGCGCTGGGTTTCGCCGACCAGGACCACCCGGTCAACGCGTTCCGGACCACGCGCGCCACCGTCGACGAGGTTGTCACCTTCGTGGACTGAATCGGCTCTAGGCTCGCCCCATGAGCGGAGCCGAGCCGCACGCCGACGTCGACGTCCTCGTGGTGGGTGCCGGGCCGACGGGACTCACGCTCGCGCTCGAGCTCCGCGCCCACGGCGTCGACGTCGCGATCATCGACGCCGCACAGGACGCCGTGCACGAGTCGCGTGCGCTGGCCGTGCAGGCGCGCACGCTCGAGGTGCTCGACCGTCACCGCGTCGCGGACGGCCTCGTCGCCGCCGGGGACCACGCGACGGGCGTTGCCGTGCACGGGCGGGGGAGGACCGCGTCGATCCGGCTCTTCGACACGGGCCTGACGGAGACGGCGTACCCGTTCGTGCTCTTCCTCTCCCAGGCGGAGACGGAGCGGCTCCTCCTCGAGCGCCTGGCGCTGGACGGGCTGCGCGTCCAGCGCGCGAGCACGCTCGCCGACCTCGAGCAGGACGCGGCGGGCGTGACGTGCACGGTCCGGCGGGAGGAGACGACGACGCGCATCCGCGCGCGGTACGTCGTCGGCTGCGACGGCGCCCACAGCGCGGTGCGCGCCGCGTCCGGGGCGACGTTCCGCGGCGAGACCTATCCGCAGACGTTCGTCCTCGCCGACCTCGAGGCCGACGGCCTCGAGCCGGGCAGGCTCCACGTCTTCCTCGGCCCGACCGGCATGCTGTTCTTCTTCCCGCTGGGCCGCCCGGCGACGTGGCGAGCCCTCACCGTGAAGCCTGCCGGCCTGCAGGGCAGCACGACGCTGGCCGACCTCCAGGGCGTCGTCGCGGCCCACACCGACGGGCGGGTCGTCGTGCGCGACCCGGTATGGATGACCGACTTCTCGATCTCCGAGCGCTGTGTCGACCACCTGCGGCTCGGGAAGGTGCTGCTCGCGGGCGACGCGGCCCACATCCACAGCCCGGCCGGAGGGCAGGGCATGAACACCGGCATCCAGGACGCCGTCAACCTCGGCTGGAAGCTCGCCCTCGTCTGCCGGGGAGCCGCCGACGAGGACCTGCTCGACTCGTACGAGGCCGAGCGCCTGCCCGTCGCGCGCGCCGTCCTGGAGTCGACGGGCCGCATCTTCCGCCTCGCGACGTCGTCGAGCTCCCTCGTCCGGTTCCTGCGGCCGCGGGTCGCCACGGCGGTGCTGCCGGTCCTCGCCCGCGTGCCGGCCTTGCGACGAGCCGGGTTCCGCGTCGTCTCCGAGCTCGACGTCGGCTACCGCCGAGGCCCGCTCTCGGTCGAGGCACGCGCGGGCCGGGTGCGTGGGGCGCGCGCGGGTGACCGCGTCCCGGACGGCCCCGTGGTGGTCGACGGGCAGCCCGGCACGCTGCACCGCAGCCTGGCGCCGACGGCGTTCACGCTCGCGCTGTGCGGCCCCGTCGACCGCTGGTCGCAGTCGCAGGTGCGGTCCCTCGAGGACCGGTGGCCCGGGGTCGTGCGGGCGCGCCGTGTGGTGCCGTCCGAGCGCCTGGCGCGCCGCCTCGGGCTCGGTGCGCAGGGGAGCGGGCTGCTCGTCCGTCCCGACGGCTACCTCGGCTACCGCACCGACGGCTCCGACCTGAGCGGTGTCGAGTGCTACCTGCGGGCGGTCCTCAGGCCGTCCGCTGCTCCCCGACCGGTTCGAGGAAGATGATCTCCGGCGGTCCGGCCACGAGGTCGGCGACCGCTGCACCGAACTCCGTGAACGCGTCCGACGCTCCGTGCTCGCGCAGCGCGTCGCCCGACGCGTACTCCTCGAGCAGCACGTACTCCGTCTCGCTCTTGCGGCGGCGCTGGAGGTCGTAGCGCTCGCAGCCGTCCTGCGCCAGCATGGCCGGGCGCGCTGCGGCCACGGCGGCCTCGAAGGCCTCGCCGGACCCTTCCTTGACCGTGAACGTCGCGACGACGTTGATCGTCATGGGGACTCCTCACCCGGGACCCTCATGGTCCCCTCGTCGGTAGGGGAACCCTAGTCGGCGCCGCTGACCTGCGACGTACGGCGGGCCCGACGTCGCCGCGGGGATCTCCGGCGACCCGGTGCGCCTGGTGTCGTAGGCCTCCGGCGGTGTTACGAGCCGGAAACAACGTCGTACGACCATGGGTGCGTGACGATCCTGATCGACCGTGCCGACTTCGACGACCCTCGGCTCGCCCCCTTCCTCCAGGCCCACCTCGACGATCTCGCCCCCACGGCACCTGCCGAGAGCAGGCACGCGCTGGACCTGACGGCGCTGCAGAAGCCGGGCGTACGCCTGTGGGTCGTCCGCGACGCCGACGCGATCATCGGCACGGCGGCGCTCGCCGCGCTCGAGCCCGGTCACGAGGAGCTCAAGAGCATGCGGACCGATCCCGGGTACCGCGGTCGCGGGGTGGCTCGCGGGCTTGTCACGCACCTCCTGGCCGACGCCCGGGAGCGGGGGATCGGCCGCATCTCGCTGGAGACCGGGACGATGGCGTTCTTCGCCCCGGCCCGCGCGCTGTACGCGTCGTGCGGGTTCGTCCCGTGCGCGCCGTTCGGCTCGTACGGCGAGGACCCGAACAGCACGTTCATGACCCGCGAGGTGTGAGGCGCAGCCGAGCGGAGCGACGACGGCCGAATCCGGACAGGAACTGACCGGAAGCGCTCGTAGTGTCGGGCTATGAGCACGTCACCGATCCCTTCCGACTACGGGTCCGTCACGCCGTACGTCTCCGTGCGTGGCGCGGCGGACTTCGTCGACTTCATGGTGGCCGCCTTCGGGGCCATCGAACGTGGGCGCTTCGCCCTCCCGGACGGCACTCTCGGCCACGCCGAGGTCCTGATCGGGGACAGCGTCGTGATGGCGTTCGACGCCAGGCCCGAGTGGCCGGACTGCCCGGCGCTCCTCAGCGTCTTCGTCGAGGACGTCGACACCACCTTCGCCGCCGCGCTCGACGCCGGGGCCCGCGTGGTGACCCCCCTGGCGACGAGCGCCTTCGGCGACCGTGGCGGGCGGGTGTGCGATCCGTTCGGCAACGTCTGGTGGCTCGCGACCCACCTCGAGGACGTGTCGCCCGAGGAGATCGGCGCGCGGCTGGCGGAGCCGGCGTACCAGGAGCAGATGCAGACCGCGATGGAGACGTACGACGCGGAGATGCGGTCCCGTACGGCGTCGTAGGCGCCTCAGATCGAGTCGAGGATGGCGGCGCGCCGCTGCGCGTACTCGTCTGCGGTGACGAGGCCCTGACGGCGAGGGCGTTGCCGACGACATCGGCGATGCGCTTACGGCGGCCCTTGATGTTGCGGCGGGCCACCTCGTGCCATGATCACGAAGGTGACGCTCGAGGCGGTGGCGGCGGAGCTGTACGCGGTGCTGCCCGGCGACTTCGTCGGAGCGCGCACGGCGTACGCGAAGGAGGCGCGCGCCTCGGGCGACGCAGCGCTGGCGCGACGCATCAAGGTGCTGAAGAAGCCGACGAAGGCCGCGTGGGCGACCAACCTGCTCGTCCGTGGCGACCGCGAGCAGGTCGATGCGCTGCTCTCCCTCGGCGCCGAGCTGCGCGACGCGCAGGAGCGTCTCGCCGGCGACGAGCTCCGCGCCCTGTCGTCCCGTCGCCGCGCGCTGGTCGGTGGGCTCGTGACGACGGCACGCCGCCTCGCGGAGGAGGCCGGAGACCCGCTCGGGGACCCGGGCGCCGAGGAGGTCGCGCAGACGCTGAACGCCGCACTCACCGACGCCGCGGCCGCCGCGGCCCTCGACACGGGCCTGCTGGTGGACACCCTGGCCGCCACCGGGTTCGAGCCGGTCGACCTCGACGGCAAGGTCGCGGTCCCGGAAGCGGTGGGCGAGGTGCAGACGCGTCCGCGGCTGCGCGCGGTGCCGTCGCCTCCGACGGAGCCGGCCGAGCCGAAGAAGCCGGCCGCGAAGAAGCCAGCGGAGAAGTCCGCCCCGAAGAAGCCGGCCGCGAAGAAGCCAGCGAAGAAGAAGCCCGAGCCGAAGAAGGCACCGCCGAAGGACGACAGGTCGGCCGCCGAGGCCAAGGCCGAGCGCCGGCGCAAGGCCGCCGAGGCAGACCTCGCGGCCGCGCGCGCCGCGGTCGAGGAGGCCGAGGAGCGTACGGCGTCGGCCCGGGCCGTCGTCGCCGACCTCGACCAGCGTCGTACGGCGCTCCTCGACCAGCTCGCGGCACTCGACCGCGAGATCGCGGCAGCGCAGCGCGACGTCAAGGCGGCGCGTCAGGCGCGGGCGGCGGCCGAGCGGGCGGAGGCGAAGGCGCAGCGCGCGGTCGATCGCGCTGCGCCGTAGATCCGTGCCAGCAGCTGACACGGATCTACGGCACGGACGCTCAGGGACAGGCAGGGGTCAGGAGCCGCGCGGGATTCTCGACCAGCATCCGGTGCAGGTCCTCCTCGCTCGCGCCGCCCTCGCGCAGCAGCGGGACGATCCGCCGGTGGAGGTTCTCCATGTGCCAGTTCGGGACGTGCGCGGCGCGCCAGCTCGGGGGCGTGACACGACTGAAGAACGCGGCGTCGTGCGACAGCACCATCCGGTCGGCGTAGCCGAGCTCGAGCAGCGCCAGCACCGTGCGTACCCGCTGCTCGTCGGGAAGCACGTGCTCCATCCCGAAGCGGTCCATGCCCAGCGTGGCTCCGGTGTCGGCGAGCTCGCGGAGGTACGCGAGATCCTCCGAGTCGCCGCAGTGCCCCACCACCACGCGCTCCGGCGCGACGCCGTGCTCGACGAGGAACGCCAGCTGCTCACGGCCGTTCTGCGACGGTGCGTGCGTGTGCGTGGTGATCGGCACGCCGGTCTGCTGGTGTGCGACCGCGGCGGCCGTGATCACCCGTGTGACGTCCGGGGTCAGGCCGGGACGGTCGGTCACGACCTTGAGCATGCCCGCACGCACCCCGGTGCCGGCGATGCCGGTCTCGATGTCGTCGACGAACATCGCGACGAGCGGGTCCGGGCCGTCGATCAGGAGGCCCGGCCCGTGGGTGTGGAAGTACGGGGGCAGGACGTCGGCGGTGTAGTAGCCGGTCGACGCGACCAGCCGCACCCGTGAGCGGGCGGCGACCGTCGCCACCCGCGCCACGTCGCGGCCGAGCCCGAGGACGGTGAGGTCCACCACCGTCCGTACGCCCAGGTCCCAGAGGCGGTCGAGGCCCGCGACCGCCGTCTCGACGGCCGCGGCCTCGTCCCACTCCGGATGAGGGAAGTTCAGGTCCAGCTCGGGATGTCCGACGAAGACGTGCTCGTGGATCAGCGTGACCCCGAGGTCCGACGCCGGAACGGCTCCCGTGAAGGTCTGGACTTCCCCCGCCTCGGTCATCCAGCCGTCCCCCGGATCGCCTCGTACACCGCGAGCTGCTCGTCGTTGAAGTTGTCGCGCAGGTAGGCATCGGCCTTCTCACGAAATGCGTCGACGTCGACGTCGTCGACGACCTCCAGCGACCCGCTCTCGGCCCAGGCGTCGAGGGTCTTCTGCTCGTCCTCCTCGACGCAGCCCGGCACCTCGTCGACCGCCTTGTCCACGGCCGCCTGCAGCGCCTCCTGCTGCTCGTCGGAGAGCTCGTCCCAGACCTTGCCGATGATCACCAGGTTGGAGTTGGCCTGGTGCGAGGACATGCTGATGTAGTCCTGCACCTCGTCGAGGCTGATCGCCTCGATGTTGACGATCGGGTTCTCCTGACCGTCCACCGTGCCCTGCTGGAGGGCGAGGAAGAGCTCCTCGTACGCGACCTCCGTCGCGTTCGCGCCGAGCGCCTTGGCGTTCATGAGGAACTGCGGCGACGCCGGGAAGCGCATCCGCAGACCCTCGAGGTCCGCCGGCTCGCGGATCGGGTCGTTGGCGGTGAAGTGACGCATGCCGGCGGACCAGGCGCCGAGCGTCTCGACGCCGGTCGCCTCCTTGAAGCCGTCGAGGACCTCGTCGGAGGCGTCGTCGTCGAAGAAGCGGGCCAGGTGCTCGGCGTCGTCGAACGCGTACGCCGCGTCGAGCACGGAGATCGGCTCGTACACGGCCCCGAGCGCCGAGGCTCCCTGGATGTCCATGTCGATGTCGCCCGAGACGACCGAGCTGATCCGGTCGGCGTCGCCGCCGAGCGTGCTGTTGGGGTGGATCGTGACGGTCAGGCCGACGTCGGCGTTCGCCACCTCGTCCGCGATCACCTGGGCACCGCAGCGGTGCTGCGGCTGGTTCTCGGTGTAGCTGTGCGCGAGCTTGAGCTCACGCTCGGTGGACTCGCCACCGCCTCCCTCGTCGTCGCCTCCGCACGCCGTGAGGGCGAGCAGCGGGACGACGGCGCAGGCGGCGAGCGTCGCGGTACGTCGGAGCTTTCGAGCGGACATTTCAGTGGTTCCTTTCTCCGGAGGACTCCCGAGACCGATGGGTGGTGGGGGTGGTGTCCGTGTCGTGCGACGAGCCGGTCTCGGCCGAGACCATCTCGTCGAAGTCGCGGAACATCTCCTCGCGGTGAGCTGTCCTCCCTGTGAGGAGCTCGAACGTGTCGGCGGCCTGGTGGACCGCCATCCCGGCACCGCTGAGGGTGGGGCAACCGTGTGCTCGCGCGGTACGGAGCAGCTCGGTGACCAGGGGTCGGTAGACGATGTCGGCGACCCAGCGTCGTGGGTCGAGCAGGTGTTCCGGGACCGGCGTCCCGGGATGGTGGGCCATGCCGATGGGGGTGGCGTTGACCAGCCCGCTCGCGTCGGCGAGGGCGTCGCCGAGGCCGTCGGGGCCGCCCACGGTGACCCGGACGTCGGGAGCCGTGCGTGCGAGGGAGTCCCGCAGCGCCTCGGCGCGCCCACGGTCGGGGTCGACGAGGTGCAGCCGGCCCGCGCCGAGGTCGACCAGCGCGTCCGCCACCGCCGTACCGGCGCCGCCCGCGCCGAGGAGCACCACGGTCCCGAGGTCCGCCCCGGGCAGGCCCTCGCGGAACGCGCGGCCGAACCCGGAGACGTCGGTGTTGTGGGCGCGGGTGACCCCGTCGCGGACGAGGACGGTGTTCAGCGCGCCGATTCGCTCGACCTCGGGGGCGCGCTCGTCGACGAGCGACAGCATCGTCCGCTTGATCGGGTGGGTGACGTTGAGGCCGTCGAAGCCCAGCTCGACCGCGGCCGAGAGCAGGCCTTGGAGGTGGTCGACCCCTAGCCGGTCGCCGTCGAGATCGACGGTCTTGTAGACGTAGCGCAGCCCGTGCCGCTGCGCCTCGCGCTCGTGCATCTCCGGGGTGAGCGACGGCTTGACGCCCTGCCCGAGGAGCCCGACCAGGACCGAGCGGTCGATGCCGCCGGCCGCGCTCACAGTCCCAGCTCCTTCGGGAGGTAGAGGATCGCGTCCGGCCAGAAGATGATCGCGAAGCAGAGCGCGAGCAGCGGCACCATGAACGGGAGCGAGCCCCAGAACACCTCCGCCATCCGAGCCTTCGCGATCGCCTGGAGGACGAAGATCACCGTGCCGACCGGCGGCGTGAGCAGGCCGATCATCTGCGACAGGATCATGAGGACGCCGAGCGCGATCGGGTCCACGTCGTACGCCGCGCTGATCGGCAGCAGGATCGGCACGGTCAGCGTCAGCACGGCGATCGCGTCGAGCGCCGTGCCGAGGACCAGCGAGAGCAGCAGCACGAGCAGCAGGAACACCGTGGCGTTGTCGGTGAAGTCGAGGACCCACGTGGAGATGTGCTGCGGGACCTGCTCCAGGGCGAAGATGTAGCCGAGCAGGTTGGCCGAGGCGACGATGAGCATGATCGCGCCGGTGGTGAGGACGGCCTCGGTGAGGACCTTGGGCATGTCCCGCAGGCGCAGGGTGCGGTAGGCGAAGCCGAGGATCAGCATGTACGCCGCACCGACCGCCGCGGCCTCGGTCGGGGTGAACAGGCCGCCCAGGATGCCGCCGAGGATGACGACCGGAGCGCCGAGGGGCGCGATGACCCGCTTGCCGGTGTCACGCACCCGGGTCCAGCTGAACTCCGTGCGCTGGACGTTGGGGTCGCGCCGGACCCACAGGAACACGACGAGGCACAGGCCCGCCGCCATCAGCAGCGCCGGCACGACGGATGCGGCGAACAGCGCGCCGGTCGAGATCGCGGCGAGCCCGGCGTAGATCACCGCGGGGATGCTCGGCGGCATGACGGGAGCGATGAGGGACGCGGACCCGACGACGCCGAGCGCGAACTTCTTGGAGTAGCCGCTGCGCAGCATCGCCGGGATCTGCAGCTTGCCGAGCGCGGCGGCGTCGGCCACGGCGCTGCCGCTCATCCAGGAGAACCCGACGCTGACGCCGACGCTCACGTAGCCGAGGCTGCCGCGGACCCGGCCGAGCAGCGCGAGGGCGAAGTCGAAGAGCCGGTCGGCGATGCCCGCGTGGTTCGCGAGGCACCCGAGAAGGATGAACAGGGGGACCGCGAGGAGGGGGAAGCTCGCGGTGGACTGGGCCACCAGCCGCAGGGCCAGACCGAGCGACTGGTCGTTGGTGAGGAGGTAGAGGAGCGACGGGCCGATGAAGGAGAACGCGATAGGCACGCGCAGCACCAGCAGGAGCGTGATGAGGAGGCAGAGGACGAGGAGGCTCATGCGACCGGCGCCTCCACGTCGGACCACTCGTCCTCCTGCGGCACGCCGACCACGGCGTACTGCACGGCGGCGATCGTGGCGCGCACGGCGGTGCTGACGAACCCGATCATCGAGATCGCGTAGAACCACGACATCGGCATCCGCATCGCCGGCGACTTCAAGATCGCCTGCTCCTGCACGAGCGACCAGGACGCGACCGTCAGAACCACGCCGATGGTGGCCACGACGAGGCAGGAGAAGACGCGGACGAAGCGACGCACCAGCTCGTTGTCGATGGCGTCGACCATCTCGATCGCGATGTGGGAGTCGCTCGTGACCAGCACGCCGGCGACCACGAACGTCAGCCACACGAGGCAGAAGCGCGCCAGCTCACCGGTCCACGGCCACCCCTCGAACGGCAGGTAGCGCTGGAGCGCCTGCACGAGGACGAGGAAGAAGATCAGCAGCAGCGCCGCGATGCCGATCGCGAGCTCGATCGCGGTGAGCGTGCGAACGGTCCGCGACAGCCAGCGGGGCGGGGCGTCGAAGAACGCGTGCACACGGCCCCAGCCTTGTGGCGGTGGTGTGGCGTGGGTCATAGCAGGGGAACCTAGAGAGATCGGCAACCGCGCGGCAAGCGGTTGCCATCCGGTTGCCAGATCGTGTTCCCTGTGTGACATGGCCCACCCGACGATCTACGACGTCGCCGCTGCCGCAGGAGTGGCGACGTCGACCGTCTCGCGCGCGTTCTCCACCCCCAACCGCGTCAGCGCCCGGACGCGAGAGCACGTCCTCGCCGTCGCGGCGGAGCTCGGCTACCGGCCGAACCCGCACGCGCGAGCCCTGTTCTCCGGACGGCACCACACGGTCGCGATGGTGGTCTCCGACATCACCAACCCGCACTACTTCGAGCTGATCCGCGGGGCCGAGCTGCGTGCGAAGGCGTCGGAGTACACGCTCGTGCTCGTCAACGCCGAGGAGTCGCCGCGGATCGAGTACGACCAGATCCAGCGCCTGGTCAGCTCGGTCGACGGCTTCGTGCTCGCGGCGAGCCGGCTGCCCGACGAGAACCTCGAGCAGATCTCCGCGCAGCGTCCGGTGGTCCTCATGAACCGCGAGCTGGGAGGGATCCCGAGCGTGGTGCTCGACCACGTGCAGGGATGTCGCCAGATCGTCGAGCACCTGGTCTCGCTCGGCCACCGGCACCTCGTCTACCTCGCCGGTCCGCGCAACTCCTGGATGGCCGCGACCCGGTGGTCCGCGCTGCGGACGGCGGCCGAGGGGCTCGGCATCCGGGCGGAACGCGTCGGCCCGTTCACCCCGAAGGTGTCGCAGGGCGGTGCGGCGGCCGACGGCGCCCTGACGACGAGCGCCACCGCGGTCGTCGCGCACAACGACCTGCTCGCCATCGGTGTCGTGCAGCGCCTCGCCCAGCGTGGGGTACGGGTCCCGGACGACGTCAGCGTCGTCGGGTTCGACGACATCTTCGCCTCCGACCTGTGCACGCCGAGCCTGACGACCCTCGGCGGCGCTCACGTCGAGGTGGGCCGCGCCGCGGTCGAGATCCTGCTCGACATGGCGACGCCCCAAGGGAGGGCGCGGACACCCCCGCGCGTCGTGCTGCCCACGGAGCTGGTGCTGCGGGGATCGACCGGGCACGCGACCACGCGTTAGCCGCTCATCCCGTCGACTCGCGGATCCGGAGCTCGGACGGGATCACCGCCCGGAGAGGGGGCCGGTGCGGCTCCTGGTCGAGGTCGAGGCTGTCCAGCAGGATCTCGACGCCGGCCCGCCCCACGTCGAGGTGGGAGCCGCCGAGCGTGGTCAGCGGCGGGTGGCAGAGCTCGGCGGCGAAGATGTCGTCGAACCCGACCACGCTGACGTCGGGGGCACGTGGACGCCCCGCTGCGTCAGGCGGCGCATCACGCCGATCGCGAGCAGGTCGTTGTGCGCGACGATCGCGGTCGCGCTCGTCGTGAGGGCGGCGTCGGCGGCGGCCCCGCCCTGGGACGCCGTGGGCACGAACGGGCCACGGCGGTGGAGCGTGAGGTCGAGCGCGTCCGCCGTCGTGCGCAGTGCCGTCCAGCGGTGGTTGGCCATCCACGACCGCGGCGGCCCCGCGAGGTAGACGAGCTCGCGGTGACCCAGCGACGCGAGGTGCTCGACGATCTGTCGGCAGCCTTCGGCGTGGTCGAGCGACGCGCTCGGTGCTCCGGCGAGCTCCCGGTTGAGGAGCGTGACCGGACGGACCGCCGCGATCTGCGCGAGGTTCTCGTCGGGCAGCCGGCTGGCCGCGAGGACGAAGCCGTCGACGGAGCGGGACAGCTGCTGGATCTGGTCGTACTCCGTGCGCGGCGTCTCCTCGGCGTTGACGAGCACGAGCGTGTACGACGACGCCTTCGCGCGCAGCTCCGCGCCGCGGATCAGCTCGAAGTAGTGCGGGTTGGTGATGTCGGAGACCACCATCGCGATCGTCCGCGTGCGGTTGGCCGGGCGGCGGCGCCGCCGGCTGCTGCGGTATCCCATGCCGGCGGCGGCCGCGAGCACCTTCTGGCGGGTGGCGTCGCTGATCCGCCCGGGGTCGGAGAACGTGCGCGAGACGGTCGAGGGAGCGACGCCGGCGGCCTCGGCGACGTCGTAGATCGTGGGCCTCCGCATGGCGACATTGAGACACCGTGCGCGTGGTCGCGGCAATGAGTTGCCGCCGGTTGCCAACGGGACGACGGGAGTGCTGTGCAACTCCGCGGCAACTTTTTGACGCGCCGCGACGGGCCCGGCGAGCGTGCTGTGACCTGCATCACTGCGACCGAGAGGTGTCCTCACATGCCCGTGAATCGACGACAGGTGCTCAAGGGGGCGGCAGCCGGGGCGCTCGGCGCCGCGGTGGCGCAAGGGGCGGCGGCGACCGCCTCACCCGCGGCAGCGACGGCCCCCGGAGCGCTCACCGGCCGGCCCCGACCGGCGGCACCGCCGCTGGGGGAGCCCGGCTCGCTGGACGACCGACCCTTCCCCGCCTACGACTACAGCCGCGCCAACAAGCTCCCGCGCGAGATGACCGGCTACTGGCAGAAGTCGTTCCTGGTCGGCGAGGAGGTCCGGACCGCGAAGATCTACCTCTCGCCCGAGACGCCGATCCGCTCGTACTACACGGTGATCGCCGTGCCCGACGGCGTCGACACCGAGGACTTCCTCCAGCGATCCGGCTGGGTCGACGTGGCCTTCCGGCAGGAGGAGGGGCTCTTCGTCCTCGAACCCGGCGCCGGCGGTTGGCGGAGCGCCGAGGAGGAGGCGGCGTACGTCGCGGCCGCGATGGCGTTCTACCAGTCCAACCGCTACTTCTCCATCTTCGGCCTGCACTACCTCGTCGGGTACGGCGACGGCGGTCCGGCGCTCGAGGCGTGGGCGGTGGCCAACCCCCTGCGCGTGATCAGCCAGGCGTACGTGGGGTCGCGCGGCCTGGGCGCGGCATACCTCGACAGCTACGCGGACCGCGAGTTCGACGGCCGGACCGACAACTACGTCCCGGTCGAGTTCCCCGAGGGGTTCGACCTGATCTCGTACGAGGAGACCGTCCTGCCGACCTGGTACGTCGACCCGCGCCGGTCCTTCGGCGACAGCCTCGCGTACTGGCAGCGCGCCAACGACACCGACCGGAGCGGATCCCGCGACCGCAGCCTCGGCGTCGTCTACGGGCAGCGCCGCCGGTCCGACCGCTGGATGACCTCGCACGCAGGTCCGCTGTCGCAGGTCGCGGTCGACGAGCGCCGTGCCGACGCGTGGGACCGCGCGACGACGTCCCGCCTCGTGGCGTTCCTGACGTTCTACACGCGCTACGAGAACTTCTTCGCCTACGGCAACCAGCTGTACGAGCGGGGCCACCTCGACGACCTCGGCATCGAGGTGCGGACGATGATGGTCGAGGGCTACGTCCGCGAGTACCTCGTCCACGTCCCGAGGTCGGCGCGCCGGCGCTGGGGTCGTTCGGCGCCGGTCGTCTTCGTCTGGCCGGGCAACAGCCAGACCGACAAGGTGTTCCTGGACGCGACCCAGTGGTGGAAGGTGGCCGAGGAGCAGGGCTGCATCCTGGTCGTCGTCTGCGAGCAGTACAGCAACACGTCGGTCTCGGTCAGCCACTCCGCGTCGAACACGTTCTACCGCCAGCTGCGCGAGGTGGTGCTCCGTGAGTACGCCGTCGATCCGACGCGGTTCTACTCGACCGGGCAGTCGGCCGGCAGCATGCTGACGCAGAGCTTCGCGATCGGGGCGCCGGCCTCATTCGCTGCGGTGGCGTCGACCTCGGGCGCCGCGGCGCCGAACGCGTCGGGGACCGTCCGCATCGACGGGGTCGACCACCCGGCGAGCAACGCGGCGATCCCGAACTACCTCGTCTACGGCTACGGCGACCTGGCCAACCTCGAGGGCGACCTCTTCGACGACACGGTCAACACGCTCGACCAGTGGGCCGCCTACCACCTCGCCGCGAACGGTCTGGCCCTCGGCGACGTGGATCCCGAGGGCGAGCGCAGCGGCTGGGAGGACCGCTTCGAGACGTGGACCTGGACGCAGCGCCACGGCCGTACGGACGTCCCGGTCCTCAAGGTGACCCGGAACCACTACCGCTCGCACAACACGATGGCCGAGGAGACCCCGCTGCTGTGGGAGTACCTCGAGCACTTCAGCGCGGAGGTCGACCGCAGCGGGAACGTGACGCGCTACTACAGCCCGTCGGCGTTCCGCAGGCGCGGCGACCGGATCCGCCTCGGCTGAGACAGCACCGGGTCCGCCGGTCGCCCTCTCAGCGACCGGCGGGCTCGGCCGCGGTGGCGCGCTGGGCGGCGAGGCGTACGGGGGCGTCCGCGGCGGCGCCGTACCCGTCGTACGCCTCGCGGCGCTCGACGAACTCGAGGAAGACGTCGCCGAGGGTGCGGGTGTAGAAGTGCACGAACCCGCCGTCGGCGTCCTCGTCGTACAGCAGGTCGAGGTGCTGCAGCTGCGCGACGAATGCCTCGTCGAGCACGAACCGCGCCCGGAGGTCGTCGTAGTAGTTGTCCGGCACCGGCAGGAACGACAGTCCGCGCTCGCGGGCGGAGCGGGCCAGCCCGACGACGTCGTCGGAGGTGAAGGCGACGTGCTGGGTACGCCGGTCCTCGGCCTGCGGCTCGACGTTGAGGGGCAGGCGCACGCGGCCGTCCGGGGTGCGCATCACCTGGCTGCGGACCAGTCCGCGCGGGCTCGCCACCTCGCGGGCCGGCTCGGACTCGAGGCCCAGCACGCTCTGGTAGAAGAGCACGGCCTCGTCGAAGTCCTGCCAGCGCTGCGTGATGTTCACGTGGTCGATCGAGCGCGCGACGTCGGTCCGCTCCGGGTCGCCGTAGCTGAACTCGTCGAGCCACCGCGGGTCGGGACCGTTGTCGTTGAAGAGGATCTGCATGCCGTCGGGTGCCGCGGTCGCCGGCAGGTCCTGCTCGCCCGCGTGGGTCTGCCGGAACACCGGGGGCGCGGCGAGCTCGCGGGCACGGGCGAGCGCGGCGGCGGCGTCGGCGACCTCGAGCCCGAACGCCGCAAGGTGCGCCGGTCGGTCGCTGCCGCGCTGCTCGTTGAGGATCACGCGCGCCCGCCCGGACGACCAGAGGCGGACGGGCTTGGTCCGGTGCCGCCCACGGAACGTGAACCCCAGCTGCTCCAGCACGAGGTCGATCTCGTCCAGACCCGATCCGCGCAGCTCGACGAAGTCGAATGCCTGCGGGGGAGTGACCTCGGTCAGGTGCTGCGTGGTCTCCGCCACGCCAGGGCGGCGCACCTGGTCCTCGAGCCACACCAGCGAGCGGTGCGCGTGCGCGGCGGTCCGGCGGACGTCGGTCTGCCGGAAGACGTCGTTGAACACCTCGAGCGAGAGCGGGCCTGTGTAGCCGGCGGCCAGCACGTGGCCGAGGAAGCCGGTGAGGTCGAAGCTGCCCTCCCCGGGGAAGAGGCGGTGGTGGCGGCTCCAGGACAGGACGTCCATGTCGAGCGCGGGGGCGTCCGCGAGCTGAAGGTAGAAGATCTTGTCGCCCGGGATCTTCTCGATGTCGCGGGGGTCGTGGCCGCGCGACAGGATGTGGAACGAGTCGAGGCACACCCCGACGTTCGGGTGGTCGGCGCGCTCGACGATCCGCCAGGCGCGCCGGTAGTCGTCGACGAACGTGCCCCAGGCCAGCGCCTCGAACGCGACCCGCACCCCGTACGACGCGGCGAGCTCGCCGAGCGCGCGCAGCTGTGCCGCGGAGACCTCGTCGGAGTCGATCGTCGCGGTGCCGACGTTGCTGCACACGAGGACGAGGTCCATCCCGAGGCGCTGCATGAGCTGGAACTTCGTCTCGGCGCGCCGCAGGTTGTCCGCGAAGGTGGCGTCGTCGACGCCCTCGAAGTCGCGGAACGGCTGGTAGAGGTCGAGCGAGAGCCCGAGCCGGTCGGCGAGCGTCCGGATCTCCTCCGGGGACTCGTACGCGGTGACGAGGTCCGGTTCGAAGATCTCGACGCCGTCGAAGCCGGCCTCGGCGCAGGCGTGGAGCTTGGGGACGAGGCTTCCGCTCAGGCAGACCGTGGCGATCGACGTACGCACGCCTGTGAACGTACCATTGAGTACATTGCGTGGCTAGAGGGCTGATCGCGCATGGAGCGGGCCCCGGCTCGATAGGGTGGTGCCCGTGGCTGACCAGGTCCCGAAGCGGCGAGACGCCGAGCGTACGAAGGCCGAGATCCTCGAGGTCGCCACGCAGGCGTTCGCCGAGGACGGCTACTCCGGGGCGCGGGTCGACGAGATCGCGGAGCGCACCCGGACGACGAAGCGGATGATCTACTACTACTTCGGCGGCAAGGAGCAGCTGTACCTCGCGGTCCTCGAGGAGGCGTACCGCGGGATCCGCGGGGCGGAGGAGCGGCTCGAGGTCGGAGACCTGGGTCCCGTGGACGCGATCCGGCGCCTGGCCGAGCTGACCTACGACCACCACGTGGAGCACCAGGACTTCATGCGCCTGGTCGCGATCGAGAACATCCACCGCGGCGAGGGCATCCGCAAGCTCGAGGTGCTCCGCGACCTGGGCAAGCCGGCGATGGAGGTCCTCGAGACGATCCTCAAGCGCGGCATCGCCGACGGGGTCTTCCGCGAGGACGTCGACGCCCTCGACGTGCACCTGCTGATCAGCTCGTACTGCGTCTTCCAGGTCGCCAACCAGTACACGTTCGGCTATCTCTTCGACGTCGACCTGCTCGACGGCAGCACGCGGCCGCGGTTGCGCTCGCTGATCGGCGACGTCGTCGTCGCGTGGCTCTCGACGCCCGTGCGCTGACTTCCGCTTCGCACCCCATCCTTGCCATCCGGCGGGGAGGCGTGATCTACTTCACGAACGTACCAGTTAGTTCATTAGTCGTTCGTGTCGTCGCACCACACCGGAAGAAGGGGTCATGCGCCCGTACCTCGTCGGACTCGTCGGAGCCGGAGTCGCCCCGTCGCTCACCCCGTCCATGCACATGGCGGAGGCGAAGGAGCTCGGTCTCGACTACGTCTACCGGACGGTCGACCTCGACCTGCTCGGCATCGCGCCGACCGAGATCGGACGCCTCGTCGCTGCGGCGAAGGAGCTCGGGTTCGACGCGCTGAACGTCACGCACCCGTGCAAGCAGCTCGTGATCGAGCACCTCGACCGGCTCTCGCCCGAGGCGGCCGCGCTGGGCGCCGTGAACACGGTCGTGTTCGAGGGCGGGGAGGCCGTCGGGCACAACACGGACACCTCCGGGTTCGCGAGCGCGCTGACCCAGGGCCTGCCGGACGCCGACCTCGACGACGTCGTGCTGCTCGGTGCCGGGGGAGCGGGTGCCGCCGTCGGCGACGCGCTGCTGCGCCTGGGCGCCGAGCACCTCACGGTCGTCGACCTCGACGACGCGCGGGCGACCACGCTCGCGCACGACCTCGCCACGCGGCACGACGCGCGGGTCGAGGCCGGCACGGGCGACAAGATCTCGACGCTGCTCGCCGCAGCGACGGGGCTGGTGCACTGCACGCCGACCGGCATGGCCGCACATCCCGGCTCACCGGTCGACGTCGACCTGCTCGACCCGAGCACCTGGGTCGCCGACATCGTCTACCGACCCCTCGAGACGGCATTGGTCCGAGCGGCGCGCGGCGCGGGCTGCGCCGTCCTCGACGGAGGCCTCATGGCGGTCTACCAGGCCGTCGACGCCTTCCGCCTCGTCACCGGCACAGAACCGGACGCCGAGCGGATGAACCGTCACTTCCGTGCTCTCGTCGCCGACGCGAGCTGACTTCCGTACCTTGGCAGGAGAAGGAGACACCGATGACCACGGTTGACGTGGGACCCGAGGAACAGCATCGCAAGACGCCGGTGAAGGCGGCCGCCGCCAGCTTCATGGGCAGCGCGGTCGAGTACTACGACTTCTTCGTCTTCGGCTCGGCGGCCGCACTGATCTTCCCGACGGTCTTCTTCCCGTCGGACAACAAGGCCTCGCTGGTCATGTCGTTCGCGACGTTCGGCTTCGCCTACGTCGCACGCCCCTTCGGCGCCGTGATCCTCGGCCACTTCGGCGACCGGATCGGCCGCCAGCGCGTGCTGATGTTCACGCTGCTCCTCATGGGCGCGTCGACCTTCGTGATCGGGTGCCTCCCGACGTACGACCAGATCGGCTGGGCCGCCCCGGCACTCCTCGTGCTGTGCAGGCTCGCCCAGGGGCTGTCCGCCGCGGGCGAGCAGGCGGGTGCCAGCTCCCTGACGCTGGAGCACGCGCCGGACGATCGGCGCTCGTTCTTCACCTCGTGGACGCTCACCGGCACGCAGGGCGGCCAGATCCTGGCGGCGCTGATCTTCATCCCGGTCGTCGCGCTCCCCGACGACATCAAGTACTCGTGGGGCTGGCGCGTCCCGTTCTGGCTGAGCGCCGCCGTCGTCGTGGTCGCCTACTTCATCCGTCGCTCCCTGCACGAGCCGCCGGCCTTCGAGGACGCGAAGGCGAGCGGCCAGATCGAGCGGATCCCCTTCGTCGCTCTGGTCCGCGACCACGGCTGGGACGTCGTGCGCGTCATCTGCTGCGCGTTCATCGCGGCCGTCTCGACGGTGTTCGGCAACCTCGCCATCGCCTACGGCAAGGAGGTCGGGCTCAACGAGTCGATCACCCTGTGGCTGGTGGTCGTCGCGAACCTCGTCGCGCTGGTCACCCAGCCGCTCTTCGGACGGCTCGCCGACCGGATCGGCCGCAAGCCGGTGTTCGTCTACGGGGCGATCTCGAGCGCGGTCCTCATGCCGTTCTACATGCGGTCGATGAGCGGTGACAGCGAGCTGCTGGTCTTCGTGCTCGCCGTCGCGACGTTCTCCTTCGGGTACGCCGCCGCGAACGCCGTGTGGCCGTCCTTCTACGGCGAGATGTTCAGCGCGAAGGTCCGGTTCTCCGGGATGGCGATCGGCACCCAGCTCGGGTTCCTCATGGCCGGCTTCGCTCCGTCCATCGTCACCGGGCTGGGCGGCGTGCAGGAGGGCGGCTGGACCGTGATCGCGATGTTCACCGCGGTGATCTGCGCCATCGCCACCGTCTCGGCGCTGACCGCCCGCGAGACGAAGGACGTCCCGACGGAGCGCCTCGGGCTGCGCGACGACGAGCGCGTGCCGGCAGCCGTCTGACGCGTCGCGAGCGACGGCGCCGTGCCCCGGGAGTCCCGAGGGCACGGCGTCGTCATCCGTCCTCGTCGTCCCCGGTCCCGAGGCGGAGCTCGCTCCGGACCGTGTCGAGACCGCGGAGGTTCTCCAACGCCGAGGGCCCGCCCGCGTGGATGACCTCGACGACGGCGCCCATCGGGTCGGTGACGGCGCGCTCGGCGTCCTCCGCGGTGTCGTGCGGCCAGGACCTCGCGTACGCCTCGCGACCCTCGCGGACGAGGACGTCGCCGTCGGCCACGCGGAACTCCCAGGTCCCGGTGAGGGTCAGGACCGCCGCGTCCGTGTCGCCGACCTCGTCGTCGAGGTCCCCGTCATCCTCCTCGTCGATCTCGTCGACCTCGTCGAGCGGCAGTCCGAGCGGGATCGAGCCGCACCAGTCGAGCTCCGCGTCCTCGAAGGCCTGGCCGTGTCGCCTCAGGGCGTCCGTCGAGTCGACGTACGAGGCGAGCTCCGCGTGTCGCCCCGAGCGCGAAGACGTCAGAGCGACGTGTGCTCGGAGCGCGTCGATGAACTCCTCGGCGCGCCGCTGGTAGGCAGTGCGCGCCTCGCGCGTCCACTGCGTGTCACCCGTCCCGCTCTGGCCGTCGTCCATGGTCGGAGACTAGACCGACGTGGAGGTCTCGGGGCCGTCATCGTCCAGGCGGAGGAGCCCCGCGCTCGTGTCACGGAACCCGCACGCGGCGTAGAACGCGGCGAGGTGCGGCTCGAAGTCGACGTGGAGCCAGGTGACGCCGACGGAGGCGACGTCGCCGCGCAGCCGTCCGACGAGCGCGAGCCCGATCCCGCGCCGCTGGTACGCCGGGTCGACCACCGTGTCGAGCACGAAGGCATGCGCGCCCCCGTCCCCGACCGCGTGCACGAAGCCCACGAGCTCGTCCCCGTCGACGGCGCCGACCCATGCGACGCTGTGGCGCTCGAGCCGCGCACGCCACGGCGACGTATGCGTGTCCCGTGAGCCGAACGCCCGTGCGTGCAGCGCGCTGAGCGCGGCGTCGTCGACGGCGAAGCGTGACCGGATCTCGACCATCCGAGCAGGATGTCAGACGTGGCGATCGGTGCCGCGCTCCTCGCGCCCGCAGAATGAGGTGTGCCCCTACGCCTCGTGGAGACCATCCCCTTCGGCCACCTGACGATCGCCTACGACAGCTCCGTGCTGACCCCGCGGCCGTGGACGGTGCGCCAGGCCGAGCTCGCCGTGGAGGCTGCCGAGCGGTCGCCCCAGGGCCCCGTGCTCGAGCTGTTCTCCGGCGCCGGTCAGATCGGGCTCCTCGCGGCCTCGCAGATGCGTCGCCCGCTCGTCCAGGTCGACGTGAACCCCGACGCCTGCGCCTTCGCCCGCGCGAACGCGCAGGCGGCGGAGCTGGAGGTCGACGTCGACGTACGCTGTGGCGCTCCGGAGACGGTGCTCGGTGAGGACGAGCAGTTCGCGGTCATCATCGCGGACCCGCCGTGGGTCCCGAGCGACGACATCCACCGCTTTCCCGACGATCCGCCGCTCGCGATCGACGGCGGGGCCGACGGGCTCGAGCTCGTCCGTCACAGCCTCGACCTGGTCCGTCGCCACCTCGTCGTGGGCGGTCACGCGGTGGTGCAGGTGGGTCCCGACGGGCAGGCGGACGTGCTGGCGGACGCGGTTCAGACCGTCCCGGGGCTCGTACGAGTCGCCGAGGAGCGGTTCGACCGAGGGTCGCTGGTCGTGATCCGGAGGGACGCGCGGCCCGACGGGAGCTAGCGCGCGACGGGCGTCGCCGTCGGGCGCGCCCGGGCGACCAGCCCGGAGCACTCGGCGCAGTCCGACACGACCGGGTGCGCGCAGGTGCCGACGTGAGCGAGGAACGTGTCCGCCAGCTCGAGGTCGGAGAGCTGCTCGGCGATGTGGGCGCGCTTGCCCGCGATGATCTCGAGGCGCTCTGCACGCTCGGCGGCGGCGAGGTCGCGGATCTCCGCGAGAGAGAGCCCCGCCCGCTGGCAGATCTGGATCATCCGGGCCTCGGACAGCGTCTGGTCGTCGTAGACGCGGTGCCCTGAGGGGAGCCGGGTGGGGCGGAGCAGGCCGACGTCCTCCCAGTGGCGCAGGACGTGCGTCGCGATGCCGAGGGCCGCCGCGGCGTCGCCGACCCGCATCTCCGTCTCGGGCATCGGGCTCACCTCTTTACTTCAGGTCGACCTGAAGTTATAGCGTCCCGTCATCGATGGTCAACCGATGACGGAAGGCGGTCACCCCGGTGTCCGATGACGTGCGCTCACCCAGTCTGGCCGCGTGCTGCGGCGCCGCAGCAGGGCTCCTGAAGGGGATGGTGCGTCCGCGGCGGCCCGACATGCGCTTCCTCCGGAGCCTGACCGACGTGGGCGTTCCGCCTGCCGCACGCACGGTCACGATCACCGCGCTGCGCCAGGTTCCCCGGCTGGTGCCGACGGCGATGATCGTCGAGGGGCGCCGGCACCCGCGCCGCATCCCCAACGCGCTCCAGTCGTTCGTGGTCACCCACCCCGAGGCGACGTTCCTCGTCGACCCGAGCCTGTGCCTCGACGCCGAGCGTCGCGCGATCGCGCAGCTGCCTGCCGTCCTGCGTGCCGTGATGAGCCCGCCCGGTCCTACGGTCCCGACGGTCACCGCTCTCGGTGAGCTCGATCCGGTGCCCGCGCTCGACTTCGCGCTGCCGACCCATGCGCACTGGGACCACGTCTGCGGCCTGCTCGACCTCCCCGATCTGCCGGTGCACCTCCATGCGCGAGAACACGGCTGGGTCATGGACGGTCCGGTCGCGCCGGTCGGAGGGGTGCGCGACGCGCTGCGGGGGCGTACGACGGTCGTGTACGACCTCGACGGGCCTCCCGTCCTCACCTTCGAGGCGAGCCACGACCTGTTCGGCGACGGGTCGGTCGTGCTCGTCGACCTCGCGGGCCACACCCCGGGAAGTGTCGGGGTGCTGCTGAGCACGGCGGGCGGCCGGGTGCTGCTCTCGGGTGACGCGGCGTGGCACGGCCACCAGGTCGAGGACCTCAGGCAGAAGTCCGCGTTCCCCGGCGGGCTGGCCGACGAGGACCGCGAGGAGACCTTCCGTACGCTGCACCGTCTGCACGCGGTCAAGGAACGCGTCGCGATCGTCCCCACGCACGATCCGGAGGCGGTCCGCCGGCTGGAGTTAGCCGCCGCCTCCCACTGACGTCAGCGGGGCTGCGGCGTCGCGGAGGTCGGCAGCGTGTGGAGCGGCGCTGCGGCGGAGGCGGCCGCGTCGTCGAGCGTGCCGCGCGCCTCGCGGTGCCGCTTCATCACCACGCCGAGCAGCACGCCTGCGAAGCTGAGCCCCGCCATCACCCAGGACGCGGCGGCGAGCCCGCTCGCGAGGGCCTCGCCGTTGGTGTGCCCCGCGTCCGTGCGGTTGACGATCACCGCGGCGTTGACCGTCGCGGCCACCGCGGTGAACACGGCTGCACCGACGTACCGCGCCATGTTGGACACGCCCGACGCTGCGCCCACGTCCTCGGGCGCGACGGCCGCCGTCGCCGCGGACGACGCCGGGCCGTTGGACATGCCCATGCCGACGGCGATCGCGATGAGCGGGAGCAGGAACGCGACGTAGCGCCAGTCCGCCTGCGTCAGGCCGACGACGGCGAAGCCCACGCCCGTGATGAGGAAGCCGAGCGAGACGACCTGACGGCCGCCGATCTTGCTCGCCATCTTCGGCACCAGCGGGGCGACGACCACGAGGCCGACCGTCGCCGGGAGCGTCGCGAGACCGGCCTGGAACGGGGTGAACCCGAGGGCGGCGGGGTTCTGGAAGTAGAGGCTGAGCAGGTACATCAGGGCGTTGATCGTGCCGGCGCCGATGAGGATGGCGATCGTCGCGCCGACCAGCGTGCGGTTGCGCAGGAGCGCGAGGTCCAGCAGCGGGACCCGGACCCGCTTCTCCACCGCGACGAACGCGAAGCCCGCGACCACCGCGACCGCGAAGCACCCGAGCGTCGCGACGCTGAACCAGCCCCAGTCGCTGCCCTTGCTCGTCGCGAGCAGGATCGGGCTCAGCGTGAGCGCGACGAGGACCGCTCCGCCGTAGTCGATGGAGCGCGAGCGCGACTCGTCGCGCGACTCCGCGACCGTCGCGAAGGTCAGCAGCATGCACGCGACCGCGACCCCGGCGTCGATCCAGAAGAGTCCCTGCCACCCGGTGACGTCGACGAGCACGCCCCCCAGCAACGGGCCCGCCGCCGCACCCACGGCCGCCGCCGCGCCCCACAGGGACACCGCACGGAGCTGGGCCTCGCCCTCGTTCGCGACCGACAGCAGGCTGAGCCCGCACGCCAGGATCGTGGCGCCGGCCGCGCCCTGGATCAGGCGGCCGACGATCACCATCTCGCCGGTGTTCGCCAACGCGATCAGGATGCAGGAGGCGACGAAGAGCAGCAGGCCGAGCTGGAAGATCCGCTTGCGGCCGAAGACGTCGCCGAGCGCGCCCGAGGTGACGATGACCGCGGCGCCGACCAGCGAGTAGCCGGTGACGGCCCACTGCAGCGTGTCGACCGAGGTGCCGGTGTCCTCGCTGATGGCCGGGAGCAGGATGCTCACCGCTGACGTGTTGGCGTTCACGACGAGGGTCGACAGGCAGGTCGCCGCGAGCACGCCGCCGGCCTTCGTGGTCGCTGCATCCGTGGTCACGAGCACAAACTAGTGGCGCGGGCGGGACCCCGCACTGCGATGGCGGGTCTTCGTCCGACGCTCAGCCGAGCGCGACGACGAGCTTGCCGGTGGCCGTGCCCTGCTCCATCGCGGTGTGGGCCTCCACGATCGCGTCGAGACCGTAGACGCGATCGATCGGCACCGTCGCCGTACCCGCCGCGACCGCGTCGAGGAACTCCTGGAGCACGGCGGCGGGGAGATCGCTCGCCTCGCCGCCGTACGCGGTCAGCCGGACTCCGTTGGGCAGGTAGCCGATCGGGTAGAAGTCCTTCACGATCCACTCGTCGGAGAGCATCCCCGTGAAGCAGACGACACCGTGGACGCGGGTGGCCCGCAGCGTGTCGGGGAGCGTCGGCGTGCCGACCAGCTCGAGCGCGGTGTCGACCCCGTCGGGGAGGATCTCGCGCACCCGGGGCGCCACGGCACCGTCGTCGATCAGGACGTGGTCGACCCCGACGGCGTGGAGCGCGTCTGCCTTGGCCGGGTTGCGGGTGGTCGACAGGACGGTCATGCCGCGCTGCTGGGCGAGCACGGCGGTGGCCATCCCGACCGACGACGTCCCGCCGCGGACGAGGATGAACTGGCCGGGGCGTGCGTCGAGGCCCACCGAGAGCGAGCCGTAGGCGGTCTGGAGCATCTCCGGCACGGCGCCGAGCGTGCTCCAGGGAAGGTCGCTCGCGAACGCGAGGACCTGGGCGACGGGGACGCACGTGTACTCGGCGTAGCCGCCGTCGAAGGTCCGGCCCATCCCGCCCATCATCGTCATCACCTGCTGACCGGGCGCGAGCTCGCCGCCGGGGCACTCGGCGACCTCGCCCGTCGCCTCGATGCCGAGGACGCGGGGGAACGTGACGCCCTCGGCGAGCCCGAGCCGCGTGTGCAGCTCCGAACGGTTGAGGCCGAACGCGTGGACGCGGATGAGCACCTCGCCCGGTCGCGGCTGCGGGATCGGCAGGTCGCGCAGGGCGAGGCTGCTCGGCGGGCCGGGAGCGTCGAGGACGACGGCGCGCATCGTACGGGGCATGGGTCAGGAGGCTACGTCGCGGGGCTGACGCGTTCGGCCAGCGTGGCGACGAAGTCCGCCGGCCGCTCCATCGACGGCAGGTGCGCGACGTCGGGCCAGATGACGAGCGCGGCGTCCGCGATCCCCGCGACGAGCGTCTCGGCCGTGCGTGTGATCGCGTCGACGTCGAGCCCGCCGGCGACCACGAGGGTCGGCACCTCGACCGCGTCGAGACGCTCCAGCGCCGGAGGATCCGGCTCGGACTCCTCCACGTCGTCCCAGTCGGCGGTGATCTCGAACGCGCGCCGCTGCATCCGACGCACCTGCGCGACCAGGGCGGGGTCGATCTCGTCCAGCGCACGGTGCGGGCCGGCGAGCCACCACTCGAGGTTCGCCTCGACGGCCGCCGGCAGGTCGCCGCGGGACAGCGCGGCGCTCTCCGCCGCGACGAACGCGCGCAGCTCGTCCGTCGCCTCGGCGATGAGCGAGCCTCCCGGAGCGACGAGCGTCAACGAGGCGACGAGCGACGGGTGCGCGAGCGTGGTCTCGACCGCGACGCCCGCGCCGTACGAGGCTCCGACGAGGTGGAAGCGGGCGATGCCGAGTCCGGCGATCGTCGCGACGAGGTCGTCGACGGGGGACAGCAGGCCGTCGGGCCGCTGTACGGACTCGCCGAACCCGCGGAGGTCGACCCGGACGACGTCGTACGACGCGGTGAGCGCGGGCCACACCGGGTCCCACATGCGCCGGTCGGCGACGCCGGCGTGCACGAGGACCACCGGTGGCCCGCCGGTCCGCGGGCCCGCGCGGACGTACGCGAGCGGTGTCGGCTCTGCTCCTGCGGTCGGCACCCGCCCATCGTCGTACGACGTGCCCGGCGCCGGCGCACCGCCCCTGCGATCGTGGAGGCATGGGTGAGTTCGAGGTCCTCATCGTGGGACTCCTGGTCGCCGTCGCCGGGTTGGGGGCGCTCGCGCACCGGATCGCGGTGCCGTACCCGATCGTCCTCGTCGTCGGCGGCGCCCTGGTCGGCTTCGTGCCGGGGTTGCCGCCCGTGGAGCTCGAGCCGGAGGTCGTGCTGGTCGTCTTCCTGCCGCCGCTGCTCTACAAGTCCGCGATCTACGCCAACTTCGGCGACTTCCGGTCCAACGTCCGTGCGCTGACGTTCAGCACCGTCGCGCTCGTCCTGGTCACGATGTGCGCCGTGGCGTGGGTCGCGCACACGCTGGTGCCCGGGCTACCGTGGGGCGCCGCGTTCGTCCTGGGAGCGATCGTGTCCCCGACCGACCCCGTCGCGGCGGCCACGATCATGCGGCGGCTCGCGGTCCCGCGCCGGCTGGTCAGTGCGATCGAGGGCGAGGGCCTGTTCAACGACGCCACGGCGCTCGTCGCCTACCGGGTCGCGGTCGCGGCCGTCGTGGCCGGAACCTTCTCGCTCCTCGAGGCGGGGGTGGAGTTCGTGCTCGGCGCCGTCGGGGGCGTGCTCATCGGCCTGGCCGTCGGCTGGGCCGCCGCGCAGATCCGCGCCCGCCTCGCCGACCCGCAGGTGAGCATCACGATCTCGCTGCTCACCGGCTACGCGGCGTTCGTCCCTGCGGACGCGCTCGGCGCCTCGGGCGTCCTCGCGACCGTCACGGCGGGTCTGTTCATGGGGATCCGCGCTCCGCGGATCCTGCCGGAGTCGCGCACCCGGCTCCAGGGCTTCTTCGTCTGGGACCTGCTCGACTACCTCATCAACGCCGTCCTGTTCGTGCTGATCGGACTTCAGCTGCGGACGGTGGTCGAGGCGCTGTCGGGCTACTCGACCTCGGAGCTGGTCGGGTACGCGGTCGCGGTGGCGGGCGCGGTCGTCGGCGTGCGGCTGGTCTGGTTCTTCACCGTGCCCTACCTCATCCGGGCGCTCGACCGGCGGCCGTCGCAGCGCGAGCGCCGGGTCGACGCGCGCTCGCGCCTGGTGCTCGGCTGGAGCGGGATGCGCGGCGCGGTGTCGCTGGCGGTCGCGCTCGCGGTCCCGTTGACGACCGACGCGGGCGACGCCTTCCCTCAGCGCGACCTGATCGTGTTCCTCACGTTCGCGGTCATCTTCGTGACGCTGGTCGTGCAGGGGCTGACGCTGCCGGCGCTGATCCGTCGGCTGGGCATCACCGACGGCGGTGACGAGGAGGCAGAGGAGGTACGGGGTCGGCTGGTCGCGACGAAAGCGGCGCTGGCCGAGCTCGACCGGCTCGAGGGGGAGGACTGGGCCCGCCCGGACACGGTCGACCGGATGCGGGCGATGTACGAGTACCGCAAGGCGCGCTTCGCCGCCCGCGCCGGCAAGATCGAGGACATCGGGTACGAGGAACGGTCGTCGGCATACCAGCGGATGGTCCGCGCCGTCCTCGGCGCCCAGCGCGACGCGCTGCTGCGGCTGCGGCACGAGGGCGGGATCTCCAACGAGGTCGCCAACCGCATCCTCCAGGACCTCGATCTCGAGGAGTCGCGGCTCGAGAGCTGACCCCCATGCCCGATGATCGGACGATGGTGAACCCGAGGAACGCACGGTCGACGCTCTTCACCGGAGGGTCCGTCTTCGACGGCCACCGCCACGTCGGCGCCGCCGAGCTGCTGGTGCGGGAGGGCCGGGTCGTCGCCGTCGGGCGCGGGCTGGACCGTGACGGCGCGGAGATCGTGGACCTGGCCGGCGGCCTGGTCGCGCCCGGGTTCGTCGACGCCCACGTCCACGCCGTCCAGGGCGGTCTGGAGCGGATCCGCTGCGACCTGACCGATGGCGCGTCCCGCGACGACTACCTGCGGATCGTCGCCGCCTACGCCGAGGAGCACCCGGACCGCCCGTGGATCCTGGGCGGCGGGTGGGCGATGGCGGCGTTCCCGGGAGGGACGCCCACCGCTGCGGACCTGGACGCCGTGGTGCCGGACCGGCCGGTGTTCCTGCCCAACCGCGACCACCACGGCGCCTGGGTCAACAGCCGTGCGCTCGCTCTCGCCGGAGTCGACGCGTCCACGCCGGACCCGCCGCACGGGCGGTTCGAGCGCGACGCCGACGGACGCCCGACCGGCACGCTGCACGAGGGCGCGATGGAGGTGGTGGCACGGCTCGTGCCGCGGACCACCGAGGCCGAGTACGACGCGGCGCTGCTCGAGGGGCAGCGCCATCTCCACTCGCTGGGCGTCGTCGGCTGGCAGGACGCGATCGTCGGTGCCTACGCCGGGATGGACGACCCCGGCCCGGCGTACGTCCGCGCCGCCCAGCGCGGCGACCTGACCGCGCACGTGGTGGGCGCCCTGTGGTGGGACCGCGAGCGCGGGGAGGAGCAGGTCGCGTCCCTCGTCGAGCGGCGCGACGCCTTCACGGTCGGGCGGTTCCGCGCGACGAGCGTGAAGATCATGCAGGACGGCGTCGCCGAGAACTTCACCGCGGCGCTCAGCACGCCGTACCTGGATCGGTGCGGTCACGCGACGACGAACACCGGCCACTCGTTCGTCGAGGCCGACGCGCTCAGGCAGTACGTCGCGCGGCTCGACGCCGAGGGCTTCCAGGTGCACGTGCACGCGATCGGTGACCGCGGAGTGCGCGAGGCGCTGGACGCGTTCGCGGGCACCGGTCCGGCGCGGCGTCACCACCTCGCGCACCTGCAGCTGGTCCACCCCGAGGACGTCGCACGGTTCGCCGCCCTCGGCGTCGCCGCGAACCTGCAGATGCTGTGGGCGTGCCTCGACGACCAGATGGTCGAGCTGACCTTGCCGTTCCTCGGGCCGGAGCGGTCGCGCTGGCAGTACCCGTTCGGCGACCTGCTGCGGGCCGGCACCCGGCTCGTCGCCGGCAGCGACTGGCCGGTGAGCAGCCCGGACCCGCTCGAGGCGATCCACGTCGGCGTCAACCGCTGGGCGTACGGCGAGGCGGGCCCCGGCGGGCACGAGCCGTTCCTGCCCGACCAGGCCCTGCCGCTCGAGGCGGCGTTCGCGGCGTACACGTCGGGCTCGGCGTGGATCAACGGCCGTGACCGCGACGGCGGCGCCGGCGTGCTGCGCGAGGGAGCGGCGGCGGACCTGGTCGTGCTCGACCGCGACCCCTTCGAGGGGCCGCCGAGCGAGATCGCGGCGGGGACGGTCGTGTCGACCTGGGTCGACGGTGTCCCGGTCTTCAGCACCTGACGGGTCGTCGGCTCAGTGGCCGGCGAGCGCGTTCTTGACCACCGCGATCGCGAGCGCGACGACGAGCACGGCGACCGCGTAGACGGCCGCACGGAGGTACGACGCGCCGCCGCTGCGCGCGACCGCGAAGCCGGTCGCCGAGATGAAGACCGCCAGCACGGTCTCGACCGCCTCGAGCTCCCACGACTCCGGGAGCACCAGGACGGGGACCGAGGCGAGCAGGGCGACGAACGCGGCGCCGGTCAGCTGGGCGCCGCCCGACCGGACGTCGTGCCACCGGATCTGCCCGGCTCCGACCAGCCGCGCCGACAGCCGGAACGCGAACCAGTGGGCGAGGGCGAGGCCGACGCTCACGCCCCAGACGATCCCGAGGACGTGCGCGTGCGCCGCACCACCCTCGGGCAGCGCGATCAGGGCCGCGAGCAGGCAGAGCGCCACGTACAGCGCCATCGTCGCGGCTTCCTTGCGGTCCTCCGCGCCGTCCTCGGTCGCCCGGGAGACGGCCGGAGCCTCGGAAGGGTCCGCCATGGCGCCATCATGGCACCGAAGACCGGTCCGGCGAGGTCAGCGCCGGGGCGGCTTCACCGCGAGCACCGGGATGTCGATCTGCAGGAGGATCCGCTGAGCGGTGCTGCCGAGCAGGAGCTTGCCCACGGGGGAGCGTCGCTTGATCCCGATCACGAGCACGCTCGCGTCGACCGCCGCGGCGACCTCCTCCAGCACCGGGACGAGGTCCTCGTGGTGCGGTGTCTGCCGCAGCTCGAGGACGACGCCGGCCTCCTCGGCGCTGCGGCGGAGCGCGTCGCTGCGCGCGCCGTCGATCAGCGCCGCGTCGACCGGCGCGCCCGGATGGGGGGAGTTGACCACGACGAGGCGTGCCTTGCGGTGGGCGGCCTCCTCGAGCGCGGCGTCGAAGGCGGCGTTGCCCTCGGGGGTGTCGAGGTAGCCGAGGAGGACGGTCATGGGTGCTCCTTGTGGTGGGGATCGGCCGCGCGGTGGGAGTTGTTCACTCCCGTGAGCTCGGTACGAGGCTTCTCGGCGTCGGCGTCTGCGTCGGCGTCGGCGTCTGCGTCGGCGTCGGCGTGCTCCGCCGGGGCGGTCGGTGCGCCGGGCGCCGTCGGCTCCGGGTGTGTCAGGGCCGCGTCGGTGTCCCGGCGCCACCGGCGTGCGAGACCGACCAGCGGGAGGAGCAGGACGATGAGGAAGGCGGCGAGGAGCGTGCCGGAGATCGGCCGGGTCACGAAGCCGGTGACGTCGCCCTCGAAGACGATCAGGGACCGCCGCGCGTTGCTCTCCAGCAGCGAGCCGAGCACGAAGGCGAGCACCAGCGGCCCGGGCTCGAAGCCGAACTTCTTCATCAGGTAGCCGAGCAGGCCGAAGACGCAGACGAGGAAGATGTCGAACGTGCTGTTGGCGACGGTGTAGACGCCGATCAGCGTGATGAGGACCGTGATCGGCGCGAGGATCGACGAGCGGATCGTCAGGATCTTCACGAACAGGCCGACCAGCGGGATGCTCATGATCAGCAGCAGGATGTTGCCGATGTACATCGAGTTGACGACACCCCAGAACAGGTCGGGGTTGTCCTCGACGAGCTGCGGGCCCGGGGTGACGCCCTGGATGAGGAGAGCGCCGAAGATGACCGCGATGGTCGCGTTGGCCGGGATGCCGAGGGTCAGCAGCGGGATGAACGACGACGTCGCGGCGGCGTTGTTGGCCGTCTCGGGGGCGGCGACGCCCTCGACCGCGCCCTTCCCGAAGCGCGACGGGTCCTTGGCGCGCTTCTTCTCCACGCCGTACGCGGCCATGGACGACAGCACCGCGCCACCACCGGGCAGGATTCCGAGGACGAAGCCGATCACGGAGCCGCGCCCGATCGCACCGGAGGACTGACGCAGCTCGCTGCGCGACGGCCAGACGTTCTTGACCTTGGCGGGCGGCTTGCTCGCCGCGTCGCGCTGCTCGAGGTTGTAGAGGATCTCGCCGAGACCGAAGATGCCCATCGCGATCGGGACGAAGTCGATCCCGTCGGCCATCGACAGCGAGTCGAACGTGAACCGCTCGGCGCCGGTGAACCCGTCGCGACCGACGGTGGCCAGCAGCAGACCGACGCACGCCGCGATCACGGCCTTCAGACGTCCGCCGTTGCTCACCGTGGCGACGAGCATGATGCCGAGGAGGGCGAGGACCGTGTACTCCGGCGGGCCGAAGTCGAGCGCGAAACCGGCGATCAGCGGGGCCAGGAACGTGAGGGCGACGATCGAGACGGTGCCGCCGATGAACGAGCCGATCGCCGCGATGCCGAGCGCCGTGCCGGCCTTGCCCTGGCGCGCCAGCGCGTACCCGTCGAATACGGTCACCACCGACGACGCCTCGCCCGGCAGCCGCAGGAGCACCGACGTGATCGTGCCGCCGTACTGCGCCCCGTAGAAGATGCCCGCCAGCATGATGATGGCGGTCACCGGCTCGACGTTGAACGTCAGCGGCAGCAGGATCGCGATCGTGGCCGCCGGGCCGAGGCCGGGCAGGACGCCGACGAGCATGCCGACGAGGACGCCGATGAGGCAGTAGAGCAGGTTCTCCGGCTGGAGCACGACGCCGAAGCCGTCGATGACCGGGCTGATTGAGTCCATGGTGGTTCTCCGTGACCGTCAGGGACGGGCTGGGTCAGAAGAGGTGGGGGATCGAGACGCCGAGGGCGACGACGAAGATGGCGTAGAAGACCGCCACCATCGCGACGCTGCCCACGATCGAGACGCGCCAGCTCTCCCGGCCGAGGAAGCGCAGCCACACGAACGCCAGGAGGACGGCCGGGATCTCGAACCCGATGGTGCCGACGATCAGCGCGAACGGAACCATCGTCGCGAGCGCGGCGAGCACCGTCAGGCTCGAGCGGCTGAACTTCTCCGCGTCATGGGTGGAACGGGCCCGTGCGGCGAGGACGACGCCCAGCACCGTGAGCACGACGCTCACGGCGAGGGGCCAGGACCCCGCGGCGGGCTCGGACAGCGAGCCCACCCCGAGGTCGATCGAGAGGACGATCCCCACGACGCCGAGCGCCACCACGGCACCGGCGGCGACCAGGTTCGCGAGCGGGCCGGCCTCAGGGGGCTTGGCTGCCTCCCACTCCGCCGCCAGCTCCTCGGGCGTCGCTGCCTCGCGCACGGGCTCGGTCACGACGCGTCACCCATGTCGATGTCGTACTTCTCGACCAGCTCGGCGTACGAGTCGCGGGCCGCGGTCCACTCCTCGACGACCTCGTCACCGCTGATCTCGTGCGGCGTGAGGAGGTTCTTCTCGTTGAACTCCTGGTACGCCGGGTCGTCGAACCCGGCCTGGAAGGCCTCCTCGAGCCGGTCGATGGTCTCCTCCGGGGTGCCCTTCGGGGCCACGATCGCGCGGTACTGCGAGACGGGGACGTCGTAGCCGGACTCGATCGCGGTCGGCACGTCCTCGAGGTACTTGTTGCGCTCCTTGGAGAAGACGACGAGCGGCGTCAGCTTGCCGGCCTGGATCTGCGGGTAGGCCTCGCCGAGCTGGATGCTCGCGACGTCGACCTGCTTGCCGAGCACCGCGGTCATCGCGGGGGCGCCGCCGTCGAACGGGACGTCCTCGCCGGCGACCCCGGCCTGGTTGAACAGCAGCTGGGACGACAGCTGGCTGCCGGTGCCGACGCCGGTGGTGCCGAAGTTGACCTTCTTGCCGGACTTGATGAGGTCGTCGACCGTCTTCCAGCCCGAGGCCGGGTTCGCGACCAGCACGTAGTCGTCCTGCGAGATGCCGGTGACGACCTCGTAGTCCTCGATGTCGACGACCTCGTCCTCCGACACCGCCAGCGGGGTGATCGCGATCAGCGAGGCGTTGATGACCATGAGGTTCTGGCCGTCGGCCGGCTTGCCCTCGAGCTCCTTGGCCGCGACCGCACCGTTCGCGCCGGGACGGTTCACGACAGGCATCGACTCGTCGAGGTCCTTGGACGCGGGATCGGCCAGCGCACGACCGATGAGGTCGGTGCTGCCGCCCGGGTCCTGGCCGATCATCAGCGTCACGGCGCCGTCGGGGAAGTTGTCGGCCGACGCCTCGTCGTCTCCGCCGAGGTTGCCGCCGCAGCCGGCGACGGCCGAGGCGAGCAGGAACGCGCCTGCTGCGGCTGCGGTGCGGGTGAGAGTTCGACGGCGCATGTGGGTCTCCTTCGTGCGGGGAGTGCGGAGGTTGTGGCCTTGTGACTGCCATCACGCTGTGGCCTGTGTGGGAGCGTAGGAGCCGCTGTCATGCATGTCCAAGCCCGATCCTGCATCGAGTGATACCCTCCGGGCACCATGTACTCGTTCGAGCAGCTCCGAGGATTCGTCGCCGTCGCCGAGGAGCTCCACTTCGGTCGGGCGGCCGAGCGCCTCAACATGACGCAGCCGCCGCTGAGCCGGATGATCCAGAAGCTCGAGCGGGAGATCGGGGTCCGCCTCTTCGACCGCGACAACCGCGGAGTCGCCATCACGACCGCCGGGCAGGCCTTCCTCGTCGAGGCCAAACGGCTGCTCGCGCTCGCCGAGGCCGCGCCCGACCTCGCCCGACGGATCTCGCGCGGCTCGGTGGGCACGGTGCGGATCGGGTTCACGGCCGCTTCAGCGTACGGGGTGCTTCCCGGCCTGCTCGACCACCTGTCGCGGACGGTGCCCGACATCGACGTGGACCTGTACGAGATGGTCACCCGCGAGCAGATCGAAGGGCTGCTCACGCACGGCATCGACCTCGGCCTCGCGCGACCGCCGTTCGACCCCGACGAGTTCGGGAGCCGGCTGCTGCGGCGCGAGGAGATGATGGTCGCCGTCCCCGCCGGCCACCCGCTGACGGAGCTGAAGCGCCCGCTGCGGCCGGAGGACCTCCAGGCCGAGCCGTTGATCATGTACTCCACTACCCGCGCGCGCTACTTCTACGACCTCGTGGTCGGGATCGTCCCCGTCTTCCACGAGAACGTCGTCCACTCCGTGAGCCAGGTCCTGACGATGGTGTGGCTGGTCAGCGCCCGCAGCGGCGTCGCGTTCGTCCCGCGCTCGACGACCCTGCTCGGCATCGCGGGCGTCGAGTACCTGCCGCTCGTCACCACTCCGGCCCAGCCGGTCGAGCTGCACCTCCTGTGGCCGCGCGACTCCCAGAACCCGGCGCTGCACGCGGCGCTGCGCGCGTTGACCGACTTCCCGGTGGACGACTGACCGTCCTCCGGTGATATCGGCGGGGTATCACCTCATGTCCTGTTCGTCTTGGACAGCATCGCGCGCGCGTTCCTAAGGTTGAAGGCGGCCCTTCTCCCGACCTCGCGAAGGAACGCATCCGTGACCACGACCGCCCCTCCCGCCGGAGACCACCGCGACGCCCTCGGGGGTGCTGTCCCGACGGTCGCGAAGGTCGAGGCCGTCCCGGTCGCCGGGCACGACTCGATGCTGCTCAACCTCAGCGGCGCCCACGCGCCGTACTTCACCCGCAACGTGGTCGTCGTGACCGACAGCGACGGTCGTACGGGGCTCGGCGAGGTGCCGGGAGGCGAGGACATCCGGCGCACCCTCGAGGACGCCGGCCGGCTCCTTGTCGGCGCACCGGTCAGCCGGTATGCCTCCCTGCTGCGCGGCGTCCAGGCGACCTTCGCCGACCGCGACGCCGGCGGACGCGGGCTGCAGACCTTCGACCAGCGGGTGACCGTCCACGCCGTCACCGCGCTCGAGTCGGCGCTGCTCGACCTGCTCGGTCAGTACCTCGGGGTCCCGGTGGCCGAGCTCCTCGGCGAGGGACAGCAGCGCGACGCGGTGCCGATGCTGGGCTACCTCTTCTACGTCGGCGACGCGGCCGCGACGGACCTCCCGTACGTCGTCGAGCAGGACCCGGCCGACGCGTGGGAGCGGGTACGCCGCCGGCCGGCGCTCGATCCCGACGGCGTCGTCGCGCTGGCCGAGGCGGCGCAGGCGCGCTACGGCTTCCACGACTTCAAGCTCAAGGGCGGAGTGCTGCCGGGCGCGCAGGAGATGGACGCGGTCCGCGCGCTCGCCCGGCGCTTCCCCGACGCCCGCATCACGCTCGACCCGAACGGCGGCTGGCTCCTCGCGGACGCGGTCGCGCTGTGTCGCGACGCCGGCGACGTGCTGGCGTACGCCGAGGACCCGTGCGGCGCGGAGGGTGGCTTCTCCGGTCGCGAGACCATGGCGGAGTTCCGCCGGCAGACCGGCCTGCGCACGGCGACCAACATGATCGCGACCGACTGGCGGCAGCTCGCCCACGCGGTGCGCAGCCACGCGGTCGACATCCCGCTGGCCGACCCGCACTTCTGGACCATGCGGGGCTCGGTGCGGGTGGCGCAGCTGTGCCACGAGTTCGGGCTCACCTGGGGCTCGCACTCCAACAACCACTTCGACATCTCGCTCGCGATGTTCACCCACGTCGGCGCTGCGGCGCCGGGAGAGATCACCGCACTCGACACGCACTGGATCTGGCAGGACGGCCAGGCCCTGACCGAGGCGCCGCTGGAGATCCGCGACGGGGCCATCGCGGTGCCCGACCGCGCCGGGCTCGGCATCGACCTCGACCGGGACGCGCTCGCCGAGGCACACGCGCGCTACGTCGAGCACGGTCTCGGCGCCCGTGACGACGCGGTGGCGATGCAGTACCTCGTGCCCGGGTGGGAGTTCGACCCGAAGCGTCCCGCCCTCGTGCGCTGACCCGTCCCCGGGCGCTCAGCCCAGGGCGAGGTGCACCGCGAGCGCCAGACCGGCGACGCCGATCGCGTACCGCAGCGGACGCTCCGGTGCGATCCGGACCAGCGTGGGACCGATCACCCCGCCCACGGTCGCGCCGAGCCCGAGCGCGAGGACCGCGGGCCAGTCGACCGGGGCGAGGATGACGTACGCCAGGGCGGCGACGCCGTTGGCGGCTCCGGTGTAGACGTTCTTGGTCGCGTTCACGACGGCAAGCCGGTCGCGGTAGCGCACGGCGAGGACGGCGAGCGCGATCACGCCGACGCCCGCGCCGAAGTAGCCGCCGTACACGCCGACCAGGAGCAGGAGCAGGATCCACCCCGGCGACCACGGCCGGGCCCTTCGGGTGGAGCGGGCACGCCGGCGGTCGGTCCAGCGGACGATCCGGTCCCGGGCGAGGATGAGCACGGCGCCCAGGGCGACGAGCCACGGGACGACGCGCTCGAACGCCGACGGTGGCGCGGACAGCAGCAGCACGGCGCCGAGGAGCCCGCCGATCGCGGAGAGCGCGGCCAGACCGGCGACACGGCGCCCTTGACCCCGCAGCTCCGGCCGTGACCCGACCACGCTGCCGACGGTGAGTCCGAAGAGGGCGACGGTGTTGGTCACGTTGGCCTCGAGCGGGTCGAGCCCGACCGCGAGCAGCGCGGGATAGCTGGCGATCGACGCCAGCCCGGCCATCGATCCCACCACGCCGGCCACGACGCCGGCCGCCACCAGCAGGAGGACGACGTCGGGCGTCATGGCACCGCGGCGACCACGGGCGTACGGGCACGACCGTGGCGCAGCCAGTCCTCGACGTTGGCGACCAGGAGGTCGTCCATGGCAGCCCGCGTCTCCTGCGTCGCCGACCCCATGTGGGGGAGGAGCACGACGTCGTCGCGCCCGAGCAGCGCGGCGGGGACGTGCGGCTCGTCGGCGTACGTGTCCAGGGCCGCACCCGCGATCCGGCCCTCCTCGAGCGCCCGCACCAGCGCCGGCTCGTCGACGACCGACCCGCGGGCCACGTTGACGAGGAAGCCGTCCGGTCCCAGGGCGTCGAGCACGTCGGCGTCCACCATCGCGGAGGTCGCCCGACCTCCGGGCACGGTCACGACCAGCGAGTCCGCCCACGCCGCGAGCTCGCGCGCCGTGGCGGCGTACCGGTACGGCGAGCCGCTCACCGGGCGGCGGCTGTGGTAGCCGACCTCGCACCAGAAGCCGTCGAGGCGGCGGGCGACGGCGGTGCCGATCCGGCCCATGCCGAGGATCCCGACCCGGGTCCCGGCGAACCGCCGTCCCAGCGGGTACGGCTCGCCGGCGGACCACGCGCCCGCCCGGACGAAGCGGTCCGCGGCGCTCATCCGGCGGCGCACGTCGATCAGGGCCCCGACCGCGAGGTCGGCGACGCAGTCGTCGAGGACGCCCGGGGTGTTCGCGACGGTGACGCCGCGCTCGGTCGTCGCGGTCAGGTCGACGTGGTCCAGACCGACGCCGTAGCTGGCGACCAGCTCGAGCGCGGGGAGCGCGTCGAGGAGCGCCCGGTCGACGCGCACCTTGTTGGTGAGGACGGCGACGCGCGTGCGTGGACCGGCCTCACCGACGGCCGCGGCCTCGTGGGTGCGCAGCCGCTGCACCACGCCACGACGGAGCCGGCCGAGGAGGGCCACCTCGACCGGCTCGTGTGCGTCCGGACGGCTCAGGGCCGCTTCCCGAACTCGGCCGTCGCGACCGTCCAGGCTCGGGCCTGCTCGCTGAGCGTGAAGCCGAGGCCGGGGCGGTCGGAGACGTACATACGGCCGTCGCGGGTCTCCAGCTGCTCGTCGAACAGCGGGTCGAGCCAGTCGAAGTGCTCGACCCACGGCTCGATCGGGTACGCCGCCGCGAGGTGGAGGTGGATCTCCATGGCGAAGTGCGGCGCGAGCTCGAGCTGCTTGTGCTCGGCGTACGCCGCGAGCTTCTGGAACTGCGTGATGCCACCGATGCGGGGGGCGTCGGGCTGCACGACGTCGGACGCGCCGGCGTCGATGAGCCGGACGTGCTCGGCGACGCTCGCGAGCATCTCGCCGGTCGCGATCGGGGTGTCGAGCGCTCGGGCGAGGTTGGCGTGCCCCTCGGCGTCGTACGCGTCCAGCGGCTCCTCGATCCAGACCAGGCCGAACTCCTCGAAGATGCGGCCCATCCGCATCGCGGTCGCGCGGTCCCACTGCTGGTTGGCGTCGACCATCAGCGGCACGTCGGGGTCGAGGGCCTCGCGCACCGCGGTCACGCGCGCGACGTCCTGACGCCAGTCCGGCTGACCGACCTTGAGCTTGATCGCGCCGATGCCGGCCTCGAGGGACCGGCCGGCGTTCTCAATCACCTCGTCGATCGGCGTGTGGAGGAATCCGCCGGAGGTGTTGTAGGTCCGCACCGAGTCGCGGTGCGACCCGAGCAGCTTCGCCAGCGGCAGGCCGGCGCGCTTCGCCTTGAGGTCCCACAGGCTGACGTCGATCGCGGCGATCGCCTGGGTCGCCAGGCCGCTGCGTCCGACGGAGGCACCCGCCCAGGTGAGCTTGGTCCAGAGCTTGCCGACGTCGCTGGGGTCCTCGCCGATGAGCACCGGCGCGATCTCCTGGGCGTGGGCGAACTGCCCGGGGCCGCCGGCGCGCTTGGAGTAGGAGAAGCCGACCCCCTGGTAGCCCTGCTCGGTCGTGATCTCGGCGACGAGGAAGACGACCTCGGTCATCGGCTTCTGACGGCCGGTCAGCACCTTGGCGTCGCTGATCGGGACCTTCAGCGGGAGCACGACCGACGAGAGTCCGACGTGGGCGATCCGGTCGATCGTGGCGTCGGCCTGGGCGGCGGCGATGCGGGCGGCGTCGGGCGAGCTGAGCGCGCTGACGGGCCGGGCGTCGGTGGTGGGCACGGTTGCTCCTGGTCGTACGGGGCGGTGGTCGACGTCGGTCACTGCTCGGGCCGCCCGTCGATGCGCCGGAAGATGGCGAGGCTGTTGGCGTCGCGGAGCTCTGCGGGGAGCAGGTCGTCCGGGACGTCCTGGTAGGCGACGGGGCGGAGGAAGCGCTCGATCGCGCGCATCCCGACCGAGGTCGTGCTCGGTGCGGAGGTCGCGGGGTACGGGCCGCCGTGGACCATCGCGTGCCCCACCTCCACGCCCGTCGGCCAGCCGTTGACGATCAGACGTCCGGCGATGAGCTCGAGGTGCTCCAGGAGCTCGCCCGCCGTGCCGTGGTCGCCGTCGGTGAGGTGCACGGTGGCGGTCAGCTGGCCCTCGAGCGATGCGACGACGGAGAGGAGCTCACCAGCGTCGGCGACACGGACGACCAGGGACGCGGGACCGAACATCTCGTGCTGGAGCTGCGGCTGGGCGAGGAACTCGCCGCCGGTCACCTCGTAGAGCGTCGGCGTCCCGGTGCACGCGATCGACGCGTCCGCGGTGCCGGCACCGAGAGGGCGTACGCCGTCGCCGTCGGCGGTGGCGGCCGTGGCGTCGGCGAACGCCGTCGCGATGCCCTTGCTCAGCATCGGGACAGCGGCGACGTCGGCGACGGCGCCCGCCGCCGCGGCGGCGAGGTCGTCGGCGCCCGGGCCGTCGACGACGAAGAGCAGACCGGGCTTGGTGCACAGCTGCCCCGCGCTCCCGGTGACCGAGGTGACGAACGCGGAGCCGATCTCGGCGCCGCGCTCGGCGGCCGCGCCGGGCAGCACGAACACGGGGTTCACGGCCGACATCTCGGCGTACACGGGGATCGGGACCGGCCGACGCTGGGCCAGCTCGACGAGCGCGAGTCCACCCGCGCGCGACCCGGTGAACCCGACGGCGCGGATGCGCGGGTCGGTCACGAGGGCGCCGCCGAGCGCGTTGCTGGTCCCCTGGAGGAGCGAGAACGTCCCCTCGGGGAGACCGTGGCGGCGGACCGCGGCCCGGATCGCCCGGCCGACGATCTCGGACGTGCCGGGGTGCGACGGATGGGCCTTGACGACGACCGGGGCACCGGCCGCGAGCGCCGACGCGGTGTCGCCGCCCGCGACGGAGAAGGCGAGCGGGAAGTTGCTCGCGCCGAACACCGCGACCGGGCCCAGCGGCACTGAGCGCTGCCGGACGTCGGGCTTCGGGAGCGGGCCGCGGGACGGGTCGCCGGGATCGATCCGTGCCTGCAGCCAGCTCCCCTCGCGCAGGGTCGCCGCGAACATCCGCAGCTGCCCTGTGGTGCGCGCGGTCTCGCCCGCGACGCGACCGGCCGGGAGACCCGTCTCCGCGGTGACCCGCGACGCGAGCACCTCCGCGCGTGCCTCGATCTCGTCGGCGATCGACTCGAGGAAGGCGGCGCGCTCGTCGGGGGACGTGCGCCGGTACGTCGGGAACGCGTCCCACGCGAGCTCCGTGGCGCGGGCGACCTCGTCCGGGCCGCACTCGCCGAAGGCCGGATCGAGCGCCGCGCCGGTCGCGGGGTCGTACGCGTGGAACGTGCCGCCGGCCTGGCCGTCGACGTCGTCGGCGCCGATCAGCGAGCGGCCGGCCAGGGACGCGTCGGTCAGGGTCGCCTCGGTCATTCAGCCCACCTTCCTCGCGAGGGCGGCCAGCTCCTCGAGCTCGACGTCGTCGAGGTCGGTGAGCGGCGGGCGGACCGGGCCGGCGGGGCGGCCGATGACCTTCATGCCGGCCTTGATGATGCTCACCGCGTATCCGGGGGCGCGGTTGCGCAGGTCGCAGTAGGGGATGACGAAGTCGTTGAGCGCGTCCACGACGTGGGCCTGGTCGCCGCGGCGGACGGCATCGTAGAAGTCGACGGCGAACCGGGGGAGGAAGTTGAAGATCGCCGACGAGTAGGTCGTGAGGCCGAGGCTCAGGTACGGCAGCGCGAAGAGCTCCGCGGTGGGCAGGCCTCCGACGTAGAGGAGCCGGTCGCCGAGCGCTGCGTAGAGGCGGACCATCTGCTCGACGTTACCGACACCGTCCTTGAAGCCCACGAGGTTCGGGCACGCGTCCGCGAGCTTCTCGACGGTTCGCTCGTCGTACACGGCGTTGGCGCGGTTGTAGATGATGACGCCGAGGTCGGTGGCGTCGCATACCGCCTTGACGTGGGCAGTCAGACCCTCCTGGCCGGCCTCGGTGAGGTACGGCGGAAGGAGCAGGATGCCCGAGGCGCCGGCGCGCTCGGCGGCGACCGCGAGCTCGACCGCCGTGGCGGTGCCGTAGCCGGCGGGGGCGATGACGGGGAGGTCCTCGGGCGCCTCCTCGACCGCGGCGCGGACGGTCTGCTCGACCTCGGCCGGGGTGAGCGAGAAGAACTCGCCCGTCCCGCCGGCCGCGAAGAGTCCCGCGGCGCCGAACTCGGACAGCCAGCCGATGTGGTCCCGGTAGGCCTTCTCGTCCAGCGTCAGCTCCTCGGTGAGGTGCGTGACGGGGAACGACAGCAGGCCGGACCCGAGCCGGGCGGCGACATCGGTGGGGGTGAGCTGCGACACGGGTTGCTCCTCGGACGGGGACAGGACGTGTCTCGACCCTAGGAAGCCGGAGTGATTCTGGTCTAACACTATCTGTGGATTGTTCGATACCCCGTCGGCATCGTTTGGGCGTTCACCTCGGTGGATACCCAGCGCCTCTCGCACGATGCCTCGACGATCTTGGCGCACGGTCGGCCTGCGCTCGTACGGTGCGTCTCGGAGAGGAGCCCGATGAACGCCACCCCCACGCTCACTGCCCTCGCCGATCGCCTCCGCGCCACCCTTGGAGAGCGGGCGGTGCTGACCGGCCGCGACACCGACGGGTACGCCGCGGACTGGCGCGGGGCGTACCGCGGCGAGGCCCTCGCGGTCGTGCGCCCGGCGTCGACCGCCGAGGTCGCGGCCGTCGTGACGCTCTGCCGGGAGGCCGGGGCGAGCATCGTGCCGCAGGGCGGCAACACCGGCATGTGCGGCGGCGGCGTGCCCGACGCGTCCGGGACGCAGGTCGTGCTCTCGCTCGACCGGATGCGGGCGGTCCGCGCGGTGGATGCGGCGAACGACGCCCTCGCCGTCGACGCCGGCGTCACGCTCGACGCCGTGCAGGAGGCGGCGCGGGCGAACGGGCGGCTCTTCCCGCTCACCCTCGGCTCGCAGGGCAGCTGCACGATCGGCGGCAACGTCGCCACGAACGCCGGCGGTGCCGGTGTCCTCCGCTACGGCATGATGCGCGACCTGGTCCTCGGACTCGAGGTCGTCCTGCCCGACGGGCAGGTCTGGGACGGCATGCGCGCGCTGCGCAAGGACAACACGGGGTACGACCTCAAGCAGCTCTTCATCGGCTCGGAGGGGACGCTCGGCGTGGTGACCGGTGCTGTGCTGCGGGTCTTCCCGGCGGTCGCGGCGCGGGCAACCGTCTGGGTCGCGCTGTCGAGCGTCGAGGCCGGCGTGGCGCTGCTCGCGCTGCTGCGGCGGCGAGCTGGCGCGCGGCTGGCGGCGTACGAGCTGGTGGCCCGGACCGCGCTCGACCTCGTCCTCGCGCACGGGACGGGTGCGCGCGACCCGTTCGGAGAGGCTCACCCCTGGTACGGGCTGGTGGAGCTCGAGGACGCCGACGGCGAGGCCGCGCTCGAGAGCATCGTCGAGTCCGCGGTCGGGGAGGCGTTCGAGCGCGACCTCGTCGCCGACGCCGTGGTTGCGGGGAACGCGGCGCAGCGCGCGGCGCTCTGGGGCCTGCGCGAGGGAGTCTCCGAGGCCCAGAACGCCGTCGGCCCCAGCCTCAAGCACGACGTGTCGGTGCCGATCAGCAGCCTCGCGGCGTTCGCCGCCGACGCGGACCGTGCCGTCGAGCAGGTCGTGCCCGGCGTCCGACGGGTCACGTACGGCCACGTGGGCGACGGCAACCTGCACTACAACCTCAGCAAGCCCTACGGGGCCGACGACGCCGCGATCCTCGCCGCAGCCGACGCCCTGACGGCAGCGGTGTACGACGCCGTCGCGCGGCACGGCGGGAGCATCAGCGCCGAGCACGGCCTCGGGCGTACGAAGGCCGCCGCCGCCGCGGCGTACAAGGATCCCGTCGAGCTGGCGCTGATGCGGAGGCTGAAGTCCGCGCTCGACCCCGACGGGCTGATGAACCCCGGCGTGCTCCTGTCCTGACCGCGGGCCGAAAACCCGGGCGACGCCGGTAGGCTCCGCGCCGTACCGTCCCGCCATGCACAGGATCAGCAAGCGACTCTTCTCCTGGGCGTCGCTCATCGAGGACGACACCCTGGCTCAGGCCGAGCGCACGGCGTCGATGCCGTTCGTCTTCCCGCACCTCGCGCTGATGCCGGACGCCCACCTCGGCAAGGGCGCGACGGTCGGGTCGGTGATCCCGACCGAGCGCGCCATCATCCCGGCGGCGGTCGGCGTCGACATCGGCTGCGGCATGATCGCGGTGCGGACCCAGCTCACGCTCGACGACCTCGTCGGGCGGGACCTGTCGGTGCTGCGCGAGAGCATCGAGGCCGCGGTGCCGCTGTCCGCGGGCCGCTACAACGCGGGCCTCACGGCGAGCGCGGCGGAGCGCATCGCCGAGCTCGAGACGCTGGCGGCGGCAAAGGGGCTCGACCCCGCGACGTACGCCCACAACTGGCGGCTGCAGCTGGGGACGCTCGGTTCCGGCAACCACTTCATCGAGGTCACGCGCGACGAGCAGGACCGCGTGTGGCTGTTCCTCCACTCCGGCTCGCGAGGCGTCGGCAACAAGATCGCCCAGCACCACATCCGCGTGGCGCGCGACCTCGCCGCGAAGTGGTGGATCGACCTGCCGGACCCCGACCTCGCCTACCTCGTGGAGGACACCGACGAGTTCCGGGCGTACGTCGACGGGCTCGACTGGGCGCAGGAGTTCGCGCGGCTCAACCGCGAGGAGATGATGGATCGCGTCGTCGCGTGCCTCGGGCACTTCCTCGACACCGACGTGGAGCGCGCGGAGGTGGTGAACTGCCACCACAACTTCACCCAGCGGGAGCACCACTGGGGACGCGACGTGTGGGTCTCCCGCAAGGGGGCGATCGAGGCGCGTGAGGGCCAGGCCGGCCTGATCCCAGGCTCGATGGGTGACGCCTCGTACGTCGTCGCGGGCTCGGGCAACAGGGTGTCTCTCCGCTCCGCCCCGCACGGAGCGGGCCGCCACCACTCGCGCTCGGCCGCGCGGAGGCGGTTCACCCAGGACGACCTGCGCAAGGCGATGGTCGGCATCGAGTACCGCGACACCGACGCGTTCGTCGACGAGATCCCGGCGGCGTACAAGCCGATCGACGTCGTCATGGCCGACGCCGCCGACCTCGTCGAGGTCCGGCACACGCTGCGTCAGGTCGTGAACGTGAAGGGAGACTGACGCGATCTCGTGTCGACGGGCCGCGGCGCGTGCTAGGAAGTCTCGAGCGCGCGCCGCGGTGGCGTGCCGTCCCCGAGGAGCGGCGTGTCCGAGCCCACGATCCCCTGGTACGCCCTGTTCGGTCTGATGACCGTCGGACGTGGTCCCCTCCCGACGCTGCGGGGGGTCGTCCGCGTTGTGTCGTACGACCCGGAGGACGACGAGGAGCCGGTCGAGACGGTGACTCGCGTGTGGGTGAGCGGAGAGCTCGTACGACGGGAGACGCTCGAGGGTCGGCTGATCGCGATCGACGGCGAGGACGACCAGTGGGTGTGGGACGGTCCGGACGAGCCGCCGGTGTGCGACTGGCACTCCCACACCGCGTTCGTGGAGGACGGCGGACTGCTGACGCGGCGCGGCCTCGAGCACTGGGACGAGGAGGAGCCGGAACCAGCCGTCGAGCCGATCGTGTCGACCACCTACCTCGGGCGTCCGGCCTGGGACGCCCGCTGGGACGGAGCGGACCCGCGTCGGATGGTCGTCGACGACGAGACCGGGCTGGTCCTCCGGCAGATGCGCCCGGGAGGCTATCTGCTCACGGCCGAGTGGACCGAGCTCACGCTCGGGGAGGACCTGGACGACGCGTTGTTCCGGTGGGAGGGTCCGACGCGGCCCGGTGAGGACGACGAGGAGGACCGGGACTGGGAGGACGACGACTGGGACGACCGTCGCGCGCTCCCCGGTCGCGACGGCTGACGGCGCTGCGGAAGTCGGTCGCGCGGCCACGGCACCGCCGGTTAGCGTCGCCCGCATGGATATCGACGTCGTGACGCTCGCCGACCGGCCCGAGCTCGAGCCGCTGCTCAGCCGGTTCGACGGGGCGTGGCCGGAGTTCATGCGGTGGGACCCGGTCGGGCCGGTCTACTACGCCGTGGTCGAGGAGTGCTACCCCGAGTTCGTGCAGATCGCGCTCGACCCGGCGGTGCCGGACCGCGCGGTCGCCGCGGCCTACAGCGTCCCCGTCGCCTGGGGTGACGACCCGCTGCCGCCCGGGGGATGGGAGCGGATGATCCAGCGGTCGGCGATCAACCGGATGCTCGGCACGCCGACGACGATGGTGTCCGCCCTCGAGATCTGCGTGCAGCCGGACCGGCGCGGGCGTGGCCTGTCGTCGGTCATGCTGGCCGCGATGCGCGCGAACGCCCAGCGGCTCGGCTACTCGACGCTGGTGGCCCCCGTCCGCCCCAGCGCGAAGCACGAGCGCCCCGACGAGCCGATGAGCGAGTACGCCCGCCGCGTCCGTCCCGACGGCCTCCCCGAGGACCCGTGGCTGCGCACGCACGTCCGCGCGGGCGGCGTCATCGAGGCGGTCGCCCCACGCTCGATGATGGTGCCCGGGACGCTTGAGGAGTGGCGGCGCTGGACCGGTCTCGCGTTCGACACGAGTGGTCCGGTCCACGTCCCCGGTGCGCTCGCGCCGGTGCACTGCGACGTGGACCAGGACCACGCGGTGTACGTCGAGGCGAACGTGTGGGTGCGTCACACGATCGCGTGAGCCGAGCAGGTCAGCCGAGCAGCGCGTTCATGCGGCCGTAGTCGACGCCGCCGGCGAGCGCGTCGAACGTGCCCTCGCTGAGCACCGCGCGCGCCAGGCGCTCGGTGAGCGCGTACGCGGCCTCGGGGAGCGCCGTACCGGTGCTGATCCGGCGGACGCCGGCCTCGGCCAGCTCGCGGACGGTCGGTGAGCCCGGACCGGCCAGCGCGTTGACCGGAGCGTCGACCGCCTTCGCCACGGTGGCGAGGGCCTCGAGGTCCCCCAGGCCAGGGACGAACACGCCGTCGGCGCCGGCCTCGGCGTACGCGCGGGCCCGTGCGACGGTGTCGTCGAGGTCGTCGACGCCCAGCAGGTAGACGTCGGTCCTGGCGTTGACGAACAGCGCCAGGCCCGCGGCGTCGGCGGCCCTCCGCGCCTCGCGGATGCGGCCGGCCATCGCCTCGGTCGCGATCAGCGCGCCGGACTCGGAGTCCTCGAGGTTGATGCCGACCGCTCCGGCCTCGATCACGCCCGTCACCGTGGCGGTGACGTCGCCGAAGCCGGCCTCCACATCCGCCGAGACGGGCACGTCGACCGCGGCCACGACGCGGCGCACGGCGTCGAAGAGCGCAACGGGCGCAAGGCCCTGTCCATCGGAGGCGCCGAGCGACCAGGCGACTCCGCCGCTCGTCGTGGCGATCGCGCGGGCACCTGCCTCCTGGACGAGGCGTGCAGATGCGGCGTCCCACGCGTTGGGCAGGACGAGGAGGTCGTCGTGGAGAGCACGGAAGGACGCGGCGAGGTCGTGGGAGGTCATGGCGTCAGTCTGGCGGGCCGCTCCGACAGGTTCCGGCGGGAATCGGACGCGGCCGTCGGCGTTCAGCCGGGCGAGTCTCCCGCCCCTTCCGGCAGGGTCGGGGCGTCGGTCGGGTAGAGGCCGGCGACGAACCCGTAGACCTGGTCCCCGCTGCGCGGGATCTGCGCGAACCGGCGGGCCACCTCCTGCACCTCGGCCCAGAAGCTGCGCACCTCCTCGATCGGGATCCGGGCGTGCACGAGCGTGCAGCGCAGGTCGTCGGCCGCGTTGGCGGGCGCGGCCTCGGCGGCGGCCTGCGCGAGACCGTTGAGGGAGGCGACGACCTGCTTGTCCTCGGCGCGGTGGAGCGCACCGACGTAGATCGTGCGCGCGACCCGGCCGAAGTAGCGCTCCTCGATCGCCCGCACGCGCCGCGTCCGCACCACGCGGGCGAGCCCGACCTCGACCAGCAGGTTGACGTGGTAGTCGACCGTGCTCTTCGGTCGGTCGACGGCGCGCGCCATCTCGGTGATCGTGGCGGCGCGCTCGAGCAGGAGCTCGAGGAGCGTGCCGCGCAGCGGGTCCGCGAGCGCACGCAGCTGCTCCGGTGCGGTGACCACGACCATCTCGTCGAGCTCGTAGTCGGGGATCTGCTCATTGACCGACATATCTGGACCGTTCTATCGTGATGGATCAATCGAACTCTATCGTCCGAAGGCGAGAGGAACCGCACCATGGCCGAGGTCGTTCTCTTCCACCACCTGCGAGGACTCACCGACGGTGTGAAGGCCTTCGCGGACGGGCTCGCCGGCGGGGCGCACACGGTGCACACCCCCGACCTCTTCGAGGGCGAGCTGCCCGCCAGCCTCGAGGACGGCTTCGCGCTCTCGCGCGAGATCGGCGACGAGGCGATCGCCGCGCGGGTCGACGCGGCGCTCGACGGCCTGCCGGCAGGTCTCGTCTACGCCGGCATCTCGTTCGGCGTGATGACGGCACAGCGCCTCGCGCAGACCCGTCCGGGGGCGCGCGGCGCGCTGCTCTACGAGGCCTGCCTGCCGATCACGGGGGAGTGGGCCTTCGGTCCGTGGCCCGACGGGGTCCCGGTGCAGATCCACGGCAAGGACGACGACGAGTTCTTCGCCCACGAGGGAGACATCGATGCCGCGCGGGAGATCGTCGCGGCGGTCGGGCCGGACCTGGGCGAGCTGTTCGTGTACGAGGGCGCCGAGCACCTGTTCTTCGACAGCGCGCTCCCGACCTACGTCCCGGAGGACGCGGCGCTGGTCGTGCAGCGCTCGCGGGCGTTCCTCGACCGGCTCGGCTGAGAGCTCACCGCACGAGGTCGAAGAACGCGCAGACCTCCGTCACGAAGGACTCCGGCTGCTCCCACGCCGGGAAGTGGCCGCCGCGCTCGGGCTCGCGCCACGAGCGGATGTCGGTGAACCGCTGCGCGGCCGCGCCCCGGGTCGGCTGCTGGAGCTCGTAGGGGTAGAGGCAGCACCCGGTCGGCACGTGCACGCGGTCGCGGGGGAGGAGCGGACCGCCGAGCCATCGCGACACGTCGGCCAGGCTCTCCCAGTAGAGCCGGGCCGCGGAGGCGCCGGTGGCGGGGAGCCAGTAGTGCATGAGGTTGTCCAGCACCGCATCACGGCCGAGCGTGCTGCGCGGGTCGGTCCACGCGTCGAGCTTCTCGAGGATCCAGGCGGCCAGGCCGGCGGGGGAGTCGGTGAGGGAGTAGCCGATGGTCTGCGGGCGCGTCCGCTGCTCGAGCGAGTAGCCCGAGGCGTCGTCCGGGTCTGTGAGCTCGCCGGTCGCGCCGTCGCCGGTCCCGCCGTCCCCGGTCGCTTGCGGGCCGGGCAGCGGCGGTGCGAGCGGCGGCATCAGGAGGATCCCGGCGATGTGCGCCGCGTCCTGCTGCCCGAGGCTCGCCGTCACGCTCGTGCCCCAGTCCGTCCCCTGCGCTCCGTAGCGGTCGTACCCGAGCCGGGCCATCAGGTGCGCCCACGCACGGGCGATGCGCTCGACACCCCAGCCCGGCTCGGTCGGCTTGTCGCTCCAGCCGTAGCCCGGCAACGACGGCACGACGCAGTGGAACCCCGCCTCGGTGAGCGGGCCGAGCACGTCGAGGTACTCCACGACGGATCCGGGCCACCCGTGCGTCAGGAGGATCGGGAAGGCGCCGGGATCCTCCGACCGGGCGTGCAGGAAGTCGATGCCGAGGCCGTCGACCGTGGCCCGGAACCGGCCGATCCCGTCGAGCCGTGACTCGCACCGCCGCCAGTCGTAGCCGTCGGCCCAGTAGGCGCACAGGTCCTGCAGCGTGCCCAGGTCGATGCCCTGACGCGGGTCGGTCGCGGGCTCGGGCCACCGCGTCGCCCGCAGCCGCTCGCGGAGCGTGTCCAACGCGTGGTCGGGCACGACCGGGGAGGAGCGCTCGATCATGGAACCCATGATCGTCGGGTGGTGCGACAGATCCGTCCCGAAACCGGTTTGATCCGAGCCGCCCGTCGAGAGAGGATCGTTGCCGGCCACAACCGGCCAACGATTCGTACGGAACGGAGCGCGGGATGCAGCACCCGGGAAGCGAGGCGGCCCTTCTGGCCTGCTCAGGCTTCGGGCACGCTGCCTCGACCACCGCCTGACTCCCTCGGGCGCGGGATCGAGGCTCTCGACCCGACCCCTTCTCCTGCTCTCGAGAGCGAGTCTCCGATGCATGCCCTGACCGAGTCCCAGATCCGCGCGTCCTTCGTCAACGCCTCCCGTCGCGAGGCGTCGCAGGCACCCCTTCCCCCACGCTTCCCCGACCTCGGCTGGGACGAACTCGACCTCCTCGGATGGGTCGATCCCAAGGCGCCGCGCCGCGCGTACGCCGTCGTCCCGACCGCGGACGGCGCCGTCGGGCTGCTGCTCCGGACGACTCAGCCGACGTCGCAGCGTCCGGCGGTCTGCACGTGGTGCGAGGACGTGGAGGCCACCGAGGACGTCGTCCTGTACGTCGCCAAGCGTGCCGGCGCCTCCGGCCGCAACGGCAACACCGTCGGCGCCCTCGTCCACGCCGACCTCTCCTGCTCGGCGCACGCCCGCCGGCGTCCCACACGGGCCGAGGGGGCGCTCGATCCCGTCGCCTTCGTCGAACGCCGGGTCGCGGGGCTGCGCGAGCGGACCGCACGGTTCGCCGAGCGCGTGATCACCGCGTCCTAGGCCGACGGTGGGTTCCCTCAGGGAACTTACTGCGTTACGGTGAACCATGCAGCGCACGCGGTTCGGTGACATGAGGTGCTCCATCGCGCGCACCTGGGACGTCGTGGGGGAGCCGTGGTCGCCGCTGATCCTCCGCGACGTCTTCGTCGGCATCACGCGGTTCGACCAGATCCAGGACGATCTCGGCATCTCCCGCAAGGTCCTCGCCGAACGGCTCGCGTGGCTCGTCGACCACGAGGTGCTCGAGCGGAGGGCGTACTCGACACGGCCGCTGCGCCACGAGTACGCCCTCACGCCGCGCGGCGCCGAGCTGTGCGACCTGCTGATGCTGATGGCTGCGTGGGGGGACCGCTGGCTCGCGGGCGAGGCGGGACCGCCCGTCCTCTACCGGCACCACGGCTGCGGCGAGATCACCTCCGCGGAGACGCGCTGCGCGCACTGCCGCGAGCCGATGCACGCCACCGACGTGGACGTGCTCCCCGGCCCCGGCGCAGGACCGACCGAGGAGGCACCATGACCGAGTCGCTCCGAGCGACGCTTCTCGTCCCGGACACCGACGCGGACGCGTCGCCGATCCCGTGGGAGGAGGTACGCCGCCGCGTGTCCGAGGCGTCCGGCTACTGGTTCGCGACCACCTCCGCGGCGGGCCGTCCGCACGTCCGACCCGTGCTCGCCGTGTGGGTCGACGGCGCGGCCCACCTCGCCACCGCCCCGGCCGCGGCGAAGACGGCGCACCTCGCGGGCGACCGCCGGTGCTCGCTCACCTGCCGTGCGGACGACGCGGACCTGGTCGTCGAAGGAACCGCCACCCGGGTGACGGGGTCGGACGACGTGGAGCGCGTCGCCGCGGCGTACGCGTCCAAGTACGGATGGGCACCGTCCGTGCGCGACGATCTCCTCGTCGGCACGGACGGTGCTCCCACCGCCGGGTCGCCGCCGTACGAGGTGTACCGGATCGACCTCGACCGGGCGTACGCCTTCGGCACCGACGGCGATCTCGGTCCTCGGTCGACCCGGTGGCAGCGGGGATAGCCGCTAGGAGAGCGTGGCCTTCTCGGCCCCGATCGTGGTGTCGTCGCCGTGGCCGGTGTGGACCACGGTGTCCTCCGGCAGCGCGAAGAGCACCGACCGGATGGACCGGCGGATCAGGTCGGCGTCCGAGAAGGACCGGCCGGTGGCACCGGGGCCGCCCTGGAAGAGCGTGTCGCCGGTGAAGACGCACCCGAGCTCCTCGGCGTACAGGCAGACCGCACCGGGAGCGTGGCCCGGCGTGTGCAGCACGCGCAGCTGCGTGCCACCGACCTCGATCGCGGCGCCGTCCTCGAGGTCGGCGTCCCAGGCGACGTCGGCGTGGGTCAGCTCCCACAGCGGCCGCTCGTCCGGGTGCAGCAGGATCGGGGCTCCGACCCGGTCGCGCAGCGCAGGCGCGACCCGGACGTGGTCGTCGTGGGCGTGGGTGCACACGATCGCGACGACGCGACGGTCGCCGACCACGGCGAGGATGTCGTCGACGGAGTGCGGGGCGTCGATCACGACGCACTCGGTGTCGTCCCCGACGACCCAGATGTTGTTGTCCACGTCGAACGTCTCGCCGTCCAGGCTGAACGTCCCCGAGGAGACGGCGTGGTCCACGCGGGCCATCAGAAGACCACCACCGAGCGCAGCACCTCGCCGCCGTGCATGCGGTCGAACGCGGCCTCGACGTCGCCGATGCCGATCTCCTCGGTGACGAACGCGTCGAGGTCGAGGCGCCCCTGCTGGTAGAGGTCGACGAGCATCGGGAAGTCGCGCGACGGCAGGCAGTCGCCGTACCAGCTGGACTTGAGGGCGCCGCCGCGGCTGAACAGGTCGATGAGCGGGACGTCCGGGAGGGCCATGTCCGGTGTCGGGACGCCGACGAGGACGACGGTGCCGGCCAGGTCGCGGGCGTAGAAGGCCTGCTTCCAGGTCTCCGGCCGGCCGACCGCCTCGATCACGACGTCGGCCCCCTCCGCCCCGTCGTAGACGGCGCCCACGATCTCCCGGATCGCGGCGACCGGGTCGGTGCTCGAGGAGTCGACCGTGTGCGTAGCGCCGAGCCGGGTCGCCGCCTCGAGCTTCTTGGCGTCGATGTCGACGGCGATGATCGGGGACGCTCCGGCCAGCGCGGCGCCGGCGACGGCCGCGACGCCGACACCACCGCACCCGATCACTGCGACGGACTTCCCGCGGGTGGCGCCGCCGGTGTTGATCGCCGCGCCGATGCCGGCCATCACGCCGCAGCCGAGGAGGCCGACGGCGGCGGGGCGGGCCGACGGGTCCACCTTGGTGCACTGCCCGGCGGCGACCAGCGTCTTCTCCGCGAACGCGCCGATGCCCAGCGCCGGGCTCAGCTCCGTCCCGGCGTCGGGCCCCTCGGCGAGCGTCATCCTCTGCGTCGCGTTGAAGGTGTTGAAGCAGTACTGGAGGTCACCGCGCTTGCAGGCGCGGCACTCGCCGCACACGGCCCGCCAGTTGAGGACGACGAAGTCGCCGGGCGCCACGTCGGTCACGTCGGGACCGACGGCCTCGACGACACCCGCTGCCTCGTGCCCGAGCAGGAACGGGAACTCGTCGTTGATCCCGCCCTCGCGGTAGTGGAGATCGGTGTGGCAGACGCCGCAGGCCTGGATCGCGACCACCGCCTCACCCGGTCCGGGGTCCGGCACGTTGATCGTCGTGATCTCGACCGGCGCGCCCTTCGCGCGCGCGACGACTGCCTTCACCTGCTGCATCTGCTCGTCCTCCGTGGCTCGGGATCTGTCCCCTCGAACCTCTCACGAGCCTGATGGCCGCCGTCAGGCGAGGGTCCCCGCCACCGTCTTGGTGAGAAGCACCGCGTCGTCGGGCGTGGTCGAGGCGGCGGTGAGCTGGAACCCCGCGCGCTCGTAGAGGGCGATGTTGCGCCGGCTCTGCTTCCCGGTGAACAGCTCGACGGTCGTGGTCCCTTCTGGCGCGTGCTGCTCCGCGATGCCCAGCAACCACGAGCCGATGCCGTTGCCGGCCTGGTCGGGTGCCACCATCAGCCGGCCGATCTCCCACGTCGACCCGACCGCGCGCGCACGGACGGCGCCGACCAGCCGTCCCTGGCGTCGTACGGTCCACACCGTCCAGGTCTTCACCCACGCCTGGACGTCCGCGAGCGTCTCGTGCAGGGGTGCGAGGGCGAGGGTGTCGTTGGCGTGCGCCTCGTCCACCCAGCAGCAGCGCTGCAGCACGAGCAGCTCGGCGACGTCGTCGCCTTCGCCGAGCCGGGAGAGGCTGAGCCCGTCGACCGGTCCTGCTGTCTCGCCGTCGCTCGGTCGCTCCCGGTGCAGCGGCAGCAGCGCACGCGCCACCGAGGCCAGCTCGGCGACGACCTGGCGTGCGGTGCGGTCCAGCGCCGGGCGTTCGCCGACGCGCCCGTCCTCGATGCTGTCGCCGATGCGCAGGGCCACGGTGGCGCCGATCGGCATCATCCGCAGCGTCGTGGCCACCTGCTTGGTCATCTGGACCGAGCGTGTCCCGGCCGAGGTGTTGCCGTAGCTCACGAAGGCGACGGGCTTCCACGCCCACTCCTCGTACAGGAAGTCCAGCGCGTTCTTCAGCACCGCGGGCATGCCGTAGTTGTACTCCGGCGTGACGACGACGAAGGCGTCCGCCTCGGCCACGCGGCGGCTCCACGCGCGGGTGTGCTCGTGGAGGTAGACACCGGTGGACGGGTGCTCGGGCTCGTCGAGGAACGGGAGCGCCAGGGCGCCGAGGTCGACGACGTCGACGACCATGCGCTCACGCTCGGCCTCGTGGCGGGTGGTCTCGAGGAACCACTCCGCGACGGCGGGGGCGAGGCGGCCGGGGCGCGTGCTGGCCACGATGACGAGGACGCGGAGGGGGCTGTTAGGCGAATTCGATGACATGTCATCAACGTAGCGACAAGATCTATGACGTGTCAACGATCCGATAGGGTGACGTTGTGGACACAGACTGGTTGACCCCGGACGAGGAGCAGGCGTGGCGCGCGTTCCGGCGGATGTTCACCGCGCTGCCGGCGCGGCTCGGGCGCGACCTCGCGACGGACTCGGGCCTCTCGTCGGCCGACTACGAGGTCCTGAGCACGCTCTCGGAGAAGCCGGACCGTCGCTGGGCGCTCAAGGACCTGGCGAGCAAGGCGGAGTGGTCGCGCAGCAGGCTCTCCCACCACGCGAGCCGGATGCAGAGCCGCGGGCTCGTCGACAAGGAGCCGGATCCCCACGACGCGCGCGGCTGCATCCTGCGCCTGACGGACCGAGGGCTCGCGGTGCTCGAGGAGGCTGCGCCGCGGCACGTGGCCTCGGTACGACGACGGTTCCTCGACCACCTGACGCCCGAGGAGCTCGCCGTGCTGGGACGCCTCTCGGCACGGGTCGCCGACCTCCCGGAGTGAGGGACTGCCTCGCGGGTGGTCCTGCACCCTGCACCGCACGCCGGCGCTGACGGAGAGGGCGCGGTGCTGCTCCTGCTCTCCGGTCAGGCGAACGCGCACCCATGGTGGTCGCGCACACGCCCGGCGCTCGAGGCGCTCGGCGTCGCGTCGTGCGCGGTGTACGGCACGTCGATGGGCGGGCGCGGCGGCGAACGCGGCGATCCTCGCCGAACGGATCCCGGACGCCGACGACCCTTGACATGTGACTATTTGGTCACATAACGTCGAAGGCGTGACACACGACGGCGATGCTCAGGACGCGGTGTTCCGTGCTCTGGCCGACGCATCCCGGCGGCGCCTGCTCGACCTGCTCTTCGAGCGGGACGGGCGCACGCTGACCGAGCTCGAGGAGGAGTTCGCGATGACCAGGTTCGGGGTGATGAAGCACCTCAAGGTGCTCGTCGACGCGGGCCTCGTCGTCACCCGCAAGGACGGACGCTCGACCCTGCACTTCCTCAACGCCGTCCCGATCCGGCTCGTCCACGACCGCTGGATCGACAAGTTCACCGAGCCGAGGGTCGCCGCGCTGGCCGACCTGAAGTCGGTGCTGGAGGACCGACGCCCCGAGGAGGGCGCATGAGCACCACCGCACGCACCCAGCAGACCGCTGTCACGACCGAGCAGGTCTACCAGATCGTCATCAAGACCACGCCTGAGACGCTGTGGGAGGCGATCACCTCGCCGAGCTTCACCGCGCAGTACTTCCACGGCGCACGCATCACGGTGACGCCCGACGCCTACGAGTCGCGCTCGCCGGAGGGTGCCGACTGGGGTGACGGCGAGGTTTTCACGTTCGACCCGCCGCGGCGGCTCGTGCACGCGTGGAACTCGCGGTACGACTCGGAGACGGCGAGCGAGCCACCGAGCCGTGTCTCGTGGGAGATCGAGCCCCGCGAGGACGGCCTGTGCCTGCTCACCGTCGTCCACGACCACCTCGAGCACTCGCCGCGCACGGCGCAGAGCGTGACGGGCGAGGGCTGGACCACGGTCCTGTCCGGGCTCAAGACGCTGCTCGAGACGGGCGCGCCGCTGCGGTCGTACGCCTGATCGTCCGTCGCCCGGACAACCGTCCTCCGAGCGGTTGCCGCGAGCGCCTCGGCGCGGGAAGGTTCTCCTCGTGAGCAACGCGATCGTGACAGGTGCAGCAAGTGACATCGGGCAGGCCATCGCGCGGGCGCTCGTGGCCGAGGGCAGCCACGTCGTGCTGGCCGACCGCGACCTCGACACGGTGGAGGCGGTGGCGCGCGACCTTCCGGGCACGGAAGCGGTCGCGCTCGACCTGAGGTCGGCCGACGCCGTGCGCGAGGTGGCCGCCGACCTCGTGGACCGGCTGGGCCCGCCCGACCACGTCGTCAACGGGGCCGCGGTCTGCAACGGCGGGCCGTTCGAGTCCGTGGACGAGGCGATCTGGTCGCAGGACCTCGATGTCGTCCTGGGCGGCACCATCCGCCTGTCGCAGGCCCTGCTCCCCGCCATGCGCGAGGCGGGTCGCGGCTCGGTGGTCAACATCGCCTCGGTGAACGGGCACGCCTACTTCGGCAGCGACGTGTACAGCGCGGCCAAGGCCGGGGTGCTCAACCTGACCCGCACGCTCGCCGTGCAGTACGGACCGTTCGGCATCCGCGTCAACTCCGTGTCGCCCGGGACGGTCATCAACGCGCCGCGTCGGCGTCAGCTGGCGGAGGACCCGCACGCGCTCGACCGCGCCACCGAGTGGTATCCCCTCGGTCGGGTCGGCGTCCCGCAGGACGTCGCCGATGCCGTCGTCTTCCTCCTCTCCGACCGTGCGAGCTGGATCACCGGCACCGACCTGCGGGTCGACGGCGGTCTGCTCGCGGGCACGCGGGGGCTCGCCGAGGCCCTCGACACCAGCCCGGACCGGGGCTGAGGGCCTCGGCCCCGGCCGAGGAGCGCTCTCTCAGGGCCGGCTGGGCGGCTCGAGGCTGTCGCGGCCGCGGTCGAGGTTGGGCATCTCGCCCAGCGCGTCGACCTGCTCGGTGAGTGCCTCGAGGACCGAGCGCAGCTGGATCTGCGCCACCTTGGCGAAGGTCCGCACGTACTCGATCTCGGGGACCGGGTGGTCGTAACGGCCGACCTCGTCGGTCCGCGCGGGAGGACCGACCTTGCGGGCCGCCTCGGTCGCCGCCTCGTGCGCGTCACGGACGATGTCGCGCTGCTGGGCACGCGCCGACATCATCAGGTCGCGGGCGTGGGTCACGGCCTCGTCGATGAGGCTGTCGGCCACCTTCTGCGCCTCGGCGAACATGATCACCGCCTGGGCGCTGATCGGCTCGCTGCCCTTCTCCTCCTCCTTGGCGCGCAGCTCGGCACGCAACCGGGCGTTGTCCTCCTCGAGGCGCTGGACGGCGGTGGCGAGCTGGCTCAGGTAGTCGCCGACCTCCTCCTCGTCCAGCCCGCGGCGCCGGACCGTGAAGGTCGCCTGACGGATCTCCGACGAGATCCTGCTGAGGTCAGTGGGGGTCGTCATGGCTCGTTCACCCGTCCTTTGCCGTGTCGCTGCGCGGTCGGTAGCCGCCTTCGCCGAAGTCCTCGTAGCGGATGTCGTCGTGAGGGATCCCGGCGGCGACGAGCTGGGGGACGGTCGCGTCGATCATGGCGCGCGAGCCGCACACCATCGCGCGGTAGCCCCTCCAGCCACCACGCGCCGCCGCGACCTGCCCGACCGTCCCGCGCTGGCCGGGGTAGGTGGAGTCGTCGGAGACGGCGGCGTCGTACGTGAACCAGGAGCGCTGCGCCATGCGTCGCATCGCCTCGTCGTCGTAGAGGTTCCACGGCATCCGGGCACCGTGGAAGAGGTGGACCCGGGGACCGCGGCCCGTGTCCCGCCAGTAGCGGTCGACCTCCTCGATGACCGCCTTCATCGGGGCCAGCCCCGTCCCGCCGGCGACCATGAGCAGGTCGCGCGTCGGGTCCTCCAGCGTGAGCGCGGTGCCGATCGGCGCACTCAGCCGGACCGTGTTGCCGGGCTGGAGCTCCTTGACGATCGCGCTGCTCACCTGGCCGCCGTCGACGATCTGGACGTGGAGCTCGATCGTGCCGTCGTCGCGCGAGACGTTGGCCGGGCTGTAGTAGCGCCACAGCCGGGGGCGCTGCGGGACCTCGACGGCGACCGACTGACCCGGGCGGTACGGGAGGAGCTGCTCGGGCCGCATCTGGATGACGGCGACGTCGAGCGTGCGCCGCTCGACGGAGACGACCTCCGCGTCCCACCACGACGGCGTCGTCTTGGCCGACTCCTCGGCGCCCTGGACCATCGTCTTGGCGATGACGCCGTACGCGGCCGCCCAGTCACCGGCGAGCTCGTCGGTCCACTGGTCGCCGAGGAAGTGCTTCAGCGTCGCGAGGAGCGAGCCGCCGACGGCGTTGTACTGGTCCGGCGACACGCGGAACCGCCGGTGGTCGCTGCCGAGCTGACCCAGGACCGGTGCCACCTTGTCGAACTGGTCGACGTTGCTGACGACCGTCCCGAGCGCGGTCACGAGCTTGTCGCGCTGCGCCGACATCGAGACCGGGAACATCGACCGGACCTCGGGATGGGACAGGAAGAGGTGCGAGTAGAAGAAGAGCGGGACGTCGTCGCCGTTCTTGGCGACGTACGCCCAGCTCTCCTTGAGTGCTGCTGGATCCACGCCGTCAGCTCTCCCGGCTGACGATGTCGGGCTCCACCGCGACGAGGGTCCCGCCCAGCGACGCGATGATGTCGTCGGGGACCCCTGCCTCGGTCAGCGCCGCGACCAGGTGCTGGGTCACGAGCGCGTAGTCGCCGGAGCTGATGTCGAGCCCGGCGTGCGCGTCGCGCAGCTCCCGGCCGGAGTACTCGACCGGTCCGCCGAGGAGGTGCGAGATCAGCTGCACCTGGTGGCGCTTGAGGTTCGCCATCTCGGTGCTGTCGAAGTAGGGCGCGAGCTGAGGGTCGGCGAGGACGAGCTGGTAGAAGCGGTCGACGACCACGCTGACCGCCTTCCCTCCACCGACGCGCGCGTAGGGCGTCTGCTCGTCCTGAGCTGTGTCGACCTCGGTCATGCGAAGCTCCCTTCTGCGCGGCCGACTCCCGTTGCGACGCGCGCGGTGTCGGCCGCCTGTATAGCAGTCATTTCATCGCCCGGTAAAGCGCCAATCCGTCCCCGACGAGGTCGACGGCGGCACGGCAGCGCGCTGACCTGCGGTGTTGCCGTCAGGAGCGAATATGAACAGTCGCCCAGGAATGGCGTGAGGCGGCTCCGTCTCACGTGCCGGGCGCTGCGTCGAGCGCCTCGACCTTGCGTCGCAGCACGTGCTGCTCCGAGACGCTCGCGCACCGTTCGAGCGCGCGAGCGTACTCCGCGCGCGCCTCTGCGCGGCGCCCCAGGCGCGCGAGGAGCTCGGCTCGCACCGCCGGGAGCAGGTGGGAGCCGGCGAGCTCGCCACGCTCGGCGATCGCGTCGACCAGCGTCAGGCCGGCGGCCGGGCCGGAGGCCATCGCGACCGCGACCGCCGCGTTGAGCTCCACCACCGGCGACGGCGCGACCTGGCGGAGCGCTGCGTACAGCACGACGACGCGCTCCCAGCCGGTCTCGGCCACCGAGGGGGCGACCGCATGGCACTCGGCGATCGCGGCCTGCAGGCCGTACGGCCCGAGTCCCCGGCCCGCCGCGCCCGCCAGGGCGAGCGCGGCCCGTCCGCGCCGGATCGCGGCGCGGTCCCACCGGCGCCGGTCCTGGTCCTCCAGGAGGACCGGCCGCCCGGCCTCGTCGATCCTCGCCGGGAACCGGGCGGCGGTCAGCTCGAGCAGCGCGAGCAGACCGTACGCCTCCGGCTCGGGCTCCAGCCGGACCAGCACGCGGGCGAGGCGCACCGCCTCCTCGGCGAGGTCGGTGCGGATCCACGTCTCGCCGGACGCCGACGAGCCCTCGGTGAACACCAGGTAGACGACGCTCAGCACCGACCCGAGTCGCAGGGCGCGCTCCTCGGGCTCGGGGACCGCGAACGGCACCCGCGCGGCGGCGAGCGCCTTCTTGGCGCGGGTGATGCGTGCCTGGACGGTCGCGACCGGCACCAGGAACGCCCGCGCGATCTCGTCGGTGGTCAGGCCCGCGACCACCCGGAGGGTGAGGGCGACGCGGGCCTCCTTCGGCAGGACCGGGTGGCAGGCGGTGAAGATCAGGGCCAGGACGTCGTCGTCGATCGCGTCGGGGTCGAAGAGCTGGTCGACGCCCGGGACGTCGCCGAGGTCGCGGGCGAGCGCGGCGTACCGCTCGTCCCTGCCCGCCCGGCGCCGGAACGCGTCGATCGCGCGTCGCCGCCCGACCGTGAGGAGCCAGCTCGCCGGTGCGTCGGGGACGCCGCGGGTCGACCAGGAGACGAGCGCTTCCGCGAGCGCCTCCTGGGCGACGTCCTCGGCCAGCGGAAGGTCGCCGGTGTAGCGGGCGAGCGCGCCGACGATGCGTGCGGACTCCATCCGCCACACCGCCTCGACGGCGCGCCTCGCCTCCTGCCCGTCGATCACGAGCGTGCGTCCTCGTCCTGCGTCACAGCTGCCCGGTGCGCTCGCGCCAGGCGCGCTCCTTCTGGACCCACTCGTTGTCCTGCGGGAACTCGTCGATCGTCGGCACGCGGCGGATCTCGACCTTCGTCCCGTGCGCGTACGGCAGGCGCTTGGCCCACTCGACCGCTTCCTGCTTCGACGCGACGTCCAGGAGGTAGTAGCCGCCGAACAGCTCCTTGGTCTCGCCGTACGGTCCGTCGGTCACGACCGGCGTCTCGTGGGAGAAGTCCACGACCACGGTGTCGGCCGGGTCGTCGAACCCTTCCGCGGCCAGCAGCACGCCGGTCCGCATCAGCTCGTCGTTGAACCGGCCCATCGTCTCGAGGATCTCGTCGAGCTCGAGGCCGGCGAGCCGCTCCATCCCCTCGTCGGTCGTCCGCATGATCAGCATGTACTTGGCCATCGTCGCTCCTCGTCCTCGCCGGGTCGCCCTTCGACCCGGGTCGCCCAGAGGTCGAACGAGGAGGGTGTGGATCGACAACCGGGCAGGACCAGGTTCTCGCCTTTCTCCGACGCCGTCTATCGGACGTCGTCGGAGCCGGCGGCGAGGGCGGCCAGGGCGGTGGTCGCCACGAGCCCGGGCGCCTGGTCCGCGGTGAGCGTGCCCTGGTGCACGGACGTGGCGGCCGCGTGCAGGAGGCTCTGGAGCGTGGTGATCTGCCAGTCGAGCGGCAGGTCGCGCCGGAACGCGCCCTCGCGGCGCCCGCGCTCGAGGAGCTCCTTCGCGCGTCGGATCTGCTGCGTGTGCGCCTCGTGGACCCGCTCCGGCGAGAGGGTCTGCTCGGCTGCCTGCACCAGACCCCCGAAGCGGTAGGTGACCCGCAGGGAGGCCCCGAGCAGCCGCTCCATGGCCTCGCTCGGGTCGCCGCTGACGTCGACCGCCTCGAGCTCGTCCTCGGCCTCTCGCAGGGCACGGTCGACCACCTCGGCGACGAGAGCGGACCGCGACTCGAAGTGGCCGTAGAGCGTCATCCGGCCCACCCCCGCCTCGCGGGCGATCTCGTTGAGGCTGACGTCGGGGTTGCGGGCGAGGCAGCGCGTCGCCGCCTCGAGGATCGCCTCGATGCTGCGGCGCGCATCCGCGCGGCGGGGCTGGTCGGGGCGGCGTACGTCCTGGGTCACGAAATAAATCGTACCGCCTGGTACGAGTTGGTGTTACGGTGATCTCGTACATGACAGTACGAGTTAGGGGTGGGCGCCGATGTCGCTCGAGAACCATGGGGCCGTGATGGCTCCCCGCCGCGAGGGCGCTTGGTGGCGCCGCCCGTTCTGGACCTTCACGCGCCACTACGTCGAGATGATCGTCGCGATGCTCGTCGGGATGGCGCTCTTCTACCCGCTGTGGGTGCGCGCGACCGAGGGGGCGGCTGCCTCGAGCTGGGTCCACCGCACCGACGTCGAGTCGCTCGTGATGGCGACGGCGATGACCCTCCCGATGGTCGCCTGGATGCGCATCCATGGCTGCCGCCCGCGGCTGCTCGTGGAGATGAGCGTGGCGATGTACGCGGGCTTCGTGGTCCTCTTCCCGCTGCTGTGGGCCGGAGTGCTCGGCGAGATGGGCCTGATGATGGCCGGCCACGTCCTCATGCCGCTGTTCATGCTCGGCGCGATGCTGCTGCGGCGCGAGGAGTACGCGAGGGGCCACACGGCGCACCATCGCCCCTGATCCGGCGCCAGGCGCGAGCTCGGCAGGTGATAGACATGTGCCTGCTGCTTAGACCGCCAGGCAGCTCCCCAGGCAGAAGTCTGTTGAGGAGTGCCCAGCGCCGTGGAAGAACAACGCCTCGACCAGCACGAGCTGGTCTCGATCGTCGAGGAGCTGCACTCCGCCGACTCCCTCCAGGAGACGGCGGACCAGGTCGTGTCGTACCTGCGCGACGCGCTCGAGATGGACGCGGCCGGGGTCACCCTGCTCCGTTCGGCGGGCCGGCTGGAGACGGTGGCGGCGACCAGCGACGTCATCACCCGGATCGACGCGATCCAGGACGACCTGCGAGAAGGTCCGTGGCTCAGCCCGGAGTGGGACCAGACGCTGCGGGTCGGCGACCTCGCGAGGGAGCTGCGGTGGCCGCGGTGGACCTCCACGGTGTCGGCGCTCGGCTTCGCGGGCCTGCTCGCGGTCGACCTGCCCGTCCAGGGACGCCGGATCGGTGTCGTCTCCCTCTACTCGCGCGCTCCCCGGTCCTTCGACGAGGACGACGCCGCCCTGGCCCACCTCTTCGCACGGCACGCCGCGGTCGCCCTCGCGCGGGCCGACCGCGAGGCGCACCTCCAGCTGGCACTCGACTCGCGCAAGCTCATCGGCCAGGCGCAGGGCATCCTCATGGAGCGGTTCGGCCTCGACGAGGCGCGGGCCTTCGAGGTGCTCAAGCGCTACTCCCAGCACCACAACCTGCGCCTCCGCACGCTGGCGGAGCTGCTCGTGCAGACGCGGACGCTGCCCCCGATCGGATGAGCAGGCACGGCGCCGCGTTGACGTGGTCCCTAGACTCCTGCCATGGGACGCACCGACGCAGCCTCGCGGGTGGTCGCGGCCGCGCCCGGGGTCGTGTACGACGCACTGGTCGACCCGCAGGCCCTCACGGTCTGGCTCCCGCCGGAGGGGATGACCGGACGCTTCGAGCGGTACGACGCCCGGCCGGGCGGGTCGTACCGGCTCGTGCTCACCTACACCGACGCCTCGGGTGCTCCGGGCAAGGCGACGGCGGACTCCGACGTGGTCGAGGCGCGCTTCGTCGAGGTCGTGCCGGGCGACCGCGTCGTCCAGGCCGTCGACTTCGTGTCGGACGACCCGGCGTTCGCAGGCACGATGACGATGACCTGGTCGGTGACACCCGACGACGCCGGGACCCGCGTGGACCTCCGGGCCGACGACGTACCACCGGGCATCTCTGCGGAGGACCACGCGGAGGGGCTCACGTCCTCGCTGGCGAACCTCGCCGCGTACGTCGAACGCTAGGCACGCGGCGGCAAAACCTGGCCGCTCGCGACCCCTTCGCTGCGTAGCCTCGGAGACGTCCCCTGCCGACCTGCGGGGGTGCACCATGAGCCCGACCCACCCGACCTGGACCGCTTCGACGCAGCAACGCGCTCCCTCGCTCGACGTGCGCGCCTTGCGCCACCCCACCGAGGCGTCGCGCTTCGCCCTCGCCCTCGTCTCCACGGCGGCCGGCACCGCGCTGGTCCTCTACCTCCTTCTGGCGCTGCTCACGTCGTCGCAGGTGCTGTGGCAGGTCGCCGTGCTGCTCGGCGTGGTGGCGCTGACCTGGATCGCCGTCCAGCTCTGGAGGGTGCGGATGCTCGCCGACGCGGTGAAGGTCGACGACGAGACCCTCCCGGAGCTCAGCCGGATCGTGGCTGACGTGCGGCACCGTCTCGCGTTCGACCGCCGCGTGGACGTCTTCGTCGTCGACAAGCTCGGGCGCGTCCTGCCGGGGGAGACGCGCACGACCACGGTCACGACCTTCTTCGGGATCCGCGTGATCGTGCTCGAGGGCAGCCTGATCGGGGACCTGACCCGGGAGGAGGACCGCCGTCGGTGCACGTTCCTGGTCGCGACGCTGATCGGTGCCCTGAAGGCCCGCCATGCGCAGTGGGGTGCTGTCCTCGAGGTGCTCCACACGCTCAAGCTCACCCTCGTGGTGGCGCCGTTGGTGACGCCCTGGCTGCGCGCGACCGTGTACACCGGCGACCGGCTCGCCTACGCCTGCTGCGACGACCTGGACGTGAGCCTGCGCGCGGCGTACCGGTCGCTCGTCGGCGGCGACGTGGCGTCGGAGCTGCGGGCGACCGGGCTCGTGCAGCAGGCTCTCGCCGTCCGGCGCAGTCGGATCCTCCGTGTGGCCCAGCTGCTGAGGGGCACTCCGCACGTCCCCAACCGCTACCTCGAGCTCCTCGCGTTCGCGGGAAGCCGGCAGCCCGCCGACTACGCGCGCTTCCGGCAGGGTCTGGAGGCGCACACCGCCGACCTGGACCGGCTCGTCGCCCGCCACCAGCGGAGGGGCAGCCAGGAAGCGCTCGTCCCGCTCGCGTTCGTCGCCGCCGGTGGTCTCGTCCTGGCCGCGGTCGTGGCCGCCGCGACGACCGGCGATGGGGGCAGCGTGGGCCCCTCGGCGCCGCCGCCGTCGTCCACGGTCGTGGCACCTTCCGTCGACGTGCCCACCACGACGCCCCCGGCGGTTGTCGAGGTGTCCGACGCGCTGCTCGCGCAGGTGCCGGAAGCCGTCCAGGGCTCGTGCTCGGCCACGGACCCGACGCAGGCTGCCGCGCTGGCGGTCGTCTCGCTCACCTGCCCCACCCAGGAGGGTGTGCAGCTCGGCTACGTCGGGTTCGACAGCGCGTTCGCGGTGCAGCAGGCGTTCGAGACCAGCACGGCGCAGCTCACCACCGTCGGTGACTGCCTCCAGGGGATCGAAGGGACGTCGAGCTGGTCCACGTCGGCCGGGCTGTACGCCGGTCAGCTCGCGTGCGTCGACGGCTCGGGCGGGGCCGTGGTCGTCTGGACCGACGAGGAGAACCTCGTGGTGGGCAGTGCGGCCGCTCCGGGCTGGAGCGTCGCCGAGCTGACCGGGTGGTGGCAGGACGTGGTGGCGAGGTAGTCCGCCTCACGCCGGGAGCGACGTCGGGAGGCCGAACGCCGCGAAGTCCGCCTCGAGGAACGCGACGACCTCGGTCACCTTCCCGTCCGCGGTGCTCAGGACGTCCAGTCCGCCCGGCCGGTAGTCGCCACGCTCGTCGTCGAGCAGGTACGTCGCGAAGGCGAGCTGCCCGTTCGCGGTCGTGCGGACGAACCGCCACGACTCCTGCAGCGGACCGGACCGCAGGAACCCGGTGACCTCGGCCAGCCCGGCGTACCACCGGGGGAGCGGCGGCATCGAGTAGCGGACGTCGTCGCTGAGCAGCGCGACGATCCCCTCCACGTCCCCCGACTCCCATGCGCTGACGTAGCGGTCGGCGAGGGCGTCGAGCGCGTCGCCCGGACCGGTGGGCGAGGGCGCGAGACCGTCCGCGACCGCGGCACGGGCGCGCTGGAGGAGGCTGTTCACCGACGCGACCGACAGACCGAGGATCTCGGCGACCTCGGCCGCCCGGAACGCCAGCACCTCGCGCAGCAGCAGGACCGCACGCTGCGTCGCGGGCAGGTGCTGCAGCGCGGCGACGAACGCCAGCCGGACCGTGTCGCGCTGCACGACACGCTCCTCCGGTGTCCCCTCCCACCAGCTGCCCGGCAGCGGCTCGAGCCAGGGGACGTCGGTCGCGCCGTCCTCGAGTGCGACGGGGACCTCGCGACGGCCGCGGCGCTCGACGAGGGTCAGGCACCGGTTGGTCGCGATCCGGTAGAGCCAGGCGCGCAGGTGCCGGCCGTCGAAGCGCCCGAGTCCCTGCCACGCGCGCACCAGCGTCTCCTGCTCCGCGTCCGCGGCGTCCGCGGTCGACCCGAGCATGCGGTAGCAGTGCAGCCGGAGCTCGCGACGGTACGGCGTGACGAGACGTGCGAAGGCGTCCTCGTCGCCCGTCCGGGCGCTCGCGAGGTCGTCGTCGTCCGCGCGATGAGTTCCGTCGGTCCGCGGGGTTCCTTCCACGTCAGCACACTCTCAGACCGGAGGCTCCCATGGACCACGTATCCGACGTCCGCTCGCTCGTCACACGCTGGATCGACGCCGTCGACCGCGGCACAGACCTCGACGCGGTGCTCGCCGACCACACCGACGACATCGTGATGTACGACGTCCCTCCGCCGTACCAGGGCAACCGCGGAATGCAGGAGTACCGGGACTCGTGGCCCGACTTCCTCGCGTGGCAGCGGGCCGACGGCCAGTTCGTCCTCGAGTCCTTGGACGTGGTCGCCGGCGACGACGTCGCGTTCGCCCACGGGCTGGTCGTCTGCCGCTCCCGGGACGGGGACGACGACCACCCTGACCAGCGGCTCCGGCTGACGATCGGCCTGCGCCGCGACGACGGTCGGTGGCGCATCGCGCACGAGCACCACTCCTTCTCGGACGACCGACCCCGTGTCGTCCGTCTCGCCGGTCCCCCCGGGCAGGGATAGGTTGCTGCCAACCGAGTCCGTACAGGGGGAGTTGAGTGGAGGAGCAGAGCCGGCTCCGGGCGTTGGTGATCGAGGACGACCCCGATGCGGCCGAGTTCGCCAGGATCGCGCTCGAGCGGTTCGCGGGGATGGAGGTCGTCGTCACCTTCACCGCGGAGCAGGCGCTGGACGTGCTCACGGGTCAGCGGTTCGACGCGATCGTCAGCGACATCGAGCTCCCGGGCAGGTCGGGCCTCGACATCCTCCCTCAGGTGCGGGAGCTGGCACCGGGGGTGCCCGTCATCATCCTCACCGCGCACGGCGTGGTCTCGTACGCCGTCGAGGCCCTGCGCCGGGACGCGGACGAGTTCCTGGTGAAGCCCGTCGCGCCCACCGACCTGGCGCGGCGGGTCGAGGAGCTCGCCGAGGCGGCCCGGCGGAGGCGCGCCCGTGGCCGCTCGGTCGTGCTCGCGGTCGGCGCTCATCCTGACGACGTCGAGATCGGGATCGGTGCCACCCTCGCCGCGCACGCGGCAGCCGGCGACCGGGTCGTGATCCTCACGCTGTCCCGGGGAGCGGTCGGGGGCGAGGTCGCTGCGCGTCACGAGGAGGCGCTCGCGGCCGCGGCGGTGATCGGCGCCCGGCTCGTGCACCTCGACTTCGCGGACACGGTCCTCGACCCGGCGGCTGGCGTCATCACGGCGATCGAGGAGGTCGTCGGTGAGGTGCGACCTGACCGCGTCTACACCCACAGTGCGCACGACCGGCACCAGGACCACCGTGCCGTGCACGAGGCGGTGCAGGTCGCGGCTCGTTCGGTCGCGGGGCTCTGGTGCTTCCAGAGCCCGTCGTGCACGGTCGAGTTCCGGCCGAACCGCTTCATCGACGTCGGGGGCTTCGTCGAGACCAAGCTGCGGATGCTCGCGGCGTACGCGTCTCAGCAGCACCGCGACTACATGCAGCCGGACCTCGTGCGCGCGACCGCACGCTACTGGTCGCGCTTCAGCCCGGCGCGCGAGGTGGAGCCCCTCGAGACCATCCGCGCCGCCGAGCTCGTCGGCGTGCCCGAGCCGATGCTCGAGGTCGCGGAGGAGCACGCGTGACGGCGCCGCCGACGACGGTCCGAGCGCGGCTCGGACGGTTCTTCGGCAGCCAGTTCGACCCCGAGGCCGTCGGCCTGCGCGAGCTGCCGTTCACGTTCGTGTTCGTCATGGTCCTGGTGCTGGAGCTCGCCCAGGAGCCCGTCGAGCACCCTGACGCGGCGGTCCTCTCCGTGAGCATCACCGTCGTCGTCCAGCTGGTGGCCGTCCTCGGTGACTGGGACCGCTGGCCCCGGCGGTGGCAGTACGCGCTCCCGCTCGCGCAGATCGTCGCGGTCGGCGCGTTCTCGTACGGGTTCGGCCACAACACGAGCTTCTTCTCCAGCATGCTGTTCCTCCCGGTGGTCAACCTCGCGCTGCATCCGGGCTACCTGGGCGTCGCCCTCGGCACGATCGGGTCCGGCGTCGTGACGCTCATCCCGGTCGTGGTGCCCGCCCGGACCGTCGGTGCGCCGACGCCGGAGGTCCGTGCGCTCGTGGTCACCGTGTGCGCGTTCCTCGTCGGGGCCGGTACCTCCGCCGTCACACGCCGGCTGCGTGACCAGACCGCCGCCCTCGAGAGGCTCTCCGGACGCGTCGAGCAGTCGCGCGACCTGCTGGCGAGCGTGATCGACGCCGCGACCGAGCAGCTCGTCCTGGCGACCGACGAGCACGGGCGGATCGTGGTCCACAGCCCCGGGACCCGGACGCTCCTGGGCTGCAGCGGCGCGACGGTGGACGGGACGCTCGTCACCAGCTTCGTCGACGCCGAGGAGCTGCGGCGCGCGGCCGCGGCCCGCGGTCCGGCGAGCGGCCCGGACGACCTGCTCCGGGCCTTCGTCGGTGAGGCTGCCTCCGGCCTGCCGGACCGCCACGAGTGGACGCTCGTGCGCCCGGACGGCACGACGATGCCGGCCGACGTCACCGTCACGCGCCGGTCCCGGCTCGAGGACGACGCGTCGAGCGGCTACCTCGTGGTCGCGACGGACCTGACGCAGCAGCGGGAGGCCGAGCGGCTCCAAGACGAGTTCGTGGGGCTCGTGAGCCACGAGCTGCGGACCCCGCTCGCCTCGATCATGGGCTACGTCGAGCTGCTGCGCTCCGACGAGGGCGCGCTCACGCCGGAGCAGACGCGCTCGCTCGACGTGGTCGAGCGCAACGGCCGACGGCTGCTGCGCCTGGTCGAGGACCTGCTGCTCAGCGTGCAGGTGGCGGCGGGGACGTTCACGCTCGACGCGCGTCCGCTCGACGCCGCGGAGACCGTCCGCCGCTCGGTCGCGAACCTGGCCCCCACCGCTGCGGCAGCCGGGGTGACCGTGTCGGTCGAGGCGGCGGAGCCGGTCCCGCTGGTGTCGGACGCCGAGCGCCTGGGCCAGGTCGTCGAGAACCTCACCGCGAACGCGGTGAAGTTCTCCTCACGCGGCGGATCGGTCCGCGTCTCGGTGCGCCCCACGGCGACGGGAGAGCGGCGCGGCGCGGCGCTCGTGGTCGCCGACGACGGTGTCGGGATGACCGACGACGAGCTGGCACGGGTCACCCAGCGGTTCTTCCGCTCTCGCACCGCGCAGCGTCAGCGGGTCCGCGGCCTCGGACTCGGCCTGTCGATCGTCGACGCGATCGTGACCGCGCACGGCGGCACGCTGCGGATGCGCAGCGCCCCGGGCGAGGGCACCACGGTCACGGTGGAGCTCCCCGACGTGGAGCCGCCGGGCGACGTCAGTCCGAGGCCGGGGGAGACTCCGCAGGAGACGTCGAGGTAGGCGCGGCGTCGGACCACGCGGTCCGCAGGACTTCCCAGTGGGCGTCGGTCATCAACGAGTACGGCGTGACGTTGACGTCGGTGATCCCGTTCGTCGCGGCGCTGCGCACCGCGCCGTCGAGGGCGGCCGGCGAGATCGTGCCCGCGTCGTCGGCCGGGCCGTCGCCCCACAGGCCGACCGAGATCACGAACCGCGCCATGTCGTACCCGGCGTCGCGCAGGGCGGCGGTCAGCCGCTCGACGTCGGTGGCGGGGCGTACCGGTCGCCCGACGTAGGCCCACAGCTGCAGACGCAGGTCGCGGACGGAGTCGAGCAGGACCTGGTAGTCCTGACCGCTCCCCGGCTGCCCGGCGGCGGGATCCTCCCAGTCCACCCGCACGTCCAGGACCAGCCCGATCTCGCCGCCGTCGCCGTCCACCCCGTCGAGGGCGGCGCGCATGCGGTTCAGGAGCCCCGCCACCACCTCCGACCGCCACTGCCCGATCTCGGGTGCTGTGGTGTCGATGGCGCCGGTGCTCGTCCGCGGCCAGTCGTCCGCGCCGGTCATCTCCCGGAAGAGCGCGAGGTCGTCGTCCCCGAAGCTGTAGTCGTTGAGGAACAGCTCGGTGACCTCGATGGCCGTCGGGTCGTAGCGTTCGCCGAGGGCTTCGACGTACGCGACCAGGCGGTCGCCGACCTCGCCCTCGGCGAGCTGGGTGGCCGACGCGGTGTACTCCGAGCGCGTCCCGTCCGCGGCGACCCCCGCGATCGAGGGGTCCTCCTCGATCCAGCGGGGGACGAACGCGTCGACGATGAGGTTCACCTGGCGAGGGTCTCCGTCCGGCGACTCGTGCAGGGTCCGCACGGCTGCGGCCAGGTGGTCCACGCCCTCGTCCGCGGCCGCCTCAGGGTGTTCGGGCCAGTCGAACGCGGTGAACTCCACCCGCCCCGCGTTCAGGTTCACCGTCGTCGCGTGCGCGGCGGCGAGGTTCCGGGAGACGGCGCCCCAGTCGGTCTCGGGGTCGGTGACGATGCCGAAGTCGATGCTGAGCGAGCGGACCTGGTCGGGCGAGGTGCCCGGGCGCAGCGACGGCAACGGTTCGTCGTCGTCCGACCACGGGCGTACGACGAACAGCGCGACGCCGACGACCGTGCCGATCACGAGCAGCGTCGTCAGGACGACGTCCCACGACCGTCGACGAGGCCGTCCACCGACACCGTCCCGGTGCGGTCCAGCTTGTTCCATCGGTTCTCTGCTCCCTTCAGCTCCAGCCAGACGGCGCGCACCATCACCAGGCTCATCAGTGCCGAGTACACCGGCCATGCGGGCAGCGTCCAGCCGTACCGGAGGTCGCGAGGCGCCCGGTCCAGTGCGACCGCGACGAGGAGCAGCAGGACCGAGACCGGGACCCCGAGCAGGACCAGGAGCGTCCACAGGTCACGGGGGATCGCCGGGACGTCGCCGAGCACCGCCAGCGCGGCGATCACAACCACCGCGGCCACCTGGAGGAACGGGACCAGGATCTGGGTCACCGTGTTGAACACGAGGAACGCCCCGAAGGTCCCGTACCGAAGGTTGCCGACCATGCGCCGGTGTCGCCGCGTCACCTGGAGGAGCCCGCGCGCCCACCGCACCCGCTGCCGCCAGAGTGCACGCGGGGTCGACGGAGACTCGGCGTAGAGCAGCGCGTGGGGGGCGAACGCGACCCGGTAGCCGGCCCCGTACACCCGCCACGTGAGCTCGAGGTCCTCGCCGACCGTGTCCTCGCGCACCGGTCCGACCGCGTCGAGCACGTTCCGGCGGAACGCCCCGATGTTGCCCGAGACGATCGGCAGGCACCGCAGCTCGTGCATGGCGCGGCGCATGAGCCCGGTCCCGAGGTGGCTGATCAGCGCGAGGAACTTCGTCTGGGTGCGGTCGAGGTTCACCGGTCGGTCGTTGCCGCAGACCGCCCCGATGTCGTCGTCTCGGAACGCGTGCAGCATGCGGGTGATCGTGTGCGGCTGGAAGAGCCCGTCGGCATCGACGAGCAGCAGCACCGAGCCGCGCGCGTGCGCGATCCCGGTGTTGAGGGCGGCACCTTTGCCGCTGTTCGGCTGGGTGAGCGCGGTGACCTGCGCGAGCTCGTCGGCGACCGACCGTGCGATCGCGTAGGTGTCGTCGGTCGACCCGTCGTCGACGCAGATCACCTCGTACCGGTCGTACGCGCTGTTCGCGATCGAGCGCAGGCAGTTCGCGATCACGACGCCCTCGTTGTAGGCGGGCACGATCACGCTCACGAACGGCGGCTCGGTGAAGACGGTGCCGACGTCGACCGGTCGCGCGTCGTCGGGCCGGTGGTGGCGCGCCTCGAACACGAGCGAGAACGGCACGAAGATGAGCCGGACGAGCCCGGCGACGAGCACGGTGATGCTCACGACCGTCGCGAGCGCTCCGAGCAGGGCGATCACGGCGACGGGGGGAGCCACTCGTCGAGGACGAGGTCGAGCAGCTCGGGGGCGTGGGCGGACAGCGCGCCGAAGCGACCGTTCACCTCGAGCACGTACGGCGCGCCGCTCGCGTCACGACGGACGTCCATGTCCACCGGCCCGACGAGGTCGAGGGCCTCGACCGTCGCGGCCGCGACCGCTCGGACGTCGGGGACGGCGTCGTCGGGGAGTCGTACGGCGTCGGCGGCGTTGCCGACCCGTCCTTCCTTGAGCGCGGTCTTCTCCAGCACGACGACCGTCGTACGACCGGTCCGGGGTGAGCGGTAGACCTGGGGCGCGTACTCCGGGCCGTCGACGAACCCCTGGACGATCCACGAGGCGTCGGTCCCGGTCCAGTCGAGGTCCTCGGGCTTCTCGACGACCGTCACCCCGCGTCCGCCGCGGGACACGCGCGGCTTGACCACCACGGGACCGCCGGCCCAGGCGAGCGCCCCGGCCGCGTCGGGGAGGTCCGAGGCCGCCACGTGCACCGGCACCGGCACGCCGGCGCCGGCGAGCGTCCACATCGTGAGGAGCTTGTCGGCCGCGAGACCGCTGGCGTGCGCACCGGCGACCACGACCGACGCGCCGGGGGCGGCCGACGCCGCGAGCACGTCGACCAGGACCGCGGCCTGAGGCAGCTCGTCCTGGACGGTCGGGATCACGAGGTCCGGCCGGAACGCCTCGACGACCGAACGCATCGCAGGGGCGTACGCAGGGTCGGCGGCCGCGGCGACGGTGGTGGTGTGCGTGAACGGTGCGCCGGCGAGCACGTCCAGGTCGACACCGACCGTCACCACCGGGCGACCCTGGAGCGTACGGCCCACGAGCTGGCGACCGAGCGACGCACCGGCAGGACCACCGGCGCCGGTGACGAGGACGGTGGTCATGGCGCGAGTCTGCCACCGCAGCGGCGCCCCCGCGCGGTGGCGGCACGAGGAGGACGTCAGAAGTACTGCGCGAGGCAGAACTCGTTGCCCTCGGGGTCCCGCATGACGACCACGACGCCCTCGTCGTACGCGTGCTGCTCGCCGGTGCTCGAGCCGCCGAGCGCGAGGACCTTAGCGATGCCCGCCTCGATGTCGTCGACCGTCACGTCGAGATGGATGCGGGTCTTGCCGCGCTTGGGCTCGGGGACGGGCTGGAAGACCAGACGGGGGACGGTGTCGCCGCGACGGCCGAGGTAGACCCAGCCGGGCTCGGTCGGACCCTCCTCACGTCCGAGGAGCGCGCTCCAGAACCGCGCGAGACGCTGCGGGTCGAGGCAGTCGACGGTGACACCGGACCACGTGGCGGACATCGCAGGCTCCTTCGACGGGGACGACCGCCGGGCCGCGACACCGGGGCGCGTCCCTGTGCGCCAAGGGGGTTCGCACACAGGGACGCAGCCTCGGCGGGTCACGGCAGGATCGGCAGCTTCCAGCAGTTGGAGTATGCCCGGCTTCCCTCGAGACGGTCGGTCAGCCACGCGAGCGCGGATCCCTGGTCGGTGATCAGCGGGAGGAAGTGGTTCGTGAGCACGATCTTGTCGCCCAGGTTCGGGAGGTAGACCGGCTCGTACGTGACGTTGGCGCCCTTGGCGCACCAGTCGACCGCCAGCTGCCGGGCCTGACCGTGCGGGACGGTGTCGTCGGCCACGCCGGTCGCCACGCGGACCGGGGTCGCCGGCCTCGACCTGCCGATGCGCTGCGCGTCGACGGCGGCCTTCACCGCGGGTTCACGAGCGACGACCTCGCCGAGCGAGATGCCCTGCTTGGTCCAGCTCTTGGTCTTCGCGAAGGGGTAGCCGAGGATGCCGTCGCCCACGCACATCGTGGACACGTCGGCCAGCGCGGCCCGGCCGGCGTCGTTGACGTAGCTGTCGATGATCGGCTGCAGCGACGGCACCGCCTGCGCGAGCCCGTTGACCGTCCACCCGGCCGCGGCCGCGAGCGCGCTGCCGTCGATGCCGGGGAGGACCTTGACGAGGTCGGCCGGCGGTGCGCCCGCGTAGACCCCGGCGAGGGTCACGTCCGGCGCGTACGACGGCTGGAGCTCGGCGGCCGACGCCGTGGCGCCGCCACCCTGGCTGTAGCCGTAGAGGCCGACGCGAGAGGAGCTGGTGAGCGACGTGCCAGGCAGCGTACGGGCCGCCCGGACGGCGTCGAGCACGGCGTGGCCCTCGTCGACCCGGTTCACGTAGGTGTGCAGCCGGTCCGTGGCGCCGAGGCCCACGTAGTCGGTGACTGCCACCGCGACGCCCTTGGCGAGGAGGCGGTAGATCGCGAGGTTCTCGTAGCCGACCGAGACGGTGCCCTCGGTGAGGTTGAGCGCGAGCGGGTTCTCCAGGGCGAGCGACGCCGCGCACTGGTCGCCCTGGCCCATCGTCCCCGGGGCGAGCACGACGAGCGGCCGCGCCCCGCCGCCGTTCCACCGCGCCGACGGCTCGATGTAGGCGCCGGTCACTGCGACCGGCGATCCCTGAGAGTCGGTCGACCGGTACATCATGCGGGTGGCCGTGCCGGGGAGCGGACCGTCGAGCCCGGGCAGGCTCAGACCGAGCTTCAGCGGCTCGGAGCGGATGACGGCGCCGTTCGTGGCGGGCAGCGTCGCGGGCGGGTTGTAGAAGGTCGGGATCGTGATCCCGCGGGAGACCACGGGGTCGCCGTCGGCCGCCGAGGCGGGGGCCTGGACGCCGAGACAGGCGAGCGCGGATGCGGCCGCGAGCAGGAGCCCGCGGCGTACCCCCGTCCGCAGGGTCGGTGCCGTCGTAGCGACGAGTCGGGGTCTCGGTGTGCGCAACCGCTTCATGTGAGTCACTCCTGCTGTCGTGGATGCAAGGGCGCCCGGACTGCCTCGTCCACCGGGACACCGGTGCGCGAGAAGGGAGTGGCGGTCGTGGACGTACTACCGGCGGCCGCCTGCGGTGCTCGCGGTGGCGAGGTGCGGCGCAGCGGCCTGGCGGTGCCCGCGGAAGGATCCCCCGGTGCGGGCGCAACGTCCGTCGCAGCAGTGGTGCGAGAACATTACTGGCTGGTAACGAACACTAGGACTTACTGTCGCTCAGTGACAAGATCTCGGGCGGAACTTTGTCGCGATGATGGGTCCACGCACGAGCGAAGGGCGAGGTCGTCGGGTGTCAGGATCGGCAGGGGCGGTGCAGCCCGGCGGTGAGCGCAGCCGGACGGGGCGTCCTCCGCTGTCGGAGCGGCAGAAACGTGAGCTGAGGGCCAAGGTCGCCCGTGCGGCGGTCCGGCTCTTCGCCGAACGCGGCGTCTCCGGGACGACGGGCGACGCGATCGCCCGGGCGGTCGGGATCTCCTCGCGCACGCTGTGGCGGCACTTCCCGACCAAGGAGAGCTGCGTCCGGCCCTTCCTCGACGACTCGCTCGAGGGGGTCACCGCGCTGCTGCGCAGCTGGCCCGCAGACGTCCGCCTCGTCGACTTCCTCCGCGGCTGCTACGCGGCGGGGCTGGTCGCCGCGCCGGACGAGGACGTCCTCACCGTGCTCGCGCTCGTGCACACCGAGCCGTCGCTGCGCGCGGTCTGGCTCGACGTGCACGAGGACGCGCTGCCCGTCTTCGCCGAGATCCTCGCGCGTCGCTGCGGCAGGAGCGTCGACAGCCTCGAGGTGAAGGTGCACGCGGCGACGGTCAACGGTGCGCTGCGGGCAGCGGTCGAGCACTACGAGCGGACGACCGCGCCCGGCGCGCACTCGGTCGAGCGCCTGTTCGGCTGCCTCGACGCCGCCCTCGACGCCGCTGCTCGCGGGCTGCCGTACTGAGCGTCAGGCGAGCTCGGTGGTGAGCGCGAGCACGACGTCGTCGGCGAACCGCTCCACGGCCGCCCAGTCGGTGTACTCGTAGTCGCGCGAGATGTCCGTGCCGAGGCCGCCCGGCTTGTCCAGCGCGATCCTCTTCATCATGTGGCGCTTCAGGATCCCGTAGCGGGTGTAGCGCAGCGCGCCGGCGAAGCGTGCCACCACGGCGGGGCGCCAGCCGGTCCGCCGCTCCAGCTCCTCGACGTACCGCTCGGCCGTGCCCTCGTCGCCGTGCGCGGCGAGGCTCACGGAGAAGAACGCCGACGGGACGTGCTCGAGCGCCTCGCGGTGACGGGTCACGAAGTCGACCACGCGGTGGTCGTGCTTGCCCATGTGGATCGACGCTCCGACGACGACGGCGTCGTACGGGTCGAGCCGTAGGCGGCGGGATCGCTTGACGTCGGCGACGTCGACGTCGTGGCCGTGACCCCGGACCACGTCGGCGACGTGCTCCGCGATCGTGGCGGTCTGTCCTTCGGTGGACCCGTACAGGATCAAGATCCGTGACATGGTCGCCATCTCCTCGGTGAGGCGCGGGCCGCGGGTGCCGCCCGCACCTCGATCCTTCGCCCCGCACGCCCCGCCGTCATGAGGCGAAGGGCCCCGTGCGGGCAGGACCAAGGGCCCGGCTATCGGCTCGTCGCCGCGCGCAGCCTCGCCTCGAGGCCGGGAAGCCGCGCCTGTCGTGCCGCCTGCACCGGTGTCGCCTCGTCGAGCTCCGACAGGAGGCCGGGGTCGGCACCGTGGTCCAGGAGGAGGTGCGCGACCTCCTCCTGACCGGCGAGGATGCAGGCGACCAGCGCGGTGGACTGGTACTCCGGGTGGGCGTAGTCGACGTCGACGCCCTGGTCGAGGTGGTAGCGGACCAGCTCGACGTCACCGGCGCAGGCCGCGCCGAACATGTCCTTCCAGTCGCCTCCCGACATCAGTGGACCGCCGTTTCCGGCGATGCTGGAACGCGTGCTTCAGGAGAGAGCATGAGGGTCCTGTCGTCGGTTGCGGTGTGACTTCACCGTAGGGGTGCGAGACGACGCTGCCACGGGGAGGGAGCGCCCCTAGACTCTGGCCATGTCCGACAGCACTGCCCGCGCGGACGGGTTCTGGGACCGCGCGACCACGGCGAAGGCCGTCCTGATCGTCGTCGCCTACCTCGTGTACTACGTGCTCGTGGGGCAGATCGTCGGGTGGCTCTTCGGCGACGCGATCGGCGACGACCCGCTCGACAGCGCGACCGGCATCCTCCTCGCGCTCGTCGTGCCGATCGCGATCGGTGCGGTGACGCTCGTCGTCTTCGCCGCCCGGCTCGGGTGGCTGCGGCAGATCTTCGGTCGCCAGCCCGTTGCGGGGCGGGGCTGGATGTGGATCGGACCGGCGCTCGTCGTCGCGGCGATCGTCGGCCACGTCGGGTCCGCGGACTGGGACGCCTGGGGCGTCGACCAGATCGTCACCCTCGCGCTCGCGGGCGTGTGCATCGGCGTCGCCGAGGAGCTCGTCACGCGCGGCCTCGCCGTCAAGGTGCTCCGCGATGCCGGCCACTCCGAGCGCTACGTCGTGATCGTGTCCTCGTTGCTGTTCGCCCTCATGCACACCGCCAACCTCATCTCGGGCATGGAGGTGGCGACCGTGCTGTTCACGCTCGTCTACACGTTCGCGTTCGGCACCTGCATGTATCTCGCGATGCGGGTCACCGGCACGATCTGGGCGGCGATCGTGCTCCACGCGTGCACCGACCCGACGACCATCCTGTCGGTCGGCGGGATCGACGAAGGCGTCGGTGGCCAGGACGGAGCCTTCGCCGGGCTCGCGCTCGCGGCGACCGTGGGCCTGATCGTGTTCGGGTTCATCGCGGTCCTCTTCGTCAAGGGGCGGGCCGGCGTGGCCCCGGCGGCGGAGCCCGCCCCGCAGCCCTGAGGGGGCGTACGGCGCACCCGCCCCTCGACGCTCAGCCGAGCAGGAACCCCAGCGCGATCGCGGCGGGGACCTTGGAGCCTGCGACGTACATGTGGGACTTGCCGGGCAGGACGACCGCCCGCCCCCGGGGGATGCCGGCGGCCGTGCGCCGGAAGAGGTCCTCGCTGTAGAACGGGTCCGCCGACCCGCCGAGGACGAGCGTGGGCGCCTGGATCCGGCCCAGGTCGGCCTCGACGTCGAAGGTGTCCTCGGCCGTGATCGTCGCCATCATGTCGGACCGGTCGCCCTTCGCGAACCCGCCGCCGGCGAGCCAGCCGACGCCGCGGAGGGGATAGCTCAGCGGCCCGGACGCGAGTCCCTCCATGAGCGCCGCGGTCGCTCGCCGGCCGTCGCCCTCCCGCGTCAGGCGCAGGACCTCGGCCTGGACGTGGCGGCCGTGGGGTCCGAGCCGGCATGCCGCAGCAGCCACGACGAGGCGTTCGACGAGCTCCGGTGCGTCGATCGCGAGCTGGAGCACGACGGAACCCCCGGTCGAGGTCCCGTGCACGAGTGCGCGCCCGCCGAGGTCGTGCTCGATCGCGTGGGCGTAGTCGGCGGCGATGTCGGACATCGAGGTGCCGTCCGGCAGCCCTGGGCGACGGTTGGTCAGGTAGACGGTGAAGTGCTCGGCGAACGGTGCCGCCCAGGACAGCGACATCCGCCGCCACATCCCGGTCGGGTTGGCGTTCTCGGGAGTCAGCCCCGACGCCACGACGAGCGGCGGGCCGTCACCCAGCCTGAGGTAGGGCAGCCCGGTGGAGAACTGGCCCTCGATCACCGTCCCCATAGCGGCAACCTACGTCGGATCGGCGGCGTCGGCACCGCCGCGGCTCAGCCTTCGCGCTCCTCGAGCGCGTCGGTGAGCAGCGCGACCAGGGCCTCGAGCTGGACGTCCGCCGAGGCCTGCGCGTCGGCGATCTCGCCGTCGAGCGCCGCGGCGGCGAGCGCCGCCTTGGAGTCGATCAGCTCGGCCACCTTCGCATCGATCGTCTGCGCGCCGATGATCCGCCAGGCGGTGACGGGCTCGGCCTGACCGATGCGGTGGACGCGGTCGATCGCCTGCGTCTGCTCCGCGTCGGTCCAGGAGAGCTCGGCGAGCACGACGTTCGACGCGACCTGCAGGTTGACCCCGACGCCGGCGGCGGTCAGCGAGCAGACGATGACCGCGACCTCGGGATCGTTGACGAAGGCGTCGATGTCGCGCTGGCGCGCCGCGGACGTCTGGTCGCCCCGGATCGTCGAGTAGCGGAGCCCTCGCTTGGCGAAGGTCTCCTCGGCGACGTCCATCACGTCGAGGTGCTTGGCGAAGAACACCACCTTGCCGACGCTGTGCGCGAGCTGCGCGGCGTAGTCGGCCGCGAGGCCCGCCTTGGCGAGCCCGATCCGGCGCATCATGCCGAAGACGTTGCCGCCCTCACCGCCGGCATCCTCCTCGCGCTCCCAGCGCGCGACCAGGCGTACGAGCTCGTGGTCGATGCCGTCGACCACGGCACCGGAGCGCCGGTGCTCCAGGGCGCTGTCGTACCGGGCGACCATGCGGCGTGCCAGCTCGCGCTCGGCCGCACGGATCGAGCGTCCGGTCTCGTCGTCGAGCTCGACCGGGATGTCGGCGATCCGGCGGGCGGGGATGTCGGCGGCGACGTCGATCTTGCGACGGCGCACGATGCCGAGGTCGACGACGCACTTGCGCGCCGCCGGGTAGAACCCGGGCTCACCCGGGGCGAGGCCGGTCTCGTCGAGCGCCTCCATCAGCTCCGCCTCGGGCTTGCGCTCGTCGATCCAGCCGAGGAACTGCCAGATCGCCCGGAAGTCCTCGATGTCGTTGATGAGGGGCGTGCCGGTGAGCGCCATCAGCAGCGGCCGCGGGGTCCGCGCGCGGATCCGCGCCGACAGCTCGAGGGCGTGCTGCGAGCGCTGCGACTTGCGGTTCTTGATGAAGTGCGCCTCGTCGACGACCATCCCCTTGAACCCGTGCGCGCCGAGCCATCCGACGTGCCGGTCGAGGACCTCGTAGTTGACGACGACGATGTCGGCGAACCCGTCGATCGTGGTGCCGTCGCCATGGATGACGGTCGCGGCGTGCCGGGGCGTCCACAGCTCGGCCTCGCGGGCCCAGTTGATCTTGACGACGTTCGGGGCGACGACCAGCAGCGGGTACGCGTTCGCAGCCTGGGCTGCGAGGAGCGCCTGCGCCGTCTTGCCCAGACCGGGCTCGTCGGCCAGCAGGAAGGTCCGGTGCCCGTCGCCGGCGGACGCGATCAGCTGCGCCTGGTGGCGCATCAGCTCGCGCCCGTCGCGGGTCCGCAGCGTGGTCGGCGTCGGGAGGTCCATGCTCGAGGCCGGGCCTCCGCGCTCGAAGGACCGCAGCAGAGGCTCGATCAGCTCCCAGTTCGCGAGGCGGCCGGCGCTCGAGCGCCGGGGCCGGGCCGCGGAGAAGTCGGGGGTCAGGAACGGGTTGGCGAGCTGCCGTGCGGCGACCGACTGGGGGACGACCTGCCGGTCGGGGGCGGCGGGTGCCTCCTCCTCCGGCGGGGGCGGCTCCTCCTCGACCTCCATCCCGGCGGCGGTCATCATCTCGCGGCGCAGCGTCTTGGCGGCGGGGGAGAGGACCGCGTCGTCGGCGAGGAGCGAGAACAGGGACGGGTCCCGTGCCGCGGTGGTGGCCAGGATCGTCGCGATGCCGTCGAGGCGCTTGAGCTGCTCCGTACGCCGGGCCTCCGGCATCGCGTCCTCCTTGACGCGGGCGCGCTCCTCGCGCACGAGCAGCGCGACCACCTGGAACGCGGTGCGCGTCGACGCGGTCGCCGTGCCGCGCTGGACGGAGCGTTCGACCTCCCTCACGGCCTGCGCGAGCTGCGGCAGGATGCCGACGTTGTCGGTGCTGCCTGCCGAGCGGTCACGCTGCTGACGTCGCGGGCCCCCCTTGCGGGCAGGGTCCGGTCGCCGCTTGGTCGGTCGAGCCAACGAATCTCCTCCGGAGCTGGGCGCCCCGTCGAGGGCGCAGTACTCGTCTGCGGCTGCCTGCCGGGCGGGTGCCAGGCCGAGACGCAGACCGACAGTCGCACTGTCGTCGTCGCCTGGAACCCACCGAGCGGTGCCGCGCCGAGCGATCGCTCACGGCGGCCGAGGAGATGACGAGCGTCGATGTCCTCGCGGGGTCCAGCCAACGTCCAACGACGATGATACGCCCTGAACGCCGTACCGCTGCGACTCGCTCGCCCCGTGTCCGCCGACGTCAGCCGAGGTAGCGCACGTCCACGGACCGGATCGTCCCCTCGAACGGGAACGGTGCCTTGTCGTGGTAGTCGAGCGAGACCGGGCTGCCGAGGCACGTGCCGATGTCGAGGCAGTCGTTGGCGGTGAACAGCAGCGGCGCGCTCACCGGGACCTGCCCGGACGCGACGACGTCGCCGTCCACGCGCAGCGTCACGTCGAGCGGTCCGCCCGGCCGCGGCTCCGCGTAGACGGTCTCGACCTCGATCGTGGCCTTTCCGGCCGGGAGCTGCTGCTCCGAGCGGAGCTTGGTGCGCATCAGGATGAACAGGTTGTACTCGTAGCAGAGACGACCGTCCTCCAGGAAGCAGGTCAGGCCGCCGCCGGCGCCGCCGAGGGCGTACAGGACGCCGTTCGCCCGATCGGGGAGGTCGGCGTCGATGACGACGGTGTTCGCGCGGTTGCCCAGCGCGGGTGCGCAGAACTCCGGCATCCGCACGATGTCGCCGGTGAAGCTCCACTCGCGGTACGGCGTGGAGATGCGCATCTCGGGGTGGAAGACCGGGACCCACAGGCCGCCGCCGATCGGGTAGACGCTGTTGCGTGCCGCCTCGATCGCGAAGGTCTCCTTCAGCTGCGCGAGCTTGTCGGGGTGCTCAGCCGCGAGGTCGTGGGCCTGCGTCCAGTCCTCGTCGAGGTTGTAGAGCTCCCAGGTGTCGTGGTCGGGCGTCCAGTCGTGGATGCCCTCGGGGAGCCCCGGGACCCACGGGGTGCGCGGGCCGAACGCGGACGCGATCCACCCGTCGTGGTAGATCGCGCGGCTGCCCATGATCTCGAAGTACTGCGTGCGCAGGCGCCCGTCCGCGTCCGCGTCGTCGAAGGTGTAGGCGAAGCTCACGCCGTCGAGCGGCTGCTGCTCGACGCCGCGGACCTCGCGCGGCGGCGTGATCCCGAGGATCTCGTACAGCGTCGGGACCAGGTCGTTGCAGTGGTGGAACTGGCTGCGCGGCTTCGCCTCGGGGGTGATCGTGCCCGGCCAGCGCACGACCATCGGGTTCCGGGTGCCGCCGAAATGTGACGCGAGGAGCTTCATCCCCTTGTACGGCGTGCTCCCGGCCCACGCCCAGCCCGCGTGGTACTGGTTGTCCGTCTTCGGGGAGCCGAGCACGTCGAGCCCGCCGATCTCGTCGAGCGCCTTGATGTGCATGTCGACGGTGGTGGGGATGCCGTTCTGGGCGAGCAGCTCGCTGATCGTGCCGTTCTGGCCCTCGCCCGAGGAGCCGTTGTCGCCCCAGATGTAGAAGATCAGCGTGTCGTCGCCGTAGCCGAGCCGCTCGACCTCGTCGACGAGCCGGCCGACCTGCACGTCGACGTGCTCGGCGAAGCCGGCGGCGACCTCCATCAGCCGCCGCTGGAACGGACGCTCCTCCTCGGGGATGTCGTCCCAGGCCGGCATGCTCGGGTCCCGGGGCGTCAGGACCGCGTCCTCCGGGATCCACCCCTGGGCCTTCGCCCGCTCGAAGACCCGCTCGCGGTAGGCGTCCCACCCGTCGTCGAAGGCTCCGGCGTACCGGTCCGCCCACTCCTTCATGATGTGGTGCGGGCCGTGCAGGCAGCCGCTCGCCCAGTACAGGAAGAACGGCTTGTCCGGCTCGAACGCCTTGTGCTTGCGGAGCCACCCGATCGCGTCGTCGGCGAGGTCCTCGCTCAGGTGGTAGCCGTCCTCCGGGCGCCTGGGCGGGAGCACGCTGGTGGTGTTGCGCACGAGGTTCGGCTCCCACTGGGACGCCTCGCCGGCGAGGAAGCCGTAGAAGTACTCGAACCCCTTGCCGGTCGGCCAGTTGTGGAACGGGCCGGCGGGCGTCGTCTCCTCGGCCGGCGTGTTGTGCCACTTGCCGAACGCGGCCGTGGAGTACCCGTAGTCGGTCAGGACCTCGGCGACCAGCGCCGTGCTGTCGGGGATGTGGCCCGAGTAGCCGTCCCAGTCGTTGGCCAGCTCCGCGATCTGGCCGTTGCCGATGCGGTGGTGGTTGCGGCCGGTGAGCAGCGAGGCGCGGGTCGGCGAGCACATCGCCGTCGTGTGGAAGCGGTTGTAGGAGATGCCCTGCTCGCGGATCCGGGTGAGCGTGTCCGTGCGGACCTCGCCGCCGAACGTGTCGGGCAGTCCGGGACCGGCGTCGTCGATCAGCACGACGAGGACGTTGGGGGCGTCCTCACCCAGGCGGGGCGGCTCGACGCGCCGCTCGTAGGTCGACTCCTGCATGGTCCGCCCGGCGACCGACGCGGAGGGCGTCGGGGGGAACGGAAGGCTGTCCTGGCGGGGAAGGCGCGGGACGCTGGACTCCATCAAGGGCTCCTCGACGTGAGACGAATGGCCCTCAATGTACGCATTTCGACCGGCTTTGTGGTGGCCGTTGTCTGGCGCGCGGGTGAGCGGTCGGCGGCTATCGTGGCGGCCGAGGCGTGGCGTGGAGGCCGCGCGACGAGGGAGCCGACCATGGCACGTGACCCGAACGTCCCGGACGCCTTCGACGTCGTCACGGTGGTCGTCCTGCGCCGACCGGACGACGCCCCGGAGATGTCCGACGAGGAGCTCGACGCGCTCCAGGCGCGTCACCTCGCCTACCGTGCCGAGCTGGCCGAGCGGGGCCTGATCGTCGCGAACGGGCCGTTCGACGCGCAGAGCGACCCGTCGTACCGCGGGATGTCCGTCTTCGCCTGCGACCCCGCGGAGGCGGCCCGGCTGTCGGCGGAGGACCCGTCGGTGCGTGCGGGACGGCTCGCGTACGACGTGATGGAGTGGTGGACCCGCGCGGGGTCGCTCGCGTTCCCGCTGGCGGGCGGTCCGGTCGGCGAGCGCCGGACGATGCCGGACTGAGTCGTCCAGCAGCCGACGGCCCGCCGCCCGAGTCCCGCGTCAGCCCCCGGTGGCGGCGAGGTCGGGCACAGGGGCGCCGACGGCGTACGGTTCCGCGTCGAACGTGCCGTTCTCCGCGCGGTAGCGGCTCATGTAGTCGGGCCACAGCGCCGAGAGCCGGCCGCTGACCGGGTGCCTGTACCAGCTGCTGCACCCCTCGGACAGCCATACCGTGCCCTCGCTGCGGGCGTCCAGGTCGGCGACGTACGCGTCCTCCGCCTGCGGAGTCGGCTCGATCGGTGCGCCGTTGTCGGCGACGAAGTCGACGGCACCGCCGATGTAGGACGCCTGGCTCTCGATGATGTACACGATCGAGCCGGCGCCGAGGCCGGTGCTCGGCCCCTGCATGACGAAGAGGTTCGGGAACCCGGCCACGCTCGTGCTCGCCACCGTCCGCCCGCCCTCGGCCCAGTGCTCCGACAGGAGCCGCCCGTCACGCCCACGGACGCGATAGGCGAAGGGGAGGTCGGTGGCCTCGAAACCGGTCGCCACGACGAGGACGTCCAGCGCGATCTCCGAGCCGTCGCGCGCGACGACGCCGGTCTCGGTCACCCGCGCGATCCCGCTCGTCTCGAGGTGCACGTGCGACCGGGTGAGCGCGGGGTAGTAGGTGTTGGAGAGCAGGATGCGCTTGCACCCGAGCTCGTACGACGGGGTGAGCCGGTCGCGGAGGTCCGGGTCGGCGACCTGCGCCGTCAGGTGGTCGAGCGCGGCCTTCTTCATCTGGTCCAGGAACGCGGGGACCCCGAGACGCTGGGGGAAGCGGGCCTCGCTGTCCCAGAAGAGGCTCTCGCGCAGCTGTCGCGCCGTCTCGGGGAGCCGCCCGAACATCGCCTTCTCCGCCTCGGAGTAGGGCCGGTCCTTGCGCGGCACGATGTAGGGCGCGGACCGCTGGAAGACCGTCAGCGAGCCTGCGACCTCGGCGAGCTCGGGAACGATCTGGATGGCCGACGCGCCCGTGCCGACCACGCCGATCCGCTTGCCGGCGAGGTCGACGTCGTGGTTCCAGCGGGCGGAGTGGAAGATCTCGCCGGCGAAGGTGTCGAGCCCCTCGAGATCGGGGATCGCCGGATCGGAGAGGTGCCCGCAGGCCGTGACGAGGGTCGTGGCGAGGTGCCGTCCGCGCGACGTGCGGACGTCCCAGCGCTGGGCCTGCTCGTCCCAGGTGGCGTCGAGCATCTCGGCGTCCAGGAAGGTGTGGGGGAGCAGTCCCTCCTCGCGCGCCGTCTGCTCGAGGTAGTCGAGGATCTGCGGCTGGCGGCCGTACACGTGCGACCACGACGCGGACGGCCGGAACGAGAACGAGTACAGGTGCGAGGGGATGTCGCACGCAGCACCGGGATAGGTGTTGTCGCGCCACGTGCCGCCGACCGACGAGGCGCGGTCGACCAGGGCGAAGGAGTGGCGACCCTGGCGCGCGAGACGGGTGCCGACCGCGAGGCCGGAGAACCCGGTGCCCACGATGAGCACGTCGGTGTCGCTGAGGAGCGTCTCGTCCTCGACGGCGGGCACGGGCGGACGGACGGCGGTGCTCACACGGCCTCCTGGAGGATCACGTCGCCCGGCGTCGTCCGCGCCGGGTCGGTCAGGAACGGGTCGATCAGGTGGTAGAGCTCGGCGGGGCGCTCGTGCACCACGGCGTGCCCCGAACGGACCTCGGCGTAGCGGGCGTCGCGGATGCCGCCGAAGAGCAGGCGCGCGTGGTGCGGCGGCACCATCTGGTCCGCGGTACAGCCCACGACGAGCGTCGGCGCCGCGATCGCCGCGACGTCCTCGCTGATGTCGACGGTGCGGTTGAACCGCATCATCACCGCGCGGTCGCGGCCCGCCCCGGCGTTGGCGACGAGACCGGCGAGCTCGGGCGCCGTCCGCGCGAGCAGGTACGCCGGGCTGTAGGCGGTGAACACCATGAACTCCGCGAGGGCCGACGAGCCCTCGGCGTGCAGGCGCGACCAGATCTCGTTGCGGAGCTGCTGCTGCGGGTCCGTCCTGGTCCAGCCCGCGACGAGGACGAGGCTCTCGACCAGGTCCTGTCGACGGCCGGCGAAGGCCGCGGCGACCACGGCGCCGAACGAGTAGCCGACGACCGCGACGCGACGGTTCGGGCTGAGCTCGGCGACGAGCGCCTCGACCTGCTCGACGTACCAGGTGGTGTCGGCGTCGCCGTCGGCCGGAGCGGGGTCGGTGAAGTCGAGCGCGAGGACGCGGTGGTGCTCGGCGAGCATCGGGAAGAGCGCCCAGAAGTGGCTGGTGGCCGTGCCCCCGGTGCCGTGGAGCAGCACGACCGGGGTGCGGGGGTCGTCGGGGTCGGTGGAGTCGTAGGACGTCGCGCGCGCCCGGGGGCCGCGGACGACGCCCTCGCGCACGCCAGGAAGAAAGTTCACGAGATCCCTTGGCAGTCGGTTCGGTAAGTAGTGAGAGCGTACTCTCACAATTTCTGGTCGAGCAATACCGGCGAGCGGTTGATGACTAAATTTCTGGGACGGTTGCTCATGGTGTGGTTGAAAGCGCACTCTCGCGATCGACGGCCCTGAGGGATCGCGCAGGCCCCCGTGTGCAGTACGCTCTGTCCGTGTCCGACTCCGATCAGGGGCCCCGCGACGTGGCCCGGCGCGCACGCCTGGACCGCATCAGGGTCGCCGCCACCGAGCTGCTCCTCGAGAAGGAGTTCACCGCCATCACCACGCGCGACATCGCGCGCCGCGCGGGCGTCGCCGAGGCCACGCTCTTCCGCTACATCAAGGGCAAGCAGGAGCTGCTCACGATGGTCTACGCGGACCACCTCGACGCCCAGCTGAGCGTCGTCGAGGAGGAGGACGCCCGCATCGTGGCGCGCCGCGCGGGCGCGCCGCCGTCGATGGACGCCGTCCTCGAACGGATCTTCCACATCTACCAGCGGCGGTGCGAGTTCTACCAGGCGGCGCCGCACAACGCCTCGCTCTACCTGCGCCAGGGCTTCGACGTGGACCCGGACGTGAGCGCGCGCCCGGTCTCGCAGGGCGACCGGACGATCCGGCTCGTCGTCTCGATCCTCGGCGACGGCCAGCGCGCGGGTGTCCTCGACCCTGCCGTCGACATCGCGCTCGTCGCCCAGAACCTCCACGGCACCTACATGCACGAGATCGACCGCACGCCGGTGCGCGGGTTCGAGCCGAGCACCCTGTGGGAGCGGCTCCGGCCGCGCCTTGAGGTGCAGCTCGTGCCGCTGGCGCGACTCGCGTCCTCAGACACCGCCGCTCCTTAGCTCCCGCCGCAGGATCTTCCCGCTCGCCGTCTTCGGGAGCTCGTCGACGAACCCGATCGCCCGGGGGTACTTGTACGCGGCCATGCGCTCGCGGCAGTGCGCGATCAGCTCCGCCTCGGTGGCCGACGCCCCCGGCTGCAACGAGACGAACGCGTGCACGGTCTCTCCGCGGTACTCGTCGGGCACGCCGACGACTGCCGCCTCACGGACGGCCGGGTGGGTGTAGAGGACGTCCTCGACCTCGCGCGGCCAGACCTTGTAGCCGGCGGCGTTGATCAGGTCCTTCTTGCGGTCGACGAGGTAGAACCACCCCTCGGCATCCATGAAGCCGACGTCCCCGGTCCGCAGCTCCCCGCCGGGGAACGCCGCTGCCGACGCGTCGGGGCGTCCCCAGTAGCCGCTCGCCACCTGGGGTCCGGCCACCAGCAGCTCGCCGACCTGACCCGGCTCGACCTCGTCGTCGGACTCGTCGACGATCCGGGCGCGCACCGAGGCGATCGGGACGCCGATCGACAGCGCGCCGGACTCGGGGTCGACCGGCGCGTGCCGGTCGGGTGGGACGAGATGCGTGATCGACGACGTCTCGGTGAGTCCGTACGCGTTGTGCACGTAGCTCCCGATCACCCCCTCCACCTTCTCGGCCACCGCCGGCGCGATCGGTGCACCGCCGGAGTAGACCTTCGTGAGCGACGCGAAGTCCTCCGGACCCACGCCCGGCACCGCTGCCAGCGCCGTGAAGGCGGTGATCGCTCCGATCGTGAAGACCGGACGGTGCTCGCGCACGAGGTCGACCATCACCTCCGGGTGGAACCGGTGGCCCAGCACGAGCGGCGCCGGCACGAGCAGCGACAGGATCCCGTGGCCGACGAGACCGGTGATGTGGAACAGCGGCGCGATCGCGAGGATCCCGTCCTGGGGGGACAGCTCCATCCACTCGCGGTAGCTGCGCGCGTTGAACACCAGGTTCGCGTGCGTGAGGCAGGCGCCCTTCGGGTCGCCGGTCGTGCCGGAGGTGTAGACCAGGAACGCCGGGTCGTCGGGCTGTGCGGCCGGGACGTCGGCAGGGCGCCGGCCGGTGTGCTCGGCGAGCAGGGCGGTGAGACCGACGGAGCCCGGCAGAGGGCTCGGGTCGCGGTCGGGCAGGACCCGCACGTCGTCGCGTGCCTGGAAGTCCCGTCCCGCCGACGTGATCACGATCTCGACCGCATGGCCGTCCTCGGCCAGCACGTCGGCCGCCACCGCGTGCACCTCGTCGAGGCACAGCAGCGCGCGGGCATGCGAGTCGTGGAGGAGGTGCCGCAGCTCGCGCTGCTTGTACATCGGGTTGACCGACACCGCGATGCCGCCGGCCTTCCAGGTCGCGAGCATGCCGAGCACGAATGACGGATGGTTCTGGGTGAACAGGGCCATCCGGTCCCCGGCGACGAAGCCGCGCTCCTGCAGCGCCGCCGCGAGCGCGTCGGCCGCGGCGTCCAGCTCGGCGAGGCTCATCCGCCCGTCGAAGTACCGGATCGCGTCCTGGTCCGGAGCCCGCCCGACCGCGTCGTCGACCATGGCGAGGAGGTTGTCGAACTCGGGCTCGACGTCGGTCGGCTGGCCGTCGCGGTAGAGGGTGAGCCACGGTCGCTCGGCGTACGACGGGTTGCTCATGCGGAGGCCTTCCTGCTCGGAGCGACGGCGCCGCGCGCCGCCGCTGGACTCACTATTCGTACGACGTGACGCGGTCGGGGTCCAGGCGTACGTCGACCAGAAGCGGTCCCGTACGACCGGCGATCGCCTCGTCGACCGCCGCGAGGTCGCCCGGCGTCGTGACCGTGACGCCGTGGCCGCCCAGCGCGGTCGCGACGGCGGCGAGGTCCGGCCAGGCCAGCAGCGAGAGCGCGGGGTCCATCCCGCGGCCCGTGAGCTGGATGTGCTCGGCCCCGTAAGACCCGTCGTTGGCGACGACGCAGACGAGGTCCAGCCCGTGCTGCACCGCCGTGACGAACTCGTTGAGCCCGCCCAGCACGAAGCCGCCGTCGCCGGCCAGCAGCACGGTCGGCCGCTCGGGCCTGGCCGCGGCGGCGCCGATCGCCATGCCGGCGCCCAGCCCGATGGAGGCGAACCCGGCACCGGCCCACAGCCACGACCGCGCGTCGGTCGCCGACAGGACGCGCAGCGTGTGCAGCGCGAAGCGACCGACGTCCACGACGACGGTGCGCTGCGCCGGGAGCACGGTGTCGAGGTGGCGCAGCACGTCCTGGAGGTCGACCGTGCCCGGGCGGCCGGGACCGGCGAGTCGTCGAGGAGGTTCCGCAAGGCGGGCGGCGGCGCGCTCCGCGAACGTCGACGGCTCGGCGTCGGCCTCCTCCAGCCACCGCACCAGCTCGGTCGCCGTTGCCGCGGCGTCGGCGACGATCGCCGCGTCCGGACGCACGAACCGGCCGATCGCGGATCCGTCGACGTCGCACTGGACCACGGCCCGTCCGTCGAGCAGACCGCCCCTGTCGGTCGTCTCCGGCGTCAGCGACGCCCCGAAGGCGAGGATGCAGTCGCTGTCGGCGATGACCTGCTGCGTCGTGACCGTCGACAGCGTGCCGAAGATCCCGAGGTCGGCGGCCTCACCCGCGAAGAGCCCCTTCGCCTGCGCGGTGCAGGCCAGGGGAGCGCCGAGCAGGCGGGCGAGGCGGACCAGCGGCTCACGCGCGTCGAGCGCGCCCTGGCCCGCCAGCACGATCGGGCGGCGGGCGGACATCACGATCCCGAGCGCCGTGTCGACGGCGTCCTGGTCCGGTGCACTCGGCGACAGCGCGGGCGGCACAAGGACCGGATCGGTCGAGACAGCGGCCTCCTGCCACATGAGGTCGATCGGCACCTCCAGGACGATCGGCCGTCGTTCGGCGCGGGCTCGCCAGAACGCGTGGTCGAGGTCGGCGGCGACGGTGTCGGCGGCGCGGGCCTCCTCGAACCCGGCACCGGTCGCCTCCACGAGCGGACGCTGGACGATCTTCTGCGGTGCGTGCCGCCGCTGGTCCGACGTCCGGCCCGCGATCACCACCAGCGGGATCGAGCTCTTGACGCACTCGACCAACGGGGTCACGACGTTGGTCAGCCCGGGGCCGTGGGTGACGGTGGCGACGCCGACCGCCCCCGTCGTCCGCGCCTGGCCGGCCGCCATCATCACGGCGTTCGCCTCGTGGACGGCACCGACGTACCGACCGCCGAGCGCGCGCACCCAGTGGTCCACGAAGAACAGGTTGGCGTCGCCCACGAGGCCGAACACCACCTCGACCCGGTGCTCGCGCAGACGTTGCGCGAGTGCTGCGTAGGAGGGGGTGGTGCTCAACGGAACGCCGGGATCCCGGTCAGCGCCTGCCCGACGACGAGGGTGTGCATCTCCACCGTGCCCTCATACGTGAGGACCGACTCGAGGTTGTTCATGTGGCGGATCACCGGGTACTCGAGCGAGATGCCGTTCGCGGCCAGGATCGTGCGGGCGGTCCGGCAGATGTCGAGGGCCTCGCGCACGTTGTTGAGCTTGCCGAGGCTGACCTGCTCCGGACGCAGCGTCCCTGCGTCCTTGAGGCGGCCGAGGTGGATCGCCAGGAGGAGCCCCTTCGTGTACTCGAGGCTCATGTCGGCCAGCTTCTGCTGCGTGAGCTGGAAGCCTGCGATCGGCCGGTCGAACTGGGTGCGCTCGGTCGCGTACGACAGGGCGGACTCCAGCGACGCCCGGGCCGCGCCCATCGCGCCCCAGACGATGCCGTACCGGGCCTCGTTCAGGCAGGACAGCGGGCCCTTCAGGCCGCGCACCTCCGGGAAGGCCGCGGACCCCGGGAGGCGGACGCCGTCGAGCACGATCTCGCCGGTGATCGAGGCGCGCAAGGACAGCTTGTGCTTGATCTCCGGCGCCGAGAAGCCCGCGGCGTCCGTCGGGACGACGAAGCCGCGGACGCCCTCGTCGGTCTGCGCCCACACCACGGCGACGTCGGCGACCGGGGCGTTGGTGATCCACATCTTGCGACCGTCGAGGACCCAGTCGTTGCCGTCGCGGCGTGCACGGGTGCGCATCGACCCGGGGTCCGATCCGTGGTCGGGCTCGGTGAGGCCGAAGCATCCGATCGCCGTGCCCTCCGCCATCGCCGGCAGCCAGCGCTGCTTGTGCTCCTCGCTGCCCCACTTCCAGATCGCATACATGGCCAGCGACCCCTGCACCGAGACGAGCGAGCGGATCCCAGAGTCGGTCGCCTCCAGCTCCAGGCAGGCCACGCCGTACTCGGTCGCGGACATCCCCGCGCAGCCGTAGCCCTCGAGGTGCATGCCGAGCACACCGAGGGATCCGAGCTCCTTGGCCAGGTCGCGGATCCCCGGGATCGTCCCGTCCTCGAACCACTCGGCGACGTAGGGGTCGATGCGGTCGGCGCACAGCTGACGGACCGAGGCGCGGACGGCCTTCTCGTCCTCGGTCAGCAACGTGTCGAGGGCGGCGAGGTCCAGCGGCGGCAGGGTGGCGGTGCTCATGTCGGGTTCTCCTTGGTGGGGTCGGACAGCCAGCGGCGGATCTCGTCGTCGTGCTGGCCCAGGCGGGGCGGGGGGAGGTAGCTGGTGACGGGCGTACGGGAGTACGTGACGGGGTGCCGGACCTGAGCGGGCGCGTCGGGAGCGACCGTGACCGTGGGCGAGAGCCCGAGCCGTTCGGCCAGCGCGATCGCGTCACCGACGTCTCCGACCTTGCCGGCCGGCACACCGACGTCGGTGAGCGCGGCGGACCAGTGGTCGGCGGTGCCGTGCCGGAGGCGGGCCTCGAGCGCCGCGACCAGCTGCGGTCGGTGCTCGACCCGTGCAGGGTTGGTCGCGAAGCGCGGGTCGGCTGCGAGCTCGGGGGCGCCGAGGGCCTCGGCGAGCCTGCGGAACTGGCCGTCGTTCCCGCAGGCGACGGCGAGCGGTCCATCGCTGCAGCGCAGCAGCTCGTACGGGGCGATCGAGGGGTGTGCGTTGCCCATCCGTCCGGGCGCGCGGGAGGTGGCGAGGAAGGAACCGGCCTGGTTCGCGAGCGACGCGAGGAGGCTGGAGAGCAGGTTGACCTCGACGTGCTGCCCCAGGCCGCTCTGCTCGCGGGCTCGCAGCGCCGCGAGGATGCCGACCGTCGCGTCCTTCGAGGTGAGGACGTCGACCACCGCGACGCCGACCTTCGTCGGTTCCGCGTCGGCGGCTCCGGTGATGCTCATCAGCCCGCCGACCGCCTGGACGAGGAAGTCGTACCCGGGAAGGTCGGCACCACCGGCGGAGCCGAACCCGGTCACGGAGCAGTAGACGATCCCGGGGTTGGTCACGGCGACCTGCTCGTACCCGAGGCCGTGCTTGGACAGCGTCCCGGTCTTGAAGTTCTCGACGAGGACGTCGGCCCGGGCGGCCAGCCGGTGGGCGAGCTCGCGGTCGACCGGGTCGGCGAGGTCGAGGGTGACCGAGCGCTTGGACCGGTTGGCCGCGTGGAAGTACGCCGCGGTCCCGCCGGGCTCGCCGACCCACGGCGGACCCCATGCTCGGGTGTCGTCACCGGTGCCGGGACGTTCCACCTTCACGACCGTGGCGCCGAGGTCGGCGAGCGTCGCGGTCGCGAGGGGCCCGGCGAGCACCCGGGAGAAGTCGGCGACCAGCACGCCGTCGAGCGGTCCCGTCACGGGAGCTCGAGCTTTCCGTCGACCCGGCGCGGCAGCTGCCACGGGTTCGCGGCGCGAGCAGCCGGGGGGAGCCAGGCGTCGGGGGTGGACTGGTAGCTCACCGGACGGACGAAGCGGTCCAGCGCGGCGGCGCCGACCGACGTGGAGGCCGGGGCCGAGGTGGCCGGCCACGGACCGCCGTGCTGCTGGGCCCAGGTCCACGCCACCCCGGTCGGCCAGTCGTCGACGGTGACCCGGCCCGCGCCGCGGGCGAGCGACGCGAGGAGCACGCCCGCGTCCGGGTCGTCGTCCGTGCCGTCCGTGACGACCGTCGCGGCGAGGCTGCCCTGCAGCCGGCCGAGGACGTCGACGGCCTCGGCGACCGACGCGTACTCGACGACGACGGCGACCGGGCCGAAGCACTCCTCGAGCAGGCGGCTGCCGGTGTGCAGCGCGCGCGGTGGGGCGGTGAGCACGACGGCGTCCGCGGACCACCCCTCGGCGCCGCCCTCGACCCGCGCGACGATCTGCGCGCCGGCCTGGACGAGCTGCTCGACCCCGTCCGCGGCGGCGTCGGCGATGCCGCGGGTCAGCATCGTCGGGCTGGGGGTCGCTGCGGTCAGCGCACGCGCGACGGCGGCCGGCACGCCATGACCGGCGGGTGCGAGCAGCAGCCCGGGCTTCGTGCAGAACTGGCCTGAGCCGAGGGTGAAGGAGCCGACGAAGCCCGCCGCGACGTCCGCCGTACGGGACACGGACGCGGGCGTCATCACCGCCGGGTTCACGGTGCCCATCTCGGCGTAAACCGGGATCACGACGTCCCGTGCGTTGGCGAGCCGCCACAGCGCGAGGCCGCCCGCCTGCGAGCCGGTGAAGCCGACCGCGCGGACGTCCGGGTCCTCGACCAGGCGCACACCGGCGTCGAACCCGACGACGAGGCCGAAGGTGCCGACGGGGGCGCCGGCCGCGGCCAGCGCCTCGGCTGCCAGGTCACCGAGCCGCGCGCACAGCAGGACGTGTGCGGGGTGCGCCTTCGCGACCACCGGGCACCCGGCAGCCAGCGCCGACGCGGTGTCGTTGCCGAGCACGCCGAACCCGAACGGGAAGTTGCTCGCGCCGAAGACCGCCACGGGACCGAGCGGTTGGTTGACCCGCACGAGCCCGGGCGCGGTGGCGGTGGGGTGGTCGACCGTCAGCCCGAGGTACGACCCCTCCACCGCCACGTCGGCGTAGAAGCGCAGCTGGGCGGCGGCCCGCTCGACCTCGCCGAGGAGGCGGGGCAGCCCGAGCGCGGTCTCGGAGTCGGCCAGCCGTGCCAGCTCGTCGCGGTGGTCGAGCAGGCTCTGCGCGAGCGCCTCGAGCCAGTCGCGTCGCTGCGCGGGTGAGGCGGCGGCCACCACGGGGGCGGCCGCCGCTGCCGCCGCCACCGTGCCCGCGACCTCCTCGGGGAGGGTGTCGCGCACCGTCCCGACGAGGTCACCGGTCCGGGGGCGGAAGCTGACGGTCGTCGTCACGCGAGCGCTCCGACGGCGTCCTCGAGGACGGAGACGGCCTCGAGGAGGAGGTCCTCGCCGATGACCAGCGGGGGCAGCAACCGGATGACGTTGCCGAAGGTGCCGCAGGTCAGCGTGAGGACCCCCTGGCTGTTCGCGTAGTCCGCGACCCTCTTGGCCGCCTCCGGCGCGGGGTCGGTCGTGCCGGGCTCGACGAACTCCATCGCCAGCATGGCGCCGCGCCCGCGGACCTCGCCGACGTACGAGCCCTCGCCCGTGAGCGCCTCCAGGCGTGGCTTCACGATCTCCTCGATGCGCCGCGCCTTGGCGGGGAGGTCGTCCCGCTCGATGACCTCCAGCGCGGCGCGGGCGGCCGCGCAGGCGACGGGGTTGGCGGCGTACGTGCCCCCGAGACGCCCGGGTCCGACCGCGTCCATGATCTCCGCGCGGCCGGTGACCGCGGAGATCGGCATCCCGCCGCCCAGCGCCTTGGCGGTGGTGATCAGGTCCGGGACGACACCCTCGTGGTCGACGGCGAACATCGCGCCTGTGCGGCCGAGCCCCGCCTGGATCTCGTCGGCCACGAACACGATGCCGTGCTCGCGGGCGAACGCCGCGACCCGCGCCAGGTAGCCCTCGGGCGGGACGATGAAGCCGCCCTCGCCCTGGATCGGCTCGACGACGACGGCTGCGACGTTGTGCGCCCCGATCTGGCTGGTGACGGTCTCCACGAGCAGGTCGTACGCGTCGTCGCCGGCCCGCTCCGCGCCCGCGACCCACCGGTACGGGTACGGTGACGGCACCTTGTAGACCTCGGGCGCGTACGGGCCGAAGCCGTCCTTGTAGGGCACGTTCTTGCCGGTCATGCTCATCGTGAGCAGCGTCCGGCCGTGGTAGGCGTGCGTCAGCACCACGACGGCGTCGCGCCCGGTGTAGGCGCGCGAGATCTTGATCGCGTTCTCGACCGCCTCCGCCCCCGTGGTGAACAGTGCCGTGCGCTTCTCGTGGTCGCCGGGGGTGATCCGGTTGAGCGTCGCGGCGACGTCGACCGCCGCCTCGTACTCGGTGACCATGAAGCAGGTGTGGGTGAAGCGCTCCGCCTGCTGCTTCACCGCGGCCACCACCTCGGGGTGGGAGGCACCCACGCTCGTCACGGCGATGCCTGCGGCGAGGTCGATCAGGTGGTTGCCGTCGACGTCGACGATGATCCCCCCACCCGCCTCCTCCACGAAGACGGGCAGCGTGATGCCGAAGCCGGCCGCCACCTCCTCGGTTCGCTGCTGGTGCAGCTTCGTCGACTTCGGGCCGGGGACGGCCGTGGCGAGGATGCGCTGCTGCGCGGGGAGGGACATGACTGCTCCTGTCGTGGTCATCAGGGTCGTGAGGTGGGGCGGGCGGTGTGGCGGTCAGGGACGGACGTCCACGAGCGCCTTCCCGGTCGAGGTGCCGTCGAAGAGGCTGAGGAACGCCTGCGGCACCGCGTCGAGGCCGCGGTGGAGGGTCTCCTCGACGGTGACGCGGCCCTCGGTGAGGTGCTCGGCCATCTCGGCGTGGAACGGGTCCCACTCGTCCTCGTGGTCGAAGACGAGGAACCCTTCCGCGCGCAGCCGCTGGGAGAGGAGGAGGCCGGTGTTCTTGAGCGTGTACGGCTCGCCGTTGTAGGTCGAGATCGAGCCGCAGAGGGCGAGCCGGCCGTGCGGGCGCATCGCGGCGAGCGCCTCGTCGAGCTGGACGCCGCCGACGTTGTCGAAGACGACGTCGAGCCCGTCAGGCACCTGGGCCGCGACGTAGTCGGCCAGCGACCTCTCCTTGTAGACGAAGGCGTCGGTGAAGCCGAGCCTCTCGGTGACGTACGCCGCCTTCTCGGCCGAGCCGACCGACCCGATGACGCGGCTCGCGCCCCGCGCGAGCGCGAGCTGGCCCGCGGCGGCGCCGACGGCGCCGGCCGCGCTCGTGACCAGCACGACGTCGCCGGGCCGGACGTCGGCGACGCGGGCGACGCCGAGCCAGGACGTGAGGCCCGGGTGGCCCATCACGCCCAGGTACGACGACTCCGGCGCCCGCGCGACGTCGATCGCTCGCACGGCGGAGGTCGGCACGAGGGAGTGCTCGCGCCACCCGACCCGGTGGAACACGTGGCTGCCCTCGGGGAACCGCGGGTCGCGGGAGGCGACGACCTGCCCGACGGCACGACCGGTGACCGGCTCGCCGACCTGGTACGTCGCGACGTAGGAGTCGCCGCCGTTCATGAGGCCGCGCTGGCCGGGATCCACCGAGAGGAAGTGGTTCTCGACCACCACCTCGTCGGGCCCCGGGTCGGGCACGGTGAGGTCACCGACGGCGAAGTCGGCCAGGACGGGCATCCCCTCGGGACGCCGGGCCAGCAGGACGGCACGTGAGGTGAGCGCCATCAGGACCGGAACTCCTTGACGACGTCGCCGATCACCTTGCGCTGGACGAACTTCCACCCGTCCTCGGTCCGGCGCAGGACGTCGCGGTACATCGACGACCGGTCGACCCGCGGGGCGGCGAGGTCGCGTCCGTCGATGGTGACGATGTACGCGACGCCGGTGGCGTCCTCCGGGCCGTCGGGGGTGTCGCTCAGGATGATGTTGTCGTTGAGGTGCTTGAAGCCGCCGGCCTGCGCGTCGATCGCCTGCTGCATGAAGTCGCGGATGGCGGCCTTGCCGACCACGAGCTCAGGGAAGCGGTAGTGGTCGTACGAGCAGTCCTCGACGAAGAACTCGGTCATCTTCTCGGCGTCGCCCAGGATGTCGACGGTGAAGTTGTACTGGTAGTACAGCTCCCAGATCTCGACCTTGTCCTCAGCACTGAGTGCCATGGCTTCTCACTCCTTCTCTTCGGGTGCGGTGACGGGTGGCGTGCGGGTCAGACGGCGAAGGCCGGTGGGACGCGGCCGGCCCACTCGAGCTCCTGCTCGAGCGACTGGGCGAGGCGGAGGATGGTGGTCTCGTCGTACGGCGAGCCGACGAGCTGCGCGCCGACCGGGAGCCCGTCCGCGTCGGTGCCGACCGGGACGCTGATCGCCGGGAGACCGAGGATGTTCGCGTACGCGTTGAACGCCAGCATCCGTGCCTCGCGCGGGCTGCTGCCGTCCAGGAGCTCGTTGGCCTCGGCGAGGATCACGCCGACCGGCGGGACCTGGCACGCCAGGGTGGGACTGACCAGCACGTCGAAGTCGCGGCGCCAGTGGGCGACCATCCGGCGGCACTCCAGGTGCATCCGCAGGACGGCCTTCGCGTACTCGCTGGACGGGAGGTCCTCGGCCATCTTCCGGCGGGCGACGATGAAGGGCTCGGACTGCGTCGGGTCGTCGTACGGCACCGTGTGCAGGGACGCCGCGATCACCACCCGGCTGTAGATCCTCAGTGCCTCGGTGCTGATGAAGCCCGCCGAGACGGGGACGACGGTGTGGCCCGCTGCCTCCAGCAACCGGGCCGTACGCTCCGCGGTCTCGGCGCACACCGGGTCGACCTCGACCCCGTTCGGGGCGTCGAGCATGAGCCCGATCCGCAGCGGCTCGGCCGGCTGCGTGTAGCTCTCGCCGAACGGGCGCTCCGGCGCCGGAGCGCGGTACCAGCCCAACGAGTCCTCGACGGAGAGGTAGTCGAGGGTCCGGGCGGCGTCCTCGACGGTGCGGGTGACGACGCCCTGGGTCGTGCCGTGCTCCCAGCCGAGGACCTTGGCGGGGACGCGCGCGCGGCTCGGCTTGAGACCGACGAGCCCGGTCGCCGCGGCCGGCATCCGGATCGAGCCCCCGCCGTCCGAGGCGCTCGCGATCGGCGCCAGGCCGGCGGCGACCGCGGCCGACGCTCCGCCGCTGGACCCGGCCGGCGTCCGCTCCAGGTTCCACGGGTTGCGCGTGATGCCGTACCGGCTGTTCTCGGTCACCTGGGTCATGCCGCCCTCGGGCGAGTTCGTCCGACCCATCAGGAGGAAGCCCGCGTTGAGGATGCGGTCGACGACGAGGTCGTTCTCCGGCTGCGGCTCGGTCGACGTGCCGAGCCCGCCCCGGGTGTTCGGCTGACCCGCGACGGACACCAGGTCCTTGATCGGCATCGGCACCCCGTGGAAGAACGGCAGCGACCCGCCGGAGCCCAGTGCCGCCTCCGCCGCCTTGGCGGCCTGGCGGACCTCGTCGTCGTTGCGCCACACGATCGCGTTGACGGCGTCGTTGTGCTTGTCGATCCGCGCGAGGTAGAGGTCGACGACCTCGACCGGGCTGATCGCCCCCGCGCGGATCGAGCGCGCGACGTCGCTGGCGGAGCTGAACGGATCCATGGATCTCCTTGGGTGGCGAGTGGGTGCGCGTCAGGCGTTGACGGCGAGACGGCGCTGCGGCTTCCAGCCGCGATGGGGGACCGCCTCGAGCAGGCGGCGCGTGTAGTCGGCCTGCGGGTCGGTGAGCACCGCGTCGGTGGTGCCCTCCTCGACCACGCGGCCGCGGTGCATGACGATCGCGGTGTCGGTGACCTGCTGGGCGACGGCGAGGTCGTGCGTCACGAAGAGGTACGTGACGTCGCTCTCCGCGCGCAGGTCGTTCAGCAGGTTCAGGATCTGGGCCTGGATCGAGACGTCGAGCGCGGCGACGGCCTCGTCGAGGATCAGGACCTCCGGGTCGACCGCGAGCGCGCGGGCGATCGCCACGCGCTGGCGCTGGCCGCCGGAGAGGCTTCCCGGCCGCATCGCGAGGTGACGCTGGTCGAGGCCGACGCGACGCAGCTGCGTCAGGGCGACCTCGGCGCACGCGTCCCGGTCTGCGATCCCGTGCAGCCGGAGGATCTCCGCGAGACCGTCGCCGATCGTCTGCCGCGGGTCGAGCGAGGAGTAGGGGTCTTGGAAGACCATCTGGATCCGACGGGCACGCGCCAGCCGGGCCGCCGCACCGCGTCCGGAGTGGACGAGCGGGGTGCCGTCGAGCAGGAGCTCGCCGGACGTCGGCGTCTCCAGCCCCGCGATCATCCGGACGACGGTCGTCTTGCCCGACCCGGACTCGCCGACGATCGCGAGCGCGCCGCCACGTGCGACGTCGAAGCTGATGCCGTCGACGGCGACGACGGGCGCCCCGCGTCGGCCGCCGCCGAACTCCTTGCGGAGGTCCCGGGCACTGAGCTGCGGTGTGGTGGTCATGAAGGCTCCTTGTCCTGACCTGGTTCGGCCGGCGCGAGAGCCCCGTCGGCGTCGGCGAGGGGGAGGAGCGCGCCGTCGAGCTCCTCGGCGCGGTGGCACGCCACCTGCCGGCCCTGCAGCGGACGGAGCTGGGGACGCTCGCTGACGCACTGCTCGGTGACGAAGGCGCAGCGCTCGGCGAAGACGCATCCGTCGCCGACCTCGAAGCCGGAGGCCGGGCGTCCCGGCACCGTCCGCAGACGTGCCCGCACCCCGATCTCCGGGCGTGCGGCGAGGAGCCCGGCGGAGTACGGGTGCAGCGGGCGCTCGACCAGGTCGTCGCCGTCGGCGACCTCCACCACCTGGCCGGCGTACATGACGGCGAGGCGGTCGCAGGCCGCCCCCGCCAGGTCGAGGTCGTGCGTGATGAGCAGGATCGAGAGGCCGCGCTGCTCCTGGGCCTCCCGGAGGATCGCGATGACCTCTTCCTGCGTGGTCACGTCGAGAGCCGTGGTCGGCTCGTCGGCGAGGATCACGTCCGGCTCGGTCGCGAGGGCCGCGGCGATCATGACGCGCTGCAGGAGTCCGCCCGACAGCTCGTGCGGGTACTGGGTCAGGCGGCGGGCGCCGTCAGCGATCCCGACGGCGGCGAGCAGGTCGACGACCCTCTGCTCCGCCTCGCGCCGCGGGACCTTCTGCACCTGGCACAGGCCCTCGACGAGGAAGTCGCCGACGGTCCGCAGCGGGTTGATGTGCGCGTGCGGGTTCTGGTAGATCATCGCGATGCTCGACGCCCGGTACGCCCGGAGCCGGCGCGGGTTCATCGCCTGGACGTCCTCGCCCTCGAAGCGGATCGCCCCGTCGACCTCGGCGCCCGCGGGCAGCATGCGCATCAGTGCGCGCGCCGTCATCGACTTCCCGGACCCCGACTCGCCGACCAGCCCGACCGCCTCGCCGCGACCGATCGTCAGCGTCACGTCGTGGATGACCGGTGCGGGCTTTCCGTCGACCGGGATGCGGACGCGGAGGTGCTCGACGGCGACGGCCGGGACGACGGTGCTCTCCGCGAGCGTGGTCGTGGGCTCGAGCGTGTTCATCGACCCTCCTTCTGGGCGGCTGCGGCGAGTCGTTCACCGAGGATGTTCACGGCGATGACGACGACCAGGACGGCGACGCAGGCCGTCAGCGACTCCCACGGCTTGCCGGCGAGCAGGTCGGCCTGACCGGTCGAGATCTGCAGGCCCCACTCGGCGGCGGGTGCCTGGACCCCGAGACCGATGTACGAGACGGCGGCCAGGTCGACGAGGGCCGTTCCGAGCGCGATCGTGACGTGCGCGCGGACGAACGGGAAGATGTTCGGCAGGAGGTGGCGCACGCAGATCGTCCAGCCGGAGACGCCGAGCATCTGTAGCGCGTTCACGTAGGTCATCGACCGCTCCCGCAGCGCGACCGGACGGAGGACCCGCGCGATGTAGGGGATGAACGCGATCGAGAAGGCGACGATCGGGCCCGTGATGCCGGCGCCGACGATGGCGACGACCACGATCGCGAGGATCAGCCCCGGGAAGGAGAAGAGGACGCTCAGCGCCTTCCCGACGAACCGGTCGTACCGGCCGCCGATCCAGACCGAGGACAGCACGAGGGCCACGGCGCACACCGTGGCGACCCCGATGACGACCACGGGGCCGAGCAGGCTGAGGCGCGTCCCGTAGATCAGGCGGGACAGCAGGTCGCGGCCGAGCGCGTCGGTGCCGAGGAGGTGGGCGGCGCTCGGGCCCTGCGACGCCGAGAGGATGTCGGTCTCGTCCGGCGCGTACGGGGCGAGGACCGGGGCGAGCACGGCGACCAGCACGAGAAGGCCGAGGAAGATCGTCAGCCCGAGGGCGACACGGTCCTGACGCAGCACCGAGCGTCGGGCGGGCTGCCCGGAGCGCAGGCGGCGAGCACGTCGCGGCGGCGGCGTGACGAGTCCGGTACTGGTCATCGGTCCACTCCTCGAGTACGCAGCCGCGGATCGATCGCCAGCTGGATCAGGTCCGCGATGACGGTGACGGCGATGAAGACGACGACGATGAGCATGGTGATCGCCATGACCACCTCGGCGTCGTGCCGCAGGATCGACTGGACGAGGAAGGCGCCGATGCCGTCGATGCTGAAGGCGCGCTCCACCACCACGGACCCCGCGATCAGGCCGCCCATCGTCAGGCTGATGACGCTGACGATCGGTGCGGCTCCGTTGCGCATCACATGACGACGGAAGATCGCGTTCTCCGTGAGCCCGCGCCCGACCGCGGTCTCGACGTGCTCCCGTCCGAGCTGTTCTCGGAAGCTGGCGCGGGATATCTGGGCGACGAGGGCGATCCACGAGAGGGAGAGCGCGATGGCGGGAAGCGTCAGCGAGTGGATCGTGGACGCCAGGCCGTTGCCGGTGTCGGCGAGCGCCGGGAACCAGCCCAGTGAGATCGCGAACACCTGGATCAGGAAGATCGCGGCGACGAACGTCGGCAGCCCGACGAACACGCTGCTCGCCACGGTCAGCGTGGAGCTCATGCGGCGGTTGCGGGCCGCGAGGACGCCGAGGCCGATCCCGACGACGGCGACGAGCAGCGTGGCGTACAGATCGAGCATGAGGGTCGCTCCGAGCCGGGGCTTCAGGAGCGTGAGCACGCTCTGACGGTGCTGGAGCGACTGGCCGAAGTCGCCGGTGACGAACCCTCCGAGCCAGTCGAAGTAGCGGATCCACGCGGGTCGGTCCAGGCCGAGGTTGTGCCGGACCTGCTCCACCTCCGTGGCGGTCGCGTCCGTGCCGGCGATCTCGGCGGCCGGGTCCCCGGGGACGAGCTGCATGGCCGCGAAGATGACGGCACTGGCCACCAGGATGGTGACGAGCGCGCCGATCACGTTCTTGAGAACGCTCCGCATCCCCTTGCTCCCTTCGTGTCGGGTGGTGTCCTGCGATGCGGAGGTGGGGGCCGGGGTGTTCCGGCCCCCACCTCCTGCCTTCGTACGACGGTGGACGAAGGGTCGTGCGGGTGACGTCGGCGACGGCTACTTCGTCGCGCCGATGGTCGCGAGGCTCGGGTGGTAGACGTAGGCGAACGACGTGGTGAGACCACCGAGCCCCTTGCGGACGAAGGAGACCTCGCGGGGGTTCGCCACCGGCATCAGCGGGACCTCCGGGGTGAACGTCGCCTCGGCCTCCGCGAAGGTCTCGGCACGCTCGGGCTCGTCGAAGGTCTGAGCCGCCTTCTCGACCAGCTGCGTGACGGTCGAGTTCTCGTAGCCGAGGAGGTTGAAGCGGCCTTCCGGCACCACGACCCGCCGGGCGTAGAAGAGGTAGTCGGGAACCGCGGACCACCCGGTGTTCATGATCAGGTCGACGCCCTCGCGTGCGGCCGGGTCGGTGAAGTAGGCGACGTTCTCGGCCGGCTGGATCGGCTTGATCGTCAGCGCGATGCCGACCTTCTTCAGCGACTCCTGCAGGAGGGCCGAGGTGAGACGCATCTGCTCGTGGCCGGCGATGATCGCCATGGTCAGCTCGGTCGGCGGGTTGTCCATCGACTCGATGAGCTTCTTGGCCTCGTCGAGGTCCACCTTCTCCGGCTTGTCGAGCTCGTCGAGCGCTGACTGGAGGGTGTCGGCTCCGTCGCCCCAGAGGAGCTTCGGGGTGAAGGTGTACATCGGCTCGGCGGTGCCGTGGTAGATCTGCTCGGCGACGGCGGTGCGGTCGATGAGCAGGTTGACCGCCTGGCGCAGCTTCACGTCGTCCATCGCGCCGGCGTTCGGGTAGATCTGCAGCATCTGGGGCGACGGGCCCTGATAGACGCTGCCGGTCTTGCGGAGCGAGGCGATCGATCCGGGCGGGACGTCGTACGAGCCGTCGAGGCTCCCGGACTCCAGACCCTGGACGAGCGACGACGCCTCGGTGATGAACTTGAGGTTCACCGTCTTGGCGTGCGGGGTGAACTTCTCGTCCCAGTAGTGCGGGTTGGCCGTCAGGGTCATCCCGCTCCCGGACTGCCAGCTCGCGATCGCGTACGGACCGGTGCACATCAGCCCGCCCGACGCGGTGCCGTACGCGCTGCCGGCCTTCTCGACGTACGCCTTCTCGCTGACGAGTCCGGCGGTGATCGACATCGCCTTGACGAAGAGGGAGTCCGGCGCGTTGAAGCTGACCACGACCTTGTCGTCGCCCTGGGCGGTGACGGACTTGACGTTGCCGTACACGCTGCTCGCCCAGGTGGAGGCGAGCTCGGGATCGAGGTTGCGGGCCAGGCTGTAGCGGACGTCCTCGACGGTCATCGGCGTACCGTCGGAGAACTTCACGTCCTGACGGATCGTGAAGGTCAGCGTCAGGTTGTCGTCCGAGTACTCCCACGACTCGGCCAGCGCCGGGCTGATCGTGTAGTCGTCGTTGAGGCGGAGCAGCGGCTCGCAGACGTTCGCCTTGATGAGGTTGGCGCTGCTGTCGCCGCCGGCGGCGGGGTCGACGCTCGGCGGTTCGCCGAACGGCACGCCCCAGTTGAGCTCGTCGATGGCGCCGTCGGCTGCGGGGGCGCTGTTGACGACCTCCGCGTCGCGCTCCGAGGTCGCATCGGAGGACGACGAGCCGTTGCAGGCGGTGAGGCTCGCCGCGAGGACGGCGGCCGCGGCGACGGAGAGCGCACGGGTGCGTGTCCGAGCGAAGAGGTTTCGGGTCATGGATCCTCCAGGAGGCGATCAGGCCGTGGGGGGAGAAGGCCGGTCGACGTTGACCGATGCGCACATGCTGCCCAGTGACCCGGGGCACGTTCGTTGGACGAGATGCACAAAAGTCGGGCGACCTGTGCGGTTCGACCCGGCCCGGTGTCCACGTGTGAGAGTGCGGTCTCATAAGATGCGTCCATGGATCTCCCTGCTGTCTCGCAGCTCTGTGCGGAGATCCCTGATGTCTTGAGGTTGTTGCCCCTTCAGGACGCCCCGGACCAGCCTGTGAGTGCGGTCCACGTAAGTGACCTCGCCGACCCCACGCCGTACCTCAGCGGGGGCGAGCTCCTGCTCACGACGGGGCTTTCCCTCCCTCGGAACGAGGCCGGCATCGAGGAGTACGTCGCGCGCCTCTGCGGCGCCGAGGTCGCCGCCCTGGGACTCGGTCTGGGGCCCAGCCTGGAAGGTGTCCCGCTGGCGCTGCGCGAGGTCTGCGCGCGCGCCCGGCTGGCGCTCCTGGTCGTCCCTCCCGAGGGTGCGTTCCTCGACGTGACCAAGGCGTACTGGAAGCTGCGCACCGAGGCCGAGCGCCGCGACCTCGGTGAAGCGGTGATGGCGCACAGCGAGCTCGTCAAGGCGGCGTTCTCCGGCGATCCCGTGTCGGCCACGCTGCGCTCGCTGGCGTACGCGATGCGGGGATGGGCGGCGATGCTCGGCCCGACCGGCGAGGTGGAGCACGTCCATCCCTCCGGCCGCCTGCAGGACGCCGTCGACGTGGCCGCCGAGCTGCGGTCGTCGTCGCGGCAGGCGTCGACCGCGCCGCTCACCCTCGAGCGCGCCGAGGGCTCGTCGATCGGCTACCCGATCACGCTGGGGCAGCGCGTCGTGGGGCACCTCCTCATCGGGACCGAGAACCGGCTCACCGGGACCCAGCACCGCGTCGGGCTCGCAGCGGCGGCCCTGCTGACCCTCGGCACGCTGCGACGCGACCAGGACCAGGCCCGGAGCCAGGGTCACGCGCAGGCCGTGGCGATGCTCGTCGACATGCGGCTGCCCGACGCGGCGGCACGCCTCGCGTCCCGGCTCGACATCGCGATCGCTCACGAGATGCGCATCGTGGTCGTCGAGAGCACCGCCCCCGTGGCCGTGGACCAGGTCGTGCGCGAGTGGTGTCCCGGAGTGGTCGCCGGGTGGCACGACCCGGACGCGCTGTGGTTCCTGGCTCCGAGCGAGAAGCCCGACGCCGCTCGGCTGGGCACCGCGTTGCGGCAGGTCGACCCGAACGTCGTCTCCCTGGTCTCCGAGGCGGTCCCGCTCGATCGGGTCCACGACGTCCGGGTCGGTCTGCAGCGGCTGCTCGACGGCCTGGCCCGCGGGAGCACGCGCGTCCTCGAGAAGCGGTCCTTGCGGACCTCCGGTCTCGACCACGCCTTGCGTCGCCTCGGGGACTACGGACGGGCGGACCTGACGGGAGCGGTGGCCGCGTACCTGCGCAACTGGGGTCAGTGGGAGCCGGCGTCGCGCGAGCTCGGCGTCCACCGCAACACGCTGCGCCACCGGATCGCTCGTGCGCACTCGGTCCTCGGGCTGGATCTGAACGACCCCGACGTGGCTGCCGAGCTCTGGCTCCTCCTGCGCCGCGACGGCCTCGCCTGACGCGCTGCCCGTGTGCGCCGGGCGCTCCTCGACGCTCGACTCGAGGAGAGTGCGCAGCCGGGGGGTCGCCGCCGATGCGGTCGATCCCGGCCAGCCGGTCGCTCACCATCGTCGCTCTTGTGCTCGAACAGATGATCGAATACGATGTATCCATGTTTGAAGCCGTGCTCGTCGATGCGCTGGGCGACGCTGTCGTCGCGCTCGCTGGGACCTCGCTCGAGCTCGCTACGAACGCGGAGAAGGCCTCGCTCATCCGCGCGGTGCAGACGGCGCAGGACCTCCTCGACGGGGTCAAGGCGGAGGCCATGTCGTCGTTCGCGGCGAGCGGGGGACCGGAGGACGACGGGGCACCCACGGTCAAGGCGTGGGCTCGTCGCGAGCTCAACCTCTCGTCGGCGGAGGCGGGGAGGCTGGTGACGGCCGGCCGGACGATGCGGACGCTCCCACCGCTCCGGGAGGCCTTGAACGCCGGTCGTGTCCGCCTCGACCACGTCCACGAGTTCTCGACCGGGCTCAAGAAGGGCGGCGAGGAGATCATCACGCTCGGCACCGACTACCTCGTCTCCGTCGCCGAGTCGCACGAGCCGCCCGCGCTGCGCGAGGAGATCCGGTCGTGGATCGACGCGATCCACCCCGACAGCCTCGACGAGGCCTACATCCGTGGCATGGACAAGCGTGACCTGCAGGTGAGCAGGGTGGGCGACGGGTTCGTCGTCGACGGGTTCCTCGACGTCACGACCGGTGCCAAGCTCAAGACGGTGCTCGACTCTCTGGGCCGTGCCACCGGCCGTGACGACCGCCGGGCGCCGTCAGAGCGCCGGGTCGCGGGGTTGGAGGCCCTGCTCGACACGGTGCTCGATCACGGGTTGCCGACGCGCAAGGGCATCCGTCCTCAGCTGCAGGTGACCGTCGATCTCGACCGGCTTCAGGGTCGGCCTGGTGCGGAGCCGGCGCGGCTGGAGGGCTGGGGCGTCATCGGCGACCGTCTCCTCGGGTCGATGCTGTGCGACAGCGACGTCACCGGGATCCTGACGGCCGGATTCACCACCGGCGCCCTGCCCCAGGCCGCGGTCCTCAACGTCGGACGCAGCGAGCGGCTCGCCACGCTCCCGCAACGCAAGGCGATCCTCGCCCGGCAGGAGGGGCGCTGCGCCAACCCGGGCTGCAGCAACGTCTCCCTCGAGATCCACCACCTCGACTGGTGGGCGCGTGACCTGGGGTCGACCGACCTCGACACGCTCGTCGGACTGTGCGCCCGCTGCCACCACCTCGTGCACGCGGGACGGCTGCACGCCCGCTCGGCCGGAGACGGCACGACGCTCTTCACCCTCGCCGGCGGCACGCCGCTCCCGGACGAACGCCGCACGGCTCGACATCTCGCGCGACAACGGCTCCGCATCCTGCGCGACCTGCTCGCAGGTCCGGCCAACGGCGCGCGTCCTGCTGCCCGAGCGCCTGCGCCCGCGCCGGCGACCGCACCTGCCCCCGCGGCGGCGACACAGTCCGCGGCCGGCGTCGACGTGGACTGGGACGACGAGGCGCTCGTGGACTGGTCCGTGCTGCTCGAGCTCGAGCGTCAGCAGCTCCAGGTCGTGTGACGTCGAAGGCATCGGTGCCTGGTCGCGGGGTACCCGTCAGGCGAGCGCCGGAGGGAGGCCCTGCCGATGCCGACGAACCTTCCGCTCGCGGACTACGACCAGTTGACGCCGAGCGCGATCACGGTCCGGCTGCGCGCGCTGGGGATCGACGGCGTCATCGCACTCCTCGACCACGAGCAGCACCACGCGGCGCGTCCGACCGTGTGCCAGATCCTCGAGCACCGCATCGACACCCTTGCGCGAGCGCGCCGAGGCTAGGGCTTCCGACGCGTCGCCGTCTCCACGATCTGGTACGCGATCTGGCGCGCCTTGACGTTGCGGTCGTTGCTGAGGGCCACGATGTGACGCCACGCGAGGTCCGCGTCGAGACCGAGCTCAGCCATCACGATGCCCTTCGCCTGGTCGATCACGGCGCGGGACTCCAGCGCACGGTCCATGTTGCGCGACATCCGGTCGAGCTCGTCCATGAGATCCAGCTCGACGAGGACCGCGGAGAGCGTCACCGCGAGGACCTCGACGGCCTCCGGAGCGACGTCGTCGGCGCGATAGACCGTGAGGACGCCCGTCGTCTTGCCCGTCGGGACCAGCGGACACGCGATCACCGACGTGGACCCGCGCCCGGGAAGGTCGCGCAGCGCAGGCCAGCGGGGGTCATGGGCGAGGTCCTCGCTCGTCACGGTGGTCCCTTCGACGAAGGCGGCGACCGTCGGTCCTTCGCACGACATCATCTGCGCGCCGTCGAGGGACTGGGCCTCGCCCGACGTGGACGCGACCGCCTGCGGCTCTGTCGGCGGACCCAGTGCGATGCTCACCTCCGCGGCACCTCCGAGCGCGCGCCTGCAATGGCCCGCCGCCGTCGCCAGGGCGTCGGTCGCAGGTCGTTCTTCGTCGGCGATGGCGGCGATCGCGCCGAGCGCCTGGGTCAGCGCAGGCGAGAAGGCACGTCGGCTCGCCCCTGCGACCAGCAGGATCCACTGGACGCGGTCGGGTTCGGCGCTGGACGCGGTGATCTCGACCCTCACCGGTTGACCGGTGCGAGTGACAAGGGTGGCCGCGCGGTGAACGGGCTCCCGGCCCGCGCTGCAGAGCCCCGTCACTCGCCGCAGCGCCGCCTTGTCGTCGCCGGAGAACAGCACGAAGAGCGGCTGGTCGAGCATGCCGGTCAACGACCGCTGGGCGAGCCCGTCCGCGGCAGCGTTGGCCGAACGGATCAACCCGTGTCCATCGGTCACGATCGCGGGGACGGGCACGATCGCCAGCGTGCGCTCGAGCTGCAGCTCGATCCTGCGCCGACCGGCCGACAGCTCGGTGATGAGGTCGGCTTGCGCGCGAGCCTCGTCACCGGCGACGCGGAGCCTCTCGTAAGCGGACTCGAGTGCTGCGTAGAGCTCGTCAGCGGGGGCGGCATCGCGCTGCGCATCATCGATGCGACGGCGGAGCTGGTCGAGGCCGTCGGTCGACGAGGGCAGCTGGCGCGGGTTCATGGCACTCCTGACAAGGCCAAGTGCACGATTGGGCAGCTGCTTTACCCCGGTGCCCTTCCATCATTGCGCGCTCTTGTCGATCCCGCCAGCCCTCGTTCAGGCGTGATGCCGTCAGACAGGGGGTACCGGACTCCCGACGGAGGGAGCGAACCATGGACGACTCCACAGCGGGGCGCCGCGACACGGCAGGCGCCAACGAGAAGACCCTGCGCACGATCACCACGGTCGTGGCGGCGGTGTTCCTGCTCGTCGGGGTCCTGGGCTTCATCCCGGGCATCACGACGAACTACGACACGATGACCTTCGCCGGTCACGAGAGCGACGCGAAGCTGCTGGGCATCTTCGAGGTGTCGATCCTGCACAACATCGTGCACCTGCTGTTCGGCGTCGTCGGCCTGTGGGCCGCGCGTGCGGCGCGGACAGCGGTCGCCTACCTCGTTGCGGGCGGTCTGATCTACCTGGTGATCTGGGTCTACGGCCTGGTCGTCGACCACGAGGATCCGGCGAACTTCATCCCGGTCAACGACGCGGACAACTGGCTCCACCTGGTGCTCGGGCTCGGCATGGTGCTGCTCGGTCTCGTCGGGGCACGGATGATCGCACCCCGTCGTACGGACACCACCGGGCGTCGGGCCGGTCCCCGGTAAGGGGCCCGCGGGTGACCACCTCGTCCCGCGAGCGGGTCATCCGCGGCCCCGTGGCTTGGCCAGGGCGGCCTGCATCCGGGTCGCGAGAACCTCAGGGGCGTACGCGCTCAGGAGATTGGCCGCCTTGATGAGCCACGAGCCGGTGACCACCTGACCGCGGCCCGCCATCATCGCCGCGAAGGCCTGGTGCGCGACGTCGGACGGGTCCGCCTTGGGACCGCGGGCGACCCAGGCCTCCTCCATGTCAGCACGCGCGAAGAAGGTGGTGTCCGTCGGGCCCGGGAGTACCGACGTGACGGTCACCGCTGTGTCGCGCAGCTCGTGGCGCAGCGCTCGGCCGAACGAGTGGACGAACGCCTTCGACGCCGCGTACGTCGACTGGTATGGCCCGGGTCCTTGGCCGGCCACCGAGGACGTGATCATGATGCGCCCCTCACCGCGTGCGGTCATCTGCGACAGGAGGTGGTGGGCGAGGGTCACGGGGACACGACGTTCACGGCGAGAAGGTGCAGGTGGTCTCCCAGATCCGTCCGGTCGAACCGGCCGTGGACGCCGACCCCTGCGTTCAGCGCGGCGGCGGTGACCGGCCGGCCGTCCGCCGTGGCCGCGACGACCACCTTCTCGTTGCCGGTCGGCGTCGCCAGGTCGGCACGGAGCAGGCGGACCCGTGCCCCGGCTCCGTCCTCCGGCCATGGCCCGTCGGCGTCCTCGTCGGCGACGGCCAGGACGTCGAATCCGCCGCGGACGAACTCGTCCACGAGCGCGCGCCCGATGCCGCTGGACGCGCCGGTCACGATGCCCAGGGGGCGGGGCTGGTCGGTCGGTGTGCTCACAGGGCGCCGGTACCCACCACCAACGCCCCGCACGCGGGGCGACCCGGTGAAGTACCCGCCTTCACGGGCGTCGACACCCCAGGTCCGAGGAGCTTGTCGGGCGTGCGGCGCCCGCCGATGGGTACTCGTGCGTCACGAGGGAGGGTCGGCCTTCGGCGGACGGCGAGGTGAGGACATGGAGCACAGGGACGACGCGCTGTCGGTGGAGGAAGCGGCAGCGACGTACGAGGAGCGGAACCGCCGTCTACGACGGGTGACGGGGTACGTGGTCGCGACCGGCGCGGCGGTGATCGCGGCGGTGGTCGCCCTGGGCGTCGCCGGCCTGGAGCCGATCGACTAGGGCGCGTCGCCGATCGCTGAAGCCGGTCAGACGTCGTAGCGGCGGTAGGTCTCCGCCATCGCCTCGTCCGGGTCGAGCCGCTCGAGGATCGCGTCGGCGATCGTGGCGAGCTGCTCCACCTGCTCCGGTGTGAGGGCGTCGACCACAAGCTCGCGGACGGCGCCGACGTGCGACGGCGCGGTCGCGACGACCTTGTCCCATCCGTCGTCGGTGAGTCGCGCGTTGGTGGCGCGACGGTCCTCGGGGCAGGGGACACGCTCGACCAGCCCGCGCTTCTCCAGACGCTGGACGACGTGCGAGAGCCGGGGGAGGGTGGCGTTGGTCTGCCGGGCGAGGCCGGTCATGCGGAGGGTTCGGTCGGGTGCTTCGGACAGCATCGCGAGCACGTAGTACTCAAAGTGGGTGAGGTCGGCGTCGCGGCGCAGCTGGGTGTCGAGGGCGCCCGGGAGGAGCTCCAGGACGCCGACGAGGCGTACCCAGGCGGCGAGCTGCTGACGGTCCAGCCAGGGGGTGTCCATAGACCCATCCTCTCGCGTAAAGGTTGTCACTTCAACTGATACCCGCTACAGTGAAAGTTGTAGCAACAACCAATCGTTCATCACGCAGCACGGAGGAGATCTCATGGCACACGTCAGCATCATCGGAACCGGCACCATGGGCAGCGCGATCGCGGGGATCGTCACCAAGGGCGGCAACAGCGTCGAGGTCTTCAACCGCTCCGACGCCGACAAGCCCCTGACCGGTGACGTCGTCGTCCTCGCCGTGCCCTACCCGTCCGTCGGCGAGATCATCGCCGAGCGCGGCGACCAGCTCGCGGGCAAGGTCGTCGTGGACATCACCAACCCGCTGAACTTCGAGACGTTCGACTCGTTGGTCGTGCCGGCCGACGGCTCGGCGGCCGCCGAGATCGCGGCGGCGCTCCCGCAGTCGCGCGTGCTGAAGGCGTTCAACACCACCTTCGCCGCCACCCTCGCCTCAGGGTCGGTCGACGGGGCGGTGCCGACCACCGTGCTCGTCGCCGGTGACGACGCCGACGCCAAGACGCTGCTCGTCGGAGTGATCGCTGCCGGCGGCCTCCAGGCGATCGACGCGGGTGCGCTCAGCCGCGCCCGCGAGCTCGAGGCGCTCGGCTTCCTCCAGCTGACGCTCGCGGCTTCGGAGAAGATCGGCTGGACCGGCGGCTTCGCCGTGGTCGCCTGACCTCAGCGCTGTGTCGCGCGCTCGAGCACGACGTCACCGGCGTTGCGGCCGACCTGGACCGTGAACGCGCCGGGCTCGACGGTCCAGGTGCCGCCGTCGACGTCCCAGTGCTCGAACGCGCGCCGCGGCAGCGCCACGTCGGCGGTGGCCGTCTCCCCGGGCTCTGCGACCACCCACGCGTACGACGCGAGCCAGCGCACCGGTCGCTCGACGGCGCTGACCTCCCGGGCGAGGTACACCTGCACGAGCTCGCGCCCGCGGCGGTCGCCGGTGTTGCGGACCGTCACCCGCGCCACGACGTCGTCGGTGCCCTCGATCTCCAGCCCCTCGTACGACCAGGTCGTGTAGCCCAGGCCGTGTCCGAACCAGTACGCCGGCTCGACGTCGTCGCGCAGGAACCGGCGGTAGCCGACGTGCAGCCCCTCCTCGTACGCGACCGTCCCGTCGACGGGGCGCGTCGAGGGCAGCACCGCCGACTCGGTCGCGGGCCACGTCGTCGGGAGTCGCCCGCCTGGTTCGACGACGCCGGTGAGCAGGTCCGCGAGCGCGTGGCCGAACTCCTGGCCCGGGAACCACGACAGCAGCACCGCGGCCACCTCGTCGCGCCACGGCATCACCACGGGTGCGCCGGCGTTGACGACCACGACCGTGCGCGGGTTGGCGGCGGCGACGCGGCGCACCAGCTCGTCCTGGCGGCCCGGCAGGTCCAGGGACTCGCGGTCGAAGCCCTCGCTCTCGACCTCTTCGTTCGTCCCCACCACGACGACGGCGACGTCGCTGACCCGGGCGAGGTCCACCGCGTGCGCGATCGCGGCCTCGTCGCCGGGGTAGGGCAGGTCGGCGTTGAGCTGGAGGGACACGAGCAGATCGGTCCCGGGGACGTGGTCCGTGATCGTGCGGAGCACGGTCAGCTCGACGCCGTCGCCCTCGCCCAGGGCGACGTCGACGCCGCGCTGTGGCGGGCGCATGAGTCCTTCGACCGGGTCGGCGCCCTCGGGCAGCACGAGCAGCTCGTCGAACGCGACCTCGCCGTCGAGGAGCAGCCGGAAGCGGCCGAGCCCGGAGACGCCGACGCGGTACTCGCCGGACTCCGGTGCGGTGAGCACGGTCGTGATCTCGATCGCGCCGAGCGCCTCGGGAGCGACGCCGGGGACGAACGCGTTGTTCCAGTTGTACGCCGTCCCGGTCCGCTCGTCGGTCGCGAGCACGGCGCCGCTGCGGTCGAGGAAGCGGATGCGGACACCGGGTGCGCCGGTGCCGGGCACGCTCAGATGAGCCGGGTCGGCGATGTCGATGCGGTGGTGAGCGCGGACCCCTTCGGCGTACGCGACCGCCTCGGCGCCGAAGGCCTCGCGCAGACCGTCCAACGGTGAGACCTGCCGGTCCGGGAAGACGAACGCGCTGCCGCCGCCCAGGGAGCGGCCCGGATGCGCGTTGGGCCCGACCACGGCGACGCGTCGGATGTCGGGACGGTTCACGGGCAGTACGGCGGCGCCGCGGACGGGTGCGTTGCGCACCATGACGAAGCCGGCCGCGGCCGCGCGGCGTACGAGGGCGTGCGTGTCGTCGGCACTCCTCGGCGGCAGGGTCCGCGGGGTCGCCGGCTCGAGGGCGCCGACCCGGTGCGCGAGCCGCAGCAGGCGCTGGACCTTCTCGTCCACGACGTCCTCCGCGACGTGTCCGTCGCGCACGGCGGTGACCAGGGCGTCTCCCCACGGCCCGGTCGGGCCGGGCATCGCCAGGTCGAGACCGGCCTGCGCGGTGGCCTCGGTGGACCGGGCGGCGTACCAGTCGCTCATGGTGACGCCGTCGAAGCCCCACTCCGCGTGCAGGACGTCGCGCAGCAGCGGTGACTCCGTCATCGTGGTCCCGTTCACACGGTTGTAGGCCGCCATCACGGCCCAGGCGCCGGCCTCGCGCACGATCACCTCGAAGGGGGAGAGGTAGACCTCGCGGAGCGTGCGCTCGTCGATGCGCATGTCGACGGTGAGGCGGTCGGACTCGGAGTCGTTGGCCACGAAGTGCTTGACGGTCGCGGCGACGCCGTCGTCCTGCAGCGCCCGGACGATCGCCGCGCCGGTGCGGGCGGTGAGCACCGGGTCCTCGCTGAAGCACTCGAAGTGGCGCCCTCCGTACGGCGAGCGATGCAGGTTCACGGTCGGCGCGAGGAGGACGTCGACGCCCTTGCGGCGCGCCTCCGCGGCGAGCAGCCGGCCGACCTCCGTCATCAGGGCGTCGTCCCAGCTGGCCGCGAGCGCGGTGGGGGACGGGAGGTTCGCCGACGTGTCGCGCTCGTCCCAGAGCTCGCCGCGGACCCCGGCGGGACCGTCGGAGGTGACGACGCGACGCAGCCCGACCGCGGGCTCCGGGTTCAGCGCCCAGAAGTCGGCGCCGGTGAGCAGCCGCACCTTCTGCTCCAGCGTGAGCCGCCCGACGAGGTCGGCGAGGTCGGGTGCGGGTGCTGGCGGCGCAGCGGCCGGGGCGTGGTCGGGCACGAGGACTCCTGAGGTGTGAAGGGTGCGGCGGCGTTGGCGCTAGGCCTTGACGCCGCCTTCGGCGAGACCGCTGCGCCAGAACCGCTGCAGCGCGAGGAACGCGATGACCAGCGGCACGATCGACAGCAGCGACCCGACGATGACGAAGAGCCGGAGCTCGGGGAGCTGGTTGACCTGGCTGTTCCACGTGTTCAGGCCGAGCGTGAGCGGATAGAGCTTGGTGTTCTGCAGCATCACCAGGGGGAGGAAGAAGTTGTTCCAGATGGCGACGAACTGGAACAGGAAGATCGTGACCAGCGCGGGCCCCATCAGACGGATCGACACCGTGAAGAACGTCCGGAACTCCGACGCGCCGTCGATGCGGGCCGCCTCGAGGAGCTCGTCGGGTACGGCGGAGGCCGCGAAGATCCGCGCCAGGTAGACGCCGAACGGCGAGACGAGGCTGGGGAGCAGGATCGCCCACATCGTGTCGGCCTGGTCGACCTCGCTGAACAGCAGGAACAGCGGCAGCGCGAGCGCGGTTGCGGGGACGAGGACCCCGCCGAGGATCACGTTGAAGGTCGCGTTGCGGCCGGGGAAGACGTACTTCGCGAGGGCGTAACCGGCCATCGCCGCGAAGAGCGTGCCGAGCAGTGCACCCACACCCGAGTAGACCAGGCTGTTGAACGCCCAGCGCACGAAGATGCCGTCGTCGTAGGTGACGACGCCCTTGATGTTCTCGAAGAGCAGGAACGGGTCGGAGAACCACAGTCCCTTGCCGCTGCTGAGCGCGGCCTGGTCCTTGCTGGAGGCGACCAGCAGCCACCAGAGCGGGACCAGGAAGTAGGACGCGCAGATGACCATGAAGAGGGTCGCGGTCGCGACCGGGAGCGGCTTGGTCCGCTGGGCACCGGCGCCGGCGGCGGCGCGGCGTACCGGTGCGCCGGTGGCGGTGCGGCGGCGGGTCGCGCGGCTCATCCGAGGGCCCGCTTCTGGGTGATCTTGAGGAACGTGAACGACAGCGTGCAGGTGATGAGGGCGAGTACGACCGACATCGCGGCGGCGAGGTGGTAGTCGGGGATGCTGGAGGTCGCGTCGACCATGAGGTTGGGGGTGTAGTCGCGACCCACCGCGCTGGAGATCGCCCGGAAGACGCGCGGCTCGTTGAACAGCTGCAGCGTCCCGATGATCGAGAAGACCCCGGTCAGCACCAGGGCCGGCGCGACCGACGGGATCTTGACCGACCACGCGATCCGCATCTGGCCGGCGCCGTCGAGGGTGGCGGCCTCGATCGTGTCCTTCGGGATCGCCTGGAGCGCCGCGTAGATGATCAGCATGTTGTAGCCGATGTAGACCCAGTTGACGACGTTGACCATCGAGAACATCACCAGGCCGGGCCCCAGCAGGTCGACGTTGTTCGCGACCTGGGGGAACGGCGAGATCTCGGGGGAGTAGAGGAAGCCCCACATGATCGCCGCGATCACGCCCGGCACCGCGTACGGCGCGAAGAACGCGAGCCGGAAGAAGCTCTTGACCTTGACCAGCGGGGAGTCCAGGAGCAGGGCGAACAGCAGCGCGAGCCCGAGCTGCAGCGGGATCGAGGCCACGAAGAAGACCAGGACGCGACCGATGCTGGCCCAGAAGTCGGGGTTGTCCAGCACCCGGCCGTACTGCTCGAGTCCGCCGAACACCTCACGGGCCTTGCCGAAGGTGCCCTCGCGCTCGACCTTGAAGAACGACTGCCAGACCGCGTACGCGATCGGGGCCAGGTAGAAGAGCACGAAGAGCACGAGGAACGGGGCGAGGAACCCCACGATCGCGCCCTTGTGCCGGATGCGCTGCCTCGGAGGCTGCGGTGGCGGTGCTTCCGCCACCTGGGCCGGCACGGTCGTCGCCATGCGCTGCTCCTTCACGTGGGACGGGGTGGGGTGCGGCCGGCCGTAGGGATGGCCGGCCGCACCCGTCAGCGGACTCTCAGCGTCGCCGGACCTAGTCGGCGACGTCCAGAGACTGCGCCTTCAGCGTGTCGATCGTCTTCTGCTGGGCGTCGGCAAGCGCGTCGGTGAGCGTGCCCTGGCCGTTCACCGCCTTGCCGAAGCCGTTGCCCAGGTCGGCGTAGGTCTGGGTCATCGTCGGGCCCCACTGGAAGTCGGGGTCGACACCCTCCGAGGCCTGCGCGAAGACCTCCCACACCTTCTGCCCGCCGTAGTACGGCAGACCCTCGGTCAGCGCCGGCAGCGACGCCTGGCCCTCGGTGGTGGCCGGGTACTGGCCGCCGTTGGCGTTGTTGAGCGCCAGCGCCTCAGGATCGCTGAACGCCCAGGTCGCGAACTTCGCTGCCTCGTACGGGTGCTTCGACGTCTTCCAGACGACCGCGTTCGAGCCGCCCCAGTTGCCCGACGAGTTGCCTCCGGCCTCCCACTGCGGCATCGGCGCGACCGCCCACTTGCCGGCCGTCTTGGGCGCGCTGGTCTCGAGCAGCTTGGTCGTCCAGGCCGCACCGATCAGCGTCCACTGCTTGTTGTTGTCGAGCGCGTTCCACTGCGCGTCGACCAGGCCGGGGAGGGTGCCGACGAGATCCTGGTCGAGGAGCCCCTGCCAGTAGTCGGCGACCTGCTGGGTCTTGTCGTCGTCCAGGCTGACGGTCCAGGTGCCGCCGTCCTCGGAGAACCAGGTCGCGCCGTTCTGCCAGGCCAGCGAGGTGAACCAGGCCGGCTGGTCCGGCGGGAAGTTGGTGATCTGCGCGCCGAGCGCCTTGACCTTCTTCGCGGCCTCCGTGAACTCGTCCCAGGTCGTCGGCACCGGGATGTTGTTCTGCTCGAAGAGGTCCTTGCGGTAGTAGAGCCCCATCGGGCCGACGTCCATCGGCACGCCGTACGACGAGCCGTCCTCGCCGAAGCTGACCTGCGACACCGTCCACGGGAGGAAGTCGTCCTCGACGTCCTGCCACGGCTCGCACCCGCCGATGTCGGCGAGGCCGTCCTGCAGGCGGAAGCTCGCGAGGTTGTCGAACTCGATCATGCCGATGTCGCCGGTGGTGCCGGCCTTGATCTGGTTCTGGTAGGCCTGGTACGTCCCCTGGTTGCCGCCGACGACCTCCTTGTAGTCGACCTGGATGTCAGGGTTGTTCTTGTTCCACAGGTCCACCGTCTTCTGCATGCCCGGCACCCAGGAGGTGAAGGTCAGCTCGACCTTCTCGCCGTCGGCCGCCGGCTTGCAGGCGTCGGAGGCCGAGTCCGAGTCGGAGTCGTCGTCGCCGCCACCGCACGCGGCGACGAGGAGCATCGCCGCTGCGGCCGCGAGCGCTGCGGCGCTGCGGCGCCTGCGCGTGGTGAGAACCGCCATGTCGTGTCGTCCTTTCGTGTCCCGACGTGCGCCGTTGGGAGAGACGCGCGCGGCCCGAGCAGCGGCACCGGGTGTGACGCCGGACACATCACCCGGTGAGGTCCATGGAATCACGCTTACTGACTGGCAAGTAAGTAAGGAGGGGTAACGATCGGATAACACCAGGGGTTGTGCGGGGACTCGGCCGGTCGTGCAGGACTCAGTCGCGCGTCGCCGACGAAGGGACGAGGCCGATGATCCAGTCCGCGAGGTGCTGGAGCGCGAGAGCGGAGATGCCGTGGCCGCCGGGGTCGCGAGTCGCCACGGTCTCGGCGCCGGCCTCGTCGGTCAGGTAGCGCCACGTGCGGTCGAGCAGCTCCCGTGGGATCACCTGGTCGGCGTCGCCCTGGGCGACGAGGACGGGCAGCCCGTCGAGTCGGCCCGGGTCGACCGGGAGACCGGCGTCGAAGGGCATCGTCCCGTACAGGATCGCGACGCCCGCGTATCGCTGCGGGTCGGCGAGCGCGAGGCCGCCGGCGAACGCGGCGCCGCCGCTGAAGCCGACGAGCACCACAGGTCGCCCGGACGGTGCCGCGTCGTCCAGCCAGGTTCGGAACCAGGTCATGGTGGCATCGAGGGACTCGGCGATCGGACGGCCGATCCCGCGGTTCGCGAACCACGCGAAGCCGCCGCCCTCGGCGATCGGTGCGCGGACCGCGGCGTACGCGGCGGCGGCCGGGAGGTGCGGAGCGAGTGCGATGATGTCCCGCTCGTGGGAGCCGCGCCCGTGGAGCAGGACCACCAGCGGTGCTGTCGGGTCCTCGCTCCCGCCGGTCGCGACCGTCGGCTCGGGGAAGGTGTCGGTCACCGCGCGACCTCGTGGTTCAGGTCCGACGCGGTCCGGACGCCGGACCACCGCTCCACCTCGGCGGCGAGGTCGAGCCGCGTGGTCGGCGCGGCGTTCTCGAACTGGCCCCACTGCTCGCGAGGCAGCATCCACATCACCTCGAACTCGTTGCCGTCCGGGTCGGCGCCGTACAGGCTCTTGGTGGCGCCGTGGCTCGACTCGCCGGTGAAGGCGCCGAGCTCGGCGAGCGTCATCCGGGCCTGCTCCAGCTCGTCGATCGTGTCGACCTGCCATGCGAGGTGGTAGAGCCCGAGCGAGCCGCGCGGTCGGGGCGGCTGGGCGCCGACGCCGAAAAGCCCGAGGTCGTGGTGGTTGCCGGAGCGGGGGAGGCGCAGGAAGGCGGCGGCGGCGCGTGGCTCGCGGGCCATCACTGTCATCCCGAACGCCTGCTCGTAGAACGCGATGCTGCGCTCGAGGTCGGCGACGAAGAGGACGGCGTGGTTCAGGCGGACGGCGTTGACGGTCATGGGGAGTCCTTGCGTTAGTTGTCTCGGCAAGTGAAACCCTAGCAGAGATAGTTGTCGGTTCAACCAATGCGATCGGTGGGGGCGTCGTACGTCACGACGAGAGCCTGACCATCGGCTCGGTCGGGACGACCACCACGTCGACGTCGACACCGAGGAGGTGTGCGGGCTCGTGCGAGAGCATCAGCGCCGGAGACTCGTGCCCACCTCGAGCGCCTCGTTGTCGCCGAAGGCGCTCGCGGAGATGACGTCGGGGTGGTCGATCGCGGTCTCGATCGCCGCGTCGAGCCGCTCAGCGCTGTACCGGCAACGGACGAAGCTGACCTTCAGCGGGGGTGGTGCCTCGTCGGCCCAGGCGACGGCAGCAGCCGGCGCCTCTCCGGTGAACGCGACCTCCAGGTGATGACGGCTGACCCGCTCGACGTACCCGAACCCGGGAGCGTCGTCGACGAGCGCGTGGAGGCGGTGGCTGTAGAGCGTCGCGGTCCGCCAGGGTCGTGGGGTTTCAGCGACGACCCGACAGCAGGTCGGTGAGGCCGCCGCGCGCGTCCTGGACCACGAGCGTCTCGGCCGTGCCCTCGTCGCCGGCGCGCAGGGCTGCCACCAGCGAGCGGTGACTGGCGTAGCGGTCCTGACCGAACTCTGGGTCGTCCGCGACCGCCTGCAGGAGCCGCGTCCTCCGCTCGGGACGGGAGAAGACGCGTGCCTGGTCGAGCAGGCGCACCAGCACGGGGTTGCGGGCGCACGCGTCGACCGCGTCGTTGAACCGCTGCATCGTGTCGAAGAGCTGGTTCATGTGCCGCTCGATCGGGTCGCCGTCGGCGTGGCGCTGCCGGATCAGGACGAGCAGGTCGTCGGCGTCGTCGAGTATCGCGTCCAGGGCGTCGAGCTGGTCGGGGGTCGCGTGCCGTGCGGCGAAGCGGGCGACCATGCCCCGCAGCGCGACCTCCACCTCCGCGAGGTCGGAGATCGCGCTGTCGCCGATGTGGGCCACCTCGACCGTGCGCGGGCCGGTGCGCTGGAGCAGTCCGTCTTGCTCGAGGCGGCGGATCGCCTCGCGGACGGGCGTCGCGCTCACCGTGAGGCGTTCGGCGAGACCGCGCTCGGTCACCTTCTGGCCCGCGCGGAGCTCGCCCGTCGCGATCGCGGCGCGGATCGACCGGTAGGCGCGGTCGGCGAGGGTGTCGGACGCCAAGGGTGTCGAGAGCTGGGAAGGCACGGCGTCAGCCTACCCCGATGCCATCGCATGAAGCATTTGCAATGCTTGACACTCTTGCTATAGCAAAATACGGTGACGCAGGTCACGGCGTGGGTGGCAGCATCGAGCTCGGTGCGTGTCCCCGGCCGGACATCGGATCCTGCTGGTGAGGAGCATTCGCATGACGACGACGGCGTCGAACCCTCCACGGTCGCAACGCTCGACCGAGAGACGCATCACGCTGCTGGTGGCCCTGGCGGTCTTCGCCCAGGAGTCCACCTGGAACTTCTACGACAGCCAGGTGCCACCGCTGCTTCGCGACCACATCGCGAGCGCGGCGGTCGTCGGCCTCTGCATGGGCATGGACAACCTGTTCGGGATCTTCGTCCAGCCGTGGATGGGGAGCCGGTCCGACAACACCCGGACGTCGTGGGGGCGACGCATGCCGTACCTGGTCGTCGGCATGCCGGTCGCCGCCCTGCTGTTCCTGGTGATCCCGTACGCCGCCGCGTCGTTGCCCGCCCTGCTCGCGGTGATCTTCGCGTACTCCCTCGTGGCCAACTCGTACAAGCCGATCGCCGAGTCGCTGATGCCGGACTTCATCGCGCCGGCCCGGCGCAGTCGCGCGAACGCGGCCGTGAAGATCGCGTCCGGGCTCACCGTCATCGTGGCGGCCCTGATCAGCCTCTTCGTCGTCGACGACCACCCGAGGCTCGCGTTCGCGATCCCGTCGGTGCTGATGCTGGCGTCGGTCGCGGTGCTGGCGTGGAAGGTGCGCGACAGCACCTCGCCCGCGTACCAGGCGGCGCTGGAGGAGGACGCCGCGGGCGAGCACGGCACCGCACCTCAGGTCCGGGTGCGGGAGACGGTGCTCGAGATCGTGCGCGACCCCGACCGGAGCCGGCTGCTGGTGATGGTCGCGATCTTCCTCTTCGGCTCGGCGTGGTTCGCCTCGCGCGCGCTCGGCACGCCGTACGGGACCGAGGTGCTCGGCCTGTCCCGCGGTGACGCCGGCGGGATCACGCTGCCGGCGGGCATCGCGTTCCTGCTCGCCGCCTACCCCGCGGCGCTGCTCGCCGAACGGTTCGGCCGGATCCGGACGATGCTTGTCGGCATGTCGGTCTTCGCCCTGTCCATGGCCGCCGGAGGGCTCGTCCAGACCACGACGTGGACCGTCGTCGCGTTCTGCGTCGGCGCCGCGGGTGCGGCCGGCTTCATGATCAACGCCGTCGTCGTGCTGTGGAACCTCGCGCCGTCGGCGCGAGTCCTCGGGACGTACGCCGGGCTCTACACCGTCGGCTGGGCCAGCGGCGGGTTCCTCGGCCCGGCGATCGTCGGCGGGCTGGTCGATCTCACGAGCTGGTCGTTCATGCTCTTCGACATCGCCGCGCTGACCCTGCTCGCGATCCTCGTGGTCGCTCGTGTGGACGCGCTGCAGCGCCGACGTGGCGAGGGGGTGGCGCTGTGAGCGTGCGCGTCCTCATCACCACCGACTACCTCGTGCCCGGCGACGAGGTGGACACCTACCTCCGCGCGGCCGGCTGCGAGACCGTCCACGCGCCGCGGCGCGGACCACGCGACCGCGAGGAGCTTATCGACCTCCTGCTCGGGGTCGACGCCGCGCTCGTCGCGAACGAGCCGATGGACGCCGAGGTCCTCGCCTTCAGCGACCGCCTCCGCGTCGTCGTGCGGACCGGCGTCGGCTACGACTCGATCGACGTGGAGGCTGCCGCGCGCCTCGGGATCAGCGTCAGCAACCTTCCCGGTGTCAACGCCAACGCCGTCGCGGAGTACACACTCGGCATGATCCTGTCCGCTGCTCGCCGGCTCGGCGAGAGTGCTCGCACTGTCGCCGCCGGGGGGTGGCCCAGGGAGGACGGGCACGAGCTGCGCGGTGCCACCCTCGGGCTCGTCGGGTACGGCGCGTCCGCACGCGCGGTGGTGCCGCTCGCCCGTGCCTTCGGTATGACGGTGCTGTGCACGACCGGCGTGCCGCTCGAGGAGCGGGCGGGAGCACCGGTCGAGTTCGTCGTGCTCGACGACCTGCTCGCCCGGTCCGACTACGTCTCGCTGCACACCGCGCTGACCGCACGCACGCGTGGCCTGATCGGTGCCGGCGCGCTCGCCCGGATGAAGCCCACGGCAGTCCTGGTCAACACCGCGCGCGGCGCCATCGTGGACGAGGAGGCGCTGGTCCGCGCCGTGCGGACCGGCGTGATCGCAGGTGCGGCGCTGGACGTAGTGGCGGACGAGCCGCTGCCGGCCGACAGTCTGCTGCGCGGCGTCGAAGGCATCACCGTCTACCCCCACATGGCCGGCCAGACCGCCGAGACCCGCGCGGCGGCCGGCACCAGGGGAGCGCGCGAGGTCGTGGCCGCGCTGGCCGGGCGTCCCGAGCACTGCGTCAACGCCGACCTGCTCCGCCGGGTCCGTGAGGAGTCCGCATGAACACCTACCGCATCGCCGTGATCCCGGGGGACGGGATCGGACGCGAGGTCGTCCCGCCGACCCTGGCGGTGCTGGACCGGCTCGCCGACCACGGAGGGTTCCGGCTCGCGTACGACTCCTTCGACTGGTCGTGCGAACGCTTCGTCCGTACCGGCGCGATGATGCCCGAGGACGGCCTCGACCAGATCGCCGGGCACGACGCGATCCTGCTCGGTGCCGTCGGCTGGCCGGGCGTGCCGGACCACGTGTCGCTGTGGGGCCTCCTCATCCCGATCCGGCGACGCTTCCGGCAGTACGTCAACCTGCGGCCGATCCGCGTGATGCCGGGCCTCCCGGGACCGCTGCGCGACGCCGACGGCGTCGACCTGGTCGTCGTCCGTGAGAACGTCGAGGGGGAGTACAGCGAGATCGGAGGACGCCTCAACCGTGGCTTTCCCGACGAGCTGGCCGTGCAGGAGGCGGTGTTCACCCGGGCCGGAGTGACGCGCGTGGTCGACTACGCGTTCGACCTGGCCGCGACCCGGCGGGGTCGGCTCGTCTCCGCGACGAAGTCGAACGGGATCATCCACACGATGCCGTTCTGGGACGAGATCGTCGCCGAGCGCGCGGCGCGGCAACCCGAGGTCACCTGGCGACAGGAGCACATCGACGCCCTGGCCGCGAAGCTCGTGCTCGACCCGGCGTCGTTCGACGTGATCGTCGGGTCGAACCTGTTCGGCGACATCCTCAGCGACCTCGCCGCGGCGATCGCAGGCAGCATCGGGGTCGCCCCGGCGGCCAACCTCAACCCCGAGCGCGAGTTCCCGTCGATGTTCGAGCCGGTCCACGGGTCGGCGCCCGACATCGCGGGGCAGGGCGTCGCGAACCCGGTCGGGATGCTCTGGTCCGCCGCGATGATGCTCGACCACCTCGGCGAGCCGGACTCGGCCGAGGCGCTGATGACCGCGATCGCCGCCGCGCTCGGCGCCGGCGACGCCCTTACCCCCGATCTCGGGGGCACCGCCACGACCGACGATCTCGCGGCCGCGATCGCCTCGGCGATCGAGCCGCCGACGAACCTGACGAGAGGAACCGTCCGATGACCCCCCACCCCGACCGCACGGACAGTGTGCGGGTCCTGGTCCCGACCGGCATGCTCGGCGGTGGCTTCACCGACGCGACCGTCGAGCGCGGTCTCGCGCTCGGCGCGGACGTCATCGCCGTCGACGGGGGCTCGACGGACTCCGGTCCGTCCTACCTCGGTGCGTCGAAGCCGAAGACGACCGCTGCCGCCGTCGCTCGCGACCTGCGCATCCTGCTGCGCGCCGCCGCCCGTGCCGGCATCCCGCTCGTCGTCGGCTCGTGCGGCACGAGTGGTACCGACGACGGTGTCGACTGGGTCGCCGGGATCGCCGCACGCGTGATGGCTGAGGAGGGCCTGGACCTTCCGGTGGCCCGCATCTACAGCGAGCAGAGGGCCACCGACCTCAAGGAGCACCTCGACGCCGGGCGAACCCATCCGCTGCCGCCCTCGGACGAGCTGACCGCCGAGACGCTCGAGAGCTGCACCCACATCGTCGGGATGATGGGGCACGAACCGATCGTCGAGGCGTTGCAGGCCGGAGCGCAGGTCGTGCTGGCCGGGCGTGCGACGGACACCGCGGTGGCGGCGGCGTACCCGCTGATGAAGGGCATGCCCGCGGGGCCCACCTGGCACGTCGCCAAGATCGTGGAGTGCGGCGGCCAGTGCACGACCAACCCGCGCGCGGGCGGGGTGTTCGCCACGATCGACGCCGACGGCTTCACGATCGAGCCGCTCGACCCGGACGCCGCGTGCACGCCGATCTCGGTGGCCGCCCACATGCTGTACGAGACCGTCGACCCGTTCCGGATGCGGGAGCCCGCGGGCACGCTCGACGTGCGGGAGGCGACGTACGAGGCTCTCGACGCGCGTCGCGTGCGCGTGGAGGGATCCCGGTTCGAGGTCGCGGACCAGCACACGATCAAGCTCGAGGGGGCGCGGGTCACCGGCTACGAGACCGTGTCGTTCGCGGCGATCCGCGACCCGCACGTCCTCGGGCAGATCGAGACCTGGGCGGCGCTGATGCGACGGATGATCACCGAACGCGTCACGCAGACCCTCGCCCTGGAGCCCGACGAGTACGCGTTCGACCTGCGGCTCTACGGCTACGACGCCGTGCTCGACGACCTCGAGCCGTCGATCGCGCCGCCCCGCGAGGTCGGCGCCATGCTCCTCGTGAGCGCGGCGGACCAGGAGACCGCGACGGCGGTCGCGAAGGTCGCGAACCCGTTGATGCTGCACCTCCCGACCCCGGACATGGACTACCTGCCCAGCTTCGCCTTCGCGACGTCGCCGGCGGAGATCGAACGCGGGCCGGGGTACGAGTTCGTCCTCAACCACGTGGTCGACGCCGCGACGCCGACCAGCATGTTCCGCATCGAGACGGAGGCCTCGCATGGCTGACACGACCGCACCGGCCACGACCACGCTGGGCGAGCTCGCCCTGGAGGTGCGCTCGAAGAACGCCGGACCGTTCTGGGTCACGATGGAGCTCTTCATGCCGGACGCGGCGTCGTACCGGCTCGCGGCCGACCCGGCGTACGTCTCCGAGGAGGTCGTCGCGCGGCTGTACGGCGTCGACCCCGGTCAGATCCTGCTCTTCCGCATCCCCACCCTGAACGTCGTCAAGATCTCGTTCCCCCGACCGATCAGCCAGGGCTCGCTCCGCGACCGGGACATGCACGCCGGTCAGCACCACGTGCCTCTGGCGCTCGTCCGCGTGCCTGTGCCGGCCGGGACGTGAGCGGTCCGGCGGGGCTGCGCCGGCGAAGGCAGCCCCGCCGGTCCTGGGCTCAGGCGAGCTTCGGGTCCCAGGGGCCGACCTTGCGCGAGCGCACCGGCAGGGTGGACGGGATCGGTGCCTGCGTCTCGGGGTCGTAGTTCTCGGCGGTGCCGCCCCAGTCGATCCAGGTGTCGGTCGAGTAGAGGTTCACCAGCAGGCCGTCGCACCGCAGGATCCAGACCGTGTCCTCGAGGGTCTCGTAGTGGCCGTGCTTGATCCAGGCCGGGCGGAACGCGTACGTGCCGACGGAGGAGTCGCCGTGGATCGACGCCGTACGCCCTTCGAGCGTGAAGAACTCCTCGAACACCGGGTGGTGGGGGAGCCGCGGCTCGGTCCAGCCCTTGGGCGCCTTGATCAGGCGGGTGTAGAAGTCGGTCTCCTTGTCGTGGTGGAGCATCTTGATGTAGAGCGGCTTCATCGGTCCCGGTGTGCGCTCGATGGTCGACGTCCACTCGAGGGTGGCCGGGTCGGTGACGGTCACCTCGCCGCGCGCGTCGGCCGTACGCTCGCCTCCGAGGTCGAAGGCGCTCGGGCCGTACTCGCGCCAGTGCAGGAGGCGCGAGCCCTTCGCGACCGTCAGCGCGCCCATGGGAACGCCCTTCGGGACGTGAAGGTACTCCCACCGCCCCATCGTCCGGCCCTCGTACTCCATCGAGCCCTCGATCACGAAGAACTCCGTGTCGGCGTGCGGCACGCCGGGGCCGCGGCTCCAGTCGGTCGTGAACGACAGCATCACGAGGACGAGCCGTCCTCCTCGTCGACGGAGAACCGCTGCTCCAGCACCTCGCCCTGTCCGCCCGGCAGCTCGGCCGGGTGCCAGACGTAGTCGTCCTCGTGAATCATCTCGACGTGCGCTCGCACCTCGACCTCCTCGTTGCGTGGTTGGATAATCGATACAACTCGTACCGCTTATTGCTTCGAGGCGAGAGACTAGCCTTCCCGGCCATCCAGTGCAAGATGTATCGTTAATTCCATGACCCGCGTGGGACGCCCGGTCGGCCCTGCCGCCGACACCGCCGTCGTCGTGCTGACGGCTGCCCTCGAGCTCCTCCTCGCCGAGGGCGGCGCCGCCCTCACCCCGCAGCGGCTCCACCAGGCCACCGGCGTCTCCCGCTCGACGATCTACCGTCACTGGGCGACCCCGACGGACGTGCTGGCCGCGCTGATCGACGTCGCTCCCGACGCCGAGCGTGCCCGCACCGGCGACCCCGTCCGCGACGTCCACGCGGAGGTCGACGCGCTCTGCAACCGCCTCCGCGACAAGCCGGTGGCCGCGTTCCTGCAGGCGCTCGTCGCGACAGCCGTCACGGACCCGGCCGCACTGACGCTGCGTCAGCGCTACGTCGACGACCTCGTCGCCCCGTTCCGCCATGCGCTCGCCGACACCGACCTCCCGCGCGCCGCGGTCGACGACGCGGTCGCGGCGATCGTGTCGCCGCTGCTCGTCGACGCGCTGCTGCTCGACCGTCCAGCGGCGCGGGCCCGGGCCCACCGCGCCGTCGACCTCCAGCTGGCGGCCCTGGACCGACGACCATGAGGTCGAGAGACGAGGAACAGCTGATGCGTGCCGTCGTGGTGAACCGCCATGGAGGTCCCGAGGTCTTCGAGGTCGCAGAGGTCGACCGGCCCGCTCCGGCTACCGGGCAGGTCCTCGTCGAGCTCACCGTCTCCGGGGTGAACTACCTCGACGCCTACCAGCGCAACGGCACCACGCCGCTGCGGGCGCCGTACGCCGCGGGGGTCGAAGGCGTCGGCGTCGTGGTCGACGTGGGCGCGGACGTCACCGACCTCGACGTGGGCCAGCGGGTCGGCTGGCTGACCGGCGGTCAGGGCAGCTTCGCCGAGCTCGCCGTCGTCGACGCGGACAGGGCCGTGCCGATCCCCGACGCGGTCGACGACGCGTCCGCGGCGGCCGTCCTGATGCAGGGGGTGACCGCGCACTACCTCGCCACCGACGCGTACGCGATCGTGCCGGGTGACACCGTGCTGGTGCATGCCGCGGCCGGGGGTGTCGGGCAGATGCTCACCCAGGTCGCGAAGCTCCGCGGAGCGCGGGTGATCGGCACGGTCTCCACCGACGCGAAGGCCGACGCCGCGCGCGCCGCCGGTGCCGACCACGTGATCGGGTACGACGGGTTCGCCCAGGAGGTCGCGGCGTTGACCGACGGGGCCGGAGTGGCGGCGGTGTACGACGGTGTGGGGGCGGCGACCGTCGACGGCAGCCTGGCCTCGCTCGCCGTCCGTGGGACCTACGTGGTGTTCGGCGCTGCGAGCGGACCGGTCCCGCCGCTGGACGTGACGCGGCTCGCCTCCGGCGGCTCGCTCTTCGTGACGCGCCCGACCGTCGTCCACTACACCCGGACCCCGGAGGAGCTGCGGAGCCGTACGGACGAGCTGTTCGCCTGGGTCGGCAACGGCGATCTCCGAGTCACGATCGGTGGTCGCTTCCCGGTAGCGCAGGTGGCCGAGGCGTTCCGGGTGCTGGAGGCCCGCCAGACCCAGGGCAAGCTGCTCCTCACGCACGAGGACGGCTGGGCCTGAAGGTCGGCGTCAGCGGGCGCGCGTCCCCACGTCCTCCGCGACCGGTCCGCGTCGCAGCGAGAGTGTCCCGGGCGTGAGCGCCCGCAGGAAGTCCTCGGCGTCGAACAGCTCACCGGGGGCGCCGACACCCGTGCCGGTGGCACGCCCGTCGAGCAGGCGGATCGCGGCCTCGACGACCAGCGGAGCGCTGACCGCGTAGATGTCGCGGCCGGTCGTGGTGATCCGTCGGGTCTCGTCACCGACCTGCGCCACCACGTCGACCACGAACTGCTGGGCCGAGCGGCCGTCGGCGTCCTCGGGAGAGGGCGGGGGAGTGTCCGGGCTGCGCACGTCGGTGAGCGCCGACGTGGTGAGGAAGGAGTCGACCGCGGTCAGCGGGAGGTGGCGCGCGAGGAGGATCGGCTCGGAGAACGGCACCGCGACCACGGGCTGCTCGCCGAAGGCGGTGGGGAAGTGCCACGTGCCGGTCGGCGCCGGGTCGGCGAGCGGGGTCAGGCGGCCGTCGGCGACGACCTGCCGGCGCGCGGGGTTGCGGCTTCCCGTGACGCGGGTCCCTGCTGTCGGCCACCACCGATCGAGCCCGACGGCGACCGTCACCGAGGCCGGTTCGGTCGTCCCGGCGAGGACCGCGGTCGTGAGCAGGTCGGCGAGGCCGCCGTAGAAGGCCATCGCGGGCACGACCGCCACGCCGGCTGCTGCCGCGTCGCGGGACCGCGCGGCGTACACGGCTTCGACGGCGGGCTGCTCGGCGGTGACGTCGAGGTAGTGCACTCCCGCCGCGATCGCCGCCTGCGACACGGGCAGCGCCGTGTCGAGGAACGGGCCGGCGACGTTGACGACGGCACCCGCGCCCGCCAGCGCGCCGGCGAGGGCTTCGGGCTCGTCGGTGCGCGCCGGCCGGATCTCCAGGTCCGGTCGGCCGTCGAGCATCGCCTCGAGGCGTGTCTCGTCGCGTCCGGACAGGATCGGCGTGAGACCGCGTCGCAGGAGCTCGTCGACGACGAAGCGGCCGGTGTGACCGTAGGCCCCGTAGACGACGACGGGGGCGTGGGAGGAAGAAGGCATGACCCCATCCCATCGGCTGGCGCAGTCGGCAGCCAGCGTCTGAAGTGACACGGTGCGCACAGTTTCCGACATCGCGGGATCGCCGGGGGCAATCGCTCACAAATGGGCGGACCCCCGCATCGCGAGTACGCTCCTGCCTTGTTGGCGGCGAGCATCGGACGATGTCATGGGCGTTACTGCGGACGTACGACGCTTCGCGCGCCCCGTGCTGCTTCTCGGCCTCTCGCTGGCGGCCGGGTGGATCATCATCGGGCTCGTCGGGGCGGTCGACTGGCAGGCGGTCGGCAGCGCGCTCGGTCGGCTGAACGTGTGGCAGCTGGCGCTGCTGGTCGCGGTCGTCGTGGTCCGCCAGATCCTGAACGCGTGGCCGCTGGCGATCTTCATCGAGGGCCTCGGACTTCCGCGGGCGGTGGTCAACGACCAGGCGTCGATCCTCATGTGCACGCTGGCGCCACCGCCCTCCGACCTGCTGATCAGGATGACGATGTTCTCCGGCTGGGGGATCGACCTGTCCCGCGGGCTGGCCGGCGTCGTCATGAACACGGTGTCGTTCTACGTCGTCCGCTGGGCCGCGCCGGTGATCGGCTTCGTGCTCGTGCTGACCGACCGGTTCGACTCGTCGTTCGCGACCGGAGCACTCGCCGGCGGGCTCGCCGCGCTCACGCTCGTGGTCGCGATCAGGATCATCGCCAGCGGCGCGGCGGCGGCGCGGTGGGTCGGCCGCTCGGCCGGTCGGGCGGCGCGCGTGGTGCGTCGCAGCGTCGACCCCGAGGCGTGGGCGCAGAGCGTGGCGACCTTCCGAGCGCACATCGCCGACAAGCTTCGGCGCGGCTTCCCGCGGTCGCTCCTCGCGCTGCTCGCGATGATGGTCTGCGACGCGACCGCGCTCGTCCTGGCGGTCCGGTTCGTCGGCGTCCCGTCCGACGTGATCCCGACGGTCGAGATCGTCGCGGCGTACTTCCTGACCTACCCGCTCACGATGCTCCCGGTCTTCGGGATCGGGGCGCTCGACGCCGCCGCGGTCGCGATCATGGTCGCCTACGCCGGCATCGCGTACGAGGCTCCGTTCGTGGCCGCGTTGATCGTGTGGCGTGCCGTCACCATCGGGACGCCGCTCACGCTCGGCGCCTTCTCCGTGCTGCTCTGGCGGCGGATCAGCCCGGTCTCCGATCCCGTCGCGCGAGCGGCCCCAGAGCCAGGATGAACCGCTCGAGCCGTACCTTCCGGTCGTTCCGCACGCTGGTGCTGCTCGCCGCCTCGTTGCTGCTGGGCTGGTTCATCATCGGTCGCGTCGGCACGGTCGACTGGGACGACGTCGGTGACGCGCTCGCGACGCTGACCGTGTGGCAGCTGGTGGTGCTCCTCGGCCTCGTGGTCGTGCGTCAGGTGCTGAGCGGCGTCCCGACGGCCCTCTTCGTCCCCGGTCTGGGCATGACGCGTGCCGTCGTCAGCGACCAGGCCGCCATGCTGATGCGCGTCGTCGCTCCGCCCCCGGCCGACACCGCGATCCGCCTCACGATGCTCTCGCGGTGGGGGGTCGAGCCGCCGGCAGCGGTCGCCGGCGTCGTCATGACGAAGGTCGCCCACAACACCGTGCGGTGGTCCGCGCCGGTGATCGGGTTCGTGCTCGTGCTGACCGACCGGTTCGACTCGTCGTTCGGTGCGGGAGCCCTCGCCGGAGGATCAGTCGCGGCCGTCATCCTCGTGGCGGTCTACCTCGTCGCGCGGGGCCGGACGACGGCGCGTCGCGTCGGGCACGCGGCGGGGCGAGGCGTCCGTACGGTCCGGCGCAGCGTGGATCCCGAGGAGTGGGAGGCCGCCGCCGCCGCGTTCCGCGAGCAGATCTCGGGACGGCTGTCCACGGGCCTGCCCCGGTCGCTGGCGGCGCTGATGGCGATGCTGGTGTGCGACGCCGCGATCCTGCTGCTGAGCGTCCGGTTCGTCGGGATCGGTGCCGATGCGCTGCCGGCCAGCGAGGCGGTCGCCGCGTACCTGCTCGTCTACCCGATGACGTTGCTCCCGATCTTCGGCATCGGGGTCCTCGACGCCTCCGCCGTCGCGATCATGGTCGCGTACGCGGGTCCGGAGCTCGAGGGGGCCCTGGTCGCGGCGCTGTTCGTGTGGCGCACGGTGACGATCGGTGCCGCGCTCGTCCTCGGCGGCGCCGCGGTGGTCGTCGGGCGGCTGATGCCGCGTGTCTGACCTGCGGCCTGCCGTACGGTTTCGGACATGATCACCGTGGGCCTGGCGCTGCACGCCGACGCGATGCTTTACGAGACGGCGATCGCCGCGGAGGTCTTCGGTGTCGACCGGTCCGACCTGTCGGCCGACGGGACCTGGTACGCGTTCGTCGTCGCGACGCCGGACGGCAATCCGGCGCCGTGGCTGGGCCGTACGACGAGCGTCGACTTCGACGCGCTGGCCGACGTCGACCTCGTCGTCGTGCCCTCGACGGACCGTCTCGACGCGGCACCGGACCCGGCGCTGCTCGACGCCCTGCGCACGGCCCATGCACGGGGAGCGCGCATCGCGTCGTTGTGCACCGGCGCCTTCGTCGTCGCCGCGGCGGGACTGCTCGACGGGCGCGAGGCAGCGACCCACTGGATGCACGTGGACGAGCTCGAGCGCCTCTACCCTGCCGTGCGCGCGCGTGCCGACGTGCTCTTCGTCGACGACGGGCAGATCCTGACCTCGGCCGGCAAGACGGCGGCGCTCGACCTCTGCCTGCACCTGGTCCGCACCGACCTCGGGAGCGCCGCGGCGAACGGGCTGGCGCGGAGGCTGGTCGTGGCGGCACAGCGTACCGGCGGGCAGGCGCAGTTCATCGCTGCGCCCGTCCGCCCGGTCGGGTCCGATCGTCTGGGGGTCGCGCTCGACTGGGCTCGGGGACGTCTCGACCAGCCGATCACCGTCGACGAGCTGGCGCGCGAGGCCGGGCTCGGCTCGCGCCAGCTGGCCCGCCGGATGAGTGCGGAGACCGGCCTGACGCCGCTGCGGTGGCTCCACCGGGAGCGCGTCCTGCGCGCTCAGGAGCTCCTCGAGCGCACGGACGCGTCGGTGGAGCAGGTCGCGAGCCGGTGCGGGTGGGGCACGGCCACGACGCTGCGCCGTCACTTCGTGCGTGCGGTGGGGGTCAGTCCGACGACGTACCGCGCGACGTACGGGACGCGTACGCAATAGCGGCGGGCTGCCCCTGATGCCCTTGCCGCGCCCGGCCGCGTCTGAGTGCTCGCCGCCGACTCTCGAGGGGCGTATATTACGTACGCAAGGCAACCGTAATCGTGCTCACGAGGCACAGGCGAGCCAGGACAGGGGATGACAGATGACAGCCAGTTCCGATGCCGTCAAGCGTCGGGCCGGGCGCAAACGCGATCCGAGGGTCGAGCCGCTCGTCCTCAACGCGACGCTCGAGGTCTATGCGCTGCACGGCTGGCGCGGGCTGACCTTCGACGCGGTGGCCCGTGCCGCAGGGATCGGCAAGCCCGCGATCTACCGGCGATGGGACAGCCGCGAGCTGCTCCTCGTCAGCGCGTTCAACCGGACCAACTTCCCCACGGCGCGCGACATGGGCAGCCTCGAGGCCGACGTCCGCGACTACCTCGCGCAGTGGCTCGACTGGTACTCAGCGCCCTTCCTTCCCCAGGCCGGGAGCAGGATCCTCGTCGACTGCACCAACAACCCCGAGCTCGACCGCCTCTACCGCGAGGTCGTGATCGGCCCGCGTGGGCGCGCCGCGCGCCAGGTGACGCGGCGTGCGATCGCCCGCGGCGAGCTGACCGGCGAGGTCTCCTCGGCGATCCTGCCGGACCTGATCCTCGGCGGCATGTTCTTCCACTGGGCGTTCTCGACCGACCGTGACGAGCCTGGATTCTCCGAGAAGTTCGAGCGCGAGTCGACCGCACTCGTGGACGTCATCCTGCGCGGTCTGCGCAGCACCACGGAGGCCTAGCCCGTGCGAACGCCGGACGTCGTCCCGGACCCGGCTCTCCCCGCGCGGGTGACCGTGTACGAGGTCGGCCCGCGCGACGGGCTCCAGAACGAGGACGTGACCCTGCCGGCGGACGTCAAGGTCGCGTTCGTCCGCCGGCTTCGAGCCGCCGGACTGCCGATCGTCGAAGCGACGAGCTTCGTGCACCCGCGCTGGGTTCCCCAGCTCGCAGACGCGGAGGAGGTGATGGGTGCCCTCGTCGACGACGCCCCCTCGCTCCCTGTGCTCGTCCCGAACCAGCGTGGCCTCGAGCGTGCGATCGCGCTCGGCGTCCGGCACGTCGCCGTGTTCGGCTCGGCGACCGAGACGTTTGCGCGGCGCAACCTCAACCGTGGGCTCGACGACCAGTTCGCCATGTTCGAGCCCGTCGTCCGTGCTGCCGTCGACGCGGGGATCGCCGTGCGCGCGTACGTGTCCATGTGCTTCGGCGATCCGTGGGAGGGGCCCGTGCCGCGCGACCAGGTGGTAGCCGTCGGGCGGCGCTTCGCCGATCTCGGCATCGATCAGCTCAGCCTCGGCGACACGATCGGGACCGGGACGCCTGGCCAGGTCGTCGCGCTGCTCGACGCGTTCAACGCCGCGGGACTGCCGGACGACATCCTCGCGATGCACTTCCACGACACCTACGGCCAGGCCCTCGCCAACGCGTACGCCGCGCTCCGGCACGGTGTGACGACGTTCGACGCGAGTGCGGGCGGGCTCGGAGGCTGCCCGTACGCCGAGAGCGCCACCGGCAACCTCGCCACAGAGGACCTCGTCTGGATGCTCCACGGTCTGGGCATCGAGACCGGCGTGGACCTGGATCTCCTCGTCGCGACGTCGCAGTGGATGGCCACGCAGCTCCGACGGCCGCCGGTCGGACGAGTGGTCGCCGCGCTGACGGGATGAGTGCCGCCGGTTTACGTCACCGCCCTACGGTGTCGCGCCGGTGACGAGCCGTCCGACCAGGTGGCGTCGCTGGATCTTTCCGGACGGCGTCCGCGGGATCTCGTCGACGAAGTAGACGTCGCGCAGACGTTTGTACGGCGCGAGGCGGTCGGCGACCCACGCGATCAGCTCCTCGGCATCGGTCTCCACGCCGTCGGCGACCACGACGGCGGCGGCCGGACGCTCTCCGCGTCGCTCGTCGGGGACCCCGAACACCGCGCAGTCGGCAACCTGGGGCGCAGAGACGAGGACGCGCTCGACCTCGACGGGCGAGACCTGAGTGCCGGACACCCGGATGATGTCCTTGACCCGGTCGGTGACGACGACCCATCCCTCGGGCTCGACGTGGCCGATGTCGCCAGTGCGGTACCAGTCGCCGTCGAGGAAGGGGGAGTCGCCTTCGGGCAGGTAACCCTTCATGCGTGCGGGACTACGCACCACGATCTCGCCGGTGCTGCCGCGTGGGAGGAACTCGTGGGTGACGACGTCGACAGTCTCGACGTCGACCTCCGACGGGGGAAGGCCGACGGAGTCGAGTCGACCGTCGGGCAAGGACGCCACAGGGTTGACGGCGATGATCGGCACCTCTGTCGTCCCGTACGCCGGGAGCCAGCTCACGCCGATCCGCGAGCTCACCTGCTCGGCGATGTCGCGGTTGACCGGGGTGGCTGACCAGTTCAGGTAGCGCAGGGAGGAGAGGTCGAACTCCTCGAGGTCAGGCATCGCGGCAAGCGCTGCCGCGATCGGGGCAACGGTCATGCCGATCGTGATGCGGTCGTCCTGGAAGCTCTCGACCATGCTCCGCGGGGTGAACTTGGGGAAGAGGCGGATCGTCGCCTCGCCGACGAACGTGGCGCCGATGTTGACGATCCCGAGGATGTGCGCGAGCGGGGTGAGGGCCTGGAGACGGTCGTCCTCAGTGATGTCCAGGGACTCGCGCCACTGGTGGGTCGCGACGACGAGGCTGCGATGGGTGTGGCGGACCGCCTTCGGCATCCCGGTCGTCCCGGAGCTGAACGGCAGGGCGAGCTCCCGGTCGCTCGGATCGAGGTCCAGGACCTCGGCCGGGAGCGCAGGCGCCGATTCAGAGAGCAGGTCGGCGATCTCGATCCAGCCCTCGAGGGTGTCGCCCGGGCCGGCCACCACCGAGAGTCCCGGGCGCTCGACCTCGTCGAAGATCGGGGCGACGGTGCGACTGGCCACCACGGCGCTGGGCCGGGTGAGCTCGAACGCGTGCCGGATCTCTGCCGCACGCCAGGCGCTCGGCAGCATGACGGCGCTGGCCCGCAGGCGGCACAGGGCGAAGAAGACGAAGACCCACTCCGGCTGGTTGCCCAGGCAGAGCGCGACCCGGTCGCCCGGGCGTACCCCGCGGGCGTGCAACGCCGCTGCGATCGCGTTCGCTGCCCCGCGGATCTCGGCGTAGGTGATCTGCCAGTCGCCGGCGAGCAGTCCGACGCGGTCCGGTGATCGCTCGGCCGTGTCGTCGAGGATGTCGGAGTAGTCGAAGGTCATGAACCCCACCGCCTGTGCTGAGATTTTTCCGCAGGCTATTACGTACGAAGTGCGGACACAATAGCCCGGAGCAATCTGTGCGCCGTTCCAGCACTTCCGTCTCAAACGGCTTGACAGTGACGTGAGCCACACCTACTTTGACACCGACGTCGAAATTAATAAGTGCGGCGGAACCATCAGGGAGAGGTCATGAGATCAATGCACGTGACACGAGTGACGGCCGTGGTGGCCTCGTTCGTGCTCGCCGCGGCTGTCGCGGGGTGCGGGGGCGGCGACGGCGGCGGCGCCGCGCAGGGAGATGCCGACGGCCCGTACAAGTGGGGGATCAACGCCGAGTTGTCCGGCCCGGTCGCCTTCTACGGGGAGTCGCTCCAGGCGGGCGTCCAGGCCTACGTCGACCAGGCGAACGCCGACGGCGGGATCGACGGCCACAAGATCGAGGTCACGTCGCTCGACAACGCCGGCGACTCGTCCCGGTCGGCGACGAACGCCACCCAGCTGGCGACCTCCGACCAGGTCAATGCGATCTTCGGGTTCGTCCTGAGCGCCAACTGCTCGGCCGCCACCCCTGTCGTGGAGCGCTACAAGGTGCCGCTCGCCTGCCTGTCGGTCGCCGAGCCGAACGACTACGTCTACAACCTCGGACCGAACAGCACCCGGATGGCCGGCGCGCTGCTCGGCGCCGCGAAGGAGGTCAGCGGGAAGGAAGACCCGAAGGCGGCGCTCGTGCACCTCAACACCCTGACCGTCCTGGCGCTCGCCGATGCCGTGAAGGAGCAGGCCGAGGGTGCAGGGGTGGACCTCGTGACCTCTCAGGAGCTCGACCTCGCTGCGACGGACGTCTCCCCGCAGGTCGCGAAGGTGGTGGCCGCCAAGCCGGACGTCATCATCGTGAGCAATTTCGGCCCCGGGTTCCTCGCGGTGCTCAAGGCGGTCCGCTCAGCCGGGCTCGACGTCCCGGTCGTCTGGGCCGACGGCACCGGCAACCTGACCTCGCTGGAGGAGTCGACCGACGAGAACGTCTACGCGATGACAGCGTACGAGCTCGTCGACCCGGACAACGCGACCGGCGCAGCCGCCGACTACATCGAGGCGATCTCGCCGTCGCTCGACACGGTCGACGCGGTGACGCTCAATGCCGGCTACACGGCGATGGCCTACATCACGGCGAACGCCTTCGGGCAGGCGCTCGGCTCGTGCGGCTACCCGTGTGGGGGTGAGGACCTCGCGGAGGTCCTGAGCACGGAGGACTTCGACCTCGAGGGGCTGGTTTCGGGGTTCTCGTACAAGGACGGGCACTATCCGTTCCCGGACTGGTACCTCTACAAGGTCGTCGGTCCGAAGTACGAGAAGGTCAGCACCTTCGACGCCGACTGATCTGCGCCCACGCGAGCCGGGTGCGTCCGAGCTTCCGTCGGGCGTGCCCGGCTCGTCGGGCTGCCGGCGAGCGTGCGTAGGATCGAGCCTATTGCGGACGGCCAGCGTACGTAATAGTCTGCGGGCGAGGCCTTCGTCACGGCCTCGCCCCATGAGCCAGGAGGGACCTTGACGACACAGGCCGTGTCCACCGCCGCCGCGGAGGGAGGTCTCGAGGAGTTCCGGGAGCAGGTCCGCTCCTTCCTCGCGGAGGCCCTTCCCGAGGACTTCCGCGGCGTGGCGGCGCTCGAACCGACGGCGCGCGAACGTTTCCTCGGCCCCTGGCGCGAGGCTCTCGTCCGCACCGGCTACCTCGCCCCCGAGTGGCCGGTCGAGTACGGCGGTGCAGGGCTGTCCGAGGCGAAGCGGATCGTCCTCGACGAGGAGCTCGCCCGCGTGGGCGCTCCGCTCTGGCCCCTGCCGACCGACCCGATCGGGATGGCGCTCCTCGGACCGATCGTGCTCCTGTGGGGCACACCCGAGCAGAAGCGGGAGCTGCTGCCGAGGCTCGTCGCGGGCGAGCACCGATGGGCCCAGGGATTCTCGGAGCCCGAGGCGGGCAGCGACCTGTTCAACCTGCGGACGCGGGCGGTCCGCGACGGCGACGACTGGGTGGTCGACGGTCACAAGGTCTGGCAGACCCAGGGACACCACGCGAACTGGATCTTCCTGCTCGCGCGCACCGACCAGGAAGCCCGCAACCGCGACGCGCTCTCGTTCCTCCTCGTCCCGCTCGACCAGCCCGGTGTCGTGGTCAGCCCCCTCCGCACGATGACCGGCGAGACCGAGTTCGCGGAGGTGCGATTCGACGGTGCGCGGACGGCTGCCGCCAACGTCGTCGGGGCGCCCGGTCGGGGGGCGCAGGTCGCGCTGAGCCTGCTCGGTCTGGAGAGGTCGTCGCTCGGCGTCGCACACCTGCACTACCGCGCCGAGCTCGAGCGGCTCGTCGAGCTCGCGCGGACGCAGGGCCTCAACGCCGATCTGGGGATCCGGCGCCGCCTGGCCGAGTGCCGGATCAAGATCGAGATGATGCGCATGATGTCGCTGCAAGCCCGGGAGCAGGCGGCGGCAGGTGCGGCGCCCGGGCCGGAGTCCTCGGTGTTCAAGCTGTTCGAGACGACCTTCGACCTGCAGCTGACGAACCTCGCGATGGACCTCCTGGGGATGGCGGGAACCGTCACGACCGGGCCTGCCTCGGCCACCGTTCTCGGCCCCGACCCGGTGGGCACCCCGAACTCGTCAGCGGCGTGGCAGGCGGCGTACCTGCGTTCGCGAGCGGCCGTGATCTACGGCGGATCGAGCCAGATCCAACGCAGCACGCTCGGCGAGCAGGTCCTCGGCCTGCCACGCGAGCCGCGTCCGGGCGGAGTCCGTGCATGAGCAGGATGGCAGACCTTGCGCAGGTCGAGGACCAGGACCACCGCGACTTCCGGCGCAGCCTGCGGGCCTACCTCGAGCAGCGGCTTCCGGTGAGCCGCGTCCGTGAGCTGGTGGTGGACGGGGAGGACGTGGGCGACGCGACGCAGCGTCGGGCCTTGTGGAGACACCTGTGCGGCGAGCTCGGCGTCGCCGGGTTGTGCGTTCCCGAGCAGTACGGCGGTCAGGGTGCACCTTCGACGTACGAGGCGGTCGTGATGGAGGAGCTCGGGCGTTCGCTCGCTCCGCTGCCGATGATCTCGACGGCTGTCCTCACGGTGGCCGCCCTCCTGGCGGCCGACGACGAGGACGCGTGCCGCCGGTGGCTGCCGCCGATCGCGCGCGGCGACCTCGTCGCGACGGTCGCGGCTGCGGAGCGCCCGCACGACTGGGACCTCCAGGCGATCGAGACGACGGCCGTGTGGAACGGGGCGCAGTGGCGGATCACGGGGACGAAGCCGTGGGTGGTCGACGGTGACTGCGCCGACGTCGTGCTCGTCCTGGCCGGCACCGAGGATGGCCCGGGACTGCTCGCCGTGGACCTGACGGACGAGACGGTACGACGCGAGGCCGGTGCGACCCTCGATCCCACGCGCCCGGTGGCGGTCCTGCGGTTCGTGGACGCTCCTGCGGAGCTCGTGGGCGCGCTCGGTCGCGGGCGGGACATCCTGGACGCGTCGTTCCGGCGGGCAGCCGTGGCGCTCGGCGCAGAGCAGCTCGGTGTCGCCGCGCGTGCACTCGAGATGGCCGTCGACCACGCCACCCAGCGGGTGCAGTTCGGGCGGCCGATCGGGTCGTTCCAGGCGATCAAGCACCTCCTGGCCGACCGATACGTGGAGATCGAGGGGCTCCGGGCCTCGGTGCGTCATGCGGCGCGTGCTCTGGACGACGACCCCGAGCAGGTTCCGCTGCTCGCGCACCTCTGCCAGGCAGTCGGGTCGGAGGCGGCACTCGAGGCGGCGGGTGCCACCATCCAGGTGCACGGCGGCATCGGCTTCACGTGGGACCACGACGCGCACCTCTACTTCAAGCGGGCGACGGTGAGTCGCCAGTGGTTCGGGACTCCCGAGCACCACCGAGACAAGGTCGCCGCGCTGATGCTGGGTGCGACCGCGTGACACAGGAGGAACCCATGGAACCCGTCGACATCGGCTTCCGCCCGACGATCGGAGACGCCGTCCGGCGCGCTGCCGACGAGTTCGGGGGACGTGACTACGTCGTGACCCTCGAGGACCGGCTGACCTACGCCGACGCGGAGGCCGCGTCGGCGAGTCTGGCCCGCCGGATGCTGGCCCGCGGCGTCGGCAAAGGAACCCGGGTAGGGCTGTTCTACCCCAACGGGACCGACTGGGTCGTCGCGTGGCTGGCGGCATCGCGGATCGGTGCCGTCGTCCTTCCGCTCAGCACGTTGTACGCCCCTGGTGAGCTCAGGAAGGTGCTGCGTCTCGGCGACGTCGACGTCTTGCTGGCGCCCGCGACCGTCCTCAAGGTCGACGTACCGGCCTTCCTCGAGGAGGCTCTGCCCGGGCTCGCCGCACACGCCGGGCCGGAGCTGGGCCTCGTGGATGCGCCGTACCTGCGACGCGTCTGGCTCGACGGCACCGATGACGTCCCAGCATGGGCGGTGCCGTTCGGGCTCCGCGATGAGACGAACGATTCAGACGTCGGCCCGGAGATCCTCGCCGCGGTCGAGGCGGAGGTGACGCCGGCGGACCCGGCGATCATCATCCACACGTCCGGGACGACCGCCGACCCGAAGGGCGTGGTCCACTCCCACGCGGTGCTGATGCGGCAGTCGGCGATCATCGCGCCGATCATGCGGGAGGTGGCGCCGGACGGACTGGAGCCCAAGTACTTCTGCGCCATGCCGTTCTTCTGGATCGGCGGGATCCTGGGCGTGACGGGCACGCTCCACGCCCCGGTCGCGCTGCTCGTGATGGCGCGACTCGAGCCCGGCGGCGCCCTCGAGCTGATCGAGCGGGAACGAGGGACCTCGGTCGCCGGGTGGCCGACGTTCACGCAGCGGATGCGGCTGCATCCCGACTTCGCGAGGCGCGACCTGTCCAGCGCTCCGACCCTGCTCGAGGGGCCCGCTGACCTCGCGCTCATGGGCGCGCCGGACACCGTGCCCCGCCATCGCAGCATGACCGAGACGGGGGGCAGCTTCCTGACGACCGACATCCTCGTCGTGGACGAGGACGGCAAGGAGGTGCCGATCGGCGAGGAGGGCGAGCTGCTGGTCCGCGGGCCGGGCTTCATGCTCGGCTACAACAAGCGCGAGGACTGGGAGGTCGTCGACGTCGACGGATGGTTGCACACCGGAGACCGGGTGTTCCTGCGCGAGGACGATCCCGCCGTCTACTTCGCCGGGCGGTTCACCGAGCTGATCAAGACCTCGGGCGCCAACGTCTCCCCGAAAGAGGTGGAGGCCGTCATCGACGAGCACCCCGATGTGCGGCACTGCTTCGTGGTCGGGGTGGGCGACGGAGAGCTGGGACAAGAGGTGGTGGCGGCCGTGGTCCCGCAGGACCCCGAGACGTTCGATCCCGAGAAGGTCGCGGCCCACCTCCGCACGGAGCTGTCGCCGTACAAGATCCCCAAGCGCTGGATCGTCGTCGACGACGTTCCGTTGCTGCCGACCACCAAGCCGGACAAGCGTGAGCTGCTGCGGCGGATCGAGGCCGGCGAGATCGGCTGATCGCGACCGGCGCCGTACCCAGCGCCGGATATTTCGTACGAAGTGCGTCTCAGGAGACTTCTGAGGCGCACTTCGTATGTGCGCGCTCGATTGCTATTCAGGGAGCGTAGACAGCAACGCTATTGCGTCCCGTGATCGTACGTATTAGGCTCCTCACATCCGTGGCCCCGTGCCTCAAGCCGACCTGCAGGGTGTGCGCAGATGACAACTCACCGAGGGCCGACCACCCTGACGACGGAGGGGCTGACCTTCCGCGTGGGAGGTGCCAGGATCGTCGAGGACGTCTCGCTGACGGTCCCGGCGGGCCAGTTCCTGGGCATCATCGGGCCGAACGGCGCGGGCAAGACGACCCTGCTCAACCTGCTCAGCGGGACGGTCCGCAGCACCGGCGGCCGCATCCTGCTCGGCGACACCGACATCACCCGGCTCTCTCCGCACCGGCGCGCACGGCTGGGCTTGTCGAGGACCTTTCAGACGTCGTACCTGCTGCTCGGGCTCAGCGCGCTGGAGAACGTCCGTCTGATGGCCCAGGCCCGTAGGGTCAAGGGCGCTGGCCTCCTCCGCGTCCTCACAGCGAAGGACCCGACGCTCGCCGAGGCGCGCGACGCGCTCGAACGGGTCGGGCTCGCCGCAGCCGCGGACCGTCCGGCCGGGGCGCTCTCGCACGGCGACCGCCGCAAGCTCGAGCTGGCGATCGTCGTCGCCGCGCGTGCGCCGTTCGTCCTCCTCGACGAGCCGATGGCAGGCGTGAACACCGAGGACGTCGACGCGCTCACCGAGCTGATCCGCGCGCTGCACCGCGAGACGGGCGCGACGTTCCTGATGGTCGAGCACCATCTCGAGGTCGTGCTCGGACTGGCCCAGCGCGTCGCCGTCATGCACAAGGGCGAGCTGCTGGCCGTCGACGAGCCCGGAGTCGTCACGTCCGACGAACGGGTCCAGACCGCATACGTGGGAGAGCTGCTGTGACCGACCCCGCGCAGGCCGAGTCCCTGCTCGAGCTCCGCGACGTCCACGCGTCGATCGGCGTCTCGCACATCCTGCAGGGGGTCACCCTCGACGTCCCCGCCGGCGACGTCACCGTCATCATCGGCCGCAACGGCGTGGGCAAGACGACGACGCTGCGGGCGGTGCTCGGCCTCGTCGACAGGACCGGCGCGATCCGGTACGCCGGTGAGCGCGTCGACGGGCTCGAGACGTCGCGCATCGCGAGGCGGGGTATCGCGTACGTGCCCGAGGACCGAGACGTGTTCGCCGACCTCACGGTGGCGGAGAACCTCGCGCTCGCCGAGCGCAAGGGGAGCGCGCACCACTACGACCTCGTCTTCGACCTCTTTCCCGAGCTGCGGACCCGCTCGCGGCAGCTCGCGGGAACCCTCTCCGGAGGGCAGCAGCAGATGGTGTCTCTGGCCCGGGGACTGCTCAACGACAACCCGCTCATGCTGATCGACGAGCCGACGAAGGGTTTGGCGCCGAAGGTCGTCGCCGAGGTCGTGGCCGTTCTCGAGCAGGTCAAGGGCAGATCGACCGTGCTGATGGTCGAGCAGAACATCGCCGCGGCGCGCCGCCTCGCCGACCACGTCGTGATCATGGCCGAGGGGCGCGTGGTGGCGCAGCACGCGCCCGACGTCCTCGAGGACGACGCGACCGTCCGCGCGGCGCTCGGCGTCGGCATCTCCGCCGCAGGCGGTCGCTGATGGAGACCTTGCTCGTCCTTGCGTTCACCGGCCTGAGCGTCGGGTCCCTCTACTTCCTGCTTGCCTCGGGACTCAGCCTCGTCTTCGGGCTCATGCAGGTGCTCAGCCTCGCCCACGGCGCGTTCCTGACGGTCTGCGCGTACGCGAGCTGGTTGGTGATGGAGCGAGCAGCGGGGGAGGACCCGTCGCTCGGGCGCCTCCTCGTCGCGACGGTCGTCGCCACCCTCGCCGGCGGTCTCCTCGCCCTCGTCACGGAGCTGGCGCTCCTCCGTCCGCTCTACACCCGCGACCACTTCGACGCCGTGCTCGTCACGCTCGGCCTCGGGTTCGTGCTCACGGCGCTGCTCGGCGGGATCTGGGGGCACCAGGAGCGCATCTTCCCGCTCCCGGAGGCACTGACCTCGACAACCGAGGTCCTCGGCGCGAACATCACGAACGACCGGTTCCTCATCGTCGCCGTGGCGGCGCTGGTCTTCGCCGCCGTCATGCTCTTCCTGCGACGCACGCGGCACGGCTTGATCGTCCGCGCGGGTGTCGACAACCGCAACATGGTGCGGGCGCTGGGCATCGACGTGCGGCACTCCTTCACGCTCGTCTTCGTCATCGGCGGCCTCCTGGCCGGCGTCGGTGGAGCCCTGAGCGGGGTCTACCTGCGGGCGATCACGCCGGCCACCGGGGAATCGTTCCTCCTGTTCGCGTTCATCGTCCTCATCATCGGCGGCCTCGGGTCCGTCCCAGGCGCGTACGTGGCAGCCCTCGGGATCGGGCTGATCCAGCAGTACGCCAACTACTACGTCAGCGGTGGCGCGGGCGACCTGCTGGCCGTGCTCCTCATGGCACTGACGGTGCTGATCCGCCCGCAAGGGCTGTTCGGACGAGAGGGGCGTGCGGTATGAGCGCGAGGCGGATCCTCCCCTGGGTCGTCGTCGCCCTCCTGGTCGTCGCGCTCGCGTGCGTCCCCTTCGTCAGCGCGACCACCGGCGGGTTCCTGCCGTACGAGCTGAACAGCCCGGGAAGCCTCCAGGTGCTGGCGCTGGTCCTCGTCACTGCCGCGCTCGCGGTGTCGTTCGACCTGGTGTTCGGCTACACCGGCCTCATCTCTTTCGGGCACGCGCTCTTCTTCACCCTCGGCGGCTACGGCTTCGTGATGGCGCTCGTCCACACCGACCTCGGGTTCGGTGCGGCGGTCGTGGTCGGGCTGGCAGCGGCGACCGTCGGGGGACTCCTGGTGAACTCGGTAGCACTGCGGGTCGCAGGGCTGTCCTTCGCGATGGTCACGCTGGCGTTCGCCGAACTCGTGAGCATCGGGATCGGCAGGAACTACTGGGGCACGGGAGGTGAGGAGGGCCTGACGCTCCCGTACCAGAAGATGCCCGAGCAGCTCATCGGCATCGTCAACACCCGCAACATCTACTGGCTGGCGCTGGCCACCCTCGTGATCGTGGTCGCGGTGGCGGTCTGGGCGACGTCCACGCGCCTCGGCCGGATGTGGCAGGCGATCCGTGAGAACGACCTGCGAGTCAACGTCATGGGCATCAACACCTACGCGTACAAGCTCGTCAGCACCGGGCTCAGCGCGTTCCTCGCCGGCGCCTGCGGCGTCGCGTACGTGATCGTCCTTGGCGGTGCGGTGCCCCACATGACCGGTCTGATGTTCTCGCTCAGCCTCATCGTGATGGTGGTGATCGGCGGACGTGGCCGGGTGTGGGGAGCGGTGCTCGGTGCCACGATCTATGTCTTCCTCGAGCAGCGCCTGCCGGTCCTTGCCGCGTCCGAGGGTGTCGCGGGTCTGCCGGAGGCGGTGCGGATCCCGCTCTCCGAGCCGCAGCTGCTCCTCGGGGTCGCGTTCATCGCCCTCATCTTCTTCTTGCCCGGCGGGATCGCCGGGATGTTCGCCAAGCTCCGGAACCGGGCCGAGTCCCGATGAACCAGGAAGGCTCCATGGACTACCGACACATCCAGTACGCGACCGAGGACGACGGGACCGTCGCCACGATCACCTTGGACCGCCCCCGCCAGCGCAACGCGCAGCACCGGGGACTGCTCGTCGAGCTCGGCGACGCCTTCGAGCGCGCGGAGCAGGACGACACGGTGCGCGTGGTGATCCTGCGCGGGGCCGGCAAAGCGTTCTCGTCAGGTCACGACATGGGCAGCCAGGAGCTCATCGACGAGATGACCCCGGGCCCGACCCTCCACCCCACGTATCTGGGTCACGGCGGCACGCGGGACGGCGTCGAGAAGACCTGGATGCAGGAGTGGCACTACTTCTTCACCAACACCCGGCGATGGCGAGACCTGCGCAAGATCACGATCGCGTCCGTCCACGGGCCGGTCTACTCCGCCGGGCTGATGCTGATGTGGGCCTGCGACCTCATCGTCGCCGACGAGACCGCGGTGTTCGCCGACGTCGTCGGGACCCGCCTCGGCATGTGCGGCGTCGAGTACTTCGCCCACCCGTGGGAGTTCGGGCCGCGCCGTGCCAAGGAGCTCCTGCTCACCGGTGACTCGCTCTCGGTCGACGAGGCGCACCGGCTCGGCATGGTCAGCAAGGTCTTCCCCGAGGGCACGCTCGAGGAGCGCACCCTCGAGCTCGCGCGGCGGATCGCGCAGGTCGACACCGCGGCGGCGCTGATGATCAAGGAGTCGGTCAACCAGACGCAGGACAACCAGGGCTTCTACAACTCGCTGCAGTCCGCGTTCACGTTGCACCAGCTCAACCACGCCCGCTGGGCGGTGGCGACAGACGGCCGGGCCCTCGTCCGTCCGCCCGAGGCCTCCGAGGCTGCGAGCTGGAACCGGGTCCTCGAGCGCAAGGAATCCCTCCCGACCGACGCGAACGGCGACGGGCCGGCAACTCTCACCCACGAGGAAGGCACACGAGAATGAAGACTCACACACACGCGGGGCGCTTCCTGGTGGGCGCTGCGGCGGCCTGCCTGGCGCTCAGCGCCTGCGGCGGAGGCGGTTCGGACGAGGGGGAGAGCGGCGACACGGTGACGGTGGGCATCGTCGTCTCCCAGACCGGCGTGTTCGCGACCCAGGCGAAGGACTTCGAGAACGGGTTCCGCGCCGCACTCGACCACCTGACCGACGGCACGATGACCGTCGACGGTCACAAGATCAAGATCCTCGTGGGCGACGACACCGGTGACGTCGCGGTGGGCACGGCGAAGGCGAAGGAGTTCCTCGGTCAGGGTGCGACGATCCTCGCCGGGACCACGGACTCGGCCGTCGCCGTCGGCGTCGCCGAGCAGGCGGTCCAGAACAACGCGCTGTTCATCGGCGGTACGGCGGGGACCACGGCCTTCGTCGGGATGGACAAGAAGGTCTTCGGAACCGCCGGCTCGTCGCCCGCGGGTCAGATGATCATCCCCGAGATCATGGGGGGCGACGTCGACGGCAAGACTCTCGTGACGATCGACCAGGACTACGCGTTCGGGCAGACGATGGCGGCCGCGATGAAGGCGCAGCTCGAACCCATGGGCGTCGACGTCGCGTCGTACCTCCTGCCTGTCAGCACGACGGACTTCACGCCGACGATGCTCAAGGTCGAGAAGGACGCGCCGGACTTCATCACCACGACGTGGGCGGGCAAGGGCTTCAACCAGCTGCTCGGCTCGCTCGACAGCCAGGGCCTGCTGGACGATGCGCAGTTCTTCAAGCCGCTCCTCCTGCAGGAGGGCTGGGCGCCCGTGGGCGAGGCACTGGGCGACAGCGTCGCGAGCTCGACGTTCTACCTCTCCTACTTCGCCGGGGCGACGGGCAACGAGGCCGACACGGCGCTCCAGGCCTTCTCGGAGGAGCACGACCACACGATCGAGTACGACGATGCCGTCGGGTGGCACGCCGGCCAGATGGTCGTGCGCGCGATCGAGGAGGGCGGGACGGACACCGACGCGATGGCCGGCGCGTTGCAGGGCTACTCGTTCGAGGGTCCCGCGGGTGAGGTCCTCATCCGCGCCGAGGACAACCAGGTCACGGTTCCCCAGTTCACGGTCCGTCTCGTGAAGAAGGACGGGGCATGGGGTGTCGAGCGCCTCGAGTCGTTCACCGCCGAGCAGCTCGAGCCTCCCGTGGTCAACCCGCTGAAGTAGCGCTGACCCCGCACACCGACGAGGGGTGCAGCGGCCGGGCCTCCGGCTGCTGCACCCCTCGTTCCCGTCGTACGGCGAGCGGCTGTCCGGAGTGTCAGCCCGGCAGCGTCACGACGACCGTCCCAGGCCCGACCGTGACGGCGTCCTCGACCAGGGTGCGCATCGCGATCTCGACCACGCCCGTCTCGCGCTCGCGGCGCTTGTCGACGACGGTGCCCTCCACGCGAGCGAGCGATCCGACCAGCGTGAACCGGCGCATTCGGAAGCCGCGCAGAGCACGCACGGTGCCCGCGCTGCCGATCCAGTCCCGTACGGCGCGCTCCCACATCCCCTGGAGCAGGATCGCGTTCGCGTACATGGCCGGAGCCCCGGTCGCCCGCGCGTACGCGTCGTTGTGATGGATCGCGGTGTAGTCCCGCGTGCCGCCGGCGGCGAGGACCAGCCGGTGGACCGGCAGCGGATACGTCACGACCGGCAGCGTGTCGCCGACCTCCACCTCCTCGTACGTGCGTTGCCGCGGCGAGGTGCGCTGCGGTGTCTCAGTCATGGACGGGCTCCTCGTCGGCGGGATGGGGGTCGTACAGGTAGATCTCGCCGGTCATCCGGCACACCCGCTCGCCCGACTCGACCACGACGTCGCGCTCGAACCGGACGAACGCGCCGCGGCCGACCTTCGTCTGCTTGGGAGTGCAGGCCACGAGCCGCCGCGGACCGGCGGCGACCCGCTCGCCGACGTGGAGCGGTCGATCGAACTCGAGCGAGAGGTCGCTGCCGAAGACCCCGCTCGTCGGCGGGGCACCGGGGATCACGTCGTCGCCGATCGGGCTCCACGCCGGCTGGGAGTCGCGTCCCGCGTCGTCGGGGTAGAGGACGCCGTGCGCGGGTGTCCAGGTCGGCGGCATCATGAACGTCCACACCGACGTGTACGGCGCGACGACGTCCGGCCAGCCGTGCTCCCTCGCCACCTCGCCATCGGTGTGGAGGGCGGAGTCGAGCTCGAGCGGCTCGAGGAAGCGCCGGATCGCGCCCGCTTCGACGCGATCGGGACCGAACCGCCACACGTCGTCGTCGAGCAGCTCGCCGACGCGGTTGATCACGGGCTGCCAGTCCTGCTCCCAGCTCGAGGAGTCGTTCTGTGGTGTCATCGCTGCTCCTCAGTAGGACTTGGGGAGGCCCAGGACGTGCTCGCTCATGTAGTTGAGCACCATCTCCTGGCTGACGGGTGCGATGCGCATGAGGCGCGACTCTCGGAAGTAGCGCTCGACGTGGTACTCCCGGGCGTAGCCGAACCCCCCGTGCGTCTGCAGCGCGGCGTCGGCCGCCTGGAAGCCTGCGTCGGCGCACAGGAACTTCGCCGCGTTCGCCTCACGCCCGCACGGCTCGCCCCGGTCGTACCTCTCGGCAGCGATCCGGGCCATGGCCTCGGCGGCGTCGAGGCGCATCGACGCCTCGGCGAGCGGGAAGGCGATGCCCTGGTTCTGGCCGATCGGACGGTCGAAGACGATCCGCTCCTTGGCGTACGCCACGGCCCGGCGCAGCGCGGCGCGTCCGATGCCGAGCGCCTCGTTCGCCAGCAGGATGCGCTCGGGGTTGATCCCGTCGAGGAGGTAGCGGAACCCCTTGCCCTCCTCGCCGACGAGCGCCGAGCCGGGGACCCGCAGGTCGTCGATGAACAGCTCGTACGACGAGACCGCGTTGCGGCCCATCTTGGGGATCGCCCTCATCTCGACCGCGTCGGAGCCGAGGTCGACGACGAACATCGAGAGCCCGTCGGTCGGTCGGCCCCCTGGCGGAGCCGCGCTGGTCCGCACCAGCATCACTGCCTTCTCCGACTGCCCCGCCTTGGTGATCCAGACCTTGCGTCCGTTGATGACCCAGTCGGAGCCGTCTCGGCGCGCGTGGGTGCGGATGCGGCTGGTGTCGGAGCCGGCATCAGGCTCGGTGATCGCGAAGCACACGTGGAGGCTCCCGTCCGCGGCGCGGGGGAGGAGCTCCTGGCACAGGGCCTCCCCACCGTGCTTGGCGACCAGGTTGAGCCCGAAGATCGTGAGGTGGAACGGGCTGCAGCCGTTCATGCCCGCACCCGAGGCGGCGATCTCGTACAGCAGCGCCGACGCAGCCGTGATGCCCATGCCCGCCCCGCCGTACTCGGTGGGGATCGCGATGCCCAGCCACCCTGCCTCGGCGAAGGCGTCGTAGAACTCCCAGGGGAACTCGGCTGCCTCGTCGAGCTTCGCCCAGTACGCGTCGTCGAAGCGACCGGCGAGGTCGCGCACGGCCGTACGGATCTCCTCCTCGCTGGGCAGGTCGTCGGCAGGAGGAACAGGGCTCACACCAGCCACCGCCCGCCGTCGACGTAGAGCACCTGCCCGGTGATGAAGCTCGAGCGCTCGTCGGCGAAGAAGAGCACCGCGTTGGCGATGTCCTCAGGCTGGCCGACGCGTCGCATCGGCATCCGGGCCGCGTACTCGGCGAGGCGCTCCTCCAGCGGCACGCCGACGCGCTCGGCGACGGCGCGGGTCATCTCGGTGTCGATGTAGCCCGGGGCCACGCAGTTGGAGGTGATGCCTCTCGGGCCGAGCTCGAGGGCGACCGTCTTCGTGAACCCTTGCAGGCCCATCTTCGCGGCGGAGTAGTTCGCCTGGCCGCGGTTGCCGAGGGCGGCGGTGGAGGAGAGGTTGACGATGCGGCCGTACTTCTGCTCGACCATCGAGCGCTGGGCCGCCCGCGTCATCGCGAAGGTCCCGCGCAGGTGTACCTGCATCACGGTGTCCCAGTCCTCGTCGGTCATCTTGAAGAGGAGGTTGTCCCGGGTGATGCCCGCGTTGTTGACCAAGATGTGCACGGCGCCGAAGGCGTCGACGACCTGAGCCACGGCGGCCTCCACCTGGTCGGTGTCGCCGACGTCGGCCCCCAGGCCGATGGCCTCGCCGCCGGCGGCGAGGATCTCCTTGACGACGGGTGCGGTCCGCTCCTCGTCGAGGTCGACCACGGCGACCCGAGCTCCCTCGGCCGCCAGCTCCTTCGCGATCTGCGCGCCGAGCCCTCGTGCCGCCCCGGTGACCACCGCGGCCCGGTCCTGGAATCTCCTCATGACGTCCTCTCCTATGAAATTGATATCGAAGTCAAAATAGGTCGACAGCCGATCATGGGTCAAGGTCGGCTGTCCGCGCGCTCGAGCAGTGCCGACTTCTGCACCTTCCCTGTCGCGTTGAGCGGCAGCTCGTCGATGATCCGGACCTGGCGAGGAACCTTGAAGTTCGCCATGTTCTCCCGCGCCCAGGCGATGACCTCCGCGGGGTCGAGCTCCTCCGCAGCGACGACGAACGCCATCCCGACCTCGCCGAGCCGCTCGTCGGGGACGCCGACCACCGCGACCGCGGAGATGGCCGGGTGTCGCATGAGGATCGCCTCGATCTCGGCGGGATAGGCGTTGAAGCCGCCGACGATGAACATCTCCTTCGTGCGGCCGACGATGGCCAGGTATCCGTCGTCGTCGACGCGACCGAGGTCGCCGGTACGCAGCCAGCCGTCGGCCGTCAGCACGGACGCGGTGGTGGCCGGGTCGTCCAGGTAGCGGCTCATCACCGACGGCCCCCGCAGAAGGATCTGTCCGACGTCGCCGTCGGGGACCGGAGCGTCGAACTCGTCGGTGACGCGGATCTCGAAGCCGGGGCGCGCCGTGCCGACGGTGGTCGCGATCTTCTCGGGCGTGTCGGTCGGGAGGGTGCTCGCCGCAGTGCCGGCCTCGGTCAGCCCGTAGCCGGAGACGACGAAGTCGAACGGCAGCTCGGCGTAGATCCGGCGGACGAGATCGACCGGGATGTCCGCGGCGCCGGTCACGGCGACCCGCAGTGTCGAGAGGTCGCAGGCAGAGCGCGACGGGTGGTCGAGGATCGACTGGTAGAGGGTCGGAGGGCCGGGGAGCACGGTGACGTGCTCTGCCTCGACGGCGCTCAGCACCGCGTCCACGTCGAAGACCGGGACGGGAAGCATGCATGCTCCGACCGAGACGCTGGTCAGGATGCCCGCCTTCAGACCGAACATGTGGAAGTACGGGTTGACCATCAGGTAGCGGTCCTCCTTCTGGAGGAGGGTCATCCGTGCCCAGTCCTGAGCGACCGCCAGCGTCTGGGCCTGGGTGGCGACGACGCCCTTGGGTGTGCCGGTCGTCCCCGACGTGAAGAGCATGTCCGCCGGATCGTCCGCGCCGATCGCGTCACGACGCAGGTCGATCTCGTGGAGCGTCTCCGCCGTCGCACGGTCGAGGAAGTCCGACCAGAGCACCGAGGGCGCGGTCGCCGGGCCTCGGGCGGCGACGATCGTGCGGAGGTCAGGGAGGTCGCCGGCCGTCCGCCGCAGCATGTCCACGTAGTCGGTCCCGAGGAAGTCGGTCACGGTCACGAGCACGCCGACCCCTCCGCGTCGCAGGAGGTCGCCGGCCTCGAGCCCCTTGAAGCGGGTGTTGATCGGGACGAGCGTGGCGCCGGCCTGGTGGATCCCCAGCACCGCGACGATCCACTCGGTGGAGTTGAACGCCCAGATGGCGACGCGGTCACCCCGCTCGACGCCGTCGGCGACCAGCGCCGCGGCGAAGCGGCGGGACTCCGTGAAGAGCTCGCTGTAGGTGAGCGTCCGGTCGCCGTCGACCACGGCGACCCGATCGGCGTGCTCGTGCGCGGACGCCTGCAGCATCGCCGCGATGCTCGGCCATCCGTCGTCGGGATCAGGCATTCGGGATCTCCTCCTCGAGGGGAAGGGTCGTATTTGACTTCGACGTCAATATAGACTTACATGTGGGTGCTTCGGAAGTGCGCCGGCCAAAGGCGTGCGCCGGCACGGAAACCGACGGAGGTGCAAGTGGACGTACGGCTCTCGCCGGAGCAGGTCGACCTGAAGGAGACCGCTCGCAAGCTGGCTCAGACCTGGGGTCCTCGCAACGTCAGCGACCTCGACGACACCGAGCGGGCCGCCAAGCTCGACGCGGCCGTCTCGTCGTCGGGCTGGCGTGAGCTGCGGCTGCCCGACGACGAGTCGGGCGCGCCGCTGGCTTCGGGGGTGGAGGCGGCCCTGGTGGCCGAGGAGCTCGCACGGTCCCTGGCGGACACGTCCTACCTGGGCCCGCTGGTCGCGGGCGACCTCGCCCGCCGCGCGGGGCACGTCGAGGTCGAGGGCACGACCGTCGCGCTCACCGCGAACCTCGCTGACCTCGCCGGCCGTGCAGGTGCCGTCGCGACGGACGACGTGATCGCCGTCGACACCGCCGGGAGCACCGCTGCGCTCGTCCTCGAGCCTGCCAGTGACGGGTACACGCTCGGGAGGGTCCCGCTGGACTCGGCCGTCGTCCGCCTCGACCTGACGCGACCGATCGCCTCGGTCCGGTGCACCCCGGAACCCCTCGGCGGTACGACCTCGCTGAGCGAGGACGACGTCGTCGCGTGGCAGGCCCTGGCGCTCGCCGTGCTCTCGGCGGACCTTGTCGGCGTCATGCGGGGAGCGGTCGAGCTCGCCCGCGACTACGCGCTGGTGCGCGAGCAGTACGGCACGACGATCGGTGCCTTCCAGGCCGTCCAGCACCTCATCGCCGACGCGCACGTCGCCGCGGAGGGGGCGTACAGCCTCGCGCTCCACGCGGCATGGGCCGTCGACGCCCTTCCGCCCGACGAAGCGCTGCTCGCCGCGCGGCACGCCAAGGCGTACACGAGCCGGGCGGCGCGGACGGTGTGCGAGACCGCGATCCAAGTGCACGGCGGGATCGGCAACACGTGGGAGTGCCTGGCGCACGTGTACCTGCGTCGAGCGTTGCACTCGAGCGAAATCCTGGGTGGGGCCGGCGCGAGCCTCGCGTTCGTCCTCGCCCGGCACGGACTCAAGGCTGGAGACGATGGACTACGGTGACTCGCGCGCCGAGGCGGAGTTCCGCCGCGGCCTCCGCACGTGGCTCGAGGAGAACAACCCGGGGCTGCCCGCCTCCTCGACCTCCGACGACTACTGGGCGGGGCAGCCACAGTGGCACCGCGCGCTGTACGACGCCGGCTACTTCGGCATGTCCTGGCCGGCATCGGTCGGTGGACGGGACCTGCCGTCGGTCTACGACGTCATCCTCGACGAGGAGCTCGCCGCGGCCAGCGCGCCCCCGAGGCCGAGCGTCGGCTACCTGGTCCAAGGGATCATGCGGCACGGCAGCGAGGAGGTGCGGCGCCGGTTCGTGCCCGGGATCGTCAGCGGTCGTGACCGCTGGTGCCAGGGCTTCAGCGAGCCGGAGGCCGGCTCGGACCTCGCCACGCTTCGGACGCGCGCCGAGCGCGACGGCGACGACTTCGTCATCACCGGGCACAAGGTCTGGACGAGCTACTCCGACCAGGCCGACTGGTGCCTGGTCCTCGCGCGTACGGACCCGTCCGCACCCAAGCACAAGGGCATCTCGGCCTTCGCGGTCCGCATGGACCAGCCCGGCATCCAGCAGCGGCCGCTGCGGATGATCAACGGCATCACGCGTGAGTTCGGCGAGGTGACCTTCGACGGTGCCCGCGCCCGAGCGGTCGACATGGTCGGCGAGCCGGGGGAGGGCTGGCCTCTCGCGATGACCGTCGTCAGCCACGAGCGCGAGCCTGGCGAGCTCGGCTTCGTCTCCCGCTACAGCAAGGCGACGAAAGAGCTCGTCCAGGTCGCACGGACCGACCCGTCCGCGTACTCCGAGGACGACCTCGGCACTCTCGGATGGGCCCTGGTCGGCACCGAGATGCTGCGGCTCCACGTTCGCCGACGGCTGTCGGACCGCCTCGGTGGGATCACGCACGGACCTGAGGGGTCGGTCGACAAGCTGCTGATGACCGAGGTCGAGCAGCAGGTCGGGCACGCCGCGCTCAAGGCGAGCCGTGTCCACCCCGAGCGGGAGGACGACACGTGGTTGAAGACCTACCTCTACAGCCGAGCTCAGAGCGTGATGGGCGGGACCGCCCAGATCCAGCGCAACCTGATCGCGACGCGGATCCTCGGGCTCCCGCCGTCCTGACGCACCGCCGACGACGCGGGGCCCGGCGCCGATCGGCGCCGGGCCCCGCGTCGTCGGGCCGATCGCGCTCCTACAGCGGCAGGTCCATGGGAACGCGCCTCGTCGCCAGCGTGATCTCGCCGACCTCGTGGACGAGGCTCCGGCTGGAGCCGAGGATGCGATCGAGGAGCAGCGTTCGGCGGAAGGAGCGGTGGAAGGGGTGCTCGGCGGTGAAGCCGATCCCCGCGAGAACTTGCTGGGCGTGGCGCGCAGCGGTCCGTGCGGCCGTCCCGGCCAACGCCTTGGTCATCGCTGCCTCCGACGGGCGAAGGGGCGTGGCGTCGCCGCACGCCTCCGCCGCGGCCGAGGCACCCTCGAGCGCGACGAACGCCTCCGCGAGTCGGTGGCGGACCGCTTGGAACGAGCCGATCGTCCGACCGAACTGGACTCTCGACGTCGCGTGCTCCACCGCGAGGTCCAGCATCGCACGGCCCACGCCCACGAGCTCGGACGCGAGCGCGAGCCGTCCCAGAGCAGTCGCGTACGACCAGTCCGCGTCCGACCCGCCATCGAGGTCTTCGTGCGGCACCTCGGCGGTGACCGTGCAGAGGTGCGCATCGGGGTCGAGGCCGCGGATCGGCTCTACCGTCAGGCGATCGGTCCGAAGGTGATGGACGCGCAGACCGTCCGGACCGCGGACCACGACGGCGGCGCGCTCGGCTCGGAGCACGCGCGCCGTCGCGGTCCCGTCCACCACGACCCGTGCGCCGGCGGTCGCCGGGGGTTCGTGGGCCCCCAGGCGGGGGAGGATGACCGCCTGGGAAGCCTCGAGGCCGAGTGCCGACCCGACCACGTCGTCGATCGCCCCCGACGTCGCGCCAGCCCGGCCCTGGGCGCCGAGGACGATCCCGATCGCAGGCCCGCCCCACGCGGCGAGCGCGTCGTGCCAGCCGACGGCCGCCAGATCGCCGTCGACGTCGTGGTCCGTCCCGTCTGGGGTGCGCTCGAAGACCTTCGCGACGGTCTCGGCGAAGAGCGCTCGCTCGCTGGTGTCGATCACGGTTCCTCCCCGAGTCCCAGCACACGGCGTGCCAGGACGTTGCGCTGGATCTCGCTGGTGCCGCCGTAGATGGTCGCGGCCCGCGAGTACAAGAAGTCAGAGCGCCACCGAGCGCTGGTGGAGTCGGTGCCGGCGACGACCTCGTCGGAGAGACCGGTCGCGACGAGGTCGAAGACCGCCTGCTCCGCCGTCCCGAGGAGGATCTTGTCCACCGACGTCTCCGGGCCGAGCCGGTCGCCGTCCGCAAGGCGGTGCTGGGTGCGTCGTGAGACCGCGCGCAGCGCGAACAGCTGGAGTGCGACGTTGCCGACGTCCGCCGGGTCGAGCGCGCCGGGGTCGGCGGTGTCCAGCAGCTCCTCGAACCGCCGCCGGACGTAGGCACCCCGGTGCCACAGAGCCGTGCTGCGCTCGTACGGCAGCAGGTCCATCGCGACCGCCCAGCCGCCGTCGACGTCACCCAGGAGGCGGTCGGCAGGGACGAGGACGTCGTCGAAGAAGACCTCGCAGAACTCGTCGACGCCGTGCATGGTCTCCAGCGGGCGCACGGTGATGCCGGGCGTGTCCATGTCCACGAACAGCGCCGTGATGCCGCGGTGCCGCGACTCACGTGTCCCCGTACGGGTGAGGAGGACGCAGCGGTCGGAGAGGTGTGCATGGCTGGTCCACACCTTCTGGCCGTTGACCCTCCAGCCGTCGTCGGTGCGGACCGCCCGGCACGACAGCTCGGCGAGGTTGCTCCCGGTGCCGGGCTCGGAGAAGCCCTGGCACCAGTGCTCCTCACCGCGCAGCAGCAGCGGCACCACCGCGGCCGCCAGCTCCGGCGGGGCGAAGTCGATCATCGTCGGGGCGAGGACCTCGGTCATCGACCATCCACCCGGCTGCACGATCCCCTCCGCCGTGAGGCGCTCGCCGAGGAGCGCGCGGTAGAGCGGGGATCCACCGAGCCCGCCGACCCGCTCCGGCCAGCCCCACCGGCCGAAGCCCGCGTCGTACGCGAGCCGCTTGACGACCGAGAGGTGAGCGAGCTGGTCCGCGAGGCTGCCCTCTCCACCCGGAGCGGGTGTCAGCTGCGCGCGATGCTCCTCAACCCACGCGTCGAGGTCGGTACGGAACGTCTGCAGGTCCACCGTGGTGCGCCTCAGCTCGCGCTGCTGGGGGCGGGACGTCGCGGATCGTGCGGCCGCCCCGAGTCGCGAGAGCCGTCGCGACGCAGGAACGTCATCGCCCGCGTCTGCAGCCGCCAGCCCGCGTCGGTGCGCGTGTAGGTGTCGGTGTAGTAGCCGATGCGCATCGCGTGGTCGGTCTGCGCCACGAAGGAGAGCGTCTGGACTCCCGTGGCGGTGTCGCCGTCGATCTCGAGCAGCGGGATCCCCGTGGTGTAGTGGCCACGAGGGGCCGCCTCCATGAGGAGCGGGAAGTCGGTCGTGCTGTAGACGTCACCGAAGGCGCTGTACGTCCCGCCCGGGGCGAAGACCTCGACGACTCCCTCGACGTCGTGCTGGGTCATGCGGACGGCGTACCGGGCCAGCAGCTGCTGGATCTCGATGATGTCCGCCATGGTGCTGGTGTCCACTTCTCACCTCTGTGCTCGGATTCGGTTGTGTGCGGGGTTCGTGGTGCGGGTCAGATTCCCAGTGACTTGGCGATGATCGTGCGCATGACCTCGCTGGTGCCGCCGTAGATCCTGGTGACCCGCGCATCGGCGTACAGGCGCGAGATCGGGTACTCGGCCATGTAGCCGTACCCGCCGAACAGCTGGAGGCAACGGTCGACCGTGCGGCCCTGCACCTCGGTCGCGAACAGCTTGATCTTCGCCGCGTCGACGGGCGTGAGGCGTCCCTCGTCGAGCTCGGCCACGCCGTGGTCGACCATGAGCTGAGCCGCGTCGAGCTCGGTCGTTGCCGACGCCAGCTCGAAGCGGGTGTTCTGGAACTCCGAGACGCGCCTGCCGAAGGCGGTGCGCTCGGTGACGTACCCCTTGGCCAGCTCGACCGCCGCCTTGGCGTTGGCCACTGCCGTCACGGCGATGCCGAGGCGCTCCTTGGGCAGGTTGTTGCCGAGGTGCTCGAAGGCACGCCCCTCCTCGCCGAGGACGTTGGCGGCAGGAACCCGGACCCCCTCGAAGTAGAGCTCAGCCGTGTCCTGCACGTGCATGCCGAGCTTCTTCATCGGGCCGCTGCGGGTGAAGCCGTCCGTGCCGGACTCGACGACCAGGAGCGTGAGCCCGTGACGGGGGTTCTCCTCGTCGGAGGTGCGGGCGACCACGATCGTGAGGTCGGCCAGCATGCCGCCGGTGATGAACGTCTTCGCGCCGTCGAGCACGTAGTGGTCCCCGTCGCGCCGGGCCCGGGTGCGGATGCCCGCGAGGTCCGACCCGGCACCCGGCTCGGTCATCGCGACCGCGGTCAGGAGATGCCCCGACGCGAGGCCGGGGAACCAGCGCTCGCGCTGCTCCGCGTCGGCGTAGGCGAGGAAGTACGGCAGCACGACGTCGAGGTGGCACCGCAGCGGGCCGGTGGCGACCAGCGCCGCCGACACCTCCTCGCTCAGCACCGCTCCGAAGCGGTAGCTCGCCTCGCCGGCGCCGCCGTACTGCTCGGGGATGGTCAGTCCCATCACACCGAGCTCGCCGAGGCGCTCGAAGAACGACCGGGGGACGAGTCCGTCGTCCTCCCACTCGGGGTAGACGGGAGCGACCTCGTCGCGGAGGAACTTGCGCACCATCAGGCGGAAGTCCTCGTGCTCCTGGTCGTACAACGTTCTACGCATGGCGTGTCCTTCCGTCGCTCGTCAGGCGGTCCGCTGCAGCACGATCGCCATGCCCTGGCCCATCCCGACGCAGAGCGTGACGAGTGCGAGCTCGAGGTCCCGCTCGTGCAAGATCTGCATCGCCTGCCCGATGAGCCGGGCACCGGTCATGCCGAACGGGTGGCCGAGCGCGATGGCCCCGCCGTGCACGTTGACCTTGTCCTCGTCGAGTCCGAGCGCGCGCTGCGACGCCAGCACCTGGGCGGCGAACGCCTCGTTGATCTCGACGACGTCCAGGTCGCCGGTCTTCAGGCCGCAACCTTCGAGCACGCGACGGGTGGCCTCGACCGGGCCGAGGCCCATGATCTCGGGGGAGAGCCCGGACACGGCGGTGCCCAGCACCCGCGCCTTGACCGGTACGTCGAGGGTGGCGGCGAGTGTGTCGCTCACGACCACGAGGGCGGAGGCGCCGTCGTTGAGCGGGCAGCTGTTCCCGGCAGTCACGGTGCCACCGGGGCGGAAGACCGGCCGCAGCCCCGCGAGGCCGTCCAGCGTCGTGCCGGGTCGAGGAGAGTCGTCGTGCTCCACCGACGTCCCGTCAGTGAGCTTCACCGGTGCGATCAGCCGCGAGTGGAAGCCGGCGTCGGCAGCCTCGGCGTAGCGCTGCTGGGAGCGCAGGGCGAAGGCGTCCTGGTCCTCACGGCTGATGCCGCAGTGCTCGGCGACGTTCTCGGCGGTCTGGCCCATCGGGATGTAGTAGTCGGGGAGCTCGCCCACCTCGCGCGGATCCCGCCATGCGCCACGGCCGCCGGTCGCCCGCTGCGCGGTCCGGTCCTGCGCGGCGGCGAAGTCCGGGTGCTCGGTGCCGGTCGGCGCCGGGAGATACCGCGAGACGCTCTCGGCCCCGACCGACAGGAACGCCTCACCCTCGCCGGCGCGGATCGCGTGGAAGGCCATCCGTGTCGTCTGGATCGACGACGCGCAGGCGCGGTTGACGGTGACGGCGGGGAGGTCGTCGCGGCCGAGCAGGACCGCGACGCGACGGCCGAGGTTCTGGGACTGCTCCCCGGTGTGGTTGGACGCGCCGAGGTAGAGGTCCTCGATGCGCTCGGGCTCAAGCCCGGGGACCTTGTCGAGCGCCGCGCGCACCGCCGTGGCGGCCAGGTCGTCGGCGCGTATGCCGACCAGCGAACCCTTGTGAGCCCGCCCGATCGGGGTGCGGGCGGAAGCGACGACGACCGCGTCTGGCACGTGCATCTCCTTGTGTCTGCGTGGGGTGACGACGAAACCGCGGGACCTGAGGGTCACGATTGCTAGTTTCGACGTCGAAGTCAATAATGAGCCGAGACCACTCCGCAGGGAGGTCCCGTACGCGTGGTGCGGCTAGCGGTGCGACCGCGAGACGAGCCGCTCCAGGTTCCCCTGGAACTCGGGCTCGTCGAAGGACTGCGTCTCGTCGGCGAGGACGTCGGTGAGGTTGCGGTCGATGAGGTCGCGCAGCGGCTTGTCGAGGGCGTGCAGGGTTCGGCGCACGGACTGCGGCGGCATCGCCGCGATGCGCTTGGCCAGCTCGACGGCCTGGGGGAGTGCCTCGCCCGACGGCACGACGCGGTTGGCGAGGCCGAGTCGGAGTGCCTCCTCGGCCGACATCTTGCCGCCGAGCAAGATCCACTCCTTGGCGCGCTGCAGACCCATGTGCATCGGCCAGGTCATGACCGATCCATCGCCGGCGACCAGGCCGAGCGAGACGTGAGGGTCGGCCAGGACGGCGTTCTCCGCCATCACGACGAGGTCGGCGAAGCCTGCGAGGCTCGCTCCCAGACCCACGGCCGGGCCGTTGACTGCGGCGATCAGGGGGAGCGGGAAGTCGATGACGGCGCGCACGATCTCCGCGGCCTCGGCCATCACGTCCTCGCGCAGCTGTCGATCCCGCACCATCCGGTCGAGGAACCCGAAGTCGCCGCCGGCGGAGAACGCGGGACCAGCGCCGGTCAGGACCGCCGCGCGGAGACCGTCGATCGCGGCAACCTCGCCCCAGATCGTCGCGAGCCGGGCGTGCAGGTCCGCATTCGACGAGTTCAGCGAGTCGGGGCGGTTGAGGGTGACGACGGCGACCGTGTCGTCGACCTCGACGGTGATGACGTCCTGGGGCATGGCGCGCCTTTCTCTGGGAGGTCCCCAGTCTGCGCCAAAACCTTAGTCGACGTCAATATTGCTTCTGTGGCTCAACCCTTGTCGGACGCGATGCCGAGGGCGTTGCACCACAGCAGGGTGAGCTGCTCGACAGCCTCGTTGATCTCGAAGTCGCCGCCTCGGATGAACATCTCCTCGGCGAAGCGCGCGACCATGCTGCCGAGAGCGGTGGCCGCGTACCTCACGTCCACGCGGGGGTCGGCGAGGCCCTTCTTCTGCAGCTTCGCGATCGAGGACTCCATCCGCGAGGCGAGATGGTCGTCGCGACGCTTGCGGACCGCCTGCACCTCGGCGTCGTAGCGACTGACCTCCTCGATCACCCGCATGATCTTCGCCTCCTTCTTGTACGCGCGAAGGTAGGCGCGGTTGGCCGCCCGGATCCGCTCGACAGCCGGCGGCTGCTCGCCCTCCAGGGTGAGGTCGTCCATACCGACCAGGCGGACCTCCACCTGCTCGGCGATCTCCCGGAACAGGGTCTCCTTGGAGTCGAAGTAGTGGTAGAACGAGCCGTGCGAGACGCCCGCCTCGGCGGAGATGTCGCTGATCCTGGCCTGGAGGAAGCCGTCGCGCTCGAACACCGTCTTGCCGGCTTCGAAGAGGCGCACGCGGGTGCGGCGGCCCTTCGCGGACCGCGGCGCGTTGTCGACCATCTCACGTCCTCCTTCGATTGCGACGTCAGAGTACACAGCGGGTCACGCCGCTGCAGCGCGGGCGGTGAACGGTGCAGGAGCGCAGTGCGTCGGCCGGTCCGTCACGCGCGTGGATGTGCCCGGGGGCCCTTCACGTGCGACACGATCTCGATCGCGCGCTCCGCGAGGCGCGCTGTCGTCCCGTCGTCGACCACACGATCGTGGTAGGAACCGGCGAGCATGCCGGAGCCGTCCGACGGGACGAAGACGAACTGCGAGCGCACCCTCAGCACGTCGCCGTCCTCGGTGATCGTCGGTGACCCGCCGAGGTGGATCCCCGGTGTCGAGGCCGCGCCGAACGCCACGAGCGCCTCGCGTCCCTCGACGCGGCGCCCCGCGAACGTGAGAACCCCGTCCGGCATGAACACGTCCGCCCATCCCTCGGCGTCACGCGAGTCGACCAGTACGGCGTAGTCGGCCATCAGCGTGCTCACCCGCGCGTACCGTGCGCCGGTCGTGTCGTCCACCCTGCTCTCCTTGCTGTTCGAAGAATCCCTCAGGCGTGCGGCGAGGAGTCGGCGTGCGCCACCCGTGGTGAGCGCCCTGCGCTGCACCTTGCCGGTGGCGGTGCGCGGGAGGGGAGCGTCCCAGACGACGACCTCCTCGGGAAGCTTGTGCGTGGCGAGCCCGGCGACCCGCAGGTGGTGCGTGACCCCGTCGAGGCTCACGTCCGTACCCGGTGCGGGGCGGACAGCCAGGGCGAGGCGTTCGCCGGTCGCGGCGTCGGGGACGGCGTACGCGGCTGCCTCTTCGATGTCCGGGAGCAGCCGCGCGGCTTCGTCCACCTCCGGCAGCGAGACCTTCAGCCCCTTGCGGACGACGACCTCCTTGAGACGCCCGGTGACGACCAGGCGCTCGTGCCCGTGGGCATCGTGCACGAGCCGTCCCAGGTCGCCGGTGCGGAACCAGCCCTCGTCGGTGAACGCCTCGGCCTGGTCCGTGGCGTCGGCGTACCCGAGGAACAGCATCGGGCCGCGGACGAGGACCTCGCCGGACGGGTCGATCGCGATCTCCGTCCCCGGACCGAGCGCGCCGTCGTCGACGAGTCGCGCGTCGCCGGTGTCGGAGGGGAGCGAGTACGTCGCCACCGGAGCCTCCGACGAGCCGTACACCCGGCTCGCGACGATGCCCCACCGGTCGGTCGCCAGCTCCAGCAGGTCACGCGGAATCATGGCGCCGCCGAGCGCGACGGCACGGATCGGCAGGCTGTCGAGCTGCTGGCGGCGAGCCTCCCGGAAGAGCTCCTCGGCGATGATCGGTGCGCCGCCGAGTGTCGTGCACCCGTGCTCGAGCACGCGCCGAAGGGACTGCGGCGGGTCGAACCTGTCCTCGAGCACGAGGCTGCCGCCGTTGTCGACGGCCAGGTGGACGTGCATGACGCCCGTGATGCTGGCAACCGGGCTGCTGAGGAACGCGGAGTCCCTCTCGCCGAAGCCGAGAGTCGTCGCCATGTTGCGGGCGCCGGCGCGCAACGTCCGGAGCGCGTGGAGCACCGCCTTCGGGCGGCTGGTGGTACCTGAGGTGAAGAACACCGCGGCCCGTGCCGACGGGTCCGGCTCGAGCCACGTCCGGTCCGGGTCGCCCTCGGTGCCGAGCCGGTCGAGGTCGCGCACCTCCGCGCCGAGCTGGTCAAGGCCCAGACGTGCGACGAGGTCCCGGGTCGAGACCACAAGGTCGGCCCCGTACGGCGCGACCGCGTGCCGGACGTCGGCATCGCCGCACCGGCGGTCGAGCAGGACGGCGGTGGCGCCGGTGCGGAGGACCGCGAGGTACGCGACGACCGCGGCGGCCGAGACGGGAGCGACGATCAGGACGGCGCTGCCCGGGCGTACGCCCGAGCGCCGCAGGCGTCCGACGGCGACCGCCACCGCCTGCTCGAGCTCGCCGTAGGACCACGACCGCACGGGGTCGACGAGCGCGGTGCGTGAAGGGTCCGTGGCAGCCCAGTGCTCGAGACCGTCGCGCAGGTGCTCGGTGCCGGACGACAGCCCGAGCTCGGCGAGGATCGCGTCGGTGTGCTCGCCGAGGCCGGGGACGCCGTTGAGCGGCTGCGCCCATGCCGGTGACTCGATGGGCGCGCGCAGGCTGGCGACCGGACCGACGGAAGAGTCGACTTGCGTCCAACGGTCACGCTCGACGATCTCGGGGTGCCGGGCCGCCTCCGGCACGCTCCGCAGGACGGCACTCCCGATGCCGGCCCGGTCGGCAAGGGCGCAGATCTCCTCCGCGTCGTGCTCGACCGTCCACCGCGCGATCTCGGCGTTGATCGCGTCCGTGTGGTTCCAGCGCCGGTCGTTGGTCGCGTAGTCAGGGTTCTCGGCCAGGTCGTTGCGGCCGACGAGGTCGCGTGTGAGCCGCTGCCACTCGCCGTCGTTGGTGGTGCCGAGAACCACTGATCGGCCGTCGCGGGTCGGATACGAGGCGTACGGGGCGACCGTGGGGGAGCTCATGCCGTGCGGCGGACGCTCCTGGCCGGTGTAGAGCGCGTGCAGGAGGGAGAAGCCGAGGAAGTCGGTGGCGACGTCGAACATGCTGATGCGCAGCGCAGCGCCACGCCCGTGCTCGTGACGGGCCTGGAGCGCCGCGAGCACCGACACGGCAGCCATGAGGCCGCTGCCCACGTCCGCGGACGGGATCGCCGGACGTGCAGGATGGCCGGGCCAGCCGGTCGAGGCGCACGACCCGGACTCGGCCTGGACCAGAAGGTCGTACGCACGTCGGTGCGCGTTCGGCCCGTCGTGCCCGTAGCCCGAGATGTCGACGGCCACCAGGTGCGGGCGCGCGGCGACGAGGCTCTCGGCGTCGAGACCGAGGCGGGCAGCCGCTCCGGGTGCCAGGTTCTGGATCACGACGTCGGCGCGGTCCAGCAGCGCCTCGAGCGTCGGGCGGGCGGCAGGGTCCTTGACGTCGAGGGCGATCGACTCCTTGTTGCGGTTGAGCCACACGAAATGCGTCGCAAGACCACCGGCGTCCTGGTCGAACCATCGGGTGAAGTCGCCGGTGCCCGGGCGCTCCACCTTGATCACCCGCGCGCCGAGGTCGGCGAGGACGCGCGTCGCGTACGGCGCCGACACCGCCTGCTCGAAGGCGAGGACGGTGATACCGCTCAAGGGTGCGGTCAGAGGGGGCACGTCTCATCCTCCAGGGCTGTTGCGCCGTACGGGACACGAACTATAACTTTGACGTCGATATCGAAAGATAGCCATTTCGCCAGGAGTTGTCATGCAGGTCGTCACCGGCACGGAGGAGGTGACGGCGAGCGTGGACGACGGCCTCCTCGTCGTCGTGCTGAACCGACCGGAGGTGCGCAACGCGCTCTCGCTCGCGATGCTCGAGGGCCTGGCCTCCGTCCTGGAGGCCGCCGCTGAGCGGCGAGAAGTCCGGGCACTCGTGCTGAGCGGAGCCGGCGGCGCCTTCTGTGCCGGTGGGGACGTCGCGATGATGGCGGCCGGACGGAGCATCTTCGGCGCGGCGGAGGACCCTGTCGGTCGTGCCGCGGTCCAGGCCGATCTCCAGCGCCGCACGGTGGTGCGGCTGCGTGATCTCGGCAAGCCCACGGTGGCGATGATCACGGGGCCGGCGGTCGGCGCGGGCCTTGCGCTCGCCCTGGCGTGCGACGTCCGGTACGCCGCGCGCTCCGCAGTGCTGATGAGCGGCTTCGGACGCGTGGGGCTGGCAGGCGACTTCGGCTGCAGCTGGCTGCTCCACGACCTCGTCGGGCGCTCGGTCGCCCGCGAGCTGCTCTTCTCCTCGGAGGCGGTCGCCGCCGACCTCGCCCAGGAGCGGGGGCTGGTCAACGGGGTCCATCCCGATGACGACCTGGAGGAGCAGACGCTTCGGGCCGCTCGCAGGTTCGCGCGGGTCTCCGAACCGGCGGCGGCGGTGATGCTCGAGACCTCCGCGCTCAGCCCGTCCCTCTCGTTCGCCGACGCCTGCGACCGGGATGCCGTCGAGCACGTGCGCCTCACGGGCACGCCCGAGCACCGCGCTCTCGTCCAGGCGCTGGCGGGCCGGGGCCGAGCGGGGAAGAGGGCCGCGCGGTGAGCGGCCGGCGTACGGCGCTGGTGACCGGTGCCGCGCGCGGTCAGGGGCTTGCGGTCGTGCACCGCCTCCTCGATGACGGGTACGCCGTGGTCGCCTGCGACGTGCTGGGGGACGACCTGGCCACGGCGGTCGCGCCGCTGGACGCCGACCGTGTCGTGGCGCGAACCCTCGACGTCGCATCGGCCGACGGGTGGCGCGACGTCGTCGGCGCGGCGCGGGAGCGGTTCGGGCGGCTCGACGGCCTCGTCAGCAACGCCGGGATCCTGCACCGTGCTCCGCTGCTCGAGGAGGACCCGGCGCAGTTCGAGCGGGCCTGGCGGGTCAACGCGATGGGGCTGCTGCTCGGGCTGCAGGCCTGCGTCCCGCTGCTCCGGGACGGGACGGCGCCGGCGGTGGTCGTCACGACGAGCAACACGGCGATGCGTCCGTTCGTCGGCCACGCCGGCTACGCCGCCTCGAAGTGGGCAGCCCGCGGCTTGGCGCAGAGCGCGGCGCTGGAGCTGGCCGAGCTCGGGATCCGCGTCAACACCGTGCTGCCGGGCGCGGTCGCGACGCCGATGCTGCCCGAGTCGAGCATCCCGCGCATCTCCTCCTGGGTCCCGCTGGGGCGGCCCGGCCGCGCAGACGAGATCGCGTCTGTCGTCTCCTTCCTGCTCTCCGAGCAGGCTTCGTACCTCGCCGGCGCCGAGATCCTCGTCGACGGCGGCCAGCTGATGAGGACTCACCTGTGAAGATCTCCCTCCACTCCTCGACCACCAACCACGGCACCGTCGAGCGCGTCGTCGACGAAGTCGCGCGCGTCGGCCGAACCGGCCTCGCGGGCTACTGGGCGCCGATGCTCAACGGCGTCGACACGCTCACCGCGCTCGCGGTCGCCGCGAACCGGGTGCCCGATGTCGAGCTCGCCACGGCGGTCGTCCCGATCCCGTTGCGCACGCCCTACGCACTCGCCCAGCAGGCGCTCACGGTCCAGGAGATCTCCGGCGGACGGCTGACCATCGGGCTCGGGACGTCGCACAAGGACCTGGCGGAGCGGCTGTTCGCGACGGAGTGGGGCTCGCCGATGGCCACGATGCGCTCCTACCTCACCGAGCTGCGCAGGCTGCTCGAGGGCGAGCACCCCGACAGGCTGTCGCCGAGGGCGCCAGCCCCGCAGGTGGTGCTCGGTGCGGTCAACCCGGTGATGGCTGCATTCGCCGCCGAGCGGGCCGACGGGGTCGTCACGTGGGCGTCCGGCCTGCGCACCGTCGAGCAGGTCATCGTCCCGGCCGCCTCGGGGCGAAGGGAGCCGTTCCGCATCGTGACCGCGCTCCCGCTGTGCGTGACTGACGACGTCGAGGCCGCCCGCGCCGCGATCCACCGCAAGCTCGGCGCCAACGACGCGCTGCCGTCGTACCAGCGCGTGCTCGCGCGTGAGGGCGCCGACGGGATCGCGGCCATGTCGCTGGTGGGGGACGAGGAGGCGATCGCTGGGCAGCTCCGTCGTCTCTCCGAGTCCGGCGTGACCGAGCTCGCGGCCCACGTCGTCGCGCGGGGAGGGGACGACGAGCGCACCTGGCGGTTCTTGGGCGAGGTCGCCGCGGACGAGCGGTCGTCGGTCTCGCCCCGTCGATCGATCGGTTGAGACACGTCGTTGACGGGATGTGACCTGCTCCATAAACTGACGCCGACGTCGAAGTCGTTTTCCGCGTCATCGTCGTACCCCGTCCGACCGAGGTAGGGAGATTCGCAACGTGGGCGTGTTCGCACAAGCCGTCTGGGGCTCGATAGTCACCGGCGCGCTCTATGGACTGGTGGGGGTGGGATTCGTCCTCCTGTTCCGAGCCTCGAAGGTCCTGAGCTTCTGCCAGGGAGGCTTCATGCTCCTCGGCGCCTTCCTCTTCTACGACCTCGTGAAGAACGAGGAGCTGGCGTTCCTGCCGGCCGCCGTGATCACGGCGACGCTGGTGGCCCTGTTCAGCGCCGTCGTCTACGTCGTGGTCTTCGCGAAGGTGGCCGCCCGAGAGCCCTTCGCCACCTCGGTCGCCACGATCGGCCTGGCAGGAGTCCTGCAGGCCGTGGTGGCGGTGCGCTACGGCACCAGCCCGCTCGCCCTCCCCGACGTCGTCGGCGACCGCTCCTTCCAGGTCGCCGGCGCCACCATCACCGTGGCCGACCTCGTCTCGATCGCCATCACCGTGCTCGTCGTCGGAGCGATCCTGCTGGTCCTCGCCAAGACTCAGCTCGGCCTCCAGATGAACGCCGTGGCCGACAACCCGGCGCTCTCCGTCCACCTGGGTGTGAGCGCCGCACGTATCGCGACGATCGCCTGGGGGCTGGCCGGGCTGACCGCGGCGTTCGCGGGCATCGCGTTCGCGCTGCGCGCGTCGGTCGACCCGGTGGGAGTCGCCAACATCGGGTTCTTCGCCTTCCCTGCGATCATCCTCGGCGGTCTCGACTCCGTGCCCGGAGCGCTCTTCGGCGGGCTGGTCCTGGGCGCCCTGCAGAACACGGTCGCGGCCACGCTCGGGACGGACTGGGTGGACCTCGTCGCCTTCTCCGTGATGCTCGCGTTCCTGATGGTTCGTCCGACCGGCCTGTTCGGCAAGGCCGAGGTCGTGAGGTTGTGATGGAGATGTCGTCCGCGCAGGTCCCCGAGGCCACCACCGCGACCACCGCCGAGTCTGTGCCGTCGTCCGACGGGTCCGGACCCTCGCGCCGAGGGGGCGGTTCGGGAGACGGCCTCCCTGGCCGGCTCCGCGAGGCACTCGCCCGCCCCGGCGCACCCACCCGTCTCGTCCTCACCCTGATGCTCGTCGCGGCAGCCCTGTGGGCCGCCGACGCAGGGCCGTACATCAACCTGATCGCGCAGTCGTGCGCGATCTTCGCCATCGCCTCGATCGGCCAGTCGATCCTCGTCGGCGGCGCTGGCCAGATCGCGCTCAGCGGTGGCGCGTTCATGGCGATCGGCGCTTTCACCGCCGGCATCCTGGTCGGCTGGGGGGTGGAGAGCTTCCCCGTGGTGCTGCTGGGATGCGCCTTCGTCGGCTGGCTGGTCGGGATCGTCTCCGGGCTGCCGGGGCTGCGCTTCAAGGGGCTCTACCTGCTCCTCTCGAGCCTGGCGCTGCAGTTCATCGTGACCTCGCTGACCCGCCAGTACCAGGCGGAGTACCACCCGGCGGGCCTGGTCCTGCCGCCGCTGCAGATCGGCTCGTGGGACCTGTCCTACGGGACGAACCTCTACTGGACGCTGATCGTCATCCTCCTCGTCATCTACGCGGCCACCGCTCTCGTCGAGCGCACAGGTGTCGGTCTCGCGTGGCGCGCGCTGAAGGAGAGTGAGGTCGCGGCCGCGATGAGCGGGGTGGACGTGGTCCGCTGGAAGCTGTACGCGTTCGCGGCCAGCGGCGCGGTCACCGCGATCGCCGGCTGCCTGTTCGCCTACTGGGTCGGTCGCGCCGACTACGAGTCGTACACGCTGACGCTCACCATCACCTTGGTCACGATGATCTTCATCGGCGGTGTCGGTTCGCGACTCGGTGCGATCCTCGGGGCGGTCGTCATCTCCGTGCTTCCGTACGTCCTGCAGAACCAGGTGTCGGTCTGGATGCAGAACGCCGGGATCAGCTTCGACTGGTACCTCAGCAACGTCAACACCGTGAACGCCGGCCTCTTCTCGCTGCTGTTCCTGCTGGTGATCCTCTTCGAGCCCGACGGCCTCGAGGGCATCCTGCGCAAGATCGAGTCGGGGATCCGCTCGCTCCTGCGCCGTTCGAGCTCGACGTCGAAGGAGGCGGCGCGATGAGCGCGATCCTGTCCGTCCGCGACCTGTCCGTCTCGTACCGCGGCGTTCCCGCGGTGAGCGACTACGCGGTCGACCTCGAGCCGGGGACGCTCACGATGATGCTCGGCCGCAACGGCGCCGGGAAGACCTCCACGCTGCGCGGGATCGTCGGCTTCCTTGCGGGGGAGACCGGACGGTCCGCCGGCCGGGTCGAGCTGCTCGGCAAGCCCGTACGCCGGCCCCACCCGCTGGCGCTCTCGCGCGCCGGGCTGGAGCTGATCGCGGAACGCAACAAGGTGTTCACGGGGATGACGGTCGACGAGCAGCTGCGTCTCGTCGCGCCGAGCAAGGCGCTCAAGCACCAGGTCCTGGAGTACTTCCCCCGGCTGCAGGACCGCCTCGCCGTCCGCGCCGGCCTGTTGAGCGGTGGTGAGCGCCAGATGCTCGCCACGGCGCTCGCGCTGCTGCGGACGCCGAAGGTGCTGCTGGTCGACGAGCTGTCGCTCGGGCTGGCGCCGGGCGTCGTCCGCGAGCTCATGCAGTACCTGCGGCGGCTCGCCGACGAGCAGGGCCTCGCCATCCTCGCCGCGGACCAGTCGGTCGCGGAGTCCCTCGCGGTGGCCGACCGCGTGCAGGTGATGGACGACGGCGTCGTGGTCGCCGAAGGCGCCATCGACGAGCTCGATGTCGAGGGAGTCCTCGACACCTACCTGGGTCGAGAGAAGGTGTGACCGTGCTGCTGGCACTCCAGAGCGTGGACGTCGAGCTCGGAGGAGTCTCGATCCTGCGCGACATCAGCTTCGAGGTGGCGCAAGGCCACACGTTCGGCATCGTCGGTCCGAACGGTGCGGGCAAGACGACGATCCTCAACGTCGTCAGCGGGGTCGTCCCCACCGTCCGCGGGGACGTCGTCTTCAAGGGCGAGACGCTCACCGGCATCTCGCCTCACAAGGTCCGCGGCCACGGCATCGGGCGGAGCCTGCAGTCGACCCAGTACTTCACCCATCTGAGCGTGCTCGACCTCGTGTCCCTGGGACAGCTCAAGAACTCGGTGTGGGGAGCGTTGAGGTTCTCCGACCACCGGCGTACGCGGTTCGCGCAGACGAGCCGGACCCGCGCGATGGAGGCCCTCGAGCTACTCGACCTCGGCGCGTACGCGCATCGACCGCTGGGCGAGCTGTCGAGCGCTGTGCAGAAGCTCGCCGACATGGCGCGCGCGCTCGCGGTCGGTGGCGAGCTCGTCCTGCTCGACGAGCCGACCTCAGGCGTCAGCGCCAGCGAACGCGGCGCGATCGCCGACGCGCTCTCCGAGATGCGAAGGCTCGGCCGGACGATCGTCCTCATCGACCACGACCCCGGCTTCGTCGTCAGCAACTGCGACCGGCTGATGGCGATGAACTTCGGCGAGGTCCTGCGCGTCGGGGATCCCGGCGAGGTGATGGCGAGCGCCGAGGTGAAGCGGTCCTACCTCGGGCAGTCAGCAGAGTGAACGGTCAGCAACAGCTCCCCCTAGCACGGAGGTCCACCATGAAGTCCACGCGTACGCGCGGGATCGTGTCAGTCGTCGCGACAGGAGTCCTCGCCCTCGTGGCCTCCGCGTGCAGCGGAGACGACGGAGCGAGCGGTTCGTCCGACGGCGACGGGACGTACAAGTGGGGCATCAACGCCGAGCTCTCCGGCGTCACCGCCTACTACGGCGAGGGCATGCAGGTCGGCATCCAGGCCTACATCGACGAGGTCAACGCCGACGGCGGGATCGACGGGCACAAGATCGAGCTCGTCACGCTCGACAACGCTGCTGACGCCTCCCGCACCGCCACCAACACCACCCAGCTGGCGACCGCGGAAGAGGTCAACGCGATCTTCGGCTTCGTCCTCAGCGCCAACTGCTCGGCGGGCACACCGGTGGCGGAGCGCTACAAGGTGCCGCTGGCGTGCATGTCGCTCGCCGAGAAGAACGACTACGCCTTCAGCCTGGGCGCGGACAACACGAAGGCCGGCAGTGCCATCCTGGCCGCGGCCGCGAAGGTCGCAGGCGTCGACGCGCCCCGTGCCGCGCTGGTCAACATCAACACGCTCACGTCCGTCGGCTTCGGCGACCAGGTCGAGGAGAAGGCCGCCGACGCAGGGGTCGAGATCGTCACCCGCCAGGAGATCGACATCGCCGCGAGCGACTCCTCGGCGCAGGTCGCCAAGATCGTCGCGGCCAAGCCGGACGTCGTCATGATGAGCAACACGGGCCCCGGGTTCCTCAGCGTGCTGAAGGGTGTGCGCAGCGCCGGGATCGGCGCTCCGTTCATCTGGGTCGACGGGACCGGCAACCTGCCCTCGCTCGCCGAGTCCACCGACAAGGACGTCTACGCCCTGACGGTGAACGAGGTCGTGGACCCAGCCTCCGCGGAGGGTGCCGCCACAGAGTTCCTCGCGGCGGTCGACGGGACGATGCCGTCGGACAACGTGCTCGAGCTCAACGGTGCCTACACGGTCCCCGCGTACATGACCGCCCGGCTCTTCGGCGCAGCGCTCGAGGAGTGCGGCTATCCCTGCAGCGGCGAGCAGCTGAAGGAACAGCTGGAGAAGACGACGGTCGAGCTTCCGGGCCTGGCTGACGCGTTCGGCTATGACGGGGACGACCACTACCCGTACGCGCAGTGGCACCTCTACCGCGTGTCGGGGCAGAGCGTCGACCACGTCGAGTCGTTCGAGTCGGACTGAGGGAGGTGCCCAGCATGAAGCTCGCCGTCGGGATCGACCCGAGGACGGACATCGGCTCGATCCGGACGCTCGCCGCCGAGTACGAGCGGGCAGGTGTCGACGTGATCTCGGTCCCCGAGTCGTACGGCTTCGACGCTGTCAGCATTCTCGGGCTGCTCGCCGGCGTCACCGAGCGGGTCGAGCTGATGTCGGGGATCGTGTCGATCTACTCCCGCACGCCGGCGCTGCTCGCCATGACCGCTGCCGGGCTCGACCAGGTCTCCGACGGGCGGTTCACGCTCGGGATCGGGGCCAGCGGGCCTCAGGTGGTCGAGGGCTGGCACGGGCTCGCGTACGACGCCCCGCTCGGGCGCACGCGCGAGATCATCGAGATCGTGCGCACCGTGTGGCGGCGCGAGCACCTCGACCACGCCGGCCGGCGCTACACGGTGCCGCTGCCGAAGGAGCAGGGGACCGGCGCGGGCAAGCCGTTGAAGCTGCTGCACCGTCCGCTGCGTCCACAGATCCCGGTGCTTGTCGCCGCGCTGGGCCCGAAGAACGTCGAGCTGGCCGCGGAGGTCGCCGAGGGCTGGATCCCGTTCCTCCACATCCCCGAGAAGGCCGACCGCGTGTGGGGTCCGGCGGTCGCGGCAGGACTCGCGAAGCGGGACGAGGGCCTGTCGCCGTTCCAGGTCGTGTCCGGCGGGCCGATGGCCGTCGGTGCCGACGTCGAGCACCTCCGTGAGCTCGACCGAGCGCACCTGACGTTCTACGTCGGGGCGATGGGCACGCGCGAGGCCAACTTCTACAATCGCGTCGTCCGGGGATACGGGTGGGAGGCGGAGGCAGAGAAGGTGCAGGACCTCTACCTCGAGGGTCACGTCGCCGAGGCGACGGCAGCGCTCCCCGCGCCGCTGCTCGAAGGCACGTCGCTGATCGGCGATGAGGCGTACCTTCGCGACAGGCTGCAGGCCTACCAGGACGACGGTGTGACGGTGGTCCAAGTGACGCCGGTCGGCGCCGATCCGATGAACGACCTCCGTCGCTTCGCCGAGATCGTGCACGCGCTGTGAGTCCCGGGAGGATGCGCGACGTCGTCGTCTGTGAGCCGGTCCGGACGGCGGTCGGCGCCTACGGGGGAGCGTTCCGCTCGATGAGCGCGGTCGACCTCGGTGTGAGCGCGATGCAGGGGCTGCTTGCCCGCAGCGGCATCGAGCCCGCGCTGGTCGACGACGTGATCCTCGGGCACTGCTACCCGACGGCGGACGCGCCGGCGATCGGCAGGGTCGTCGCGCTCGATGCCGGGCTGCCGGTGTCGGTCGGTGGCCAGCAGATCGACCGTCGCTGCGGCTCCGGGCTGCAGGCCATCCTGACGGCAGTCCTGCAGGTTGGTGCCGGGGTGAGCGACGTCGTCGTGGCTGGTGGCGCGGAGTCGATGAGCAACGTCGCCTTCTTCTCCACTGACATGCGGTGGGGCGGCGCGCGTTCCGGCGTGCGCGTCCACGACGCGCTCGCCCGCGGCCGGGTCACTGCCGGTGGACGGAGGCATCCGGTGGCCGGCGGCATGATCGAGACCGCGGAGAACCTGCGCCGCGAGTACGCCGTCTCCCGTGAGGAGCAGGACGCACTCGCGCTCGAGTCGCACCGCCGCGCGGTCGCCGCCCAGGCGAGCGGGATCTTCGCCGAGGAGATCGTGCCGACGACGGTCCCCCGTCGTGGCGCCGACACCGTCGTCGACCGGGACGAGCATCCCCGGTCCGACGCCAGCCTCGAGAGGCTGGCCGCGCTCCAGCCCATCATGCGCGAGTCGGACCCCGACGCCACGGTCACCGCGGGCAACGCCAGCGGACAGAACGACGCCGCCGCGCTCGCGCTCGTCACCACGCGCGACCGCGCCGACGAGCTCGGCCTGAAGCCGTGGGTGCGGCTCGTCTCGTCGGCGGTGGCCGGCGTTGAGCCGAGCAGGATGGGAATCGGTCCGGTCCCGGCGACGGCCGATGCGCTGGACCGGGCCGGACTGCGGCTCGCCGACATCGACGTCATCGAGCTCAACGAGGCCTTCGCTGCGCAGGCTCTCGCCGTCCTGCGCGAGTGGCGCTTCACCGCCGAGGACCTGGCGCGTACCAACGTCCACGGGTCAGGGATCTCGTTGGGGCACCCCGTCGGGGCGACGGGCGCGAGGATGCTCGGGACGATGGCGCGTGAGCTCGACCGTCGGGAGCAGCGCTACGGGCTGACCACGATGTGCATCGGGGGTGGGCAGGGACTGGCCGCGGTGTGGGAGCGAGTGGTCGCGGGCGGCTGATCCGACCGCGTGCGGCCGGGTCCGTTCGCCGTTAGGTTGGACGCGCCCGCTCGCTCGCCGACAAGGAGTCCCATGACCGTCCCCGAGCCGGCGGTGCCGGCGCCGTCCTCCCTACCCGGCTGGGTCCCGGTCGAACGCCGCTGGTTCGGCTTCGACCGGCGTACGATCGCACCCGCCCTCGTCGTCCTCGCCGTCGCCCTGTTCTTCAACCTCGCGCTCCCCGCGATCGACGACGCGGTCCCGTACGACGATCCGGTGGAGGCCGGCGACGTGATGGTCCTCCGCGACGGCGTCACGTTCGCGCCGCCGGTCGGCTGGGAGATCGAGGACGGCGTCCGGCGAGGGGAGGAGCCGGTGAACTCGAGCACACCGACGACCGCGACGGTGTCGAACGGCAGGGTCACCGTCCGCCTGACCACCGGTCCGTTCGACGGGACGCCGCAGGAGCTGCTGGACCAGCTGGAGAAGACCACCGACGCCCTCAACAAGTCGGGTCCGAAGGTGACCGGCGGCCGGGCGTCGGTCCGTACCGACTCCGGTGTCACCGGCGTGATGGCGCGCTACGTGAGCGCCAGCACCGACGGGGCGATCACGGCGTTCGTCGTGGACGGGGTCGGTCTGGAGGTCGAGGTCGTCGCGGCGAAGGCGGCGCCGACCGGCGACGCCCAGGCGGTCGCCTCGCTGATCCGCAGCATCACGTTCGAGAGCGAGGAGGGGCGATGAGCACCGAGTCCACCGTCACCGTGTCGGACGCGGACCTTCTCGAGGCGCGTCGGCGTGCGATCGCCGAGTCCGGCTGGTCTGCCGACGTCAGGGTCTTCCAGCCGCGTAACCTCGCGTTCTGGGTGTGGGCGGGACTGGTCGCCTGGGGTGTCTTCCTCCAGCTGCGGGGCTGGTCCACGATCGTCAGCATCTTCGGGCCGGTCCTGACCCTCGGGCTCGTCGTCTTCGGGTTGTACGCGCTGCTCTTTTGGTGGTTCACCCAGCACATCGACCGCTACTCGGCGATCCCGGCACGCCTGTACGTGGTCGCGTTCCTCTGGGGCGCCTTCGCGGCGACCTGGGTGATGGCGGCTCCGGCCAACGACGCGCTGCTCAGCCTGTACGGCAAGCTGTTCGGCCAGGACTTCGCGATCGACTGGGGCGCCTCGCTCGCAGCGCCCTTCACCGAGGAGATCAGCAAGGGGCTCGGGCTCGTCCTCGTCATCACGCTCGCACCACGCGTCGTCCGGACCGCGTTCGACGGGTTCATCATCGGTGCGTTCATCGGCCTGGGCTTCCAGATCCTCGAGAACGTCTCGTACGTCATCAACTCGGCGCCGTCGCACTTCGGCGCGGACCCGGTCGGAGCCGCCTCCGGCACGTTCCTGATGCGGATGGCGGCAGGCTTCGCCTCGCACACGCTGTACAGCGCGGTCTTCTGCGCCGGGCTCGTCTACCTGCTCGGTCGTCCGTCCGAGCCGCGACGGGTGGGGCGCGGCCTCGGGCTGATGCTGGTCGCGATGGCGATCCACTTCGTCTGGGACTCCGTCACCGCGATCACCGGTGTGATCGCCGGCAGCGGGACGGACGCGCAGGGACAGCTCACGATCGCGCTCCTCTTCGGCGTGCCGATCCTCGCGATCGTGATCGTCGTCCGGGTGTTCGCGATGACGGTCAAGCCAGAGCGGCGCTTCATGCGCGACCTGATGGCGCCCGAGGTGAGCAGCGGCATCATCACCGCGGCGGAGCTCGACGCGCTGGCCGGCAACGGCCGTGCGCGGCGACGGTTCCGCCGATCGGGCCACGGGCTCCACGAGCGGCGTCGCAACAAGCACCTGCTCGAGGCGGGCTTCGACCTGGCCGAAGAGCTCGGGCACGCCGGCGGCGAGAACACCCAGCGGGTCGACTTCGCCCGAAGCGAGGTGCTGCGGATCCGCCAGGGGTGAGGCACCTGGTGTGACAGCGACCCGTCCGCGACGCCGCTGCGGAGCTAGGCTGAGCGGCGTACGCGGGAGGTGCGCGATGCCAGACGAGCGGGTCGCTGAGTTCCACAGGCTGCACGCCTCGGGGTGCTTCGTCATGCCGAACCCGTGGGACGGGGGCACCGCGCGAGCTCTGGAGCAGATGGGCTTCGCGGCGCTCGCCACGACGAGCGCGGGACTGGCCTGGACGCTGGGTCGCAAGGACGCGCAGGTCACCCGGGACCAGGCGCTCGAGCACCTGCGTCTCGTGGCCGCCGCCGTCACGGTGCCGGTCAACGCGGACTTTGAGGGCGGCTACGCGGTGGAGCCCGCCGACGTGGCGACGAACGTCGCGATGGCGGCGGAGACGGGGGTCGCCGGGCTCTCGATCGAGGATGCGTCGGGCGACGCGGCCGACCCGTTGTTCGGGTTCGATCTCGCCGTGGAACGCATCGCTGCGGCACGGCGCGCGATCGACGACAGCGGCACGGGCATCGTCCTGACCGGCCGGTCCGAGGGCTTCGTGCACGGTCGGCCGGACCTCGACGAGACGATCCGACGGCTGCAGGCGTACGCCGAGGCCGGCGCGGACTGTCTCTACGCTCCGCGCATCGGACGCGAGCACGTCGCCCCGATCGTGGCCGCGGTGTCTCCGAAGCCGGTGAACCTGTTGATCAACGCGCCGTTCATCACGGTGGCGGAGGCTGCGGACCTGGGGGTCCGGCGGATCAGCGTCGGGGGCACGCTGGCGCGTACGGCGTGGGGCGGGTTCCTGAGGGCCGCGACCGAGATCGCAGACGCCGGGACATTCACGCGGTTCGACGAGCTCCCCGACGTCGACGGGCTGTTCCGCGGCTGAGGTCGACGAGCGTCACCCTGGCCGAGTCGCCGGTTCCCGAGTCGCCCGTGGCCCCGCCCGTCGCCGACGACTCAGCGTGACGCCGCCATGTGCCGCGCCCCGCGGAATCCGAACACCGCGGCAGGCCCGATGGTCGATCCGGGACCCGGGTACGTCCGCCCCATCACGGCGGCGGAGTTGTTGCCGGCCGCGTACAGGCCCTCGATGACCGAGCCGTCCTCGCGGAGCACGCGGGCGTCACCGTCGGTGACGACGCCGCCCTTGGTGCCGAGGTCGCCGATCACGATCCTGAACGCGGTGAACGGCCCCTTCTCCAGCGGGCCGAGGCACGGGTTCGGGCGGACCAGCGGATCGCCGTAGTAGCGGTCGTACGCGGAGTTGCCGCGGCCGTGGTCGCCGTCGACACCCGCCCTGGCGAAGCCGTTGAAGCGCTGCACGGTCGCGTCGAGGCGGGCGGGATCGACGCCGATCCGTGCCGCGAGCTCGGTGAGCGAGTCGGCCTTCACCATGATCCCGGCGTCTGCCATCTGCTTGTTCAGGCGCGGGTCCATGGCGTACGTCCGCAGGTAGCGTCGCGCGTGCCGGGCGTCGGCGACGAACCAGTACGGCCCGTCCTTGTCGTGCTCGAGCATGTGGTGGCCGAGATCGACGTACGACTCGGACTCGTTCGCGAACCGGTCGCCGTGCCGGTCGACGATGATCGAGAACGGGAACGACCGCTCGCCGACGATGAAGGCAGCGGGGTGACCGTCGAGCGGAGCGATCGAGGCACCCCACCACGCGTCGTCCATCAGCTCGAGCGCAGCGCCGGCCTTGTGGGCGATCTCGATCGGTCGACCGTGGTTGCCCGGGGCGCCGGACGGGCTGCCCTCGATGCCTTGGAGGGCGCGGCGCATCTCCTTGTTCTGGTCGAACCCGCCCCCGGCGAGCATCACGCCGCGGGTCGCGCCGACCGTGACCTGCTTGCCGTCGCGCGTGATCCGGACCCCGACCACACGGTCACCCTCGATGACCAGGTCCTCGAGCGGCGAGCTCAGCCAGAGCGGGGTGTGCTGCTGCAGCACGACGACGTCGAGGAACGAGGAGGCGAACGCCGCGCCGATGCCCGCGAGCTTCTTGCCGCGGAGGACGCCGCCCGCTGCGCGGAACACGAGCTCCGCCCCGCGACGGAAGCCCGCGGGCGTCGACCAGGCACGGCCGAGCAGCCACACGTCGTCGGTCTTCACCGGCAGGGCCGCGGGGGCCTGGCAGGTCTGCCACCACGAGCCGATCCGCTTCACGTCGAACGGCTTCACCTCCACGGCACGGCCGATCTTGCCGCCCGGCCTCTCGGGGTAGTAGTCGGCGTAGTCGGGTGCACGCACGAGCTCGACGCCGTACTTCTCCGCGGTGAGGACGAAGTCGTCCACACCGTCCACGAACGCCTCCTTGCGGGCACGGTTGCTCGCGGCGCCCGGCTCGCCGACCGTGGCCTCCAGGTACGCGAGCGCCTCCTCGCGGGAGTCGCCGACGCCGTCCCGCTTCATCAGCGGGTTGTTCGGCAGCCACATCCCGCCGCCGGACATGGCGGTGTTGCCGCCCCACTTCTCCGTGCTCTCCAGCACGACCACGCTCAGCCCGGAGTCGGCGGCCGCCATCGCGGTCGACAACCCCGCGGCCCCCGAACCGACGACGACGACGTCGTACGTGTGGTCGAACACGGACTCGGGCTGCGGCGTCGTGGGCATCGGGACCTCCTGGAACCGGATAACCGGACAATGTTGTCCGGAGTAGGATTCCAGCATGCCTCCCCAGCGCCGCCAGATCAACCGTGGACCTGCCGCGGCCGCGGAGAACCGGGCAGCGATCCTGGCAGCGGCGCGGCGCGTGTTCGCGGCGCAGGGCTACCACGTCCCGCTCTACAAGATCGCCAGGGAAGCAGGCGTCGGTCAGGGTGTCCTCTACCGACACTTCCCCGACCGGCTCGCGCTGGCCTTCGCCGTGTTCGAGGAGAACTTCGCCGAGCTGCGCGAGATCGCGGCGCGCGAGGAGGACAGGACCCTCGAGGAGCTGTGGGGTCGGCTGCTGGAGCTCACGATCACCGATGCGGCGTTCGTCGAGATGTTCGTCGACGCCCGCCGCGCGACCGCCGACTACGACGGAGCAGAGCGCCTGGCCGCCCTCCTCGAGCCGGCGCTCGACCGCGCTCGCCGGGCCGGCCGCGTCTCCCGAGACCTCACCACCGCCGATCTCGTCCTCGCTCACCGGATGGTGTTCGGCGTCGTCGTGACCTCGGAGGACGAGGACGCGGCGCGGGTGGCCGTCGCGGCGGCCGTCTCCCTTGTCCCGTCCCTGCCCTCGAGTCCGAAGGACCACCGATGAGATCCACGACCGGCAGGCTCCTGCGCGGCTCCGCGGTGATGCTGACGATCTTCTGGATGCTGCTCGTGGTGGGTGGCACGAGCATCGGCCCGATCGAGCTCGTGCCGCTGCTGGGCGTCCTCGTGGTCGGGCTCGTGGCGTACACGCGGCACGTCCGACGGACCTCCGGTCCGCCGCGGGAGCGGACGCCACCGATGGTTCGGCACCCGCGCGGTCGCAAGGCGACTCTGTGGGCCGTGATCTGCGGGATCGCCCTGGGAGCGACGGCCACGACGGCGGTCGGAGCGTACGCATGGGCGACCGCCGGCCCGCGGATCGACCCGGACGCAGGCCCCGGCGCGTGGGGCTCGATGCCGGTCGCCGCCCCGGCGACGGTGACGAGCGACGGCGGCGACCTGTGTCTCGACGGCGAGGGCACCGCCGAGATCCTCGACGTCGTGCCGGTCGGCGCGTTGAACGGGATGACGGTGACCGACTTCGGGCTCGTCGCGCCCGATCCGCAGCCCGACGGGAGCGTGGTCGTCCTCGCAGACGCGAGCGCGCCGCTCCACGAGGTCGTCGAGGGGCGTCGTGTGGTTCGGACGATCTCGCACCGCTGCCACGAGCGGGAGGGGTACCTCAGCTTCATGGTCGAGCTGCGCAAGCCCCGACCCGGAGAGGCTCGGGTGCGCGGGCTCGACGTCACGTACCGCAGCGCCGGACGCGAGCACACGGTGCGCATCGACGCGGACCTCGTCTACTGCGACCCGCGGCCCGGGCGGGTGTCCTGCGAGGAGGGGTGACCCGCCCGGGCCGGGGACGCGAGATCAGCGACCGGCGCGGCGTCGTGCGGCGCGGTGCTCCGCCCCGTCGATGATGCCGAGGATGTAGCCGTACCCGTGCGCGTACGCCTGCCGGCGGCCGGGATCGGCGTCCGTCTCAGGCACGTGATCCGGGTCGACGGCGCCGTCGTAGCCCTCGTCGGCGGCGATGTTGATGATCTCCGCGTGGTCGACGTCGCCCTCGTCGGGCCAGGTCTCGATCCAGTCGTTGCGCCTGCCCTTGATGTTGCGCAGGTGCAGGTTGAAGACGCGCTTCGTCCGGAACAGCTCCCGCGCGATCGGATAGATCTCCTTGCCCGGGTTCCACAGCATCTCCGCGAGCGTGCCGCAGCACAGGTTGAGACCGTGGTACTTGCTGCGGTGGAGCTTGAGGAACGTGAAGAGCCCCTTCCCGCCGGGCACGCTGAGCACGTTCTCCTTGACGCCGCGGTAGCCGCCTGGAGGCGTGCCCGGATCCTGCGGGTGGCAGGCGAGCTTGACGCGGTACTGGTCGGCGACCGGAGCGACCTGGGAGACGAAGTAGTCGATGCGCTCCCAGAAGGTGTCGGGGTCGACCGTGCCGGCGATCGTGTCCGGCAGTGAGTAGTCGAGATCGGCCGCGCGGAACTGCCGCAGGGTGGTGCCGCCCCGCCCGGCGACGTCGTTCGTGCTCAGGACGCCGAGGAGGCTCATGTTGTACTTGATCGTCCCGACGCCCGCGGCCGCGCAGACCTCGATCATCTTCTGGACGTCCTCGATGTCGCGTTCCCGCTCGGCGGTGCCGAGCATGATCGCGGGCCGGCTCTCGTTGTCGATGAGGGTGGACCCGAGGAACGGCAGGGCGACCATGTCCATCTCCATGCCCTGGCTCTCGATGACCTCCTTCTGCTGCTCGACCTCGGCGCGGGTCCAGTAGCCGCGTGTGCCGGTGCCCAGGTCGTACGGCGGGTCGACCGGGTAGCCGCAGACCCGCTCGACGCCGTGCCGACGGAACTCTCGGAGCGCTTCGGCCGTCGTCGCCCGACGTTGCGTGCCGAGCACCATCTTCGGCGCGCGTCCGGCCTCGCCTCCGCCACCTCTCCCGTGCGCTGCGGCGGGGGAGCCTGTGAGGCCCGCCAGTGAGACTGCCCCTGCGCCGGCCGCGGCCGCGCCCCCTCGGATCAACGTTCTGCGATCCACGTTGCTGCCCATCCCATGCCCTTCCGGGCGTGCAGGACCGCGGCTTCCCGTCGCGGTGAAGACGCCCTTGTCCGCGAGGCGACCCCGTCCGCGAGGTCGTCTCGGCCTGTTCGGTGGGCCCACGTTAGAGACGGTGGTGAATTCCTGTACAAGCCCGACTCGGCATCGTCTGATGCGCGCAGAGTATCGACGGCTCGATGCTGCAAAGGTATCGAGCCATGCGCAAGAGGGCTTGGACGGGTAACGCGGGTCACACCTAGCGTGCCGAGCATCCAAGCGAACGAGGGGGAGTACATGAGACGACGACGGCTTGTGGGTGGGGCCGCGACCATGGCGATGCTCGCGGCGGCGGCCACCGTGCCGGGAGCAGCGGACGCCTCGCCGAAGCCCCGGCACGACACGCGCTCCGAGGTCGGCTTCGTGATCGGCGCGGCCGAGGTGCGGACGCGCCCGGGTGGTGCCGAGGTCGCGGTGCCGGTGCTCGGCGACAACCGCCGGACGTGGGCGGTCACCGACACGGTGCCGGCCGCGACGGCTGCGTCGATCAAGGCGGCGGTGCGTCCAGGGACGCTCGTCGACTACCGCGTCTCGAGGGGCGAGGTCGTCGTCCCCGACGACGCGACGCAGACGTTCCACACGGTCCTCACCAAGGGCAGCACACCCGTCTTCGACACGATGAAGTACGGCCCGGAGCTTGCGCCGTACGACGGTGAGCCGGGCGACCTCGTCGCCGCCGGGTGGGTCTACGGGAAGGACAAGAACACCCTCACGCTCGGCGACGGGCGGAAGGTGACCGCCGACATCACGGGTCGCGCCCTGCCGAAGGTCTCGAAGCGGTACGAGGAGACCTACCGGGTCGCGCGGGACGTGGACGTCTACGAGGTGAACACGGCGGACTGGTCGCAGTCGCGTCCCTCGACGTTCTCCCGCGTCCCGGTGACCGAGAGCTACGACCATGCGAACACCGACCGCAAGGCTGCGTTCGTCGTCTTCGACCGCAGCTACCGGCAGGCGAAGGCCGCGAAGGTCCGCGCGATCTACTACTTCACGCCGAGCGACACCTCCGACGGCAAGCCTGTCTGGGACGTGCCGACCGGCAGCACGCTGCTGGAGGACAAGGGCGTCGACCCGGTGTCGGGCACGCCGTACGTGGACATCTCCGCGACCGGCGTCACCCAGGCGCCGTACACGCGCAGCACCGAGCCGTTCGAGATCGTGCCGGGCACGTTCTTCTACGTCGGCGACAACGAGGTGTCGCTCTACCTCTTCGACGCCGACATGGGTACACGGTCGAAGCGCGACGACCGCCTGGTCCTGATGGACACCGGGTGGCCGAACAGCGGCTACCAGTACTGGAAGAACATCGAGGCGATGGGCTACGACCCGCGCGACGTCGACGACATCCTGATGGCGCACGGCCACGGCGACCACTACGGCACCACCGACGAGCTCGTGACGATGATCGAGAACGCCGGAGGGTCGGTGCGGCTGCACTCGCCGCGCGAGGACATCGAGGGGCTGGCGCAGGACGCGGTCGGCAACACGTGGAACCTGCCGCCGGCGCTGCCCGCGTCCGAGACGCTGATCCGTGAGCGGACGGGCTTCTTCCAGTACGACGCGTGGATGGACTTCGGCAACGTCCGGCTGCTCCCGCTGTGGTCGCCCGGCCACACGCCGGGCTCGGCGTCGTTCGTCTTCTCCGTCGACGATCCGGACAGCGGCGAGGCCCTGACGTTCGGCTACATGGGCGGGTACGGCTGGAGCCCGAAGATCGTGAATGCCCGCAACGGCTGGCAGCGGCTCGGGTTCGCGCACAACCTGGCGTGGCTGCAGCAGCGCTACGGCGACGTCGACTACGCGGCTCCTCAGCACGCCAACCAGTTCCCGCTGGTCGAGATCTACCAGGCGCTCAAGGCGTACAACAACGATCCGGCGAACGCGCGGCGTCCGCTGTCGATGCTCGACGCGATGGTCAAGGACCAGTTCGTGAACCAGCTCGAGAAGCGGTACGAGGTCGCCACCAACGCCATCTCGGACACGATCCCCGGCTACCAGTCGATCGAGAGCTTCGGCCCCTTCAAGCCGGGTCGCGAGAACGGCGTGGTCGACGCGCAGGTGAGGCTCGTCGACGGGGGGAAGGTGATCCAGGGCTACGACAAAGCGATGAACGTCAATCCCCGCATCCCGCTCCTCGCCGACGGGGTGACGATCGACCTCGACAGCCACGTGCACGACCCGGAGGGCTGGTACGTGCAGTTCGAGCTCGACGTCCTCGACTCCTACGGCGGGTTCCTGCCTGGTGTCGGTCCGGTGGAGTCGATCCGACCGGAGGTCACCGAGGTCCTTCGCACGCAGCGGTTCGCATCGCGCGCCGAGGCTGAGGCGGTGCTCGCGACCGTCCGCGCCGGTGGCACGTACCGCGTGGACCTGACCAAGGCGTCGGCCATCGTCGTCCCGACGGACGGCCCGGTCTTCGAGGAGGTCCGATAAAGCGCGGGGTCACCCGGCGCGGAGCCGCCTCAGGGCGGCTCCGCGTGCACGCTCGTACGCCGAGGGCACGACCCCCATGCCCGCCGCGACCAGCGCCCCCTCGTGCAGGATCATCAGGTCGTCCGCCACGGCGTCCGGGTCGGCGGCACCGGAGTCCCGGGCCAGCTCGGCGAAGAGCGCGAGGGTCCAGCGCTTCTGCTCGATGATCACCGCGTACGCCGGGTGCGACGGGTCGCTGATCTCGGCGTGCGCGTTGATCATGCTGCAGCCCTTGCCGCCGTGGTCGTCGGACCAGCTCGCGAGGGCGTCGAAGATCGCGGTCAGGCGCGACCCGGGATCCGGGCCGGCCGCCTCGAGGCGGGGGAGGAGGACGTCGCGCCACCGCTGCTCGCGGTCGAGGAGGTACTCGACGACGAGGCGGTCCTTGGACCCGAACCGGTCGTACAGGGTCTTCTTGGTGACCCCGGCGCGCTCGGCGATCGCGTCGACGCCGACGGCGTGGATGCCCTCGGCGTAGAAGAGCTCGGACGCCGCGGCGAGGACGGCGCGGGCCTTGGGGGTCCACCCGATGGCAGAAGCTTCCACCTGGCAAGAGTACACCGATCGGTATAGCCTGAGCGGATGAGAGATAAACAGATCGGTATACCTCGGTCCGCGACTCTCCTCACCGTCGGCCTCGCCGTCGTCTTCGTCGTGTGCTGGTCCTCGGGCTTCATCGGCGCCAAGCTGGCCGCCTCCGACGCGTCGGTGCTGACGGTCCTCATGTGGCGGTTCGTGGTCGTCTCGCTGCTCCTGCTGCCGTTCCTGCGCGCGGGTGGTCGCGGCGCACTCGCCCGCTGGTCGCGCGCCGAGGTGCTCGGCCAGGTCGCCGTGGGGCTGCTCTCGCAGACCGGCTACACGTTGACGGTCTACTGGGCGATCGCCCTCGGCGTGAGCACCGGCACGACGGCGCTGATCGACGGGATCCAGCCGCTCGTCGTGGCCTCCCTCGCCGCGCCGCTGCTCGGCCTCGTGACGTCGACGCGCCAGTGGGTCGGCCTCGTCCTCGGAGTCCTCGGCGTCGCCGTCGTCACCTGGGCCGATCTGGCATCTCCGCGCACGGACGCCCCGCTGTGGGCGTACGCCGTGCCGCTCCTCGGGATGCTCAGCCTCGTCGGCGCGACGTTCGTCTCCCGGCTCGGCGTCGTCCGCACGACCGCGCGCCGCGCACTCGCCGTGCACTGCATCGCGTCGGCCGTCGTCTACAGCGTGCTCGCCCTGATCGCCGGCGACGCCGTCCCGCCGGCGACGGGGCAGTTCTGGTTCGCCGTCGGCTGGCTGGTCGTCCTGGCGACTCTCGGAGCGTACGGCGCCTACTGGGTGCTCATCGAACGCGTCGGCGTGACCTCGACGAACGCGCTCCTCTTCCTCGTCCCCGGAGTCACGACGCTGTGGGGAGCGGCGGTGTACGGCGAGCCCCTGACCGTGATGACGATCGCCGGCCTCGCGCTGGCCCTCGGGGCGGCCGCGACGGTGGTCGGCGGCGGGATCGCGCAGGAGAGCCAGGCATCGCGATGATGCCTGGCCCTCCGGCCGTCGGTCAGGAACGCGTCGCCACGTGGGAGCCGATCGCGTACGCACCGGAGGTGCCGGCGAGCGGCGAGTAGGTCGCGGTCGTGTACTGCTGGTGCGGCGCGACGCCGGCGCTCGTGACCGCGTTGGTGCCGTCGTTGGCGCAGATCAGGTCGCCGGTGTTGCAGACGTTGTAGACGAAGACGCCGGTCGGCCACGACGCGCGCTTCCCCCACACGCCTCCGCGGGTCGAGGGGTTCTTGCTGACCTTGCCCCGCAGCGCGGGGTTGAACATCGGGTCGCCGATGAGGCCGATGCCCTGCAGACGCGCACGCTGGGTGGACGACATCCCCACGACGACGTCACCCACGATGTGGGCGCCCTGGGAGTAGCCGAACAGCGCGATCTTCGTGGTCGGGCATCCCGACACGTAGCTGTTGATCTTGGACTTCAGCGCCGTGCGCCCGCTGCTCATCGAGGCGAGGTAGTTGAACGACGCCGGGTACGAGACGTAGTCGCTCGTGACGTTGGCCGTGCCCTTCTTCGCCCGGAACGCGCTGAGCGCGGTGGGCAGCCGGGTGCCCATCGACGCCTGGGTCCCGTCGGCGGTCCCGCGGACGCCGATGAACGTGTACGCGCGGCAGGTGACGGCGTTGGCCGCCGGCGCCGTGGCCGCCACGATGCCCGATGCCGCCATCGTCGCCGCGACGGCGCCGAGTGCGGCACGGCGCATGCTCCTCGATCCGAACATGTCGACTTCCTCTCCCCGAAGGCCCGCCTCGGTGCGGGCCGGTGCGTTCACCTTCGCGGCGGACGCCGTACGGGCGTAACCCCCGGAATCGGGGGGTCAGGATCACGCCTCGTCGAGGACGTCGCCCGGCGCGGTGCCGACCGCCCGCTCGATGTCACCGGGGCTGGCGTGCTGGAGGTAGTCGCGCAGCTTCAGGCACGCGGCCCGGTAGTGCTCACGAGCGGTGTCCTCGCTGATGAACAGCGACGCCGCGATGTCAGCCCAGTGGCGGCCACGCGGGCGAGCCGAGATGACCTGCCGCTGTCGCGGACTGAGGTCGAGCGAGGCGCCGCGCCGGTCCAGGAGCTCGGTGAGCCCGACGAGCGACTGCGTGATCGCCACCTGGCCGAGCCGGATGTCCTCGACGGCGCGTACCGCCACGTGCGGCGGGTCGGACTTGTGCACGACACCGCTCGCGCCCGCCCGCAGGCACAGCGCGAGGACGATCGCCCGGCGCTCGTCGGTGTAGAGGCACACCGGGCGCCCGAGGTCGCGCAGCGCGCGGATCGCGGCGCGTCCCTGCTTGGTCGAGGACGAGACCCCGTGCGGTCCGCGCAGGAGGAGGTCGAGGACGACGACGTCGCAGTCGACCGGCGCGTCCTCGAACTCCTCGACGCTGGCGTACGTCGCGACGACGTCGAGCCCGGGGTGGACGGTCGCGAACCCGCCGCGGATCACGGTGCTGTCGTCGATGACGACGACGCGGGGGAGCGGTGAGGCATCGCGGGCACCGAGCGGCTCGTTCACAGGGTCTCCTCCCCGGCCGTCACCAGTCCGACGATCGTGACCGAGGTGCCCCGGCCGGGCGACGAACGGATCTCCACCGTGGCGCCGCACTGCTCGATCGCCTCACGCACCTGGGTATCGAGACCGAACCCGTACGCCTCGTCGTCCTGGTCGAAGCCGACCCCGTCGTCGGACACGACGACCTCCCAGGTCGACCCGTCGGTGTCGGCGTGCACGACGACCTGGTGGGCCTCGGAGTGGAGCCGCGCATTGTGCAGCACCGTGGTCACGGCCCCGCGCGACGCGGTCCAGACCTCTCGGTCGAGCTCGACGTGGGCGCCGATCTCGACCGCCAGTTCGAGCGGCAGGTCGTCGAACCCTTCCAGGGCGGCGGCGAGCATGGTGCCCACCGTGCGCCGTGACCGGTCGGGCGATTCCTCGACCTGGCTGCCGAGGTAGTTGCGCAGCCGGCGTGCCTCACGGTCGGCCTGCAGCCGCAGTCCCGGCAGGACCGCGGCCGGGGTCTCCTCGTCGGACAGCAGCCGCAGGATGCTCGACGCGTCGTGCACGGTGAGCTGGTAGCGCTGGAGCTCGAGCGCCCGGGTCGCGGCGACCGCGTCCTCGCGCGACTGGTCGGCGTCGGCCGCGAGGTGCCGCAGGTAGTGCACGAGCAGCGCCACCACGATCGCGTAGCCCGGGATGGTGATGGCGTTGTTGAGGCTCGTCTCCCAGGACGCGACGTCGGCGGCGGAGGTCCAGGCCAGGTACCACCCACCCAACGCGACGCCGTGGACGACGGCGACCGCCGGGCGCAGCCAGGTCGCGGCCAGCGCCGCGACGTTGATCGCGTAGCCGGGTGCCCAGGACTCCCAGGTCCCGACGAGGTGGGTTGGTGGCAGCAGGAGGTTCATCGCCGGGATCGCCAGCCACGCGAGGACGAGGTCGGGGGAGTGCCACACCCCGGTGCGCACCGACCCCGAGACCAGGCACCGGGCGATGAGCGCGAGCGACACCACGACGACCGCCGCGGTCAGGACGGAGTAGGCCCGAGGGTGGTGGGACAGACGGGCGCCGGAGGCGGCGCTGACGAGGATCTGGAGCAGGACCACCCCACGCATCGCCGCTGCCACCAGCGCGATCCCGCGCTCGGCGCGGCGCGCAGAGCTCCGCTCGGGCACGCCCGCCGCGGCGACGGACGGCGACGTCACCGATGACTCCTCACGTCGGCAACCTCCCCCGACCACCACGCGACCCCTGCTGGGGCGCGATCAGCGTACGCCGTCCCGCGGGAGCATTTCGGCGATTTCGCCACGCGATGATGGGCGGTCGTCCTAGAGTCGTCGTGACGGCGCGGAATTCCCCGGCCGCACCGTCCTGCAAGCCCCGCCCTTCTCGTGGCGGGGCTTGTTGCGTCTCACATGCCGGCCGCGCCGGACCGGATCGCGTCGCGGATGCGCGGGTAGGTGCCGCAGCGGCAGATGTTGCGGATCCCGTCGAGGTCGTCGTCGGTGATCGCGCGCCCCTCCGACGTGACCTGCCGGACGAGGGCGACCGCCGCCATGATCTGACCGGGCTGGCAGTAGCCGCACTGGGCGACGTCCCGGTCCAGCCAGGCCTCCTGCATCGGGTGCAGGGGACGGCCGACGGTGTCCGGGAGACCCTCGATCGTCGTCACCTCGTCGGTCGCGTCGAGCGCTCCGACCGGCACGGCGCAGGGGTTGAACGCCTTGCCGTTGAGGTGGCTGGTGCAGGCCTTGCAGACGTTGATCCCGCAGCCGTACTTCGGCCCGGTGACGCCGAGGACGTCGCGCAGGACCCAGAGCAGGCGTACGTCGTCGGCGACGTCGACGGTGACCTGGCGGCCGTTCAGCCTGAAGGTGTGCTCGGGCACGAAGGGGCTCCTCTGTCAGCGGACGTGGTCCAGCCCGTTGGTGGGGGACTGCGGGATCGGGGGGACGGTGGGTTTTGGCTCGAACGAGAGCGTGCCGTGGTTGATCGGGAACGTGGTCGGCATGGTCCCGGTCGCCCGCCCGTACGCGCACGCGACCGCGGCCATCGAGGCGGCGACCCCGAGCTCGCCGGCGCCGCCGGGATCACCGGTCGTCGGCGGCATGACGATGATCTGGAGGTCCGGGGGTGTGTTCCACTGCCGCGTGTAGAAGTAGTTGTCCCAGCTGGCCTCGAGGAACGCGCCGTCGCGGAGGTGCAGGCTCGACGTCAGCGCGAGGGCGATGCCGTCCATCAGGCACCCCATCATCTGGGCCTCGAGGCCGCGGGGGTTGACCGCGAGGCCGACGTCGACCGCGATCACCGCCTTGGTGACCCGCGGTCCGGTGACGGCGTCCCGGATCGTGCGCCCGACCGTCTCGGGGCGGCAGTCGAGCTCCACCAGGACGGCGCTCACGGACCGGTACTCGTCGTGGAACGCGATGCCTTGGGCGACCCCCGCGGGGAGCCGCCGTCCCCAGCTGCCCGCCTCCGCGACCTTGTCGAGCACCGCCCGTGCACGGTCGGTGCGCAGGGAGTCTCGCCGCAGCTGGTACGGATCCTTGCGCATCCGCGCGGCGAGGCGGTCCACCACGAGCTCCCGCGCGCACGTCATGTCGGGGGAGTAGACGTTGCGCATGCTCCCGGTGTTGAAGCCCTTGTCGGTCTCGTTGAGGAGGCGGTTGCTGACGCCGAAGTCGTACGGCATGGTCTGCGACAGCTGGAAGAAGGTCTCGGAGAACGCCAGGTCACCGACGGGGATGCTCGCCGCCAGCGCCGTGATCATCTCGCCGAGGCCGTGGCCGAGGTCGGTGGCAACGCTCGTGTGGACCTGCTTGAAGCCGAGCACCGAGCTCCCCAGGTAGGTCGCCCGGACCCGCGAGAGCGCCATCGGGTGGGTCCGGCCCTGGCGGGAGTCGTCGGCGCGGTGCCACATGAGCTTGACCGGCTTCCCGATCTTCTGCGAGACCTCCGCGGCCTCGAGGGCGGCGTCGAAGAAGAGACGGCGCCCGAACGACCCGCCGCCCTCGGTGACGTGGACCGTGACGGCGTCGAGCGGGAGCCCGAGCCTCGCCGCGATCTTCTGCCTGGCGACGATCGGTGACTTCAACGACGACCAGATCTCGGCACGACCGCCGCGGACGTCGGCGATCGCGCAGTTCGTCTCGAGCGCGCTGTTGCTGCGGAAGTGGAACGTGAAGCGGGTGTCGATCGTGGGTGTCAGGGGCGGGAGACCCATCGGCAGCTCGGCCCGGCGCAGCGCGTCGAGCACGCTCGCGTCGGACTTGCCCTCGGCGGTGCCGGGACCCCACGCGACCTGCAGCGCGCGGACCGCGTCGATGCACTGGCCGAACGTCTCGGCGCGGACCGCGACGCCGGTCGAGATCGTGACCACGTCGGTGACCCCGGGCATCGCACGGACGGTGGCGAGGTTAGCGACGGAGCGTACGGTGCCGTTGATCGTCGGCGGCCGGCACACCATCGTCGGCTTCGCCTCAGGGATCTGCAGGTCCATCGCGAAGGTCTTGCGTCCGGTGACCGCGGCGAGCGCGTCGACGCGGTTGCGCGGGGTGCCGATCACGGTGAAGTCCTCGCGCGACTTGAGCGTGACCCGGACCTGCTCGGTGCGGGAGCTGGCGGCCTTCGCCGCGAGCGCGCCGATGTCCAGGCCGGCATGTCCGGGCGCCGTCACGACGCCGTCGCGCATCGTCAGGTCGGACGTGGCGACGCCGAGCTCGGCCGCCGCCGCGGCCAGGAGCCGCAGCCGCGCGATGGCCGCCGCGACGCGGATCGGGTCGAAGGTCGCGATGGTGGTGTTCGAGCCGCCGGTGAGCTGGTTGAACAGCAGCTCCGGACGTGCGTCGGCGAGCGAGACCTTCACCCGCTCGAGGGGGACGTCCATCTCCTCCGCGATCAGCATCGCCGTCGAGGTCGTGATGCCCTGCCCCACCTCGGCGCGGGGCAGGGCGAACGACACGGTGCCGTCGGTGTTGACCTGGACCGTGATCAGGTGCGAGGTGGGAAGCGCGGCGACCGTCATGAGGTCGTTCAGGTCGAGGAAGTCGGTCGGCTGCGGCGACACGACGCCCTCCGCGCTCGGGGCGATGCTGAGCTTCGCGGCCGTCGCCAACGTCGGTGCGGCCAGCACGTAGCCGAGGAACCGGCGCCGTCCGAAGCCTCCGTCGGACGGCACCGGCGCGTCGTCGCTCATGCCGACGGGAAGGTGCGGTTGCGGTCGGGGATCGAGATCACGGTCCCCTTCCCCTTGGTCAGGTAGAACATCAGGTACGCCCGCGCGATCTCGTCGATCGTCCATGCGAGGCGGGGGACGAGCGGCAGCTTGATCGCCCCCTCGCGCAGCGCGATGAAGGCGGGCCACACGGTCCGGATCGCGGCCTCCCACACGGGCTCGCGGTCGATCCCGTCCCAGTCCGCGATCTTGTCGCCCACCAGGAAGCGGGCGAGCGCGTCGACCAGCGGCCGGCTGACGCTGAACGGGCTCGTCTGCTCGGCGAGCTGCCCGAGCAGGATGTCGGTGAGGATGACCCCCTCGGGCGTCGGACCGAGGACCGGGTCGAACAGCTGCGTCGACTGGGCGTTGGCGGCCTCCCACGAGGCGGGGATGTACTCGTCGGGCACGCCGAGCATGTGCGCGGTGACCTGCCAGGAGTGCAGGTAGCCCTCCGACTCCTCGGTCGTGAGGCGGACCCTCCACTCGAGCAGCTTCTGCATCGTCCAGGTCGGCAGACTGTGCCAGGTGACCAGCACGTCCGCGATGCTGATCGGGATCTTCTGGCCTCCGCTGGTCCCCGCCCAGTGCGGCGACTGCGGGAGGAGGTGCCGCACGGAGGCGTGCACCATCCGGGTCTTGACCGCTTGGACGATGCAGTCGCCGTCGGGCTCGTACGCGTTCAGGTCGCCCACCGAGAAGCCGAGGATGCTCGTCTTCGCGACGCGGTCCTCCATGTCGGCGCCACCCTTGGAGTAGTAGACCGCGCGCGCCTCCCGCGGGATCGCCGTGCTCAGCATGCCGCCGCCCGGGCCGTTGCAGAGGTTGAGCAGGATGCCGCGCGACTCGTTGAAGCGTGCGGCGGCACGCAGCTTGGCCTGGTCCGCCCACGCCGGGAGCTGTCGCGCGCGCTCCATCCACGCGCGCACGTCGCTCGGGAGCCCGGACGGGACGGGCTGGTCGTTGCGCGACCACGTCCGCAGGTGCTCGTTGACGAGCGGCACGTCGCCACGGTCGATCACCGCGGCCATCAGGGCGTCGACCTCCTCGTCCCACACCCACTGCGGATCGATCCCACGGCCCGACCCTGCGAGCGAGCTCTTCGCCGCCCACGTCCATGCGGGGCGCGCGACCGCCGGTGCGACGCCGCCGAGTGCTCCTGCTGCCCCGATGGCGCTGCCCGCGATCAGGACCTTCCGTCTGCTGACTTCGTGCATGACCTGTGCTCCTCGCTGCGTCGTGGCGTCTCAGGACGCCGAGCTCGGGTAGTTCGGGTTGTTCATCGTCGGGATGTCGATGTTGATCTGCTGCCCGGGCTCGAGGTAGAACAGCGCGAACTTCCGGATGAGCTCCTCGAACAGGAAGTAGATCGACGGCACGCCGAGCAGCGGGAGGCCGAGCTCGCGCAGCCGGACGAACGGGATCCAGGCGGCGGCGACGGTCGCGTCGAGGATCGGGTTGCGATCGATCCCGAGCCAGTCGGTGACCTGGTCGCCGAGCATGTATCGCGTGACCGACTCGAACGCGGGCTTCGTGACCAGGGTGAAGTCGATGCGGTCGCCCAGGTTCACGAGCATCTCCGCGAGCTTGACGCCCTCCGGGGTCGGCCCGAGGAGCGGCACCAGGACCTGCTCACGCTGGGCGAGCGCCTCGTCCCAGGACGCGGGGATGTACTCGTCGAGGACTCCGAGCATGGACGCGGTGACCTGCCAGATGTGGAGGTAGGCGTCCGCCTCGGCCTTGGGGATCCGGATGTCCCACTCCATGAGCTTCTGCCAGACCGACGAGGCGAGGCTGTGCCACGTCACCATGATGTCGAACTGGCTGATCGGGATGTCCTCGTCCGCCGAGGCCACCCAGTGCGGCGACTGGGGGAGGAGGTGTCGGACGGCGGCGTGCGTGAGCCGGGTCTTGACGCAGGTGACGATCATCTCGCCGTCCGGACGGTACGCGTGGTAGTCGCCGATGTCGTACCCGAGCTTCGCGGTCTTGGCGATGCGGTCGGTCAGGTCGGCGCCGCCCTTCGAGTAGTAGACGGCGCGTGCCTCGCGCGGGATCGCGGCGCTCATCATGCCGCTGTTCATGCCGTACAGGACGCCGAGGTAGAGCCCGCGCTTGCGGGTGAACTGGTACGCGAGGTCGAGCTTGCCCTGGTCCGCCCACGCGGGGAGCTTGCGGGTCTGGTTGACGAGCGCCGCGACGTCGGCGGGGAGGCCGGACGGAACGGTCTGGCCGTTCTTCGTCCACGGCCGGAGGACGTCGTTGACCGCCGGGACGCCTCCGCGGTCGAGGAGCGACGCGAGAACCGGGTCGGCGAGGTCGTCCCACACGTAGCGCGGATCGCGACCGGTGCCCGTTCCCGCGATCGAGCCCGCGGACGACCACGTCCATGCGTGGGCCGGTGCGGCGGCGGCGAAGGCGCCGAGCGCGCCGAGGGCTCCGCCTGCCCGTAAGAGGTTTCTCCTGCTGAGGTCTGCCATGTCCACTCCTCGTCGAGCCGAGCGCCGCGCCGGCGGCCTTCGACGCATGATGGCACGTTATTGGCACTGTGACAATAATCACCGACAGAGGGTCAATAGGCGGCGCGCTCTCTTGGACATGTCCGCGTGCGGGCGGTGCGCCTGAGGCAAGATGGCGGCCATGTCCACTCGCCGGCGCCTGCCCCCTGACGAGCGGCGCGGCCAGATCGTCGCCACGGCGAGCCGGGTCTTCGCCGAACGCCCGTACGACGAGGTCTCGACGACCGAGATCGCGCAGGCCTGCGGGGTGAGTCGCGGCCTGCTGAACCACTACTTCCCGACGAAGCGGGAGCTCTACCTTGCCGTGATCGGTCGCCTGCTGGGAGCTCCTCGGCTCCCGACGCCGGCGTTCGTCGAGGGCGCGACCGCCGAGGGGCGGATCGAGGAGAGCGTGCGCGAGTGGGTCGACATGGTCTCGCGGAGTCGAGAGACCTGGCTCGCGGCGTCGGGCTTCCTCGGTGCGTCGCGCGACGAGGAGATCGAGCGGCTGCTCAACGCCTACGTCGAGAGCATGTCCGACCAGATCTGCGAGATCGCCGGTCTGCACGCGGTGCGCGACGACCCGGCCGTGCGCGTCGCGCTGCACGGCTACTCCGCGTACGCGACCGTCGTCACCCGGCGTTGGCTGAGCGCGGGGGAGATCACGCGCGAGCAGGCCGAGCGGCTGCTCGGGGGTGCGCTGATCACGCTCGTCCGGCAGACCATCCCGTCCGTGATCGGGTGACCGCGGGGGCGGTTCGGCGGGTCACTCCGGACGGGTCCCCGGTGCCGCGGCGTACTCCTCGTCGGTGACGGGCGTGAGCCAGTCGACGACCGCGTGCTCGTCGTCGCCCTCGTTGATGGCAACGTGCACCATGAGGCGGTTCGGAGCGGCGCCGTGCCAGTGCTCCTCGCCGGCCTCGAAGAGGACCCGGTCACCCGGGCGGATGCTCTCGACCGGTCCGCCGCGGCGCTGGCAGAGGCCGACGCCTTCGGTGACGAAGACCGTCTGGCCCAGGGGGTGACGGTGCCAGTGCGTCCGGGCGCCCGGCATGAAGTGAACAAGGCTGGCCGTCACGCGTGACGGCGGGGGAGCGGCGGCGACGGAGTCGATGTAGACGTCGCCGGTGAACCAGTCGGCGGGCCCCTTCGCGGTGTCGATCGAGCTGCGGGTGATCTGCATGGGTCTCCTCGAGCGGTGGGTCAGCTCTGCTGCTGGGTCGCTGCCCAGGTCGAGAGCAGGGCGAGCTTGTCGGCGGACTCGGTGCCGTCCTCGGCGGTGTAGGTGGTGATGCGGAGACCGGGCTCGCCCGGCATCGCGAACACGTCGTAGGTGACCTCGACCTCGCCCACGTCAGGGTGTCGGTAGACCTTCGTGCCGGTCCGGTGCTCGTGGACGTCCTGGTCGGCCCAGTGGGTCCGGAACTGCGGGCTCCTCATCGACAGCTCTCCGACCAGCGCGGTGAGGTCGGCGTTCAGCGGGTCGCGACCGGCCTCGAGCCGGAGCATGGCCGCGGTCAGGCTGCACGCCAGCGGCCAGTCGACGTAGTAGTCGCGGGCGCGGGCGTCGAGGAAGATGAAGCGGGCCAGGTTCGGCTGGTCGGTCTCGAAGTGCGGCGCCAGCAGGGCGCGACCCGCGAGGTTCGCCGCGACGAGGTCGTGCTTCGCGTTCGTGACGACCGCCGGGGCGGTGAGGCTGTCGAGGACGCGCTGGACCGACGGGCGTACGAGTGGGGTGCCGTCCCGTCGCGCCCCGGTCGTCGCGGTGGCAGGTGCCGTCCGCGCGCGGGCAAGGTCGAACAGGTGCGCGCGCTCGACCTCGTCGAGCTGCAGCGCCCGCGCGATCGCGTCCAGCACGCTGTCGGACGCCCCGCGGAGGTTGCCGCGCTCGAGCCGGGTGTAGTAGTCGAGGCTCACCCCGGCGAGCTCGGCGACCTCCTCCCGCCGCAGGCCCGGGACCCGACGCTCGCCACCCCGGTCGGGGATCCCGGCCCGAGCAGGGGTGATGTGCGCGCGGCGGGAGACGAGGAACTCCCGGATCTCGTCCTTGCTGGTCACGTCTCCCACGGTAGGTCGCCTCCCGGCAGAGATCAGGGCGTCAGAGGGTCAGGAGCACCTTGGTGGCACGCCGCTCGTCCATCGCTGCGTAGCCTTCCGGAGCCTCCTCGAGCGGCAGGGTGAGGTCGAAGACCAGCCCCGGGTCGATCGTGCGGTCCCAGATCCGCTGGACGAGGTCGGGGAGGTAGCGGCGTACGGGCGCGGGGCCGCCGAGGGTGTGGATGCCGGCGAAGAAGAGCTGGATTCCGGGGATCTCCACGCCGTGGTTGACCCCGACGTAGCCCAGGTGCCCGCCGCCCCGAGTGGCGCCGACGGCCTGCATGAAGGACTCCTGCGTCCCGACCGCCTCCACGACGGAGTGGGCTCCGAGCCCGCCGGTCATCTCCTTGATGCGCGCCACGCCTGCGTCCCCGCGCTCCTCGACGATGTCGGTGGCGCCGTAGTGGCGTGCAAGCGCCTGCCGCTCGGGGTGGCGCGACATCGCGATGATGCGCTCGGCACCCAGCTCGCGGGCCGCGAGGACGGCCATGAGGCCGACCGCGCCATCGCCGACCACCGCGACCGTCTTGCCCGGACCGGCCTGTGCGGCGTCGGCCGCGAACCATCCCGTCCCCAGCACGTCGGACGCGGCGAGGAGGGCGGGGACCAGGTCCGCCTCAGGTTGCGCCGGAGTCGCCACGAGGGTGCCGTCGGCGAGCGGGATGCGTGCCTTCTCGGCCTGCGTGCCGATCTGCGAGACGAACTCGGCGTGCACGCACTTCGAGGGGAATCCCGCTCGGCAGATCTCGCAGGTGTTGTCCGAGATGACGAAGGATCCGACGACGAAGTCGCCGGGCTTCACCGTCCTCACGTCGGCGCCCACCTGCTCGACCACACCGACGTACTCGTGGCCCATCACCTGGTGGTCGGCCGGCTCGACGCCGCGGTACGGCCACAGGTCCGACCCGCAGATGCACGTCGCCGTCAGCCGGATGACCGCATCGGTCGGCTCGATGATCTTCGGGTCGTCCCGGTCCTCGACCCGGACATTGCCGGCGGAGTACATCACGACGCCACGCATGGGGTTCCTCATTCCTCTCGGTGCTCGTGCCACCGACGTTAGGCGCGCACGTCCGAGGACCGGGAGGGTCTGCGAGTGCCCCCCGGGGGGACCGCGGTCCTGACAGGGTGGTCGCATGGGATCGTTCGAGCTCCACGTCGACATCGCTCGTCCGCCGGCCGCAGTCTGGGCGGTGCTCAGCGACGTGACCCGGACGCCGGAGTGGTACGAGGCCGTCGTGCGCGTGGTGCCGGTGAGTCCGGCGGGGCGGGGGACGGGTGCGACGTACTCGATCACGCGGACGCTTCCCGGTGGCACCGCAGTCAACCTTGTCCAGGTGACCGAGTCGGTGTCGGGGGAGCGCTTCACGATGGAGAGCAGGTCCGGCCCGACGCCGTTCACCTACCGCTACTCGCTCACGTCCGTCGAGGGTGGGACGCGCCTCACGCTCGACGGCGAGATCTCCGCCGAGGGGCTTCCGCAGCCGTTGGCGTCGCTGGGCCCCGTCGTCACGACGGTGTTCAAGAAGGGGATGCGGTCCAACCTCAGGGTGCTGGCGCGGTCCATCCCACGCTGACCGACACCAGGCGGTCGCGGATCGCGCGACGGGCCTTGTCGTACGCGGTGTCGCCGCGGCCGAGCAGCGAGTCGAGGTTCGCGCCGTCGAGGAAGGCGTTGAGCTCGAAGGCGAGCTGGTCGAGCGGCTGGGTGCGGTCGAGCTCGCCCAGGGTCTGCGCCTCGCCGAGCGACTGCTCGATCAGCTCGAGCCACTCGCGACGGGATGCGGCCAGCGCCTCGCGCACCTCGCCCTCGCGGGCGGCGTACTCGTAGCTCGTCCGGGCGAAGAAGCATCCGCCGGGGAAGATCCGTCCCCGCGAGTAGTCGATCCACGCGACGGCCAGCGCCCACACGCGCCCGAGTCCTGGAGGCGTCTCGAGCGCCGGGGTGACGACCGTGTCGACGTAGATCCGTTTCGCGGCGCGGATGGTCGCGAGCTGGAGCTCCTCCTTCGCGCCGAACAGCGCGAAGAGGCCGCTCTTGCTCATCGACAGCTCGGTCGCGAGGCGCCCGATGGACAGTCCGTCGAGTCCCTCGACGGAGGCGACGTCGACCGCGCGTCGAAGGACGGCGCGGCGGGTGGCGTTGCCACGGCGTACGCGTCCGTCGGGGTGCTCGTCCAGCGTCTCGGTGTCCATGTCCCTTTGAACTTATCGCACGACCGTGCGCTAAACAAATGGTACGATCGTTCGTATTGTATTCGTGAATGGGGGACAAGATGACCGCCGCGATCGAACTGGCGCCGACCCTCGAGCCGGCCGGAGCACTGACCAGGAGGCTCGCCGGGCGCATCTTGAGCGCGCTCGCCCGGGTCTCTCCCGACGTCGCGGCACGCGCCGGCTTCGAGCTGTGGCGTCGCCCGCTCGTGCGGGGAGACGTCCGCGAGGACGAGCGTGCCGTGCACGACGCCGCACGCGTGACCCACCTCCCGTGGCGCGGCGATCGCGTCGCTGTGTACGAGTGGGGAGACGGGGCGCGACCGGTCCTGCTGGTGCACGGCTGGAGGTCGCGTGCGTCGCGGTTCGCTGCGGTGGTCCAGCGGTTGACGGCGCAGGGCTTCACTCCCGTCTCGTACGACGCGCTCGGCCACGGCGCCACTCGCGGGCGTGCCGGCACGATCCTCGACCACGAGGCGATCATCCGCGCGCTGTCGGAGCGCAGCGGGCCGTTCGAGGGCGTGGTCGCGCACTCGCTGGGCGTCCCGATCGTCTTCCACGCGCTGCGCCGTGGACTGCGCGCGCGCCGTGTCGTCGCGATCAACGGTGTGGGGGACTTCGGCTACCTCGTCGACGCGTTCTGCGCCGCACTCGGTCTCGGGCCCGCGGTCAACGCGCGCCTGCGGTGGACCATCGAGCAACGGTTGTTCGACGGCGCCTCCGACATCTGGGAGCGGTTCTCGGTCGGTGACGGTCCGGCCGACGAGCTCCTCGTGGTCCAGGACCGGCTCGACCAGGTCGTGCACCCGGCCCAGGCGGACCTGATCGCGGCGGCGCACGGAGCGCGCGGTCGGCGGCTCGACACGATCGGACTCGGCCACTCGGCGCTGCTGAGCGACCAAGGGGTCCTCGACGTCGTGGTCGACTTCATCGCCGCGGGAGCGTCGTCATGACCCTCCTCGAGACAGCGTGCCCGTGGTCGCCTCCGGCCGTCCCGCCGCGCGCGAGCGACCAGACGGTGCTCCGCCCCGGCTGCAGGGACGATCGCCCGGCGATGGAGCAATTCCTGACCGGGCTCTCGCCCGAGACGCTGTACAAGCGGTTCCTCACCGGGCTCGGCCACGCGCTCCCGCCAGGCCTGGCGAAGCAGCTCCTGGACCCCGGGGTGCCAGGCGGGTCCCTGCTCGCGTTCCGCGACGGGGTCGTCGTCGGGCACGCGATGTGGGCGCCGGTCCCGAGTGCCGAGGACCCGGCGGACATGACGACGACGGTCGAGATCGCGCTCGTGGTCGCCGACGCGTACCAAGGGCACGGCCTGGGGTCGCGCCTGGTCGACGCGCTCGTCGCGGACGTGGCGCGTCACGGGTTCGCGGCGGTCCACGCCGTGATCAGCGCCGAGAACCACGTCGTACGGAGCATGATCACGCGGCGGGTGGACGACGCCCGCTATGCCCGCGACGGTGCGTTGATCTCCGTGACCGCCGATGCGCGGTCGCTGGCAGGTGGGCCGGAGAGCTGATCAGTCCGCGGGGCGCGTCGGCGACGTCAGGATCTCGGCGCCGTCGTCGGTGATCGCGATCGTGTGCTCGGTGTGCGCGGTCCGGCAGCCCGTCGCGCTGCGCAGCGTCCACCCGTCGTCGTCGGTGACGAGCTCGGCGGTGTCCTGCATGATCCACGGCTCCAGGGCCAGCAGCAGTCCGGGCCGCAGCTTGTACCCGCGGCCTGGCCGCCCCGTGTTGGCGACGTGCGGGTCCTGGTGCATCGTCGACCCGATGCCGTGCCCGCCGAACTCGGTGTTGATCGCGTACCCCGACTCGCCGAGCACCGTGCCGATCGCGTGGGAGAGGTCGCCGATGCGAGCCCCGGGTCCGGCGGCGGCGATCCCCGCGGCCAGCGCGCGCTCGGTGGCGTCGATCAACGCGACGCTCTCCGGCGGCCGTGAATCGCCGACGATGAAGCTGATCGCGGCGTCCGCGGCGATCCCGTCGAGCGAGACAGCCAGGTCGAGGCTGAGCAGGTCACCGTCGGCGAGGGTGTAGTCGTACGGCCGTCCGTGCAGCACGGCGTCGTTGACGCCGGTGCAGATGTAGTGGCCGAACGGGCCGCGCCCGAACGACGGCGCGTAGTCGACGTAGCACGACTCCGCGCCCGCCTCGAGGATCAGCGCCTTCGTCCATTGGTCGATGTCGAGGAGATTGGTGCCGACCGTGCTGCGGCGCTTCATCGTCTGCAGGATGTCGGCGACCAGGGCGCCCGAGACTCTCGCCTGGGCGAGCTGGGCTGGGTTCAGGATCTCGATCATGCGGCGCCTTCCGTTACGCACCCGATAACTATCCCGGCCATGTTATCCCGGTATTAGAATCGGCCCCATGGTCAGGTTGCCGCTCACTCCCGCCGAGGTCGAGCGCGGTCAGCGCCTCGGTGCGCTGCTGCGTCAGGCGAGGGGTGAGCGGTCGATGCTCGAGACCGCGCTCGATGCCCGCGTCTCGCCGGAGACGCTCCGCAAGATCGAGTCCGGCCGGGTCGCGACGCCGGCGTTCTCGACCATCGCGTCGATCGCCGGAGTCCTCGGCCTGTCGCTCGACACGGTCTGGGCCGAGATCAACCAGCCCGACCTGGCGGAGGACCGGTCGGCCCCGGCGGCGACCCGCGTGCACGGCTGACGTCGCCACCCGGACTTCTTGGCTCCGTCGTGGCTGAGCGGGCGGCTCGGACGCCGCCCCCGTCAGAGCCGCACACGCAGAACCGGGGCCTGGACCGCGTAGGCCAGACCCCGGTTTCTGGGGGGACGCTCGGGGGTGGAGGAGCGCCTCGTCTCCGACGCTAGCGACCGGCCGCGCGGTTCGCAGATCGCCGGAAAAGATCGACGCCCGGGCATCCGTACCGCCGTCGGCTCCGAAGAACGGTCATGGACGTTCCCGACGCCGGCGAGCAGGCCATCGGCGTGCGCCTCGCGCGGCGGGACGAGGCTGCGCTGCAGGAGGCGTACGAGCGGTACGCGCCGGTCGTCCTGGCCTACGTCAGCAGGTACGTCGGCCCGGACGAGGCGGAGGACGTCCTGCAGCGCACGTTCTTCGACGTGTGGCGGGGCGCCTCCCGCTACGACCCCGGTCAGCGGTTCAGCGGCTGGCTGTTCACGATCGCCCACCACCGGGCGGTCGACGTGCTGCGCTCCCGCAGGCACGCCGTCGTCGACGTCGAGGCGGTGCGGGACCTCGCGGGAGAGGACGGGCGCGAGACCGTGGACAGGTTCGCCGACGCCGCCGACGTCCGCTGGGCGGTGGCGCGGTTGCCGGAGCACGAGCGCACGGTCGTGGAGATGGCCTACTTCGACGAGCTGACGCAGCGGGAGATCGCTGCGCGGCTCGACGTACCGCTCGGGACCGTGAAGGCCCGTGCCGCCCGTGGCACCAGACGGCTGGGAGACATCATGCGAGCGGCGGAGGGGGCGGAGCGATGACCGAGCATCCGGACCTCGTCGGCCTGCTGCGCGGCGAGCTCACCAACCGTGAGGTCCTCGCGATCGAGGCCCACGTCGGCACGTGCGACGCGTGCAAGGACGAGCTGGTCACCCTGGCGGCCGGCCACGCCCTGCTCACGTCCACGACGCGTACGCTGCGCCGTCCCGCCCCGGTCGAGCTGCCCGTCCCGCCCGTCCTCTCGCCGCGCGGCAGGGCGTGGTGGAGGCGGCCGGTCGCGCTGGCGGCGGCCGCCGTGGTCCTGCTGCTCGGTGCCGTCGCGGTCCCGTCCTTCCTCGGCGACGACGGGGCGACGCGTGCGCCGCGGCAGACGGCGGCCCTGGAGCCGGTCGAGGGCGAGGGGAGCGGCGAGGTCGTGATGACCGAGTCGGACAACGGGGTTCGCATGGCGATCACGACCGAGAATCTCCCGGCCATCGGCCCGGAGGACTTCTACTACGCGTGGCTGTTCGATCCGGCGACGGAGAAGATGCTCGCCCTCGGTGTCATCGACCCCGACGGCGCGGCGACGTTCGAGCTCCCCGCGGACCTCGTCGCTCGGTACCAGGTGGTCGACGTCAGCCTCGAGCGGGACGACGGCGACCCAGCCCACTCGGCGACGTCCGTGCTGCGCGCCGACTACGGCGGGCAGCCGCAGTCTCCGGTCCGTGCAACCGACCAGGGTTGAGCGACCGAAGCAGAGGTAGGCCACGCCGTGGCCGTCATCAGCAGGGAGGAGAGAACACATGAGAGGCACGTTCATCAAGGCGCTCACTGCTCTCGCAGCGGTGCTCGGGCTCGTCGCGGTCGGGGCGGCTGCCCCGGCCCAGGCGGAGTCCCGTCACAAGGTCGGCTACACGCAGGTCGTCGTCGCTCCCGACGTGTACGACCTGGTCGCCGGGGCAGGCATCACGCCGGCGGCGGTCGGCGGCGCGAAGGCGTTCGCCTACAAGGGCACGCTCGCCGCGCGGTTCCCGATCCGGGGCTACTCGCTGAAGAAGCTGCGGATCAAGCACAGCGGGGGCATCAGCCTGACCGCCGGGTCCGCGTCGATCACGCTCCGCCGGTTCACCATCGACCTGCGTCGGCTGAAGGTCACCGGCAAGGTGTCGGGTTCGGCCGTCGGCAACGCCGGTCGCGTCGACCTGTTCACCATCCGCCGCTCCGACCGGCGCGACCTCGGACTCGTCAGCCTGCGTCTCACGGCGGTGGCCGCCGGCGCGCTGAACGCGACGTTCGGCGTGAGCGCCTTCAGCGCGGGCGACACCTTCGGGTACGCGACCCCGCGTCCCCTCGGGCGGTTCTGACCCCCTGACCGGCCAGGCGGCGGGGTACCCGAGAGCCTCGTCGCCTGGCCTTCCCCTGCAGTCTCGGGAGACCGAGCCACTCAGTTCGGGAGCGCGATGCCGGTGCGCGCCTCGAGTGCGGACACGACGGCTTCCTGGAACGTCACGTCCGCCGCCGCGGGGTGAGGCGCGCGGGCCACCCGGTGGTACCAGTAGCCGCCCGAGCGCGGCTCGAGGGACTCCGCGTCTGCGGTCGCGAGCCACACCTGCGTCCGGTGGCCGTCCTCGAGGTCGTCCGGAGCCGACGGACCGCCCATCCGGGTCGGGACCCAGCCGGGGTCCACGACGTGGGTCAGCGTCTGCGGTCGGCGGCGCGCCAGGGCGAGGGCCAACGCCGTGACGAAGAGCTTGCTGTCCTCGTACGACGTACGGCCCGGGTCGGCGAAGTCGGCTTCGAGGCGCTGCGGCGATCCCGACCGGTGCATCCCGCTGCTCAGGACGATCGATCGACCGGGCGCCGTCATCGTCGCGGTGAGCACGAACGGCGCGACCGTGTTCACCGCCAGCGTGTCGCGGCTGCGCATCACGCCGGCGTTGTGGACGACGGCGTCGAACGGCCCGATCGCGTCCGCCTGCCGCGCGACCTGCACCGTCGCGTCGAGCTGGGCGAGATCGCCGTAGACCACGTCGTGCATCCGCTCGAGGACGCCCGGGTCGTCGAGACGGCCGGCGTTGCGGGCGTGCAGGACGACGTCGTGCCCGTCGGCAGCGAGCGCCGTCGCGGTGGCCAGGCCCAGCCCGGTCGACGCTCCGGTCACCAGGACGAGTGCCATGGTTGCTCCTCTCGGTGCGGACGGCCGACGCCTTCACTGTACGGAGCGGTGTGGCGGTCGCTGCCGGACCGCGGATGTCGGCCGTCCTGGGTACGGTGTGCGGGTCGACCGAGGGCAAGCAGCGGGGGAGGACCAGCATGCGGATCTGTGCCACGTGTGCCGTCGAGTTCAGCGAGCCCGTTCCTGAGGTGTGCCCCATCTGCGCCGACGAGCGCCAGTGGGTGCCGGCCGACGGGCAGCGCTGGACGACCACGGCGGAGCTCCGGGAGGCGGGGCAGCAGCTGGTCTGGACCGATCGCGAGCCTCGACGGGCGGAGATCACGACCGCGCCGAAGGTCGGGATCGGCCAGACCGCGCAGCTCGTGACGACGGACGAGGGGTCGCTGCTGTGGGACCCGACGGGCTACCTCGACGACGGGACGGCCCGACGGATCCTGGAGCGCGGTCCCGTGCTGGCGGTCGCGGCGAGCCACCCGCACATGTTCGGCGTCCAGACGGCCTGGGGCGAGGCCCTGGACGCCCCCGTGCTGGTGTGCGCGTCGGACGCCGAGTGGATCGGGCGACGCACGGACCGGGTGGCGCTGTGGGAGGACGAGCACGTGCTCGCGCCTGGCTTGACCCTCCATCGCATCGGCGGGCACTTCGCCGGCGCCGCCGTCGCGCACTGGGCGGACGACGTCACGAGCAAGGGGCTCCTGCTCAGCGGCGACACCGTCTTCCCCAACCCGGACCGCCGGTCGCTGGGATTCATGCGCAGCTATCCCAACAAGATTCCCCTGTCGGCCGGGACCGTGCAGGCGATCGCGGACCGGCTCGCGCCGCTCGCGTTCGACCGCATCGTCGGCAACTTCGGCAACCTGATCGACGGGGACGCCAAGGCGGTCCTCGAGCACTCCGCCGCCCGCCACGTCGCGTGGGTCCGCGGCGACCACGACGGCGAGACCGGGATCGCTACGACGGAGGGTGTTCGTGGCGACGGTTGAGCACGGACCGCTCACGGCGGCGGCTCAGGATCGACGTGCTGCTCTGGTCGCTGAGGATCGAGCAGCTGCTCTGCCGACTGAGGAGGGAGCAGGCGCTCTGGTGGGAGAGCATCGACAGCGCCGACATCAGGGAGCCGATCGATCCGACGGACGCGAACGAGCCGATGGATCCGATCGAGGCGATCGACCCGATGCTCCCGATGGACAGCACCGAGCTCTCGGAGCAGATCGACAAGAACGAGTTCTGAGAACGCCACGAGAGCACGGCGGCAGTCTAGCGTCGCTCGAGCGCCGGCGGGGTTGAGGAGCAGGCGAGTGTCGAGCTACGACGTGAAGAAGGACCGCAGGGATCTCTACGCGCCCAAGGCCGACGAGTTCGCGCTCGTCGACGTGCCCGAGATGGCGTTCCTCATGGTCGACGGTCATGGAGACCCCAACACCGCCGCGTCGTACCGGGAGGCGGTCGAGGCGCTCTACACCGCCTCGTACGCGGTCCGCGCCGTCGCGAAGTCCCGCCTCGAGCGCGTGCACACGGTGGCGCCGCTGGAGGGACTGTGGTTCGCGGACGACATGACGGTGTTCCTCACCCGCGACAAGGGCGCCTGGGACTGGACGATGATGATCGCTCAGCCGGACTGGATCACCGCGGCGATCGTGGAGGAAGCCATGGTCGCCGCCCGCAGGAAGCAGCGGCCCGCGCTCGACCTCGTCCGCTTCGCGCGGTACCACGAGGGCCGCAGCGTCCAGATCCTGCACCGTGGCTCGTACGACGACGAGGGCCCCACGCTCCGCCGCCTGCACGACGAGTTCCTGCCCGCCCACGGCCTCGAGCCGACCGGCCCGCACCACGAGATCTACCTGTCCGACCCCCGCAAGACCGAGCCGGCCAGGCTTCGGACGATCCTGCGCCAGCCCGTCGACGGCGCCTGACGGACGTCGTCGTTAGAGGTCGACGCGCTCGTTCTCCGCGCCCTCGTACGCCGTCCCCGTGAGCTTGGCCTTTGCGAAGCTGATGAGGGAGGCGACACGTCCGCCCGGGGTGTCCCAGTACTCCCCGCCCTCGAGGTCCACGCGGATGAGGACGACGTTCGGGTCGTCCGGACCCTCCGGCATCCACGCCTCCGCGAACGTGTTCCAGAGCTCCTCGAGCTTGGCGGGATCGTCGACGGCGGTCGCCGTCCCGTTCAGCGACACCCAGGTGTCGGCGGACGAGAACGTGATGCCCACGTGCGGTCGTGCGGCGATGTGCGCGACCTGACGTGAGTCCCGGGCGGTGATGAACCAGAGCTGCGCGCTCGGGTCGACCTCTTGCCGGGCCATCGGCCGGCTCGTCAGCGTCCCGTCGACGTCGACGGTGGTGAACATCGCGATCGTCAGGTCGTCGACCAGGTCGAGGAGCTTCTGCTGCTCGTCCGTCATGGCACTCCCTTCGTCGGTGTGTGTCATGACGCGGTACCCGAACCCGAGGCCCGCATGCCGACCGAGGTCGGGCGCCCCTTCGGAGCGCCTCGCTGGTGTCCGGTTTGTCCCGCGGTCCGGTGGGGAACCTCTCCGTCAACGCTTCGGAGGTCCCCATGCCCGCACGTCGTACGTCCTCGCGTCCGCCGACCGCAGCGCTGGCCGCCGCGGTCTCCCTGCTCCTCGGCTGTTCCCTCCTCGCCGCCGTGCCCGCTGCGGCGGCGCCCGGTGACCCCGCACCCGACGGGCCAGGCCGCAAGAGCACCTGGACCGAGGCCGACAAGACCGGTTTCGGTACGGCGCGGTCCCGGCGCAGCAACGTGTGGTTCACCCTGCAGCGCGGCCGCGTCAGCGAGGTCTTCTACCCCGACCTGTCGACGCCGAGCGTGCGCAGCCTCGAGCTGATCGTCACCGACGGCGCCACCTTCACCGATCGCGAGTCCGTCCGGATGCGCCCGTCCACCGCCCGCCCCGACGCGCGCAGCCTCCGGTTCGAGCAGGTCGGCGGACGCGCGGGCCGCTACCGCCTGACCAAGCAGATCGCGACCGATCCGCGGCGCGACTCCCTGGTCCTTCGCGTTCGACTGCGGTCGCTGGACGGGCGCCGCTACAAGCTCTTCGTCCGGTACGACCCGGCGCTGACGAACAACGGCATGGACGACCGTGCGTGGACGGCGGGTCGCACGCTCGTGGCGAGCGACGGCCAGGTCGCGACCACGCTTCGTGCGACGCCGCGGTTCGGCGCGCGCAGCAACGGGTTCGTCGGGCGCGCCAGCGACGGGTGGCGCGACCTCCGCACCGACCACGCCCTCGACCGGCGGCACCGCTCCGCCGGGCCGGGCAACGTCGTGCAGACCGCCCGGGTGAGCCGGGTCGACGGGCTGCGCGGGCGGCAGCGGGCGACGATCACCCTCGGCTTCGGACGGCGGCCGGCTGCCGCGCGGGCCGCGGCCGCCGTGAGCAGCCGCTCGGGGTGGGCGTCGGTCCAGCGTCGGTACGACCGTGGCTGGCACCGCTACCTCGCGTCCCTCAGGCGGGTGCCCCGCACCGCAGCCCGCGTGCGGCGCGAGTACCTGGCGTCCGCGCTGGTGCTCGCGGCCGCCGAGGACAAGCTCAACCCGGGTGCCGTCGTCGCCTCACCCTCCGCACCGTGGGTGTGGGGCGACGAGGTGCCGGACCTCTCCTCGCCGTCGGGCGCGTACCACCTCGTCTGGTCCCGCGACTCCTACGAGTTCGGGAGCGCGATGTGGGCGATGGGGGACCGGGCGGCCGCGCGGCGGATCGTCGACTGGCTCTTCCGGGTCCAGCAGAAGCCGGACGGGTCGTTCCCGCAGAACTCCGACGTGACCGGGAAGCCGGTGTGGTCGGAGCTCCAGCTGGACGAGGTGGCGCTGCCGATCGTCCTCGCGCGCCTGACCGGGAAGACCGACGCCGCGACGTACCAGGGCGTCAAGCGCGCGGCGGACTTCCTCGCGTCCTTCCGCGACGAGGAGACGGGGCGCGCCGCGCCGTACTCGCCGCAGGAGCGCTGGGAGAACCAGTCCGGCTACTCGCCGAACTCGATCGCGGCGCAGATCGCCGGACTCGTGTGCGCCGCCGACATCGCCCGTCGCAACGGTGACGCGGCGTCCGCAGCGCGATGGCTGCGACTCGCGGACAGCTGGGCGGCGCAGGTGAAGGACTGGACGGTCACCACCACCGGACCGCTGTCGACGCGGCCGTACTTCCTGCGGCTCACGAAGAACGGCCAGCCCGACACCGCCTCGCCGTACCAGATGGGCGACGGTGGCCCGGTGCAGATCGACCAGCGACGCGTCGTCGATCCCAGCTTCCTCGCGCTCACCCGGTGGGGGATCCTGCCGCCCGACGACCCGGACGTCGTGTCGTCGCTTCCGGTCGTCGACCGAGAGCTGAAGGTGTCGACGCCGAACGGCCCCTTCTGGCGGCGCTTCAGCTTCGACGGGTACGGCGAGACGCGCGACGGCGGGCAGTGGACGATCACCGACCCGGGCACGTTCACGACGCTCGGCCGCGGCTGGCCGATCCTCACCGGAGAGCGCGGAGAGCAGGAGGTCGCCGCAGGGCGGGACGCGTCGGCGTACCTCGCCACTGTCGCGGCCGCCGCGAACAGCGGCGACATGATCTCCGAGCAGGTGTGGGACGGACGACCGCCGACCGGTCGCGCGTGCTGCTCCGCCGGCGAGGGGACGCGCGCGGCGACACCTCTCGTGTGGTCGCACGGCGTACTGGTCCGGCTGGCCTGGTCGATGCAGCTCGGTCGTCCAGCAGACCAGCAGGCGGTGGTGGCGCAGCGCTACCTCCGCTGAGGACGGGTCACATCGTCACGCCAGGCAGCTGAGCGGTCTGCTCGAGCCAGGAACGGAGCTGGCCCTCGTCGAGCTCGTCGTCCTCGTGGATGTCGAGGTAGCGGACCTCGTCGTGCTTCGACGGCTTCGGCGGCACGGGGTCGAGCGACGTGCCCTTGAGGAACTGCACCTGGACGTATGCCGTGTAGCAGCGGAACGAGAGGAACCACGTCTTGCCGTCGGGGCCGTAGAAGGGCTGGTTCCACTTGACGGCCTTGTGGACGTCGGGGACGGAGCGTACGACCAGGTCGTCGAGGCGGCGGCCGACGGCGCTCTTCCAGCCGGGCATCGCCTCGATGTAGTCCTGGACCGGCCCGTCGCCGTCGCCCTTCGGGATCTGCGGGTTGCCGCCCGAGAGCAGGGTGGGTCCGGGGCCGTTCTTCTTGGGCTGGGTCATGGGATCACGTCCGGATCGGTGGGTGACGGCCACGCTACCCCGGCGGCGTGCGGGCGGTCAGGCGCTCGATCGCGTGGCGGCGACACCCGCGGTGGCCTCGCGGCGGGTCCACGGCCAGGTGAGCAGCGCCCAGACGGCTGCGACGATCGCGATCTCGAGGACCACGTAGAGGGGCCACGGACCGAGGAGGTCCAGGAGCGAGGCGCGGTGGGGCTTCGCGTTGAGATAGCCGTAGTTGACGCCCGCGAACGCGTTGTAGGTGAACGCGAGCACCGCCCACACGAGCGTGATCGCGACCGTACGACGGTAGGTCGCCCAGGTCGGCCAGATCCCGAGTCCGACGACGAGGTAGACCGCCGCCCAGACGATGAGGATGTGCATCGCCCAGAACATGAGGAAGCGCGGCTCCGGCCAGACCGCGGCCAGGTCCGGCGTCAGCATCCCCTGCGTCGTGAGGGTGATGCCCCACAGGTAGGTCACCGTCGTGGTGAGGCGCGAGCGCGTCCAGAGGGCGTGGACGGCGAAGACCCAGGCGAGGTCGCAGAGCTGGAAGGGGAGCGAGGTCCGGGGGTTCCACTCCGCCGGCAGGAACTGCATCACCTGGAGCGGGATGGTCACCGCGCAGATGCCGACGGCGAGCGTCCTGCTCACGCGCGTCTCCGCCGGCGTGTCGCGCACGCGCCAGCCGATCCACACCACGGCGAAGAGACCGATCGCGAGCACACCCAGGGCGGCGAGATGCTGCGAGCCGAACGTCTCGAAGCGGCCTTCCGCCGCCAGCCTCACCATGGGACCAGGCTAGTGCTGCTCGGGGTCCCCCGAGCCCGTCCCTGGGGGAGCCTCGGGCGGTGCGCTCCCGTGCCGGTGCGCAACCTTCCAGGCACCGTCCTCGCGCCGGTAGATCTGCGTCGCCCGCAGGGTGTAGGTCCTCGGGACACCGTCGACGGAGGCCGACGTGTGCTCGAGACCCACCGTGTACGCGACGTCTCCGGCGACCTCCGCCTCGAGGAGCTCGAACTCGTACGACGTGCAGTCCGAGAAGCTCGCCGCGAGATGGGCGAACAGCGCGTCGAGCTCTTCTTGCCCGCTCGCGTTCCGCCAGGCCCCGAGCACGCTCACCGGGTCGCGGCGCGACCAGAGGGCGCGGCGTGGCCCGGCGTCGCCGTTGTGGACGGCGATCTCCGCGTCCCTGAGCTCCGACCGCACCCAGGCGAGGAACTCCTCGCGTCCGGTCATGAGGCGATTATCGCCCCAATCACGCACCAGGGGGAACGAGGACGACCTTGGCCGCGTGCCCGTCCCGCTGCGCCTTGACCGCGGCATCGAACGCGTCGAGCCCGAACCTGGCTACGAGCCGGTCCAGGGGGAGCCGGCCCCCGCGGTACAGCTCGACCAGGACGGGGACGATCACCGCCGGCTCCGCGTCCCCCTCGACGCAGCCCCGCAGCTGCAGCCCGCGCAGCATGACGTCGCGCAGGTCGATCTCGCCGCGCGCCTTGCCGAGCCCGACCAGCGCGAGGATCCCGCGGGGGGAGAGTGTCGTGAGCGTCGCTGCGATCACGTCGGCACGACCCGTCGTGTCGAGGGCGTGCGTGACCGGAGGGATCGGGTCGTCGAGGCTCGCGTACGCCGCGGCGCCGAGCGACTCCGCGAGCGCGCGACGCTGCTTCAGCGGATCCACCACGACGACCTCCACCCCGACGGCGATCGCGGTGGCGGCTGCGGCGGCCCCGACGCCCCCGCCTCCGACGACGAGGAGCCGGTCTCCCTCATGCGGAGCCAGCGTGTTGAGCACGGCGCCGGCGCCGGTGAGGAAACCGCAGCCCAGAGGAGCCGCGACGTGCGCCGGCACGTCGGCGGGGATCCGGACGCAGGACTGTGCGGGGGCGATCGCGTGGGACGCGAAGGACGACTGCCCGAAGAACGACGCGAACACCGGTTCACCGTCGACGGTGATCGTGGGGGTGCCGTCCGGTCGGCGACCGGAGCTGTTGAGCTGCGTCGCCTGCTCGCAGTACGCCGGGTGGCCGGCGCTGCACTGCGAGCACCGACCGCAGTAGCGGAAGGAGATCACCACGCGGTCGCCCGCGGCGAGGCCGGTGACGGCGGAGCCGATGCGCTCGACGCGCCCGCACCCCTCGTGGCCGAGCACGGCGGGTGCGCCCCGCAGCCCGGCCAGCGTGACCAGGTCGGTGTGGCACAGGCCCGTGGCCTCGATCCGCACGAGCACCTCGTCCGGCCGCAGGTCGTCGAGGCTGGCGTCGACGAGCGTCGCCGGACCGTCCCCCTGGTGCAGCAGGACGGTCGTCACTCGCGCTCCAGGCCGAAGTAGAAGTGCTGACCGTCGGCCAGCACGAGCTCCGGCTTGCCGTTCATGACGCCCATCAGGGTGTCGGTGTCCACCCGCTTGAAGTGGTCGAAGATCGGCATCCCGTCGTAGACCATGGTCGCGGTGACCTCGCCCCGGAACTCGACGTTCCACAGGCTCGCCTCGCCTCGCCCGGACTCGAGGTCGGAGAACAGGTTGCCGTCGTCGTCGGTGCAGATCAGCGGCTGGGCCGAGTGCGCCGAGGCGAAGCGCTTGCCGTGCCACCGGCTCTTGGTCAGCTGCCGCTCGAGCGGGTGGCCGGTCGGGAAGGCGAACCCCTTCCAGCTGCCGAGGACCTGTGCGGCGTCGACCGTCTCGAGGTCACCCCACAGCTCGTCGAGGAGCCGGATGTCCACGGGGCCCTCCTGGGCCCGCAGCTCGTCCCAACGGCGGCGTACGGGGTGCGAACTCGTGAGCATCGATCAACCTCCACGGGGTGCTGCTGTCGGCGTGCTGTCGCGACGACAGTAGTGCGCCGAGGAGCCGGAAGGAAGTGATTCGCCATTAACATCATGGTGTCGGTGAGTCGTGCTCGCGGGCGTGGCAGGCGTCTCCGCGCCACGCCTCGGCGCCTTCCCGGAGCGCGAAGCCGGCGATCACGAGGGCCGCGACCGGGTCGGCCCAGGACCACCCGAGCGCGCCGTTGAGCAGCAGGCCGACGAGCAGGACCGCCGAGAGGAAGGAGCACATGAGGGTCTGCTTCGAGTCCGCGACCGCCGAGGCGGATCCGAGCTCGTGACCGGTACGACGCTCGTACCACGACAGCAGCGGCATCACGACGAGGCTGACGGCCGCGAGCGCGATGCCGACGGGGGAGTGGTCCGGCTGCGCGGCGCCGATCAGGGTCCGGACGGCGTCGACGGCGACGAACGCGGCGAGGCCGAAGAACGAGAACGCGATCAGCCGCATCGCCGTGCGTTCGCGGTGATGGGGCTCGGGAGAGGCGAACTGCCAGGCGACGGCCGCTGCGGACAGCACCTCGACAACCGAGTCCAGGCCGAAGGCGACGAGGGCGGTGGAGGACGCGATGCGGCCGGCGGTCAGCGCGATTACCGCCTCGACGATGTTGTAGGCGATCGTCGCCGCCACGATCCAGCGGATGCGGCGCTCGAGGAGTGCACGTCGCGACGTCGTGAGCAGGGCGGAGCCGCGCTGACGCGAGCTCATCAGCAGGTGCAGCCTTCGCCGTCGCAGCAGTCGGGCTCGACGAACAGGACGAGCTTGAGCAGGTCGTCGAGCGCCGGCGCCAGGTGTGCGTCGGCCAGGCGGTACCACGTGCGGCGGCCCTCCGGGATCGCCTCGACCAGCCCGCAGCCGCGGAGGCACGCCAGCTGGTTGGACATCACCTGGCGGCTCACGCCGAGGGCGTCGGCGAGGTCCGAAGGGAATGCTGGTGCCTCACGCAGCGAGAGCAGGATGCGGGTGCGCGTCGGGTCGGAGAGGGCGTGGCCGAGGCGCGCGAGGGCGTCGACGTGGGTCAGGGCGGCGGGCGCGATGGTCACCCGTGGACAGTACAGCGAATCGTGAATTCACGAAACCCTGAACTTGTGGGAGCCGTGGCCCTCACCCGGGGACGGTGGCCGCCGCGAGCTCGTCGGTGCGTTCGAAGGTGTGGACAGTGCTGCCGAGCTCTCGCCCGTGCGGCTCGGCGCCTGCACTGATCAGGCGGGCGAGCGCGCGCCGGCTCTTGAGGCCGTAGGTGGTCAGGAAGGTCGTCATGCGGCGACTCCGGTCCCGTGCGTCGCGGAGGCGAGAGCCTCGCGCGAGAGCGTAGCGACCTGCGCGATCCAGGTGCTGGGGTCCTCACTGCGGACGCGGTGGGCTGCCCAGTGCGTCGTCATGATGACCGCGCCGGGCTGCGCCGCGAGCTCCTCGCGCATGAGCTCGTTCTGCAGGGACAACAGCTGTCGGTGCCACGTCTTCGGGAGCGGAGCTGCGACCTTGCGCGTGCGCTTCACCGGACCTCCTCGTCGGTTATCCCCGTCTGGTGAAAAGGAAGGTATCACGGGAACTTGTTCAGGACAGATTGGGGTGAGCACGGTTTTACGACGAGAACGTTGCCGGGATAGCCCGTGCCGTGCAGTGACCCACGCGATGATCGCTTCACCAGTCCCGACCCTGAACAACTTCGCTCGCGACTCTCCGACGATGCCGAGCGATGAGTTCTGGCGTGGCCGCGGTCTGCACTCAGAGACCGACCGTCCCCTTCGAGGAGAGCATCATGACCGCGACCTACACCTTCGACGTCTTCTCCAGCCTTGACGGCTACGGCACCGCCGCCGGCGGCGACTGGGGTGGCTACTGGGGCAAGCAGGGCCCGGAGCTGCTCGACCACCGCCTCGCCCAGTACACCCCGGAGCAGCGGCTGGTCCTCGGCGCCAACACCTACCGGGCGTTCGTCGACCTGCTGAGCGCGAGCACCGAGGAGTCGGAAGTGCGTGACCCCTGGGTCTCGCGGTTGTGCGCGCTGCCGGCGACGGTGGTGTCGAACACCCTCGAGGATCCCCTCGACTGGGCGGACGCGACCCTCGTGCCCGGTGATGCCGTCGACGTCGTGGCCCGGCTCAAGGAGGAGTCCGACGTGCCGCTTCGCTCGCACGGCAGCCTGTCGATGAACAGGGCGCTGATGGCTGCCGGTCTCGTCGACCGCGTCCAGGTGACGGTGTTCCCGGTCATCACCGGCAAGACCGGGACTGACCCGATCTTTCGCGGGGCGGACGACTTCGACCTCGAGCTGATCGAGTCCTGCACGCTCGACGGCGCCATCCAGGAGCTCGTCTATCGACCCACGCTGCACGTCAGCGGCTCGTGACGTCGCTGTCGCGCGCGTCGCTGTGCGGCTCGACGCTGTGCCGCTCGACGTGGGTCGCGCCGGTCACCACCGTGAGCGGCGGGACGTCCTTGGCAACGACGGTGCCGGCGCCGACGACCGAGCCATGGCCGATCGTGACGCCCGGCGCGATCGTCGCTCCGGCGCCGATCCAGACGTCGTCCTCGACCACGATCGGCGCGTAGGTGAGGGCGTCGAGCCGTCCTGTGACGTCGACCGGATGACCTGCGGTGCTCAGGGTGACGTTCGGCCCGATCAGCACGCGGTCACCGAGCGTGATGCCGCCGAGGTCGAGGAAAAAGCACCCCTGGTTGATGAAGACGCGCTCGCCGAACGCGGCACCGAGGCCGTAGTCGCAGTAGAACGGCGGGTAGATCGTGAGCGAGTCCGGGAGCGGTCCGCCGAAGATCTCGGCGAGCAGCGCGTTGCGCGCCTCGACGTCGCTGTGCCGGAGCACGTTGAGACGTGACGTCAGGTCCATGACGTGCTGGACGCGCTCGGCGAACGCGCGGGACTCGGGGGTGCGTGTCGGCAGGCGTCGCTCCTCGAACATGGCCCCGATGCTGACAGAGCGGCCCGACATTTCCGGGCAGTGCGCATGAACTGGTCAAGCGCTATTGTCGTGTGATTCTCGTCACACGACAGTGACCCCCCGGAGGCTCTCATGTCCGTCCGTCCAGCATCCCTCCTCCAACGCCGGACACCGCTCCGGCTCCTCGTCCTCGGCCTGGCCCTCGTGCTGGTCGCGGCGTTCGGTCCACCCGCGGCGACCGCCAGCGACCCCGGCCACTCCGGCGACGCCCCGTACCGCGGCAAGGTGATCTCCCTCCTGCGCCACATGACCGTGGAGCAGAAGGTCGGCCAGCTCTTCGTCATCGAGGTCGCGGGCCGCGACGCCAACAACGTCAGCGACACCGCGAAGGCCGTCAACCAGCGGCTGTACGGCGTCGACACGCCGGCGCAGGCGGTCGCGAAGTACCAGCCCGGCGGCGTCATCTACTACACGACGCGCAACAACGACGACAACATCGGCAGCCCGGCCCAGGTGGCGACGCTCTCCAACGGCCTGCAGGAGGCCGCCCTGGCGCAGCCTCGCAGCATCCCGCTGCAGATCGCGGTCGACCAGGAGGGCGGTGCGCTCGTCGCCCGCTTCGGACCCCCCGCGACCCAGATGCCCGGCAACATGGCGCTCGGGGCGGGCCGGTCGGCGGACGACGCCCACCGCTCGGCCGAGGTCATCGGCACCGAGCTGGCCGCGGTCGGCGTCACGCAGGACTACGCCCCGGTGGCCGACGTCAACGTCAACCCGAACAACCCCGTCATCGGCATCCGGTCGATCGGCTCCGACCCGGCACTGGTGTCCGACCTCGTCGCGGCGCAGGTCCGCGGCTACCACTCCGGTGGCGTCTCCGCCGTCGCGAAGCACTTCCCGGGCCACGGCGACACCGGCAAGGACAGCCACTTCGGCCTGCCCGAGGTGACCCACACGCGCGCCGAGATGGACGCCATCGACCTGCCGCCCTTCCGTGCCGCGATCGCCGCGGGGATCGACACGATCATGACCGCCCACGTCGTGCTGCCGGCGATCGACCCGGGCGTGCCCGCGACGATGTCGCACAAGATCCTCACCGGGCTGCTGCGCGAGGAGCTCGGGTTCGACGGACTGATCGTGACCGACGCCCTCGACATGCAGGGCGCGACCTCGACGTACCCGCCGAACGTGGCGCCGGTGAAGGCCTTCCTCGCCGGTGCCGACCAGCTGCTGGTGCCGCCGCAGATGGACACCGCCTACAACGCCGTCCTCGACGCCGTCCGCAGCGGGGAGATCAGCAAGCAGCGGCTCGACGAGTCCGTCTACCGGATCCTGATGCACAAGCACAAGCGCGGCATCTTCCAGGACCCGTACGTCGACGCGGCCGCCGCCACGCAGGTGGTGGGTGCGCCGCAGCACCTCGCCGATGCCCAGGCGATCACCGACCGGACGACGACGCTGGTGAAGAACGACGCAGGGCTGCTGCCGCTGGCGGCCGGTCCGCGCCGCGTCCTCGTCGCCGGATGGGGCGTCGGTACGACCCAGACGATGGCGACGGCGCTCGCGGCACGGGGAGCGACCACGCAGGTCCTCGAGTCAGGCACGACACCGTCGGCGACCGCCATCGCGAACGCCGTCGCGGCCGCGCAGAACGCCGACCTCGTGGTGGTGTCGACCAACAACGCCTACGCCGTCAACGCGGACACCGGACTACCGACGCCGGCCGCGGTGGCACAGACGAACCTGGTGCGGGCCCTGCTGGCGACCGGGAAGCCGGTCGTGGTCGCGGCGATGCGCAACCCGTACGACGTCGCGTCCTTCCCTGAGGCGCAGACCGTGCTCGACACCTACGGCTACACCGCAGGTCAGGTCGAGTCGCTCGTGCGGGTGCTGTTCGGCGAGGTGGACCCGGCCGGGCGCCTGCCCGTCTCCATCCCGCGTGCCGACGGGACGGGCGAGCTGTTCCCGTTCGGTCACGGCCTCGGTTTCTGACGGGAGGCGCAAGCCAGATGCGGGCCGGACGCTGAGCGTGTCCGGCCCGCATCGCAGCGCTCGCGTCACCAGGCGCGAGCAGAACGAATGCAGGCCAGACCTCGAGCGTCTTGCCTGCATTCGACCCGTCGGAGCTCGCCGCGGGGCGGCGCGTCACGTCAACCGGTGCCTGCCGAACGCCGCCGCCCGCGAAGCGGGCACGGTTCTGCCGGACCTGGACGTGCAGGCTGCCACGCCCGGCCGTCGGGACGGCGGGTACGGCGTCGCCCCCGGTGGCGCCGTACCCGCGCGCCGGCCCCCGGAGGCGTACACGACCCCTGCCGCGAGTCCGGCGGTGGCCAGCACAGTGATGGTCTTCTTGTTCATGCCGCTTCCCCCATGTGACGCTGAAAGGCACCCGGGCGGGCGTTCGGTGAGCTGCCCGCGGGGCGCCACGGCGAAGGATCCTGTCACCGGGGCGAGGAGTGCCGACAGGCTTTTCGACGTGCCTTGAAATGCAGCGTTCCGTGATCGGCGCGTCTGGGAGTCTGAGGGCGTCTGGAGAGGGGGAATCCAGTGCTTCGTATCCATTTCAGCGAGGTCGACCTCGCGCGGACCCGGCTCGCCGCCACGCCCGATCCGCTGTGGGAGATCGCGTCGAGCCTGCACCGCTTCCAGACCCGCCGGGGCCGCTGGGCGCACGAGCGCTGGTACACCGACGCAGTGCGCACGCTGCGTGACACCACGCTCGGACGAGCCGTCCGGACCCTTCTTCTGCCCCTCTACCCACGCGCGCGATACTTCCCGGACTTCCTCACCCCCGCCGAGGGCGCCGACGGCCTCGACGCGGGGCTGGAGGCGATCCTCGCGCTGCCCGAGCGTCGTGTGGCGGGGGAGATCTCGCGCATCGAGCCGCGGCAGGGCAATCGCTCACCGCTGGGCGCGCTCGCGGCGCCACGGGGGCGGCGCATCCTGACCGAGACGCTGCGCGCGTACCACGCCGCGGTGATCTCCCCGATGGCCGACCAGATGCGCAGCCTGCTCGACAGCGAGCGCGCCTTGCGCGCCCGTCACCTCCTCGACGGGGGAGTGGACGGTCTGCTCCGAGGCTTCGGTCCGACGCTCCAGTGGCGCCCCCCGGTCCTCGGGGTCCTCGAGCACGTCGCCGACCGCGACATCCACCTCGACGGGCGCGGACTGCTTCTGGTCCCGTCGTACTTCTGCTGGCAGCAGCCGGTCACCCTCGCCGACCCGGGGCTGCCGCAGGTGCTCGTCTACCCCTTGCCTCGCTCCGCCGCGGACCACCTCGCCGCATGCCCGGAGGAGGCGGTGGCCGCGCTCATCGGTGGCAGCCGCGCGTCCGTGCTCGCGGCCTGCGCGACCGGGGCCACCACGTCGGAGCTCGCCCGCAGGGCCGGCCTGTCCGCCGGCACCGTCAGCTACCACACGCGTACGCTGCGCGAGGCGGGTCTGATCAGCAGCCGCCGCCACGCCGAGACCGTGCTGCACACCCTGACCCGGCTGGGCGAGGACCTCCTGCGTCAAGCCGGCTGAGGGCGATCGAACCGGGCCGCGATAGTCGGGTGCGGGGCCTGTGCCGAGGAGCACGCTTGACGCGGAAGGGGACACCGTGATCGCAGTGCTCAACCGGCTCGTCGAGCACGTCGACGACCACCTCACCGAGGAGATCGACGTCGCCGGCCTGGCGAGCAGCCTCGGTACGACGGAGTACCACCTGCGTCGGATGTTCTCGTCGCTGGCCGGGATGCCGTTGTCCGAGTACGTCCGGCGGCGCCGGATGGCCGTGGCGGCCGCCGAGGTCGTCGGCGGCGACGACCTGCTGGGGATCGCCGTGCGGTACGGCTACGGCTCCACCGAGGCGTTCGGGCGAGCGTTCCGGGCGGTGCACGGCGTCGGTCCTGGCGACGCGCGGCGAGACGGTGGCCCCCTCCGGACACAACCGCAGCTCAGGTTCCACCTGACCGTCGAAGGGAACACCCCTATGGACACCCGCATCGCCACCCGACCGGCGTTCCGACTCGCCGGCCACGCGGCCCGCGTACCGCTCATCCACCACGGCGCCAACCCGCACATCCAGGCGCACATCGCGTCGCTGCCCGAGGCCGAGCACCCTCGCCTCAAGGCCTTGAGCACCACCGAGCCTGCGGGACTGCTGCAGGTGAGCGACGACGTCGACCCGGATGCCACCGAGGGGAGCGAGCTGACCTACCTCCACGGAGTGGCCGTCACCGAGGCGACGCCCGTGCCTGACGACCTCGACACGATCGACGTCGCGGCCGGCGACTGGGCGGTGTTCCGGACGACGGGCCCCTACCCGGCGGCGCTGCAGTCCACCTGGGCCGCCACGGCCACGGACTGGTTCCCGTCCAACCCGTGGCGGCTGCGCCCCGGCCCGTCGATCGTGGCCGTGCTCGAGCGCGCCGACGACTTCACGACGGCGACGTGCGAGCTGTGGCTCCCCGTGGAACGCGCCTAGCTGTCGGCTACGCCGATTCGCGGGATCGCGAAAAAGTCCGGCGAGTAGGCATCCGATCGAGCGCCGGCGACGAAGAAACGGGTACGGAAGGTGTTCCGACCCGGACTGGCCGGCGGGAGGCGTACCCACTCCTTTCGCCTCTCGTCGGCCCACCACCGCCACCGCGCGGTGCCCTTTCTCCACGGGGCGGCAAGCCGAGAACGCAACCTCGTCAAATGTCGGTGACACGCGTCCGAGCCGACGCCCATGCTTGCCGTCACCAAGCAGCGGTGCCGGCGTCCGACGGGTCGGGTGTTCCGGCTGAGTCGGGGGGCATCATGAGGCGGACGCTCGGAGTGGTGATGGGTCTGGTCGTGGCGGGGTCGATGGTGCCGATGGCGCCCGCCCACGCCGCGCAGAGGACGGTCGAGGATCGTATCGGCGACGGTGTGGACGGCATGGACATCACGAGCATCACGGTGAAGAACCGCCGGACGAGCCTGATCCTGGTGGTCAAGGTGACCGATCTCAAGCGTCGCGGCCAGCTCGGCAGCGTCGGTTTCTACCTCGACACCCGACCCAAGCGACGCGGGCCGGAGTTCGCAGTCGGCGGTGGAACCTCCGACGGAACCGACTGGGGCATCTCCCCAGTTCGGCGCTGGAGGCCCGGCATGCCGATCCACTGCCGCGTCGGCATGAGCGTCGACTACGCGCGTGACAGGGTCGCGTTCCGCGTGAGCCCCACGTGCTTGGGCGCGTACGGCAAGGTGCGGGTGATCGCGGGCGCGTCCGACACGGCCTCGGGGAGCCAACGGAGCGACTGGGCTCCGAAGCGCAGGACGTTCACCCGGTGGGTGCATCGCGGCTAGCGTCGCCGGCGCCCGCGAGCTCAGTCAGGATCGTCGCTGTCGTCGAACACGTCCTCCCAGTCCTCGGTGGGCGCGGCGAACGCGTTCTCGCCCGACGCGAGCAGACTGCGGGTGAACAGCTCCTGGTCGGACATCAGCTCGTCGAGCGCGGCCGCGAGGTCGTCGTCCCCGGCGGCGCGCTCGGCGAGGACCGCGCGCAGGACGGCGCGGCGTACGAGCTCCTTCGCGAACGACGCGGTGACCCCGTCGGCCCGGTCGGCCGCGGCGTGCAGTGCGTCGGAGGAGAACGCCTGGTCACGGGCGTACAGGGTGAAGAGCGCTGCCCGTGCGTCGGCGTCGGGGAGCGGGATCTCCACCGCGAGGTCGACGCGTCCGGGCCGGCGCGCGAGGGCTCGCTCGAGCAGGTCCGGCCGGTTGGTGGTCATCACGAACGCGACGTCGGCATCGCCGTCGAGGCCGTCGAGCGCGTCGAGGAGCTCGAAGAGCATCGAGTCGGGTGAGTCGATCATGTCCCGGTCCTCTGCGACGAGGTCGCAGTCCTCCAGGACGACGATCGCCGGCTCGAGGCTGCGCGCGATCTGGGTCGCTTCTCGTACGAGGCCCAGCGCGTTGCCGCTGAGCAGGATCGCTGTGGTCCCCTCGCTCTTGCCGACGAGGTGCCGGACCGTGTGCGTCTTGCCGGTTCCGGGAGGTCCGTACAGCAGGACACCGCGCTTGAGGTGCTGCCCTGCGGCGCGCATCGCGGCGTGGTTGGCGCCGATCGCGATGACGTGCCGTTCGATCCGCTCGAGCGTGCCGGGCGGGAGGACGACCTCGTCAGCCGGCACGTCGGGTCGCTCGTGGAAGAACAGACCGTCGAGGGTCTCGTCGTCGTACCGCTGACCGGTGAAGGAGACGACCTGACCGCGCAGGACGCTGTGCTCGGCCATCACGGCACGCAGGCTCGCGAGGAAGTGCGAGGTCGCCTCGGGCGTCGGCGACGCGATCTCGAGCTGGGCGGAAGAGAGGCCGTACATCGGGTTGGCGTCACGCTGCCGAACCGCGAGCGGGACGCCGTCGTGCTCGAACAGCCACACGCCGTGCGAGACGACCTGGCGGTCCTTGCCCGGACCGACCGGCAGCGTCACGTACGGAACAGGGCCGACGCCGGTGCTGCCGAGCTCGCCGCGCAAGACCTCGGCGAACGTCCCGTGGGCTGCGTGGCGGCTCGCCAGTCCGACCAGCTGGCCGTCGTGCGCCAGTGCCGACAGAGCCACGTCGGCGTCCGCGAGCCGGATCCGGCTGAGACGTTCGGTGACGATCGCGATATCGGTCGAGGCACAGCCGAGATGACGGTCGACGAGGGCCGTCAGCGGCGACGAGTCGGCACGGTTCTCCTGCAGGTCGACGACGTCGCGCAGGAAGCGGGTGAACGTGGCGACGAAGTCCGGGACGTCGGTCATGGGCGAACTCTGCCACGGGGTGTCCGGCTACCGCTCGCGCTTTATCTGGAACGACGTTCCGCGAACCGTCGCCATGCTGCTAGCGTCCCGCTGTGACCAGCTCCGTACCGCTCGACCTCGCCGCGTCGCCGCGCGACAACCTCTACGCGTTCGGCAAGACGTGGGGGACCTTCGGCGAGGACCCGCTCGTCTCGACGTTCCACGGCGCCATGTACGCGTCGGTCGGGACGTCCCGCCTGCAGCCGCTCTTCGGGTACGCCGGCACCGGCATCACGAAGGTCCGCTTCGTGGGCGAGGGGGCCTCCGAGCGCCTGCAGATGCGCGGCAAGGAGACCGGCTTCTTCTACGACCTGCGGACGGGCGACGTGCTCGAGACCTGGGACAACCCGTTCACGGGGGAGACGGTCGAGGTCTTCCCGTTCCTCAACGACAGGATCGGCGGCGAGCTCACGCTCGAGATGCCGAGGCTCTACGTCGGCGACGCCGAGGAGCACGGCGTCGCCATGAACGAGAACGTCGACGCGTCCGACGACGGGTCGCTGCCCTTCCTCCTGCCATGGGCCGTCTACGGCGACGAGGTGCTGCTCGAGTGGGACTACGCGCACGAATACCCCAACCCGGTGACACCGTCGGGCTGGCCGCGGTCCTCGACGGGCGAGACGATCAACCCGTCGGAGCACTTCGTCATCTACACGTCGAAGCGTGAGCTCGAGGACCGCGACCTCGCCTCGGCGCACTTCCGTGCGGGGTTCTCGCGCGTGTCCCCGTTCTGGCCGTGGATGCGGATGGGCGGCTCCGGCCTCGAGGGCGGCGTGATGACGGGCCGTCTGCACAGTCGCAAGACGATCCGCGGGCTCGACGACGTACCGCCGAAGATCCGCGCCTACACGGAGCGCCACCACCCCGACTACTTCGAGGCGCCGAAGGACTGGGACGTGTCGGGCCCGATCCTGTCCTCGTGGGAGGCCTACGCGCGCGCCACCCCGCGCGAGGCGTGAGGCGCGTTCACAGCACAGGCGGGAGTCTGCGCGTCTCCACCAGCTGGCGGGCGACCTCGCGGAGCTTGAGGTTGTGGTTCTGCGAGTAGCGTCGGAGCACCGCGAAGGCCCTCGGCTCGTCGAGGTCGAAGCGCTCCATGAGGATGCCTTGCGCCTGGCCGATGAGCTTGCGCGCGTCCAAGGCGATCTGGAGGTGCTCCTCCTTCTCCGCCGTGACCAGGGCGATGGCTGCGTGCCGGGCGAAGATGTGCGCGAGCGCTGCGTCGTCGTCGTCGAAGAAGCGCGGCTCGGTGGAGTACAGCGAGACGGCGCCGATGCGGTGGGACTCGGGTGCGAGGCTGACGCTGAGCAGGCTCGCGAACCCGAGGTCGGTGACTTCCTTCGCCCAGAGCGGCCAGCGCCGGTCGTTCGCAAGGTCGCCTGATCGCAGTGTCTGGTCCCAGTCCTCGCTGAAGAGCGGACCTTCGGCCAGCGTCATCTGGAGCTCGTCGGCGCGGTAGACCTCGTCACCCGTGGCCGAGACCGTCTCGAGCCTCCCGCCGCCGCGGATCATCGTGACGCCAGCCTGATCCATCTCGAGCATCTCGCACAGGCACTTGATCACCTGCTCGGCGGTCTCGGCGGGGGAGTCGGCCGCGTGGATCTCCTCGATGAGCTCGGCGAGCTCGCCTGCATCCAGCGGATTCTCGAAGCTCATGCCGCTCCCTCCCGCCGAGCGGCACCCACGTGTGCCGTGCTGTGACTGTAGACCCGTTCCCCCACCGAAACCAGGTGCTAAGCACATCGCGTACGAGAGGGGGTGCGGCTGTGCCTGCCGCGCTGTAGGACAGGCACAGCCTTGGTCGTGGTCCATTCCGGACTGGACCGCCACCCGAGCAAGGCGGTACCCGCGCGGAGGGACTCAATTCGTGGTTTGGTGAATCGGTGTCACGAGGGTTTGCGGCGAGAAGCGTTTCGCGCCCTCGGCGGCGGGAACACTTCGGATGCGGAGCCCGGCGGCACCACGCACCCATGACACCGACATCGCCCGCGCCGGGCCGGGGGGCAGAAGGAGATCATCATGAGCCAGCTCGATCCCGAGTCGACCGAAGGCCCTGCAGACGGCGGTGCTGAGGGTACGCCGGGCGTGCACGACGGTGGCGCGGACGGCGGCGCCGACAGTGGTGCCGAAGGCCCCGCGGACGGGGGCGCCGAGGGTACGCCGGGCGTGCACGACGGCGGTGCGGACGGCGGCGCCGACAGTGGTGCCGAAGGCCCCGCGGACGGCGGTGCAGAAGGTACGCCGGGCGCGCGCGACGGCGGGGCAGACGGCGGCGCATGACCGCTCGTCAGATCGGGGCGCCTCTCGCGGAGGGGCGCCCCGACCGTCGCGGCAGCGCATCTCCCACCAGCCCGGTGGAGAGGATGCTCGGACGTCCTCTCGAGCACTTCGCCACGACCTCCTGGGGGCGCGAACCGCTCCTCGTGACCTCCGCTGAGCGCAGCGGTGGTTTCGAGGACCTTCTCGACGAGGACGCGGTGGACACGCTGCTGTCCGAGCACGGCCTGCGCACACCCTTCCTGCGGGTCGCCCGGGACGGGACGACGCTGCCGAACCATGACTTCACCGCCGGCGCGGGTGTCGGCGCGGGGATCGCGGATCAGGTCGACGACTCTCGGCTGAGCGAGCTCTTCGCCGACGGGGCGACGCTGGTCCTGCAAGGGCTGCACCGGACGTGGCCACCTCTCGTCCGCTTCGTCGCCGACCTGGCCGCCGAGCTCGGACACCCGGTGCAGGCGAACGCGTACGTCACTCCGCCCCAGTCGCAGGGGTTCGACGACCACTACGACGTCCACGACGTGTTCGTGCTGCAGATCAGCGGTGAGAAGGAGTGGCGGATCCACCGGCCGGTCCTCGCGTCGCCGCTGCGGGACCAGCCCTGGACGGACCGTCGGCGCGCCGTCGCGCAGGCTGCCGAGGAGCCGCCGCTGATCCGGGCAGTGCTGCGACCGGGGGACTGCCTCTACCTGCCCCGCGGATACCTGCACGCCGCGACCGCGCTCGGTGACGTGAGCACCCACCTCACGCTCGGCGTCCACGCCTGGACCCGGCACGCGGTCGCCGGCGAGCTCGCCCACGTCCTCCTCGAGACGCTCTCGGACGATGCGGAGGTCCGCGCGTCCCTGGCCGCGGGCATCGACGTGGGATACGCGGACCGGATCGGGGCGGACGTCGACCTCGTACGCGACCGACTGGCGGCAGCGCTCTCGGGCGTCGACGCACAGGTGGTCGCTCGCAGGCTCGCGGCGGCATCTCGTCGTGCCGGGCGGGCGGCACCCGTCGGGCCGGTCTCGCAGCTTCGCGCGACGCAGGACCTCTCGGTTGACGACCGCGTGACGCTGCGCGACCACCTTCAGGCTGCCGTACGTCCCCGTCGTGACGGGGGAGGCGATCTCGTGAGCCGCGCCGGGACGGTACGGCTCGGCGCGGGCGAGCTCGACGCGGTCGGCGATCTTCTGACGTCCGGCGAGACCTCGGTCGCGGCGCTCGGGATCGACCTCGCGCGCCGCCTGCTGGCGGCCGCCGTCGTGGTCTGTGACGGCTGACCCGGTGCCTGAGGGAGCGGCGCCGGCAGATCCGTTCAGGTGCGCCGCGGCTGCGCGTGGGCGTCACGACCCGCTCGCCGCCACGGCCACGCCCGCGCAGCGGTGGCTGCTGGTCGAGCACCCCGGTCCCTGGCCGTTCAACGCGTTCGCGTCTGACGCGATCGAGCCTGAGGTCCTGGGCGAGCTGGCCGCGGCCATCCGCGTCGCGCGGTCGCGGCTGCTCATGATCCGCCGGCCGGGCCGCCAGGTCGACACCACCGAGCGGCGCTGGGCCGTGATGGACAACGACGCCGGGCACGGTGCGGTGTGGGGGACCTGGCGGCGCAGCTCCGACCTGCGGGAAGCCGCGGCGGTCGTCCGCGAGCCGTTGGGGCCGGCGACCGGGCCGCCGCGCACGACCCTGCTGGTCTGCACCCACGGCAGGCACGACGTCTGCTGCGCGATCCGCGGGCGCCCCGTGGCGTCGGCCCTGGCCGAGCGCTGGCCCGACGAGACGTGGGAGTGCTCGCACATCGGGGGCGACCGTTTCGCCGCGAACGTCGTCGTGCTGCCGGGCGGCACGACGTACGGGAACCTCGACGCCGACAGCGCCGTCGACGTCGTGTCCTCCCACCTCGCCGGTGCCGTCGTCCCGGCGTACCTGCGGGGCGTCGCCTCGGCCCCACCGTTCGGGCAGGCCGCAGTCGTCGCGGCGCACGAACGGTACGGCCCCCTGCCGGCGGAGGCGGTGCGGTTCGTGGAGGGTCGTCGTACCGGGACGGGCTCGTGGGTCGCGGAGGTCGCGGTGGTCCGCGACGGGCGTACGACGCGCCTCGTGGCGGACGTCGTCGCGACCGAACGCGTACCGGCGATGCTCACGTGCGCGGCGCACCAGGAGACCTCGGCGACGAGCTACACGGTGGCCCGGGTGGAAGCGGGGGAGTAGGCGCCGGGCTCACGTCGCGTCGGTGCGCACGAGCCGCCACCCGCCCGCCGTGATCGCGGCCGCCGTTCGATGCGGATCACGGCCGTCCCACCTCGTCCGGCGCTGCCGCAGGCTCGCCGTCGGAGTCCGCCGGCTCCCACCGGAGCAGGTCGCCCGGCTGGCAGTCGAGGACCTCGCACAAGGCGGCGAGGGTCGTGAACCGCACCGCCTTGGCCCGTCCGTTCTTGAGGACCGCGAGGTTGGCCGGGGTGATCCCCACGCGCTCGGCGAGCGTGCCGACGGCCATCTTGCGGCGTGCCAGCATCACGTCGATGTCGACGACGATCGGCATCAGATCACCTCGTCGAGCTCGGACCGGAGGTGCCGGGCCTCGGCGTCGCGGGCGACGGCCTGGGCGAGGAGCGTGCGCATCACGAGCACGAGCACCGCCACCCCGGCGAGCACGAGCGAGACCCCGCAGACGAGCCCGACCAGACCCGGTGCCACCTGGTCGCCGGGGCTCGTCCGGTTGCTGTACGCCCCGAGCACCGCCACCGCGAACGTGAGCACCGACGCCGTAGCGATCGCCCCGATGATGATGTCGACGTAGCGGAACGCCGCGTGCGAGAACACCGTGCCGCGCCGGACCATCGTCAACAGCTTCCAGATGCAGACAGCGGTGACCTGCAGCGTGCCGATGCCCAGGACGAGGATCACGACGAACGGGATCCGGATCACTGCCCGCGCGTCCTCCATGTCGATCCAGATCAGCGGCACCAGCACGCACTGGACGAACAACGAGCCAGCCAGCGCGATCGCGAGGATCACCTGCAGCGTTCGTACGGCCCAACCACCCATGAAACGATCCCTTCTCGCCGCGCAACGAGAAGAATCTATCGAAAAACGAGAGGTTGAGCAAGGGCTGACCGGGTGCCGTCCTACTCCTCGGTCGCCTCTCCCGGAATCGCGCGCGTCGCGACGATGTGCTCGGCGACGACGACGAGCCGCGTGCTGGTGATGCTCGAGACGCGCTGGAGAAAACGGAAGGCACGGTTCTCGTCGAGCCCGTAGCGTTCCATGACGATGCCGAGAGCCTCGCCGATGACCGTCCGGCTGCGGACGGACCGGTTGAGGTGCTCGATCTGGCGCGACGAGGACAGGGCGACGGCGATGTGCGCGGACATGGCCAGGCCGACGACCTGGTCGTGGTCGTCGAACGCGTCGACCTGCTCGGAGTACATGTTCAGTGCGCCGTAGTCGTCGGCTGCGGTGAACAGCTGGAAGCAGAGCACGCTGCCGAACTCCAGGTCGTCGTGGACGTGCCGGCTCCACCGCGGCCACCGCTCCTCGTGGCCGAGGTCACGGACGAGGGTGGTCTCGTGCTCGCGGATCGTGTCCAGGCACGGTCCGTCGTTCACCTCGTACTGGAGGAGGTCTGCCTGCCGTGCCCGCTCGCCGGTGGAGTTGAGCGTCTCGATCCGCCCGCCCCGGCGGACCAGGCTGATCGCGGCCTCGTCGCAGCCCGCGATGGTCTCGACGGCCAGCTTGAGTGCGGTGTCGAGCGTGTCGGACTCGTCATCCTGGTCCTTCAACGACCGCGCGAGCTCGGCGAACCGGTCGTCGGGACCCTCGTTCTGGGTCATGACGCCAGGCTACGAGCGTCGGGCGGTGGCGGCAGGCCGATCGATGAGTTCGCGGACGGCGGGAAGTCACACCCGCATGGCACAGCTCGTCTACTCGATGATCACCTCGCTCGACGGCTACGCGGAGGCGGCCGAGGGCGACCTCGGCACCGGGGCTGCCGAGGACGTGGAGGTCCACACCTTCATCAACGACCTGTTCCGCCCCGTCCGCACGTTTCTCTACGGCCGACGCATGTACGAGAGATGGTCTTCTGGGAGGGCGTGCGCGAAGGCTCCGACGTGCCGCCGCACATCCTGGACTACGCGAGGGACTGGCAGGCCGCCGAGAAGATCGTGTACTCGACGACGCTGGAGTCGGTCTCCAGCGCCCGGACGAGGATCGAGCGGAGGTTCGACCCGGATGCGGTGCGCAGGCTCAAGGCCGAGTCCGACCACGACATCTCCGTGGACGGCCCGAACCTCGCGGCACAGGCGATCGCGGCCGGCCTCGTGGACGAGTACCACCTGTTCATCACGTCGAGCGTCGTCGGCGCAGGCAAGCGGTTCTTCCCCGAGGGCGTGCGCCTCGACCTCGACCTGGTCGAGGAGCGTGCGTTCGACAGCGGGCTGCTCTACGCGCACTACCGGACCCGCTGAGGTGCTGTTCTCGGGTGTCGCCTTTGTTCAAGACGCCGCCCCGGCGCGACGGTGATGCTGGTGCTGTCCACGAACGAGCAGCGGCGGGGGAGCCCGCCGCGGAGCGGAGCACCATGAGTCTGGCCGAGCTGAAGATGATCACCCTGGACTGTGCGGACGCCCCTGCGTCGGCGGCGTTCTGGTCGGAGGTGCTGGGTTGGGAGGTGGCGCACTCGCAGGACGAGTACGCCATGCTCACCGGCCCCGCACACGCCCTCGGCTTCGGCACCATCCCCGACTACGAAGCGCCCGGATGGCCCAACGAGCACGGGTCGAAGCAGTTCCACTTCGACCTCGCCGTCGACGATCTTGCGACCGCCGAGAAGGCGATGGTCGACCTCGGGGCGCGAGTCCCGGACGAGCAGCCGGGGGAGACCTGGCGGGTTCTCGTCGATCCCGGCGGTCATCCCTTCTGCCTCACCCTGGCCGGCAACTGGTGAGCCCGCGGCTGGGGCGCATGGCGACTGTCGGCGGGCGCCTCTAGCGTGGGGGCTGTCGTCTCGTGAGCGGAGTCGTCCATGAAGATCGTGATGGTGCCGGGGCTGTGGCTGAACGCCTCGACCTTCGACGAGGTCGTCCCGGTTCTGGCCGAGGCAGGCCACGAGCCGGTGCCGCTGACCCTTCCCGGCATGGAGTCCGTCGAGTCAGACCGCTCCGGCATCACGCTGGAGGATCATGTCGCGACCGTCGCCGCCGTGCTGGAGGCCGCTGACGACCCGGTGCTGCTCGTCGCCCACTCGGCGGGATGCGGCATCGGGCACGCCGCGCTCGACCACCATCCCGACCGGGTGGCGCACGTCGTGCACGTCGGCGGCTTCCCCGTGGCCGACGGCGAGAGCCTCCTCTCGGGTCTGGAGGCCGTCGACGGGGAGGTCGCGATGCCCGACTGGGCCGAGGTCGGCGAGGAGGCCAACATCGTCGACTTCACGCCCGAGCAGCTGACGGCCCTGTACGCCGAGGCGATCCCGGTGCCGGAACGCGTGGTGTCCGACCCGGTCCGCCTCGGCGACCCTCGGCGTCACGGGATTCCGGCGACGTACCTGTGCCCGGAGTACACCGCCGCCGATCTCCGCTCGTGGGTCGACGAGGGCGAGCTGCCCGAGGTGGGCGCGCAGCACAGCGTCGAGTACGTCGACCTCGGCGGTGGGCACTGGCCCCAGATCACGCAGCCGGCCGCACTCGCGGCAGCGATCCTCGCGACGCTGCCGGAGTGAGGTCCCGCCGGACGCTCAGTCCTCCCGCTCGGCCTGCTTTGCCGCCGCCTTGATGTCGTCGGCCTCGACCGTGTCGATGGCGGACTCGACGATCGCGTCGGCCCGCTCGAGCGCCTTGCGGATCTTCACGGCGCCGGGGTCGGACACGAGGGCGAGCAGGCCGGAGTGTCCGGGCGGGATGGCGTTCTCGAGCTCTTCCTCGAGCTCGCCGTGGTGGTGGCGCTGACGCAGCTTGCCGACGAGGGCCCCTGCGGAGCCGCCCACGACCGCGCTGCCGAGGATCGACGGCGGGAAGATCACGCCGAGCGCGATGCCGCCGACGAGGCCCCACTTGAGCCCAGTCTTCGTGCTGTGGTCGGTCGCCTTCTGGACCTCGAGCTTGCCCTCCGCGGAGCGGCTCACCACGACCACGCCCTCGATCTCGACGGTGCGGCCGTCCTCGATCGACTTGAGGGCTTCGTACGCGTCCCACGCGGCGCTGGTGTCACTGAAGTCCGCGACCAGGAGGGTGTAGGCGCCATCGGAGACGGCGGCTGCACTCACGTCCGGGTCGGGTCTGTTGACGTCGTCTGTCATGTCGGGCTCCCTTGAACGGTGGGTTCCAGCCTTCAACGACCACGACGCGGCGGCATCACCCTGGTCGGGTGATGCCGCCGGAGTCTCAGCGAAGTGCCTTCGCCTTCAGCGTGTCGTACTCGTTCTGGTCGATGGCGCCCGAGTCGAGGAGTGCCTTGGCGCTGGCGATCTGGTCGGTCGCCGAGGTCGAGGAGCCGGCGACCTGCTGGATGTAGTCGGCCTGCGCGGCCTGCAGCTCCGCCGCCCTGGCCATCTGTCGTTCGTTCATGCTTCGTCCGCGGGCGATGAGATAGATCAGAGCGCCGAGCCACGGCACGAAGATGAGGAGCACGGCCCACCCCGCCTTCGCCCAGCCGCTGAGCGTGTGGTCGCTGAACAGGTCGAACAGGCAGCGGATCCACACCATCAGTGCGGCGAACCAGATGAAGAACCAGAAGGTCCAGAGAAGCACCTGTCCGAAGTCGTTGGTCATGGAGTCCATGGCAATCCTCTTCTCGTTGTCCCGGGTCCGGGTCGACCGGTAGGCGCAGCGTGGCAGAGCCGGATGGGGTCGCGCAGGCCCAATTCATGGCTGCGAGACCCAGTCCGCGACTCGACGGGTGGTCTCGACAGCGCTTGACAGGAGCTGGAATACCGGACTATACCGGTATTTTCCATCGTCGAGCCAGGGGGCACACATGCTGCGACCCGCCCGTTCCCGATCCCCGTTCCGACTCAGACGGCGAGCCGCGCTCGCCGTGGCGACCGTTGTCGCCGCCGGCGCCCTCGCGGTCCCGGCAGCGACGGCCACCCCTCCATCGGCATCTCCCGAGACGGGCGTCTTCCCCACGCCGCAGTCGACCCGCGCACTGCCGGGCCTTCTGAAGCTCCCGTCCTCGATCGATGTCGTCGCCGGAAGCGACGCGGACGCGCCGGCTGTCGCGGCGACCGTCGCCGCGCTCGGTGCCGACGGTGTCGAGGTGAACGTCGTACGAGACGCGGACGCGGCGGACAGCTCCGTCGTCGTCCACGTCGGTACGGCCGACCAGACGCCGTCGACCACCGCCGCCCTGTCACGGCTGCGGGTCGACGGTCCGGCCGACCTGCCCGACGAGGGGTACGTCCTCGCCGCCGGTCGTGATCGCGGGAAGGGAGTCATCGTGCTGTCCGGCGTCGACGACACCGGCACCTTCTACGCGGCGCAGTCCTTCACCCAGCTTCTCGAAGCGGAGCTCGGCGCGCAGATTCGCGGTGTGGCGATCCGTGACTGGCCGGGGTACGCCGTGCGCGGCGGGATGGAGTCCTTCTACGGACCAGTGTGGTCGCAGGCCGACCGTGTCTCGCAGATCGAGTTCCTCGCGCGGCACAAGATGAACCAGTTCTTCTACGGCCCCGCCGACGACCTGCGTACGGGCTCGAACTGGGCCTCGCTCTATCCCGACGACGAGCTCGCCCGGATGAAGGAGCTCGTCGAGCTCGCCCGAGCGAACCACGTGGACTTCGTCTACCGGATCTCGCCGGAGGCCCCGATGGCCCCGAGCAAGGGGATCTGTCACGTCCGTCCCGCCGACCGCGCAAAGGTCGTCGCTCGGTTCGACCAGCTGTGGGACATCGGCATCCGGACCTTCGTGATCGCCTGGGACGACGTGTCCGGCAGCTTCGCCTGCCCCGAGGACACCGCCGCATACCGCGACGACGCGTCACCCCTGGCCCGCGCGCAGGCCGAGGTCACCAACTACGTCCAGACCGAGTTCATCGAGAAGCGCCCCGGCGCGAGCCGGATGGTCACCGTACCCACGGAGTACTGGGGCAACGACGTCACGACCTATCGGACGCGGTTCGACGACCTGCTCAGCACCGACGTCGACATCTACTGGACCGGCCCCCAGGTCGTCTCGCCGAGCATCAGCAACGACGACGTCACCAAGGCACTGGCGGCCTTCCCGAAGCACAGGCTGATGATCTGGGACAACTACCCGGTCAACGACTACGCGCGCAACCGCCTCCTCGTCGGCCCGTCGGTGGCGCGCGAGGCCGGCATGGAGAAGCGCACGATCGGCATCACGTTCAACGAGATGATCGAGCAGGCGCCCTCGCAGATCGTGCTCGGGACGCAGGCGGACTTCGCGTGGAACCCGCAGGCGTACGACCACGAGCGTGCCTGGACGCGGACGCTGCGCGAGCTCGGTGGCAACGCGTACGAGGAGCTCCGGCTGTTCGCGGAGAACAACCGCTCGTCGCTCCTCGACCCGCCGCAGCCGGCGACGATGACGCACCTCGTCGAGAAGATGACGACCGACTACGCGGCGGGGCGCGACGTGACGCGGACCGCGCGGCAGCTGACGGCGGAGTTCGCCCGCCTCGAGAGCCTCCCGGCATCCCTGCGGGAAGAGCTCGACGATCCGCTGATGCTCGCGGCGATCAAGCCGTGGCTCGACAAGCTCGGCCACTACGGTGCCGCGGGCAAGGCGGCGGTGCGTCTCCTGCTCGCCCAGGACCGAGGCGACGGAGAGGCCGCATGGGCGGCGCGTCGGGACCAGGCGAACGCACGGGCGCTGTCGGACGCGATCGGGAACCAGGTCGCGGCCGGTCCCGTCGAGACGTTGCTGAGCTTCGCCGCGACGCAGAGCGACGGGTTCATCGGCGACCGGTGGTACGGCGATCTCGCTGCGCCTACCGGCGCGCCCGCCGCCGCGTCGGGCTCGAGTCTGGCCCGGGCGGCCGATCGCCGTGCTGACACCGTGTACGTCGCTGCCCGGCCTCCGGAGCAGGGCGAGGCGCTCGTGGTCCCGCTGACCAAGGCGCACCCGCTCGACGCGGTGACGATCGTGCAGGATGCCGCCAGTCCCGCGGACGGCGCCGTGGAGGTCCAGCGCGCCGACGGCACGTGGAAGGCGGTCGGCGTGCTGGGGAAGGGCTACACGCGCCTTCCCGCCGACGTGCCGGACGCCCGGGCGATCCGCATCGCGTGGGCCGCCGGGAGCGTGGCGCCGCGGATCTACGAGGTCTCTCCGCGGTACGCCGACGTCCTGAGTGCCACCGTCACGACCGACCCCGACGGCGGGCTTCTGGCCGCGGGCAGCACGGCGCGGTTCAGCGTGGACGTGGAGGCGCACGACAAAGGTGTCCTCCCGGTGGTCACGAGCGCCGAGGCGCCTGCCGGCTGGACCGTCCGACCGGACCAGCAGTCGGCGCGCCTTCGCGCGCACGGGCGGACCTTGACCCGGTCGTTCCCCCTCGCGGTCGACGTCCCCGAGTCCGCCACGGGGCAGCACACGATCACGGTCCGCGTCGGTGTCCCCGACGGGCCTGCGGTCGAGGTGCCGGTGACGGTCAGCGTCGGGCGCCGCCCCGACGCCCCGTACGCCGAGCTGGTGGCCGCCGCGGACCCCGCGGCGTACTGGCGGCTCGGGGAGTCCAGCGGCCTCGTCGCACACGACGAGGTCGAGGGCGGTGCCTCTGGCGACTACACCCGTGGCGCCAAGCCGGGTGCTGCGGGCGCCGTCGCGGGTGACACGGCTGCGGACCTGGCGACGGGGTACGTCGAGGCGCCGAGGACGGCGGCGACCAACCTCACCGGTCCGTTCACCGTCGAGGCGTGGATCAAGCTGGACTCCATCGCCGCCTCGCCGGGGCAGGCCGTCGTCGAGAGCTATACCGGACCCGCGGTGAACGGCTTCGCCCTTCGTGTCGACAACGGACGCCTGCAGGGCTGGAGCCTCGGCGCGTCGTCGTACGGCCTCGTCACCGGCCGTACGACGCTGGACACCGGCACGTGGCACCACGTGGCGCTCACCCACGACGGCACACGGCTCACCGTGTACGTCGACGGTGTGGCCGACGGCAGCGTGGCGACCTCGGTGACGCCGTCGTCGGGGACGTCGTCGATCAAGCTCGGCGCGCGCGGCGACGACGCGGCGAACCAGCTGGCCGGTGACCTCGACGAGGTCGCGCTCTACCGGAGTGCGCTGTCGGCCGACGCGATCGCGGGGCACTTCCTGGCGGCGCCCACCCCGTGAGGCGTGGTCCTCCCGGCTCGTACGGCGCAGCGCCGTACGAGCCGGGAGGGCCTGTCCGGACGGTTCGGCGGTCAGGACGCGGGTTTGCTGACGTGCATCTTGATCGCGTAGCGGTCGCCTCGGTACAGCGAGCGCCCGAACTCGACGCAGTTCCCCATGTTGTCGATCGAGAGACGCTCGACCAGGAAGGCCGGCGTACCCGCGGCGACCTCGAGCTTGCGCGCGTCGGCGGCCGTGAGCGTCGCGATCGACACAGTCTGCTCGGCCGACTCCAGCCGGATGCCGAACTGCGCACCGAGCACCTCGTACAGGGAGGTCTCGTCGCTCATGGCGTCGAGCAGACCCGGGTACTTCGCGGCCGAGAGGTTGGTGCGCTCGAGCGCCATCGGTGTCCCGTCGGCTGTGCGTACGCGCTCGAGGTGGAAGATCTCGTCGCCGGGCTCGACACCGAGCCGCTCGGCGACGTCCCGATCGGCGCTGCGGACGCTGCCACGGAGGTTCCGGGCGCCGGGGACCATCCCTCGCAGGCGCATGTCCTCGCTGAAGGACCTGAGGATCTCCGAATGGATCAGCGTCGGGTGCTCCACGAACGTCCCTCGCCCCGGGACCCGGCGCACGAGTCCCTCGACCTCCAGCGCGTCGATCGACCCGCGCACTGTCATGCGGGCCACGCCGAACCGCTCGGCGAGGACGCGCTCGGAGGGGAGCAGGGATCCTGCGCGCGACTCCATGACGAGCTTGGTCAGCGCCTCGCGGATCTGTTCGCCCTTGGGTCTGCCTGGCGCCGTGACCAGAGTCTCCGCCGCCGCGTCGCTCGCCATGTGCTTCGCCCTCGGCACGTTCCACCTCCATCCCTCGTCCGGTCGGGGGGTGCTCGCCATCGTAGTGACCGGCCCGTCCGCCAGCGGTGTTTCTCAGGTGTGCGCACCCCGTTGACTTCTGGTCTATACCAGTATTACTGTCGCGGCATCGCGCCGTGCAACGAGGGTCGACGTGATGCACCGACGTAGGTGATCTGGAGGAAAAATGACCAAGAACTGGCGGGGAATCGCCACGCTGGCCGCGACGATGCTCGTCGTCGCCGGCTGCGTTCCGAGCAGCTCCGACGACGACGCGCAGGACGACAGCGACTCCGTGACCCTCAAGGTCTGGGGATGGCGCCAGGAGGACGCGGCGGCGTACAAGAAGATCTTCGCGATCTACGAGAAGGACCATCCCGGCGTGACGGTCGAGTACGTCCCGTACAAGAACACCGAGTACGACACCATCCTGAAGACAGGGCTCACCGACGCGAACGGCCCCGACGTGGCGCAGCTGCGGTCGTACGGGCTTCTCCAGCCGCTCGTCGCCGCGAAGAGCCTCGTCCCGCTGACCGACGAGGTGCCGGCGCTCGCCGACTTCCCCGACGAGGTTCTCGACGGCGCACGTGGCGAGGGTGACGACACGGTCTACGGCGTCCCGTTCGCGCTCCAGACGCTGCACGTGATCTACAACAAGGAGCTGTTCGCAGAGCACGACCTCGAGGAGCCCACGACGTGGGCCGACATGGAAGCTGCGTTCAAGACCTTCCAGCAGGCCGAGGTCGTCCCGCTCGCCAACACGGTCACCGACACCTGGATGCTGCCCATCGAGCAGGAGATCTTCGGCGCGACCACGTACGGGGGCGCCGACTTCCTCGCCAAGATGCTCACGGGCGAGGCCTCGTTCACCGACCCCGCGTGGGTCGACTCCGTCGAGACCTGGAAGGGCACCAGCGACTACTGGGCCCCCAAGTCGTCGGGCATGAGCTACACCGACGCGCAGGCGCTGTTCAGCTCCGGACAGGCAGCGATGTTCCCCGGCGGCGTCTGGGAGCTCGCCGGATTCAAGAAGGCGAACCCGGATCTCGAGCTGGGCATCTTCAACGCACCCCCGGCTCCGGGTGCCGCCGTCCAGGAGACCCTGGTCCCGGGCTACGTCGATGGCTCGTTCGGCGTCTCGGAGAAGTCCACGCACCAGGAGGCCGCAGTCGACCTCGTCACGTGGATGGCGTCCGAGGACTTCGGACAGGCATTCTCCGAGGAGCTCCAGCAGATCTCCCCGGTGCCCGGCGTCGAGCCGAACGACGAGCTCCTGGCCGAGGCGCTGGAGACGTACCGCGCGAACCCGAGCCCGTACCTGACGTACGCCTACTTCTCCGGTGGCACGCCGACGGCGTGGGACCTGGCCTCGGCGGAGTTCTCGAAGGTGATCCTCGGCAAGGCCACGCCTGAGCAGGCGGCCGCGTCGATCCAGCAGGGCGTCGACCAGTGGTTCAAGCCCCAGCCGTGAGCACCCCGACAGCGGAGCGGCGCCGACGCCGCGCGACGCGGACGTCACGGGGGTGGATCCTCGTGTTCTGCACGCCGGCGTTCGCCCTCTACACGGTGTTCGTCGTCGCTCCGCTCGTCACGGCCTTCGTGTACGGCCTGTTCACCTGGAACGGCACGCAGCCGAGCGGCTTCGTCGGAGTCGACAACTACCGCGAGATCCTCACGCGCTACCCGGTCAATGAGCAGATCGCCACGGCGCTGTGGCACAACGTCGTGTTCTTCCTGGGCACGATGCTCATCCAGAACACGATCGGACTCGGCCTGGCGCTCCTGCTCTTCCGCAACCCGTGGGGCAAGCGCCTCTTCCAGACGCTGTTCTCGATGCCGTTCCTCATCAGCCCGCTGATCGTCGGCTACCTGTGGTCGCTGCTCCTCAGTCCCACGTTCGGTCCGATCAACGCGATCCTCGAGGGGGTCGGTCTCGAGTCGTGGGCGCGACCGTGGCTCGGTGAACCCGGCACGGCCCTCCCGGTCCTCGTGCTCGTGAACGCCTGGCAGTGGGTGGGCGGGCCCGTGCTCATCTTCGGCGCGGCGCTCGGCGGGATCCCGCGCGAGCTCGAGGAGGCGGCGTCCCTCGACGGCGCGTCGGCGGCGCGCACCTTCTGGAGCGTCCGGCTGCCGCTGCTGATGCCGGCGGTCGGCGTGATCACGGTCCTCACGTTCATCGGGTGCTTCAACATCTTCGACCTGCCGTACGCCCTCGGGGGCTCCGGCGGGGGACCCGCAGGGTCGATGGACGTGCTCGGCCTGCTCTTCTACCGCACGGCGTTCGAAGGCGGGACGAACGCGATCGGTGAGTCGTCGGCACTGGCGGTGCTGATCTTCGTGCTGATCTTCGGGATCGCGATCGGGCTCGAACGAGTCCTGCGACGCAAGGAGGCCGACCGATGACGACCGCGACAGCACCTCGGGTCGCGCGGGCTGCGACACCGCCGACGCCGCAGCGGCCGCGGCGGCGACGGCGGACGGCACGCAAGGCGGGGGTCCAGCTCGTCCTGTGGCTCTACGCGGCGATCGCGTTCGGGCCGCTGGTCCTCGTCGTGATCGGCTCGCTCCGGCCGAACGCGGACCTCCTGCGTGACCCGGTCGGTCTCCCGACCTCGCTCGACCTCTCGAACTACACCAGGGCCTGGCAGACGGCGTCGATGTCGACGTACTTCGTCAACTCCCTCGTGATCACCGTCGCGTCGGTCGCACTCTGCGTCATCGTCTCGGTGATGGTGGCGTACGCCCTCTCGCGATGGGACTTCCGCGGCCGGGCGGTGCTCGCGGCGTTCTTCCTCGCGGGGATCATGGTCCCCGCGAAGCTCGGCCTCCTCCCGGTCTTCTACATGTTCCAGTCGTTCGGCCTGATCGACAGCCGCATCGGTCTCGTGCTCCTCTACGCCGCCAGCGGGATCCCGTTCTCGGTGTTCGTCATCATGGCCTTCATGCGCAGCCTCCCGCTCGAGCTGGAAGAGGCGGCGAAGATCGACGGTGCGCACGAGGGCCGGATCTTCGTCTCGATCGTGCTTCCGCTGGTACGCCCGGCGATCGCGGTGGTCACCGTCTTCCAGTTCGCTCCCACGTGGAACGACTTCTTCTATCCCCTCGTCCTCCTGCGCAGCGACGAGAAGTACACGGTCCCGGTCGGACTGACGCGGTTCTTCGGCGAGTTCTCCGCCGACCGCGGCACGTTGTTCGCCGGGCTCGTCATCGCCCTGCTGCCGCTCGCGATCGTGTTCACGCTGGCGACCAAGCAGATCGTCGCGGGCCTGACGGCGGGAATCAGCAAGTGAGCACCTATGTCGGCATCGACGGCGGGAAGTCCGGCCTGCGCGTGCTCGTGCAGAGCCCGGACGGCCGGCTGTACGGCGAGGGACCCGGATTCGCCTACGGGCGCGACGACGTGGCGTCGATCGTGACGGCAGTCGGCGAGGCCGTACGCCCCCTCGACCTGCCCACGGCCATCGCCGGCGTCTGCGCCGGCCTGACCGGCGTACCCGGCGACGCGCGCATGCGGCAACGGGTGCGCCAAGGAATCGAGGACGTCCTCGGGGCTCCTGCCCTCCTGGTCGAGGACGTCGTGATCGCGCACGCCGGCGCCCTCGGAGGGGCGGGCGCGGTCGCGTGCGTCGGCACCGGAGTCACGGTGCTGGCCCTCAGCGGATCACAGCGCACCGGCCGGATCGACGGCTGGGGGCCGATCATCGGCGACCGCGGGAGCGCGTACGCGATCGGGCAGCGCGGGCTGCAGGCAGCGGCCGCGGCGCTCGACGGCGCGGGGCCGGCGACGCGGCTGTCCGAGGCGTTCGTCGAGGAGCTCGGCGGAGCGGGCCTCCACGACGTCCAGGACTTCTACCGAGACGCCTCGCCCGTGGCGCGGACGGCCGCATTCGCCGCTGCCGTCGTCGCGGACGCGGACCGTGGGGACCCGGTCGCGCGCGAGATCTGCCTCGCCGCCGCCGACGACCTCGCGCGGTCGGTGGAGGCGGCCGGCGAGCGCGCGAAGCTCGCCGACCACGAACGGATCGCCAGCTACGCCGGGCGTCTCCTCGACAGCGGCACGATCCTCCTGCAGGCCTTCCGCGCCCGCTTGACGTCGTCGGGGTGGGAGGTCGTACGACCCCGTGGCGGGTCCCTTGACGGCGGCGTCGCGCTCGCGCATTCGCCGCATCCCACGTACCACGCGATTCTCGAGAGCTGGAAGGACACCGAAGAGTGCTGAGCATCGGCCACGGCGCCGAACGAGTCACCGTCGAGCAGGGCGAGCCGATGGGCGGGTACGCGGACCGGCCGAGCGGAGTCGACGGCACGCTCGACCCTCTCGAGGCGCACGCCATCAGCCTCACCGACGGCGTGCACCGCTTCGTCCTCGTCACGGTCGACCTCATCTGCGTCAACACCGACCTCGTCGCCCAGGTCCGCGACACCGTCGGCGACCGCCTCGGCGTCGACAGCTGCTGGGTGTCGGCCACCCACACCCACGCGAGTCCGGAGGCCGGTTGCCATCCAGGCGGGGCCGCGACCCCCGAGCCGGTGGCCGCACGCGTGGTCCGGGCGTGCGTCGCGGCGATCGAGAGGGCCGTCGCCCAGGAGGAGGCCTGCAGCGTGCACCCGGTTCGGGCGCTGGTCGGCGGCCTCGCCGGTCCCCGCAACGCGCCGCCGTCGGAGCAGGCGGTCCTTCCCGTCGATGCCGTCGCGTTCGCTGCCGAGGGCGGCATCCGCGGACTCCTCACCGTGACGCCGGTTCATCCGACGGTGTTCGGCGCCGACAACAACGCCGTGAGCGCCGACCTCGTCGGCGGCATCCGTCGCGCGCTCGCCGCGCGTACCAACGCCTGGGTCGTCTCGGCGACCGGTGCCGCCGGGGACGTCAGCACGCGTCACACGAGGACCGCCCGCAGCAGTGGCGAGATCGCCAGGCTCGGTCAGCTCGTCGCCGACGCGCTCCTGCCGCTCACGGTCGAGGCCGAGGGCGTGGACGAGGGCGTGCTGGCGCCACCGATCCGGCGCCGCGTCGACCTGTTGCCCAAGACCCCGGGCGAGCTGGCCGACCTGCCGAGACTCCTCACCGGCGAGCACAGCGACGCCGAGACGCGGAGCGAGAGCGTCCTGCGTCAGGGCGCTGTGATCGCCGCCGGACTCGCCGCGGACGCGCGCACGGCTCCGTACGCGGTGGACCTCGAGGTCGTACGGCTCGGCCCGGTCCTCCTCGTGGCCGTACCGGGCGAGCTGTTCCTCGCGCTCGGTGAGGAGATCCGCGCGAGGCTCGCGGCTTCCAGCGCCGCGATCGTGCTCGGCTACACGAACGGCTACCTGGGCTACCTCCCGACCCACGACGCCGGCCCCTGCTACGAGGTCCTCGCCAGCCCGGTCACGTCCGGCAGCGGCAAAAAGCTCGCGGACACCGCCGTCACCCTTGCAAAGGAGATCCTGCGATGACCCCCCTTCCCTCGTACGCGGCGGTTGCCCGGCACAGCGTCGACGCGGTCGTGTCCACCCAGCTCGACGCCCTCGAGCGTGCCGCGGACCTCGTCGTCGCAGCGCTCGGGAGCGGGGGAGTGGTGCAGGCGTTCGGCACCGGCCACTCCCGGATCGTGACGTTGGAGCTCGCAGGCCGGGCGGGTGGTCTCGCTCCCGTGGGCATGCTCGCGGTCAAGGACCTGGTGATGTTCGGCGGCACCGACCCGGCCCTCATCCTCGATCCCACCTTCGAGCGTGAGCCCGGCATCGCGGCGCGCGTCTACGAGCTCGCCGCGCCGTGCGCCGAGGACGTCTTCGTCATCGTCTCCAACTCGGGCATCAACGCCGCGATCGTCGAGATGGCACAGCTCGCGCGAGACAACGGGCATCCCGTCATCGCGATCACCTCCCTCGCGCACACCGGCTCGACCGCGTCGCGGGATGCCTCGGGCAAGCGCCTCGTCGATCTCGCCGACGTTGTGATCGACAACTGCGCTCCCCAGGGCGACGCCGCTGTGGAGATCGCGCCCGGAGTCGCCATCGGAGCGGTCTCGTCGCTCACCGGTGTGCTCATCGCCCAGCTGTTGACCGAGCTGGTCTGTCGCCGCCTCATCGCAGCCGACGAGCCGCTGCCGGTCCACCTGAGCGCCAACCTTCCTGCTGGTGACGCGCACAACGCGCGCCTGTACGAGGCGTACGGGGCGCGGGTGCGACCGATCGAACCCTGAGCGCGGCGCTCAGTTGTCGGGCTGACGAAGGACCTTGGTCACTGGCAGCGGCGTCCGCCCCCGTTCACGCTGAGGGACAAGGCAGTCGATGGAGGGGGCAGGCGATGAGCGCGGAGGCGAGGAAGGCACCCGGTGAGGCGTGGGTCCTCGGGCCTGCGAGCGAGCTGATCGACGAGGCAGCGTGCTGGCGGCGGATCGGGCAGGCCGAGGTCGGCCGGCTCGCGTTCCTCGCCGGCGGCACGATCCGCGTGTATCCGGTCGCGTACGCCGTGCGGCGCGGGCGCGTCTTCGTCCGCACGTCGCCGTACTCGGAGCTCGCGACCAGGCCGGACGGGCCGACGTCCTTCCAGGTCGACCAGTTCGACACCGAGACTCGTGAGGCATGGTCGGTGCTCGTGACGGGCCGGCTGGTCCCGGTGACCGACCCGTACGAGACAGCGTCCGCGTGGGCGGCACAAGCGCTGCGTCCGTGGGTCGACGGGTGGCGCGACCACACGCTCCGGCTCGACCCGGAGACCGTCTCGGGCATCGTCGTACACGGAGCGGGCGCGCCGCCGGTCTGAGCCGTCGCGCGTTGGTGGCTGAGTGGTCACCGTCCGCCGCCGCGTGACCACTCAGCCACCAACGTCGGCGGGGGTCGGGCCGCGCGCACGAACGAGAGGCGCCGACCCCCGTGACGGCGCCTCTCGTCCTTCATCCCTCGTGAGCGTGTCAGTCGAGGGAGGTCCAGAACCCACAGTGGTGGCGTGCGGCGAACGTGCGGTCGACGTACGGCGTCGGAGCGACCAGCGACAGCATCTGCTGCCGGTGTGCGTCGAACCGCGGCCAGGGCGTGGTCCGCGTGGACGGCGAGCCGGTCGCGGCGAACTGCGCCCACGCCGCCCTCATCGTCGTGGAGAGCGCCTCCTGGTCCGCCGACAGCGTCGCCGGCTTCGCGTTCGGCAGGCCGAAGAGGTACTGCAGCTCGGTCTGGTGCGTCGCGACGTACGGCGGGCCGAGCGCGTCGTCGACGTAGCGCTCGGGCGCCGTGTCGTCGTTGAACTCGTAGCCGTACGTCGGGACGTGCCTGGCCGCCGCCTGGTCGAGCGCGAGCGTCGGGCACGAGAAGTTCGCGTCGGAGCTGAGTGCGCTGAACGCCAGCGCCGGCGACCCGTAGGCGCCGAGCGGGTACTCCGCCACGACCTTCTTCGACGGGTTGGGCGTGAGGGCGAGCGTCGTCGCGATCACGTCCTGGTAGGTGTCGGCGGTGATCGGCCCCGGCAGGGCGATGGTGGCGCCGTTGGCGACGTTGAGGCCGATGTTGGTGAAGATCCGCTCCTCCTCGTGGTTGACGCCGTTCAGGATCGGCACGTGGTTGAACCGGCCGGACGCGATCGCCGTCCCGACCGACTCGCGGATCACCTTCCCGTCGACGATCCCGGGCGTGAAGGAGCCCGTCCCCTGCGCCAGCAGCGCCGAGAGCGGGAGGGCCCGCAGGCAACTCGCGGTCTGGTCCGGGCAACCCGCGGCGGCCGCGAGGACCTTGCCCTCGGCCTCGCCGTCCTTGAGCGTGCGCTGCTTCGGGGCGAACGAGCCGCTCTCGACGATCGCCCGCTGGAAGAGGCCACGGGCGCCGGGGGAGGCGAGCTGGTTGAGCACCGACAGGCCACCGGCCGACTGGCCGGCGATCGTGACGTTGCGGGGGTCACCGCCGAACTGCGCGATGTTGTGGCGGACCCAGCGCAGCGCCGCCTGCTGGTCCATGAGCCCGTAGTTGCCCGACGCTCCGCCGCGGTGCTCGGCGAGGGCGGGGTGCGCGAGGAAGCCGAGGAGCCCGAGGCGGTAGTTGATCGTCACGACGACCGTCCCCTCGGCCGCGAGCTTCGTCGGGTCGTAGTCCGCGCCCTCGCCGGAGGAGTAGCCCCCGCCGTGCAGCCACACGAGGACGGGACGGGCGCCGTGGGGACGCGCTGACCCCGTCGGAGCGGTGACGTTGACGTAGAGGCAGTCCTCGCTCTGGCCGTTCGGGCTCGGCGGGGCCTGCGGGCAGACCGGCGGGAACGTCGTCGCGTCGCGGACGCCGTGCCACGGCGCGACCGTCCGCGGCGCGCGCCAGCGGAGGGCACCCAGCGGCGGGGCGGCGTACGGCACCCCACGGAACTCCTCGACGCCGTCGTGCGCGGTGCCGCGGACCGCGCCGCCGTCGACCCTCACCACCGGCGCCGCGTGGGTCGTGCTGGTGGATCCGTGCGCGGGACCTGGGACGACGGTGTCGACGCAGAACCCGACGACGACGCCGACCAGGATGAGGATCAGCGCCCAGGCTCGTACGCCGGTGCGCTGCCCCTTCTTCGTCAGTGGTTCCTCGGTGTGTGGCATGTTCCTGCTCCTTCGGTGGACTCGGTGTGTCCACCGTCGTCGCTCCCGGCGCTCTCTCGCCCCCGGGGAAGCCACGGGTCCGGGCCCGGGGACACGGGCCAGGGGACGCGGGCCGGCCGCCCGCGCGGGCCGGCGGGCGGTCCTACGTCGGCGTCGGGTCGCCGCCACGGACGGCGTCGCGGAGCTGCTTGCGGGAGGTGAGGCCGAGCTTCGCGAAGACCTTCCGCAGGTGCCACTCCACCGTTCGCGGGCTCAGGAACAGCGCCGTGCCGATCTCGGCGTTCGTCTGTCCCTCGGCCGCCAGCTCGGCGATCTGACGTTCCTGCGCGGTGAGCTCGTCGACGGTGTCGACGCTGCGCCGGCGTACGCGCTCCCCGGTCGCGAACAGCTCGCGGCGTGCGCGCTCGGCGAAGGCGTCGTTGCCCATCGCGGTGAACATCTCGTACGCGGTGCGCAGGCGCCCCCGTGCGTCCTCGCGGCGGTTATCGCGACGCAGCCACTCGCCGTACAGCAGGTACGCCCGAGCCTCCGCCGTGCGGATCCGAGTCCGCCCGAGATGGTCGAGCGCCTCGCGGTAGAGCTCCTCCGCCTCGTCGCCGTCGCTGAGCAGGGCCCGGCTCCGAGCTGCGAGACCGAGCGCCCAGTCGGTCCCGCACGCCTCCGCGATCGCAGTGAGGCGCTGCGCCGACGCCGTCGCACGCTCAGGCCGTCCGCTGCGGACGGCAGCCTCGACGTGCTCGGGCAGGTACCAGCTCGCGATGCCGACGTCGTACGGGTGTCCCGCGGACCCCTCGGTCGTCGCCAGCGCCTCCTCGTAGCGGCCGAGGGCGTTGAAGACCATCGCGCTCATCCACTCGGTGGCGATGAACCACTGGCCCTCGCCGCGGCGGGTGACCCCTTCGCGGCGGGAGTCGATCACGTGCGCGGTCTCCTCGGCATCGCCGCGGAACGCCGCGAGCCAGCCTGCGCGCTCAAGGCTCACCGGGCCGCCCGTCGCCAGCATGACGGACCCGGTCTCGGCGGCGGCGGTCGACGCCGACACGACGTCGCCGCGGAGGAGGGCGGCCGTCGTCAGCTCGGAGAGCGCGACCGGGAGGAGCGAGACGGCACCCGCGCGACGGGCCAGGCGGACCTGCAGGTCGGCCAGCTCCTCGAACGCGGCGTCGTCGGCGACCACCCGGGCGACGAGGCACCCGAGCCACAGCCAGCGCAACGGGTCGTCGTCCGACGCCACCTCCTTGCGCAGCGCGTCCAGGGCGTCGCGCAGAAGCGGCGCTCCCTGGGCATAGCCGCCGGTGACGAGCACGGCGAGGCCGTGGAGAAGGTGGTCCGCCGGCCGCGCGGGACGCGCCAGCGCGCCTGCCCGCTCGGCGGACAGCACGTCCTCCGCGACCTCGACGATCCCGCCGTCGTGGGCCATCCGTCCGGCGGAGAGCGCCGCCAGGAACGCTTCGAGGTACGTGTCGCGCGCCGCGCCCTGGTCGTACGGCGCGAGGCGTCGCGCAGCCCGGAGGAAGAGCGCCGGCGAGTCCCGGCCCCGCGCGGTGGCGTACGAGACGTGCGCGCGGACGAGGTCGCCTCGGGCGCGCTCGTGGTCGTCCAGCGGACCCGACTCGGCGATGGTCAGCAGCCGCAGCGCGTCCTGAGGGAGCCCGGCGCGGAACTTGTCCTCCGCCGCGACCAACGTGCGCCGCGCCCGTTCCGACGGGTCGGGGGTGAGAGCGGCCGCGCGCTCGTGGAACGCGGCTCCTGCGGCGATCCCGCCGCGACTGCGGGCGCGCTCGGCGGAGCGCTCGAGGTCTGCGGCGACCGTCTCGTCGAGCCCGCTCGCCGCGGCGGCGAGGTGCCATGCGCGCCGGTCGGGATCGGCCTCGCGGTCGGTCGCCTCGGCGAGCGCGCGGTGGACCCGGCGTCGATCCTCGTCGCTCCCGGAGCCGTAGACCGCCGACCGGACGAGCGGGTGCCGGAACTGGATCCGACCGCCGAACTCGACGAGTCCCGCGTCGGTCGCCGGACCGAGGGCCGCGGCATCGACGGCGAGCTGCGCCGCGGCCTGGAGGATCAGGACCGGGTCGCCGACCGGTTCGGCCGCGGCGACGAGCAGCAGCAGCTGCGACGGAGGGGGGAGGGCAGCGACGCGCCGGGCGAAGCTCTCCTCGATCTGCCCGGACAGCCGCGGTGCTCCGGCGACGCCGAAGCCGCCGGCGATCTCGGCGGTGGTCAGCCCCCGGTGCAGCTCCAGCAGAGCGAGCGGGTTGCCTCCGGTCTCGGCCACGATGCGGTCGCGGACCCGCTCGTCCAGAGAGCCGGTGATGACGGTGTCGAGCAGCTCCCGCGAGCTCGCGTCGTCGAGCCCGCCCAGCCGCAGCTCCTCGAGACCGGCGAGCGGGTCGTCGCCGTCGTCATCACGCACCGCGAACACCAGGCCGACCGCCTCGGCGGCGAGCCGCCGGGCGACGAACGCCAGCGTCTGCGCCGTCGCCCGGTCGAGCCACTGGGCGTCGTCGACCAGCCAGACCAGCGGCTTCTCTGCCGCGCCGCCGGACACCAGGCCGAGGACGGCCAGGCCGACGAGGAACCGGTCGGGAACCTCCCCGCTCCGCAGGCCGAACGCCACCCCCAGGGCGTCGGCCTGCGGAGCAGGGAGGTCGTCGAGGCGGCCGAGGTACGGCGCGCACAGCTGGTGCAGCCCGGCGTACGCCAGCTCCATCTCCGACTCGACGCCGGTCGCCCGGACGACCTGGCACCCCGACGCCGTCGCGCCCAGGTAGTCGAGGAGGGCGCTCTTGCCGACCCCTGGCTCTCCGCGGACGACCAGAGCACGGCTCTGGCCGCCGCGCAGGCTCGAGACCACGCGGTCGAGGAGCTCGCACTCCCGGCGTCGCCCGAGCAGGGCCGGCTGGCTCACAGACCCGTCACCTCCCGAGGAAGTCGAGCAGGGCGGCGTTGACCTCGTCGGGGAACGTCCAGCCGATGTTGTGGGGACCGTCCTCGATCTCGACGACCCGCAGGTCGGCGATCAGCCCCTCGTCGCGCAGCCGGCCGGCTGTCGACTCGAACGGGAGGATCCGGTCGGCTCCGCCGTGGACGACGAGCATCGGCACGTCGATCTTGGGCAGGTCGGCCCGGAAGTCCGTCAGCCAGGTGTCCACGCACGCGTACGAGGCGTACGACGACGAGCCGGCCGCGACCTGGAACGCCGCCCTGAGCGCCGCGTCGCCGATCCGCTCCGGTGCCAGGACGTCGGTGTTGAAGAAGTTCGCGAAGAAGTCGTCGAAGTACGCGTAGCGGTCGGCGACCACGGCGTCCTTGATGTCCTCGAAGACCGAGCCCGGCACGCCCTTCGGGTTGTCGTCGGTCTGCAGGAGGAAGGGCGGGATCGCGCCGAGCAGGACGGCACGGTCGACGCCCTCCGACCCGTAGGTCCCGAGGTAGCGCGTGACCTCGCCGGTTCCCATCGAGAAGCCGACGAGGGCGACGTCCTCCTCGAGGGCGAGGTGGTCGAGCACCGCCTTCAGGTCGGCGGCGAACGTGTCGTAGTCGTACCCCGTCGTCGGCTGGGACGACGCACCGAACCCGCGGCGGTCGTACGTGATGCACCGGTAGCCCGCGGCGAGCAGGGCGCGCTCCTGGCGCTCCCACGAGCTGCCGCTCAGCGGATAGCCGTGGATCAGGACGACCGGGCGTCCGGTGCCGTGGTCCTCGTAGTGGATCTCGATGTCGGTGCTGTTCTCGCGCCCGACGATGACCTTGCCCATGGTTGGCTCGCTCTCGTGTGGAGGACGGCGCGGTGGTCCCGCGCCAGGTTCTGGCTCCAGCCTCCGGCTCCAGCACCGTCCGCCGCGCCCGTCGGAGTCCCTGGCCCGTGCACGGGTGCGCCCGCGTGCCTCCCTACGAGTGCGGTGGTCCACGGTCAGATTCTGGCAGCGGACCACCGCAGTCGGCACGGCGCCGCTACCCGTGGTCGACGCGGACGCGGGTGAGCTCGAGCGAGCGGATGAGCCACCGGCTGCCGTGGCGCTCGTACGTCTCGTGGAAGTGGCCGTACCCGTGCATCCAGCGGGGCGGGTCGTCCTCGTCACCGGGGAAGACGATGCGGTCCTCCATCGCCCACAGGCCGTCGGCGCTGGTCGGAGAGGTGATCGTGAGCTCGTCGGTGTACGCGTGGAGCACGGTCTGGGCGCGGCCGATCCGGGCCTCGAGCGTCGGGGCGATCTCGGCGCCGTCGGCGAAGAGGACCAGGCGGCCGTCGGTGTCGTAGACGCGTGCCTGACCCTGGGGCGTGAACAGCCGCTCCAGGTCGCGCCAGGCCCGCGCCCCGACGTAGCGGCAGAAGCGCGCCTTGAGCAGACGGAGCTCCTGGACCGCGCAGAGCCGGTCGAGGTCGGTGAGCCCGGGGGAGGGGTCGCCGCCGGCCGGGAGGGGAGGAACGGGCGTCATGCACAGTCCTCCCTGAGGAGCGCCGGTCGCGCCGCGGCGATCTCGTCGCAGAGCCGCTCGAGCGCCGGGACGTAGATCTCGGAGAACGTCGGGAAGGGCTGGATGGTGTCGCGCAGCACGGCGAGCGGCACGCGGGCTCGGATCGCGAGCGTCGCCTGCTGCAGCCACTCGCCGGCCTCCGGCCCGAGGGCGTACGCGCCGGTGAGGCGCTCGCCGTCGCTGAGGAGGGTGAGGAAGCCCGGGTCGTCGGCGTACGCCTGCGTGTACGTCGCGGTCTTTGCGACCTCGCGCAGCCGCGCTGTCGCGGCGAAGGTGTCGGCGCCGACGCCGACGGCTGCTGCCTGCGGGTCGGTGTAGACGACCCGCGGGACGGCGTCGTACGAGGCGGCTCGGGGTCTGCCCGAGATGGTGTCGGCGACGACGTCGGCCTGGTACTTGCCCACGTGGGTCAGAGGCCAGATCCCGGTGACGTCGCCGACCGCCCACAGACGGTCGCCCGCGCGCAGGTGCTCGTCGACGGCGATGCCGTGCGGTCCGGGCTCGACCCCCACCGACTCGAGGCCGATCCCGGCGGTGCGTGCGCGCCTGCCGGTCGCGACGAGCAGGCGGTCCCCTCGCAGCGCGCGGCCGTCGGCGAGGTCGAGGACGAAGCCGGCGTCGTCACGGCGGGCCGCGCGCACCTCGGCTCCGAGCACGAGCTCGACCCCGGTCCGACGCAGCGCCTCGCCGAGGCCCTCGCCGAGGGGTGCGGGCTCCCGCGAGATCACGCGGTCGCCGCCGTCGACGAGCGTGACGTCGGCGCCCAGCGCATGGGCCGCCTGCGCCATCTCGACGCCGACCGGCCCGGCGCCGAGGATCAGAAGGTGACGAGGGACCACGGTCATCGCGGTGATCTCGCGGTTCGTCCAGACGCCGTCGAGCTCACGAAGTCCCGGGACGGGAGGCACGACGGCCTCCGACCCGGTGGCCACCACGACGTGCTGCGCTCGGTGGCGGACGCCGTCGACGTCCACGACACCCGGTGCGACGAGCGTCCCGGTGCCGCGCAGGAGCATGATCCCCGCGTCGGCGAGCCAGCGTTCCTGGCCCGCGTCGGAGTGGCCCGAGACCATCTCGTCGCGCCAGCGCAGCGCGGCGGGCACGTCGACGACGCCGCGGCCGGCCGCATCGCGCGCCGCCGCGACGGCCTGTCCGGGGCGGAGCAGCGTCTTGGACGGGATGCACCCCCAGTAGGAGCACTCGCCGCCGACGAGGTCGCGCTCGACGAGAGCGACGCGCAACCCGTTCCCGGCCAGGGCGGCGGCGCAGTGCTCACCGGCAGCGCCGCCGCCCAGGACGATCACGTCGAGCTCAGGAGTCATGCGGGGAGCTCCTGGCCGGCCTGCTCGCGCACCATGTAGTCGGCGTACCAGTCGGGCCACTCCGGGTCCTCCTTGCCGGTACGCGCCTCGTGCTCGCCGTGCGCGGCGGCGGCGCGACGCAGCGCCTGCGCCAGCGCGGCCGCGTCGTCGAACGTGGTCCACACGGTCCGGCCGGGGATGCGCTGGGTGACCTCCTGCACGATCCACGTGTTGCCGTCGGGATCGGCGAAGGACACGAAGGACCCGTACGACCGTCGCTCCGGCGCCAGGCCGGGCACCCGCTTCTCGGTGCCGGCGTGGTGGAAGACGCCGCCGGCGTCGTGGAAGACCTCGCTGACGGTGATCCCGCGCTCGACGAGGTCCGCCCGAGCCGCCTCGATGTCGGAGACGACGACCATGAGGTCCCTGGTGGAGCCGGGAACCGCGTCGGTGACCCCGGTGCCGAAGATGATCGCGGTCGGCGATCCGGGGGGCGTGAACTCGACGACGCGGAACGCCGGCTCCGGCGACAGGTCGATGTCGAGCCGCCATCCGAGACCCTCGTAGAAGGCCTTCGCCCGGTCGACGTCGGCGACGGGCAGGACGACGACCTCGATCTTCATCGTGGTCGACGTGCTCTCCGTGGCCGCCGTGCTCTGCTCTGCGGCCTGGTCTCGTTCGGTCTGAACGCTCATGTCTGGTTCCTTCCTGGGTCGGTTGTCGTGCTCTGCTTCGACGATGCCGCGCGGCGGGAGCCGTTACGCCCGTGCTCGCCCCTGGTCGACCCCCCGGTCGTCACGGGCTCGCCGTGCCCACGGTCACCACGGCACGGGGCCGTCCTCGTCGTAGAGGCCACCGGTGGGTCCGTCCGGACCGACCGTGGCCCAGTGCACGGCGGCCCGTGCGCCTTCCTCCGGCGTTCGTGTGCCCCGGAAGTCGTTGAGATCCGTGGCGACGTAGCCGGGCGTGACCGCGTTGACGAGGATGTGCGCGAGGGCGGGGTCGTCGCGGAAGGCGTTCGCGTACTTGACGGTCAGCATGTTGACCGCGGCCTTCGTCGCCGAGTACGCGAACGACTCGTGCGACCTGGCGAACATCGAGCCGGCTCGGCTGGAGTTCGTGAACGTCGACGAGTCGCTCGAGACGTTGACGACCCGTGCAGCAGGGGACCGGCGCAGAAGCGGCAGCATCGCGTGGACGACCCGCACGAGGCCGAAGACGTTGGTCTCGAACTCGAGCCTCAGATCGTCAGCCGTGACCTCGACCGCGGGTCTGCGCACCAGGACTCCGGCGTTGTTGACCAGGACGTCGAGGCGGCCGTGGTCGCGGTGGATCGACTCCGCAGCGGCGTCGACCGAAGCATCGTCGGTGACGTCGAGGGGGACGTGCTGCACCACGACGCCGTCAGAGGCCAGGTCGGCCACGGCTCGTACGCCGCGCTCGGTGCTGCGGCTTCCGAGAAGGACCGTCATCCCCCGCTCGGCCAGCTGCCGCACCGTGGCCAGCCCGACGCCCTTGTTGGCGCCGGTGACCAGCGCGATCGTCTGCTCGGACATCGGCTCGCTCCTCACGCGTCGACGGTCGTGGTCGGGAAGTCCGCGAGGCGGCTCAGGTCCGCCCACTCCGTGGTCTCGGTCAGGCGCCGCTGCTCGTTGGCGAGGATCTGCTCCACGGCCGCTGCGCCCAGCGGGAGGCGCAGCGGGAGGTCGTCGCGTCCGGCGAGATCGACGAGGAGCCGGGCGGCACGAGCGGGATCGCCGGGCTGGTTGCCCTGGCTGGTCCGCCGGAAGTCGTGGATCGCCCCGACCGTCGTCTCGTAGTCCGGGCCGACCGGACGCATCTGCATCGACGACCCCTGCCACTCGGTGCGGAAGGCGCCGGGCTCGACGATGAGCACGCGCACGCCGAACGGGCGTACCTCGTTGGCCAGGACCTCGGAGAACCCTTCGACGGCGAACTTCGCGGTCTGGTAGGCACCCATCCCGGGCGTGCCGCCCACGCGTCCCCCGACGGAGGAGAACTGCACGACGAGACCGGAGCGTCGCGACCGCATCACCGGGAGCACGGCACGGGTGAGGTTGACGACCCCGAACAGGTTCGTCTCGACCTGGGCGCGGAAGTCGGCCGGGGTCATCTCCTCGATGGGAGCACTGTTGGCGTAGCCGGCGTTGTTGACGAGGACGTCGATGCCTCCGAAGCGCTCGACGGCGCCTTCGACGACCTGGGACGCGGCCTCGGCGTCGGTGACGTCCAGCGCGACGGCGTGCACGCGGTCGGTGCCGAACCGGGCGACGATCGGTTCCAGGGCATCGACGTCACGCGCGGTCGCGACCACACGGTCGCCGGCTTCGAGGGCGGCGACCACGATCTCGCGGCCGAACCCTCGCGAGCTTCCCGTCACCAACCACACGCGCGTCGGCGTCGTCACCAGGTCTGCTGAGTCATTCATCGGCGTCCTCCTCGGACAGGTCCGACGGCACCCCTGCGGCGCCGACGTCCTCGGACCACGCTGCCGCCCGGTGGGCCCGCTCGCGCCCGGGTCCGCCACGGGTCCCACCCGGGACCACCACGGGCGTGGTCACGGCCCGGACGGCCTCCGAGCCCTCCCGAGGTCGACGAGGGCGGCGGTCACGAGGACCGCGACCACCAGGACCATGACCACGACCGTGGGGCAGTCCCGTGCCAGGCCCAGGACCGCACCGAGCACGAGGACCAGCACGGCGGACGAGCGGCGCCACGTCCGCAGCACCACCCAGCGGAAGAGCTCCAGCGCGGCCAGGAAGAGCGCGGCACCGCCGCAGAGCGCGACCGCGGCCGACTCCGGGGGCGTCGCCGGCTCCTGGAGCAGCTGCTTCGTCCCGAGCGCCAGCGCCACGACACCCACGACCAGGGGGAAGTGGACGAACGTGTACGCGTCGCGCGCGAGCGAGGAACGCGACGGGCCGGACGCGGCGAGGGCACGGGCGGCACGAGGGGCGAGATCGTGGAAGTAGAGCGACCACAGCGCGACCGCCGCGACGAACACCAGGAAGGACCGTGTCAGCAGCGGCAGAAGCGGGTCGTACGGCCCTGCCTCGACGCCGGTCGTGACCAGCGGCTCGCCCAGGACGATGATCAGCACGAGCCCGTGCCGCTCGACGAAGTGCTCGAGGCTTCGCAGGCTCCACCCTCGGTAGCGCGACGCGATGCGGCCACCGGCGAAGTCCACGACGAACGCCGTCGCCCAGAGCACCGTCTGCGAGGCACCTCCCAGCGCTCCGCCGACCACGAGCAGAACCCCCGAGACGCTCTGCGGGATGAGGTCGATCGTCAGCTGGGTCCGCAGGCGTCGGCCGCCCGCGGAGGCGATCCCCATGATCGCGTAGGTGAGCCGGACCCCGGTGAAGACCAGCGCGAGGACCAACGACGACCGCTGAGCGCCTGCGCCGGCGCTCCACGCGTCGGGCATCACGACGGCCGCGAGGAACAACCCCGCCATCGCCACGAGCATGCCGACGCGGAGGTAGCCCCGGTCCACCCGCACCTGGTTGCCGAGCCAGGCGAACGCCGACCAGGCCCACCACAGGAGCAGCAGCAGGACGAGCCCGTCGACGAAGCGCAACGGCGACGCCGCGTGGTCGACGAAGGTCACGACCTGCGAGATCGCGAACACGAAGACGAGGTCGAAGAAGATCTCGAACATCGTGACGCGGTCCCCGGCGACCGTCGCGACCGGCGGCCGCGTCCGGAGCGGCGGTGCATGCACCTTCCCGTGGCCGACCATCGTTCTTCCTCCCGTGCGGACTCGCTGCCAGCGTGTCGGCGGGACGCGCTGGTCGCCCCCGGCAGAGGCACGGGCCGAGCCACCGGTCGTACGACGAGGGCCACCGGTGTCGACGTGGAGCGGCCGAATCCGCTTGGGCACGCCGGTGCGCGGCGGCATACTGGTCGAGGCATTCCCGACCACGAGGTGGCATTTTGACGGGCATCACCGGTTTCGCGTCGCTGTCCCAGCGCTGAACCCTGCCCGCGTGGCTCTGAGTTCGGCGCTCAACGCCGAAGCCATGGAGCCCGATGTCCTTCCCGGACGCCCCTCACCCCTGCACCGCCTCACGCCTCACGCGCACGCCGTGTGGACGATCGCCGCCGCGCCCGGCGTCGTCCTGTCCATCAGCGTCCCGAGAGGCAACCATGTCCCCCCACTCCGCTCCCATCACCCTGAACAACGTCGGGTTCGAATGGCCTGACGGCTCTGTCGTCCTGTCCGGGCTCACCGCCACCTTCGGCGCCGGGCGTACCGGCCTGGTCGGCGACAACGGCGCAGGCAAGTCCACGCTCCTGCGGCTCGTCGCCGGCATCCTCGAACCGACCTCCGGAACGATCTCGGTCTCCGACGACGTCGCCTACCTCCCTCAGAACCTTGTCACCGAGTACGACGCCACGATCGCCGACCTCCTCGGCATCTCGCGCCAGCTCGAAGCCGTGCGCGCGATCGAGTCCGGCGACGCGAGCGAGCGCAACTTCGAGGTCGTCGGCGACGCGTGGGACGTCGAGAGCAGCGCCGAGGAGGCGCTGGCGCAGATCGGCCTGCCAGACGTCTCGCTGGACCGTCGTGTCGACGAGATCTCGGGAGGCGAGGCGATGCTGGTGGCGATCACCGGCCTGCACCTTCGCCGGACCCCGATCACCCTGCTGGACGAGCCCACCAACAACCTCGACCGGGACGCTCGCGCCCGGTTGCGGGAGCTGGTGCGGACCTGGAAGGGCACGCTCGTCGTCGTCAGCCACGACGTGGCTCTCCTCGACGAGATGGACAGCACCGCAGAGCTGCACGCCGGCGCCCTCACCGTCTTCGGAGGGCCGTACGACCAGTGGCGGGCGCACCTCGACCAGCAGCAGGCCGCTGCGGCTCAGGTCATGCGATCGGCGGAGCAGGCGCTCAAGCACGAGAAGCGGCAGCGCGCCGAGGCCGAGATCAAGCTCGCTCGCCGTGCCCGCACCGCCCAGACGAACCAGGCGAACAAGAAGGGCTCCAAGATCGTCATGAACGGGCGGGCCTCGGACGCGCAGAACTCGGCCGGCAAGCTGCGGTCCGGGCTCGACGACCGGCTCAAGAGTGCTCAAGGAGCGCTCGACGCCGCGGCCGGACGGGTGCGCAACGACGCACACGTCAGCCTGCAGCTCCCCGATCCCGACGTCCCGCAGGGCCGGCGGATCGCCGAGCTCCACAGCGACGGCCGGACGTTCGTCATCCAGGGTCCGGAGCGCGTGGTGCTCACGGGAGCCAACGGAGTTGGGAAGACGACGCTGCTGGAGCAGATGACGAGCGGCTCCGCGTCGACGACCGAACCGTACGGCACGATTCTCACCGACCGGTTCGGCTACCTTCCGCAGCGGCTCGGGAACCTCGACGACGACCGGGACGCCGTCGAGAACGTCCGGGCAGCGGCGCCCGGCACCGATCCGGCCACGATCCGCAACCAGCTCGGGCGGCTGCTCCTGCGTGGGGACAGCGTGCACCGCCCTGTGCGCTCGCTGTCGGGCGGCGAACGGTTCCGGGTGTCGCTCGCCAGGCTGCTGCTGGCGGACCCGCCGCCTCAGCTGCTCATCCTCGACGAGCCGACCAACAACCTCGACATCCGCACCGTCACGCACCTCGTCGAGGCGCTGGCGGAGTTCCGCGGTGCGCTGCTCGTCGTCAGTCACGACGAGGACTTCGTCCGGAGGCTCGCTCCGACGCGGGTGCTCCGGCTCGGCCGCGACGGCGTCCTGGAGGAGGGGGAGGCTTCTTAGACCAGGACCTCGTCGCCCTCGTCCACGATCACGACGCGCCCACGGGCGTGCCTCGCGACCTTGGCGTTCACCGACCACGTGAGCGGTCGGAACCACTTCGTACGGCTTCGGCCCACGACGATCAGCTCGGCCTCGCGTCCCTCGGCGATGAGCGCGGCTGCCGCCGTCGTCGACCGCACCGCGGTGGTCACCGTCAGGGTCGGGGCCAGCGCACGTGCCTGCGCGGCGGCCCTCGCGACCAGCTGCTCGGCCAGCGCGAGGGGCGCCGGGTCCCACCAGTACACGACACCGAAGGGGTCGGACGAGACGGACGACCGGTACGCGTGCACGACGTGGAGCGAGGTCCGACCCGCGAAGGCCCGGATCGTGGCCCATTGGAGCGCGAGCGCGGAGTGGGTCGTCCCGTCGATCCCGACGACGATCGGGCGCCGGCGCAACCTCTCCTCCCGCGGTTGCAGGTCGCGGAAGGAGAGGTGCGCCAACGGGTTGCGCTCCTCGTGGGGATCGGGCCGCGAGCGGTCGACGCTCATCGGACCGGGCGGGCGCGGTGGTCCAGCGCGTCGTGCAGCTGCCGACGCGCGCGATGGATGCGGCTGCGGACGGTGCCGAGCCCTGCGCCGGTGGCCGCGGCGACCTCGTCGTACGAGAGCCCGTCCAGGTCCCGCAGCACGACGGCAGCTCGGAGATCCGGGCTGAGCGACCTCAGCGCGGCCTCGATGTCGGCGTCGAGGACCCGCCCGTCCAGGACGTCGGACGGGCCTGGTCGCGTGTCGACCGGCTCGGTCCCAGGACGGTCCGCCAGGGCCACGAAGCCGATGCGTCGGCTGCGTCGGACCTGGTCGAGGAAGAGGTTGCGCGTGACCCGCGAGAACCACGCGTCGAGGTTGTGGGGTGTGCCGTCGGACGTGCCGTCGGGCATGGCGCGGAGGGCGCGCACGAACGACTCCTGAGCGAGGTCCTCGGCGTCGGACCGGTTGCCGGTCAGGCGGTAGGCGTGGCGGTACACCTGCGCCGAGTGCGTGCGGATGATCGTCTCCATGGACATGGCGGGTGCCTCCCGTGTGCGGTGGGAGCCGCGCCGTGCGGCTCTCCTCCACGGTCGTGCGGGTGCCGCTGCGCCGAACCGGTCGAGGACCCTGGTCGTGGCCACGGGGGTTGGCGCCCGGGTCGGGGACCAGGGCCGGTGACCAGGGTCGGTGACCAGGGCGTCCGACGGGCGCGGACGACGGTGGCGCGGCCGCACCGTGGAGGCACCACCACCGATCCGGAAAGGAGACGGACCACCATGTCCGACTCAGTGCTCACTCCGCCCGTCGTCGATCTCGCCCGCGACCGAGGACGTTCCCTCTTCGCGCGGACGATGGGCTACGTCGCCGCCACCGCCGCCCTCTTCGCCCTCGGCGCCTCCTGGGGACAGGACCTTCCGAGCGCCTGGGGCTTCGTCGCCTTCCTGGGCGCCTTCGCCGCGCTCGTCGGGATGGGGTTCGCCCGACGACGGTCCTCCGACCTGTCGGTCGTCCTTCTCGCGGCGGTCGGCCTGCTCCTCGGCGTGGGGTCGGCCCCCACGCTCGCGGCGTACGCCAGCACCGATCCCCAGGCGCTCTGGCTCTCGGCGGCTGCGACGGCGCTGTTCATCGCCGGCTTCGGCGTCGCCGGCTACTCCACACGACGTGATCTGTCCGGGCTCGCGCGGGTGTCGTCGTGGGCCCTCGTCGGGCTCATCGGGTTCGGCATCGTCCTGGTGTTCGTCACTATCCCGGGCGGAACGCTGGTCTACTCCGTCGTCGGGCTCGTCGTCTTCGCCGCGTACACCCTCGTCGACTTCCAGCGCCTGAGCCGGTCGACCGACGTCGACTCGGCACCGTTGATGGCGGCGAGCATCTTCCTCGACATCCTCAACGTGTTCCTCTTCTTCCAGCAGGTCTTCTCCCGGGGCGACTGAGGCCCACGACAGCGACGTCCCGTCGTACGAGGCTGTACGACGGGACGTCGGTCTGTCGGTCTACTCGAGGACGAGCTGGCGCAGGTTGGACCGGGCGACGTCCAGGACGGTGCTGCCGTCGCCGTCGAGCACGCTGCGGGTCGCCCAGAGCGTGAAGCCGGCCGCCTCGTGGGCGGTGATCCGTGGAGGGACGGAGATCTCGTGCCGCACGGTCGAGACGTCGACCACGGCGGGCCCGGGATGGGCGAACGCCTCCGCGAGCGCGGCGTCGAGCTCGTCGGGGTGCTCGACGCGAACGCCGTGCACCCCGACGGCCCGGGCGACCTCGGCGAAGCTCGGGTTGGTCAGGTCGGTGCCGTAGTTGACGATGCCGTCGGCCTTCATCTCCAGCTCGACGAACGCCAGCGCCCCGTTGTTGAGGACGACCACCTTCACCGGGAGCTGCTGCTGGCGCAAGGTGAGCAGCTCGCCCATCAGCATCGCCAGGCCGCCGTCGCCGGAGAAGGCGACCACCTGCCGCTCCGGGAACGCGGCCTGGACGCCGATCGCCTGGGGAAGGGCGTTCGCCATGCTCCCGTGGGTGAAGGAGCCGATCAGCCGGCGCCGCCCGTTCGTACGGAAGTACCGCGCCGCCCACAGGGTCGGCGTACCGACGTCAGGAACGAGCACGGTGTCAGGAGCCGCGAGCCGGTCGACCGCTGCCGCGACGGTCTGCGGGTGCAGCGGCCCGTGCGTGCGCCCCGGTCCGGCCAGCGTGTCGAGGCGGCGGCGGGTCCGTCGGTAGTGGTCGGTCATCCGCCTCAGGTGGGCGTCGCTGCGGTCGTCGTGGACGAGGGGGAGCAGCGCGGCGACGGTGTCCGCGACCGTGCCGACCAGCGGCACGTCGACCGGGACACGGCGACCGATGTTCTCCCCACGGACGTCGACCTGCACGACGCGGGCGCCGTCGGGGTAGAAGGGCCGGTACGGGAAGTCCGTGCCCAGCATCAGCAGGGCGTCGCAGTGCTCCATCGCCTGGTAGCCGGAGGTGAACCCGAGCAGACCGGTCATGCCGACGTCGTACGGGTTGTCGTGCTCGACGAACTCCTTGCCGCGCAGCGAGTGCACCACGGGTGCCTTGAGACGTGCGGCGAGGGCGACGACCTGGTCGTGCGCGCCCTCGCAACCGGCGCCGGCGAGGATCGTGACGGCCTGCGCGTCGTCGAGCAGTGCGGCTGCCTGTGCGAGCGCGTCGTCCGACGGTCGTACGGTCGAGGACGTCGGGAGGACCGACGTGACGGGCTCGTCCGGCGCCACCTGCGTGAAGAGCTCTCCGGGGACGACCAGCACGGCGACGCCGCGACGCTCCAGCGCCGCCCGCATGGCGGTCCGCAGCATCCGCGGGAGCTCCTCCGCCACGCTCACCATCTCGGAGTAGACGCTGCACTCGCGGAACAGCTCCTGCGGGCGGGTCTCCTGGAAGTACCCGCTGCCGATCTCCGCGCGCGGGATGTGGGCGGCGATCGCAAGGACCGGGACCCGGCTCCGCTGGGCGTCGAACAGCCCGTTGACCAGGTGCAGGTTGCCGGGTCCGCAGCTGGCCGCGCACACGGCGAGGCGGCCGGTGACGGCAGCCTCGCCGGCGGCGGCGAACGCGGCGGTCTCCTCGTGCCGCACGTGCTGCCACGCCACGGAGCCGTCGCGCCGCAGCGCCTCGGTGAGCCCGTTGAGCGAGTCGCCGGGAAGGCCGTAGAGGCGGCGGACTCCCGACGCCTTCAGCGTGGCGACCAGCGTGTCGGCGAGTGTCGACGCCCTCATCGCACGGCCCTCGTGCGCCGTCTGCCCCGGAGCAGCGTGAAGGCGCTCGCCGTGGTGAGTCCGTACACGAGGTGAGCGGACAGGTCCTTCGCGAGCGTCGCGCGGTCGTACGTCCAGATCGGGCGGTAGAGCTTCGCCGCCGGGAGCACGGCGTACCCGAACGCCCAGACTCCGACGCCGAACGGGATCCCGTGGCGGACCCGCGCTGCGGGCAGCGACCCGGCGACGACCCCGAACACCGCGCCGTTGAGCGCGCCGTACCCGGCGTGGGTGACGTTGTTGACGAACGCGGCGCGGCGGTCCGGGAGGCGGCGAGCGAAGAGGCCCTCGACCAGCCGCCTGCCCACCTGCGCCGGCGCGGGTGCGTCGTCCCAGGTGCGGACGTCGCGGGAGAGCTCCCACCCGAGGAAGTCTCTGGTCCCACCCCCGCGGCGGTACCGCCCGTACAGCAGCCCGTCCATGGCGAGCGTGCCGGCGGCTCCGGCCAGGGCTCCTTCGACGACCGCACCCAGCGGCGTCACGGACCGGGCGGTCGTCCGGGCGGACGGTCGGCTACTGCTCATGGGAGTCGATCCCTTCGTTGCGTGACCCGACCGCCGTCGCCGTGCTGCGGAGCGCCTTGGTGAGGACCCCCTTGCCGACGGAGGCGAGCAGGGCACCGACGATCCGTCCCTTGAGGTTCTTGCCCTCCCGGACGACGACCGCGTCGATGCGCGTCCCGCCCTCGGCCAGGGGCGTGAGGGTGTAGACGTGACCCGACCTCCCGCCCCAGATGTTGGAGTCGGTGGTGGTCATGACCACACGGCGAGGGTCGGACCAGTCGTAGTGGAGGCGCTCCCAGATCCCGCCGGAACCCTCCGTGACGTCGGCTTCGTGGGCGCCCTGGCTGTGGACCTCGAGGTAGTCGTCGGCGCTGTTCGAGAAGATCTCGGACCGGCCCGGTCCGAAGTCGACCAGGCTGGCCAGGACCTGCTCCGGGGTCGCGGTCGTGGTGGCGTTGAGATGGATCGTCGGCATGGTGCTCATCCCTCCAAGAGGCTTGACTGCTGTGAGAGCGAGCCTCGCGGTGCCACGCGCTCCCTCGAGCCCGTGAGACGCCCTGGTCCGGACGACACGTGCGTGCGGGCGCCGGGGCGGAGGTCGGTCACCCGGCAGATCAGCGCGTCGAGCAGCAGCCTGGCCTCCAGCCCCACGATCATCGCGCCGGGCCACCGGCCCAGCGGTGCACGACCTCGACGATGACGGGGTCGCGCCTGGGCTGCTGACGGTGTCGCCTCGAACATTCCTGCTCCCTTCGCGGTCGCCGCTCGGCAACCTCGGGGAACACGGTTCCGGGAAAGGCGGGGGTGACTCGCCCGGCAGGCACACGGGCGCACGCACGGGTTCGGGAGCGTGCCGAGACAGCCCGTCACCCTGGTACGCCCCGGTGTGATACTTGCGGGCATGCTGACCTTCGCGCGGGCGCGCGCATGAACGGACTCCGCGTCGTGGTCGCCGACGACGACGTGCTGCTTCGCGAAGGGATGGCGAGCCTCCTTGCTGCTCCGGACTTCGAGGTGGTCGGGCAGGCGGGCGACGGGGCGGGGCTGCTGGAGCTCGCCCGCGAGCACCGGCCCGACCTGGTGATCGTCGACATCCGGATGCCGCCGACGTACACCGTCGAAGGGCTGAGCGCAGCAGCGGTGATCCGCGCGGAGCTGCCCGAGACCGGCATCCTCGTCCTGTCGGCGCACGTCGAGGTCGATCACGCGCTCACCCTCCTCGGCAGCGGGCGCGGCATCGGCTATCTGCTCAAGAGCCGGGTCGTCGCCGTCGACGAGTTCCTCGACAACGTCGAACGCATCGCTCGGGGCGGTTCGGTCGTCGACCCGGCCCTGGTCCAGGAGCTGGTGTCCGCGCAGCACCGCGAGGATCCGCTGGACGTGCTCAGCGACCGCGAGCGCGACGTGCTCGCGCTCATGGCGCAGGGCCGCTCGAACTCGGGGATCGCCCAGCAGCTGTGGGTGACCGAGGGGACGGTCGAGAAGCACGTCCGCAGCATCCTCCTCAAGCTGGACCTGCCCGAGGCGGAGTCGGACAACCGTCGGGTGCTCGCGGTGATGAAGTTCCTGGAGTCGCGGTGAGCAGCAGGTGGGAGCGGATGCTCCACCCCGGCGACCCGCGCCGCGGTGACGTCGCGTGGCCGGTCCCGGCGCTGGCGGCGGTCGCCGTCGGGCTCGCCCTGCTGCTGTTCAGCGCGGTGTCGCTGCTCCTGGTGTTCGTCGGCGGCACGATGGTGGCGGTCGTGCTCGCCGCGCTGTGCGTGGTGCTCGTCTTCCGGACGGCGCACGCCGGCCTCGACCTGTACGCCGTCCCGCTGGCGCTCGCGTCGATCCTCGCGTTCGACTTCTTCTACCTGAAGCCGCTGCGGACGTTCAGCTTCCCGGACTTCCAGAACTGGGGCGCGCTGACGCTCTACCTCGTCGTGATCGTCCTGGTCTGTGCCGTGAGCGCCCGCACGCGCCGTCGGATGATCTCCCTCGACGAGGCCCAGGCCGCGCTGAACGCCGAGATGTCGGCACTGCGGCGGATCGCGCGGCTGACCACCGCCGACGCGTCACCGTCCGAGGTGTTCGCGGCGACGGCCGAGGAGGTCGGACGCCTCGCGTCGCTCGAGGCCGTGCGCGTGCTCGAGTTCGCCGCCGACGGCAACGCCACGGTCGTCGCCGCGTGGGGCACCCCCGGGGTGCTCGACGTGGGCGACCAGCTGCCGCTCGACGGCGACAGCGCGACGATCCGTGTCCTGCGGACGGGGGAGCAGTCACGGCTCGACACGTACGACGTCCCTCACGGCCCGATGGCCGACCGCGTCCGGGCCGGCGGCATCCGGTCGGCGGTCGGCTACCCGATCTTCCTCGGCGGTCGGCTGTGGGGCGCGCTCTCGGTGGGATCGTTGAACGACGGTCCGATCTCCGCGGCCGTCGAGGCACGCGTGGCCGACTTCACCGAGGTGGTCTCGGTGGTGTTCTCGAACGCGCGCGACCGGGCGGCCCTGATGGCGTCCCGGTCCCGGATCGTGGCCGCTGGAGACGACGCCCGCCGGCGTCTCGAGCGCGACCTGCATGACGGCATCCAGCAGCGGCTCGTCTCCCTCGCGCTCGACGTCCGTCGCGTGCAGTCGCACGTCCCGCCCGAGCTCGACGGCGTACGCACCGAGCTGCAGGGCCTCGGGACGACGCTCGCGGACGTCGTCGAGGAGCTCCGTGAGGTGGCTCGCGGCATCCATCCCGCCATCCTCGAGACGGGCGGGCTGCGGGCAGCGCTCCGGTCGCTGGCCCGGCGGTCGGGACTGCCCGTCGTCCTCGACGTGGACGTCGACGGCGACCTGCCGGACACGGTCCAGGTCGCGGCGTACTACCTCGTCTCCGAGGCGATCACCAACGCGACCAAGCACGCCCGGGCCACCGAGGTGCAGGTGCGGGTCGCGCGGGTGGCCGACGACCTCGCGATCGAGGTGTGCGACGACGGGGTCGGTGGAGCCGATCCCGCCCGGGGTTCCGGGATGGTCGGCATGCAGGACCGCGTCTACGCGCTCGGGGGCCGGATGGACGTCACGAGCGAGCCGGGCAGCGGGACGAGGCTGGAGTTCAGTCTTCCGACGGCATGAGCCCGCGGATCGCGTCCGCGGAGATCGCCGACTTGGCGACGAAGCCGGACGCGGGAGAGTCCTGGAGCAGCTCGTCGATCTCGTCGACGTCGCGGGTCGAGATGAGGATCAGCGTCGGGCCGCCCGGTCGGGCCAGCCGGCGTACGACGTCGAACCCGCTCTCGTCGCCGAGCCCGATGTCGACCAGGACGACATCGGGCGTCAGGCGATCGCAGAGGTCCACCGCCTGGGCTGCGTCGGCAGCGGATCCCACGACGGTCAAGCCTTCCCCATCCAACAGCGCTGTGGCCGCGGCGATGTAGACAGGACTGTCGTCCACGAGCGCGACTCTGATCTGCATGAGTCCAGGATGGTCGGGCGGGCCCTTCCGAGGCATTGCGGCTAGCCGGAATCCGATGCGGGTGATCGCGTCGCGACTACCGGTTAACCGGTAGTGCCGGTGGAGGGCGGCCACCATCGCGGTCTGGCGGGTGACGGCGACGACGCGGCCTGCGCGGTTTCGCGATGCTTGCAGGGCCGGGATCCTCACTGGAAGGCGAAGCCCATGAACTGCGTCACGAGTCCCTCGTCCGAGCTCGGGCGAGCACTGGTCGGCCGTCAGCACGAGTGCCGCGCGCTCGACGAGGTCGTCGCGGAGGTGCACCAGGGACGTGCGCGGGTCGTCGTCCTCCGCGGCGAGCCCGGCGTCGGCAAGACGGCCCTCCTGCGCTACCTCGCGGACCACGCGCACGGGTGCACCGTGCTGCGCGCCTCCGGCGTGGAGTCCGAGATGGAGCTCGCGTACGCCGGTCTGCACCAGCTGCTCGCTCCGCTCCTCGGTCTCGTCGACCGCCTTCCCGAGCCGCAGCGCGATGCGCTCCGGGTCGTGTTCGGCCTGAACGGCACGGGCGCCCCGGACCCCTTCCTCGTCGGCGTCGCTGTGCTGGGACTCCTGTCGGAGTCGAGTGCTCAGCGGTCCTTGGTCTGCGTGGTCGACGACGCGCACTGGCTCGACCGGGCGTCCGCCGAGGTGCTCGCGTTCGTCGGACGACGGCTGGCGGCGATCCCGGTCGGTCTCGCTTTCACGGCGCGACCGGAGGACGAGGGCGATCTCCTCCGAGGGCTCCCCGAGATCCCGGTGACCGGGTTGTCGGACCGTGAGGCGCGCATGCTGCTCCAGTCCGTCGTTCACGGGCCGCTCGACGAGGGGATCCTTCGGCGGCTCCTCGCGGAGGCCGACGGGAACCCTCTCGCCATCCTCGAGCTGCCCCGCGGACTGGCACCCGGAGACCTCGCGGGCGGTTTCGGCATGCTCGGGGTGGGCGGGCTGCCCAGCCGGATCGAGCTCAGCTACCAGCGTCGGCTCGAGCCGCTGACGGCGGCGACCCGTCGTCTGCTCCTGATCGTCGCCGCCGAGCCGAGGCAGGACGCGGTGCTCATCTGGCGGGCGGCGGCGCACCTGGGCCTCGGACCGGACGACGCCGTACCCGCGGTGAACGAAGGACTGGTCGACTTCGGCGGTGAGGTGCGGTTCAGCCACCCGCTCGTGCGCTCGACCGTCTATCGGACCGCCTCGCCGGAGGAGCGCAGGGCAGTCCACCGAGCGCTCGCCGAGACGACGAGTCACGAGCTCGAGCCGGACCGGCACGCGTGGCACCTGGCGCAGGCGACCGCGGGTCTCGACGAGAGCGTGGCGGTGGAGCTGGTCAGGTCGGCTGGTCGTGCCCTCGCCCGCGGTGGCCTCGCGGCCGCTGCGGCGTTCAGGGAGCGCGCCGCCGCACTGACACCCGACCCCGCCCGTCGCGCCCAGCGTGCCTTGCGGGCGGCCCAGGCTCGGTTCCAGTCCGGCGCGCCGGACCGTGCCCTGCAGCTGCTGCCGATCGTGGAGGAGAACGACGCCGAGGCCATGCTCGCGGCCGAGGTCTACCTGCTGCGTGCGCAGATCGCGGCGGCGCTGGGGAACCAGCACGCCGAGTCGCTGCTGTCGGCGGCGCGCCGCCTCGAGCCGTTGGACCGGACGCTCACGTCGGAGACGTACCGCGACGCGTTCGAAGCAGCGCTCATCAGGGGGAGGGTGGCACGCCGCGACGGCGTGATCGACGTCGCGAACGCGGTGCGGGCCGCGCTCCCGGGGTCGTCGGTGCCCGACCCGACCACCGGACTGCTCAACGGGTTCGCCCGCACCGTCGTGGACGGGTATCGCTCCGGTGCCCCGCTGCTGCGCGAGTCGTTGGCCGCGCTCGCCGCGACCGACCTGTCGACGGAGGAGATGGTGCGCTGGCTCCCGCTGGCGACCCGGATGTCGCACGACGTGTGGGACGAGGGGCGGTGGCGCGACCTCTCGGGCCGGATGATCAGCATCGCTCGGGAGAGCGGCCGGCTGCGCATGCTCCCCGTCGGGCTGCTCTCACGCAGCGCGCTCGAGCTCTTCACCGGCAACCTGCCCGCCGCGAGGGACGCGGCGCGCGAGTGCGCGGCGGTCGTCGCGGCGACGAACCACCCGTCGCCGCCGTACTGGGACCTCGTGATCGCGGGGTGGTGCGGCAACGAGCAGCGGGTGGTCCGCCTGATCGCGGACGCCGCCGCGGACGCCACTGCGTACGGCGACGGCCAGTGGCTCACCGCGTGCGCGTGGACCACCGCCGTGATGCACAACGGGCTCGGCGGGTACTCCGAGGCACTTCTCGCGGCGGAGGACGGCAGCGCGCACCCGGAGGAGCTCGGGCTCGCCAGCTGGAGCGCGGTCGAGCTTGTCGAGGCCGCCGCGCGCGCCGGTCTGCCCGAGCGGGGACGCGAGGCGCTGCGCCGGATCACCGACGCTGCGGACGCGTGCCGCACCGACTGGGCACTCGGGATCGCGGCCCGTTCGCGCGCGCTCCTGGCCGACGGCGCGGAGGCCGAGGCGGACTACCGGGAGGCGATCGAACGCCTGGGACGCACCCCGCTCCGCTTCTTCCTCGCGCGCGCCCATCTGGTCTACGGCGAGTGGCTCCGACGCGAGAACCGGAGGCTGGATGCGCGCGAGCAGCTGAAGGTCGCCCACGAGATGCTGGCCGAGATGGGGGCCGACGGCTTCGCGGGCCGCGCCCGGCGGGAGCTGGCGGCAACCGGCGCGACAGCGCGTCGCCGCTCCGTCGAGACCATGACCGACCTGACCGAGCAGGAGTCCCAGGTCGCTCGACTTGCAGCCCAGGGCCACACCAACCCGGAGATCGCGGGCCAGCTGTTCATCAGTCCCCGCACGGTCGAGTGGCACCTGCGCAAGGTCTACTCCAAGCTCGGCATCAGCTCCCGCAAGGAGGTCCAGCGCGCCCTCGTCATGGACCTCGAGCGGGTCACGGCCTGACGGACGGGCGCACGAGAGGAATACGCTGGCTCCGTGGCACAGCGGAGCCCGCTTCCGAGGGCCGCGGCCTGGGCAGCCGTGGGCCGCTGCGTCCTGACGTCGATCGCCATGCTCGTACGGCGTGACGTCCATCTGCCGAAGCCGAACGTCGGTCGGCGGATCTCGTTCGCGAACGGGACGACGGGACGGGTCTACCGCGAGACCACGGTGCCCCGCACACCCGTCGAGCCTTGCGTTCTCGTGGTGTCCTTCCGGCTCAGGGCCGTGCGTGGTCGCCGCGGCCACGCACTGTTCCGGGCCGAGAGCATCCTCAACATGCCGCTGTTCGTCGGTTTCCCCGGCTTCGTCTCCAAGCTGTGGCTGGCCCACGACGCCAACGGCATCTACCGAGGCGTCTACGAGTGGGACGGACCAGGCCAGGCTGAGCACTACGCGCGGTCGCTGTGGCGCGTCCTCGCGCTCGTCAGCGAGGCCGACTCGATCGACTTCCGCGTCCTCCCGGGGCTGCACCGCGACGACGTCCTCGCCGATCCCGCGCAGGTGCCGTCGCAGTCGCTGGAGGAGGCGAGCGCTTGGTGGCGCGTGGTCGAGGCGGCGTGACCCGAGGCGTTCCGACCCTGCCCCCTCAACTCACAGCTCGTCGTCGGTGACGTCAGCGTCCTCGGGGTGCGGCGTGACGACGAGCGGGCATGCGCACGCGCGGACGAGGGCGCGGGTGACCGACCCGAGGGCGAGCCCTCGCGGCAGCGGACGCGTCCGCCGTCCGACGACGAGCAGGTCGCTCGACGCGCTCGCCGCGGACAGTGCCTGGGCTGGGCGCTCGTACTCGACGACGACCTCGCACTGCACCTCCGGGTGGCGTTCGCGCCAGGGGGCGAGCTCCTGGTCGAGGTGGCGCTGCGTGGTGTCGCGCCACGTGTGCTCGCTGGTCCTGCTGAAGATGATGTCGTCGTAGAGGACCGGCGCGCGCCAGGCGTGGAGCGCGGTCAGCGTCGCCTTGCGCTCCTGCGCCGTCGGGAAGGCGAAGTCGATCGCCTCGGGGGAGAGGGCGGTGTCGTCCAGGCCGACGACGACTCGGTTGTGGGTCGTCGCGTGGTCCCAGCCCGCAGGCACGATGACGACCGGGCACGAGGACCGTGCCGCGACGGCGTTGCTGATCGATCCGGTGAACACGCGCTCGACAGCGGAGAGGTCGCGCCGTCGCAGGACGACCAGCGCGGCCTTCCGTGAGGCGATCAGCAGCGACGCCACGATTCCGGCCTCGGCGAGGTGGGTACGGATGTCGACCGCATCACCGACGATCGTTCGCAGGCGTTCGGACGCCTCGGCGAGGAGCTCACGACCGACGTCGCGCCGGTCCTCCTTGCTGATCAGCGGATGCGTGGCCGGGTAGTCGGATTGTCCCGGTACGCGTGGACCAGCAGGATCGGGCGGCCTTGCCGCTCGGCCTCGCCGGCCGCGAACCACAGGGCAGCGTCGTCCTCGGTCGCTGATGCGACGCCGACGACCACGGGTGCTTCGTTCGTCCTCATCTCTGTCTCCTCTCATCGCGCACCGATCTCGACCCGTCGTCCCGTGACGGACACCGGGTCGATGCGGGCCAGCAGGGGACGCTCCCCGTGCGCCCACGCGTTGAGCCGCCGGAGGTCTTCCGGACGGACGTCGTCCGGCTCAGCCGTGCGGCCGCGCCCGGTGATGACGACGCTCCAACCTCGTTGGTAGAGGTCGTCGTGATAGTCGGCTTCGAAGGCGACCTCGTCGACCCCGTCGCACAGCGCGGCCAGCGGACTGCTCAGCGACGTGCGGATCACGATGCCGCCGTTGCTGACGCGGTAGTTCAGCGGCAACAGCTCGACGTGGCCGTCGCGCACGAACGCGATCCGGCCGACGGTCTGCGTGTCGAGCAGCGACCAGCACTCGGCCTCGCTCAGCACCGCTGTATCCAGCATGGTCATCGTTCCCCCCACGGGTGTCGGTGACACGATCGTGCGCCCGTCGTACGCGGGCGTCCACGGCCGAAAGGCCCGTCGAACCGGGACGGAGGTCCCGGTCGTACGGCGGTGGTGGGGGAGTGGCTCGTCAGCGAGGGCGGCGGTCAGGCCGTCGTGGTCTGGCTCTCGCCGGTGGGGTCCACCGCGGCCGCGTCGTCGAGGTCGGGGCCGCCGAGCGGATCGGATCGCCACGCGTCGAGCACCCAGTCCGACGGTTCGCCGACGAGGGTCGCCATCCCGGTGTTGAGCAGTGGCAGTCCCGGCGGCACGTCCGGGCCGAGTGTCGCCGTCAGGGCAGTGAACACCCGGATGGCTGCGCCGTGCGAGACGACCGCAACGGTGTCGTCGCCGTCGTGCGCGGACAGGAGCGACGCGAGCGCCGACCGATAGCGAGCGAGGAAGGCGTGACCGTCGTGCCCGCCCGGCATCACCTCGTCGAGGTTGCCGCCCACCCACTGCGTGAGGCAGTCGATGTACGCCTGCCGCGAGGGCGGGTCGCTCTTCATCTCCAGGTCACCCGCGGAGATCTCTTCGAGCCCGGGCTGCACCACCACCGACAGCTGCCGTGCTGCGGCCAGCGGCGCAGCGGTCATCTGCGTGCGGACCAACCGCGACGCGTACACGGCGGCGACCGGCTCACCGGCCAGCGCCTCCGGGATCGCCTGCGCCTGGGCCTGGCCCAGCGAAGTCAGCTCGGCGCCGGGGATGCGGGTGTCGAGCGCCCCGCTGGCGTTGCTGGTGGTCTGGCCGTGACGGATGAGGAGCAGTCGCACGCACTCGATCGTACGGACGCGGTGGGTGGGAGCGGCCGCGGGGCGTTGCGCTCGAGGGAGCCGGATCCTGAAATCGCTGAGAACCGGACGGGACTTCTCGCGGATGCGCACGAATGCTCGAAATCGCCATACAAACGTCGTGCACCGAGACCACCTGCAACCGACTGGTTCGTCTTTTGTACCGACCAATCGGTCGGTACGATGGTGTGATGTCCTCCGCTCCCGACGTCATCCGCGCGCCCCGGCGCGCCTGGGCCGCCCTCGGGGCGCTCACGCTGGCCGTCCTCATCCTCGCGATCGACGGCACTGTGCTCGCGCTTGCCGTGCCGTCGCTGACGGCCGAGCTCGACGCGACGGCCACGCAGGTCCTGTGGATCGGCGACATCTACTCGTTCGCACTGGCCGGGCTTCTGGTGACCATGGGTAACGTCGCGGACCGCATCGGGCGCAAGCGCCTGCTGCTCCTCGGCAGCGCAGGCTTCGGCCTGGCCTCGCTGCTCGCGGCATTCGCCCCGACGGCCGAGCTCCTCATCGTGGCGCGGGCGCTGCTCGGCATCAGTGGCGCGACGATCATGCCGTCGACGCTGTCGATCGTGCGCAACCTTTTCGAGAACCGTACGGAGCGGGCCCGCGCGATCGCGATCTGGAGCGCCGGCGCCACGGGCGGCGCCGCGCTCGGCCCGCTGGTGGGCGGTGCGCTGCTCGAACACTTCTGGTGGGGGTCGGTCTTCCTCATCAACGTGCCGGTGGTTCTTCTCGTCCTCGGCTTCGGTGCGCTCCTGCTGCCGGAGTCGCGCAACCCGCACGCGGGCCGGATCGATTTCACCTCCGCGCTGCTCTCGATGGTCGCGATCGTGCCGGTCGTCTACGCCGTCAAGCGCGTCTTCGGCGGCGACCTCGACCTGGCCGTGGCCGCCTCGGCATCGCTGGGCCTCGCCGCAGGCTGGATCTTCCTGCGACGCCAGCGCAGCCTCGACACTCCGCTGATCGACGTCGCGCTCTTCCGACGTCCCGCGTTCTCCGGCGCGGTGGCGGCGAACGGGCTGGCGATCTTCGCCTTCAGCGGCCTCCTCTACTTCTTCTCGCAGTACCTCCAGCTCGTCCGCGAGTACAGCCCGTTCGAGGCCGGGCTGCGCGAGCTGCCGGCGACGGTGGCGTCGATCGCCGTCATCGGGCTGGTCGGCCTCATCCTCCGCAGGCTCGGCGCCGGACGGGCGATCGGCGGTGGCCTCGCAGTCGCGGGACTCGGCCTTCTCGTCCTCGCATGGGGCGAGGGCATGGAGGGCTACGCCGCGATCGGGGTCGCGCTGGCCGTTATCGGCCTCGGTGTCGGGGTCGCCATGACGCTCTCCACCGATGCCGTGGTCGCCGCCGCGCCGAAGGAACGTGCGGGGGCTGCGTCGGCGATCGCCGAGACGGCCTACGAGCTCGGGGTGGCGCTCGGGATCGCGGTGCTGGGTGCGCTCACCACGGTCTTCTACCGTGCTCGTCTCGATCTCCCGGCCGCGGCGGACCCCGACATGGCGGACGCAGCCCGTGAGTCGCTCCCGGCTGCCGTGCACGCGATCGACCCGACCGCGCCCGGGGGTTCGGATACGCTGGGCGCCGCCCAGGCGGCCTTCGCCAGCGGCATGCAGAGCACGTCGATCGTCGCCGCCGTGCTGCTGTTCGTCGCGGCGGCAATCGCGTGGCGGGTCATTCCCTCGGGTCGCTCGAACATCGACAGCCGTGAGGTCGAGGAGGTCCGGACGGCATGACACGGGACAAGGAGCGCACACGCCGCGCGATCCTCGACGCGACTGAGTCGCTGGTCATCGAGCGCGGAACCGATGCCAGCCTCGCCGACATCGCGAAGTCAGCCGGCGTCTCGAAGAGCGGACTGCTGCACCACTTCCCGAGCCGCGACGCCCTGATGCACGCGATGGCGGTCGACGTTCTCGAGCGGTTCCGTACGGCCGTCCACCAGCGTGTCGACCTCTCGGAGAACCGGCCGGGCAAGCTGCTGCGCGGCTACGTCAGGGCGCTCTTCGACGAGGAGGTGGCGTCGTACGCGGTGCTCTTCCCCGGCTTCTGGGGGCTTCTCGCCTCCGCGAGCGACCTCACAGCGCTCTCGCGCGACGACGAGGAACGCTGGCTGAGCGACCTCACAGCGGACGGGCTGGAGCCAGAGCTCGTGACGGTCGTGCGATTCGCCGCCGAACGCGCCGCGGCGACGCCTCCCGCCGAGCTCGCCGTACTCTCGGCCCGACAGATCGACCTCTACGGCACCCTCCTCGCGATGGCCGAACCCGACGCCGGGTGACGGCGAGCGCTTCGACGTTCGGAGGCGCGTCGGCGGACCGATCAGTTCCCGCGTCGAGGACGGTCGTACACCGCATGAGCCAATTCCTGCTGTCCGTCCCGCACGACTCCGACGAGGAGCCGACCATGGAGACCATGGACCCGGCCGACCTTGAGGCGGCGATGGCTGCCACCGGCGCGATCATCGAGGAGCTGACGTCGACCGGCGCCTTCGTCTTCGCCGGTGGGTTGATGCCGCCCTCGAGCGCGATCACCGTCGACAACACCGGCGAGTCGCTGAGCAAGGTCAACGGCCCGTTCGTCGAGGCTCCCGAGTACCTCGGGGGTTTCTGGGTGATCGATGTCGCCGACGAGGAGGCAGCCGTCGGCTGGGCTGCTCGGGCGTCGAAGGCTCTCGGTGGCCGGATCGAGGTCCGGGCATTCCAGGTGCCGGCTGGCGAGTGAGCTCGGTCGACGAGCGAGGGCCTGACGAGGCCGCGCTTCAGTCCGTACCTACTAGTCCGCTCTCACGCGTCGGGTGTCGTAGGCCCACATCGCGATCTCGACGCGGTTGCGGGCGCCGAGCTTGGTCATCAACGAGGCGACGTGGGTCTTGACCGTGCTCAGGCCGACGAAGAGCTCGGTGGCGATCTCGGCGTTGGTCCGGCCCCGCGCCACCAGCGCGAGCACTTCCTCCTCGCGCTCGGTGAGCGGGTCGATGGGCTGGACCGGTGCCGCCGGCGCCTGGTCGGCGAAGGTCGCGAGCAGTCGGCGGGTGACGTTGGGGGCGATCAGCGCCTCCCCGTTGGCCGCCGCGTGGATGGCCTGCACGAGGAGCTCGGGCCCGGCGTCTTTGAGCAGGAACCCGCGGGCGCCCGCGCGGAGGGCGCCGAGGACGTACTCGTCGAGGTCGAAGGTGGTGATCACGACGACCGCCATCGGGTCCGTCACGTCTGGCCCGGCCAGGCGCCGCGTCACCTCCACGCCGTCCATGCCGGGCATCCGGATGTCGACGAGGAGGACGTCGGGACGCAGGTTGGTCGCCAGGTCGAGCGCTGCGAGCCCGTCTGCCGCTTCCCCCACGACCTCGAGGTCGGGTTGCGCGCCGAGGATCATCACCAGCCCGGTCCGGACCAGATCCTGGTCGTCGGCGACGACGACACGAATGCTCATGCCAGCGCCTCCACCGGCAGCACGGCCTCTACCACCCAGCCGCCTTCCGGCCCTGGCCCCGCGGAGAGCGATCCGCCGAGGAGCTGGGCGCGTTCGGCCATGCCCAGCAGGCCGAACCCAGGCTCCGGAGCCGGCCCCGGCTCGGTCCTTCCGTCGTCGCTGACACGCAGCCTGACGGCGTCGCCCACCCGGCGTACGTCGATCCCGACGCGGGTCGCCCCCGGGGCGTGCCGTACGGCGTTGGTCAGCGACTCTTGCGCAAGCCGGTAGAGAGCGGCGTCCACAGGTCGCGCCAGCCGGGTCAACGAACCGTCCAGCGAGACCTCGACGGTGGGCGTCGCGTCGGCGCGCGCCAGCGCCGGCAGGTCCGCGACACCCAGCTGCGGGGAGTAGGCGGCGGCTTCCTCCTCACGCAGCACCCGCACCATGGATCTCATCTCCGCCAGGGTTCGCGACGCTTCTGACTCGATCGCGGCCAGGATCTCGGCAGCCTTCTCAGGCTGGGTGCCGGCGACCACGCCGCCGGCCTGCGCCTGCACCGCGATCGCCGAGACGTGGTGGGCCACGATGTCGTGCAGCTCGCGCGCCAGGGCCACCCGCTCCTGACTGCGGATCTCGCGCTGTCGGCGATGCCAGAGGTCCGCCCGGTAGCGGAACACCGCCGCGACGGCGACGACCAACAGCAAGAGGACGCTTCCGCCGAAGACGTCGGCCCAGCCCGCGGAGGTGGCGTACATCCCCAGCGCGACGACGACGGTCACGTACGCCGTCCCCACGACGATCTCCCGTCCCGAGCCCCAGCGCACCAGGGCGTAGAGCAGGATCAGGACGGCAATCATGGAGTCGAGGCCGAGGTCCTTGGTGTGCGTGGTCAGCTGGAGAACCGAGAGCAGCCCGGCGACGCCCCACCCGACCAGGGCGGTTATCAGGGGGTGGCTCCGCCGCCAGAGCAGCGCAGGGATCAGCGCCAGGGCAAGCACCGTCACAAGGGGGCGCCAGGCCACGTCCGGCCGAACGATGCCCTCGACCACGGCGGCGGCCGCGAACACACCCACCAGCAGCCAGTCGAGACGACCCACGGGTGGGGCGTCTGCAGGCCGCGGCTCATGCCAGAGGGAGCGCCAGACAGTGACCACGGCTCCAGCCTAGGGATCGGCGCGCCTCGGCGTACCGGCCGAAAGAACGAGAGAGAGACCGTCCCATCGGCCGGGTGAACTCCGGCCTCCGGGCCGAGGTGCCCGCCGTCGAGCTCGGCGAGCGTGGGGACGTACCGATCCTCACCGAAGCAACGGAGCCCATGATGAGCACACGCCAACCCACCACCGCCGCACTGGAAGACCAGCCGGTCCCGGTGCGAGCCAAGCTCGCCGCAGCGTGGACGAGCTTCATGTTCCTGTACGCCTACGTGGACATCCTCGGCTTCTTCACGCCCGGCATCGTCGAGGACATCCTCGACGGCAAGGTCTTCAAATTCGACCTCTCACAGACCTTCTCGACCACCGCGCTGACGCTCATGGCCGTCCCGATCTTCATGGTCGTGCTGTCGATGACGCTGCCCGCGCGGGCGAACCGCATCACGAACCTCGTCGTGGCCGCGGTCTACGTCCCGGTCACGGCATTCAACGTGGCGGGCGGCTTCTGGCTGTACTTCTACGGCCTCGGCGTCGTCCTGGAACTGATCCTTCTCGCCCTCATCGTGCGGTACGCCTGGACCTGGCCCCGCACCGCACCGTCGGCGACCATGGCGACCGGTACGGCGCGAGGGACCGCGCGCCCAGCAGCACGCTGATGGGGACTGCGGCGCTTGCGGGTGGGGGCGCAGGTGGAGGAGCCTGCCAGTCGTGCCTGACGTGACGCCCGAGCTGGCCGAGCCCGAAGACGCGCGGGCGGTGCGTGCCCTGGTGCGCACCGCGTACGCGCCGTACGTCCCGCGCGTCGGCCGCGAGCCGGCACCGATGAACGAGGACTACGTCAAGGCCATCGAGGACGGCGACGTCCACGTCGTACGCGACGCTGGTGCGGTCGTCGCCGTCCTCGTGACGCGGGGCCGCGATGACCACCTCCTGATCGAGAACATCGCGGTCGAGCCCGGGCGGCAGGGGAGCGGGCTCGGCGGACAGGTCCTGGGTTGGGCCGAGGCGCGGGCGGCGAGTCTCGGGTACGGCGAGGTCCGCCTCTACACGCACGTGACGATGGTCGAGAACATCGCGTTCTACGGCCGTCACGGCTACGAGGTCACCCGGGTCGCGGAGGAGGACGAGTTCCGGCGGGTGCACTTCCGCAAGGTGCTGCACCGTCCGGGCGAGTCACCGTAGCGGCGCGGTCACCAGTCAGCGTCCCCGCGTGCGGTACCGCAGCAGGACGACGCCGTTGCCGAACCGGCGCTCGTCGAGGAGCTCCAGGTCGGTTCGGGAGTCAGTCGGCAGCGCTGGCTTGCCTCCACCGATGGTGGTGGGCCAGACGAACAGCTGGCACTCGTCAACGAGCCCGGCCGTGATCGCCTGAGCCGCCAGGTGTGCGCCACCGATGGTGATGTCGCCGCTGGCCGTGGCCTTCAGCTCGCGGACTGCGGGGTGGTCGAAGTGGCGCTCGACGCGGGTGTTGGCGGTCGACGCGGCGGTCAGCGTCGTGGAGAAGACGATCTTGTCCGCTGCCTGCCAGGCGGTCGCGAAATCGGCCAAGGCGTCCGACTGTGCTGCGAGCGTGGCGTCGGTCTCCCACACGGCCATGCTCTCGTAGAGACGGCGCCCGTAGAGGAACGTGCCTGCGGACTGCAGGAGCTCGGTGTGGCACTGGAACACCTCGGCGTCCCTCGGGCCGAAGTCGAAGGCGCCGTCCTTGTCCTCGATGTACCCGTCGAGCGACATGTTCGTCGCGTAGATCAGCTTGGCCATGTCATCGCACCTCGACGGTCGACGGGGAGGACTGGGAATCGGCGAGCGCGGCGTCCAGCTTGGCCAACGCTTCGCGCCAACCCTGCTCGGCACTGCCTGTCAGGTGCTGGGGGAGCCACTGACGGATCTCGAGGCGCGTGCGCCCGTCTGCCTCGTCGTAGAACTCGACGCGGACTCTCGTCTCGAACGGCTCGACGCCGTCCGGGAGCTGGCCGGCGACGTGCATGAGGCCGTCGAGGAGCTCGCCGACGGTGACGTCGGTGATGTCGACGTGGACGTGGACCCGGACACCGGGATCGGCTGCGGAGACCTCGGTCCACCGCTGGTGGCCGCCCGGGCGCACGTCGAAGTCGATCTCGTCGCGCGGAAGGGCATTGCCGATCGGCCCCCACCAGCTCACGAAGTGGTCCGGGTCGGTGAACGCGCGATAGACGAGGTCCCGCGGCGCGGCGAGCACGCGCGAGATGTCGATCTGCGGGGTCGGTGTCTGCATCAGGGCTCCTGGTGTTCTGAGGTCGTGGCGGCCTGCACCACGGCAAGGTGCGCGTCGAGGCGCGTGAGGGAGGAGTCCCAGAAGCGCCGGTAGCGATCGATCCAGTCGGCAGCGTCGCGCAGGGGAGCGGCCTCGAGCCTGCTCCCGCGCCACTTGCCCGACCGTGTCCGCGAGATGAGCGCGGCGCGTTCGAGGACCTTCAGGTGCCGCGACACCGCCGGCATCGAGATGGGGAGGGGAGCGGTGAGCTCGGTGACGGTGGCGTCGTGCTCGGCCAGCGCGACGAGGATCTCCCGTCGAGTCGGGTCCGCGAGCGCGGAGAACACCACGCTGAGTTGGTCGGTGCCGGCCATCCCATATCCCTTCACTTAACGAACGTGTTAAATGAAACGTGACGCGTGCTCACCTGTCAAGGGGTTCGCCGGGCCAATCGATCTCAGCGATTGGAAGTCATCTAAGTCGAGCGGTTTTGAGTACATAATGCCGGGGTGAGTATCGCTGACCTGCAGCCCCGGACCGGTCGCGCCCTGACGCGCGCCGAGCTGCGTACGGTCGTGGACCGCTTCGCCGCCGAGGTGCGGGCAGGCGTCTACGAGCCGACGTTCGACTGGAACGAGCGGTGGCACGTCCGCATCCACGCTGACGACGACGTCGACGTCTGGCTGATCAGCTGGACCAAGGAGCAGGGGACCGAGCTCCACGACCACGGCGGCTCCTCGGGCGTGTTCACCGTGGTCGAGGGGGAACTCACCGAGTACGTGTGGGCGGGTGCGCGCCGCGGCTCCGCCGGCCGGTTGGTCGACCAGGTCCGCACGGACCGTGAGACGGTCTCCTTCGGGCCGCGCTACGTCCACGACGTGCGCAACCATGACGATCGGCCAGCCGTGAGCGTGCACGCCTACTCGCCGCCGATCAGCCTGATGAACTACTACGACGCGACGGACGGCACCTTGGTACGGCGGGCCTCGGCGTGGACCGACGACCCGGAGACGCCCGCCCCCGAACGAGCCGGCGCATGACCTTCGCGGGCGTCGATGCCTGGCTCGACGACGCCAGGTCCGGCCTGGTGCGGGTCTCGCCGGAGCAGGCGGCGGCCGACGTCGACGACGGCGCGGTGCTGGTCGACATCCGCCCTGCTTGGCAGCGTGGTGCGGAGGGGGAGATCCCGGGCTCTGTGGTGATCGAGACCAACCACGTCGCGTGGCGCGTCCACCCGGACTCCGACGCCCGCTTGACGATCGCGCGACCGGGCCGGCGCTGGATCGTCGTCTGCAGCGAGGGCTACACCTCGTCGCTCGTGGCCGCGTGGCTCGTCTCCCTCGGCCTCGACGCCACGGACCTCGTCGGAGGCTTCCGCGCCTGGCGCGAAGCAGGGCTTCCCACCACGACGGGTACGACCGAGGTCGAGCACCGCGTCGGAAGCGGCGAGCCGATCGGCCGCGTCTCTGCCGCAACTCACTGAGGCGAGGCGCCTCGCGACTCGAGCCCGGCCGTGCTGTCGACACCCTCGACGGAACCCTCCCGATCTGCCCGCTCCCGAGTTTCGGTGCCGCGCACAACAGCGCACAACATCAGGCGGGGATGAACTCAGGGAGGCGCAGCATGGTTGTGTCGCGGTTCGCGTGAGCGGGCCAGGCCGTACCGAAGGGAGGGTACGGATGTCTGAGATTCCTGTGGAGTGCCAGCCGCTCGCCGAAGAGCTGACGGAGCTGCGTCGCTCCTACGCCCTGGCCTGGGAGAGCATGGCCCAGGCGCGTTCGGCCGACGAGCGGCGACAGGCGGCGCTGGAGGTGAAGGCGGCCAAGGATGCGGTGGACGTTCAGCAGCGCCGCCTGGATGAATGCCGTGGCTGCTTGGACCCGGCAGTGCAGACGTTGGTGGACCCGGGCGGGACCGGCGCGACGATCTTCTGTTCCGAGCCTCGGCTGGTCAGCCCGGACTTCCCGCAGTTCCCGTTGTTCACCGAGGACATGGGGCTCCCGGTGGTCGTGTCCTTCATCATCGCAGGGTGCGCTCACGACCGGGTGGTGGCCAGGCCGGGTTGGGAGGGCGCCTGGGACCCCTTTCCAAGGAAGTCCGCGTTCACCGTGGCCCGCAGGTTCCCCGACTACCTGACTATCGGCCGGGGCGCCCCGCCGTCGGTCGGCTTCACAACGGCGCCGTATGTCGTCGTGATGTCCACCTCCGGCAGCATCACGGTTCGTGATGGCCGGTTCGAGCGCTCAAGCGGACACCTGGACCTCGTGGTGGAGCTGCGAGTCATCTGGTCCCCGCTCTTCGAGCCCCCGCGCTGGCTGTGGGGGTTCTATGGGCTCGACTTCGGTCCCTCGACCTACTCCGGTCTGTTGACCACCCGGACAGTGCCCAAGACTGTCACCCCGACGATGCCGTCTGGGCCGCTCAACGGCGGTTCCCCGGTCGACTCCGCGGGCGCGATCACCCTCGTGGCGTCGGGCATGTTCAGCGGCGGGTTTGCCGCCGGACAACGCTTCGAGCTGACAGTGGTCGGCCATCTCGAAGGTGACCCCCGATGAACGCTTCGTCTCGCCAGCGCCGACCGACCGTACCTAGCTCACGTTCTGGTGCCTGGGCTGTGGTTGCGGGCGTAGGCGTGGCGCTGGCGGCGGGGGCTGGCTGCGCCGATACGGTCACCCCGACCGCGGCGGACACGACGCCGCCGCAGGTCCGCCTGGAGATCTGGAACCTGCCGCCCCAGGGTGGCTCTACCTCTACTGAGCAGCCAAGCGCCTGGGTCAACGCGATGCCGACCTCGGTGGAGGTGCGGATCGGAGGTCGGTACGAAGTGGCTGTCCGGGTCGAGGACCCCGAAAGTGGGGTTGCCGCCGTGCGGGTCGACCGCGACAACGGGTTCACCTCGTGCTCTCCCTCCGGTCGGGCACCGAACATCTCGGCCCCCGATCGGTTCCGGACCGAATCCTCCGGTCGTACCTTCTACCCCCCTGGCACCCCGACTCCCACCGCCCACCCTGCCTTCCGTCTCGTCAGTCTCGACGTGACCATCACCTCGGTCAGTCAGGGCTGTCTGCTCGGCGACAGCATCACCCAAGCACCTGCCACCATCCGGTTGTCCGAGGCAGTCAACGGCGCCGGGCTGCGGGCCAGGATCACCGGGACAACCGATCCGGCCGGCCCGAACGGATGGTTGGGCCTGACCTTTCTGAAGGTCCCCTGACCCGCAGGACGAACGGGCCCGGACGCGATCGCGTCCGGGCCCGTCGTACATCGCTGGCTGTTATGGCCTCGGCAGGAGGAACGGCACCTGGTCGCCGGCGGCGATGGTGAGGGTGTCGCCGTGGTGCCGGGTCACCTGACCGTTGGCATACGTCTCACCCGTGAAGTTCTCGATCACGCGGGTCGGCTGACCGGTCCGGAGCGTCGCCAGCGGCGCGTCCGTCTCGTCGAGCCACGTGATCAGCTGCTTGCCGAGCTGGTGCACGAGCCCCGGCCTCTGCGCGGCGAGGTTGGTGGTCTCCCCGACGTCGGTGGCGAGGTCGTACAGCTCGAAGGAGTTGGTCGTGTACTGGTAGTAGAGCTTCCACCGGCCGTCGCGGACGGTCGACCCCGGGCCTTGCACGCCGACGTACCCGGGCAGGTGGTGGAAGTGGTCGCGGTTGATCTTGGTGCCCTTGCTGAACGCCGGCCTCAGGTCGATGCCGTCCAGGGGCACGCCCGCCGGCAGCGTGGCCTGCGCGTACGACGAGAGCGTCGTGTAGAGGTCGGTGCTGTTGATGATCGTCTCGTTGGCGCGGCCGCCTCCGCGCACGAGCTTGGAGTTCTTGCTCCACACGATCCACGGGACGCGCACGCCACCCTCGTACAGCTGGCCCTTGTCGGCGCGCAGCGGCCCGTTGAAGGCGCCCGAGTTGACCGGGTCCTCCTCGCCGCCGTTGTCCGAGGTGAAGATCACCAGCGTGTTGTCGGCGAGCGGCTTGCCGCCGTTGCGCGGGTCCGGGGTCTCCTCGAGGTAGTCGATGATCCGCGCCACCGACTGGTCCACGCCCTCGGTCAGGGCGGCGTACGACGGCTTCGCGGGATCCTCGCCCGGTGCCTTCGCGCGGTACTTGGCCAGCAGGTCCGAGCGTGCCTGCGCGTCGTTGACCGGGAAGTGCGGCGCGTACTCGCTCACCCAGGCGAAGAACGGCTCGTCCTTGCTGCGGTCGATGAAGTCGAGGGTCGCGTCGGTCTGGGCGTCGGTCACGTGCTTGTCGGTGCCCACGAGCGCGTCGAGCTGCGCCTGGCTGACGCCCTTGCTGTACGGCGCGATGTTCTCGTCGACGTACTCCTGGGTGTAGTCGGCGCCGAACTGGTCCAGCGCCGGTGCGACCGAGTCGTTGAACTGGCCGTTGGTGGCGAAGTAGTAGGTGGCGTGCGAGTTCGGGCTCCCGCCCCAGCTCTCGTCGTACCCGTGGCTGGTCACGATCTCGTCGATCGAGCCGGTGACGTGGAACTTGCCGGTGTAGCCGGTCGTGTAGCCGGCGTTCTGGAGGTTCTCGCCGAGCGTCGTGTAGTTCACCGGGATCGCGGTACGGCCGTCCTCGGCCAGTCGTCCCTGCGTCACGCCGCGCAGCGGGCTGGTCGCCGAGCCCGTGATGGCGCCGACGGCGTACACGTTGTTGGTCGGACGCGTGGCGTACTGGCCGGTGTGCAGCGCCGTCCGTGTGGGGCTGCACTGGACCGACGCGTAGGCCTCGGTGAAGACCTGGCCCTCCTCGGCGAGCTGGTCGAGACGTGGCGTCTCGTTGAAGTCGTTGCCGTAGCCGCCGTTGGTCAGCCCGGTGCTCAGGTCGGACCAGCCGAGGTCGTCGGCCATGATGTAGACCAGGTTGGGACGCGGGGCAGCGGCCGGCGCCGCACTCGCAGGGACCGCCTGCGACGCGACGAGGGCGGGGGCGACGCTGGCCAACGTCAGGACGGCGGGCGCGGCGATCGCCGTGAACAGGTTCCGGGGAGGCATCGGGTTCCTTGTCTGGTGGTCGAGCAGGCTCTGATGTAAGTCGCGTGAACTACGCTAGTTTTAGCGCATGACGACCCCCGCCGACCTGCGACGACCGCTTTTACCTCTCGTTGATGAAATCCATGACGCGCAGTCTCACGGGAGTGGACATGTCGGGTCCTGCTGCGCGCCGGCTGCTACGCAGGCCGCGGGTGCCGGGGTCGGCCGCTCCGCTGATGGGGCGTCACCGGTCCCGCGTGGCGAGCGGAGCACCCGGGGCCAGGTCCGCATCCCTGAGGGCACGTTCTGGATGGGGGACAGCCACGGCGACGGGTACGCCGCGGACGGCGAGCAACCCGTGCACCAGGTTCGGCTCTCGGCGTACTTCATGGACACCAAGGCGGTGACGAACGCCCAGTTCGCCGCCTTCGTGAAGGCCACGGGGTACGTCACCGATGCCGAGCGCGACGGCGTGTCGGCGGTCTTCCACCTCGCGGTCGACGCGGCCCCGGCCGACATCCTCCGCGGCGCGGCCGGCGTGCCGTGGTGGCTGGCGGTGCGCGGCGCGGACTGGCGCCACCCGGCGGGCCCCCGCTCGGGCATCGGCGACCTGCAGAACCATCCCGTCGTCCACGTGTCGTGGCGCGACGCCCAGGCGTACTGCGCCTGGGCGGGCAAGCGGCTGCCGACCGAGGCCGAGTGGGAGCACGCCGCCCGCGGGGGACTCGACCGTGCTCGGTATCCCTGGGGAGACGAGCTCACCCACCGCGGCCGGTGGCGCTGCAACATCTGGCAGGGCGAGTTCCCGCAGCGCAACACGCTCGACGACGGCTACCTCACCACCGCGCCGGCGACCGCGTTCCAGCCCAACGGCTACGGCCTGCACAACACCGTCGGCAACGTGTGGGAGTGGTGCCAGGACGCCTTCCGGGCGACCGAGTACGCCGACCGGGCGGGGGCGAAGCCCGTCGTCGACCCGGTCGCGGGGGAGCCGTCCGGGACGGACGACGCTCAGGTACGGCGGGTGATGCGAGGGGGGTCGTACCTGTGCCACGACAGCTACTGCAACCGCTACCGCGTCGCCGCCCGCTCGTCCAACACGGCCGAGTCGTCGTCGGGCAACATCGGATTCCGGTGCGCCAACGACGTGGTGTGAGGGGCGCTGCAGAGCCGCGCCCTCACCACGAGAGCTGTGCCGGGAGGGCCTCACCCGCGATTGACTCTGACCGCCTCGCGAATCAACTCTTTGAACGCGCTCTCGTCCAGCTCATCGTCTTCATGAAGGTCGATCGAACGTCCGACGGGCGCCTCGAGGCTCGCATTGAACAGGTGGTCGGGGTCTTTCACCGACGAGCCTTTGGCAAAGTTCACCTTCACCTTGCCTTTGTAGGCTTCCAGCGTGCAGATGAGGCCGTCCAACGAGAATGCCGGGACGCCGTCAGGATTCGAGGGCTTTCGCCACTCGATCTCTTCGACCACGTCGGGCTCGGCCTCCTTGATCAACGATCGAACGTCCTCGATCCGAGCAACGCGCCAATCCTTGTCCATGGCCTCAAGGTACTTCGGCCGCTGAGGTGGCAGGCAGCGTGAACCTTGCCGCCTGCCACCTCGGAATTGCGGTGGTCAGCAGGTGCGGGAGTTGTATCCGGCCCAGTACGGACCGCCGCTCGGCGGGTAGAAGCGGTAGTTGCCGTCCGGAGACCGCTGCAGGACGAACTGGTGGGTGGAGTACGAGCTCCTCGAACCCGCCAGGCCCTCGTACGTCAGGTAGAGCCAGCCGCTCTGGTTGTCGCGCTGGAACAGCCTGCTGTCGGCCTTGCTCCAGGTGTTGCGACCGGCCGACCCGTCGGCAGTGAGGCCCTTGTCGCGCTGGTACTTCTCGGTCGCGGCCGCGGTCTGCGCGCCGAAGGCACCGTCGATCCCGGACGACGGGAGGTACCCGTTCGCCCAGAGGATGGTCTGCCACAGGCACGTGGCGTTGGAGACGCGGTTGGTGGCCTGGCTGACGACACCCTCGTCCCCGAAGTCGTCGGTCACTGTGCCGGCGCCGTAGACGTAGGCCCGCCCGCTGTACGAGCCGTCGGCTGCGGCAGGCCCGGCGAGACCGACGATCAGGCCGAGGGCCAACGCCGCGCTCGTCGCGGGAAGGCCGGTACGACGGAGCCGATGACGGATGGATTCACGCAAGGACGATCTACCTCCTTGGTCGAAGATCTGGACCAGGCGCCATTGCCTGCTGGACGTGGGGACGCTAACAGAACTCATCGTGACGAGAATTGTTCGCTCCATAATCGCGCGGGTCACGTGATCGGGTCCGCTTTGCCCGGCATGGCCTCGCGTGGTTGGACGGGGGGTGCGGTGCCTTCGATGGTCGTGAGATATCCGCCGCCCCCTCGGTGATCAGTCCGATGTACCAGGGAAGAGGATCGTCGTCAGCGCCGGTGGGATCCGCGTAGACCGCGATCTTGCCCTCGTCCTAGGTGAACACCGGCTCTCTGCAGCAGTCCCATGCGGCCGCCGGGCGATTGTCTGGTAGACCGAGCCGTGCGGAGGGTTTGTCGGTTAGAAGCTTGCTCGTCACGGTCCGCCATCCCTCGATGCACAGTTCCCCTGGCTTAATTCGCGGCACCAGCCAGGAAGTCGGGGCTGGGGTGTTGCGGCGGTCTCTGCCCCTACCCTCGGCGGCGGTTCCGAGGGGCTTTCGGGGGACGGGACGAGTGTGGCTACCGCAGCGATCGCCGCCGCAGCGCCGAGGGCTAGCGCGAAGCGGGACGCCTCGCCGGTGCGTAGTAGATCTCCCGTGGGGCATGGCGCTTCGAACTCGTGGCCTTCGTGGATCGTGCGCCATCAGGGACTCGAACCCCGAACCCGCTGAGAAGCGGAGAGCGGTTTCCGCGAGTACGGTCAAGTGCTCAGAAATGTACTCTGACCTGCGATGATGCTCGACCGAGTACCTCGCTAGTTCTTGCTGGTTGGTGCCGTTTCGCGTCCAATGACGGAGCATAAACCGGAGGTTCTGGCGGTGGCCGTCGCGTCGGTGTGCTGCAGATGCTCTGCTCTCGGCTATGCGGTTTTCTCCGACACGTTGTGCCAGTCTCTACGTCATGGCACTGAACTGGAGGTCGCGCTTCGCTGAGTCCGTCGGCTCGAGGCACCCGTCGCTGCTCGATGGTGATGCTGACAACTTTGATCTCTCGTTGGATCGGCTGACTCTACTTAGTGGGTCCGAGATCAAGTTTCCCACCGTAGGGGTCACTGTCCTCGTGGGAGCGAACAATGTCGGCAAGTCAACCTTGCTTCGAGAAGTGGCCGCCGAGATCAGTCGACACCCTGGGCATCCGGCGACTCCCCGACTGATCCTGCAGGACCTCGAACTTAAGCGAAGCGGCGAGCCGAGGGACGCGATCGCATGGATCGGCGATCATTCGACCTTTGTCGTGTCCCCGCAACAGGCTGCGTTTCACGCAGCCCGCGGAGCGACCCTAGATCCGGGCACCATCGACTTCATATGGCAGCAGCACGGCGTCGCGATGGGCGAGATAGCCAATGTTGTCCTCCACTACAGCCACGCGCAGGATCGGTTCAGCTTTGGTGGTTCCGCAGAGATGCGTGCGTCTATCAGCGACCCCCCGACTGATCCTGTCCACCACCTTCAAGACTCGCGTGCCCTCTTGGAGGACCTGAGCGGAATCACAGCAGGTGCGTTTGGGCAGCGATTAGTTCTCGACTCACTCGGCCGAACGATTCAACTCCGAGTGGGCTCGATCGATGTTGAGCCCCCACCGATCGACAACATATCGTCCGAGTACCGCGATGCAATGGCCGCACTTCCCGTGCTGGATCAGCAAGGCGACGGTATGCGAGGCTTCATGGGCCAGCTGCTGCCTCTGGTCACATCAAGTTTCAAGATCATCGCGCTTGATGAGCCTGAGGCGTTCCTGCATCCGCCGCAGGCGCACGGCCTAGGCCAGGAACTCGGCCGATTTGCGGTCGACAAACAAGTTCAGGTCATCATCGCGACGCACGACCGCAACCTTCTCGCGGGCCTCCTGGACTCGGGCGTGGACGTGTCAGTCGTGAGACTTCAACGCGAGGATACGAGCACAATCGCCCGACAGCTCGACGCTGAAAAAGTGACCGAGCTATGGCGCGACCCCGTACTGAAATACACGAACGTGCTTGACGGCCTTTTCCATCATGCCGTTGTGCTGGCTGAGGCTGAAGCCGACTGCGCCTACTACGGTGCAGCGCTGGACGAAACTCCAGAAACCTCCTCCGGTCGCGATCTGCTCTTCGTTCCCACTGGCGGAAAGGACGGTATGCCACGTGTCGCCGGCTCGCTGGTTGCTGTCGGCGTGCCGGTCGTCGCGAGCGTTGACCTCGATCTGCTCAGTGACCAGAGCAAGGTCAAACGTCTCGTAGAAGCGGTCGGCGGGAACTGGACTGGAGAGATGAGCGCTCACTGGCGGCAGGCAACGAACGATGTGCGCGCCCGACGTGAGGTCGCCACGGTGGGCGATGTGAGAGTAGCCGTCGACTCAGTACTACGTGGCCACGAGATCGAGCCCTTTACGCCGGAGCTTCAGGCTCAGGTCAAGGCACAGATTCGGACTCAGGGATCTCGGTGGCAACCGGTCAAAGACTACGGTGTGGCAGCCTTCACCGGCTCGGCTCGCGCGGCTCTCGACGCGTTGCTGGAGTCCCTCGACGAGTCGGGCGTCGTGCTGGTGAAGCCTGGTGAACTGGAGCGTCTTGCCCCAGAGGTACAGGTGAGTAAAGGCCCAGAATGGCTGCCTGCCGCACTCTTGGCTCGCTCCCAAGCGAACGCCGAGACGCAGGCTCACGTGAGCCGGATTCGCCAAGCGGCCAAGCGCGCGCAAGTAAGTCGAACCTCCTGACGTTTGCTTGGATGGCACGCGGCAACGGATCAAACGACAGGAAAGATGGCACGGGCGAGCCCGCCGCATCTCCGAACCTATGCGGACGGAAACTGGACCAACAACTTGTTGAGCCCGCCCGCTTGTGACTCCGTCCGTGAGACGTGCTCCTTCACCGCGGAGGCCGTTCGCGGCGGCGTGACGCACTTCCACGCCTTAGTGGCCGAGTGTCCCGCGCACCGCAGCCTGTCGTGCAGCAGTTCTCGCCTCAACCAAACGCGGTTCGAAGGTCTCGACGCCGCGCTCCCCGAGCCTGGCAAGGTCCGGCTCGGGGGACTCAGCCAGCTCACGACACACCTCGAGGTGCCGTTCGAGCCGTTCGTGGTCTTCGCCCCAGTGCATTCCGACCTCGAGTGTCCAGAGAAGGTCGTCGGGTTGCCACTTGAGCGGCCGGAGCATGGTCGCGAGAGTATTCAGCGGGTATCGCCTGCCGTGCTGGAACCGCGCCGCGTGGAGCAGCTTGCTGAGCGACACCGGGAACGTGGGGTCCGATACGGCTGTAGCTATCCATTCGATGTCGGCGGCTGAGATGACCCAGAAAAGACTCTTGGCCATCGGGCTTTCCCGCACCCGGTTCCAGAGTTGGAACCGGTGCACGCTGCTCAGCTGACGCGCGCTTTCCTCCCACTCGTCGAAGTCATCGGTGCCCGCGAGCGCTTCGACGTGCTTGACCAGCAGGTTCATGTAGGTCTCTGGCTTGGTCTTCGCGAGGATCTCGAGCGCCTTGGACTGCACGGGGTCACGCATGGTGCCTGATGGGACGACGAGGTCGCTCATGGCCGCGGCCCAGTCGGGGTCGTCTGGAATCTCTTCTGGGGAGAAGGACATCTCAGCCGCCCACAGCGCGGCGGCACCGCTTCGGACCTCGGGGTCTGGGTGGGTGAACAATGCGTGACGGGTGGAGTCGGGCGCGTGACGGATGGCGTAGGACGAGTCGAGGTCTCGGATGTCTTCGACCGTCAGGGTGTCGATGACGAGAGTCACGAGGTCGGCGTTCCGGCACTCGTTGATGACCGAGCCAATGAGGGAGCTCCTCCCGCCTGTGTCGCCGAGGAGCTCGGCGGCCAACGGTTCAGTCATGACGCCGTTCTCGACGCACCTGCCGATCAGCGGACTGGCCGCTCGACCCAGCCCATGGTCGAGCGCCGCGCGGAGCCAGACCTCAGGGTCGGGACGGGTGGAAAGGCGCGCCATGATGGTCCACGGTGCTGAGCCGTGTCTGACCATGGCGAGATCGGCGTCATGCTTCATGAGCCACGCCATGATGACGCTTGGCGGTTGCTCAATGTAGGAAGCCAGCGCTCGGTCGAGTTCGGCGTCTCGGAGGCGGCGGTCCTCCTCCCAGTCTCCGGAGAGGTCGCGCTCGGCGGTCAATGCTGCGAAGAGCCCATCCGGTTCGTCGAGCTTGAAATCGAGACTGGAGGCCTCTCGGTTGAACATTGCGCGCAGTCCTGGTGTGGCGACTAGCGGCGCGATGGCTTGGGCGATTGAGACCCCGATCCGTCGCGCCGCGGTCTGCTGTCCTAAGTTCGGGACGCCGCCGAACGGAAGATGATATCCGCCGGCGATGTGTGCCCATTTGCCCATGACCTCGATGAGGACTGCGAGCTCTTCGTTCGAGGCCAAGGCGATTCGACTGGCCAGTTCTGGTTCGAGCGGGTCATACATAGCGTCCATATCTTCTTCGAGCCATGTGAATGACTGCATGACGAACGAGTTCATCTTCTCGGGGCTCATGTAATTGCCATCGAAGGTCGGCTGGAGGACATGGCATGCGAGTCTGAGCCACACGGCGCCAGGCAGGTCTTGGGCTTGGTCGCTCGCCATTGCCGCGCAGAGGTGCACGATGGCCGTCGAGGTGGGGAAATCTCCGGCCCTGGCGTCTTGGACATCCTCAACTACCGTCTCGATGGGCATTGTGTAGTCCCACCCTCGTGCAGCCAGTTGTGTGAGCGAGGCGAAGAAGAGGGCAACATGCTCGGTCTTCTCTGCCTGAAGCGAGTCCGCGACGCGCGCGGCGAGGGACTTGGTTGCGGCGACGGCGGACCGTTCTTCGTCCTCTGCAGCCGCGTCGCGCACTGCCTGCTCGAGGAACTTGAAGACGAATTGGTTGCACTCAGGGTTGACGAGTGCGTAGGTGCGCAAGAGTTCGTCACCACCAGAGTCCAGTCCCAAGTCGGGCAGTACGGTGAGAACCTCCTCCGCGGTGGGCACCATCGGCTCTTCAGCGCCGAGCAGCGCGGCGTAGATCTGGGTTTGCAGGACTCCCGGCAGGACCTCTGGCAGCGCACTCTTGATGTCGCTGACGCGCACGGCTGTCGCATGGCCTGCGAAGTAGAGGTCGGCCACGATGCTCGCTGCGATGGTACGGGGAACGACGCGATAGGAGGTCTCGAAAGTTCGCCCGTCAGGAGAGTTCCACAACCGGTTACGGCGGACGTCGACGAGACCGGCGATTGCGACCGAACGGATGAGCCCCTCGAACTGGGTAGGGGTCAGTTCGAATAGCTTCGCGATGATGCGGGCTTGATCCTCGTTGGCGTCACTCACGAGGGCGATGGCCGCGAGCAGTTGGATGGCTTCATCCGGCGCCTTCGACCGGCGCAGGAAAGCCCGGATCTGCTCCCTGAGTGCTCGCCCTGTCCACACTGCTTGCCAAGCGCCCTGCTGGACGAGGAGGTCTGCGAGATTAGGCGCCCAGGCGGGGCGTCCTTGGGCCTGCTCAAGCAAGTGAGCGATGACCGAGGTCCGGGTGATGCCGCGCTCGCGAAGGAGGATCCCGATCTCTTCCGGGGTAAGCAGGTCCACCTTGAGGGACAGCGCAGCCGGGAGGTAATCGGCGACGCTTTCCCTCTCGTGGGGCCAGCAGGTGACGGCGACTCGGAATTTGAGATCCTCGGCGTGCCGAGCGTGCAGGAGTTGCTCGAGGTCGTCGGGTCGGCCGCCGGCGTCGTCCACGACCACGAGCTTTGGTTTGGTGGTAATGAGGTCGTCGAGCAGTCGTTGCGGTCCGGCGTTACGTTCGAGGAACAGTGCGCTCGGCAGCCTTCCGGCTACGTGGCTCTTGCCGGCGCCGGGGACGCCCCAGAGGATGAGGTCCTGGTCGGAGTTCTCGGCGCGGTCGAGTAATTCGTCGCGGCCGACGGTTGGTAGGTGGCGCTCGTCCGGGCGCGCTCCGCGGGGTGAGCGGGAGAGGCTGAACGCGCCGCCTTCGATGTGTAGAACTTTGCGGCGCCAGCCGGGGTCGTCGCGGAAGGCATTGGCGAACCACGGGCGGTCGTAGACCTGGATGAGTTCGCATTTGAACTCTTTAGCGATAGCGGCAAGTTTGATGCGCTTCTGCCGGTTGACCTCGGCGAGGTTCGCGACAATGACCTGATCGACGCGTTTCTTGTGGTCTCGCGCCGACTGGAGGCTCCCGCGGAGGCTCTTCTTGGCGCCTTCCCACGTGCGGGATGAGGTGATGATGAGGCCGAGAACTTCGCGGTTCGGCTTAACGAGTTCTGCGTCAAGTCCGTGGTCAGTTCCACCTGTAACAGGAACGAGACCGTGGTAGTCCTTGGCAATTAGCGCGGCCGCGCATTCCTCGAAGTCGGCTTGCTGAAGGCGGTATCTGGTGTCGTTCAGACGTTGGTCAATACGTTCGAGTAGGTTCACGATCGGCGCCTATCTATTCCAACGCTCTGTCCGCGTTCGGGCAAACCGAATGTAGCGAGTCTCCCGATCGATGGACGATGGGCCACCAACCCGTGCGTACTGCGGTCGCCAACACCCTGGCATAGTGAACGCTCGTTGAAGCCGGTCGCTTGGCTCCGTCCGCGCGTCGCTACAAGCGGGCGCAAATGCGCCTAAGACCGTGAGTCATCCTCGTCGGGACTGGTCGGGTGCCGCGCACTCCTTCAGATCCTTCTGCAAGAGGTGTCACGCTTGAGCCGAAGTCGCGCACTCGGACCGATTCACCGGGGCCCAACGGATACCCCTCGAGCGATCAGGCGGCGACGTAGCAGCCAGCGCGGTCGGCGTCGGGGAGCCGGCCACTCGACGCTACAAGTACCCGCGTCGGGCGTCGTGAAGGTGACTCGGACCGTTGCCTTCATGAGTTTCGAGCTGTCCTCGTCGGCTACAAGAAGGGTCCGATTGCGCGGTGTTTGAGCGCCATGAGGGGGGATCACGGCAGCGTGGAGAAGCATGGTGTCTGTTGGTCTTTCCAGCGATCCGTCGGAGTGGCGACGCTGAATCTGGCACGGGTACCGAATGTGTGCGGTGACCCCCGAGATCGGGAGTCGGCCCGGGTTGTGAAGGGTGTACTGATAGCCCCAGAGCGCCTTGCCATCTCGGGAATCTGTGGGCCGAGGTCGAACGCTAACGACCGTGGCGAGGGAGACTGACGATATTTCGGCCGCCCGGTCATGTATGACGTCGGATCGAAGCCGCCAGAGCTGCCACGTGGCCGCCATAGCAGCGATGGCGGCTGAGATTGCGGCAATTCCTTCCCAACTCACATCGGCAGGGTAGACCGCTTCAGCGAGTTGAGCACGTGGCATTTCTGAAGCTTGCAAACGGGCGGACACACCTCTTGCACCCTGTAAACAGAGCGTGTCGCGGGGGAACGTCTCCGGGTGCTGCACCATCGTCGGGAAGGCCTGGTGGACCGGCTGCCGACCTGCGGGCGCTGCTCGACGACCGCGCCGATCGGGTCTTCGGAGCGCACCGCGTCGGGTCAACCGGCGGACGTCGACCCCACCGGTTTCCGAACACCGGTCCGCCGCCTCACCACCTGTGGGTCGCGTCTGCGAGGCGCTCGCCCTGCTTGACGTGGAAGAGCGATTCGAGCCGATCTGTGGCGCCGACGGCTAGAGCGAGTCCTCCACATTCGACGAAGGAGCCGCCGCGGTGAAGTGTCAGACGCGGCATTCAGGCGGGCGGGCCGCTAACACGAGGCACTCTGGCGGACGGGTCGATACGCTTCTCACAAAGCGGATGTGCAACGCGTCAGAAGCGAGAAGGCGGGTTCGATGAACGATTTGGACAGCACGCAACTGGTGATTCCATTGCCGTGGGCATCTCGCATCTCCGCGATGCCCTCATTGCCAGGCGGAGGCGCGAACCAGCTCCAAGGATTGAGAACGCTCCTCACAGCAATCCAGGTAAATGACGGGAGACTCGACGCCGATGTCGACTTCGGAGATGGCATAAAGCGACCCCTGCGCAGCGCTGTGTCCCAAGTCGCGCCGGCTGGACTAATTGATCGGATTAGTCGCAACCAGGTGGCGATCTCACAGGAGGCGTTGGGCTGGCAAAACTCGGGTAGGCCGCACCTCCTACTCGCCACCTTTCACCGACACATCCGCTATATCGGCGAGTTGCTTGACCAACTCCGCGCTGGGCCGCGCTCTGTCCGTGACTTGAACTCTTCGGCCGCGACCTACGAACTGGTGTGGTCAACTCTTGATCAGACACGCCGAAGGCTTACTTGGTTCGCCGGACTGGGCCTGGTTGAATATGTTACGACCACCCAGATCGGCCTGACAGCTGCGGGTTTCGCCGAACTGAAACTACTCCAGTTGGGTGGCCCGCAGGTGCGCCCACGCGCTGCGGAGAACCCGGCAACAGTTCCAAATGTGCCACCATCGATCGACCGCCTAGTCTCGGAACTCAACCCGCAAAGACTCCTAGCGAGGAATCCTGTTCTTGGATACATCCCCAGGGGAAAGGGTGAGACAGATGTGGTCGAAGCTCTCACCATGCTGGTGAACGCGTGTTCGCCTCAGATTCCCCGATCGAATTTACAGTCCTTCGCGAAAGACGCATTTGGACTTTCGGAGTCTTCCTTTGGTGCGGTGCTTACCACGCTCACTAAAGCAGGTCTGATAGAACAGACGGGCTTCAACGTCTATTCGCCAACTGCTCCGGCCAGCGCATGGCTGGAGGAACCTACGGCATTCAATCTGGCGCTTATCCTGCATGCCAAATTCTCGTTCTTTCTAGAGATCATTCCCTTGTTAGGCGAGTTCGACAAGGCGCCGGATCTCGCTCGCGTGGGTGTGGAACAGTTCGGGCTGGGCCGTGTTGATACGGGTGGTATTCGGACTCGTCTGCAGGTGTTGCGTGCGGCAGGACTCGTCGAGGAACGCTCAAACTGGCGCTTCCAGGCCACCCCGTTAGGCGAGCGACTAGTGCTCGAGGTGCCGGTTCAAGCATCCTCGGACCTCACAGAGCCAGACGACGGCGCTTCGCCACAGGACGACCCGGGATCGGAGTCGCGTGGCGTCGCAATTGCTAGAGAACTCATGGCAGCCGGTGTAGCCGCCGAAACACCGGCCCGGCTTGAGGTCGCCGTGGTTGACGCGCTGACTTGGCTCGGTTTTACGGCGCAGCATATCGGAGGGGCTGGGAAGACCGACGTGATGGCGACCTTCGAATCGGTAGACGGTAAGACTGTCCGCGCGATAATTGACACCAAGGCTTCGCGGAGCGGAATTGTCGCGGAATCTGCAGTATCATTTGACACGCTTGCAGATCACAAGAAGCACCATCAGGCTGACCTTGTTTCGTTGGTTGGACCCAGTTTCGACGGCGGACGCGTGAAGTCGAGGGCGGCGCAGAACGAGGTGGCGCTAATCACAACGGCGGAACTGTCGGATGCCGTCCGCCGTCAGGAGAGGACGCCGGTGTCACCGGAAGTCCTTTTGAAGTTGCTCGACTCGAGAAGCGAAGCGCGTCGCGAACTTGAGACTGAATGGCGTGGTATCGAACGGCGAGTCGCGTTGATGGCGCAAGTTGTCGCAGTCCTGGCGAACGAAGGTAGGCAAGCGGACCAAGTCACGCACGGCGCGCTTACATCTGACCAGATATATTTGATCGCGCGCACTGAATTGGATCCACCACCGTCTCCGAAGGACATCGAGGACGTGCTTCGTCTGCTTGAACATCCCTTATTGGCTTCTGTTCGCCGCCTCGACGGAAAGGGGACCCGCGGTGGAGCATTTGTACTCGTTGACAATCCGACCCTCGTAGCCGCGAAACTGGACGCCCTCGCCCGAAGCCTCGCTGAGGTCGCGCCCGAGCCATGAGCGCCATGTTCCCCGAACAGATCCCACTTCTTGGGTTCGAGTTCACGTTGGGGCCGAACCTGTGGACGGGTGGACACCTGGTGACTTCAGTTGACGTAACCCCTCCATTGAAGTCGACTCCCGCGCACTCTGAGAAGAGGCCAGCCAAATGATGGGGGAGACTGATGGACAACGACGTACCGAGCCGGTTTGAGCAGCTCTGGACGGTCGCAGAGGCGGCGGCGTACCTGCGCGTTGCGGTGAAGACGCTCTACCAGTGGCGATGCCAGGGGATCGGCCCGACGAGCTATCGGGTGGGCGGCTACCTGGGCTACCGGCCGACCGAGGTCTGCGCCTGGGTCGACGCGCAGGCAGTCACCACCTGAGTCATCGATATGGCACGCCCACCGATCCCGATTGGCAGCTGGGGACTCATCCGTACGAACCCAGCCCCGAGAAAGGGCGACGTGCCGCGGTACGTCGCCGTTACCGACTTCCGCGACTTCGACGGGCACATCCGACGGATGTAGGCGACAGGTGCAACCGCCACGCAAGCACGTCAGAACCTGCGAACGAGGTTGCAGGAGCGCTCGTCCACCGCGACACGAGGTGACCTCACCGGGATGACCAAGTTCGCGGTCGCCGCGGACGTCTGGCTCCAGAGCCTCGACACGATGGTGGCGGACGGTCGGCAGTCTCCGGGGACCGTGGAGACGTATAGGCGGCAGCTCCGCAACCACGTCCTGCCGGCCATCGGTGAGGTCCGCCTCGGCGAGCTCACCACGCCTCTCGTTGACCGCTTCCTGGGCTCGCTGAGGGCGCGGATCAGCCCGGCGACCGCGAAGAGCGCGAAGAGCGTGATCTCGGGCGTCATGTCGCTGGCCGTCAGGCTCGGCGCCGTAGCGCACAACCCCGTCCGTGAGGTCGATCGGAACGTGTCGCCTACCTCGGCAGCTGGCCGAGGATGAGCGAGCGTGGCGCAAGGACCCCCCGATCTGGTGTTCTTCATGTTGGCGACCGGCGTGAGGATCGGAGAGGCCCTCGCGACCGTGTGGTCGGACGTCGACCTCGAAGCGGGGACGGTACGGATCACGAGCACGCTGATTCGTGTCAAGGGCGAAGGGCTGGTCAGGAAGAGCATCAAGAGCAGCGCCGGCGAGCGGACGATCGGACTGCCGTTCAGCGCCGTACAGGTGCTCCACCGTCGCTTCGTGACGGGTGCACGGCTCGACCAACCCGTCTTCCCCGACACCTACGGCGGGCTCCGTGACCCCGCGAACGTCAGGCGTAATCTGCGGGAGGCACGTGGCGACGGCTTCAGCTGGGTCACCCGACACACGTTTCGCAAGACTGCCGCGACGACCCTGGGCGAGGCGGCACTGTCCGCGCGGCTCGTCGCCGACCAGCTCGGCCACGCGCGGCCGTCCATGACCCAGGACGTGTACCTGATGCGGCGGAAGGTCGACTCCCAGGCCGCCACGGCCCTCGAGACCGCACTCGGTGACACCGTCCCTCAGCGTCAATTCCGAGGGTTTCCGAGGGCAACGAAGAAGGCCGGAACCCCTAGGGGTTCCGGCCTTCGTGGATGGTGCGCCATCAGGGACTCGAACCCCGAACCCGCTGATTAAGAGTCAGCTGCTCTGCCAATTGAGCTAATGGCGCGTGGTGCCTCTGGGCCGTCGCCCGAAGCAGTAGGAACTCTAGCAGGGGCTCCCAACCGCTCCTAATCGAGGGGTCGGGGTGTGGTCCACGCCACGGAATCGCCTGCAAGAATGCGGATCCGCCCCCTCGAAGGAGTCCCGATGAGCGACGCTACCTCGCGCGCCCTGTCCCTCCCGCTGCGCCTGGAGCGCGCCGCGATCCGCGGCTTCTCTCGGCTGCCGCGACCCGTGATCGAGCGCCTCGCCGCGACGGCTCCGGTCAACCGCGACGGCGAGCGCCTCGCGCCCGAGGTCGCCGCCGCGCTGTCGGTCCTCAACCGCATCCCCGGCTCCGACTTCTCCACCAAGCCGCTCCACGTCGCGCGGCGCCAGATCGAGGAGGAGGCGATGGTTTTCGCCGACACGCATCCGCCGTTCGCGGTCGAGGAGGACCTGCTCATCCCGACGCCGCACGGGGTGATCCCGGCGACCCGCTACCGCGCCAAGGCGGGGGAGTCGCGAGGCCTGGTCGTCTACTTCCACGGCGGCGGTTGGGTCCTCGGCAGCCGGGTGAGCACGGACTCCGCCGTACGCTTCCTCGCGCTGCACGCCGGCGTCGACGTGCTGTCCGTCGACTACCGGCTCGCGCCCGAGCACCCGTTCCCGGCTGCGATCGAGGACGGCCTGGCGGCGTGGGACTTCGCCGTCGGGCAGGCGCCGGTCTGGGGCCTCGACACCGGCAGCATCGTCGTCGCCGGTGACAGCGCCGGCGGCAACATCAGCGCGGTGCTCGCGCTCGCCCTGCGCGGCGCCGCGGTCGAGCCGTGCCTCCAGCTGCTGTTCTTCCCCGTCACCGACCTGTCGACGAAGCACCCGTCGTACGAGGAGTTCCGCGACGGCTTCTTCCTCACCGAGCGGCAGATGGACTGGTACCGCGAGCGCTACCTCGCCGACGCCGCCGACGCGCTGGACCCGCGTGCGTCGCCGCTGCTCGCCGAGGACCTGTCCGGCGCGGCGCCCGCGTACGTCGCCGTGGCGGGCTTCGACCCGCTGCGCGACGAGGGCATCGCGTACGCGCGGCGGCTCGAGGAGGCGGGCGTGCCGACCGAGCTCGCGCGCGAGGGCGACCTCATCCACGCGTTCATCAACATCACCGGCGTCAGCCCGAGCGCGTACGACGCCACGCTGCGGGCTGCGCAGGCGGTGGAGAAGGCGGTGGGCTGAGGCGTCGCCCGCTCAACCAGCAGCGCGCGAGAAGCGCCACACGTTGTCGACGCGGGACCCCGTACGACCGTCCGGCGAGGTCGACGCGCTCTCGACCGCCTCCAACGTCACGACCTTCCACTCCGGCTCGGAGAGGTCGAGCACCGTCAGAACCTCGTCCAACGTCGGGAAGACGGCGTGGGGCACCGAGTGCTCGTGCGGCTCGGCCCACGACGGCCAGCCACCGTGCATGACGACGAGGAGCGTGCCGCCGGGGGCGACCGCCTCGGCGGCACGGCGGAGAACGCCGTCCTGGTCGAGCGCGACCGGGGACTGGAGGAACTGCGCGCTCACGAGGTCGTACGCGCCCTCGGGGAACGTGCTCCCCAGCTCGTGCTGCTCCCAGGAGGTGCGGTCGGCGACCCCGGCGTCGGCGGCGTGCTCGGCGGCGCGGTCGAGGGCGGTCTGCGCGATGTCGACGCCGGTCACCGTCCAGCCCTGCGTCGCGAGCCATACCGCGTCCGCGCCTTCGCCGCACCCGAGGTCGAGCGCGCGCCCGGGCGTGAGGCCGGCGACCTCGCGGACCAGGAGGGGGTTGGGGTTCCCGCTCCAGACCCGGTCGGAGCCGCGGTAGCGGTCCTCCCAGAACTCGGTCGGGTCGGTCGGCTCGGTGGTCGTCATGGCACTCCTCGGGGGGCGGTGGTTCGCACCCTCAGGGATATCCGAGCGCGGGCCGGGGCCCAAGGGATGTTGCGGGAACGGCAAGAAGTGGGGGTCTCGATACGCGTCTCGCCCAGGGGCTCGCCGCTACTCGACCAGCGGGGGTGGGTCTCGATACGCGACTCGCCCAGGGGCTCGCCGCTACTCGACCAGCGGGGTGGGGTCTCGATACGCGACTCGCCCAGCGGGGGTGGGGGCGCTACTCGACCAGCGGGTCCGTGGGAGGTGGCGTCGAACGGCCGTAGCCGCGCTCGCGGGTGATCTTGTCGAGGATCGGCTGCACCCGGTAGGGAAGCGGCGTCGAGATCGCGAGCGTCGTCGTCGTGTGCCGCACGCCCTCGGTGTCGATGATGCGCACGACGACCTCCTGCAGCTCGGCGTGCGAGACGGCGGCGACGCGCACGTGCAGGTCGGCCCGCCCCGCCTGGGTGACGATCTCGAGCACCTCGGGGAGCTGCGTGATCGCCTTCACCACGTACGCCATGCGGCGCTGGTCGAGCTCGACCTCGACGAACGCCTGCACCGGGAGCCCGACCGACTCGAGGTCGACGTCGGGACGGAACCCGCGCACGATCCCCGTCTCCTCGAGCCGTCGCAGGCGCGCCTGCACGGTGTTGCGGGCGACGCCGATCGCCGAGGCGAGCTCCACGACACCGGCGCGGGCGTTGCGGGTGAGCCTCCCGATGATCTCGGCGTCGAGGCGGTCCAGTCGCGGCACGGTCACAGTTTCCCAGATCAGGCGGCCGCTCAGGCGAGACCGGCGACCTCCACGCCCTCGGCCTCCAGACGCTCGACGTACGTCGCGACGTTGCGGAGCTTGACGTCCTCGTAGCCGCGGACGACGTCGGGCAGCTCCGCGATGCGGACAGCACGGTCGTACGACTCCGCCGTCAGCCCGGCGACGAGCCCGTCGAGCACGCCCTCGTAGTGGCTGAGGAGACGACGCTCGAGGCGACGCACCTTCGCGTAGCCGAACGGGTCGAACGGCGTCCCGCGCAGGCCCTTCATCCGGGCGAGCGTCCGCAGCGCGACGTGCGAGCGCGGCGTGAACCCGACCTTCGACCTACGGCCCATCGCGCGCATCACCGGCGGGTGGAGCTTGTACGTCATCTTCGTGCCGCCGGGCACCTGCCGTGCCACCTCGTCGGCGAACGCGGTGTCGGTGAGCAGGCGCGCGACCTCGTACTCGTCCTTGTACGCGGTGAGCTTGAAGAGGTACTGCGCCGCGGCCCGGGTGAGCCGGTCGTCCTCGGACACGGCGCGCTCGGCGTCGCGGACGGCGGCGACCCGGGCGACGTAGCGCTCGGCGGTCGCCATGCCCTGGAAGCCCACGAGGTCGCTCGCCCGCTTCGCCACCATCGCCCGCAGCTCGCCCTCGAACCCGGCCCGCTCGACGGCGGGGACGGGGACGAGCCTGGCCTCGGCCGTCGGTGCGGTCGTGACGGCGGCGAAGGCGGCCGGATCGGCGATCGCGACGCGGCCCCAGCGGAACGCGGCGACGTTCGCGTCGACCGCGACGCCGTTGATCCCGATGGCCTCCTCGATCGCAGTGGCCGGGATCGGCAGCGCGCCGGTCTGGTACGCCGCGCCGACGAGCAGGAAGTTCGCGGTCGTGGTGCTGCCGAACAGCTCCTCGGCCGCCTCCAGCGCGTCGAACGTGTGCACCTCGCGGGTCACCGAGCCGAGGCGGCCGGTGAGCTCGTCGAGCTCGGGATAGGTGACGCTCGCGTCGTACACCATGTCGCCGGTCGGCGTCTGGCTCGTCGACGCGACCGCGACCGTGGTGCCCGGGTCGCCGTACGCGAGGTTCTTCGGCGCGGTGGCCGCCAGCAGGTCGAACGCCAGCACGAGATCGGCGCCCTGAGGGGTGAGCCGGTTGGACGGCTCGAGCCGCTGCGAGGAGAAGCGCAGGTGCGCCGTGACGGGGCCGGCCTTCTGGCTGAGCCCGGTCTGGTCCAGCGTCTCCGTGTCGAAGCCGGCGCGCAGCGCCGCCGTCGCGAGCACCTGGTTCACGGTCACGATGCCGGTGCCGCCGATGCCGGCCATGAGCACGTCGTGCGTGCCGCGCAGCGGGGGAGCGACGGGTGCGGAGACCGAGGGCGGCGTCGGCGTCGTCCGACGGGGCGCGCGCTGGGTCGGGTCGACCTCGACCGTGACGAACGACGGGCAGTCGCCGTCGAGGCACGAGTAGTCGGTGTTGCACGACGTCTGGTCGATCCGCGTCTTGCGGCCGTACTCGGTGTCCACCGGCTGCACCGAGAGGCAGTTGCTCTTGACGCCGCAGTCGCCGCAGCCCTCGCACACGGCCTCGTTGATCACGACGCGCGTGTTGCGGGCGGGGAGCGTGCCCCGCTTGCGCTGGCGGCGCGCGTCGGCGGCGCAGTGCTGGTCGTAGATCAGCACGGTGACTCCAGGGGTGTCGCGGAGGATCCGCTGCGCCTCGTCGAGCCGGTCGCGGTGCCAGAGCAGCGTTCCCTTGGCGAGGGAGCGCTTGCGGTGCCGCTGCGGCTCGTCGGCGACGACGATGATCTTCGCGACGCCCTCGTCCTTGAGCTTGTGCGTGAGCTGCGGGACGGTCAGCGCGCCCTGCGCGTCCTGCGCGCCGGTCATCGCGACGACGTCGTTGTAGAGGATCTTGTAGGTGATGTTCACGCCTGCGGCGATGCACGCCTGGATCGCGAGCTGTCCGGAGTGGAAGTACGTGCCGTCGCCGAGGTTCTGGAAGACGTGCCCGGTCCGGGTGAACGCCGCCTGGCCGATCCACTGGCTGCCCTCCCCGCCCATCTGGGTGAAGCCGGTGACGGCGCTGTCCTCGCGGCCGGAGGTCGACACCATGATGTGGCAGCCGATGCCGGCCGCGGCGAGCGAGCCCTCGGGCACGGCGGTGGAGCGATTGTGCGGACAGCCGCTGCAGAAGTACGGCGCGCGCGAGGCGGACAGCAGGGGGAGCGGGATGGTCTTCGGGCGCGGGGGCGTGATGGCGACGCGGTCCCCGAGCACGTGGCGCAGCGGCGCGAGGAGCCGGCCGGAGGTGACCTCGCCGTCGGCGGGGACGAGCAGGCGGCCGGCGGCGTCCTTCTTGCCGATCACGCGGGGCGCGCCCGGTGTGCCGTAGAGGACTTCGCGGACCTGGGTCTCGAGGAACGCGGTCTTGTCCTCGACGACGACGATCTCGTCGAGGCCCTCGGCGAACCGCGACACGATGCCCGGCTCGAGCGGCGTCACCATGCCGAGGCGGAGCACGCGGATGCCCGCGCCGCGGAGCGCGTCGTCGCTGAGCCCGAGGTCGAGGAACGCCTGACGGAGCGCGTCGTACGTCGTGCCGGCGGCGACGAAGCCGAGGGTCGCCTCCGGGGTGTCGATGTCGATGACGTTGAGCGGGTTCGCGGCGGCGTACGCGTGGACCGTGGCGGTCCGGGGTCCGACGAGCTGCGCCTCCGCCCCGACGATGGCGTCGGGGTTCACGATCATCGGCGCCTGCGCGTACGACCAGGGCTTGCCGTCCCACTCGATCGACGGCACGACGGGGGCGAAGGACCGCGCCGGGTCGTCGACCACCCAGGAGCCGTCCGCGATGTCGGCGACGATCTTGAGCGCGACGAGGCAGCCCGACGCGCGGGAGATGGCGACGGCGTGCAGGCCGTACTCGACGATCTCGCCCGCGTTGCGGGGGAACAGCACGGGGATGCCCAGGGCGGAGAGCGTGCGCTCGCTGACCGCCGGGACGCTCGACGACTTCGAGGCCGGGTCGTCGCCCGCGAGGATCACGGCGCCGCCGCGCGGGTCGACGCCGTACATGTTCGCGTGACGCAGCGCGTCGGTCGCGCGGTCGACGCCGGGCGCCTTGCCGTACCAGTAGCCGACCACGCCGTCGTGCGTCGCCTCGGCCGGGTCGAGCGGCTGCTGGCTGCCCCACACCGACGTCGCGGCCAGCTCCTCGTTGAAGCCGGGCACGAAGCGGACGTCGTGCGCCGAGAGCACCTCGGGCATCTCGCCGAGCATCCGGTCGAGCCCGCCGAGCGGACTGCCCTGGTAGCCGGAGACGAACGACCCCGTACGACGCCCGTTGCGGCGGTCGTGCTCGTGCTGCTCGACGATCAGGCGGGCGATCGCCTGGACGCCCGTGAGCAGGACCGGCGGGGAGCCGGCGCGGTAGCGGTCGCGGAGGTCGTACGGCTCGGGCTCGGCCGGGGCGTCCGGTCGGCCGATCAACAGCTCGGTCACAGGGGAGCTCCTTCGCGCTGCGGGTCACGTGGCACGGCTCACACGTCGATGTGATGCCCCAACGGTGCAGGAGGTTGACGGACCGCGCAATACACGCATGGACAACGAAGCAGAATGCTCAATCTGGCCGGGAAGAGGGGTAGTCAGGACCGCAGCGTGACCAGCATCACGCTGCTCTCGTCCGGCGGCCGTCGCCCCGCCGACGCACCCCGCGCGCGGAATACCTCGTACGGCGGTCGCCTTGCACCCCTCCATGAGCCGCCACCCGAAGGTGCCCGACGCCTTGCACCCCATCACCGTGACCCCGACCCCGGGACGCGTGCGGATCCTCGCCGGCGACCAGGTCATCGCCGACACGACCGCCGCGCTGACGCTCCGGGAGTCGACGTACCCGCCGGTGCAGTACGTCCCGCTGGCCGACGTCGACCCCGCGGTGCTGTCGGCGACGTCGACGTCGACGTACTGCCCGTTCAAGGGCGACGCGAGCTACTACTCCGTCACCACGCCGTCCGGCACGATCGCCGACGCCGGGTGGACCTACCCCGAGGCGTACGAGGCGGTCGCGGACATCCGCGGGCACGTCGCGTGGTACCCCGACCGCGTCACGGTCGAGGTCCTCGACGCCTGAGCGACCGCCGCGTCAGGCGTGCCGGTTCTCGTGGTCGAGGACGGCCATCGCCGCGTTGTGCCCGCCGATCCCGCTGACCGCCCCTCCGCGGCGCGCACCCGACCCGCACACGAGCACGCGCGCGTGGCCCGTCTGGACGCCCCAGCGCTCCGCGGGGGTGTGGCCGAGCCGGTCGACCCACGGCCAGCGCAGGTCGCCGTGGAAGATGTGGCCGCCCGGCATCGCGAGGTCGCCCTCGATGTCGGCGGGCGTCTTCACCTCGACGCAGGGGTCGCCGTGGGCGTCGCGCGCGAGGACCGACGCGATCGGCTCCTCGAGGTAGGCGTCGATCGCCGCCTCGAACGCCCTCCACCCGCGCTCCTTCGCCTCAGGCCCGCGCGCGTCGTACGGCCAGTGGATCCCGAAGTACGTCAACGTCTGCGCGTCGCCCGCGGCCAGCTCCGGACCGAGGATCGAGCGGTCGGTGAGGGTGTGGCAGTAGAGCTCGCCGCACGCCACGTCGGGCGATGGTGAGGCGAAGGCGCGCTCGAGCTGCGCGTAGGTCTCGCCGAGGTGGAACGTCCCGGCGAACGCGACCGACGGGTCGATCCCGGAGCGCAGGCGCGGGAGCCGGTCGACGAGCACGTTGATCTTGAGCTGCGAGCCCTGGGGCTTGGTCGGCAGCGGGTCGCCGAGCAGGCCGGCCAGGACGTACGGCGCCACGCCCGACAGCATCCAGCGCGCCTCGAGGTCGAGCCCGTCGGCGTGGACGACGACCCCGTCCAGGCCGGCGTCGACCGAGGTGACGGTGACCCCGGTACGGATGTCCGCGCCCGCGGCCTCCGCGACGCGGCGCAGCTCGTCGGTCACGGCACCCATCCCGCCGACGGGGACGCGCCACTCACCGGTCCCGTTGCCGATCAGGTGGTAGAGGAAGCACCGGTTCTGCAGCAGGGAGGGGTCGTGCAGCGACGCGTAGGTGCCGATCAGCCCGTCGGTCGCCACCACGCCGCGGACCAGGTCGCTGGCGAAGCGGCGCTCGATCGCGTCGCCGAGCGGGTGGGCGACGAGGTCCTCCCAGACGCCGTCGCCGACCTGCTCGCGGATCGACTCGGTCGTCGGCAGCGGCTGCAGCAGCGTCGGCGCGACGGCGAGCGCGAGCTCCTCGGCGTCGCCGTAGAACGCCCGCCAGGCCTCGTACTGGCTCCCCGTCCCGGTCGCCGCGCGGAACGACTCCGCGGTCGCGCGACCCTCGTGGGTCTCGACGAGCAGGCCGCCCCCGTCGTACGGCGTGTACGACGCGGTGGCGCGCGAGCGGAGCTCGAGCTTGAGGCCGAGCTCGGTGATCAGCTCGTGCGGCAGGAGCGAGACGAGGTAGGAGTAGCGCGACAGCCGGGCGTCGACGCCGGGGAAGGGGCGCTCGCTCACGGCAGCGCCGCCGGTGTGGTCGAGGCGCTCGAGCAGGACGGTACGCAGGCCGCTGCGGGCGAGGAGCGCGGCGGCGACGAGGCCGTTGTGGCCGCCGCCGACGATGACGACGTCGTGAGTCATGGTCGCCAGCCTAGGACGGGGCCGCTCGGCCCTCGGTCTTGCCGGAAGTTGAAATATCAACTAAAGTCAAGAGCACCGACTTCCTGGGAGGCACCGATGCCCGCCGTCACCGTTCCCGACTGGACCGTTCTCCCGCGCGTGATCTCCGTCCCGGAGCACGAGGGCCGCGCGGTCGTCAGCGTCACCACCGCGCCGCAGGGCTACGAGGGGGAGGGCTTCCCGGTCCGCCGCGCGTTCGCCGGCGTCGACCTGCGTCACCTCGACCCCTTCATCCACATGGACCAGATGGGTGAGGTCGAGTACGCGCCGGGCGAGCCGAAGGGCACGCCGTGGCACCCGCACCGCGGCTTCGAGACGGTCACCTACATGCTCGACGGCGTCTTCGACCACGCGGACTCCCACGGCGGTGGCGGCTCGATCACCGACGGCGACACGCAGTGGATGACCGCAGGAGCCGGGCTGCTCCACATCGAGGCGCCGCCGGAGTGGCTCGTCGCGCAGGGCGGGCTCTTCCACGGGCTCCAGCTCTGGGTGAACCTGCCGCGGTCGCAGAAGCTCGCGACGCCCCGCTACCAGGACCTCCGCAGCTCCGAGGTCGGCCTCGCGACCAGCGCGGACGCCGGCACGCTGATCCGCGTGATCGCCGGCGACGTCGACGGCGTGAAGGGCCCGGGCAGCACGCACACCCCGATGGCGATGGTCCACCTGACCGTCTCGCCGGGCGCCGAGGTGACGCTCCCGTGGCGGGCCGACTTCAACGCGCTCGTCTACGTGATGTCCGGGGACGGGTACGTCAGCGGTGCGCGCCGCCCGCTGCGCTCCGGCCAGCTCGCCGTCCTCGGGTTCGGCGAGACGATCACCGTCGGCGCCGACGCGCAGCAGGACTCGCGTCACCCGGCGATGGAGGTCGTCGTCCTGGGTGGACTGCCGATCCGCGAGCCGGTCGCCTGGGCGGGTCCGTTCGTCATGAACACCCGCGAGGAGGTCACGACGGCGTACGAGGACTTCAACAAGGGACGGTTCGGCCAGATCCCTGCCCAGCAGGTGCCGCACGGCGACGTCGGGGGATCCACCCCCGGCGCCTGACGCCGGCCGCGTCCCGCTCGAGCCACACGACGCACGTCCCGGCCGCGAGGACCGCGCCGAGCGCGCTCACCGCCGCCCACCCCCCGTGCACCCAGGCGATCGTCGTCGCCGCCGAGCCCGCGGCGCCGCCGACGAAGAACGCCGTCATGAAGGCGGCGTTGAGCCGGTTGCGCAGCGCGGGGTCGAGCGCGTAGATCGCGTTCTGGTTGGCGTTGAGCAGCATCTGCTGCGCGACGACGAGCACGAGGACGCCGAGCCCGAGCCACGCCAGCCCCCGCGCGCCTCCACCTCCGCCGAGCGCGATCGCCGCCCAGGCGACCGGCAGGGCGAGCGTCGAGCCGCGGGCGACCGTACGGGCTCGTCCGGCGTCCACGAGCCGACCGGCGACCGGCGTCGCCACCACCCCGGCAATCCCCATCAGGCCGAAGGCGCCGATCGCCGCCTCCGACCACCCGTAGGTGCGGGCGAGCAGGAACGTCGATGCCGTCCAGAACGTGTTGAACGACGCCAGCGAGAGCGCCGCGACCAGGGCACGACGGCGCAGCACCGGCTGGCTCGCGAACAGGCCGAGCGTGGAGCCGATGAGGCGCGGGTACGTGATCCCGGCCGGCGTGTGGAGCGACGGCAGCCGGTCCCACAGAGCGATGGCGACGCCGGCGACCAGCACGCCGCACACGACGTACACCGAGCGCCAGCCGGCCAGCTGGGCGAGCGCCCCCGAGATCGGGCGCGACACGATGCTGCCGAGCAGCAGCCCGCTCATCACGACCCCGACGACCTGGCCGCGCCGGGCCGGGTCGGCGAGCGTCACCGCGAACGGCACCACGACCTGGGCCGCCACCGACGTCAGTGCCGTGAGCGTCGTCGTGAGAAGGAGGACGCGCCCGTCCGGGGCCAGCGAGGACGCCACGAGCAACGCCGCCGTCGCCCCGAGCAGCGAGACGGCCAGGCGCCGCCGCTCGACCAGGTCGCCGAGCGGCACGATGAGCAGCAGCCCGACCGCGTACCCGACCTGGGCTGCCGTCACGATCGCTCCCGCGGTCGACTCGGAGATGCCGAGGTCGGCGGAGAGGACGTCCAGCAGCGGCTGGGCCAGGTAGTTCGCCGAGACCGAGAGGCCGGTCGCGAGAGCCATCAGGAGGAGGAGCGGGCGGGTCATTCCTCCAGCGTGCTGCTCGATGAGCGATGAGTCCAACGCATGTTCGTCACGGCAAGCATGACGCAAATCGATGGATGGTGGACGATGGCCGGATGGAGCTCCAGCAACTCCGCTACGTCGTCGCCGTCGCCGAGACCCGCAGCTTCACGCGTGCCGCGCAGCAGTGCCACGTCGTGCAGTCCGCGCTCAGCCACCAGGTCGCCAAGCTCGAGCGCGAGATCGGGGCGCGGCTCTTCGACCGGACCAGCCGACGCGTCGTTCCGACCGCCGCGGGCGAGGCGTTCCTGCCGGCGGCCCGCGACGCCCTCGAGGCCGCGGAGCGCGCCCGGGCCGAGGCCGCCGCCGTGTCCGGGGTCGTGAGCGGACGCCTGCGGCTCGGCGCGATCCCGACCGTGACCGCGCTGGACCTGCCGAGCGTGCTGCGCGACTTCCGCGACGTCCATCCGCGCGTCGACGTCTCGCTGCGGACCGACGGCAGCGACGAGCTCGTCGCGCAGATCGCGTCCGGCACGGTTGACGTGGCCTTCCTCGGTCTCCCGCCGGGACGGGTGCCTCAGGGCGTGCGCAGTCGCGTCCTCGGCCGGGACGAGCACGTCGCGGTCGTCGCCGTGGACCACCCGCTCGCGGGGGAGCGCCGTACGGACCTCGCGACGCTCGCGCCGTACCCGTTCGTCGACTTCACCGCTGGCACGCCGGGGCGGCTCCAGTCGGACGAGGCGTTCGCCGCCGCCGGCCTGGAGCGGCACGTGGCGTTCGAGGTGACGACGGGCGACCTCGCGGCGCGGCTGGTCGCGCAGCGGCTCGGGATCGCGCTGCTGCCCGGTGCGTACGCTCGGACGCTCGCGGGCGTCCGTACCGTCCCGATCGCCGACGCCCCGGCCCGCGAGGAGCACGTGGCGTGGAGCCGGCACCGCCCGTCGCCCGCGGCAGCGGCGTTCCTCGCGGCGCTGACCGCTGGTTAGCACGCGGACTGCGGTAGAAACGTTCCATGGCCGACTTCGTGGGGTCCGTGGACCAGGGCACGACCAGCACGCGCTTCATGATCTTCGACCACGACGGCTTCGAGGTCGCGCGTCACCAGCTGGAGCACGAGCAGATCATGCCGCGCAGCGGGTGGGTCGAGCACAACCCGCTGGAGATCTGGGAGCGGACCAGCGCGGTGATCCAGACCGCGCTCGCGAAGGCCCGGCTGAGCGCGTCCGACCTCGCCGCGCTCGGCATCACCAACCAGCGCGAGACCACGGTCGTCTGGGACCGCCGTACCGGACGGCCGTACGCGCCGGCGATCGTCTGGCAGGACACCCGCACCGACCGGCTCGCCGCGCGGCTCGAGAACGAGGGCTTCGGCGACGTCATCCGCGAGAAGGCCGGCCTGCCTCCGGCGACGTACTTCTCCGGCGGCAAGATCGCCTGGATCCTCGAGAACGTCTCCGGAGTGCGTGAGGCCGCCGAGCGGGGCGACGCGCTCTTCGGGACGACCGACTGCTGGGTCACGTGGCAGCTCACCGGCGGCCGGCACGGCGGGGTGCACGTCACCGACGTGACCAACGCGAGCCGCACGATGCTGATGAACCTCGAGACCCTCGACTGGGACGACGAGCTGCTCGAGATCTTCGGGATCCCGCGCGCGATGCTCCCCGAGATCCGCCCGTCGTCGGTCGCCGACTCGTACGGCACGACGCTCGACGACGGCCCGCTCGCCGGAGAGGTGCCGATCACCGGCATCCTCGGCGACCAGCAGGCGGCGCTCGTCGGCCAGGTGTGTTTCGCGCCGGGGGAGGCCAAGAACACGTACGGCACCGGCAACTTCCTGCTGCTCAACACCGGCACCGAGATCGTACGGAGCAAGGCCGGGCTGCTGACCACCGTCGCGTACCAGCTCGGCGACACCGACCCCGTCTATGCGCTCGAGGGCTCCATCGCCGTCACCGGCTCCGCGGTCCAGTGGCTGCGCGACCAGCTCGGCATCATCTCAGGCGCCGCGCAGTCCGAGGCGCTGGCGCGACAGGTCGAGGACAACGGCGGGGTCTACTTCGTCCCCGCGTTCTCCGGCCTCTTCGCGCCGTACTGGCGCTCGGACGCCCGCGGCGCGATCGTCGGCCTCTCCCGCTACAACACCAACGCGCACCTGGCCCGGGCGACGCTCGAGGCGATCTGCTTCCAGTCGCGCGACGTGGCGGAGGCGATGGTCGAGGACTCCGGCGTCGCGGTCGACGTGCTCAAGGTCGACGGGGGCGTCACCGAGAACGAGCTGTGCATGCAGATCCAGGCCGACGTGCTCGGCACGCCCGTCAGCAGGCCGGTCGTCTCCGAGACGACGGCGCTCGGGGCGGCGTACGCCGCAGGGCTCGCGGTCGGGTTCTGGGAGAGCACCGACGAGCTGCGCCAGAACTGGCACGAGTCGCGTCGGTGGGAGCCGCAGTGGGACGCCGAGCGGCGGGAGGCGGCGTACGCGGGCTGGAAGAAGGCCGTGCAACGGACCCTCGGCTGGGTGGAGGTCGACTGACGTGCGACCGGTCGCGCTCGACCATGCCGCACGGCGCGACGCGTTGGAGCGCCTGCGCGCGACCGCCGCCGAAGGCCCGCTCGACGTCCTCGTCATCGGCGGCGGCGTCGTGGGCGCCGGCAGCGCGCTCGACGCCGCGACCCGCGGTCTGACCACCGGGCTCGTCGAGGCGCGCGATCTCGCGTCCGGGACGTCGAGCCGCTCCTCGAAGCTGATCCACGGCGGGCTCCGCTACCTCGAGATGCTCGACTTCGGCCTGGTCGCGGAGGCGCTGGCCGAGCGCAGCCTCCTCGTAGAACGCCTCGCCCCGCACCTCGTCCAGCCGGTCCCGTTCCTCTACCCGCTGACGCACCGCGGGTGGGAGCGCGCGTACGCCGGCACCGGCGTCGCGATGTACGACTCGATGGCGTGGCTGTCCGGCCAGTCCCGCGGCGTGCCGCGGCACCGCCACCTCTCCCGGCGCAAGGCGATGCGCCGCATGCCGGCGCTGCGCAAGGACGCGCTGGTCGGGGCGATCGAGTACTACGACGGCCAGGTCGACGACGCCCGCCACAGGATGATGCTCGCGCGCACCGCTGCCTCGTACGGGGCGCACGTCGCCACCCGCACCCGCGTGACCGGCATGCTGCGCGAGGGCGAGCGGGTGACGGGCGTCGTGGTCCGTGACCTGGAGGCGGGGGAGGAGTTCGAGATCCGCGCCTCGCAGGTGATCAACGCGACCGGCGTGTGGACCGACGAGACCCAGGCGATGGTCGCCGAGCGCGGGCAGTTCCACGTGCGGGCGAGCAAGGGGGTGCACCTCGTCGTGCCGCGCGACCGCATCCAGGGCGACGTCGGGCTGATCCTGCGCACGGAGACGTCGGTGCTGTTCGTGATCCCGTGGAAGCGGCACTGGATCATCGGCACCACGGACACCGACTGGGCGCTCTCGAAGGACCACCCGGCCGCGAGCCGTACCGACATCGACTACCTCCTCGCGCACGTCAACGCGGTGCTCGCGACGCCGCTGACGCACGACGACGTCGAGGGCGTGTACGCGGGCCTGCGGCCGCTGCTGCGCGGCGAGTCGGAGGCCACGTCGACCCTCTCGCGCGAGCACGCCGTCTCGCACGCGGTGCCGGGGCTGGTCGTGGTCGCCGGCGGCAAGTACACGACGTACCGCGTGATGGCACGCGACGCCGTCGACGCCGCCGCCAACGCCCTCGGGGTGCGGCTCTCGCGGGTGATCCCGGCCTGCGTGACCGAGGACGTGCCGCTGCTCGGGGCCGACGGCTACCCGGCGCTGTGGAACCGGCGCGGACTGATCGCCGCGCGCAGCGGGCTGCACGAGGTGCGGGTCGAGCACCTGCTCCAGCGGTACGGCGCGCTGGTGCACGAGGTGCTCGGGCTGATCGAGGCGGACCCGACGCTGGCGGAGCCGCTCGCAGCTGCCGACGACTACCTGCGGGCGGAGATCGTCTACGCGGTCACGCACGAGGGCGCGCGGCACCTCGACGACGTGCTGACGCGCCGTACCCGCATCTCGATCGAGACCTTCGACCGGGGGACGGACTCCGCGGAGGAGGCGGCGGCGCTGATGGCGGGGCCGCTCGGGTGGGGACCGGAGCAGGTACGCCGCGAGGTGGAGCACTACCTCGCGCGCGTCGCGGCCGAGCGCGAGAGCCAGACGATGCCGGACGACGAGACGGCCGACGCGGCGCGGATGGGGGCGGGGGACGTCGTGCCGGTGGCACGCGTCGAGTAGAGCGCCGGTGGCACGCGTCGAGTAGAGGGCGCTCACCGCAGCGTCGGTGCCTCCGTGGTCACCGAGATCGGCGCCGTGACCACGGACGCACCGACGCTCCGCGCGCACCGCCCGCGCGCCTACGATCGAGCCGTGCCGCCCCGCTCTCCGCTCCCGCCCCGCGACGGGCTCAACGCCGTCTGGTTGCGGACGCCGGACCGGGGTCGCGAGCCGGTGGCGTGGACGACGATGGGGGAGTGGCTGCGCTGGCGGCTCCCGGAGAAGGTCGACGTGTCGGGGATGTTCGCGGACCGGCGCTTCGTGGACGGAGCGGGCGCCGCGGTCGCCGACGACGCCCCGTACCGTCCGCACACGTTCGTCTGGTTCTACCGTGACCTGCGCGAGGAGGCGCCGGTCCCGGGCGCGCTGCACGTCCTCCATCGCGACGAGCGGCTCGTCGTCGTGGACAAGCCGCCGTTCCTCGCGACGATCCCGCGCGGCCGCCACGTGCGCGAGAGCGTCGTGGTGCGGCTGCGCGACGAGCTGGGGCTTCCGGAGGTCTCTCCGGTGCACCGGCTCGACCGGATCACCTCCGGCGTGCTCGTCCTCACGACCGAGCGGCGGTGGCGCGGGGCGTACCAGCTGCTGTTCCAACGCCGGGAGGTCCGCAAGACCTACCGCGCGCTCGCTCCGGTCGACCCCGGGCTCGCGCTGCCGACGACGGTGCGCAACCACCTCGTGAAGCGTCGCGGGTCGTTCCAGGTAGCGGTGGTTCCCGACGCGCGGCCGAACGCGATCACCCGCATCGCGCTCGAGGAGCGCCTCGGCGAGCACGGCGTCTACCGCCTCGAGCCCGAGACCGGACGCACGCACCAGCTCCGCGCGCACCTCTACGGGCTCGGCATCCCGATGGTCGGCGACCCGGTCTATCCCGAGGTGCTCGACGTCGACCTCGACGACTTCACGCGCCCGCTCCAGCTGCTCGCCAGCGAGCTCGCGTTCACCGACCCGGTGGACGGGCGCGTACGGCGCTTCACCAGCCGCCGTACGCTCCCGCTCCTCCCGGAGGGGTGACCGTCACTCGTGCAGCGTGCCGACGGCGATCATTGCGAGGCGAGGCTGCATCGAGTAGCCGGCCGCCACGCCGGAGCAGTCGATCCACACGTCGGAGGTCGCCGTCACGGTGAACGCGTCGCTCACGGGAAGGGTCGCCGTCGTGTTGCTTCCCGGGAAGAACGAGCCGACCGCTGCGCTGCCGGAAGCCGAGGTCTGGTGCCACAGCCAGCACTGGGCGTCGGCCGTCGCGCGGCCGAAGTAGACGGTGCCGTTCACGACGTACGAACCTGCCGGCACCGTCACGCCCTCTGGTCGCGTCAGCGCCCGCAACGTCCACGCCTCCGACGGGCCTCGCGCTCCGGTCGCGCCCTTCACACCCTGCGGGCCTTGCGGCCCGCGGACGTTGACGGCGCGCTTCTTCGTCTTCTTCGGGCACCGGCCCTGCGCGTCGGCCGATCTGACGACGTACTTCTTCGTGGTGCAGACCTTGACGGTCTTGGTCGCGGTGGAGGCGACGGCGACGGTGGTCCCGCCGGCGACGAGGCCTGCGATGACGCCTGCGGTCACGAGGACCGCCGTACGGGTACGAGACATGCGCTCATCATGGTGGCGCGCTCGACCGAGCAGGTCGCGCTTGCGTCACGGCACGCGCGCGGTCCACTCCTCGGTGGCGTACTTCGCCGCGGCCAGCGACTCCATCGCCTCGCGCGCCGCCTCGTCGAGGCCGACCGGCGTCAGCCCGTAGCTGGCGTCGAAGTGCTCGACCATCGCGCGGACGATCGCGTCCCGGGTCATGCCGGTCTGGCTGCGCAGCGGGTCGACCCGCTTGGCAGCGCTGGCCGTCCCCTTGTCGGACAGCTTCTCGCGCCCGATCCGCAGGATGTCGAGCATCTTCGTGGCGTCCATGTCGTACGACATCGTCACGTGGTGGAGGACCGCGCCGCTGGCCAGCCGCTTCTGCGCCGCGCCGCCGATCTTGCCGTGCGGGGTCGCGATGTCGTTGAGCGGCACGTACGAGGCGTCGAGGCCGAGCCCGCGCAGCGCCCGGATCACCCACGCGTCGAGGAACGCGTACGACTCGGCGAAGGTCATGCCCTCGACCAGGGACGCCGGGACGTACAGCGAGTACGTGATCGTGTTGCCGGGCTCGACGAACATCGCGCCGCCGCCGGACATCCGTCGTACGACCGTCGTGTCGTGCCGCGCCGCGGCGTCGAGGTCGACCTCGTTGGACAGCGACTGGAACGACCCGATGATGACCGCGTTGGACGCCCACTCCCAGACGCGCAGGGCGGGTGCGCGGAGACCTTCACCGACCTGGGTGGCGAGGACCTCGTCGAGCGCCATCTGCTGCGCGGGGTGGAGCGGGCCGGCGTCGACGAGCTCGAACGCGAGGTCGTGCCACGCGGTCGAGCGCCCGAGCGCGCGTGCCACCGCGAAGCCGACCGAGCGCGGGTCGAACCCGATCATCGTGGCGCCCTGCAGCGCGTCCTCGACGGCGCTCGCGTACGACCCGACGGAGGCGTCGTCCGGCTGACCCTCGAGCGCGTCGGTGATCCGGTCGAGCGCGTCGTCGGGCTCGAGGAAGAAGTCGCCCGAGAGCCTGACGTCCTTGAGCCGGCCACCGACCACCTCGAGGTCGACGACCACCAGCTTGCCACCCGGGACCTTGTACTCGCCGTGCACCGCGACCTCCTCGTCGACTGCGCCGACGTGGACGCGTCGACGCCGGGGTCAACGCCGAAGCAGCGGCGCGGCTTCCCGGGCGGAGCGTGGGGGAGGCCACCCCGGAGACGAGACGAGCCCCGCCTCGAGAGGCGGGGCTCGGCGCGGAACGAGTGGGGGTATTCGCGCCGCGCGAGTACGACATTACGGGACAAGACAGCACAACCGGAGGGGGTTAAGGAAATTCTTGGGCAGTTGTCCAGAAATCGGCGCGGCGGGCCTCGAGCGGGCGTCGGCGAAACAGAGCGTCCCGGTCAGCATCACGGCTGACCAGGCTCAGTAGGCGCGTCAATATTCAAAACGCAGTACAAAGACCTGCTGTCCGGGTGACGCTGAGAGACGGGGGGACCGACTGAGGGGAGTCGATCGTGAACGAACGCAGCCCGAAGAAGCCGATGAGCAACGCTCGAGCGGCCGCCTGGATCGCCGGCGGGGTGACCGCCATGCTCGTCCTGATGGGCGTGGTCGCCGTCGCAACGGAGGACGGGACATCACCCAAGAAGGATGACCCGGTCGCCGCCGTCGACGACGCGACAACGGCGACGACCGCTCCGGAGACCACGGACCCGCCGACCACGGACGCGCCGGCGACGACAGAAGCGCCGGAACCTGAGCCGACGACGGAGCCGACAACAGAACCACCGGCAGATCCGGAGCCGGAACCGGAGCCGGTCGAGACCCGCTCGCAGGCGAACGCCCGCGAGGCCGCTGAGGACTACCTCGAGTACGCGCCTTTCAGCAAGTCAGGCCTGGTCAAGCAGCTCGAGTTCGAGGGGTACTCCAAGAAGGACGCCCGCTACGCCGTCAACGCGATCGACGTCAACTGGAACGAGCAGGCAGCTCGGTCGGCCGAGGCATACCTCGAGTACACCAACTTCTCTCGCTCCGGACTGATCCAGCAGCTCGAGTTCGAGGGGTACACGCCCGCCCAGGCGACATATGGCGTCCGACAGACCGGACTCTGACGCCTTGCGCTCGATTGGTGATCAGGAATGACAAAGGCCCGGAATCTCGCGATTCCGGGCCCTCTTGTCGGGGTGGATGACGGGACTTGAACCCGCGGCCACCGGCACCACAAGCCGGTGCTCTACCAACTGAGCTACACCCACCGCGCGCGACCCGGCTCGTACCGAGTGCGGCCAGACGAGTGTAGCGGGTCAGGTCTCGTCGCCCGAAACCCGGGTCGGTGCCACGTCCTCGACCGCAGCCTCCACCGCGGGAGCCTCTGGGACCTTGGCCCGGAGCGAGCCCGCGTGCTCGGCCGCGATCGCCCGTGCGGTCTCACTGTCGGGCCCGGGCTCGGCGACGAAGACGGCGGCGCGGTAGTAGCGCAGCTCCTCGATGCTCTCCAGGATGTCGGCGAGCGCGCGGTGGTTGCCGGTCTTGGCGGGAGCGTTGAAGTAGACGCGCGGGTACCACCGGCGCGAGAGCTCCTTGATCGAGGACACGTCGACGACCCGGTAGTGGAGGTAGGACTCCAGCTCGGGCATGTCGCGGACGAGGAAGGCGCGGTCGGTGCCGATCGAGTTGCCCGCGAGCGGCGCCTTGCCGGGCTCGGGCACGTGCTGCTTGATGTAGTCGAGGACGACCTGCTCCGCGTCGGCCAGCGGGATGCCCGCGTCGAGCTCGGAGAGCAGTCCCGAGTCGGTGTGCATCTGCGTGACGACCGCGTTCATCTGGTCGAGCGCCTCGCGCGGCGGCTTGATGACGACGTCGATGCCGTCGGCGACCGGGTTGAGCTCGAAGTCGGTGACGATGGCCGCCACCTCGACGAGAGCGTCGTGCTCCAGGTCGAGACCGGTCATCTCGCAGTCGATCCACACAAGCCTGTCCACGACAGCCCACCCTAGCCGGAACGCCCGACACCGACCGGTAGCCTGGGGCCGTCCCCGGGAACGCGAGGCCGTGCCTGCACGTTTGACCGGCGACACGTGTCCGTACGCGAAGGATGGTTGAGCCAGGTGGCCAGCAGGGATGACAAGCGCGCGCGCCGCGAGCGCGCGGAGCAGATGCGCAAGGAGCGGGAGCGGCAGGAGAAGCGGCGCCGCAACGTCATCACGGCCGCGGTGGTCGCGGTCGTGCTGGTCGTGATCGCGGGCGCAGGCTTCGCCGTCAAGGCCGCCGTCGACAACTCGGCCGACGACCCCGCGCGCACCCCTGAGGGCCTCACCGAGGACGGGGGCATCGCGCTCACCGCCACCGACGTCGGCGGCACCGCGGCGGCCGACCCGGTCAAGGTGACGCTGTTCGAGGACTTCGCCTGCCCGCACTGCAAGGCTTTCGAGGAGGAGGCCGGCAGCTGGATCGACGAGCAGGTCGCCGCCGGCGCGATCGACGTCGAGTTCCGTCCGGTCGCCTTCCTGACCGACTTCTCCGGCGACGCGATGGGCTCCGCGCTGTGCGTCTTCGAGGACGCCGGCGCCAAGGCGTACCGCGACTACTCCGAGCTGGTCTTCGCCAACCAGCCGACCGAGGGCGGCAACCTCGACGAGAAGGACTTCGTCGACATGGCCGAGCAGGCCGGGGCCACGGGCGCCGCCGACTGCATCAAGGGACGTCCGTTCCGGGACTTCGCCGACCTCAACGGCGAGGCCACCAAGGCGGCGTTCGACCAGGAGGACTCGGAGGGCAACAAGCTCTCCGGCACGCCGACCGTGTGGGTCAACGGCACCACGCTCAACGGACCTGAGGACGCCGACGGCAACCCGACCGTCCCGGGCCTCGCCGATCTGCAGAAGGCCGTCGAGGCCGCGAAGGCGGGCTGATCCATGGCGACCGACGACAAGAGGAACCGCCGCGAGCGCGCGGAGGCGATGCGCAAGGAGCGCGAGCGGCAGGACAAGCGCCGCCGCAACATCATCACCGCGGCGGTCGTGGCCGTCGTGCTGGTCGTGATCGCCGGTGCGGGGTTCGCGGTGAAGTCCGCGGTCGACGACTCCGCCGGTGATCCGGCGCGCACGCCGAAGGGTCTCACCGAGGACAACGGCATCCTGCTGTCGGCCACCGACGTGGGCGGCACCGCTGCGCCCGACCCTGTGAAGGTCACGATCTTCGAGGACCTGCAGTGCCCGGTCTGCAAGGCCTTCGAGCAGACCTCCGGCGACTGGCTCGATCAGCAGGTCGCGGCCGGCGCGATCGAGATCGAGTACCGCCCCGTCGCGTTCCTCACCGAGTTCTCCGCCGAGTCGCTCGCCGCCTCGATGTGCGTGTACGAGGAGGCCGGGGCCAAGGGGTGGCGCGACTACGCGCGGACCGTCTTCGAGAACCAGCCGAGCGAGTCGGGTCCGGGCGTCGACAACGCCCAGCTCGTCGACTGGGCCAAGGAGGTCGGCGTCGACGCGGCTGCCGACTGCATCGAGGGGCGCCCGTTCCGCGACTGGGCCGGCGACCCGCCGGGCGACTACAGCAAGGTCACCGAGGAGGCCTTCGCGTCCAAGGACTCCGAGGGCACCCAGGTGTCGGGGACCCCGACCGTGTGGGTCGACGGCACGGCCGTGACCGGCTCCGGCGGCAACATCCCGACGCCGCAGGACCTCGCGACGGCGGTCGCCGCCGCCAAGGCCGGCTGACACCGGGTCCGGATCCCGCCCGGTCGAGACCCCGACGCCCCGTACGCCTCGTGCGTACGGGGCGTCGCGTCTCTACGGTGGGCAGGGACGAACCACCACAGAACCAACGACGGGAGCGACAACCATGGCCACACGCACCGCGACGACCCGGTGGACCGGCGGGCTGCAGGACGGGTCGGGAAGCGTCAACCTCGACAGCTCTGGGGCGGGCTCCTTCGACGTCTCCTTCCCCAAGCGCGTCGCCGACGAGGCGGACGGGACGACGAGCCCGGAGGAGCTGATCGCGGCCGCGCACGCCGCGTGCTACTCCATGGCGCTCTCGGGCGGCATCGGCAACGCCGGAGGGACCCCGCAGTCGTCCACGGTGACGGCGGACGTCACCGTGCGCCCCGACCGGGAGAACGGCGGGCTCCTCATCTCCAAGATCGTCCTCACCGTCCGGGCGAAGGTCGACGGCCTGACCGCCGAGCAGTTCGCCGAGGTCGCCGAGGAGACCAAGAAGGCGTGCCCCGTGAGCAAGGCCCTGGCGGCGGTGCCCGAGATCGAGCTCGACGCCGCGCTGGAGAGCTGAGCGCGCCCGGCAGGATTCGAACCTGCGACCGGCGGATTAGAAGGCCGCTGCTCTGTCCAGCTGAGCTACGGGCGCCCAGGGCAACCCTAGCGGCGACGCCGCCGTCGGCGCGCGCCGCTAGGGTTTCTCGTGTGTCCCAGCCCTGGGCGGCATCCGCGCCGCAGCCTCTGACGTCGCCCGTCCCGCCCGGGCCGCTGCCACGGCTGCGCGACCCGATGTGGCAGCGGGGCCACACGCTGCTCCTGGTGCTCATGTTCATCACCGCCGCGATCGGCGTGGTGGGTGTCGGTTTCTTCGCGATCACCAGCGGCGACGCGGCGGGCAGCGGCCTGAGCCTGCTCTACGCGCTGCTACCGCTGCCTGCGCTGCTCGGCTGCTTCTTCTGGCTGGACCGCTACGAGCCCGAGCCGTGGCACTACAAGCTCGCCGCCGTCGTCTGGGGCGGCGTCGTGTCGGTCGCGCTCGCGCTGGTCGCGCAGATCTTCATCGCCGAGACCTTCGACCTCTCCGACAAGGTGCTCGCGACCTTCATCGCACCGGTCACCGAGGAGCCGGCCAAGTGCCTGTTCCTCGTGCTGACGTTCCTGCGGATGCGGCGCGTCATCGACGGCGTCATCGACGGCCTGGTGTTCGCGGGCCTGGTCGGGCTGGGCTTCGCCTTCGTCGAGAACGTCGGCTACTACGCAGGTGCCTACCTGGGCATCGACGAGACCGGCATCGACGGTGCCGGCGCCACCACGGTCACCTTCGTGCTGCGGGGCATCATGAGCCCGTTCGCGCACCCCATGTTCACCGCCGCGTTCGGCATCGCCGTCGGCCTGTCGGTCCGCCAGCGCTCGACGGGCGTGAAGGCACTCCTGTGGGTCGGAGGCCTCCTCGGCAGCATGCTGCTGCACGGCATCTGGAACGGCGGCGTCAGCTACCTGGGCGGCACGGGGTTCCTCCTGGCCTACGGGTTCACCGGCCTGCTCCTCGCCGGCACGGTCGTGCTGGCCGCGATCGCGCGGCGCAACCAGGGCCGCTACCTCGCCCGTGCCCTCACCGACATCGCCCGGCGCGGCTGGCTGGTCGCCGACGAGATCCCGTTCATCGCCTCGCTGTCCTACCGGCGCAAGGCCGTCAAGCATGCCCGCGCGCACGGCGGGGACATCTCGGCCAAGGCGACGCGCCGCTACCAGCGCGATGCGATCACGATGGCATTCCTGTACGCCGGGGTGATCGACCGCCTGGCCAAGCCCAAGGCCGCCGAGCGCGTCGACGGCTTCCTCGCCGAGATGCGGCTGCTCCGCCCGTACGTGGTGCTGCCGCCCCCGCTGCGCTTCGCCTACGCCCCGCCACGTCCGCCCTACGGACAGGCGCCGTACGCTCCTGCGCCGTACGGACGAGCCCCGTACGCGCCCCCGGGACAGGGCGTCCCGCAGTACGGGATGAACACCCCGTACGCCCCGCGTCCGCCGTACGTCCCCCCGGTTCCGCAGGGGCCGCCGCCCCCGGCGCCGTCGACCCGGCCGCCCGACGTCCCGCCCCACGGTCCTCGACCGGACGGGTCGTCCGCGCACCGCCCCGGGTGACCGCGGCCACCTGAATCCTGGACGCGAGGGTCGCCGGTGCGTCATCCTTCGTGCTCTCCACTACGCTGAGGGCGGGCATGTACCACCCCTTCTCCGGAGGTTCGAGTGTCGAGGGACGGCTCTACCGCAACCTTGCTCGCCGCGTTGCTCAAGCTGCGCGCCGAGCTCAGCGGTGCTGCCCTCGGCCTGGAGATCGCCGGTGCGTCCGACGGTCGAGAGGCCCAACGCCGCCTGCTCTCGCAGCTCGACGACTACGTCCTGCCGCGCCTGGTGCAGCTCGACGCGCCCCTGCTGACCGTGGTCGGCGGCTCGACCGGCGCCGGCAAGTCGACCCTCGTGAACTCGCTCGTCGGCCGTCGCGTGACCGAGTCCGGGGTCCTGCGACCCACCACCCGATCGGCTGTGCTGGTGCACAACCCGGCCGACGCCGAGTGGTTCCAGCCTGACCGGATCCTGCCCGACCTCGCGCGCGCCACGACGCAGTCGCACGACACCCGGTCGCTGACGCTGGTGGCCGCGCACACGGTGCCCAAGGGCCTGGCGCTGCTCGACGCTCCCGACGTCGACTCCGTCGAGGCCGACAACCGCCGACTGGCCGGCGAGCTGCTCGCCGCGGCCGACCTCTGGCTGTTCGTCACGTCGGCGACGCGCTACGCCGACCAGGTGCCGTGGGACTACCTGCGCGAGGCCGCCGAGCGCAGCGCCGCGGTCGCCATCGTGCTCGACCGCACGCCCGAGACCTCGATGGGGGAGGTGCGCGGCCACCTCGCCCGCATGCTCACCGCACGCGGACTGAAGGACTCGCCACTCTTCACCGTGCTCGAGTCCGAGGTGGACGACGAGGGCCTCCTCTCGCCGGGCGCCGTCGCTCCGATCCTCAACTGGCTGCACGACCTCGCGGGTGACCCGGAGGTCCGCGCGTCCATCGTGACGCAGACGCTCGACGGAGCGGTCCGCAAGATCGTCTTCGGGGCGTTCGACGTGGCCGACGCCGTCGCCGACCAGGGCGCGGTGCTGACGGCACTGGTCGAGGACGTCGACAGCGCCTACACCGGTGCGGAGGCGACGTTCGCCAAGAGCCTCTCCGACGGCACGCTGATGCGCGGCGAGCTCGCCGCCCGGTGGCGCGACTTCGCCGGCGCCGGCGACCTGCTGCGGGGGACCGACGACCGGATCGGGCGCCTGCGCGACCGCATCGTGGACAGTGTCCGCGGGCGACGTGCACGGGTCAACGAGGTCCAGGAGAGCCTCGCGCACAACGTCGAGCTCCTGCTCCTGGAGCAGGCCGAGGCCGGCGCCCACACGGCGTACCAGTCCTGGGAGAACAACCCGGCGGGCTCCGCCCTGCTCGGCGGGGCCGGACGCGAGCTCGAGCGTGCCACCCGTACGCTGCGGCAGCGCTCGGAGCGGATCGCCGCCGACTGGATCGAGGCGTGCACGGAGATCGTGCGGGCGGAGGGCTCCGACCGGCGCATGACGTCGCGGTTCCTCGCACTGGGCACCGCCGGCTCCGCGGTCACCCTCGGGGTGTGCGTGATCAACGAGCTCGCGCCACGCGAGGAGGAGATCGCGACCGGCGCGGCGACGGCGCGGGAGCTGCTCGTCGACGTCTTCGGGGAGACGACGGCGCGACGGCTCCTGGAGCTCGCCAAGGAGGACCTCCTCCGCCGTGCGGGCACGGTCCTCCGCGACGAGCGACAGCGTTTCTACGACGTGCTCGCACGGGCTGCCGCTGCACCCTCTGCAGCCGATAGCATTCGAGCCGCTGCTCGCGCCGCCGAGGACGCACGACATACCGACCTGATCCCCGAGGACTGGGACTGACGTGAACGACACCCCTGCACCGTTGTTCAGCACGAGCGGCGGTGACGTCGCCGCACGCGTCGACGGTCTCGCCCGCGCCGTGGAGGCGACCGCCGGCCGCCTGGACGCCGCGCTCGTCGAGGAGGGCGACACCGTCGTCCGCCGCGCCGGCGACCGGCTCCGCCTCGCCAGCGACCGTACGGTCGTCGCGCTCGCCGGCGCCACCGGCTCCGGCAAGTCGTCCCTGTTCAACGCCGTGGCGGGCATCGAGCTCTCCGCGGTGGGCGTCCGCCGCCCGACCACGTCGTGGGCGATGGCCGTCGCCTGGGGCGAGAGCGGCACGCGCGACCTGCTCGAGTGGATGGGCATCCCCGAGCGCCAGCAGATGTCGCTGACGAGCCCGCTCGGCCTCGTCCCCGACGACACCAACCTCGACGGTCTGGTGCTGCTGGACCTGCCGGACCACGACTCGACCGAGGTGAGCCACCACCTCGAGGTCGACCGCCTCGTGCAGTACGCCGACGTGCTGGTGTGGGTCCTCGACCCCCAGAAGTACGCCGATGCCGCCATCCACGAGCGCTACCTGCGCCCGCTCGCCCGTCACGCGGGCGTGACGATGGTCGTGCTCAACCAGATCGACAAGCTACCGCCCGAGAAGTGGGACGGCACCCTGCAGGACGTACGCCGTCTGCTGGCGGAGGACGGGCTGTCCGGCGTGCCGGTCATCGCGGTGTCGGCGCTGCGCGGCGACGGCGTGGACGACTTCAAGCGCGCGCTGGTGCGCAAGATCCGCGACAAGCAGGCCGCGGGGATGCGGACGGGCGCCGACGTCGAGCACGTGGCGAAGGCGTTCGAGCAGATCTCCGGCGACGCGCCCGCGATCGGGCTGACCGACTCCGACCGCGAGCAGCTGGTCGCGACCCTCGCCGATGCCGCAGGCGTCTCGGCGGTCGCCGACACGGCCGAGAAGACGCTGGTCTCGCAGGCGGTGTCCGCGACGACGTGGCCGCCGCTGCGCCTCGTCGGGCGTTCGAAGGCCCCCGCCGGCGGCGACGCCAGCGCGGTGCGTGCCCTCGGCGGTGACGCCCTCGGTGCCCGCGTCCAGCGACCGGCCGTCGACGTGGCCGTGCGCGACGTCGCCGAGAAGGCGTCGATCGGTCTCACCCCGCCGTGGGTGCAGTCCATGCGGCGCGCGGTGGTCGTCCCCAACCACGACCTCGCCGACGTGCTGGACCAGGCGATGGCCCGTACGGGGCTCGGCCTCGACCGCACACCTGCCTGGTGGTCGGTCGTCAAGGTCGTCCAGTGGGCCGTGCTCGGTGTGACGGTGGCTGGGCTGCTGTGGGTTCTCGCACTCGCGGGTGCCGAGGCCACGGGGTCCGCGTCCGCCCCGACGATCGCGGGCGTCTGGGTCCCGGTCTACCTGGCTGTGGGCGGCCTGGTGGTCGGGCTGGTCCTCGCGCTCCTGACGACGGTGGCGGCGAAGTCGTCGGCGAGTCGCCGGGCGCACGGCGTGGACGACGCGCTCCGTGCCACGATCGCCGATGTCACGCAGCAGCGGGTGCTGGCGCCGGTGGACTCCGAGCTGGCGGCGTACGAGCAGGCGCGTCGCGGGATCGCGGTCGCGCTCGGCCGCAACGTCTGAGGTCGTCCACAGCGTTCGGGCATCCACACCTCGGGGTGCCCGCGCGACCGTTGTGCTCCACGGGACCCACCATCGGGTCGTCCCCGATGAATGGAGCGCAGATGAGCGACAACCAGATGACCGTCTATGGCAACCTCGGCACCGCGGTCGACCTCCGCGAGAGCGGCAGCTTCGCCTGGGCGATGTTCCGCGTGGGATCGACCCCACGCATCTTCGACCGCAACCAGGGCGGGTGGCGCGACCTCGAGACCGTCTGGATCACGGTCAAGGCGACGAGGGCGCTCGCGCACAACGCCGCGGCGTCGCTCGAGGTCGGTGACCCGGTCGTGGTGATCGGACGCCTCCGGACCCACACGTGGGAGGACAAGGAGACCCGCGAGCAGCACCGCCGCGACGTCCTGGAGGCGACGGCCGTCTGCCACGACCTCAACCGCGGCACGACGACGTTCTGCCGCAACGAGCCGTCGGCCACCCCCGAGGCGGCGCCCAACGAGGGCGAGGCGGTCGCGGCCTTCGAGAGCACCCACGTCGTGACCGATCCGGCGCCGCGCGGTGAGGCGGTCGCGGTCTGAGGGGCGCTGGCACCCCCGGCCGTGCGCGGGGCCGGCTGACGGTCCGATTCACGCACCGGCCGGGGGAGCGCCTAGGCTTGAGCCACCATGGCTGACTACGTCTTCACCCTGCACAACGTCCGCAAGTCGCTCGGCGACAAGGTCGTTCTCGACAACGTGACGCTGTCGTTCCTGCACGGCGCCAAGATCGGCGTCGTCGGCCCGAACGGCACCGGCAAGTCCACGCTGCTCAAGCTGATGGCGGGCATGGAGCAGCCCAACAACGGCGACACCTACAAGGATCCCGAGGCCACCGTCGGCATCCTCATGCAGGAGCCCCCGCTGACCGAGGGCAAGACCGTCCTCGAGAACGTCGAGGAGGCCGTCGCCGACATCAAGGGCAAGCTCGACCGCTTCAACGCGATCAGCGACGAGCTGGCGAGCCCCGATGCCGACTATGACTCCCTGCTAGCCGAGATGGGCGAGCTGCAGACCGATCTCGACCACGCCAACGCGTGGGACCTCGACTCGCGGCTCGAGCAGGCCATGGACGCCCTGCGCTGCCCGCCGCCGGACGCCGTCGTCGACAACCTCTCCGGTGGTGAGCGCCGACGCGTCGCGCTGTGCAAGCTCCTCCTCCAGCAGCCCGACCTGCTGCTCCTCGACGAGCCCACCAACCACCTGGACGCGGAGAGCGTGCTGTGGCTCGAGCAGCACCTCGCCAAGTACCCCGGCGCCGTGCTGGCCGTGACCCACGACCGCTACTTCCTCGACAACGTCGCGCAGTGGATCCTCGAGCTCGACCGCGGCAAGACCCACCCCTACGAGGGCAACTACTCGACCTACCTCGACACCAAGAAGCAGCGCCTCGTCGTCGAGGGCAAGAAGGACGCCAAGCGTCAGAAGATTCTCGAGCGCGAGCTCGAGTGGGTCCGCTCCAACCCCAAGGCCCGCCAGGCCAAGAGCAAGTCGCGTCTGGCCCGCTACGAGGAGCTGGCGGCCGAGGCGGAGCGCCGCCGCTCGGTCGACCTGTCCGAGATCAACATCCCGGCCGGTCCGCGCCTTGGCGACGTCGTCCTCGACGCCAAGGGACTGACGAAGTCCTTCGGCGACCGCACCCTCATCGAGGACCTGAGCTTCTCCCTGCCGCGTGCCGGCATCGTCGGCGTGGTCGGTCCCAACGGCGTCGGCAAGACGACGCTGTTCAAGATGATCGTCGGCGAGGAGCAGCCCGACTCCGGGAGCCTCGACGTCGGCAGCACGGTCAAGATCTCCTACGTCGACCAGTCGCGCGGCGGCATCGACCCGACCAAGAACGTCTGGGAGGTCGTCTCCGACGGGCTCGACCACATCAAGGTCGCCAACTTCGAGATGCCGAGCCGTGCCTACGTCGCGTCGTTCGGCTTCAAGGGTCCCGACCAGCAGAAGCGCGCCGGCATCCTGTCCGGTGGTGAGCGCAACCGCCTCAACCTCGCGCTGACGCTCAAGATGGGCGGCAACCTGCTGCTGCTCGACGAGCCGACCAACGACCTGGACGTCGAGACCCTCCAGTCGCTGGAGGACGCGCTGCTCGAGTTCCCGGGCTGCGCCGTCGTGATCTCCCACGACCGGTGGTTCCTCGACCGTGTCGCGACGCACATCCTGGCCTGGGAGGGCGACGCCGAGAACCAGGCCAGCTGGTACTGGTACGAGGGCAACTTCGCCGACTACGAGGCCAACAAGATCGAGCGCCTCGGCCCGGAGGCGGCGCGCCCGCACGCGCTCACCTACCGGCGCCTCACCCGCGACTGACGTCCCGACGAACGTCCCGACAAAAGGACCCGACGTTCCTGCCAGTATTTGGCAGGAACGTCGGGTCCTTTTGTCGGTTCTTGCGTCAGCCCGGGAGGACGCGGACGGCGTCGACCGCCACGTCACCCGTGCCGGTGAGCGGATCCAGCCGGACCTGGGTCAGCGACGCCCCCTGGCGCGGGATCTCTACCCGGTAGGTGCGGGTTCCGCCCGCCTCGACGGTGAACCGGCCGCTGCGTCCCTCGGCGAAGCCGCCGTCGGTGGTCGCCCAGAACAGCTGACCGCCGCCGCCGACCGAGGACGACATCACGATCTCGACCACGGCCCCGTCGGTCAGCGGCACCGAGACGCGCGGCCCGACGACGTACGGGTCGCCGCCGACGGAGCGGAACCGCAGCGCCCCGCCGGAGGCCGTAAAGCCCTCGACCTGGTTCGCCCCGGTCCACCCTTCGGTGTCGCCGTCGGTGTCGAACTCCCAGGCGGCGTACGCGTTGGTCACCGTGACGGTGGCCGTCCGCGTGACCGTACGCCCGTCGGGGCCGGTCAGCGTGAACCCGACCTCCGACGCCCCCTCGGCCGCGTCCGCCGGCGGCGTCACGACGACGTCCACGCTGGTGGTCACCTGGGCGCCGTTCGACGGCTCGGAGACCTCGGTCGAGGCGGGCTCGACCGTCCATCCGTCAGGAGCCGTGGTCGCCAGCGTGGCCGTGAGGTCGGCCGGCGCGATGCCGGTGACCGTCGCCGTGAACGTCGCCGGGCGGCCGGGCAGCACGGCGGCCGAGGCCGGGTCGACGGTCATGTCGACCGACGTCACCTCCGTCCCTTCCGTGAGCGTCAGGTCGACCTCCCGCTGCGGCCGGACCGCGACCGGTCCGAACAGGCCGGACGGGTTGTCGCGCCCCTCGATCTCGTTGGACGGGGTGTTGGTGACCTTCACCTCGACGACGTTCTCACCCTCGCGGAGCAGGTCCGTGACGTCGACGGTGTACGGCGACCAGTCCAGCGCACCGGCGTGCTTGCCGTTCACGGTCACGTCGGCGAACTCGCGTACGCGGCCCAGGTCGAGCACGGCGCGCCGACCGTCGGCGAGGAAGCCCTCGGGCACCGTGAACCGCTTCGTGTACGTGGCGGAGCCCGAGTACTTGGCGTCGAGCGCCGTCCACGACCCCAGTGGCCGCGACACCGTCTCGGCGCCATCCTTCGCGAACCGGAAGTCCCAGCTACCCCCGAGCGCGAGCGGCTCGAGCGGGTCGTCGACCGTCGCCACCGCGCCGTACGTCTTCCCGCGGAGCTCGCCGCGGGCATAGACCTCGCCCGGCTTGTCGGTGACCAGCGTCGCCTTCAGCCCGCCACCCGAGGCCATGACGGACTCCGGTGTCGCGTTCGTCGCGGTCAGATGCGCGACCTTCCCGCGCGGGTACGCGCCCGGCCGGAACGTCACCCATCGTGCCTCGTACGGGGCGAGCGTCAGCGGGACGACCGTCTGCTCACCGTCGCGTCGGAACACCGGGGCGACCGCGGTCTTGCCCGTCTCCGGGGCCCAGAACTCCGGTGTCTGCGCGACGTCGAACCGTGCGGTCGTCTGCTTCTCCGACCCGGACAGGTTGACGACCAGGAACGCGTCGTCGGCCTTGCGCTTGACGTGGCGGACGCGGACGTCGGGCGCGTTGTCGAGCGTGACGCCCGGCGACACGCGTTCGTGCAGCACCTCGGCGAGGCGCGAGCGGTCGGGCAGGTACGCCGCGAGGCCGCCCTTCCCGTGCTCCCGCTGCGACGCCTCCGGCGCCGACGGATCGGTGCCGAACAGCGCGGTCAGCCTCGTCCGCAGCTCGGCGTCGCGTCCGGACGCCTCGTGCGTCGCCAGCCCGTCCACCGCGACGACGGTGCCGCCGTCGGCGACGAGCCGCTCCAGCGTGCGCACCGCCTCCAGCGACAGGGTCGTCGTACGCGGCAGCACCACGGCCTGCCAGCGCTGGTCGCGCAGGGCGAGCGCGCCGTCGCGCACCTGCAGGTCGACGTCGAGGTCCTCGTCGCCGGCCAACGCCAGCTCGTCGAGGTAGTCAAAGTCCAGCTGTGCCTTGAGCAGGTCGTTCGACGTGCCCTTCCACGAGTCGTCGACCGGCCCCAGCGCAGGTCCGTTGCCGGCGAAGCCGCGGACGTCCCACGGCGTCCCCGCCGCCATCACCGACGAGCTCGGGTAGAGCACGCCGACCGGGTTCACCGGCGTCGCGCCACGAGCCGGCTCGGTCAGCCGCCCGACGAGGTTGGCGTACTGCGAGAAGCGGGGCCAGAACGTGTTCTGGTCGAACTGGCTCGGCGGCGACTCCGACGCACGCTGGCCGTCGATCGAGTAGTAGAACGCGTGGTTGTCGATCAGGTCGACGCCCCCGGCGGCCTCCCAGCCGACGGTGCGCTTCATCTCCTCCATCGTCAGGTCCCAGCCGAACGCGCCGAAGGTCTCGGCCAGGTTGCGCTTGCGGCCGAACAGGTGCGCCACGGACGAGTTGAGCTTCGGCGTGATCGCGCCCGTGTTGAGACCGCTGATCAGGTCCATGCCGGGCAGCTGGTAGTGCTTGCTCATCTCGAACCAGCTGCCGCCCTCGATCAGCTTGTGGCTGCCGAGGTCCTCCTCGACGAGCGGGTTCGAGATCAGTGCGATGTCGTGGTCCTCGGCCCAGTCCGCCAGGGGCTCGGTGTGCGCCTCGTTGTAGCGGTCCGACAGCGCGTCGTAGTAGTCGACCCGCGCCTTCGTCGTGGCCGCACCGGCGTCGTACCAGATCCCGAGCAGGCTCCGCGTCAGGTCGTACCCGGCGTTCTCGGTCAGGTACGACCGGAAGCCCGGGGTCCACGGGATCGAGCCGCGCGAGTCGAGCCCGCCGCGGTTGTCGGGGAAGTTGTTGTAGAAGCCGGGCTCGTCGTTGAAGATGCCCGGGATCGTCGACCCGAAGTACGGCCCGAACCGCTTCGCGTACGTCTCGTGGGTGATGTCGATGAACTTCTGCGTCACGTCGGGGTTGAGCATGTCGACGTAGGGCTCGTCCGGCTCGAGGTCCGGGTGGTAGTTCACCAGCGGCCGCTGGACCAGGTGCACGACGCACCAGCTGCCCTCAGGCGCGGTCCATCGCAGGCGCCCGTCCTCGACCTTGTCGGTCAGCTCCACCGTGGTCGAGCCGTCGAGGCGTACGCCTCGGGCCTCGCCGTTGGTCACGCACGACCCGTCCGCGGCCTTGCGGGCGGCGAGCGTCGCGACCAGCTCGGGCTGCGGTCCGGAGCCGCCGTCGCCCTGTCCCGGGACGGCAGCGTCGTACGTGGTGCCGCCCTCGACGTCCACCGCCGTGGGGGAGAGGTACCAGGGGACGTAGTCCGGGTCGGCCCCGACCGTGCGGCCGTCGACGTCGCCGCCGCGGACCGTACGCCCGCCGGCGAAGCCGCTCGGCCAGTTCAGGTCGTCGTACAGCCACGCCTTCATGCCGCGTGACTTCGCCTCCTTCAGCACGTAGCCGACCTTGTCGAAGTAGTCCTTCGAGAGGTAGTACGCGTTCTCGGTCTTGCCGAACTCTCCGCCGAGGCCCTGGCGGGGGTGGATGAAGAACTCCTCCACCCCGTTGCCCTGCATCTCGTCGAGCTGCCGCTCCAGCTCGGCCTCGGTCAGCTTGCCGTTCCAGAACCAGAACGCGTGCGGGCGCGCGGTGGACGGCGGGTCCGCGAAGGCCGCCGGGTCGAGTCGCCCGGTCGGGTCGTCCCAGGCGGGTTCCGGCGCAGGCTTTGCCGCGCCAGCGGCCCCCGCCAGGCCGAGGGTCAGCGTCGCGGCAGCGGCGGCCACCACCACGCGCCGGCCCCACGTCGTCGAGTGCCGTGCCGGTCGCCGTGTCATGCCTTCTCCTTCACCGTGAACTGGTAGGTGCCCGAGCCGACCTCGCCGACGACGACGTCGCCCTCGACGCGCAGGTCGCGCACGCCGTCGGCGCGCGTCGCGGGCTTGCCGTGCTCGCTGACGGCGGCCACGCTCGAGGCCGGGATCCGGACCGTGGCGGTCGAGTTGACCGGCACCGTGACCTGCAGGGTCAGCCGGCCGTTCTTGCGCGACCAGCGGGACCGGATCGTCCCGTAGCCCGACTCGAACGTGGAGTCCGCCCGGTCGAGTCCACCGCCAGGCTGCGGCGCCACCGTGAAGTGCCGGTAGCCCGGGTGCTCCGGGTCGGCCTGGATGCCGCCGATCGTCTGGTACATCCAGTTCCCGACCGCGCCGTAGGCGTAGTGGTTGAACGAGTTCATGCTGACGTCGCCGAAGCTGCCGTCGGGCATGATCGAGTTCCAGCGCTCCCAGATCGTGGTCGCGCCCTTCTCGACCTCGTAGCCCCACGACGGGTACGTGCGCTGGTTGATCAGGCGGTAGGCGACGTCGGTGTGCCCGGTCCGGCTGAGCACCGGCAGCAGGTCGGGGGTCCCGAGGAAGCCGGTCGCGAGGTGCCAGTCGTGGCGCTCGAGGTTCGCGACGAGCTTGTCGGCGGCGTCGTCGACGAGCGCGTCCGGGATCAGGTCGAACGACAGCGCGAGGACGTAGCCGGCCTGGGCGTCGCCCGGGAGCGCACCGTCGTCGCCGACGTACTTCGCCACGAACGCGTCGCGGACGTCGTCGGCCAGCGCCGCGTACGTCGCCGCGTCCTCGTCCTCGCCGACGGCCGCGGCCATCTCCGACAGCAGGCGGGTGACGTGCGCGAAGTACGCCGTACCGATGAGGTCGCGCGGCGTGTTGTCGTCGAGGTTCAGCCAGTCGCCGTAGCCGGCGTCGGGCCGGATGAGCCCCGTGCTGTTGGCCTTCAGGTACGCGACCCAGGCGGTCATCGAGTCGTAGCTCTCCTCGATCACCTTGGTGTCGCCGTAGGTCTGCCACACGGTGTACGGAACGGTGATCGCGGCGTCGCCCCAGCCGGCGTTGCCCGCGCCGACCACCGGGACGTACGGCACCACGTCGGTGACGGCACCGTCGCTGCGCTGCGCATCGCGCAGGTCCTGCAGCCACTTGTCGCCGAGGAACGTGGAGACGTCCATGTTGTACGCCGCGGTCGGCGCGAACACGTTGATGTCGCCGGTCCAGCCCATCCGCTCGTCGCGCTGCGGGCAGTCGGTCGGCACGCTGAGGAAGTTGCCGCGCTGCGACCACACGATGTTGCTCTGCAGCTGGTTGAGCATCGGGTCGGAGGTCTCGAACTGCCCCGTGACCGCGGTGTCCGTCCCGAGGACCTTGGCGACGAGGTCGCGCTTCGCGGGCTTGGCGTCGAGTCCGGTCAGCTCGACGTAGCGGAAGCCGTGGAAGGTGTAGCGCGGCTCGTACGTCTCGGTCCGGTCGCCGCGTGCGGTGTAGTAGTCGGTCGCCCGGGCGCTGCGGAGGTTCTCCGTGTACAGCGTTCCGTCCGGATTGACCTCCTCGCCGTAGCGCAGCCGGACCTTCTGTCCCGCCTCTGCGCCGCGCAGCGTGAGCGCGACCGTGCCGACGAGGTTCTGGCCGAGGTCGAGCACGTACGTCCCGGGCTTCGGCTCGGTGACCTCGGTGACCGGCATCTCCTGGGTCACCCTGACCGGGGGAGCGGACTGGGCGACGAGCTCGGTGTCCGTGTCGGTCTTCTCGACCACCGGCTCCCACGCGCCGTCGTCGTACCCGGCGCGGGTCCATCCGGGCGTCTCGCGGCGCGCGTCGTACTCCTCGCCGTCGAGGATGTCGGCGTGCGTGACCGGGCCTGCAGTGCTCTTCCACGACGTGTCCGACACGACGCGCTCGGTCGTACCGTCGGTGTAGGTGATCTCGAGCTGGCTCAGCAGGCCGGGCAGCTTGCCGTACAGGTTCGGGCCGTAGATCGCGATCTTGCCGGCGTACCAGCCGGTCGAGAGGCGGGCACCGAGGGCGTTCCCGCCCTTCTGCAGGAGCTTCGTGACGTCGTAGGTCTGGTACGGCGTGCGCTGGTCGTAGTCGGTCCATCCCGGCGCCCAGCGGTCGTCGGAGACCTCGCGTCCGTTGAGCTGGAGGTCGTAGATGCCCAGGGCGGTCGAGTACAGGCGCGCCGACTTCACCGGCTTGGCGACCGAGAACGTCGTGCGGAGCTGGGAGGTCACCTCCGGGTTCGCCTCGACGGTGGGGTTCCACCGGAGCGTCCGGTCGCCTGCGACGGGCTTGCCGTCGGCGTAGGCCTGGCCCTCGGCGTAGACGTCGTCGGTGTGGCTCCACCACCCGGCGGTGCCCTCGAGGCCCGACATCTCCAGGTAGTACTCACCGGCCTCGGCCGGCGTGGCGAGCGAGAGCTCCGCCCACCCGTTGTCGGCGTGGTCGGTGAAGCGCTGCTCCGCGACGACCTCTCCGTCGGGACCGCCACGGCGCAGCGTCAGCGTGAAGTCGGAGTCCCGGGTGTTCCAGGTCGGGAAGCTGCCGCCGATGCGGTCGAACGGGCGGTCGGTGGTCACCGACTGGCCGAGGGTGTGCTCGGACCTGAGCGAGGCGGGCGTGTTCTGCTGCGCGTTCGCGGTCGGGAGGGGGAGATCCGTGTCGTGCGCGATCCAGTCGGCGGACCAGTCGTCCTGCTCCAGCAGGCCGGTCTCGAACCACGTCGGGGCGCTCCATCGGCCCGCGCCGCCGGAGGCGTCCCAGACCATCACCTTCCAGTGGTACCGCTGCCGCGACGTCAGGGCCGGGCCCTGATACCGGACCTGCAGCGACTCGGCCGACTCGACCTTCCCCGAGTCCCAGACGTCGGCATCGCCGCGGGCGAGGCGGGCGGCGCTCGACGCGACCAGGATGCGGTACGCGCTCTGCGACTGCGCGCGCTGGCTCGAGCGGAGCTTCCAGCCGAACGACGGCGTCCGGTCGCCGATCCCGAGCGGCGAGGTCGCGTGGTCGGTGGAGAGCGCGAACGCGCGCACGTCGCCAGGCGGCGAGGCGACGGCGGGTGGGAGTGGGGCGAGAAAGACGGTGGTGGTGAGCGCAGCGGCGATACTGAGCAGGCGTTTGCCCATCGCGGGTCCCTTCGGCAGCACCGCCGGGCGCTGCACGGTCGACGACGTTGGAACGTTTCACTGTGACCCTGGCCACATCTGGTGCGAAGGGCAACCTTTACGTCCGGAATCGGCCACGGACTGTCCTGGCCACAACCGGACAGCGTCGTTGACGTGATCCGCGCCACACCCCTAGCGTCGGGCGGGTTGCAGTGAAACGTTCAAATCGGGAGACAGAGATGACCGGGGCGCCACGGACACGCCGACTTCTGACGGCACGACTCAACCTCCCGCTGGCTGCGCTCGTGCTCGTGAGCTCGGTCGCCATCGCCTCCGCCGCTGCGGCGACCCCGGAGCCCGCGTCCGCCGACGCGACGGTGACCGCCGGCGAGTCGACTCAGAACGCCCCGCGTCCCACGCCGGACTCCGGCGCCTTCGACCTCGGGTCGCTGACCGCGACCGACGACCTCGGGCGCACGCTGTCGCAGGCCGGAGAGGTGCGCAAGGCGCGGGAGGACCGGTACGTCGGCCTGTTCTACTTCCTGTGGCTCGGTCAGCACGGGACGTCGGGGCCGTACAACATCACCAAGATCCTCGAGGAGCACCCCGAGGCAGTGCACGACCCGAACAACCCCGCGTGGGGGCCGTACGGGGCCCACCATCACTGGGGCGAGCCGCTGTTCGACTACTACTTCAGCGACGACGCCTGGGTGCTCCGCAAGCATGCGCAGATGCTGGCGGCCGCGAAGGTCGACTTCCTCTACTTCGACGTCACCAACGCGTTCACCTACAAGAACGTGTACGACCGGCTGCTCGAGGTCTTCGACGACGTCCGCCGGCAGGGGTGGGACGTCCCGCAGATCGTCTTCTACACCAACTCCAGCTCGGGTGCGACGATCAAGAAGATCTACGACGACCTCTATGAGCCGGGGCGCTACCGCGACCTGTGGTTCCAGCTCGACGGCAAGCCGCTGATCATCGGCAACCCGGACGAGGTCTCGTCCGAGATCCGCGACTTCTTCACGTGGCGGCGCAACCAGTGGCCGAACGAGCCCAAGAAGCAGGACGGCTTCCCCTGGATCAGCTTCGAGCGGCCGCAGGACGTGTTCATGCGTGACGGCAAGCCCGACATCGTGAACGCCGCCGTCGCGGTGCACAACAACTTTCCGTTCAGCGACCAGCCGTTCTACGGCGCGGGCAACAACTGGTCCCGCAGCTTCCACGACGGCAAGCTCGACACCGCACCCGATGCCTACAAGTGGGGCTACAACTTCGCGGAGCAATGGGAGCGGGCGCTCGAGGTCGACCCGCGGATCGTCGCCGTGACGGGCTGGAACGAGTGGGTGGCGCAGCGGCTCGGTGGCAACTTCCCCGGCTGGGACAACAAGGACCGGCCGGCGGACCGCCCCATCTTCTTCGTCGACCAGGCGACCACCGAGTTCAGCCGTGACGCCGAGCCGATGAAGGGCGGCTACAACGACAACTACTACCTGCAGCTGGTCGAGTACATCCGTCAGTACAAGGGCCTGGACGCGGCACCGACGCCGAGCAAGCGGCAGCGGATCGACGTCGGTGCGGGGTTCGCGCAGTGGGGCTCGGTGCAACCGTCGTACCGGGACTTCGTCCGCGACACCGTGCGGCGCTCGCACGGAGGGTACGGCGGCGTCACCTACACGAACGACTCCGGCCGCAACGACCTCGAGGAGGTCAAGGTCGCCCGCGACGCGCGGAACATCTCGTTCTACGCGCGGACCGTCGACCCGCTCGTCCGCGCCGACGAGGACTGGATGACGCTCTACCTCGACGTCGACGGTGACGGTGAGAACGGCTGGAAGGGGTACGACTTCGTCATCAACCGCCGCGGCATCGGGAACGACACGACCACGCTCGAGGTACGTCGGAAGGGTTCGTGGCAGCGGGTCGGCACCGTGCGCTACCGCGTCGAGGGCAACCAGCTGCAGCTGACGATCCCGCGCAAGCTCCTGGGCCGTCACGCGCAGGGCCGGCTGGACCTCGGGTTCAAGTGGGCGGACAACGTGCCCAGCAGCAGTGGGGACGTCATGGACTTCTACACGCAGGGCGACGCGGCGCCGGACGGCCGCTTCACCTACCGGTTCGTGGGCTGAGCGCGGCCCGAGAGGCGACGAGGCCGGCTTCCCGCCACGGGAAGCCGGCCTCGTACGACGTGAGCGGGGTAGGGGGTCAGAACCCCTGGCCGCCGAGGTCCAAGCGGATGCGCTCGAACACCTGGCCCAGGATCTCGAACTCCTCGTCGGAGGTGTTGTCCATCAGGTAGCGACGGACGCCCCCCACGTGGGTGTGGGCCGCCTCCTCGAGACGGGCCATCCCCTCGGGCGTGAGCTGGGCGTTGACGCCACGGCCGTCCGAGAGGCACGAGGCGCGCTTCACGAGGCCGGCGCGCTCCAGCCGGGCGACGGTGTGGGTGACGCGGCTGCGCGAGTGGGCGACCTGGTCGGCGACCTCGGCCATGCGCAGCGTCCAGTCAGGGGCCTCCGACAGGCGGACGAGGATCTCGTACTCCGCCATCGAGAGGTCGTGCTCGCGCCGCAGGTCGCGGTCGAGCTGGTCGAAGAACACGGTGGACCCGCCGAGGAACGACCGCCAGAGCACCTGTTGCCGGTCGTTGAGCCACCGCGTGTCCGGGGAGGTCTGGGTGGTCGTCGTCATATCCGAAGTGTACCCCGGGAATAGTTGCTTCTTCAATTAGTTATGGTACGGTGAAGGCAGTTGGTTGAAACCGCAACAATCTGCGGAGAGGCCGGCGCCAGACCCGAACCAGAGAGTACGACCACCCGAAGGGGATGCACGACATGGCACAGATCACCGCAGGCACCTGGAACTTCGACCCGACCCACACCGAGATCGGTTTCACCGTTCGCCACATCATGAGCAAGGTGCGCGGCAAGTTCGAGAAGTTCGAGGGCAGCATCACCACCAAGCCCGAGATCACCGAGTCGACCACCACCGCGACCATCGACCTCGCGTCGGTCAACACCGGCACCCCGGACCGCGACGCCCACCTCCGCTCGAGCGACTTCTTCTCGGTCGAGAGCAACCCGACGATGACCTTCACGTCGACCGGCGTCGTGGAGAAGTCCGACACCGAGTTCGTCGTCACCGGCGACCTGACCATCAAGGACGTCACGCGTCCGGTCGAGCTCGCGGTCGAGTTCCTCGGCGAGGGCAAGGATCCGTGGGGCGGCACCCGTGTCGGCGTCGAGGCCACCACCTCGATCAGCCGCAAGGAGTTCGGCATCGACTTCAACATCCCGCTCGAGGGCGACAAGCTCATGATCGGCGACAAGATCAGCATCGTCATCACCGGCGAGGCCGTGCTCGCCCAGTGAGCTGACCGACCCCGTCACCGGTGCCGGACCCCCGCCGGCCCGGTGACGCTCGCTGCCCGTGACGGACCACCCCTCGGCGACACGGGACGTGCGACGAAGAGCGGCCGTCCTGGAGCTTCTGCTCCGGGACGGCCGCTCTGTGCTTCTCGGGCGGTCTCAGCTGCGCGTGGCGCCCACCGCGCGCAGTGCCAGGTCGGCATAGAGGTGGCCGACGGCGTCGGGGGTGCGGGGGCCGTCGGGCTGGTACCAGCGCACGAGGTCGATCGCCATGGAGATGAGGGCGAGCGCCGTGCCGGGGACGTCGTCGACCTCGAAGACCCCCTTCTCCACACCCTCGGCGATCGCGTCCCGGTAGACGCGCTCGATGTCGCGCCGGTAGCCCGCGACCTCCTTGCGGTGCTCGGGCGTCAGCGCCGAGATCTCGTACTGGACGACCCGGGCGCGCTTGCTGTGAACGGCGTGCCACTTGCTGAACTCGAAGTGGATGGTCGCGAGACGGTCGACCGGGTCGGCCGTCGAGGCGTACGCGGCCAGGATCATGTTGCGGGTGTTCTGGTGGCCCGCGGAGCTGATCTCGTAGAGCAGCTGCTCCTTCGACGCGTGGTGCACGTAGAGCGCCGCCGGGCTCATGCCGGCCCGCGTCGAGATGTCGCGCGTCGTCGTGGCGTGGAACCCCCGCTCGGCGAACGCCTCGACCGCAGCATCCATCAGCCGCTCGCGGGCGGGTACGTCGGTCATGGCGTCTCCTGGTCGTGTCTCCGGGGGAGGAGGGGACCCTCCTCGCGCTAAGCGAGCGCTTAGTACACTCTAGGTGATCGTGATCTCATAACCCGGAGGCACTCCCGATGAAGCGAGCCATCTTCGACGACGACCACGAGGCGTTCCGCGCGTCGGTGCGTGAGTTCGTCGAGCGTAGCGTCCTGCCTCACGCCGAGCAGTACGCCGAGGACAAGGGCCTCCCGCGCGACTACTGGCTCGAGGCCGGCAAGCAGGGTCTCCTGGGTCTCGAGGTGCCGGAGGCGTTCGGTGGTGCCGAGGCGAACGACTTCCGCTTCAACGCCGTCCTCGCCGAAGAGCTCTCCAAGGTCAACGCGGCGCTGCCGTCGTGCACCGGCATCCACTCCGACATCGTCGCGCCGTACCTCGTCGAGCTCACCACCGACGAGCAGAAGGCGCGCTGGCTCCCGCGCTTCGTCACCGGCGAGCTGCTGACGGCGATCGCGATGACCGAGCCGTCCGGCGGCTCCGACCTGGCCGCGCTCAAGACCACCGCCGTCCGCGACGGCGACGAGTGGGTCATCAACGGCTCCAAGACGTTCATCACCAACGGGTGGTCGGCCGACCTCGTCGTCGTCGCCGCCCGCACCAGCCCGGAGAAGGGTGCGAAGGGCATCACGCTGTTCGCGGTCGAGACCGGCACCGAGGGCTTCACCCGCGGCCGCAAGCTCGACAAGGTCGGGCAGTCCGAGTCCGACACCGCCGAGCTGTTCTTCGCCGACGTCCGCGTCAGCGACGCCCAGGTCATCGGCGAGGTCGACCGCGGCTTCATCTCGATGATGGAGCGGCTGCCGCAGGAGCGGCTGTCCTGCGCCGTCTCCAACGTGGCGCACGCCAAGCAGATCCTGCTCGAGACCATCGACTACGCGAAGGACCGCCAGGCCTTCAAGCAGCCGATCGGGTCGTTCCAGCACAACAAGTTCCTCCTCGCCGAGCTCGTCACGCGGATCGAGTCGATCGAGGCGTACGTCGACGCCGCCGTCCTCGCGCACACCAAGCGCGAGCTGACCGCCATCGACGCCGCGAAGGTGAAGTGGCTGTCGTCGCAGGTCCAGAACGAGGTCCTCGACCACTGCGTGCAGCTGCACGGCGGCTACGGGTTCATGAACGAGTACCGCGTGGCGCGCGCCTGGCGCGACGCCCGCGTCACCAAGATCTGGGCCGGCTCGAACGAGATCATGAAGGAGCTCATCGGCCGTGACCTCGGGCTCTGACCATCCGGTCGGACCCACCCTCGTCCGTACGGACGACGCAGCTCTCGGGCTCAACCAAGAGAAGACCGGCATCTAGAGAAGGAAGTCTCATGACCGAAGCCGTCATCGTCTCCACCGCGCGTTCGCCGATCGGCCGCGCGTTCAAGGGGTCGCTCAAGGACATGCGTCCGGACGACCTCACCGCGCAGATGGTGCGGGCCGCGCTCGACAAGGTTCCCGAGCTCGACCCCCGCGACATCAACGACCTGATCCTGGGTTGCGGGCTCCCCGGCGGTGAGCAGGGCATGAACATGGGCCGCGTCGTCTCGGTGCTGCTCGGCTACGACTTCCTCCCCGGCACGACCGTCACGCGCTACTGCTCCTCCAGCCTCCAGACGACCCGGATGGCCTTCCACGCGATCAAGGCCGGCGAGGGCGACGCGTACATCTCGGCCGGTGTCGAGACCGTCAGCCGTTTCGTCAAGGGCAACAGCGACACGATCCCCGGCCAGGAGATCACCAACCCGGTGTTCAACGACGCCGCGGAGCGGACCGAGGGCTTCACGCAGGGCGGCCAGAAGTGGAGCGACCCGCGCGAGGACGGGCACCTCCCCGACGTCTACATCGCGATGGGGCAGACCGCCGAGAACGTGCAGCAGGTCCTCGGCATGAGCCGCGAGGAGCAGGACCGCTTCGCGGTGCGCAGCCAGAACCTCGCCGAGGAGCGCATCAAGGACGGCTTCTGGGCGCGCGAGATCTCGCCCGTCACGCTGCCCGACGGCACCCAGGTGACGGCCGACGACGGCCCGCGGCCCGGCACGACGTACGAGGCGGTCTCCCAGCTCAAGCCGGTCTTCCGTCCCGACGGCACCGTGACCGCCGGCAACGCCTGCCCGCTCAACGACGGTGCGGCCGCGCTGGTCATCATGAGCGACCAGAAGGCCAAGGACCTCGGTCTCACGCCGCTCGCGCGGATCGTGTCCACCGGCGTCACCGGCCTGTCGCCCGAGATCATGGGTCTCGGCCCGGTCGAAGCGATCCCGCAGGCGCTCAAGAACGCCGGCATGAGCCTCGACGACATCGACCTCTTCGAGATCAACGAGGCGTTCGCCGTGCAGTCGCTCGGGTCCGCCCAGCAGCTCGGCATCGACATCGACAAGCTCAACGTGAACGGTGGCGCGATCGCCGTCGGTCACCCGTTCGGCATGACCGGCGCGCGCATCACCGCGACGCTGATCAACTCGCTGCAGACCCACGACAAGCAGTTCGGTGTCGAGTCGATGTGCGTCGGCGGCGGCATGGGCATGGCGATGGTCCTGGAGCGGCTCTCGTGACGGGCGGCGCGAAGCGGTTCGAAGGCCGCAGCGCGATCATCACCGGGGCGAGCCGCGGCATCGGCCTCGGCATCGCCCAGCGGATCGTCGACGAGGGTGGGCGCGTGTGCATCACCGCCCGCAACGACGAGGCGCTGCAGGAGGCCGTGGTCCACCTCGGCGGCCCCGAGGTCGCGATCGGTGTCGCCGGCAAGGGCGACGACCCGGAGCACCAGGACGAGGCGATCGCCAAGACGATCGAGGCGTTCGGATCGGTCGACCACCTGGTCAACAACACAGGGATCAACCCGGTCTACGGCCGCATGATCGACATCGACCTCGCGGCCGCGCACAAGATCTTCGCCGTCAACGTTCTGAGCGCGCTCGCGTGGACGCAGAAGGTCTTCCACACCTGGATGGACGCGCACGGCGGCACCGTCGTGAACCTCGCCTCGGTGGCCGGTATCAAGCCGGCGCCGGGCATCGGGTTCTACGGTGCGAGCAAGGCGATGCTCATCCACGTGACCGAGGAGCTCGCGGTCGAGCTCGGCCCGAAGGTCCGCGTCAACGCGGTCGCTCCGGCGGTCGTGAAGACCAAGTTCGCCACGGCGCTGTACGAGGGACGCGAGGACGAGGTGTCCTCGGCGTACCCGATGAAGCGTCTCGGCGTCCCCGAGGACATCGCCTCGGTGGTCGCGTTCCTGCTGTCGGACGAGTCGGGCTGGCTCACGGGGCAGAACATCGTCGTCGACGGCGGTCTCACGCTCACCGGCGGAGTCTGACGTGCTGCCCGATCGCGCGGGCGTCGTCGTCACCGGCGGCGGCAACGGGATCGGACGGGCGATCGCGCACCGGCTGAACGCAGCCGGTGCGCGCGTCGTCGTCAACGACCTCGACGCCGACGCAGCCGAGCGGGTCGCGAACGAGGTCGGCGGCCTGGCGGTGCCCGGCGACGCGGCGTCGGCCGACGGCGTACGCGCCCTGGTCGAGGCCGCCCGCGACCACCTCGGGGCGATCGACGTGTTCTTCGCCAACGCCGGCATCGCCCGTGGGGATGCCGAGACCGCGACCGAGGAGGACTTCGAGGCGTCCTGGCAGGTCAACGTCATGGCGCACGTGCGTGCCGCCCGGGCGCTGCTGCCGGAGTGGCTCGAGCGTGGCGAGGGGCGGTTCGTCGCCACCGCGTCGGCCGCCGGCCTGCTCATGATGCTCGGCTCCGCGCCGTACACGCTGAGCAAGCACGCCGCCGTCGCCCACGCCGAGTGGCTGTCGGCGACGTACCGGCACCGCGGGATCGTCGTGCAGGCGCTCTGCCCGCAGGGCGTGCGTACGGCGATGCTCGACGACACCGGTCCCGCGGGCGACGTCACGCTCAAGGACACGGCGATCACGCCGCAGGAGGTGGCAGAGACGGTGTACGCCGCGCTCGGCGACGACCGGTTCCTGATCCTCCCGCACCCCGAGGTCGCGGACTACGTGCGGGCGAAGGCGGCCGATCCCGGGCGGTGGCTCGGCGGCATGAACCGGCTCCAGCAACGGGTCGAGGAGCTCCGCGCCGACTTCTGACACCGGGTCACCTTCTCGACCCGGCGCCGTGAGGACGGGGCGGTCAGAGGTGCTTGCGGAGCTCGGCCTTCGCGAGCGCGTTCTTGTGCACCTCGTCCGGCCCGTCGGCGAACCGCAGGGTGCGGACGCCGGCGATCGACGCGGCGAGCGGGAAGTCCTGCGAGAGGCCACCCGCGCCGTGGGTCTGGATCGCCTTGTCGAGGATCCACTCCACCGTCCTCGGCGTCGCGATCTTGATCGCCTGGATCTCGGAGTGCGCGCCCTTGTTGCCGACGGTGTCCATCAGCCAGGCGGTCTTGAGGGTCAGCAGGCGCAGCTGCTCGACCTTCACCCGCGACTCCGCGATCCAGTCGCGGATGACGCCCTGCTCCGACAGCGGCTTGCCGAAGGCGACGCGCTCGTTGGCCCGCTTGCACATCAGCTCGATCGCGCGCTCCGCGATGCCGATCGATCGCATGCAGTGGTGGATGCGGCCCGGCCCCAGGCGGGCCTGCGCGATCGCGAAGCCGTCGCCCTCGCCGGCGATCAGGTTGGTCGCCGGCACGCGGACGTCGGTGAACTCGATCTCGGCGTGGCCTCCGTGGTCGCGGTCGTCATAGCCGAGCACGTGCATGCCGCGCTTGACGTCGACGCCGGGCGTGTCGCGGGGGACCAGGATCTGCGACTGCTGGCGGTGCCGTGCGGCCGTCGGGTCGGTCTTGCCCATGACGATGAAGATCTTGGCGTTCGGGTTCATCGCGCCCGTGATCCACCACTTGCGGCCGTTGATCACGTAGTCGTCGCCGTCGCGCACGATCGACGTCGCGATGTTGGTCGCGTCCGACGAGGCGACGTCGGGCTCGGTCATCGCGAACGAGGACCGGATCTCGCCGGCGAGCAGCGGCTTCAGCCACTGCTCCTTCTGCTCGTCGGTGCCGAAGTCGTGCAGCACCTCCATGTTGCCGGTGTCCGGTGCTGCGCAGTTGAGCGCGACGGGGGCGATCGCGGCGCTGCGTCCGGTGATCTCGGCCAGCGGGGCGTACTGGAGGTTGGTCAGTCCTGCGCCGCCCTCATCCGGTCCGCCCTGCTCGCCCGGTCCGCCCTGCTCACCCGGCAGGAAGAGGTTCCACAGGCCCTGCCGGCGTGCCTCCGCCTTCAGGTCCTCGATCAGCGGCGGCGGCCCCCAGTGGTCGGGGTGCTCGTCGACGTAGGCGTGGAACGCCTCCTCCGCCGGGTAGACGTGGTCGTCCATGAACGCCAGCAGCTGCTCGCGCAGCTCGAGCGTCCGGGAGTCGAGCGCGAAGTCCATCGGTGCTCCTTGGGCGGGTCAGCCGCGCGCGGACGCCAGTCCTGCGGCGATGAGCGGCTCGGTGGCGTCGCCCATGCGGCTGAAGCCCTCGCCGATCGTCTGGCCCTGCGTGTAGCGGTAGTGGATGCCCTCGACGATGATCGCGAGCTTGAAGTAGCCGAGGGCCAGGTGGAAGCCCATGCTCGACACGTCGCGCCCGCTGCGCGCGGAGTAGCGCTCGAGCACCTCGTCGACCGTCGGGTAGCCCGCCGCAGCGGTCGCGTCCGCCACCGCGTTGTTGCGGGTGGAGCGCCCCATCTCCTGGTAGACGATCGTCAGCGCGATGTCGGAGAGCGGGTCGCCGAGCGTGGCCATCTCCCAGTCGAGGACCGCGGTGATGCGGTCCTTGCCGTCGGGGGAGGTGTCGACGAGCGCGTTGTCGAGCCGGAAGTCGCCGTGCACGATCGTGGCGTCGGAGTGGCTCGGGACGTGCGCGGCGAGGTAGTCGCGCAGCTCCTCGTAACCGGCGAGCTCACGGCTCTTGGACGCCTCGGCCTGCTTGGTCCAGCGGCGGACCTGACGCTCGAGGTAGCCGTCGGGCCGTCCGAACTCCGCGAGGCCCACCGATGCAGGCTCGACGGCGTGGAGGTCGGCCAGCGTGTCGATGAGCCGTCCCGCGATGTCGGCCGTCCGCTCGGGTCCGAGCTCCTCGAGCTCGCCGGCGCGCCGGATCGCACGACCCTCGGCCTTGCTCATCACGTAGAAGGGAGAGCCGATGACCTCGGTGTCCTCGCACAGGACGTACGCGTGGGGGACCGGGACGTCGGTCGGGCCGAGGGCGTTGATGACGGTGTACTCGCGGCCCATGTCGTGCGCGGTCGCGAGCACGTGGCCGAGCGGCGGGCGGCGCACGATGAGGTGCGTCTCGCCGTCGGTCACGTCGTACGTCAGGTTGGACCGTCCACCCGCGATGACGACGCCGGTGAGCGGCCCCCCGACCAGGCCGGGCACCGTCTCGTCGAGATAGGTGCCCAGCCGGTCGAGATCGAGACCGGGGAGGTCGGTCATGTCAGTCCTTCGGTCCGCCGGCGACGTAGATCACCTGACCGGAGACGAAGCCGGCCTCCTCGCTGGTGAGGAACGACGCGGTGGCTGCGATGTCCTCGGGCTGGCCGACGCGGGCCACCGGGATCTGCTGGGCGCTGAACTTCTTGAAGTCCTCGTAGTCGACGCCGACGCGCTTGGCGGTCTCTGCGGTCATCTCGGTCTCGATGAAGCCGGGCGCGATCGCGTTGGCGGTCACGCCGAACTTGCCGAGCTCGATGGCGAGGGTCTTGGTGAAGCCCTGCATGCCGGCCTTGGCGGCCGAGTAGTTGGCCTGGCCGCGGTTGCCGAGAGCCGAGGTCGAGGAGAGGTTGACGATGCGTCCGAACTTCGCCTCGACCATGTGCTGCTGGGCCGCGCGCGCCATCAGGAAGGCGCCGCGCAGGTGAACGCCCATGACCGAGTCCCAGTCGGAGACGGTCATCTTGAAGAGCATGTTGTCGCGGATGATGCCAGCGTTGTTCACGAGGATCGTCGGCCCGCCCAGCTCGGCGACCACGCGCTCGACGGCGCCGGCGACGGCCTGCTCGTCCGAGACGTCGGCACCGATGGCGATCGCCTTGCCGCCGGCGGACGTGATGGCGTCGACGGTGGCCGCGCAGGCCGCCTCGTCGAGGTCGATGACGGCGACGGCGTGTCCGTCGGACGCGAGGCGCTTGGCGACGGCGGCGCCGATCCCGCGGGCGGCGCCGGTGACGATGGCAGTGCGCTGCTGGCTCACAACTTCTCCTCGTTGCTTCAGGCTGAAATGCTCTTCCCACCGCTAAGCGGTCGCTTAGCAACGTACCCCATCGCCCGTGAGCGAGAACACACGGGGAGCCGGGGCCGGTGCGGGCTGCGATCGCGAGTCTGTCACGATCGACGGGTGCGACACGTCTACGCGTGCCCGATGCGGTGGGCCGACATGGATCTGCTCGGGCACGTCAACAACGTGGCATACGCCGACTACCTGCGCGAGGCCCGGCTCGCGGCGTTCGCGGACGCCGGCGACAGCGCCGAGACAGGCTCCACGGACGGGACGGCGGCGCCGATCCTGCGCCTCGAGCTCGAGTACCGCACGTCCCTGGTCTTCCGCCCCGAGCCCGTGCTGATCGAGACCACGTCCGACGGCGACGGCGTCCTGGACCAGGAGATCGCCGCGCTGCGCGATGACGGGGGTCGCACGGTGTACCTGCGCGGCAGGACGGTCCTCGCCCCCGCCGACGGCCCGCTGCCGGAGGTCGCGCCGCGCCAGGGGCGTACGACCGAGGTCCCGGTGCTCGTCCGCGCCAGCGACCTCGCGCCCGGCGGGGCCGTGGACGAGGTCGCCATGCTCGAGCTCTTCCAGGAGGCCCGGGTCGCCTTCATCTCGACCATCGGCGCCCGCCACCCGGAGCTGCCCTGGGTCGTAGGGCGCAGCGAGACCACCTACCTGCGCCCGGTCCGGCGACGGGACCGCCCGTATGCCGTCCGGAGCGCGATCGGCCGCGTCGGTAGCTCCTCCTTCGAGGTCCGTGCCGAGATCGTCGACGACGACGCGCACGTGCTCGCGACCTCTCGCGCGGTGATGGTGGGCTTCGACCCGGTCGCCCAGCGCTCGCGGGAGCTGTCGGAGCACGAGCGGACCCATCTCGTACCGCACCTCACGACGTCTTGAGCCGACCCGGGAGAATGGACGCGTGAGCCAGGACCAGGCGGAGCAGCAGCAGACCTTCTACGACGCGATCGGCGGGTACGACACGATCGCGGCGATCGTCGCGGCCTTCTACGAGGGAGTGGCGGAGGACCCGGTGCTCCGCCCGATGTATCCCGAGGAGGACCTCGGTCCGGCGGAGGAGAGGTTCCGGCTGTTCCTCGTCCAGTACTGGGGCGGGCCGACCACCTACTCCGAGCGCCGCGGGCACCCGCGCCTGCGCATGCGGCACGCGCCCTTCGAGGTGACGCCGACCGCCGCCGAGCACTGGCTGCGGCACTTCCGTGCGGCGCTCGACCGGGTCGCGCTGTCGCCGGAGCACGATCGCGAGTTCTGGGCGTACGTCACGCACGCCGCGCAGTTCATGATCAACACGCCGGAGGGCCTCGACCCCGTCCAGCCCCGCTGAAGCCTGCGTCAATTGATCGCCGGGTGACATCGGACAGAAATCGCACGGTCATGAGCCGGGCTCAGCTACACCGACGACGCCGAGAAGGTGCGGGACTGGTTCACCGAGATCGGGAACGCGCAGTTCGACTTCTCTGACCGCTGATCCCTCGCGCCCGTCCCCGGTTTGACCACTTCGACAAGGTCTTCGACACCAGAACCTTGTCCAACCGGTCAAACCGGGGACGGGCCGGGCGGTCAGGCCTTGCGGCCGGCCGGCCGGTCCTCGTCCGCGTCGGCGGTCTCCTTGTCCGTCCGTTCGGGCGCCTGCTGCGGGGGAGCGCCGTACGCCGCCGCGTGGGCGTAGGGGATCTCGATGTCGAGCGCGTCGAACCGGTCCTTGATGAGCTCGCGCATCTCCCGTGCGACCTCCCACTGCTTCATCGGCGCGGTCTTGAGCACGACGCGGACCACGACGCCCTCCGGCGTCCACCGCTCGACGCCCCACACCTCGGGCTCCTCGAGGATCGCGCCGTTCCACGCCGGGTCCTGCCACAGCGCGTGCGCGACCTCGTGCAGCACCTCGCGGACGCGCCCGAGGTCGACCTCGTAGCCGACCGGGACGTCGAGGACGGTGCGCGCCCAGTTCTGGCTCTGGTTGCCGACGCGCAGGATCTCGCCGTTGCGGACGTACCAGACGGTGCCGTTGACGTCGCGCAGCCGCGTGACGCGCATGCTGACGGCCTCCACGGTGCCGGTCGCGTCGCCGAGGTCGACGACGTCGCCGACGCCGTACTGGTCCTCGAGGATCATGAAGATGCCGGAGATGAAGTCCTTGACGAGGCTCTGGGCGCCGAAGCCGAGGGCGACGCCGAGGATGCCGGCCGAGGCCAACAGCGGCCCGATGTTGTAGCCGAGTGTCGCGATGACCATGAACGTGACGATCGTGAAGATGACGATCGTCGTGATGTTCTTCAGCAGCGACCCCATGCTGCGGGCCCGCTGCTCGCGCCGCTCGTGGAGGACCGGGGTGAGAGCCTCTGCCGCCCGGGCGCCGGGGACGGTGCCGGCAGCCGCGGTCCGCGTGATGCGGTCGATGAGACGGCTGACCAGCCACCGGGCCGCGAAGCCGCCGAGCACGAGGACGAGGATCGCGAACGGCTTGGCGAGCAGCACGTCGGAGAGCTCGGCCAGCGTCGCGTTGTCGGTCCAGTCGTGGACGAGGCGACAGATGTTGTTGTCGGCATCGTCCCAGCACTTGGCGCTGTCCAGGGGCATGGCGGTGTCGAGCATGCCCCCGACGTTAGCGGTCGGCCATGAGCGTCGACGGACGCCGCCAGGCGTTGGCGGGCGTGGAGCACTCGTGCTCGACCTGTGCCGCCAGACTGAGCAGCAGCGGCTCGCTGCCCGGCTTGCCGGCGATCATCGTGCCGATCGGCAGCCCACCGCTGCTCCACCCGGTGGGGAGGGAGAGCGCCGGCGCGCCCGCGATGTTCCAGACCGACGTGTACGGGGTGAAGCCCTTCTGCGCCTCGAAGTCGGCGGCCGGGTCCGCGTCGTCGCGCAGCGAGCCCACGGGCGCCGGCAGCTGGCCCAGCGTCGGTGTGAGCACGACGTCGTACGCCGCGTACGCCTCGAGGGTCCGCTGCTCGGCCTGGCGCATCGCGAGCAGCGCCGACGCGTACTCGACGCCCGTCGCCGCGCGGCCACGCTCGCGCTCCCACCGGGTCAGCGGGCGCAGCAGCTCCTCGCGCTCGGGCGGCACGGGCACCGACGCTGCGCCGACGAACCAGGCCGTCTCGAACGCCGCGACCGTCTCCGGGCCGAACGGCGGCGGCACGTCCACCACGTCGTGCCCGAGGCGCACGAGCAGGCGGCTCATGTCCTCGTACGCGGCCACGACCTCGGGGTCGGGCGGGAGCTCGCTGATGACCGGGTCGCAGAAGCGTGCCACCCGCAGTCGTCCAGGGGCCCGGCCGCAGGCGTCCTGCATCCGGCTCCCAGTGAGCGCCAGCACGTCGAGCAGCGCCGCGGCGTCGGCCACGGTGAGCGCCAGCGTGCCGGGGACGGCGAGCCCCGACACGTCGATCTCCTCCGGCGTGCCACCGACCAGGCCGCGCGACGGCTTGATCCCGACCAGGCCGCACGAGGAGGCCGGGATGCGGATCGAACCGCCGCCGTCAGAGCCGACGGCGACAGGGACGAGACCGGTCGCCACGGCGGCCGCGGCACCGCCGGAGGAGCCGCCTGCGCCACGGGTCAGGTCGTACGGCGTGCGTGACGGCGGTGCGACGTCGGGCTCGGTGTAGCAGGGGAGGCCGAGCTCGGGCGTGCTGGTCTTGCCGAGGCTGATCATCCCCGCGGCCGCCACCCGGACCGCGGGGGAGCCGTCCATCTCCGGGACGAGGTCGGCGAACGCGGCCGAGCCGAAGGTCGTACGGATCCCTGCCGTCGGCGTCAGGTCTTTCAAGGCGGTCGGCACACCGAACAACGGCGGCAGCGCGTCGGCGCCCGGACCGCGCAGCGCGTCGCGTGCCGCCACGGCCGCGGCGCGCGCCTCGTCGGCGGTCACGGTGACGAACGCCCCCACCTCCGCGTCGAGCGCGGCGACCCGCTCGAGCAGGGTGTCGACGACACTGACAGGGTCCGCCTCCTCGCTGCGGTAGGCCGCCGCGAGGGCAAGGGCCGAAGAGGGGATGGTGCCGATCTCAGCGGGCATACCGCCGAGCCTAGACGCGCTGAGCCCTCGGCTAGAATGACCGCCATGCTGAGCCGGAGCCGTACTGCCCCTTCCCGTGTCGCAGCGCGTTCGGTCGTCGCCGGTGCCTTGGTCGCGTCACCGCTCCTCGCGGTCGCCGCTGCCACGCCGGCCGCTGCCGACGTCCCGGTCGGATGGGAGGACGGTGAGTCCATGTCGACGCTCGACGTGCTGCTCGTGTTCGTCGGCATCCCCGTCGCGATCTGCCTCGTGCTCGCCCTGTTCGGCTTCATCCTGGCGCGCCGCACCACGCCGAGCTACCTCCCGTACGTCGTGGCGCCGGGCGTGGCGGTCACGTCCTCGACGGAGCGCAAGACGCTCGAGGCGCACCACTGACCAGCAGCCCGCTGAGATCGGCCATCCGCTGACCCAACCTCTCGAGGAGACCCGACGATGAGCTTCTCGCGTCCCGGCGCCGTGGACCTGTCGGCGCTGAAGAACACCGCTCCCGGCGCACCGGCGGGTGCTCCCGGGGCCCCGGCCCCCGCCGGCGCCTCGTGGGTGCTCGACGTCACCGAGCAGAACTTCCAAGAAGTCCTCCAGAGCTCGCTCGACCACGTCGTGGTGCTGGCGCTCTGGTCGTCGCGCGCGCCTCAGGGCGACGCGTTCAACCGGACGCTCGCCGACGTCGCCAACTCCTACGGGGGACGCCTGCTCCTGGCACGCGTCGACGTCGACACCAGCCCCCAGATCGCGCAGATGCTCGGGGCGCAGGGCGTGCCGTTCGTGGTCGGCGTCGTCAAGGGTCAGCCGGTGCCGCTGTTCCAGGGCACGGCCGAGGAGGCCCAGGTCCGCCAGTACCTCGACGAGCTCCTCCGGGTCGCGCAGGCCAACGGCGTGACGGGCACGGCAGCGCCCGTCGGGGGACCCGCGGACGGCGCGGCCGACGAGGGCCCGGTCGAGGACCCGCGCTTCGCGGCCGCCGACGACGCGTTCGCCGAGGGCGACTACGCCACCGCGATCGCCGAGTACGAGAAGCTGCTCGCGTCCAACCCGGCCGACACCGAGGCCTCCGAGCGGCTTGCGGGCGCACGGCTGCTGCACCGGACGGCCGACGCCGACCTGACCGCTGCGCGGGATGCCGCCGCCCAGAACCCGGACGACGTCGACGCCCAGCTGCTCGTCGCCGACCTCGACCTCTCCGGCGGCCACGTCGACGACGCGTTCGGTCGCCTCATCGACCTCGTGCGCCGGACGGCCGGCGACGAGCGCGAGCGCGTACGCGCCCGGCTCGTCGAGATGTTCACGATCGTCGGCCCCGACGACCCGCGCGTCGGCCAGGCCCGTCGCAAGCTCGCGTCCGCGTTGTTCTGAGGTCGCCGTCCCGTCGTTCTGAGGTCCGCCGGGCCGTCGACGGACGACGTCTACGGTCCGCCCGGCATACTGGCTCCATGCGACGGGTGGCGGGGGTCGGGCTGCTGACGCTCGGGATCCTTGCCGCGATCCTGGGTGCCGTGGCCGCTGTCGCGTTCGGCCCGGACGACCGCATGACGACCGGGACCCGCGAGATCGACACCGACGCACGTGCGGTGGTGACGCGCCCGTCGGTGCTCGCCCGCTTCGGCCCGCAGGTGAGCGTCCTCGTCGAGCTGCCCGACGACAAGCCGGTCTTCCTCGGCCTGGCGCACACGCTGGACCTCGACGACTACCTCGCGTCGACGGCGCGGCTGGAGGTCACGCGCTATCGCGTCCCGTGGTCGGTCCGCACGCGTGCCGTCGACGGCGACCCGCAGCTCCCGGCCGCTCCGACCGCGCTGGACTGGTGGGTGGAGCAGTCCTCCGGCGTCGGCGGCGCGGAGCTCCGCTTCCGGCTCCCCGACGAGACCGTGTCGTTGGCCGTGCTGGCCGTGGGGGACTCCGACCTCGCGGGGCTGCGCCTGACCGGGGCGTACGAGGTGCCGGGCGCCTTCGGCGTCGCCGTCGGCGTGACCCTCACCGGGCTCGGCGCCGCGGTGCTGGGGCTGGTCGCCCTCGGGCTCGTGCCGGGCGTCCGTCGGCGCGCTCCCGCCGTCGACGCGCCCGGGTTCGTCGACGACGAGTGGGACACCCCGTGGCTCGAGACCGATCCGTCCGACGCCGACACGTGGGACGACTTCCTTGAGGAGGGGGCGCCGGACTCCAGCCGCGCGGACGACGGCGGCGGGGACAGCGGGGCGGCGACGAAGAAGCGTCGGCGCCTGCTGCGTCGCGGGAGGCGCTCCGGACCGGACGGACCCGACGCGAAGGACACGGACGCGAAGGACACCGCCGAGAAGCGCGCCGACAAGAAGGACGCCGACAAGAAGACCGCCGCCGGCAGCGAGCCCACCAAGGCCGGCCGTGCCCCCAGCGGGGGACGCGTATGACCGCCGCTCGCCGCCGCGCCGCGCTCCTCGCCGCGAGCGCGCTCACGCTCACCCTCGTCACCGGCTGCGGTGTGTTCCCGCTGGAGAAGACGAGCAACGACGTCTCGAAGGTCGCCGCCGACCACGGCGAAGTGGACCGCACGTACCGCAACTACGAGAAGGCGCGCGGCGCCGCGTTCACCGCCCTCGACCCGGACATCCTCGCCCTCGTCGAGACCGGCCCCATGCTGGCCGTCGATGCCGGCGCGATCGACGTCGCGAAGCGTCTGCATGGCAACGCCTCCACCGGTCAGGAGGTCGCACCGGCAGAGATCGAGGACGTGTTCACCCCGCGCCTCGACGCGTACCCGCTCTGGTTCATGACGACGGCGCGCGACGACGCCCGCGGCCTGCGGAGGGTCCAGGTCTTCGAACGCGAGTCCTCGACGGCCCAGTGGGAGCTCACGACGTCGCCCGAGGCGCTGCTCAGCACCGTGCTGCCGGTCCCCAAGACGGTGGACGGCGTGGTGGAGACGGTCGGACCTGACGACAGCGACGGGCTGCTATCGAGCCCGACGGCGGCGATGCAGGCGTACGCGGCGACGCTCGGCGACCCGAACTCGCCTCGCGCCACGCAGGTCACCGCGGACTCGTTCGTCACGCAGATGCGTGCCCAGGCGGCGGCGCTCGCCAAGCCGGGGACGACCTTCCAGCGCACCTGGGCCTCGCAGCCGGTGACGCACGCGGTGCGCACCCAGGACGGCGGGGCCCTCGTCTTCGGCACCCTGATGAGGCAGGACGGTTGGGTGCTCGCTCCCGGAGCGAGCGTCACCTGGCCCGAGGACTCGGAGCAGAAGGCCTACCTCGGCAGCCCGATGAACCGCTCGGGTGTGCTCCGCTACTACCACCAGGTGCTGATGTACGTCCCGCCGCAGGGCGGGGTCGGCCTGCCGCGGGTGCTCGGCCAGTACGGCGGCGTGATCGGGTCGGAGGACACCGGGAGCGTCGCCGCGCCCTGACGCGGCGGGAGGCTCAGTCCTCGACCGTCGGCCGGAACACGTGCCCGGCCTCGCGGTAGGTGTCGTCCGGGTCGTCGTCGAGGCTGTCGAGCAGCTCGATCGTCGCCGCCGTGGCGCGCTCGCGCACGAGGTCGCGGTCGCACCAGTGGACCGCCTCGATCTCGGTCGGCTGCAGCGTGAGCGGGGCGTCGGGGTCCCACGCCTCCACGTCGAACACGAAGAGCACCGCGTCGTCCCACGCGCTCCACGGCGGCAGCCAGTTGACCGTACGGAGGCCGCGCACGCGGGCGTCGACCCCGAGCTCCTCGCGCAGCTCGCGCACGACCGCGTCGGCCGGTGACTCGCCGGGGTCGACCACGCCGCCCGGCAGGTCCCACTCCCGCTTGTAGGTCAGCTCGCACAGCAGCACCCGGCCCTCGGCGTCGCGGACGAGCGCCTGCGCGATCGCTCGCTTCTTGGGGAGCGCCGCGTTGAGCATCGCCACGAACCCCTCCCGCGTGTGCGGGTGCGGGTCGTCGGCGAGCCGCGACAGCAGCTCCTGGTCCGGGGCGTCGACCTGGCGGATCAGGCCGTCGCGACGCATCCCGGCACGGGCGGCGGCGCGGCGGTCGGCGACGGCGTCCTCGCTCACCAGCGTCTGCACGCGCGTGACACCGAGCTCGTCGAACGCGTGCGTGATCGCGAGGTTGACCGCCTGGGACCGTCGGGGCTCCTCGGTGCGGCCGAGCTCCCACCGCACCGACGCCGTACGGGTGTCCTCGCGGACGAGCGTGACGGTGCCGAGGACCCGGTCGCCGTCGACCACCTCGTACACGTCGTCGCCGGCCGAGCGGAGGGTCAGGTCAGCCATCGACGGGCTCCAACCAGGTGACCGAGAGCGCGGGGAGCCGCAGCTCGGCCGACGAGGTCTGCCGGTGCCACGCGATCTCCTCCGTCACCAGCTCGGGGTCCGGGGACGCACCCGCGCCGCCGTACTCCGTGTCGTCGGTGCAGAGCACGACCCGCCACGCGCCCTTCTCCGGGAGGCCGACGCGGTAGCGCTGCCAGGTGTTGCCGGACAGGTTCGCCACGCAGACGAGCGTACGACCGTCGCCGCGGCGCAAGAACGCGTACACGTTGTTGGCGGCGTCGTCGGCCTCGAGCCACGCGAACCCGTCCGGCGTGTGGTCGTCCTTCCACAGCGCGGGGTTGTCCGCGTAGGTGGCGTTGAGCGCGCTGACGAGCCGCTGCACGCCCGCGTGCGACGACGCCTCGGCCGCCCCGGCGTCGAGCACGTCCCAGTCGAGCGAGCGCTCCTCGGACCACTCGCGGTCCTGCGCGATCTCGGCCCCCATGAACAGGAGCTGCTTGCCCGGGTGGCTCCACTGGTAGGCCAGCAGCGCGCGCAGCCCCGCGAACTGCTTCCAGCGGTCGCCCGGCATCTTGCCCAGCAGCGACCCCTTGCCGTGCACGACCTCGTCGTGGGAGAGCGGGAGGACGAAGTTCTCGGCGTGGTGGTACATCATCGCGAACGTCAGCCGGTGGTGGTCGTGGCTGCGGTACATCGGGTCGACGGCGAAGTAGCCGAGCGTGTCGTGCATCCAGCCGAGGTTCCACTTGAAGCCGAACCCCAGCCCGTCGTACGCGACGTCGCGCGTCACGCCGTCGTACGCGGTGGACTCCTCGGCGATCATCGCGATGCCCCCGAAGCGGGCGTAGCAGGACGCGTTGAGCTCCTGGAAGAACGACACGGCCTCGAGGTCGATGTTGCCGCCGTGCACGTTGGGCACCCAGCCGCCGGGCCCGCGCGAGTAGTCGAGGTAGAGCATCGAGGCGACGGCGTCGACCCGCAGGCCGTCGACGTGGAACTCCTCGAACCACCAGAACGCGTTGGCGAGCAGGAACTCCCGCACCTCGCCCTTGGTGAGGTCGAAGACGAACGTGCCCCAGTCGGGATGCTCGCCGCGTCGCGGATCGGGGTGCTCGTAGAGCGGCGTGCCGTCGAAGCGCCCGAGCGCCCACTCGTCGCGGGGGAAGTGCGCGGGGACCCAGTCGAGGATCACGCCGATGCCTGCGGCGTGGAAGGCGTCGACGAGGGCCCGGAAGTCGTCGGGGTCGCCGAAGCGTGCCGTCGGCGCGTAGTAGCCGGTCACCTGGTAGCCCCACGAGCCGCCGAACGGGTGCTCCATCACCGGCATCAGCTCGACGTGAGTGAAGCCCTGCTCCGCGACGTACGGGACGAGGGTCTCGGCCAGCTCGCGGTAGCTCAGGCCGACCCGCCACGAGCCGAGGTGCACCTCGTACACGCTCATCGGCTCCGCCCACGGCTGCCGGGTGCGCCGCTGCTCTACCCACGCGTCGTCGGTCCATGTGTGGCGCGAGGTGAAGACGCGCGAGGCGTTGGCCGGCGGCACCTCCGCCCAGACGGCGAAGGGGTCGGCCTTCTCCCGGCGCACCCCGTCGGCGCCGTGGACGGCGTACTTGTAGAGCGCGCCGTCGTCGACGCCCTCGACCCGACCGCGCCAGACGCCGTCGTCGCCGCGTCGGAGGCCGTGACCGCTGCCGTCCCACCCGTTGAAGTCGCCCAGGACCTGGACGTCGTGCGCGTTCGGCGCCCAGACGGCGAAGTCCACGCCGCCCTCGCGCCGGTGAGAACCGAGGTCGTGCCACAGGTCTCGCGTCATGTCCGCGAGTCTTTCACGCGCGGGCGACGCCGTGTTGAGGCCGTCGGGAGGACGAGGGGAGGCGAAGGTCACGGTTGGATGTCGGAGCGCCTGATGGAGGTCGGCCGCCACGCCGCCCGCCCTACGATCCCGCCATGCGCGTTCCCCCGACGCGGCGTTCCCTCGTGCGCCCGCTGCTGCTCCTGCTCCTCGTCGTCGGCCTGCTGGCGCCGGTCTCGGCCCAGGCCGAGCCCGAGGTGCCCGTGGTCACCGAGCTGCTCACCGACGTCTGCTATCCCTCGGTCGTCCTCGCCGGCGACGAGATCATGGCACCGCCGGTGCGGCTCGTCGATGCTGCGACCGGTCCGGGCGAGGACATCGACGAGGAGGGGTGCTACGACGAGGAAGCAACAGGACTCGCCGCGCTCGCGAGCGCGTCCGAGGTGCTCGCGGAGGCCGACTGGACCGGCGTGGCGGGGCGAACGGTCACCTGGGAGATCCGCACCCTCGCGGGAGGCGTCTGGTCCGCCTGGACGCCCGTGGGCGAGGCGACGACCGGCGCCGACGGCGTGGCCGCGCTCGAGGCGTTCCGGCAGATCGCCGCGGACAGCCAGTGGCGGGTCTCCTTCGCCGGTGACGCCGCGGCAACGTCGTCCTCGAAGACCGTGTCCGTCGAGGCCTACCACCTCGACGTCGTGCACACCCCGTGGGGGAACCTGCCCGGGGAGGCGAGCGGGACGCTGGCGGCCGGCAGGCCGATCTCCTGGCACGGGCGGGTGCGACGGGAGTCGTGGGAGGAGTGGGGGTACGAGTCGTACGTCGGCGCGGTGGTCCACCTGGAGACCGCCGCCGCGGGCTCCTCGACCTGGACGCGCCGGGCGACGACGAGGACCGACGCGAGCGGGTCGTACCAGGTCAGCGCGTCGCTGCCTGCCGGAAGACTCCGCGTCCGCGTGGTCGTGGCGTCCCCGTTGCCGTGGCGGACGGTCGTCGACGAGTCGCTGCCCGAGGTCCTCGTCGTACGGCGGGCCGTCAAGGTGGTCGGCAAGTCCATGGACCAGGTCGTCGAGCTGGGGCGACCGTACGTCGCGACGTGGCTCCTCGGCGGCGCCGACGACCAGACACTGCTCGGCACGGCGCCGCGGCCGGCCGAGGTCTGGTACAAGCCGTGGTTCTCCTCCGTCTGGCGTCGCGTCGCATCGGTGAACGGCGTGCTCGACCCCTACGGCCGTGCCTCGTTCACCACGAGGGTCACCGTGAAGGACTCGGGCCGGCTCCAGCTGCGCTATCACGGCAACGCCGCCGAGTCGGGGTACCGGACGACGGCCGAGCACGACGCGTACGTCGCGATCCGCCCGCGCCTGACGGGATGGCCCAAGCGGACGCTGCACACCAAGCGCAAGAAGATCGTCAGGAGGACGGTCACGATCGCGCCCTCGACGGGAGCGATCGTCGAGCTGTGGAAGGGGGAGTACCGGTGGGGGGCGTGGGAGCGCGCCCGCAGCTACCGCCCCGACGCGCGGGGCCGCGTGACCATCCGCTTCCCCCGTGGGTGGGACAGCGGCGAGTACTTCCGCTTCAAGCTGGTGGTGCGCGCACCTGACGGGTCCAACTACGGCTCGATCGAGACGCCGACCTGGAAGATCGTGCGCCGCTGACGGTCGGCCGGCCGGTGCGCACTCACGCGAGCAGCCGCTCCAGGGCTCCCTCGGGCACCGCGCGCCAGTCGGGTCGGTGGTCCAGCTCGTAGACCAGCTCGTACACCGCCTTGTCCACCTCGTACGCCGCGAGCAGCGCCGTCTCGACCTCCGACGGGCCGCTGTCGGCGGCGGTGTCGTCGGCGGGGGGCACGGCGTAGTAGCCGTCGAGGAACGCAGCGCGGTTGCGCTCGACCCAGGCGAGGGCCTGGCTCTTCGCCTCATCGCCGTCCGTGCCGGTCTGGAGCACGTACGAGTTCGCGGCGTAGTCGAACGACCGCACCATCCCGGCGACGTCGCGCAGGGCGGAGTCGAGGGTCACCCGCTCCTCGAGCGGGGCCACCGGCTCGCCCTCGAAGTCGATCAGCTTCCAGCCGGCGGTGGTCCGCAGGGTCTGCCCCAGGTGGAGGTCGCCGTGCACCCGCTGCGCGACCACCGGACCCTCGAGCGAGCGGAGCCGGTCGTAGCGAGCGCGTACGCCGTCGGCGAAGCGGCCGAGGTCAGGTGCACGCTCGAGGAGCCGGTCGAACCGGGCGTCCAGCCGGTCGGCCAGCGCACGGAGGTCGTCGTTGCCCCACGACGTCGTCGACAGCCGGTCCGCCATCAGCGAGTGCACGAGCCGCACCGTCTCACCGAGGCGCGCCGCCTCGCCGGCGAAGTCGCCGCCGGCCTCCTCGGGCGTGAGGCCCGGCTCGGCCAGCAGGTCGCGGACGCTCGTGCGCGCGCTCTCCCAGCCGTTGGTGGCGGTCCGGAGGAACTTCTGCAGCATCGCGAGGTCGTACGGCTGCCCGCCGCCGGTCGGCGTCGCGGTGATCCATCCCCACAGCGGAGCGATCGCGTCGTCGCCCGGACCGGCGAGCGCATCGTGGATCTCGACGTCCGGGTTGCGGCCGGCGACGACCTTGCGGAACACCTTGAGCATCGCCGTCTCCTCGACCACCAGAGACGTGTTGGACTGCTCGACCGCGAGGAGGACCGACTCCGAGTCCGGGCCGATGGGCGTGGCGCCGTCCTCGTCGTGCGGGAGGTGCGAGGAGTAGACGGTGTCGGCCGGCGGCTCGGTGTCCGTCGCGTCGAAGAAGCCCCGCATGAGGACGCGGCGGGCCTCCGGGTCGTGCACCGCGTCGTACACGAACAGCTCGTCCGCGGTCTCGCCGAGCCCCGGGGCGTAGGTCCCGACGAACCCGTACGCGTTGGCGTCCACCGGCTCGGGCCGGTACGCGAGCGGGACGTTGTAGGTGTGCGGCCCGCCCGGTCCGCGCACCGTCACCAGCTCGAAGCGCACCCCGAGACCGGTCGCTGGCCGGCTCAGCCAGCCCAGCGGAGTGATGCGCTCGAGCTCCCACCCGTCGCTCTCGCCGGCGAACCAGCGCTGGCGCACCAGGTAGTCGAGCACCTCCCGCCGGTCACCTGGCCTGCGGTCCGCCGTCGTGCGATCGGCCGTCGTGCGGTCGGCCGGCGTACGGTCTCCGGTGCCGGGCGTGTCCGTCATGCTGCCCCCTCGATCTCGGCCGGTCGTCCCAGGCGGAACCAGTAGAAGCCGTGGCCCGCCAGCGTGAGCAGGTAGGGCAGGTCGCCGATCGCGGGGAACTCCACCCCTCCGAACGTCTCGACCGGGCGGACGCCGGCGTAGGCGTGGAGGTCCAGCTCGACCGGCTGCGGGAACCGCGACAGGTTGTTGACGCAGAGCATCACGTCACCCTCGTGCTCGCGCACGAAGGACAGCACCGACGGGTTGGAGCCGCCGATGTCGCGGAACGTGCCGACGCCGAACGCCGGGTGCTGCTTGCGGATGTGGATCATGCGCCGTGTCCAGTGCAGGAGCGAGGAGGTGTTCTCCTGCTCCGCCTCGACGTTGACCGCCTGGTACCCGAAGACGGGGTCCATGATCACCGGGAGGCTCAGCTTGCCGGGGTTGGCGACCGAGAAGCCGGCGTTGCGGTCCGGCGTCCACTGCATCGGCGTACGGACGCCGTCGCGGTCACCGAGCCAGATGTTGTCGCCCATGCCGATCTCGTCGCCGTAGTAGAGCACCGGGGATCCCGGCAGGCTCAGCAGCAGCGCAGTGAACAGCTCCATGCGGTTGGTGTCGTTGTCCAGCAGCGGCGCGAGGCGGCGGCGGATGCCGATGTTGGCCTTCATCCGCGGGTCGCTGGCGTACTCGCGCCACATGTAGTCGCGGTCCTCGTCGGTCACCATCTCGAGGGTGAGCTCGTCGTGGTTGCGCAGGAAGATGCCCCACTGGCAGCCGTCCGGGATGTCCGGGGTCTGCTCCATGATCTCGCTGATCGGGTAGCGCGACTCGCGTCGTACCCCCATGAACAGGCGCGGCATGACGGGGAAGTGGAAGCACATGTGGCACTCGTCGCCGCCGACCTCCGGGTCCCCGAAGTAGTCGACCACGTCGGCGGGCCACTGGTTGGCCTCGGCCAGCAGGACCCGGCCCGGGTAGTTGTCGTCGACGTAGCGCCGTACCTTCCGCAGGAACGCGTGCGTCAGGGGCAGGTTCTCGCCGTTGGTGCCCTCCTCCTCGTAGAGGTACGGCACGGCGTCGAGCCGGAACCCGTCGACGCCGAGGTCCAGCCAGAACCGCAGAGCGTCCAGCATCGCGTCGTGCACGGCGGGGTTCTCGAAGTTGAGGTCGGGCTGGTGGCTGTAGAAGCGGTGCCAGAAGTACTGCCCGCGGACGGGGTCGTACGTCCAGTTCGACGCCTCGGTGTCGACGAAGATGATGCGCGCGTCGGCGTACGCCTCGTCGGTGTCGTGCCACACGTAGAAGTCGCCGTACGGCCCGTCGGGGTCGGTCCGCGACGCCTGGAACCACGGGTGCGCGTCCGACGTGTGGTTCATGACGACGTCGATGATCACGCGGATGCCGCGTGCGTGGGCCTCGTCGAGGAGCTCCTTGAAGTCCTCCACGGTCCCGAGCTCGGGCGAGACGCTCGTGTAGTCGGCGACGTCGTAGCCGCCGTCGCGCAGCGGCGAGGGGAAGAACGGCGGGAGCCACAGGCAGTCGACACCGAGCCACTGGAGGTAGTCGAGCTTGCTCGTCAGACCCGCGAGGTCGCCGATCCCGTCACCGGTCGAGTCGTGGAACGACCGGACCAGGACCTCGTAGAAGACCGCTCTCTTGAACCACAGCGGGTCGTCGTCGCGCCGGTCGGTGGGGGAGCCCGGCATGGGCACGGGGACGTCCATGCGCGCCATCCTCGCACGCCTCCCACCGGGCCGAAGATCGCGGCACTAGGCTGTTCTCATGCTCCTGGCCGTGATCGCCGCCGTGCTCTCGGGAGTCGCCATCGGCGCCCTCCTGATGTGGTGGGGCGGTCGCCGCGAGACCCCCGAGCCGGTCGCCGCGCGGCGCCTCACGCCGGTCGCGCCGGAGCTGAAGCACGCCAAGCTCAACACCCGCGGCAACCGCCCCGTCGACGAGGTGACGCGCTCGGAGATCACGCGTCTCCTCGAGTCCGGGCGCAAGATGGAGGCCACCCGGCTGCTCCACGCGAGCACCGACATGTCGCTGCTCCAGGCCAAGGCGCGGGTCGAGGAGTGGTCGGAGGCCGTCGAGCGACGCCTGATCGAGCGGGCGTACGCCGACGCGTCCAACCTCGACCACGCCGAGGTCGACTCGGACCTGGCCGACGACCTGCGTCGGCTGCTGGCGTTCCGGTGGGGCCGCTGGCGGGCGCTCAAGCTGCTGCGGCGGCGTACGACGATGCGCCTCGTGGACGCGTGGGACTACCTCTCCTCGCTCCGCGGCACCCCCGTCTGAGCAGGTCCGCTGGTCCCGGTGGTCGAGTAGGGCGAGGAACGAGCCCGTATCGAGACCCCGTGGGTGTGGGCAGGGGGTCTCGATACGGACTCCGCTGGCGCTCCGTCCTACTCGACCACCAGAGGGCGGTCCGTTGGTCGAGTAGGGCGAGGGACGAGCCCGTATCGAGACCCCGCAGAGAGCAGGCGGTCTCGATACGGACTCCGCTGGCGCTCCGTCCTCCTCGACCACCGGGGCGGGTGCCGTTGGTCGAGTGGGGCGAGGGACGAGCCCGTATCGAGACCCCGTTGGTCTGGGCAGGGGGTCTCGATACGGACTCCGCTGGCGCTCCGTCCTACTCGACCACCAGGGCGGGTGCTGTTGGTCGAGTAGGGCGAGGGACGAGCCCGTATCGAGACCCCGTTGGTCTGGGCAGGGGGTCTCGATACGGACTCCGCTGGCGCTCCGTCCTCCTCGACCACCGGGGCGGGTGCTGTTGGTCGAGTAGGGCGAGGGACGAGCCCGTATCGAGACCCTGTTGGTCTGGGCAGGGGGTCTCGATACGGACTCCGCTGGCGCTCCGTCCTACTCGACCACCTGAGGTGGGTCCGCGTATCGAGACCTGTTGGTCTGGGCAGGGGGTCTCGATACGGACTCCGCTGGCGCTCCGTCCTACTCGACCACCGGGGCGCCCGCTGGTGCTCCGTCCTACTCGACCACCGGGGCGCCCGCTGGCGCTCCGTCCTCCTCGACCACCGGAGGTCGAGACAGGCACCTCTCCCGCTAGCTGTGATGTCCAGCCAGGTTGTTCAACCTGGTGATGGGTGCGGCTTTGCCGAGTGCTGAGTGGGGCCGGTGGTGGTTGTACTCGTGGAGCCATGCTGGCAGGGCGGCGAGGCGGGCTGATT
>NZ_JBODSD010000004.1:0-460975 GCF_050632745.1 Mumia spirodelae | reverse complement strand
AACTCCGAATCAGCCCGACTCGCCGCCCTGCCAGCATGGCTCCACGAGTACAACCACCACCGGCCCCACTCAGCAATCGGCAAAGCCGCACCCATCACCAGGTTGAACAACCTGGCTGGACATCACACCTAGCGGCTCGCGGCTGCTCGACCGTCGGAGCGGGGCGCTGCTCGACCGGCGGAGGGGGCGCTGCTCGACCGGCGGAGGGGCGACCGGCGGGCGGGGGCGCTACAGGGTCGCCGCTGGGCCGACCACCGACTCGGCGAGCCCGCGCGCGAAACCGACGAGGTCCCCGTCCGGCGCCATCACGAACGCCTCCTCGAAACCGACCTCCGCGTACGCAGCGAGGGTCTCGGTGAACGAGCCGTCGAGCGGCACCGGGCCGTTCCACAGGATCGTCTTGCGGATCTCCTCGTACGGCCGGCCGACGTCGTCGCAGTGCCCGCGCAGCACGTCGAGCTTGTGCACCACACCGTCGGTGCCGTAGCCGGGCTGGGCGAAGAAGTTGCACGCGTCGCCGTACTGTGCGACGAGCCGCAGCGTCTTCTTCTCCCCGCCGCCGCCGATCATCACCGGCACCGGGCCCAGCGGCTTCGGCGAGCAGAGCGTCTCGGCGAGCTGGTAGTAGCGGCCCTCGTACGGCCCGTCGTCGTCGCCGAACATCTGCGCCACGACCTGCAGCGTCTCCTCCAGACGCGCGAGCCGCTCGCCGGTCGGCCAGACGGGCACACCGAGCGCCTGCTGCTCGCGGTCGTACCAGCTGGCGCCGATCCCGAGCGTGGCGCGCCCGCCGCTCAGCACGTCGAGGGACGCGACGATCTTCGCGAGCAGGCCGGGGTAGCGGTAGGGCACGCCGGTGACGAGTACCTGGAGTCCGACGCGCTCGGTCCGGGCCGCGAGGAACCCGAGGGTCGTGTACGCCTCGAGCATCGGGTCCGGCGCGCCGCCGGCGTAGTGCTCCATCTGGAAGTAGTGGTCCATCACCGACAGCGAGCGGAGACCCCCGGCGTCAGCGACCGCGCCCACCTCGGCGTACGTCGGCGCGATCGCCGCCGTGCCGCCGGGCACGTCGAACCGGGGGAGGTGGAGGGAGAGGTCCATGCCGTCCAGCCTGGCACGGACCCCGCCCTCCGAACAGCCGTCAGGCGGCCGCGTCGAGCTCGGCGACGGTGTCCGCGTCGAGGGTCAGGTCGGCCGCCGCCATGTTCTCCTCCAGGTGCGCCACGGATCCGGTGCCGGGGATGGGCAGCATCACCGGTGACGTCTGCAGCAGCCAGGCGAGCGCGACCTGCGCCGGCGTCGCGTCGTACCGCTTGGCCGCCTGCCCGACCGGACCGTCGGGGGAGGCGAGGTCGCCGGCGTCGACCGGGGCCCACGGGATGAAGCCGATGCCGTGCTCGGCGCAGTAGTCGAGGACGTCGGCCGACGAGCGGTCCACGAGGTTGTAGCGGTTCTGGACGGTGGCGACGGGCACGTAGCGCCGCGCCTCCTCGATGTCCTCGACCGTCACCTGCGAGAGCCCGACGGCGCGGACCTTGCCCTCCTCGCGCAGCTGCGCGAGGGTCTCGAACTGCTCCTCGCGCGGCGTCCGCGCGTCGATCCGGTGCAGCTGGAAGAGGTCGATCACGTCGGTGCGCAGGCGCCACCGGCTCGTCTCGACCTGCTGCCGGAGGTACTCGCGGCGGCCCACGGGCCACCACTCGTTGGGCCCGGTCCGCACCAGGCCCGCCTTGGTGGCGATCGTCACGCCCGCGGGGTACGGCGCGAGCGCCTCCCCGAGGATCTCCTCGCTCACGTACGGCCCGTACGAGTCGGCGGTGTCGATGAAGTCGACGCCGAGCTCGACCGCCCGCCGGACGACGGCGCGTGCCGTCTCGCGGTCGGCGGGCTCGCCCCAGATCCCGGGCCCGGTGATGCGCATCGCGCCGAACCCGAGCCGGTGGACGGTGCCCACCCCGTCGATGTCGAAGGTTGTCTGCATGTCACTCCTCGCTGTGTCGGGCGTCGGTGGCGGCAAGCGTGTCGTAGTACGCCCGTCCCGCAGGGTAGTAGTCCGTCCAAAGCGGCTCCGGGTCCCCGACGACCCGTGCTCCGAGGACTCCCAGCAGGTAGTCGCCCCGCGGTCCCTGCTCCCCGACGTCCTGCGACGCGACGTCGTGCACCACGAGCTGGAGGTCGGTGGTGCGGTCCTCGCGGGCACGCAGGTAGGCCTCCACGACGGTGCCGGTGTCGAGGCGGACGGTGAGGTGGTCGGGCTCCTCCTCTCCGACCACGGTCACCTCGATCTCGCCCAGCGGCTCCGGACCCGTGACGGCGGACCATGCCGCGTCGCGGTCGAGCGGCAGGACCCGGGTGTAGACGAGGTCCGTGTGCTCGTCGTGCTGCCGCAGCCGGCCCGTCGGAAGGTGCTTCATCGCACCAGCCTGGCAGGCAGCGGGCGTACGCACAGGACAGGCGGCCGACTAGTCTGGTTTCGACATGAATCTTCCGCCCGCCCCGATCACGTACCTCGACCACGCGGCGACCACGCCGATGGTCCCCGAGGCGATCGCGGCGATGAACGCGGCGATGCTCGAGGGGGGCAACCCCTCGTCGCTGCACGGTTCCGGCCGTCGCGCGCGGCGCCGTGTCGAGGAGGCGCGCGAGCTGATCGCGCAGCGCATCGGCGCACGGCCCAGCGAGGTCGTGTTCCTGTCCGGCGGCACCGAGGCCGACAACCTGGCGGTCAAGGGCCTGTACTGGTCGCGCCACCACGCCGACCCTGCCCGGCGGAGAGTCATCGCCTCGGCCGTGGAGCACCACGCGCTGCTCGACCCCCTGACCTGGCTGGAGAAGGGCGAGGGCGCGGTCGCGGAGCTGGTCGAGGTCGACAGGTCGTGCCGGCTCGACCTCGATGCCCTTCGTGCCGCGGTGGAGCGCCGTCCCGAGGACGTGGCGCTCATCAGCTGCATGACGGCCAACAACGAGGTGGGGACGGTGCAGCCGATCCCGGAGGTCGTGGCGCTCGCGTCCGAGCACGGCATCCCGGTGCACAGCGACGCCGTCCAGGCGCTGGCGCACCTGCCGCTCGACTTCGCGGCGAGCGGGCTGGACGCCGTGTCGATCTCCTCGCACAAGGTCGGCGGGCCGACCGGCGTGGGCGCGCTCGTCGTACGCCGCGAGGTCGAGGCCGTGCCGCTGCTGCACGGCGGCGGGCAGGAGCGCGACCTGCGGTCCGGCACCCTCAACACGGCCGCGATCGCCGCGTTCGCGGTCGCCGTGGACCTGGCCGTCACCGGACGCGAGGCGGAGTCCGCGCGTCTGGAGGCGCTCCGCTCGCGGCTGGTGGACGGACTGCGTACGGCCGTGCCGGAGGCGGTCGTCAACGGTGACCCGCAGCCGGGACCCGAGCACCGGCTGCCGCACGTCGTCCACGTGACCTTCCCCGGCTGCGAGGGCGACTCGCTCCTCATGCTCCTCGACGCCCAGGGCATCGAGTGCTCGACCGGGTCGGCCTGCTCGGCGGGCGTGCCGCAGGCGAGCCACGTCCTGATCGCGATGGGGATGGACGAGCTCGCGGCACGGGGCTCGCTGCGCTTCAGCATGGGCCGTACGACGTCGGTGGCCGACGTCGACCGGCTGATCGCCGCGCTGCCCGCGGTCTACGAGCGTGCCCGCGCCGCGGCGAAGGCGGGGAGGCGCTGATGCGGGTCCTGGCCGCCATGTCCGGGGGAGTGGACTCCGCCGTCGCCGCCGCCCGCGCCAAGGATGCGGGCCACGACGTGACCGGCGTGCACCTGGCCCTCTCGCGCAACCCCCGGTCGTACCGGACCGGCGCCCGCGGCTGCTGCTCGATCGAGGACAGCAACGACGCCCGCCGCGCCGCCGACGTGATCGGCATCCCGTTCTACGTCTGGGACATGAGCGACGAGTTCCACGAGGAGGTCGTCGAGGACTTCATCGCCGAGTACACCGCCGGCCGCACCCCCAACCCGTGCCTGCGGTGCAACGAGAAGATCAAGTTCGCCGCCGTCCTCGACCGTGCCCTCGCGCTCGGCTTCGACGCCGTCGTCACCGGCCACTACGCGCGCCTCGCGACCGCGCCCGACGGGACCGTCGAGATGCACCGCGCCGCCGACCACGCCAAGGACCAGTCGTACGTGCTGGGCGTGCTGACCGCGGACCAGATCGCCCACTCGCTGTTCCCCCTCGGCACCGACACCAAGGACGAGGTGCGGCGCGAGGCGGAGCAGCGCGGCCTGCAGGTGGCGCACAAGCCGGACAGCCACGACATCTGCTTCGTTGCCGACGGGGACACCCCGGGATGGCTGCACGACAAGCTGGGCACCAAGCCCGGCGTGGTCGTGGACGAGGCCGGGGAGGTCCTGCGCGAGCACGACGGCGCGTTCGCGTTCACGATCGGCCAGCGCCGCGGCCTGCGGCTGGGCCGCCCGGCCGCCGACGGCCGTCCGCGCTTCGTCCTCGACATCGAGCCGGTGTCCGGGACGGTGACCGTCGGTCCGCGCGAGCACCTCGCCGTCGACGGGCTGGAGGGCATCCGGCCCCTGTGGTGCGGCACGCCTCCGGCGGGCGAGCTCGCCTGCACCGTCCAGCTGCGGGCCCACGGCGCGGAGCACCGGGCGACGGTGCGGCTCGACGGCGACCGGCTGCACGTGGATCTCCACGACCCGGCCGACGGCATCGCACCGGGGCAGGCCGTCGTGGTCTACGACGGGACCCGGGTCGTCGGGTCGGCCACGATCTCCGCCACGAAGCGGGTCGCCGCCGCGGTGCCGCCGCGGTGAGCGCGGGCATGCGAGCCACCGGCGTCGGGTCGATGCCGGGGGAGGACTTCCGCGGCGTCGTCCGCTTCGTTGTCGAGACCCTCGACCTCCCGTTCCTGCCCGAGCTCCCGGCGCGGGGGGACGGCGCCGGGATGGTCGGCCGGGCGGTCGGCCTCCTCGACGGGCTGGGAGCCGACCTCCAGCCGGCGGGGTGGCGGCTCACGGACCGGCCCGGGCTCGACCAGCGGCGCGCCCGCTCGCTGCTGTCGCACGACCTCGACGTGCTCGAGGAGGAGACCCAGGGCTACGAGGGAGGGCTCAAGGTCCAGGTCGCCGGGCCGTGGACGCTGGCGGCGACGATGGAGCGGCCCCGCGGCGACCGGGTGCTCGCCGACCACGGCGCCCGGCGCGAGCTCGCGCAGTCGCTCGCGTCGGGGATCGCGGCCCACGTCGACGAGGTACGCCGCCGCGTCCCCGGCGCGGCGGTCGTCCTCCAGGTCGACGAGCCGGGACTGCGCGCCGTGCTCGACGGGCAGGTCCCGACCGCCAGCGGCATCGGGCGCCACCGGCGGGTCCACGACCCCGAGGCCGACGCCTCCCTCCGCGAGGTCGCGAGCGCCGTCCGCGGCGCCGGCGCCCGCCCGGTCGTCCACACCTGCGCGCCGCGGGTCCCGGTCACGCTCCTGTCGGGAGCGGGGTTCGAGGCGCTGTCCTTCGATCTGAGCCTCGTCACCGCCGACGAGTACGACGCGTACGCCGCGGTGCTCGAGGCCGGCGCCGACCTGTGGCCCGGGGTCACCGGCCGGGATCCCAGCGGACTGCGGCGGTCCAGCGACCGCTTCTTCGCGGCGCTCGGGTTCTCCGAGGACGCCACCGTGCCCCGGACGGTGCTCTCGCCCTCGTGCGGTCTGGCAGGCTCGACGCCTGACGACGCGCGGCGGACGCTGCGCGATGTCGCTTCCGCGACACGCCTCTGAACCCGTTCCGAGTCGCGCCGCGACAGGGCTCACGTACGCTGCCTGGGGAGCACGACCAGCTTGGGGGGCCCGCATGAGCACGTCTCGGACGAAGATCGCACTCGCCGTCCTGCCGACCGTGGCGGCCGGACTCGTCGTCCTGCCCGTCGTCGCCTGGAACCAGACGGTGACCGTCGGGACGACGCCGGACCCGCGCGCCTACGCCCTCGCGGCGTACGCCGTCACCGCCGACGAGCCGAGCACCGAGCCGCCGGTCGAGGGGGCCCTCGCGCCGGACGGGACGCCGGCTCCCGACCCGACGCACGAGGTCGCGACCGCCGTGGACACCCCGAAGCTCGCGACCGACGACTTCCGGGTCGCCGGCGTCACCTGGGACCGCGGATCCGTCGACGGGGAGGTCGTCACCTACGTTCGCACGCGGGAGACCGACGGATGGACCGACTGGTACCGGCTCGACGACGCCACCGACGACGGCCCCGACCCCGGGACGCGTGAGGCGGCGAAGGCCCGCGCCGGCACCGCGCCGCTGATCGTCGGCGAGTCCGACGCCATCCAGGTCACGGTCGCGACCCCGGACGGAACCGTGCCCGACGACGTCCAGGTCGACCTGCTCGACCTCGGGACCACGACGACCACGAAGCAGGTCGAGCCGCTCGCGGCCGCCGAGGCGGCGACTCCCATGCCGTCGATCAAGTCCCGGGCCGCATGGGGCGCCGACGAGCGGATCCGCGACAAGTCGGCCCCTGACTACGGCTCGGTCCAGGGGGCCGTCGTGCACCACACGGCGGGCTCCAACTCGTACACCCGCGCCGAGGTCCCCTCGGTGATCAGGGCGATCTACGCGTACCACACCAAGGCGCTGAAGTGGCGCGACATCGGCTACAACGTGGTCGTCGACAAGTGGGGCCAGGCGTGGGAGGGACGCTGGGGCGGGCTGACCCGCAACGTCGTCGGCGCCCACGCGCTCAACAACAACGCGACGACCTTCGGCATCTCGGTGCTCGGCAACTTCGAGTCGGCGTCGGCGTCGGCCGCGGTGGTCGAGACGATCTCCAAGGTCATCGCGTGGAAGTTCTCGATGAACCACGTGATCCCCACCGGCTACCGCACCTTCACCACCAACACCGGCAAGAAGGTCTCGCGCCCCAAGATCGTGGGGCACCGCGACGTCGGCCAGACCGCCTGCCCGGGGCGCTACCTCTACGCCAAGATGGGCACGATCCGGACCCGGGTCGGCGCGATCATGAAGAACGCCGGCCTGACCCCGACGATCACGGCGAGCGCCGCACCGCTGGCGTACACCGTCGGCGGCAACCGCGTCGACGTCGCGATCACCGTCGCGGCGAGCGGGCGCGTCCCGACCGGGACGGTGCAGGTGGTCGACACCGACCGCGGTGACGTGCTCGGCGAGGCGACGCTGGTCTCCGGCAAGGCGTCGATCAAGCTGCCCAAGCTCATGTACGCCGGAGCGCGCCGCCTCGCGGTGCTCTACAGCGGCGACGCCGCGGTCGCGTGGCGCCAGGCGGCGCCCTTCACGGTGACGGTCACGAGGGCGGCCACGTCGACTACCGCGACGTACGACAAGACGTCGGTGACGTCGGGCGACCAGGTCTCGGCGCGCGTGACGGTGAACGGCGCCAACGTCGTGCCGCGCGGCACGGTGAGCGTCTACTCCGGCTCCACGCTGCTCGGACGCGCGACGGTCGCCCAGGTCGGCGACCAGTGGGCGTCCGCGGCGACCGTCCGTCTGCGGCGTGACCTGGCCGGCGGCACGCACCGGCTGGTGGCGCGCTACGACGGCCACTACGCGATCGCCCCGTCCGCGGCCCCGGGGTCGGCGACGCTGCGGGTGGCGAAGGGCCGTTCGTCGCTGTCGCACGCCTGGGTCGGCGTCCCGCGGTGGCGGGCCCAGCCGGTGCTGCGGGTCCGGGCCTCGGCGTACGGTCAGACGCCGACCGGCACGGTCGTCGTCCGTGAGGGCGGCAAGGTCGTCGGGTCGCGCGCGCTGTCGGGCGGTGTGGCCGACGTCCGCCTCACGCCCAGCCGGACGAAGCGGCGCGCGTTCACGATCGCGTACGCCGGCTCGGCCAGCCTGAACGCCGCTCCGACGGCCTCGCGCAGCGTCGCGATCGCCAAGGCGAAGCTCACGGTCACCCGCAGGCTCAGCGACAAGACGGCCAAGCGCGGCCAGCGGGTGGTGCTGCGGGTGCGTGCCAGCGCGCCGGGCTACCAGCGGATCGTCGGGCGGGTGACGGTCTACCGCGGCAGCAAGGTCGTGCGCTCGGCCGCGCTCACGCGCAAGCTGAGCGGTCGGGTGAACCTCAGGATCCCGACGACGCGCAAGGGGACGCAGAAGCTGCGGGTCGCGATCGCGCCGCGGGGCTACATCCTCCCGTACCGCTCGCGGACGATCACGCTCAAGGTCCGCTGAGGGCGACCCCGAGGAAGTCCGCAGCGAGCCATCGCGGCGCGCCGTCCTCGTAGAACGCGTCCAGCTCCACGAGCGCGAACCCGGCGGCGGTGATGTGGTCCGGGATCCGCCGGGTGAGGTGGCAGCCGCCGAAGACCCGCTTCTGCAGCGGCTCCAGGCGCCGCTGCCACCGGCGTACGGGCTCCTCGGGTGCGAGACCGTGCTCCAGGAAGTGCAGCGTGCCGCCGGGCCGCAGCACGCGCCGGCACTCGGCCAGGGCGGCGTCGAGGTCGGGGATCGTGCACATCGACCAGGTGCTCAGCACGGCGTCGGCGCTCCCGTCCGGCATCGGCAGGTGCTGCCCGTCGAGACCGGCACGGCGGATCGGGACACGGGAACCGATCACGCGCTCGTGGGCGAGACGCCACCCGAAGTCCGACGGCTCGACCGCCGCCACCGAGCGCACGGAGGAGGGGTAGAACGGCACGTTGTGGCCGCTGCCGAAGCCGATCTCGACCACGTCCCCCGCCAGCCCGGCGCACACGCGCTCGCGGTACGGGTCGCCCTGTGCCATCCCGCCGACGGTGTCGACGAGGCGAGGGACGACGTGCTCCTGGTACCAGCCCATCTCCGTCCCCTCTCTCGGACATCGTCGCGCGCTCCTGTCCGATCGCGAGGGTAGATTGTCGCCCGTGTCGACCGCTGACGATCGCATCGAGAGCCCACCGGACGAGGCCGCCGCGCGCTCGCGCCACGCCGAGCTGAGCGAGACCATCGAGCAGGCGCGGACGCGCTACTTCGTCGAGGACGCACCGACGCTCTCCGACGCCGAGTACGACCGTCTGATGGTCGAGCTGCGCGAGCTGGAGGAGCAGCACCCGTTGCTGCGGACCCCCGACTCGCCGACGCAGACCGTCGGGGGGACGGTCTCGGAGGCGTTCTCGGCCGTGCGCCACCGGCGTCGCATGGAGAGCCTCGACAACTGCTTCTCCTTCGAGGAGCTCGCGGCCTGGGGCGCGCGCGTCGAGAAGGAGGCCGGCAAGGAGAGCGACTTCCTCGTCGAGCTGAAGGTCGACGGCCTCGCGATCAACCTCACCTACGAGGACGGTCGGCTGACCCGCGCCGCGACCCGTGGCGACGGGACGGTCGGCGAGGACGTCACCGCCAACGTGCGCACGATCGACGGCATCCCGCACCGTCTGACCGGCTCCGACGAGCACCCGGTGCCGTCGCTGCTGGAGGTGCGCGGCGAGATCTTCTTCCCGACCCAGGCGTTCGAGGAGTTCAACGCGGCGTGGAGCGAGGCCGGCAACACGCCGTTCTCCAACCCGCGCAACGCAGCGGCGGGGTCCCTGCGCCAGAAGGACCCCCGGGTGACCGCGAGCCGCCCGCTCCGGATGGTCTGCCACGGCATCGGCGACCGGGAGGGCTACGTGCCCGAGCGTCAGTCGTCGGCGTACGAGGCCCTCCACGCCTGGGGACTCCCGACCAGCGATCGTGTGCGGGTGCTCCCGACGATGGCCGACGTGGAGGAGTTCATCACCTACTACGGCGAGCACCGCCACGACGTCGAGCACGAGATCGACGGCATCGTCGTCAAGGTCGACCAGATCTCGCTGCAGCGCGCCCTCGGGTCCACCTCGCGCGCCCCGCGGTGGGCGATCGCCTTCAAGTACCCGCCCGAGGAGGTCAACACCAAGCTTCTCGACATCCGGGTCAACGTGGGCCGCACGGGTCGCGTCACGCCGTACGGCGTCATGGAGCCGGTGTTCGTGTCCGGGTCGACGGTGGAGATGGCGACCCTGCACAACGCGTCCGAGGTCGAGCGCAAGGGCGTCCTCATCGGCGACACCGTGGTGCTGCGCAAGGCCGGCGACGTGATCCCGGAGATCGTCGGGCCGGTCCCCGCCCTGCGCGACGGGAGCGAGCGGGCCTTCGTGATGCCGACCGAGTGCCCCTCCTGCGGCACCACCCTGGCACCGGCCAAGGAGGGCGACGCCGACATCCGCTGCCCCAACACGCGCAGCTGTCCCGCGCAGCTGCGTGAGCGGCTGTTCCACGTCGGCAGCCGGGGTGCGCTCGACATCGAGGTCCTGGGCTACGAGGCGGCGAGCGCGCTGCTCGACGCCGAGGTGCTGCCTGACGAGGGCGGGCTGTTCTCGCTCTCGGAGGAGGAGCTGCTCCGCGTCCCGATGTTCACCCGTGCCGCCAAGAAGGCCGAGCGTGAGGCCGGGGCAGGGGAGCGGGTCCTGTCGGCCAACGGGCGCCGCTTCCTCGACAACCTCGGCAACGCCAAGGAGCAGCCGCTCTGGCGGGTGATCGTCGCCCTGTCGATCCGCCACGTCGGTCCGACCGCGGCACGCGCCCTCGCCGCCGAGCTCGGGAGCATGGACGCGATCCGGAGCGCGGACGCCGCGACGCTCGCCGCCGTCGAGGGGGTCGGTCCGACGATCGCCGCCTCGGTCGTCGAGTGGTTCGGGGTGGACTGGCACCGCGACATCGTCGAGCAGTGGGCGGCCGCAGGAGTCCGGATGGCCGACGAGCGTGACGCGTCGATCGCCCGCACCCTCGAGGGGCTGACGGTCGTGGTCACCGGCTCGCTGCAGGGCTTCACCCGCGACGAGGCGCGCGAGGCGATCCTGGTCCGTGGGGGCAAGGCGGCCGGGTCGGTCTCCAAGAAGACGAGCTTCGTCGTGGTCGGTGAGGCGGCCGGCTCCAAGGCCGCGAAGGCCGAGGAGCTCGGTGTGCCCGTCCTCGACGAGGCGGGGTTCGTCGCGCTGCTGCGGGACGGACCGCCGGTGTCGGAGGAGGACGACGCGGACGCGGACGGCTGAGCCCGCGCCCGCGACGCCCTGGCCTCGCGGGCGACCGACGTCAGCGGCGCTTGACGACCTTCACGGTGACGGTGCCCTTCGAGCTCTTGAGCGTCCTGCTGCCGGAGTAGACGATCCGCAGCCGGTGCTTGCCCGCCTTCAGCGCCTTCTTGCGCAGGGTCAGCGTGGCGCGTCCGTCGCGCAGGGACTTGGTCGCGAGAAGCCGCTTGCCCTTGTAGAGGCGCACCGTGCCGGTCGCCCCGGCGGACGGGCGGACCCGAACCTTGACCTTGCCGGCCTTGCCGAAGGTGACCTTGGTGGTGGTCCCACCGACGGTCGACGCCTTCAGGACCACGGCCGCCGGAGGCTTCGGGGCCGGCGTCGGCGTCGGCGCGGGGGGAGTGGGCGTGGGCGTGGGCTCGACGGGCGCCGCCGTGATCGGACCGACCATGAGGTCGAGCGTGTTGCCGTCCCCGCTCATGAGCGTGTTGAGCAGCGTGTCGTTGATGACCGTCGGACACCCCGAGAGCTTGGGGATCGTGAACGTCGCCGTCATCGGGAACGCGTCGGTGAGGCTGAACGGCTTGGTGCTCGTGAGGGTCGTCGTGATGACGCCGGTCTTGCAGTCCGGACCGCCCAGGTTGATCTTGTCGACGAGCCAGAGGTCGCTGCGCACCTCGGGCAGGGCGATCCGGAAGCTCGTCACCGCGGTGACGATGCCGCCCTCGCCGATCGTCGCCTTCGTCTTGTCGACCGGCTCCAGGATCACGGTCGAGGTGGTGTCTCCGAGAACCGGCAGTCCGAGCGCGCGGACCTTGGCGGTGATCGGCGGGATGACCATGTCGCCGACCAGCGACCCGGTCCCGAGGTCGAAGTCGCCGGTGAGCGCGGCGCCCTCGGGCATCGGCAGGACGGCGCCGGCGGCGAGCGGGTTGGCGAGGCTGGTCGAGCCGGTGATCGGAAGGATCACCTTGATCGGGGCGGCGATGGCGGTGGGCGAGCCGGCGATCCCGGCGGTCACGAGTGCGGCGGCCGCGACGGCGGCGACGACAGGTCTGCGCATCTGCAAGGTCCCTCCCAAGACGTGTGCGAACGCGAGGTTACTGCTGGGTTGCACGGTTTGTCACCGGTCTGCCGTCGGCAATGTTCGGAACCTGCTGCCGGTGCCGGCGCCAGCGGGTGAGAATGAAGCCCCTTCCCCGGAGAGCCCGATGCCCCACCCCGAACCCCCGCGCCCGGACATCCCGTCGTACGGGCCACCACCGTCGTACGGGCCACCACCGTCGTACGGGCCACCACCGTCGTACGCGCCTCGCCGACGCACGGGCGCGCTCGTCCTCGCGATCGCAGCGAGCGCGGTCGCGTTCGTCGTGCTGGTCGTCGCCACCGTGGTCGGCGCCCGGGTGTTCCCGGCCCTCCTCGACGCGGCGGCGGATCCGGCGGGGGACGGCTACGTCGTCGACGAGCCGTGGAGCTACGACGGGGTCGTCACCCTGTGGGAGGACCTCCAGGAGGACGCGTGGTGGTGCTACGACGCCGTGCCCGACTCGGTCGTCCGCTGCCACTACCTGGTGCCCGGCGACCAGCCGCAGCGGGCGACGCTGAGGATCGATCTGGACGACGCGGGCGAGCTCACCCGCCTCGACGTCGTCACGTCCGGTGTCTCCGATCCGGCAACGCTGACCGCGCCGACCGCCCGGGTCGTCGGTGACGCGCTGCTCGGTGGCCGCGGCGAGATCCTCGCCGACGCCGTCGCCGAGGACCGGGCGCTCGGGGAGGAGGCCCTCGGGAGCCCGGTGGTCTTCACGCCGACCGAGGACGGGTTCGGGCTGCGGATCGCCGCGTACGAGCCGACCCCGAACCCGACACCCTCACCGCCGTCCACCACCGAGCTGGGCGACGCGCTCGCCGGGATGCGGTTCCGCTGCGCGCCGGCCGGTGCCGGCGCGGTCACGTGCGCGAAGAGCGACGGCACCTACGCGTACCGCATGCGAGGGACGGACGCCGGCGGCGCGACCACCTGGGTCCTGGACGTCCGTGGCGGCGAGGGCGTCGACCTCCCGGAGGAAGAGGCGCTCTCCGCGCTCGAAGGGATACTCGTCAGCCTCGAGCTCGTGCCGGACGTCGGTCTCTTCCTCCGGGACCAGGAGCGCGGCGACGTCGAGGGCGTCGCGCTGGAGCTGCGGATCCTCTCCGGGGACCCCGCCGCGGTCGTCAGCATGACCGTGGGTCCTGTGGGCTGACCTCCCGGGTGCGGGGTCGGACCGGTCACCGTCCACAATGGAGCGCCACCCTTCCCCGGAGGACCGATGTCGCACCCGAACGGCCCGCAGCCGCCCGTCCCGCCGCAGGGCCAGCCCTCGCAGGGCCAGCCGCCGCAGGGCCAGCCGCCGCAGGGCCAGCCGCCGCAGGGCCAGCCGCCCCACGGCCAGCCCCCGCACGGCCAGTCGCCGCAGGGCCCGCCACCGCCGCCGTACGGGCCCCCTCCGGGCTGGGGTCCGCCCCCGCAAGGCCCGCCGCCGCAGGGACCGCCGGCCCAAGGTCCGCCGACCCTGCAGTGGGGTGCGCAAGGACCCGGCGGATACCCGCAGCAGCCCGCGTACGGCGCACCGCAGTGGTCGCCGACCCCGCCGCAGGGCGGCAACGGGAGCAACCGGAGCCGCAACATCGTCCTCGTCGTCGTCGGCGCGGTCGTCGCGCTCGCGTTGGTCGTCGCGGCCGTGGTCGTCGGCATCAACGTCCTCGACGACGGCTCCGGCGACTCCGAGTCGTCCTCGTCCACCGAGGCCGGCGGCGACGACGAGAAGGGCACCGACGGCGGGGACGACGGCAGCGACGGCGACGGCGCGGGCGACCCGATGTCGGAGGGCACGGTCACCGACCTCACCGCCGCTCTCGAGGCGGACGAGAGCTGGTCCTGCTACACGACCGTCGCCGGCTCGCTCGTGCGCTGCCACTCGTTCGTGGCAGGGGAGGACCCGCAGCGCGCGACGCTGCGCATCAGCCTGGCCGACGGCGCCGTGACCGACGTCGACCTGGCGGCCTACCTCGTCGACGACCCGGCCGCGATCACCGAGGTCGCGGCGAAGGCGGTCGGCGACACGCTTTTCGACGGCAAGGGCGCGGCGCTCGTGGCCGCGGCTGCCGCCGACACGAACCTCGGTCCGGAGGACCTCGGGGCGGACGCCACGTTCACCGCGTACGGGGACGGCTTCCAGGTCCGCGCGGAGGGAACCGACGTCGCGCCGGCTGCAGGGCCCTCGCCGAAGGACACCGCGACGCTGACGCCGACGCTGACCGCCAAGGGGTTCACCTGCAAGAAGGACGAGGCGGACTCCGTCTCGTGCGAGAAGAACGACGGCAAGACCGGTGTCCGGGTCCTCGGCATCGACCACGACACCTCGTCGAGCTGGAACGTGTCCGTCCGCGGAGCCTCGTACGACACCCCGGTCGACGAGACGCAGGCGCGCGCCGTGCTCGGGCAGGAGCTGGTCGGCCTCGGGCTCACCGACGAGTCCGGGGCGTCCTGGCTGGGCAGCGCCGCGGACCGGCAGGAAGGCGACTTCAGCGGGTACTCGACGGAGGTCGGGATCTACACGTCGGGTTCGGACGCGTACGTCTCGGCGTCGGTGCGCCAGGTCAGGTGACCGCGCGGGGACGGCGGCGAGGGGCGACGCCCTAGGATGGGTCGGTAACCCCACCCACGCTCGAAGGGACTCTCCGTTGTCCGACGGGATCTCGCGCGCTGACGTCGCCCACCTGGCGAACCTCGCGCGCATCGACCTCTCCGACGCCGAGCTCGACCGCCTCACCCCTGAGCTCACGGTCATCCTCGAGTCGGTCGCCCAGGTCGCCGAGGTGGCGGCCGCCGACGTGCCGCCGACCTCGCACGCCGTGCCGCTGTCCAACGTCTTCCGCGAGGACGTCGTGACACCTGGCCTGACCCCGGAGCAGGCTCTCGCGGGTGCGCCGGTCGTCGAGCAGCAGCGCTTCGCCGTCCCCAAGATCCTCGGGGAGGACGCATGAGCACGATCCGCCTGAGCGCCGCCGAGATCGCCACGAAGCTGGCCGCGGGCGAGGTCTCGTCCGTCGAGGTCACGCGGGACCACCTCGACCGGATCGCCGCGGTCGACGGAGACATCAACGCGTTCCTCGCGCTGGACGCCGAGGGAGCGCTGGACACCGCGCGCGACGTCGACGCGCGTCGCGCCGCGGGGGAGACGCTGCACCCGCTCGCCGGTGTGCCGATCGCGGTCAAGGACGTCATCGCCACCGCCGGCATCGCCACCACGGCGGGCTCGCGGATCCTCGAGGGCTGGGTCCCGCCGTACGACGCGTTCGTCGCCCGGCGCATCCGCGCCGCCGGTCTCCCGATCCTGGGCAAGACCAACATGGACGAGTTCGCGATGGGCTCCTCGACCGAGCACTCCGCCTACGGCCCGACCCGCAACCCGTGGGACCTCGACCGGATCCCCGGCGGATCAGGAGGCGGCTCGGCGGCCGCGGTGGGGGCGTACGAGGCTCCGCTCGCGATCGGCACCGACACCGGCGGCTCGATCCGCCAGCCCGCGGCCGTCACCGGCACGGTGGGCGTGAAGCCGACGTACGGCGGCGTGTCCCGCTACGGGCTCATCGCGCTCGCGTCGTCGCTCGACCAGGCTGGACCGGTGACCCGGACCGTGCTCGACGCGGCGCTGCTGCACGACCTCATCGGCGGCCACGACCCGCTCGACTCCACGAGCATCGACGCGCCCGTCCCGCCGGTCGTCGAGGCCGCTCGTCGGGCCGACGTCTCCGGCCTTCGGATCGGCATCGTCAAGCAGCTCGGCGGCGAGGGCTACCAGCCCGGCGTGCGGACGCGCTTCGACGAGGCCGTGGCACTGCTGAGCAAGGCCGGCGCGGACATCGTCGAGGTCTCGTGCCCGAGCTTCGAGTACGCGCTCTCGACCTACTACCTGATCCTCCCGGCCGAGGCGAGCAGCAACCTCGCCAAGTTCGACGCGATGCGCTACGGGCTGCGCGTCCACCCGCAGGGCGTCGCCGACCCGAGCGCCGAGCAGGTGATGGCCGCGACCCGCGAGGCCGGCTTCGGCGACGAGGTGAAGCGTCGCATCATCATCGGCACCTACGCCCTGTCGAGCGGCTACTACGACGCCTACTACGGGTCGGCGCAGAAGGTCCGGACGCTCATCGCGCAGGACTTCGCGCGGGCGTTCGAGCAGGTCGACGTGCTCGTCTCCCCGACGTCGCCGACGACCGCGTTCCCCCTCGGGAGCAAGCTCGACGACCCGATGTCGATGTACCTCCAGGACGTCGCCACCATCCCCGCGAACCTCGCCGGGGTCCCCGGGCTCTCGCTCCCGGCCGGCGTGGCGGACGAGGACGGGCTGCCCGTCGGCATCCAGGTGCTCGCTCCCGCGATGGGCGACGACCGTCTCTACAACGTGGGCGCCGCGCTGGAGCGGCTGCTGCTCGAGCAGTGGGGCGCGCCGCTGCTGAGCCGCGCGCCCGAGCTGGCCGCGACCGCCGAGGCTGCGTCTTCCACGGAAGGAACCCGATGACCGCGACCCGTACGGAGCTGGTCCCGTTCGACCAGGCTCTCGAGACGTACGACCCCGTGATGGGGCTCGAGGTCCACGTCGAGCTCAACACCGCGTCCAAGATGTTCTGCGGCTGCGCGACGGAGTTCGGGGCGGAGCCCAACACCCAGGTCTGCCCGACGTGCCTGGGCCTCCCGGGCGCGCTGCCGGTCGTCAACGGCAAGGCTGTCGAGTCGGCGATCCGGATCGGGCTCGCGCTCAACTGCTCGATCGCGCCGTGGTCGCGCTTCGCCCGGAAGAACTACTTCTACCCGGACATGCCGAAGAACTTCCAGACCTCGCAGTACGACGAGCCGATCTGCTTCGACGGCTGGACCGAGGTGACGATCGAGACCGACGAGGGACCGCAGGTGTTCCGCGTCGAGATCGAGCGCGCGCACATGGAGGAGGACACCGGCAAGTCGCTGCACGTCGGCGGAGCCACGGGTCGCATCCACGGCGCCGACTACTCGCTGGTCGACTACAACCGTGCCGGCATCCCGCTGATCGAGATCGTCACGAAGCCGATCGTCGGTGCCGGGAAGTACGCCCCGCAGGTCGCGCGCGCGTACGTCGCCCACCTGCGCGAGCTCGTGAAGGCGCTCGACGTCTCCGACGCGCGGATGGAGCAGGGCTCGATGCGCTGCGACGTGAACCTGTCGCTGATGCCCAAGGACGCCGGCGTCTTCGGCACCCGCTCGGAGACCAAGAACGTCAACTCGCTGCGTTCGGTGGAGCGGGCGGTCCGCTACGAGGTGGAGCGTCACGCGGGCGTGCTGGACGCCGGCCAGAAGGTCGTCCAGGAGACCCGGCACTGGCACGAGGACACCGGGGTCACGACGTCGGGACGCGAGAAGTCCGACGCCGAGGACTACCGCTACTTCCCCGAGCCCGACCTCGTCCCGGTGGCGCCGTCGGACGAGTGGGTCGAGGAGCTGCGGGCGACGCTCCCGGAGCCGCCGGCCGAGCGTCGCGCGCGTCTGCAGGGGGAGTGGGGCTACTCCGACCTCGAGATGCGCGACGTCGTCGGGGCGGGTGCGCTCGACCTGATCGAGGCGACCGTCGCCGCCGGGGCCACGCCGACCGCGGCCCGCAAGTGGTGGCTCGGCGAGCTGGCGCGTCGCGCGAACGACACCGGCACCCCGATCGACGCGATCGGCGTGACGCCGGCGCAGGTGGCGGAGGTGCAGGCGCTGGTCGACGCCAAGCGCATCAACGACAAGCTCGCGCGCCAGGTCTTCGACGGCCTCGTCGCGGGCGAGGGGACGCCCGAGGAGATCGTCGCGGCACGAGGGCTCGAGGTCGTCTCGGACGACGGTGCGCTCGCCGAGGCCGTCGACCGTGCGATCGAGTCGAACCCGGACGTGGCGGCCAAGATCCGCGACGGCAAGGTCGCGGCGGCAGGCGCACTCATCGGTGCGGTCATGAAGGACATGCGGGGCCAGGCCGACGCCGGTCGGGTCCGCGAGCTGATCCTCGAGAAGCTCGCCTGACCGCATGACCGTCGCGCTCACCCCGTTCGCCCCCGAGGAGCTCGACGCTCCCGACGGCATCACGCTCGTCCGGTTCTCCGGCGCCGCCGAGGATCTCCCGGCCGACGACGTCCTCGCCGACGTCGAGGCCTGGGTGATCCCGTACGCGCTCTCGTTCCCGCTGGGCGAGCTGGCCGCGCGCATGCCGCGGCTCCGGGTGATCCAGGCCCAGTCCGCGGGCACCGACGGGATCGCGGCGCAGGTCCCCGCGGGCGTCACGCTCTGCAACGCCCGCGGCGTCCACGACGCCGCGACCGCGGAGCTCGGGGTCGGCCTGATGATCTCCGCGCTGCGCGGGATCCCGGAGTTCGTACGGGCGCAGGAGAACGCCGAGTGGCTGCCGTACCGGTGGTGGACCGCGCTGGCCGACCGGACCGTGATGATCCTCGGCTACGGCAGCATCGGGCAGGCGCTCGAGCGCCGGCTCGCGGGGTTCGAGGTCGATGTCGTCCGCGTCGCCGGCCACGCCCGCGACGGGGTGCACGCCTCCTCTGAGCTCCCCGAGCTCCTCCCGACCGTCGACGTCGTCGTGGTGCTCACGCCGCTCACCGACGCGACGCGGCACCTGGTCGACGCCGACTTCCTCGCGGCGTTGAAGGACGGCGCGCTGCTCGTCAACCTCGCGCGGGGCCCCGTCGTGGACACCGAGGCGCTCCTCGCGGAGCTGGCGCGAGGGCGCCTGCGTGCCGCGCTCGACGTCACCGACCCGGAGCCGCTGCCGGCGGACCACCCGCTCTGGCGTGCTCCCAACACGCTCATCACACCCCACGTCGCCGGGGGCACCTCGGCGATGCGGCCAAGGGTCGTCGCGCTCGTCCGCGACCAGCTGCGCCGGCTGGCTGCGGGCGAGGAGCTGATCAACCAGGTCCCACCGAGCCGCTGACCACGGCCCGGGCAGGAGGGGCCGGCTGCATCGCCCACCGGATCGTCCGGGTCGCGACGGAGCCGGCGGTCCGGAACGCGAGCGTCTCCGTGACGGGGAGCCACGGCAGCCGCAGCGGAGCACGGGCCCACCGGGGGAGCAGCCCGACCGCGGCGCCGGCCAGGGCGGCGTACCCGGGCCGCAGCGACCACGGCACCGGTGGCGTCAGCAGGAGGAACCGCGCCGCCTCGCGGGCGGCCGGCGTCGAGGCGAGCTCGGGTCGGAAGGCGTCGAGCCGTGCGTCGAGGCCGGCAACATCGGTCGGTGGGTCGTCGGCTCCCAGCGCCCAGGCCACCTCCGCCGCCTGTGCCACGTAGCGGTCGCGCTCATCGGCGTCCAGCCGGCGGGCGCCGTACCGGTCGTGCGCCCGCAGGAAGCTGTCGACCTCGGCCACGTGCACCCAGGTCAGAAGGTCCGGGTCGTCGGCGGCGTACGCGCGCCCGTCCGGTGCCGTCCCGTGGACGCGCCGGTGCACGGCGCGGACGATGCGTACCGCCCGCTCCGACGTCTCGACCGTCCCGAACGTCGTCTCCGCAAGGAAGCCGCTGGTCCGCTGCAGCCGACCCCAGGGGTCGCTGCGGAACCCGGAGTGCTGGTCCACGGCCGCCATCGCGAGAGGGTGCAGGGACTGCAGCAGGAGTGCCCGGATCCCGCCGACGAACATCGAGGCGTCACCGTGGACGCGCTGGATCGGGTCGTCCGGACCGAACCGACGTGGTCCGACGGCGTCATGGATCCGCGCGCGCCGTCCCGGTCCGTCGGCACCCGCCACCCGGGAGAACAGCTCTGCTGCGAGCCGGTCACGGACGCTCATGCGTCGACTCTAGACGCGTCCCAGGGAGTTCACCGTCGTGGTGATCGCCGCGGCGAACCGCTCGGCGGCACCGTCGACGTTCGGCAGGAACAGCGACGGCTCGGTCAGCTCGAGCTCGATGACCTGGGGAGCGCCGTCGGGGCCTGCGACCAGGTCGACCCGGGCGTACAGCAGGTCGAGCCCGCCGCCCAGCGCCTGGCTCGCAGCCCGCAGCGCCTGACGCGCGACGTCGAGCTGGTCGTCCGTTGCGGTGGTCGGGGTGATGCGCTCGCGGGAGTCGCGGTCGTCGCGCACCCCCTCGCCAGGAGCCAGCAGGGCGCCCTTGATCACGGCGTGCGAGTAGTCGCCCCCGGCGAAGAGGACGGCCGTCTCGCCCTGGGCGTCGACCGAGGCGACGTACGGCTGCAGCATCGCCGTCCGTCCGGCCTCGACGAGCGACCGGCTGTGCGCGAGCGCGTCGTCCACGTCCGACCAGCGGGCGGTGTCGCGCGAGCCCGCTGACACCGCAGGCTTGACGACCCACTCGGTCTCGCCGACCGGGAGCCGCCACGCGTCGGCGTGCGCGACGAGGGTCTGCTCGTCCGTCACGTCCCAGGCGGTCGGGATGACCGGGCACCCGGCCTCGGCCAGGTCGCGGAGGTAGGTCTTGTGGGTGTTCCACGCGATCACCTCGGCGCGGTTGCGCAGCCGCGGGACCCGGCGGGCCCACTCCACGAAGGCATCGCGGTGGTCGGTGTAGTCCCAGGTCGAGCGGACGACGGTGAGCGCGTACGCGTGCCAGTCGACGGCTTCGTCGTCCCACACCTCGACCGCGACCTCGTGACCGACGGCCGCGAGCGCTTCGCTCAGGACCTTGATCTCGGGGTCGTCGACGTACGAGGCGGAGCTGGCGAGGGCGATGCGAGCCACGGGGACCCTTTCGTGAGGTGGACGGCCGTCTCGACGGTACGCGACGGGGGTTCAGGTGCTGAGATCCCCTCCGCGCTTGCGCAGCCCGTTGGCGATCTCGCTCTCGTTGGCGAAGTAGGAGAGTCCCCAGTCGGCGACCGTCGCGGGCGAGCGGAGCCGCGGGTCGTCGCCGAGCATCTCGCGCACCGCCCGCAGGTCGGCGGTGCGCTCCTCGAGCTGGGAGATGTAGACGTCGAGCCAGCGCTCCACGTGCTCGGGGGCGACCATGTGGGCGAACATCAGCCGCAGCGCCACCGGGTGCTTCAGGACCGGGAAGGCCGGCTCCGACGTCTCGAGCCAGGTGAGCAGGCGCGCGCGGCCGGCCTCGGCGAGGGCGTACCGCCGCGTGCTCCGCCGGCCGTTCGGGGCGTCGGTCGCGTCGACGAGGCCCAGGTCCGCGAGACGTGCCAGCTCGGTGTAGACCTGGCTGGTCGCGGGCGAGACCCAGTAGTAGCGCATGGTCAGGTCGCACCGCTGCTTGAGCTCGTAGCCGGTGAGGCCTTCCGGGGCGTCGTCGGGGTCGAGCGCGAGCAGGCCGAGGAGCGCGTACGAGGTCGTTGACAGGTCGGCTGCCATGTCCCTAGCGTAGCGAGAGTTCCTATTAGGAATAACGCTGCGGTTGTTCGAAGGTGACTGGAGGGTGAGCCGCATGGACGCGATGCTGCTGGTCGGGACGCGCAAGGGACTCTGGATCGGCCGCTCGCCCGACCGCCGGACCTGGGACCTGCAGGGTCCGTTGTTCCCGATGAACGCCGTCTACTCCGCGTGCATCGACACCCGCGGCGAGAGTGCTCGCGGAGGCGGGCCGCGCCTGCTCGTCGGGACGATGAGCGAGCACTGGGGGCCGCAGGTCAGCTGGTCCGACGACCTCGGCGAGACCTGGTCGGAGACGCCCGGTGGCGGGATCCGCTTCCCGGAGGACGCCGGCGTGGCGCTCGAGCAGGTGTGGCAGCTGACGCCGGGTGCGCAGCCCGACGAGGTCTGGGCCGGGACGCAGCCCTCCGCGCTGTTCCGCTCCACCGACCGTGGTGAGACGTTCTCCTTCGTCCGCGGGCTCTGGGACCACCCGCACCGTCCGCACTGGGAGGCCGGGTTCGGCGGCCAGGCGATCCACACCGTGGTGCCGGACCTCGCCGACCCGGACCGGGTCACCGTCGCGATGTCGACCGGCGGCGTCTACCGCACGGAGGACGGCGGGACGACGTGGGACCCGCACAACGTCGGCATCAAGGCCTACTTCTTCCCCGACCCCTGGCCGGAGTACGGGCAGTGCGTCCACAAGGTCGCGTCGCACCCCGACAAGCCGCAGCAGATGTATGCGCAGAACCATCACGGTGTCTACCGCTCCGACGACGGCGGCGACACCTGGACCTCGATCGCGGACGGGCTGCCGAGCGACTTCGGGTTCCCGATCGTCGTCCACCCGGGCCGCCCCGACACGGTGTACGTCTTCCCGCTGGTCGCGGACGGCGACCGCATGCCGCCCGACGCGCAGGCGCGGGTCTGGCGCTCCGACGACGCCGGGGAGACCTGGCGGGAGCTGGGCAAGGGGCTGCCCGACACGTACTACGCGGCGGTGATGCGCGACGCTTTCCGCGCCGACGACGCGACCGCGTACGGGCTCCCCGCCGGGCTCTACCTCGGTGGCCGGGACGGCAGCGTCTTCGCCAGCGCCGACGAGGGGGAGACGTGGTCCGAGGTGGCGACCCACCTCCCCGACGTGATGTGCGTCCGCGCCGCGATGGTCTGACGCCCCGCCCGGCAAACGCGGGGAGGGGATCAATCCTGTGCCCTTGACATTCCGAACTCAGCGTTGCAGCCTTGATCTCAAGAGATCAACGCCGAGTCTTTGACGGAGGCTGCGATGTATGTGATGACGCTCGATCAACGGGGCAGTCGCCGCGGCGACGACGCGGTCCCCGAGCTGCTCTCGTCCTTCGCGGGACGCGTCACGCCGGTCCGTCCCTTCGAGCGCACGGCAGGCGACGAGGTCCAGGGCCTGCTCGACGACCCGTTCGCGGTCGCCGACCTCGTCGCGTCCGCGCTGCGCGACGGCCGGTGGTGGATCGGCATCGGGGCCGGCGTCGTCGAAGGACCGGTCCCGGAGACCGCGCGCGCCGGCCGCGGCCCCGCGTACGTCCACGCGCGCGAGGCGGTCGAGCGCGCCAAGTCCGAGCCGCAGCCGGTGTGCGTCCGGGCCGACGACGCGCGGCTCGCCGAGGACGCGGAGACGGCGTTCTGGCTCCTCGCCGGCCTGATCACCCGCAGGACCGACGCAGGCTGGGAGGCCGTCGACGCGATGGCGGACGGAGGGACGCAGCGGGCTGCTGCGGCAGGGCTCGGGATCACCGCGCAGGCGATGAGCAGCCGCCTCGCCGTGGCGGGGTGGACCGAGGAGCGCCGAGGCCGTACGCTCGCCGCGCACCTCCTGGCCGCCTGCGACCCCGAGCAGAAGACCGACCACCCGACGAGCGCACCCGAGGACGGGCGATGACGACCTACGTGCTGGTGATCGCCGCCGCGTGCCTCGCCCTGCTCGGATGGGCCTTCGCGCGCACAGACCTCGCGCGGCAGCTGGTCGGTGCCGTGCTCGGGCTCGCGCTCGTGTTCGGCGTGGTGGCGAGCATCTTCGAGGATCCCGTGACCGGCGTACGCCACGACATCCTCGTGCTCTTCGCGATGGTGCTCGCCGTGGCCGGAGGAGGGGTCGTGACCACGGCCGCGTTCGAGACGATCGACGCCTCGCGGTCCGGCGACACCCACGGCCGTACGGTCACGGCGGCGGCCGAGGTCCTGCGGGGAGGGGCGTGGGTCGGCGGCCTCGAGCGGGTCGCCGTGTTCGGCGCCCTCGCCGCACGCTGGCCCGAGGGGGTCGCGATCGTGCTCGCCGTCAAGGGCCTGGGGCGCTACCCGGAGCTCAAGGTGCAGGCGATGGCCGGCACCGCGGAGAGGTTCATCATCGGCACGATGATCAGCGTCATCTGGGCGGTGGCGTGCGCCTACCTCGCGTTCGCGCCGTACGTCCTCCCGCCCGGCCGCTGAGTCCAGCTCGCGGTCCCTCTCCGCCGTGGGCGGCAGCACGGTCGTAATCTTGCATGCATGGCGTCCGAGACCCCCGACATCAAGCCCCGCAGCCGTGACGTGACCGACGGACTGGAGAGCACCGCCTCGCGCGGCATGCTCCGCGCCGTCGGCATGGGAGACGAGGACTGGGCCAAGCCCCAGATCGGCGTCGCCTCCAGCTGGAACGAGATCACCCCGTGCAACCTGTCGCTCGACCGGCTGTCGGACGCGGTGAAGAACGGCGTGCACGCCGCCGGCGGCTACCCGCTCGAGTTCGGCACGATCTCGGTCTCCGACGGCATCTCGATGGGCCACGAGGGCATGCACTACTCGCTCGTGTCGCGCGAGGTCATCGCCGACTCGGTCGAGACCGTGATGATGGCCGAGCGCCTCGACGGCTCGGTCCTCCTCGCCGGCTGCGACAAGAGCCTCCCCGGCATGCTCATGGCGGCCGCGCGGCTCGACCTGTCGAGCGTGTTCCTGTACGCCGGCTCGACGATGCCGGGTCAGGTCGACGGCAAGGACGTCACGATCATCGACGCCTTCGAGGCGGTGGGCGCCTGCGTCAAGGGCTTGATCACCCGCGAGGAGGTCGACCGCATCGAGCGGGCGATCTGTCCGGGCGAGGGTGCGTGCGGCGGCATGTACACCGCCAACACCATGGCCTCCGTCGCGGAGGCGCTCGGCATGTCGCTGCCGGGCTCGGCCGCGCCGCCGGCGGTCGACAGCCGCCGCGACGGGTTCGCCCGTCGTTCCGGCGAGGCGGTCGTCAACCTGCTCCGCGAGGGCATCACGGCACGCCAGATCATGACCAAGCCCGCCTTCGAGAACGCGATCGCCGTCGTCATGGCGCTCGGCGGCTCGACCAACGCGGTGCTGCACCTGCTCGCGATCGCCCGCGAGGCCGAGGTCGACCTGACGCTCGACGACTTCTCCCGGATCGGCGAGAAGGTCCCGCACCTCGGTGACCTCAAGCCGTTCGGTCGCTACGTGATGAACGACGTCGACAAGGTCGGCGGCATCCCCGTGATCATGAAGGCGCTCCTCGACGCCGGCCTGATGAACGGCGACACCCTCACCGTCACGGGCAAGACCATGGCCGAGAACCTCGACGCGCTGGTCAAGACCGCGGTCGACGGCGACGTCATCCGCAAGCTCGACAACCCGATCCACGCGACCGGCGGCCTCACGATCCTCGAGGGCACGCTGGCGCCGCAGGGTGCGGTCGTGAAGAGCGCGGGCTTCGACGAGTCGGTCTTCACCGGCACCGCGCGCGTCTTCGACGGCGAGCGGTCGGCGATGGACGCGCTGGAGGACGGGACGATCGTCGCGGGCGACGTCGTCGTCATCCGCTACGAGGGTCCGAAGGGTGGTCCGGGCATGCGCGAGATGCTCGCGATCACGGGGGCCATCAAGGGCGCCGGCCTCGGCAAGGACGTCCTCCTCCTCACCGACGGGCGGTTCTCCGGCGGGACGACGGGCCTGTGCGTCGGGCACGTCGCCCCGGAGGCCGTCGACGGGGGACCGATCGCCTTCGTCGCCGACGGTGACCCGATCACGCTCGACGTCGCCAACCGCCGCCTCGACGTCGAGATCGACCCGGAGGAGCTCGAGCGGCGCAAGGACGGCTGGTCGCCGAAGCTCCCGTCCGTGCCGCCGCGCGGCGTCCTCGCGAAGTACGCGAAGCTCGTCGGCTCCGCGGCGGACGGCGCCGTGCTGGGCTGATCCTGCACCGGAACCACAGCGAGGCCGCCGTCATGTGGGACGGCGGTCTCGCTATGTGAGACGCGATGGGTGCTGGCTTGACCCTCGGGATCGGGTCGCGCACTCTTGACTCGTGCGCAACATTCTTCTCGTACGTCACTGACGCGCGACCGGCTTCCGGTCCCGCGTCACCCCTCGAATGCCCAGGCGGGCCGAGGGGTTTTTTCTTGTCATCGAGAAGGCAGAGGCCGTGAGAAGACAGCAGCACGAGGGCACCCGCCCCACCCGAGGAACCGGCACCGAGGCCGGTCGGCATGAAGGGACAGCGATGAGCGAGCAGATCACCGGGGCTCAAAGCCTCGTCCGGGCGCTGGAGCACGCCGGGGTCGAGGTCGTCTTCGGCATTCCTGGCGGGGCGATCCTTCCGGCGTACGACCCGCTCATGGACTCGCAGAAGCTTCGCCACATCCTTGTCCGCCACGAGCAGGGAGCCGGGCACGCGGCCCAGGGCTACGCGGTGGCCAGCGGCAAGGTCGGCGTCTGCATGGCGACCTCCGGGCCGGGTGCCACGAACCTCGTGACGCCGATCGCCGACGCCTACATGGACTCCGTCCCGATGGTGGCCGTGACGGGGCAGGTCCCCAGCCGCGCGATCGGGACGGATGCCTTCCAGGAGGCCGACATCCGCGGCATCACGATGCCGATCACCAAGCACAGCTACCTCGTGACCGACGCCGACGAGATCCCCACCGCGATCGCCGAGGCGTTCCACATCGCCGCGACGGGGCGACCCGGCCCGGTCCTCGTCGACATCTCCAAGGACGCGCTGCAGGCCACGACCACCTTCACGTGGCCGACCGAGCTGCACCTGCCGGGCTACCGGCCGACGACCAAGCCGCACGGCAAGCAGGTCCGTGAGGCGGCGCGCCTGATCGCCGCCGCCGAGCGTCCGGTCCTGTACGTCGGTGGTGGCGTCGTGAAGGCCAACGCCTCGACCGAGCTCAAGGTGCTCGCCGAGATGACGGGAATCCCGGTCGTCACGACGCTGATGGCGCGGGGGGCGTTCCCCGACAGCCACGAGCTGCACCTCGGCATGCCGGGCATGCACGGCACGGTGGCCGCGGTCGGCGCGCTGCAGAAGAGCGACCTGCTGATCTCGCTCGGCGCCCGGTTCGACGACCGGGTGACCGGTGACCTCGGGTCGTTCGCACCGGGCGCGAAGGTCATCCACGCCGACATCGACCCGGCCGAGATCTCCAAGAACCGCACCGCCGACGTGCCGATCGTCGGTGACTGCCGCGAGGTGATCGCCGACCTCGTCGTCGCCCTGCAGGCCGAGTACGCCGAGCACCCCGCCGACTACGCGGCCTGGCGCGAGCAGATGCAGGCGCTGTCGTCGCGCTACCCGCTCGGGTACGACGAGCCGGAGGACGGGACCCTGTCGCCGCAGCGCGTGATCCAGCGGATCGGCGAGATCGCGGGTCCCACCGCGACGTACACCGCCGGCGTCGGCCAGCACCAGATGTGGGCCGCCAACTTCATCGGGCACGAGCGCCCCGCGCGCTGGATCAACTCCGGCGGCATGGGGACGATGGGCTTCTCCGTCCCGGCGGCGATGGGAGCGCAGGTCGCCCGGGCCGGCGAGGTCGTGTGGGCGATCGACGGTGACGGGTGCTTCCAGATGACCAACCAGGAGCTCGCGACGTGCGCGCTCGAGGGTATCCCGATCAAGGTCGCCGTCATCAACAACTCGTCGCTGGGCATGGTCCGGCAGTGGCAGACGCTCTTCTACGAGGGCCGCTACTCCAACACCGACCTGCAGACCGGCGCCGACGCCGCCCGCATCCCCGACTTCGTGAAGCTCGCCGACGCGTACGGGTGCGTGGGCCTGCGCTGCGAGCGCGCGGAGGACCTCGACGACGTCATCGAGAAGGCGATGTCGATCACCGACGTCCCGGTCGTCATCGACTTCGTGGTGCACCGTGACGCGATGGTGTGGCCGATGGTCCCCGCCGGAGTCAGCAACGACATGATCCAGATCGCGCGCGACATGGCGCCCGACTTCGGCGACGAGGAGCTGTAAGCCGCATGAGCAAGCACACCCTGTCCGTCCTGGTCGAGAACACCCCCGGTGTCCTCGCCCGCGTCGCGAGCCTCTTCATGCGCCGCGGCTTCAACATCGACTCGCTCGCGGTCGGCCAGACGGAGATCCCCGAGATCTCGCGGATGACGATCGTGGTGAACGTCGACGAGCTCCCGCTCGAGCAGGTCACCAAGCAGCTCAACAAGCTCGTCAACGTCCTCAAGATCGTCGAGCTCGAGCCGGCCAGCGCGGTCGAGCGCGAGCTGATGCTGATCAAGGTCCGTGCCGACTCCCAGACCCGCGGGCAGGTCCTCGAGACCGTCCAGCTGTTCCGGGCGAAGGTCGTCGACGTCGCGGTCGACGCGGTGACGATCGAGGCCACCGGCGACCCCGGCAAGCTCGGGGCGATGCTGCGGGTGCTCGAGCCGTTCGGGATCCGCGAGATCGCCCAGTCCGGACGTGTCGCGATCGGACGCGGCGGGCGGTCGATCACCGACCGGACGCTGCGATCGGTCCCCGGCGCATCCACCCAGACCGCCTGAGCGTACGGTCGAACACGGCCGCACGCCCCACCCAACGGCACCACACCGGTGCCACTCGGCACCACGAGAAGGAGTAACCCCGTGCCTGAGCTGTTCTATGACGACGACGCCGACCTGAGCGTCATCCAGGGCCGCAGCGTGGCCGTCCTCGGCTACGGCAGCCAGGGCCACGCCCACGCGCTGTCGCTGCGTGACTCGGGCGTCGACGTCCGCGTCGGCCTCCCCGAGGGCTCGAAGAGCCGCGCGAAGGCCGAGAACGAGGGCCTTCGGGTGCTCACCCCGGCCGAGGCGTGCGCCGAGGCCGACGTCATCGTCGTCCTCGCTCCGGACCCGGCGCAGCGCAGCCTGTACGCCGAGGCGATCGAGCCCAACCTCAACGACGGCGACGCCCTGATCTTCGGGCACGGCTTCAACATCCGCTACGGCTACGTGAAGCCGCCGGCCGGTGTCGACGTCGCGATGATCGCGCCGAAGGGCCCGGGTCACCTGGTGCGTCGTGAGTACGTCGAGGGTCGCGGCGTGCCGGTGCTCGTCGCGGTCGAGCAGGACGCGACCGGCAACGCGTGGGCGCTCGCGCTCTCGTACGCGAAGGCGATCGGCGGCCTGCGTGCCGGCGGCATCAAGACGACCTTCACCGAGGAGACCGAGACCGACCTGTTCGGTGAGCAGGCCGTCCTCTGCGGTGGCGTGTCGGCGCTCGTCCAGGCGGGCTTCGAGACGCTGACCGAGGCCGGCTACCAGCCGGAGGTCGCGTACTTCGAGTGCCTCCACGAGCTGAAGCTGATCGTCGACCTCATGTACGAGGGTGGCATCGCCAAGCAGCGCTGGTCGGTGTCCGACACCGCCGAGTACGGCGACTACGTCTCCGGCCCGCGGGTCGTGGACGCGCGTGTCAAGGAGAACATGCAGGCCGTCCTCGCCGACATCCAGAACGGCGCGTTCGCCGAGCGCTTCATCGCCGACCAGGACGCCGGTGCGCCGGAGTTCAAGAAGCTGCGCGCCGAGGGCGAGCAGCACCCGATCGAGGCGACCGGCCGCGAGCTGCGCAAGCTCATGGCGTGGGTGAAGAGCTCGGACGACGACTACACCGAGGGCACGGCAGCGCGGTAGCGCTCGTCGGTAGGGCGCGGTAGCGCCACGTCGGTAGGGCGCGGTAGCGCTCGTCGGTAGGGCGCGGTAGCGCTCGGCTCCCGCAGCGGCGGTGAGCCTGGTCCCACGCGAGGTGATCGCGAGGGGACCGGGCTCACCGCCGTCGTCGTTCTCGGGGGCGCGGCAGGTCTCCGGGGTAGATGAGCCGCGCGAGCCAGCGGCGGGAGGCGAGGTAGACCTCGCGCGTACCTCCGCGGCGCCAGGCACGACGGACGCGACGAGCCGGTTCCATTCGTAACCCTCGGGGGAAGGGGACGGGTGGGCTGCCCGCACCGTACCGGGCACGGCGCCACCTGCGGAAGGGGTTCGGCGGCACTCTGTTATCGTCACCAGCAGTTGAGAGGCCGGGGTGCCCACGAGGCTGAGAACACACCCGCCGAACCTGATCCGGGTCATACCGGCGAGAGGGAGCCTGATGCTCGAACCACGCACTGCTGTCCACGTCCACGACCAGCTCAGGGCGTCCGGCCCGCTGGTCCAGGTGATCACGAACTACGTGTCGATGGACATCGCCGCCAACCTGCTGAACGCCGCGGGTGCGTCGCCCGCGATGGTGCACGACGCTCGCGAGGCGGGGGAGTTCGCCGGCATCGCGCAGGCGGTCGTCGCGAACATCGGCACCTTGTCCCCGCCGTGGGTGGAGGGGATGCTGGCGGCCGTCGACGTCGCCGCGGCCTCCGGAAAGCCGTGGATCCTCGACCCGGTCGCGGTCGGCGCCACCTCGTACCGGCGCGACACGGTCGCGACGCTGATCGAGCGGCGGCCGACGGTCATCCGCGGGAACGCCAGCGAGATCCTCGCGATCGCGACGGCCACCGGCGCCGGTCGCGGCGTCGACGCCGACGCCGACACCGCCGAGGTGCGGACCGACGCCGAGGCGTTGGCCTCCAAGCTCGAGACCGTCGTCGCCATGACGGGGGCCGTGGACGTCGTCACCGACGGCACCCGCACCGCGGAGATCCGCGGCGGCGACGCCCGCGCTCCGATGATCACGGCGCTGGGCTGCTCGGCGAGCGCCCTGGTCGCCGCCGCCTGCGCCGTCCACGACGACGCGTTCGAGGCGTCCGCGAGCGCCCTGGCGATCCTCACCGCGGCGGTCGAGCAGGCGGCCCCGCTCGCCGAGGGTCCCGGGTCGCTGCGCTGGCGCCTCCTGGACGCCCTCTCGACGCTGTCCTCGGACGCCGTCGCCGCCGTCGTCTCCCGCTGATGTCCGGACGCCCGAGCGACCTGCGTCTCTACCTCGTCACGGGTGACGTGCCGAGGGAGGCCGACCTGGTCGACGTGGTGGCGGACGCGGTCGCCGGCGGCGTCACGACGGTCCAGCTGCGCGACAAGACGGCTTCGCGTGACGGTCTCGTCCGAATGGGGTCGCGTATCGTCGAGCGGATCGGCGGGACCGGCGCGACGTTCCTCGTCAACGACGACCTCGAGGTGGCGCGGGCGCTCCCCGGTGCGGGGCTCCACGTCGGGCCCGACGACCTCCATCCGGCCGACGTGCGCGCGGTGCTCGGCGACGACGTGGCGGTCGGCTGGTCGCTGCACGACCTGGCGCAGCTCGACGACGCGGCGGCGCTGGCGGCGTGCAGCTATCTCGCGGTCAGCCCGGTGTGGCCCACGCCGACGAAGACCGACACCACGGCGCCGTGGGGCCTGGACGGCGTACGCCGCCTGCGCGACGCGATCCCGGCCACCCTGCCGCTGGTCGCGATCGGTGGCATCAACGCGGACAACGCGGCGTCCGTCGTCGCCGCCGGAGCGGACGGGGTGTGCGTCGTGTCGGCGATCTGCTCGGCACCCGATCCGGGGGCCGCGGCGCGGAGGCTGCGTGCCCAGGTCGACACCGCACTCGCGGCCCGGACAGGAGGTTCCTCGTGAACAGCCTTCCCGTCATGCTCTCGATCGCGGGGTCCGACCCGTCGGGGGGAGCGGGCATCCAGGCCGACCTCAAGACGGCGGGCGCGCTCGGCGTGTACGGCGCTGCCGCGCTCACCGCCCTGACCGTCCAGAACACGCGTGGCGTCACCGGCATCCACGCCGTCCCGCCGTCGTTCGTGGCCGACCAGGTGCGCGCCGTGCTCGACGACCTCGACGTGGGCGCGATCAAGATCGGCATGCTCGGCACCGCCGACGTCGTGGGCGCCATCGCCGAGGTGCTCGCGCGGCACGACGTGCCGGTGGTCCTCGACCCGGTGATGGTGGCGACGTCGGGCGACCGGCTCGTGCCGGAGGACACGGTGGACGCGATCCGTACGACGCTGCTGCCGCTGGCGACCGTCATCACGCCCAACGTGCCCGAGGCAGCCGTGCTCGGCCGGGCGGAGCCGGCGAAGGACGCGGAGGCGCTGGAGGACGTCGCTCTCGGTCTGCGCGAGGTGGGCGCTGCCGCGGTGCTGGTGAAGGGCGGCCACCTCGGCGGTCCGGAGAGCGTCGACGTCCTGGCCGACGACGACGGTGTGCGCGTGTTCGCGGCGCCTCGGATCGACACCCCGAACACGCACGGCACCGGCTGCACGCTCTCGTCGGCGATCGCCTCGGGCATCGCGCTCGGGATGCCCCTGCGCGACGCGGTGGCGATGGCCAAGGACTTCCTCACCGGTGCGCTGCGCAGCGGCGCCGACCGTTCGGTGGGGCACGGGCACGGCCCGGTCGATCACCTGTGGAGGCAGCGAGGATGAGCACGGTGCGGACGAACGACGTGAGGACGACGGGCAGGAGCGCCTTCTCGGAGGCGGCGTGGGAGCACGTCGCGGACTGGTACGACGCGATCCTCGCGCACCCCTTCGTCGCCGGTCTCGCCGACGGCTCGTTGCCGCAGGGGGTCTTCGCTCGGTATCTGCTCGACGACGCGCACTACCTGTCGCGCTACGCGAGCACGCTGGCGATGCTGTCGGCCCGCGCGGGCGACCCGGCGCTGGCCGCGGAGCTGGCCGGGGCGGCTGCGGAGGCCGTGCAGGCCGAGCGGCTGCTGCACCAGGGATTCCTCGCGCCGCTCGGCATCGACCCGGACGCCCCTGACGCGCCGGAGCCCACGCCGACCTGCCGGGCGTACGCGGGGAGCCTGCTGGCCGACGCCGCGTACGCGCCGGTCGAGGTCGGGGTCGCCGGCGTGCTGCCGTGCTTCCGCGTCTATCTCGAGGTCGGCAAGGCGGTGGCGCTGCGGGCCGACGATGCCGCGCACCCGTACCGCGCCTGGATCGACACCTACTCCGACCCGGCCTTCGACGCCGCGGTCACGCGGATGGAGGAGTGGACCGACCGCCTCGCGGAGGGCGTCACCGACGCACGTCGCGGAGACATGCTCGCGGCGTACGAGCGGGCGACGCGGTTCGAGTGGATGTTCTGGGACGCGTCGTGGCGTGGCGAGACCTGGCCGGAGGTCTCGGGGTCCGGCCCGCGCTAGGCCGTGAGCGCGGGACGCCGGCGCGACGTCGACGGCGCGGCGCGGCCCGCGAGCACCGTCTCCCACGCGAGGGCGAGCCGGTCGACGGCGTCGGCGAGGTGCTCGGCGCTGCGGGCGTACGGCAGGCGCAGCGAGGTCTCGCCGCCCCCGTCGGGGAAGAACCGCGGACCCGCGGTGAGGAGGAGGTCGTGCGACTCCGCGGCGACCGCGAGCCGGCTCGACGCCCGCGCGGGCAGCCGGATCCACAGCGACAGCCCGCCGACGGGGGAGTTGAGGCTCCAGTCGGGGAGTCGCTCGCGCAGCGCCGCCACGAGCTCCTCACGGCGGTCGCGCAGGCGTGCACGGCGCCCGTCGAGCACCTCCTCGCGCACCCGCAGCAGCTCGGCGACGGCGAGCTGCTCGAGGACCGGCGTGCCGATGTCGAACGTCTCCCGGGCGGCGACGAGGCGCGGGACGACCGCGTGCGGGGCGCGGATCCAGCCGATCCGCAGGCCGCCCCAGAACGTCTTGCTGGCCGATCCCAGCGTGACCGCGCCCGGGTGGTGCGCCGCCAGCGGGACCGGCATCGCGCGCTCGTCGACGTCGAGCGCGAGCTCGGCCATCGTCTCGTCGACGATCGGCGTCGTGGTCGACCGGCGCAGGATCGACGCGACGTCCTGGCGGGTGACGTCGTCCATCAGCGTGCCGGTCGGGTTGTGGAAGTCGGGGATCAGGTACGCCCACGCGATCGGCGCCGCCCGCACGGAGGCGGCGAGCGCGTCGAGATCGAGCCGGCGTCCGTCGTGCGGGACACCGAGGACCCGCAGGCCGTTGCGGCGCAGCGCGTCGATAGCGTTCGGGTAGGTGGGGCTCTCGACCGCGACCCGGTCTCCGCGCGCTGCGAGCGTCCGCGCCACGAGGGTGAGTGCGGACTGCGCGCCGGACGTCACGATGATCTGGTCAGGGTCGGTCGGGAGCCCGCGCTCGACGTAGCGCTGCGCGACCAGCTCGCGCAGCACGGGCACGCCCGCCGTCTCGTACCCGGTCTCGGTGAGGTGCTCCGGCAGCTGCTCGAGCGCGCGCCCGTACGCGAGACCCACGCCCGGGGCCGCGTGCCCGGCGGCGATCGTCCAGCCGACCATCGTGGAGCCCGGCTGCGGCATGTACGGCGGGCGGCTGCCGCGGGGGAGCGCGACGACGCTGCCCGAGCCGCGGCGGGAGACGAGCAGCCCGGCCTCGCGCAGCGTCGCGTACGCCCGGGTGACGGTCGTGCGGCTGACCGGCAGCGCGGACGTCAGCTCCCGCTCGCTGGGGAGGCGGGTGCCGGCGGAGATCCGTCCGTCCAGGATCAGCAGCCTGACGAGGTCGGCGAGCTCGCGGTAGCCCGGCGGGTCCTCGGGGGCGATCTCGAGCAGCGCGCGGAGGCGTTCGGCCGAGAGGACGGACGTGGGAGCCATGTAGACCACTCTTTCACGATTGGCTATCGAAAGGTAGGCCAATCGTGCGGAGGATAGAGGCTATGGCCCGTCCCGCGTACACCCCGGTGTCCCTCTCGCCCCTCGCCCAGCTCCGGACCGGACGCCTCGTACGCCGCCTCCCGCAGCTCGTCTTCGGGCTCATGCTCTACGGCTGGTCGATGGCGCTCATGATCGAGGCGGGGCTCGGGCTCGACCCCTGGGACGTCTTCCACGAGGGCCTGACCGGCTACCTGCCGCTCACCTTCGGGCAGATCACGATGCTGGTCGGTGCCCTGGTCCTGCTGCTGTGGATCCCGCTGAAGCAGTGGCCGGGGATCGGGACCCTGCTCAACGTGGTGCTCATCGGCATCGCCGTCGACCAGGGGCTCGCCCTGCTCGAGCAGCCTGACTCGCTGGTCCTGCGCGCCGTCATGCTCGTGGCCGGCGTCGTGCTCAACGGCCTTGCCGGTGCCCTCTACATCGGGGCCCACCTCGGTCCTGGGCCGCGCGACGGGCTGTTCCTCGGGCTCGTGCGCCGCACCGGCTACAGCGTCCGCCTGATGCGGACCTCGGTCGAGATCACCGTCCTGGCCCTCGGCTGGCTGCTCGGCGGTACGGTCGGCGTCGGCACCGTCCTGTACGCGCTGGCGATCGGACCGCTCGTCCAGGCGTTCCTGCCGCTGGTCCAGGTCCGCGTGAGCGAGCCCGAGGCCGCTGCACCGTTGGTGCCTGAGTCGTCACCGTCCGGCGCTGAGTGACGACTGGCGCACCAGCACGGGGCCGCGCGCGGGTCGGACGTCAGACGCGGGTCGCGAGGATCACCGACGCGTCGGGCGAGACCATCACCTCGACGGCGACGAACCGCTCGTCGGTGAGCCACTGCTCGCGGACGACGTCGACCCGGCCCTCGTAGATCGGCGGCCAGGACTGGGACGGCGTGAAGTCGTCGAGGACGGCGATGCCGCCGGGCTCCATGAGGTCGGCGACCAGGTCGACCGACCGCTTCACGTCGCGGACGTCGACGAACAGCAGGGAGAACGGGGCGTGCTGCTCGAGCGCGCTCCAGTCGCCGGAGGTCACCTCGATCGACGGGGTGTCGGAAAACAGGTCCTGGACCGCCTCGGCGAGGTTGGGGTCCAGCTCGGCGCTCACGATCCGAGCGTCCTTGGCGACCCCGCTGGACAGCCACGCGGAGCCGACCCCGCACCCCGTGCCGAGCTCGGCGAGCGTGCCCTTGCGGGACGCGGCGAGCGCGGCGAGCAGGCGTCCGGTCTCGTTGCGGGTCGCCGTGATGAAGCCCCTGCGACGGGAGAGGTCCAGGGCGCGCGCGACGAGAGGAGGAACTTCGGTGGGGGCGCTCACACGACGAGTCTTCCACATGTCAGAGCCCGGACACGAGTCTCACTCAGCGAGATCGTTTGGCCGATCCGCTGACAGGTCGCCGGGGCGCCACGTACGGTCGGACCATCATGCGGAAGCAGGTCGTAATCCTCGGCTGCCGCGGCGAGGCCTCCTAGGCCGACACCTCGCCGCGGAGCTTGGCGTTGGCCGACGACCCGCAGCGAGGATCCCGCACCGCACACGCTCCTCCCGTTCCGGGGAATCGGTTCTCAGCGCCATCGGCCGCAGGGACCGGATCCATCACACCGAACAGGAGAGACCGATGTACGAGATGCAGTACTCCGAGTGGGGCCCGAGCCGCCACTGGTCCGAGCAGAGCCGTGACGAGGGTCCGCGCAACCCTGTCCAGACCGCGCTGGACCTGCGCGACAACGGCGGTCCGAGGCCGGACGACAACTAGGCCGGGCGCCTGACCCGCTCATGGCAGCGGGTGACCACCATCCGAGACGCCGGTATCAGATGCTGGGACCGGCACGAGTAGAGTGCACACCATGACACAGAGCTTCTCCCTGGCCGTGATCCCCGGAGACGGGATCGGCCCCGAGGTCGTCGCCGAGGCGACCCGCGTCCTCGACGAGGTCGCGCGCGCCCACGGCATCACGTTCGCCCAGACGCCGTACGTCCTGGGCGCCGAGCACTACCTCGAGACCGGAGAGGTCCTCCCCGACGCGACGCTGGCCGAGATCCGCGGCCACGACGCGATCCTTCTCGGAGCGATCGGCGGCAAGCCGGGCGATCCCCGCATCCCCGCCGGACTCCTGGAGCGCAACCTGCTCCTGCGTCTGCGCTTCGAGCTCGACCACTACGTGAACCTGCGTCCCACGAAGACGTACTCACAGGTGGACTCCCCGCTCCGCGACCCCGGCGACGTGGACTTCGTCGTCGTGCGCGAGGGCACCGAGGGCCCGTACGTCGGCAACGGCGGCCGACTTCGCGGCGGCACCCCTCAGGAGGTTGCGACCGAGGTCAGCCTCAACACCGCGTTCGGTGTGGAGCGCGTCGTGCGCGACGCCTTCGCCCGAGCCCAGGCCCGGCGCAAGAAGCTCACGCTCGTGCACAAGACCAACGTGCTCGTCCACGCGGGCGGCCTGTGGTCGCGCATCGTGGACGCGGTCGCCCCTGACTTCCCCGACGTGACCGTCGACTACCTCCACGTCGACGCGGCCACGATCTTCCTCGTCACCGACCCGGCCCGGTTCGACGTCATCGTGACCGACAACCTCTTCGGCGACATCATCACCGACCTCGCGGGAGCCATCTCCGGGGGCATCGGCCTCGCCGCGAGCGGCAACATCAACCCCGACCGTACGGCGCCGAGCATGTTCGAGCCGGTGCACGGCTCCGCCCCCGACATCGCAGGGCAGGGCATCGCCGACCCGACGGCCGCGATCGGCTCCGTCGCGCTCCTTCTCGACCACCTCGGTCTGCCCGAGGCCGCGGCGCAGGTCGACCGCGCGGTCGCCGCCGACATCAGCACCCGCACGGGCAGGCGCACCACCAAGGAGGTGGGGGAGGCCATCGCGGCGCGCGTGGCCGGTGACGTATCCGAGAAGTGATCCAGACCACTTCTCGTCACCGTCCGAAAGGTCAGATACCGTGCCAACCATGACCACCTCCGCCGACGCCACGTTCTCGTACGCGCTGGAGCCCTCGCCGACGCCCGTGCCTGAGCAGCGCCGTGCCGAGATCCTCGCCAACCCGGGATTCGGGCTGCACTTCACCGACCACATGTTCACCGCCGAGTGGACGCCCGAGACCGGCTGGGCCGACCCGACGATCAAGCCGTACGGTCCGCTCCAGCTCGACCCGGCGACGGCCGTCCTGCACTACGCCCAGGAGATCTTCGAGGGTCTCAAGGCGTACGCGCACGCCGACGGCACCGTCTGGACGTTCCGTCCCGACGAGAACGCCCGCCGGTTCCAGCGCTCGGCACACCGCCTCGCGCTCCCTGAGCTCCCGGTCGACTGGTTCGTCGGCTCGATCGACGCGCTGGTCGAGACCGACCGCTCGTGGGTGCCGACCGGCGGGGAGGCCAGCCTCTACCTCCGCCCGTTCATGTTCGCCTCCGAGGTCTTCCTCGGCGTGCGGCCGAGCAAGCACGTCACCTACTGCGTGATCGCCTCGCCCGCCGGCGCCTACTTCTCGGGCGGGGTCAAGCCGGTCAACATCTGGCTCACCCGCGAGTACGGCCGCGCCGGCGCGGGCGGCACGGGTGCGGCCAAGTGCGGCGGCAACTACGCGTCGAGCCTCCTCCCGCAGCAGATCGCCGCCGAGCACGGGTGCGAGCAGGTCGTGTTCCTCGACTCCGAGGAGCACACCTACATCGAGGAGCTCGGCGGGATGAACCTCTACTTCGTCCACGACGACGGCACGATCGTGACGCCGGCGAGCGACTCGATCCTCGAGGGCATCACGCGCGACGCGATCGGCACCATCGCCGCTGACCTCGGCCACACGGTCGAGCAGCGCCGCTTCAGCATCGACGAGTGGATCGACGGCGTCCGGAGCGGGCGCGTCACCGAGGTGTTCGCCTGTGGCACCGCGGCGGTCGTCACGCCGGTGGGCGCGCTGCGCTGGGACGGCGGCGAGGTCGTCAGCAGCGAGGGCGAGGGCGGCAAGGTCACGATGGCCATCCGCGAGGCGCTCATCGACCTGCAGTACGGCCGCGCCGAGGACACCCACGGCTGGATGCACCGCATCGCCTGAGGCGCCGGTCGTCGTCGCCGGTCAGCACCCGACGGCGACGACGACCTTGCCGCGGTTGCGCCCGGCCATGAGCCGGGCGAACGCCTCGGGGGCGGCCGCGAGTCCCTCGTGGCGCTCCTCGTGCAGCACGAGCGTGCCGTCGGCGAGCAGCGCGGCGACCTCGTCGTGCTGCGCGTCGGCGAGGTCGTCGTGGTCGTACACGACCATCCCGTGCACCGTCGCGCGTGCCATCATGACCGCGCCCGCGGGGAGCATCGTCGGCGGCCCGCCGTTGTACTGGTCCATCAGCCCGCACAGCGACACCCGGGCCCTCGGTGCGAGCAGTCGGACGGCCGCGTGGAGGGTCGGCATGTCGCCCATGTGCAGGTAGCCGTCGATCCCGTCGGGGCACGCCGTCGCCAGCGCCTCCTCCCAGCCGTCCCGCCCTCGTACGACGGCCTCCGCGTAGCCGAGCCGCGCGGTCGCGTCCTCGGCCTTCGCGTCGTCGCCGACCAGCGCGACCGTCCTCGCCCCGCGGCGGCGCAGGAGCGCGCCGGCGACGGAGCCCACCCCACCGGTCGCCGCGCCGACGACCACGGTCTCGCCCGGGCGGGGCGCGAGGTGGCGCACGACGGCGGCGTACGCGGTGAGCCCGGGCATCCCGAGCGCTCCCAGTGCGGCGGACGGGGGGACACCGTCGGGGACCCGGACCGGGGTGGCGGTCTTCGCCGCGACGACGGCCTCGGCGCGCCAGCCGGTCTCGGCGAGCACCAGCGTCCCGACGGCGACGTCGGCGGCGCGGGACGCGACGACGCGGCCGACGGAGCGTCCGGGGACCACGTCGCCGAGCGCGACCGGAGCGTCGCCGAGGTGGCGTCCCGCCAGGGTCGAGCGCAGGTAGGGGTCCAGCGAGAGGTCGAGGACCGCGAGGTGGACCTCGCCGTCGGCGAGTGAGGGAAGCTCGGTGTCCGCGAGGACGAGGTCGTCCGGGGCGGGCAGTCCGCGCGGGCGACGACGGAGCACGACGGCGGGGACGCGGCGGGGTGCGGTCATGGGGAGGGTCTCTTTCGCGTCGAGTGAGAGTACGGCAATAATGGAACACCATTCCGTCAGGTGTGACGAGGGGTCGAGATCCCCAGCGCGCCGCGTCACAGAGGAGCGTCGTGCTCGCACCTGGCTCCCGCCTCTACGGACCCCTCGTCTCGGCTCGCGAGCTCGACGAGCAGCGCGACCTGTTCGTCGCGGCGCTCGGGATGGAGGTGCGCGGCGAGACGGTGCTCGACCGGCGCGGTGCCGAGGCCCTGCTCGGGCCCGGCGCCGGCGAGACGACGCTCCTCGCACTGCAGACGCCGGGAGTCCCTGCGGGCGCCGTCGTGTGCCGCCATGCCGCGCCGTCGGACGAGACCGTCCGAGATCCAGGCGCTCCGCTGGACCGCGACGCCTTCAAGGTCGTCGACTTCCACGCGCCGGACCTCGCCGCCGCTGCCGAGGGCGCCGCGGCGGCCGGGTTCGCGGTGTCCACACCCGACGGGGAGTACGACATGGCCGGGATCGGGCTCCGCGAGGCGCACGTCCGCGGTGCCGACGCCCTCACGGTCGCGCTGCTCGGCGGGGCGCCCGGGGCCCTCGACCCGTACGTCCGGGTGACCGACCGCGCCGTCAGCGAGGTGCTCGGCATCACCGCGCCGGTGACCGACGTGGACGCCGCCGAGCGGTTCTACGCCGACGTCCTCGGGTGGAAGGTCGTGCACGAGTACGCGGTCGACGGTGCCTCCGTCGCGAGCCTCGTGGGGGCCGGGACCCGGGTGCGGATGGAGGGGCGCTGCATCGGGACGGCGGCCGACGAGCCGTACGTGGGCCTGGTGACCTACACGGTCGAGCACGGCAGGACGGCCGGGACGTCGCTGCGCGGGCGGGCCGTCGCTCCGCGTCGCGGCCTGGTCGGGGCGGTCGTGGTCACCGACGACCTGGACGGGGTACGCGCACGCGCCGGGGCCGCGGCGGGCGAGCCGGTGGCGATGGCCCTGGCGCCGTTCGGGGTGACCCGGGCCGCGGTCGTACGCCCGCCGTACGAGGTGCCGCACCTGGTGGTCGAGGCGGGGGAGATGCCGGCATGAGCGAGGCGTACGACGTCGTCGTGGTCGGGGCGGGGACCGCCGGGATCCCGTGCGCGGTGAGTGCCGCCGACGCCGGGGCGCGGGTGCTCCTCGTCGAGAAGGACACGCGCATCGGTGGCAGCCTCCACGTCAGCGGGGGCCACCTCGCGGCGGCCGGCACCCGGCGGCAGCGTGAACGCGGGATCGAGGACACGCCCGAGGCCCACCTCGAGGACATCCGCCGGATCAGCCGGGGGACCGCGCGTGAGGACCTCGCGCGAGTCCTCGTGCGCGAGGCGGCGGCGACGGTCGACTGGCTCGACGAGCGCGGCTTCTCCTTCGCGCCGGAGACGCCGCGGATCGTGTACGGCCACGAGCCGTACACGACGCCGCGCACCTACTACGGCACCGACGAGGCGATGTCGGTGCTCGACGTGCTGCGGCCGGTGCTGGGGCGGGCCTGCGCGGACCGCGACCTGACGCTGTGGACGAACGCGGCGGTGACGGAGCTGTGCACGGACGACTCCGGTGCCGTCGTCGGGGTCGAGGTCTACCGCGACGGTCGCGAGGTCGTGGTGTCGGCCGGAGCGGTGGTGCTGGCCACCGGCGGGTACGGCGCCGACCCCGACCTCTTCGCCGAGCTCGAGGGGGCGCCGCTGGTCTCGGCGACCGCCCGCACCGCCACCGGCGACGGCCTCCACCTCGGCATGGCGGTCGGGGCCCGGCTGCAGGGCCAGGGCACCTCGCTGCCGACGTTCGGAGGGCTGCCCGACCCACGCACGCCGGGGCGCGCCAACTGGTCGGACCGGCAGCGCCTCACCAGCGAGCGCCCGCCGTGGGAGATCTACGTGAGCAAGGAGGGGAGCCGCTGGGTCGCGGAGGACGAGGAGTCCATCGACCTCAAGGAGCGTGCGCTCGCCGGCGTCCCCGACCGCACGTTCTGGACGGTCTTCGACGACGCGGCGCTCGACGCGGCCTCGGGAGGCGACCGGCAGCTGATCGTCGGCAAGGAGCCCGGGGAGGTGCGCGCGATGATGAACCAGCGACCGGGACTGCACGCGGCGGACACGCTCCAGGAGCTCGCGGACCTCGCCGGCATCGACGCCGAAGGGCTGCGCGTGACGGTCGCGGCGTACAACCGGGCCGTCGAGGCGGGCCGCGATCCGGAGCACGGGCGGCGCTTCCTCCCGGCGCCGATCGCCCGAGCGCCGTTCTACGCCGTGCGCAACCACGCGATCACGCTCGTCACGTTCCAAGGGCTCGACGTCGACGCGTCGTTCGCGGTTCGGGACGGGTCCGGGACGGCGATCGACGGCCTGTACGCCGTGGGCGAGGTCATCGGCGCCGGCGCCACCTGCGGCAACAGCTTCTGCTCGGGCATGCTCGTGACCCCGGCGCTCACTTTCGGCCGGCTGCTCGGAACGGACCTGGGCCGGGCAGCGGTCAGGCGCTGAACAGGGCGGTCGCCGGATCGTCGTGCAGGGTCACCGTGAGGTGGTCCTCGTCGGCGTCGTAGGCGAGCGTCACGTCGACGCTGCGGGTCAGCGTCGGGTCGTCCCCGCCCGCCCCGGCGTCGCCGTAGCCACGGGCGACGTCGCGCAGCGTGATCGTGGCCGGCCCGACGGGGTCGTTCTCGGGCCACTCCTCGACGACCCGCTGCGCCACCCCGGTGAGCACCGCGTCGTACATCGGCAGCGCGCCGCCGTCGACGTCGGGCACCCGGATCTCCGGCAGCCCGAAGCGCGCCAGCCCGTGAGTGGTGGTCGTCGTCTCGTCCGGGTGCTCGAGCACGAACCACTGGCTCACGCACAGCAGGTCGGGGTGGGGAGCGTCGGGTCCCAGGAGGCGCGGCACCGCGGTGTCGACCACGACACCCACGTGCTCGGCCGCGAGCGCGCGGGCAGCCGCCTGCGTGCGTCGCTCGGTCTCCAGCGCGTCGGCCACGTCGGACTCCGCGGTGACGGCGGTCGCGTAGGTCAGCGACTCGGCGAAGCGGACCGCCTTGGGACTGGAGCCGCGGGCGAGCAGCAGGCTCGGGGGTGGCAGCGGGGGAGACGGGAGGTCGGACTCGAGCGGCTCGTCGGTCAGCACGACGTACAGCGCCGCGACCGTGCCCGGGACCGGGACGGGGCGCCTCACGGCTTGGTCGGGTCCGCGCCGACCTGGACGACGAGCTTGCCGAAGTTGGCCCCCTGGAGCATGCCGAGGAACGCCTCCGGGGCATTCTCGAGGCCCTGGACGACATCCTCCTTGTAGCGGACTGTGCCCGCGGAGAGCCACTCGCCCATGTCCTGCTGGAACTGGCGGTAGTGCGCCTTGACGAACTCCCGCTGGATGAAGCCGCGCACCGTGAGGCTGCGGACGAGGATGCGGTTCATCAGCGCAGGGGCGAGGTTGGGACCCTCGGGGAGGCCGGTGGCGTTGTACTGCGAGACGAGCCCGCACACCGGGATGCGCCCGAACTCGTTCATCCGCGGCAGCACCGCCTCGAAGACCTTGCCGCCGACGTTCTCGAAGTAGACGTCGATGCCCTCGGGCGTCGCCTCGGCGAGCTCGTCGACGAAGTCGGGGGAGCGGTGGTCGAGCGCGACCTCGAAGCCGAGCTCGTCCTTGACGTACGCGACCTTCTCCGGCCCGCCGGCGATGCCGACCGCCCGCGCGCCCTTGATCTGCGCGATCTGGCCCACCGCGGAGCCGACCGGACCGGCGGCCGCGGCGACGACCACCGTCTCGGTCGGCTGCGGGTCGCCGATCACGAGGAGACCGGCGTACGCGGTGAAGCCCGGCATCCCGAGCACGCCGAGCGCGGTCGAGATCGGGCCGCGGGCGGGGTCGATGCGGCGTACGGCCTTGTCCGACGCGACGGCGTACTGCTGCCAGCCGGTGTGGGCGAGGACGATGTCGCCGACCTCGTGCATGTCGGACCTGGACGCGACCACCTGGCAGACCGTGCCGCCCTCCATCACGCCGCCGACCGGGACCGGCACGGCGTACGACTCGGCGTCGGACATCCGGCCGCGCATGTAGGGGTCGAGGGAGAGGTAGATCGTGCGCAGGAGGACCTGGTCCGGGCCTGGTTCCTCCACCGGCTCCACGTCGAGCGCGAAGTTGGCGACGGTCGGCTCGCCCTGCGGACGGCTGGCGAGACGGACGGTCAGGTTGGTGAGGGACTCTGGGGCGGCGTTGGAAGTCATGGTGCGGTCAGTCTAGAGTGACCCCATGCACAGCTTCACGGCCGTGATTATCGTCCAGCGCGTCTGACCCGCGATCCGGGTCCGACGCGCAGCCTCTCGTACTCCGAGGGGCTTTTTTTATTGGCGAGCACCGCTCGTCGACCGTCAGCGAGGAAAGACCATCATGACGCCCGAGCCCGACCCCACGTTCCACGTCTACGACACGACGCTGCGCGACGGTGCGCAGCAGGAGGGCCTCAACCTCTCCGTCGCCGACAAGCTGGTGATCTCGCGTCACCTCGACGACCTGGGCGTCGGCTACATCGAGGGCGGCTGGCCAGGCTCCAACCCGAAGGACACCGAGTTCTTCGCCCGCGCCCGCACCGAGCTGAGCCTGCGGCACGCCACGCTCGCGGCGTTCGGCGCGACCCGTCGCGCCGGCTCGACCGCTGCCGACGACCCCCTCGTGGGCGCCCTGCGCGACTCCGGCGCGTCCGTCGTCACGCTCGTCGCCAAGAGCCACGACCGGCACGTCGAGCTCGCCCTGCGGACCACGCTGAAGGAGAACCTCGCGATGGTCCGCGACACCGTGACGCACCTGCGGGCCGAGGGCCAGCGCGTCTTCCTCGACTGCGAGCACTTCTTCGACGGCTACCGGGCCAACCAGGCGTACGCGGTCGAGGTGGTCCGGACCGCCGCCGAGGCCGGCGCAGAGGTTGTGGTGCTGTGCGACACCAACGGCGGCATGCTCCCGCACTGGCTCGGCGAGATCGTCGCCGAGGTCGCCGAGGCGACAGGGGCGCGGCTCGGCATCCACGCGCACAACGACACCGGCTGCGCGGTCGCGAACTCGGTGGCGGCCGTCCAGGCCGGGGCGACGCACCTCCAGGGATGCATCAACGGGTACGGCGAGCGCACCGGCAACGCCGACCTGATCACGTCGGTCGCCAACCTCGAGCTCAAGCTCGGCATGAAGGTGATGCCCGCAGGCTCGCTGCGGGAGGCGACGAGGATCGCGCACGCGATCGCCGAGGTGACGAACTACCCGCCGGGCGCGCGGCAGCCGTACACGGGCGTCTCCGCCTTCGCTCACAAGGCCGGGCTGCACGCGAGCGCGATCCGCGTCGACCCGGACCTCTACCAGCACATCGATCCCGAGCTCGTGGGCAACGACATGCGGCTGCTCGTGTCGGAGATGGCGGGACGGGCGACGATCGAGCTCAAGGGCAAGGAGCTCGGGTTCGACCTCACCGACGACCCGGCCACCCTCGCCCGCGTCACCGACGTCGTGAAGGAGCGCGAGCAGGCGGGCTACACGTTCGAGGCCGCCGACGCGTCGTTCGAGCTGCTCCTCGCCGAGCTGGTCGAGGGCGAGCGGCCGTCGTACTTCGACGTCGAGTCGTGGCGCGTCATCACCGAGTCGCACCACGCGGCCGGCGAGGAGGCGCCGTCGGAGGCGACGGTGAAGCTCAGCGCCGGAGGCAGCCGCTACGTCGTGACGGGGGAGGGCAACGGTCCCGTCTCGGCGCTCGACCACGCGCTGCGCAAGGCGATCGAGCAGGCGTTCCCGGACGTGTCCGCCTTCGGGCTCAACGACTACCGGGTGCGGATCCTCGACGAGTCGGGCGGCACCGACGCGGGGATCAGGGTCCTCATCGGCACCAGCGACGGCAAGGACACCTGGACCACGGTCGGCGTCGGCCACAACATCGTCGAGGCCTCGTGGGAGGCGCTGCTCGACGCGTTCACGTACGGGCTGCGGCACCACCGGGGCTGACGCCCCGATGGTGCTCGCAGGTGTCCGTCAACCGGCCTCGTTGACGATCGTGAAGTAGCTCGTCGACTGGCTGGTCGTGGCCGCGTTCGGACCCAGCACGTGCCGCCCTGCGGGGAGGGTCGCCTTGAGCAGCACCATCGCGCTGCCGGACGGCTCGCTCGTGACGACCCGTTCGTCGGTCCGTACGAAGCCGACGCGGTCGAGCCACTGCGGCCACCAGTCGCCGTTCTCCGGAGCCCCGCGCTCGTCGAAGGCGACGTAGACCTCCGCGTCACGGGCGAGGTCGACGACCAGGTAGTCGGTCATGGTGTCGTTCGCCCACCGCTCGAGTCCGCTGCCGAAGTCGTCCTCGAGGAGCACCGCCCCCGCCGGGTCGGCGACGCGGACGTCGTCGAACTCGCCGACCTCGTTCGACGCCTCGCGGAATCCCACGCCACCGGTGGCGAAGGTGCTGTCCGTCCGCTCGTCGACGAGCGTGCCGTCGAGGAACGTGCGCAGGGTCGATCCGCGCGCCTCGATGCGGAGCCGGTACTCCTTCCCCGCCTCGACGCTGACCGGGATGGTGGTCGCGAGCCGCCGGAACGTCCCGTTCTCGAGCACGTGCGGAGTCAGGCCGCTGCCGGGGTAGAGCTGCCACATGTAGCCGTTGGACCGGTCCGGGCTGCGGAACATGACGCCCGCGCCGCGCGTGTGCGGTCGGACCGTCACCTCGACGTCGTAGTCCGACCAGCCCGCGCCGTCGCGCGCGAGGGTGACGTTGCCGCCGGTGACCCTCGCCCGTCCGTCCACGACGCTCATCGGACCCTCCTGGCGCTGCTTGTCGTCGTTCGCGCCGGGGACGAGCAGCTGGCCGTCGAGGTGTTCGGGCAGCTGCTCGATCCGCCAGGTCCGGTCGACGTACGGCGAGGCGCCCACCTCGGCGACCTCGAGCGCGTTCAGCTTCTCCGGGGAGACGACCTTCACGAGGTCGCTGAGCAGGATGCTGTCCGAGGCCTGGTACGTCGTCGGTCCCAGGCGGACCTCGGCCGTCACGCTGTAGCGGCGCGGAGGAGCGTCGGCTGGTGCGCCGACCGAGAACGCCAGGGTCGTCGAGGCACCGGGCTCCAGCTCAGGGACGACCGCGCTCGTCGGCGTCGCACTCCAGCCGTCGGGGACGTCGAGGGTCACCCGCCCCTCGGTCGACCGCTTCGGACCCGGGTTCGTCACGGTGACCGTGGCGGGGACGGGCTCTCCTGCGGCGGGCGGCTGCGCCGGGACGTCGAGCGAGGCGTGCACGACCTGGTGCGCGCCGCGGGTGGGGATCTTGAACGTGTACGCGTGCCGGCTGGACGTGGACGCGGTGCCGGTGCGTGGAAGGTCCACGGTCAGCACGCCGTTCTCGCGCTTCCACGGCAACGGCTTCCCGTCGCCGCCGAGCAACGTGATGTCGGTCGTGCTCCTCAGGGGGAGGGTCCCGTCGAGGCGCAGCTGCTCACCGGGCCACGCGAGCGCGGTCGCGTAGACGGCGTCGTCCTTGACCGTGTAGCGCACGGGCACGTTGCTCCGCGGGTCGGCGGCGGTCTTCCAGTAGGTGCTGCCGTAGATCGCCTCGCCGTTGACCTTCAGCCAGTCGCCCAGGGCGCGCACGCGGTCCGCCTGGATCTCGGGGATCGAGCCGTCGCCGCGCGGTCCGATGTTGAGCAGCAGGTTGCCGCCCTTGCTCACCGTGTCCACGAAGCTGTGGATCAGCTCCTCGTCGCTGAGGTAGTCCTCGACGTCCTCCTCCGCGTTGTAGCCGAAGGAGTGGCCGATCCCGCGCGTCGCCTCCCACATGTCCGTCTCGATGTCGGGCTGGTTGCGGTACTCCGGCGTCGTGAAGTCGTGGACCGACGGCCCGCAGCGGTCGTTGACGGCCACCTCCTTCGGCCGCTTCCGGTCCTGCGCCTGGATGTAGTAGCGAGCCATGACCTCCAGGCTGTTGTTCGGCACGTGCTCCCCGATGTCGCACCACAGCAGGTCCGGGTCGAACTCGTCGACGAGCTCCAGCATCTGCGGGTACTGGTGGTCCATGACGTCGTCGGCGACCGGTTCGTAGCCGGTGTAGGGGATCGGCGCACCCGTGTACGGGTTCTTCGGCCCCTCGGTGAGGCTGTGCTCCGGCGGGTCCCAGCCGCCGGCGGGGTTGTACCACTCGGCGAGGGAGTAGTAGAGCCCCTTCTTGAGCGGGTAGTCCTCGGCGGCGTCGAAGAGCTCGCGCACGAAGTCGCGCTTCGGGCCGTGGGCGACCGTGTCGCGGTCGGACGTCTTCGTGTCCCAGAGTGCCCAGCCGTCGTGGTGCTTGGAGACCATCACGAAGTACTTGGCGCCACCGTCCACGAAGAGGTCGAGCCATGCCTTCGGGTCGAACGCGCTCGGCTTCCACTCCTCGACGAACCGGTCGTACGGGAAGTCCTCGCCGTACGTCTCGGCGTGGTGCTTCGACGTCGGGCTGCCCGGGTGGTTCATCTCGTACCAGTACCACTCGGCGTACTTGTCGGAGCCTTGTCGCGCGCCGCCTCCGTCGGGCGGGGCGAAGGCGGGGACCGAGTACGGGCCCCAGTGGACGAAGAAGCCGAGCTTCGCGTCCTTGAACCACTCCGGTGCCTGGTGCTGTCCCAGGGACTCCTCGTCCGGTGTGTACGGCGTGGGCGGTGGTGCCGCGGGAGCGGATGCGGTCGCGGGAGCAGACGGGGTGACGAGGGCCGTACCGGCAGCGACCAGGAGGCCGGCGAGCACGGCAGCGAGCGTGCGGGAGCGAGAGCGCATGACAGTGGGACCTTCCCCGGAGAGCGTGAGCCGATGAAGACATCGGATGTCATCGTGCGGGTGAAACGTCCCAAGCAACGTAACGACGGGATTTGTGACGGTCAACACGCTGACCGGATCCGGTCATTCATCGGGTGTTTGAGCGGTTCCGGCAACAAAAGAACTCGACATCGCAGCTGCCGGAGCAGCTGCGATGCCGAGTCCTTGGTCGGCTCTCCGTCAGCGCGTCACCAGTTGGTGGCGCCTCCCGGCAGCTTCTTGCCCGGCGGGCGGTAGAGGTACGAGACGCCGCCCGTCGAGTCCTGCCACACCTTCTCGAAGTTCTCGCGGGTGTAGACGTTGCGGACCGCCTCGTTGCTGCTCGACGCAGGATCGTTGAGGATCGGGTCCCCGTCGGCGGTGAAGCCGATGATGACCATGAGGTGCCCGTTGGTGTCGTACCCGGCCTCCGGCATCTCCTCGAGGTCCCACGACAGCGAGGTGATCACCGGGATGCCGGCCGCGACCAGCCGCTCCGCCTCGGCGAGCGAACGCAGTCGCGTCACGAACGTGTCGAGACCGAACGTGTGCGCGTACGCCGCGTTGAAGGGCCAGTTGCCGGCGCCCTCGTAGGTGTAGTCCCACGTCTTGATCGCCGCGTAGTCGACCTGCGGGTCGCCGTTCGGCGCGACGATGTCGGCGAGCTCGCTCGCGGGCACCTCGTACTTCTTGCCCCAGTAGTACTGGACCATCGTCGTGGACGTGGGGGAGCACCAGACCTGTCCGCCGCCGCCGAACTCCGGGTACTCGCCCTTGTGGATGTTCTGCGAGAACCGGGGGACCGGCAGCTCGACGTGGCGGCCGAGCGTGAACTCGCTCGTGACGCCGTCGTCGCCGGAGAGCAGCTCGTTGGTCATCGTCGTCACGCCGTCCAGGCGCGGGCTCTTGCTGCTGCCCTCGGGGCGCAGCAGCGTCACGCGGGTCTGGTACGCCACGGGCTCGTGGCCGGTCCGGGCCGAGAAGGTGTCGGTCCAGATGTTGGCGTTGGCGTCGCCCTGGCCGTCGAGCGAGGTCCGGTGGATGTCGCCCGCGGCGAAGTCGTCGCCGGAGGCCCAGCGGCCCATGACGTACCACTTCGTCCAGGTGCCGTCGGCGAGCTTGCCGCGGAACGTGGTCTCGACGAACGTGCCGGTCGGTGTCTGCGCGTTCCACGAGGTGATCGACTCGTCGATCGCGTAGCCCGGGGTCACGACCGGCGAGGTCCACCGGCCGTACACGTACGTCGTGGCGGTGCCGTCCCCGAACGGGTCGGTGTAGGTGGTGGTGCGGCGAGAGGCGGGGCTGATGGCCAGGCTCCCGCCGACCGACGGGACGACCCCCTCCCACGTGCCGCGCAGGAAGTCGGAGATCCCGTCCCAGTGCTTCACGCTGATCTTGGGAGACGGGATCGTGGGCTCCGCCGTGGCGCTCGCGGTGGAGACCGGAGCGGTGACGGCGGCGATGGTGGCAAGGCTTGCGATACCTATCGAGATCTGACGGAACATGTTGCTCCTTGGGCTCGTGAGTGCGGCGATCCTCTCGCACGAGCAGCATGACAGGGAACCACCTGTCTCGCCCTTCGGAAGAAGGGCAGGCCGAGGAGGAGCAGTTTCTCCCAGATGCGAAACGTATCCGTTACGGAACGTGCCGGCGCGTCACGCCGGCTGGAGCCGGGCCGCAGGCGTGCTCGTGCGCGAGACCGCCGCGCCGTTCGGGCGCGGGCGACGCGTGTTGCGCGAGCGCTGGACGAGCCGCTCGTGCCGGTCGAGGGCCGCGACCGGGTCGCGGTAGACGGGCCCGAGCGCGATCGCTCCCGCGGCGGCGGCCTGCACCTCCGCCCCGAAGCGCGACAACGTGATCGGGACCGGGCCGAGGCTGGTCGTCCGGCGGAACGCCTCCAGCACCACCGACGCGGCCGGGGGGTAGGCGGTGAAGGCCTGCCCGGCGAGCACGACGCGGTGCGGGTCGAGCAGGTCGCGGATGATCGCGACGGCTCGGCCGAGGTGGTCGGCGCGCGTCATGAGCAGGTCGTGCGCGGTCGGGTCGCCGGCGAGCGCGGCGGCGTGCACCAGCTCCACGTCGGGGCGGGACACGATCCCTGCCGCGTGCGCGGCCGGGCCGATCGCGGCGACGGTGGCTCCGAGGCATCCGCGGGAGCCGCACGAGCAGGGGGCGTCCGAGGTGGTGGGGAGGTGGGTCACGCTGCCGGTGCGGCGGCCGCCCGAGGGGACCACACCGTCGTGGACGGACGCGACGCCGACGGTCTCGCGGGCGTAGACGTACGCGGTCGTGCCCTGGGCGTGGTCCGGGGAAGACAGGAGGTCGGCGGCGGCGACGGCGGCGACGTGGTCGGCCGTCGCGGTCGGCAGCGTGGTGACGTCGCGCAGCGTACGACCGGCGACCACGGGCGAGCGGTCCAGCGCCTCCCACGGCGCGACGACCGCTGCGGTCACCAGCACCCGGTCCCCGATCCCGGCCTGCAGCCCGACCAGTCTCCGTGCGGCGGCGGTGACGAGGTCGCGGTCGCTGCCGCGGGTCGGCAGGTGCGCGATGCCGAGGACCCGGCCGCGCAGGTCGGTGAGGGCGACCGTGGTCACGAGGCGGCCGATGTGGACGGCGCCCGCGGACAGCCTGCGGTCGTCGACCTCCACGGGGATGCTCGGTCGTCCCACGTGCCCGCTGCGCGTGCAGTCGGGGCGCTCCCGCAGAAGTCCACAGCGCGCCAGGGCGGTCACCTGGCGTCCGACCGTGGCGGCGCTCAGGCCGGTGGCCTCCGCGATCTGGTCGCGGAAGGCGACCCCGTGGTGGAGCACGGTACGGAGCACGAGCCCGGCGGTCGAGCTGTCCTGCAGGAAGGTGTTCACGAGCCCTCGATTCGTCGCGGCGCCTCAGCCTGGGTATTAAGTGAATAAAGTTAGGCGACTAGAGCGACCTTAGCGTGACTCGAGGGGCAGGTGCTGCATTCTCAGTCGGCGAGAACCGCCGGTGTCGTTTGCACTCACGCTGACCGCAACCCTTCGCCGGGCGGCGGTGGGCGGTCACGGTAGAGGTGTACCCGACTCGCTCTCAGCCGGTCACGCACTGCTGACAGCGCTCAGACGCGCGGGTGGAGGGCAGACGGCGGTCCTCCACCCGCGCTGGACCCGTGCGCCGTGGTCGTCGTAGCCCGCCCTGGGCTGTCGCGAGGGGCCGCGACACCGGTCAGGCGCAGGCCAGGACCCGGTCGTAGTCGGCGACCAGACGCTCCCGCAGCCCGGCCGCCCGCTCCGCGTGCTCCCGCTGGAGCCGGACGTACTCGGCCTTGCCCGCCGGCGTCTCGATCCGCACCGGCTCGTAGCCGAGGGCAGCGAGGTCGTACGGCGCCGCGCGCATGTCGAGCTCGCGGACGTCGCGCGCGAGGGCGAAGCAGTCCAGCAGCAGGTCGGAGTCGCCGTACGGGACGAGCTTCATCGCCCACTTGTAGAGGTCCATGCCGGCGTGGAGGCACCCCGGCTGCTCGAGCGCGCGCTGCGTCTCCCGGCTCGGCGCGAGCGCGTTGCGGGGCGCGGCCTCGGGGGTGAAGAACCGGTACGCGTCGACGTGCGTGCACCGCAGCTGGTGGGCCTCGACGACGGCGTCGGTCCCGGCCGGGCCGAGGCGCAGCGGCCACGACGCGTGCCGTACCTCCTGCGGGCTCTGCCGGTAGACCATCGCCCACTCGTGCAGGCCGAAGCAGTCGGTCCGGGCCGAGCGTGACGCGGTGAGCGCCAGCAGGTCGCGGATCCAGGAGAACCCGTCCCGGCGTCCGGCGATCCGCTCGAGGTCCGCGCCGACCCCGCCGGCGTAGCGGCGGTACGACCCGAGCGCCTCGTACTCCGACGCGTCACCGCCGAGCAGCACCCCGACGCCGGGGTGCCAGCGGGTCAGGCGGGCGGGGGAGTAGCCGTAGTACTCGAAGAGGAAGTCGTCGACCGGATGCTTCGCGCCGTGCTGGCGACGCTCACGGCGGCCCGCGACGTACGGCTCGGCGCGCTCGCGGTGACGCTGCGCGCGCTCGCGCCAGTCAGTCTCGTCGAGCGTCAGCGGCACCGGTCGCAGGTCCCGAAGATCTCGAGGGTGTGGGACATCTGCCGGAACCCGTTCTCCGAGCCGACCTGCTCCACCCAGCGCTCGAGCGCCGGGCCCTGCACCTCGACGGTGCGGCCGCACTCGCGGCACACCAGGTGGTGGTGATGGTGGTCGGTGACGCAGCGGCGGTACAGGACCTCGCCGTCGTCGCTGCGGAGCTGGTCGACCTCCTCGGCGTCGGCAAGCGCCTGCAGGTTGCGGTAGACGGTGGAGAGGCCCACCGACTCGCCCCGGTCGCGCAGCGCGTCGTGGATCTCGCGGGCGCTCGCGAAGCCGTCGAGGTCCTCCATGACGGCGGCGACGGCTCGGCGCTGGCGGGTCGTGCGCAGGGGCGCCTCGGTCATGCGGCCTCCTCCACGGGATCGGGTACGACGCTGGTGCGCCGTCGGAACGAGCGTACGGAGTGCCCGACGACCGCGATCACCAGGAACACCGCGAGCGCGACGATCACGATCGTCGGACCCGGCTGCGTGTCGATCTCGTAGCTCCCGAGCACGCCCGCGACGGCGGAGAACGTGCCGATGACCATCGCCATCACGAAGGTCCCGCGGAAGCTGCGGCTCAGCTGCTGCGCGGCGGCGACCGGCACCACCATCAGGGCCGAGACGAGGAGGAGGCCGACCGTGCGCATGGACACCGTGACCGTCACCGCGGCGAGGACCGCGATCAGCATCGCGTACGCCTGCACCGGCACGCCGGAGACGCGGGCGTGCTCCTCGTCCTGGCAGACGGCGAACAGCTGTGGGGAGAGGCCGACCGCCAGCAGGAGGACGACGGCACCGAGGATGCCGACGATGAGCAGGTCGTTGGCGTCGATGGTGGTGATCGACCCGAACAGGTAGCTGTTGAGCGTGGCTGCCGACCCGCCCGCGAGGTTCGTCAGCATGACCCCGCCGGCGATGCCGCCGTAGAAGAGCAGCGCGAGCGCGACGTCGCCGCTCGTCCGGCCGTACGTGCGCAGCAGCTCGATCGCGACCGCGCCCAGGACGCTGACGATCACCGCCGTGACGAGCGGCTGGGTGTTGGTGAGCAGGCCGGCCGCGACGCCGGTGAGCGCGATGTGCCCGATGCCGTCGCCGAGGAGCGCGAGGCGGCGCTGCACGAGGTACGTCCCGATGGCCGGCGCGGTCAGCCCGGTGATGAGCGCGGCGAGCAGGGCCCGCTGCATGAAGTCGTAGGACAGGATGTCGTTCACGCGGGCCACGCTCCGGACTCGTCGATCCCCACCCGCTGCTGCGGCACGACGAGGTGCGGGTGGTGCTGGTTGTGCGGCTCGGACGCCGCGGCGAGGTCGCCGCCGGAGCACGGGCCGTCGTACGCGACGCGGCCGGCGCGCAGGACGACGGCGCGGTCGATCATCGGCTCGAACGGGCCGAGCTCGTGGGCGACCATGAAGATCGCGCGTCCCTCCGCGAGCAGCCGGCCGAACAGCTCGGCGAGCGCGAGCTGGCTGCGGGCGTCGACCCCGGCGGTCGGCTCGTCCATGACCAGCAGGTCGGGGCGCGAGGCGAGGCCCCGCGCGATCATGACGCGCTGCTGCTGGCCGCCCGACAGCTCGGCCGCGGGTGCGTCGGCGTAGTCCTCCAGGTCGACCAGCGCGATCGCCTCGGCGACGCTGCGCCGGTCCGCGCGCGAGGACAGGCCGGCGAACGGGCGGCGGGACAGCCGGCCGCTCATCACGACCTCGCGCACCGTCGACGGCACGCCGGCGGCCGCGGTCGAGCGCTGCGGGACGTAGCCGATCCGCTGCCGGTCGCGGAAGCGTCGCAGCGGCGTGCCGAACAGCCGGACCTCGCCCGCCGCGATCGGGATCACGCCCATCGCCGCCCGCATCAGCGTCGTCTTGCCCGACCCGTTGCTGCCGAGCAGCACGACGAACTCCGACGGGTGCACGGCGAGGGAGACCCCGCGGACGACCTCCCGCCCGCCGAGCGCGACGTGGACGTCGTCGACGAGGAGCGGGTCGGTCGTACGGGGGGCGGTGCCGTGTCGAGCGGTCATGAGCAGCGGTTCGCCTTCTGGAGGGCGGCGAGGTTCTCCCGCATGAGCGTCAGGTAGGTCTCGTCGCTGTCGTCGTCGGTGAGGCCCTCGATCGGGGACAGCACGGCGGTCGTGACCCCGGCCTCGCGGGCGATCGTGTCCGCGGTGCGCGGGCTGGTGAGCTCCTCGGTGAAGACCGTGGTGATGTTCTCGGTCTCCACGAGGTCCACGATGCGCGCGAGCTGCTGGGTGGAGGGCTCGGTGTTGGGCTCGATCCCGGCGATCGGGATCTGCGTGAGGTCGTAGGCGTCGGCGAGGTAGCCGAACGCGGCGTGGCTGGTCACGAAGCTGCGGGTCTCGCACTGCGCGAGGCCGGTACGGAACGCCTCGTCGAGGTCGGTCAGCTCCGCGTCCAGGGCGGCGGCGTTCTTGCGGTAGGCGTCGGCGTTGTCCGGGTCGATCTCGGCGAGCCGGTCCGCGACGGCGCCGGAGATCTCGACCATGCGCTTCGGGTCCAGCCACACGTGCGGGTCCTCGCCGCCGTGGTCGTGGCCCTCTTCAGCGTGGCCGTCCTCCTCCGCGTGCGCGTCCGCGTCCTCCTCGTGCTCGGTGTGGCCGTCGTCGGTGGCGTCGAGGAGGTCGACCACGTCGGCGACGTCGAGCGTGGCCTCGTCGGAGAGGTCGCTCTGGTCCACGGCCTCGTCGACCTGCGGCTGGAACCCGTGCAGGAAGACGACGAGGTCGGCGTCGGTCACGGCGCCGAGCTGCTTGGCCGTGAGCTCCACGTCGTGGGGCTCGACGCCGGGCTGCGTCAGGTTGTCCACGTCCACCATGGTGCCCCCGATCTGCTCGACGACGTACGCGAAGGGGTACGCACCGGCGACCACCGTGATCCCGTCAGAGCCCGCTCCCGACCCGTCCGAGCCGCAGGCGGCGAGGCCGAGGGCCAGCGGCGCGAGGGCGAGAGCGGACAGGGGTCGGCGGAGCGAGGGGGTACGAGGCATGACTGCAGCGTATTGCGTTTGAGAATCATTCTCAAATCACTTTCTCGTGGCAGTGCGTCAGCCGAGCACCGCGGTGAGGAAGCGCCCGACCGCCACGGCGACGAGGATGCCGACCATGAGGACGCGGAGCCGTGCGAGCCCGGAGGTCGAGTCCGGGGAGCGATAGGCCAGCCAGGCCACGAAGACGATGAGGACCAGCAGCGCCGGGATGCCGATCCACGGGTCCGCCGCCAGGCCCACCACCAGCAGCACCGCCGCGACGATCGGGACGGCGATCCGCGCGCCGCGGGAGTCCACCATGCGCTCGTACAGGTCGCTCATGCCGTCATCCTGCCGCACGCCGCCGCCGGTGGATACGCTGCGCGCGTGCTGGTCATCACGAGGTTCCGCGTCCCGTCCGCGCGTGCCGACGCCTTCGCCGCCGAGCTGCGCGCCGTCGCCGACGCCCTCGGCGCGCGACCGGGCTTCGGCGACGGCTTCGTCGGGCGCAACCTGGACGACCCCACGCTGTGGACCCTCACCACACGGTGGGAGAGCGTCGGCGCGTACCGACGAGCCCTCTCGTCGTACGACGTGAAGGTCGCCTCCGCCGGGCCGTACGCGTTCGCGCTGGGGGAGCCGTCGGCCTACACCGATGCGTACGAGGACGTCGTCGCCGACGCGGTGCAGGACGACGCGCCGCGCGACGGGAATACGTGAGCCGCGCCACGTCTTGGCCGTCGGCATGAGCCTGGAGACCCTCGACCTCGGAGACGGGCTGCGCACCAGCCCGCAGGGATTCGGCGCGATGGCGCTGACCGCCGTCTACGGCGGCACCGATCCCGACAGCGCCCTCGCGACCCTCGAGCACGCCGTCGACGTGGGCGTGACGTTCGTCGACACCGCCAACGTGTACGGCAACGGCACCAACGAGGAGCTGGTCGGGCGCCTCCTCGTGACGCGCCCCGGCGCCGTCCAGGTCGCGACGAAGTTCGGGGTCTCGGGCAACATCCGGGTCGGCGAGCGTGCCGCCCGTGGTGACGCCCCGTACGTCCACGAGTGCGCGGAGGAGTCGCTGCGGCGCCTCGGCACCGATGTCATCGACCTCTACTACCTGCACCGCGTCGACACCCGGGTCCCGATCGAGGAGACGGTGGGCGCGATGGCCGAGCTCGTCGCGCAGGGCAAGGTCCGGCACCTCGGCCTGTCGGAGGTCACCGCCGACGAGCTGCGGCGTGCCCACGCCGTGCACCCGATCGCCGCCGTGCAGAGCGAGTGGTCGATCTGGAGCCGTGACGTCGAGCGCCACGTGGTCCCGACCGCAGCCGAGCTCGGTGTCGGCTTCGTCCCGTACTCGCCGCTCGGGCGCGGGTTCCTCGCCGGGTCCGTCGGTACGACGATCCCCGAGGGCGACATGCGCCGCACGTTCCCGCGCTTCGACGCCGACAACCTCGACGCCAACCAGGTCGTCGTCCAGGCGGTCCGCGCGGTCGCCGAGGACGCCGGCGTGACGCCGGCGCAGGTCGCCCTCGCCTGGGTCCACGCGCAGAGCGCCCGCTGGGGCCTCCCGGTCGTCCCTATCCCGGGAACGCGGCGGGCCGAGCGCGTCGACGAGAACCTCGGCGCGCTGTCGGTACGGCTCGACGCCGCGGCGCTGGCCGCGCTCGACGAGGTCTCCGGCGCCGTCGTCGGCGGGCGCTCGGCCGACCCGACCTGGGTGTCGGCCGGGCGGGAGTAGGGCCGGCGGGGCGTCGGGTAGCCTGGACCGGCCATCTCGGGCGCGGTACGCCACGGCGCTCCGCCCATGCCCGCCGACACCCAGCCGGAAACGGAGCACCCCTGTGCCTGCCTCTGTGATCGACAACGTCGTCAGCCTCTCCAAGCGCCGGGGGTTCGTCTTCCCCAGCGGCGAGATCTACGGAGGCACCCGCTCCGCGTGGGACTACGGTCCGCTCGGCGTCGAGCTCAAGGAGAACATCAAGCGCCAGTGGTGGCGTGCGATGGTGCAGCGCCGTGACGACGTCGTCGGCCTCGACTCCTCGGTGATCCTGCCGCGCCCGGTCTGGGAGGCCTCCGGCCACGTCGACGTCTTCACCGACCCGCTGATCGAGTGCCAGCACTGCCACAAGCGGTTCCGCCAGGACCACCTCCAGGAGGCGTACGCGGAGAAGAAGGGCCTCGACAACCCCGACGACGTGCCGATGACCGACGTCGTGTGCCCCAACTGCGGCACCCGCGGCCAGTGGACCGAGCCGCGCCAGTTCTCCGGCCTGCTCAAGACGTTCCTCGGTCCGGTCGACTCCGAGGAGGGCCTGCACTACCTCCGCCCGGAGACCGCGCAGGGCATCTTCGTCAACTTCGCGCTCGTGATGGCCGCCGCCCGCAAGAAGCCGCCGTTCGGCATCGCGCAGATGGGCAAGTCGTTCCGCAACGAGATCACGCCCGGCAACTTCATCTTCCGCACCCGCGAGTTCGAGCAGATGGAGATGGAGTTCTTCGTCAAGCCCGGCACCGACGAGGAGTGGCACCAGTACTGGATCGACGAGCGCATGCGCTGGTACACCGACCTCGGGGTGGCCGCGGACAACCTTCGGCTCTACGAGCACCCGAAGGAGAAGCTGTCGCACTACTCCAAGCGCACGGTCGACATCGAGTACCGCTTCCGGTTCGCCGGCTCGGAGTGGGGCGAGCTCGAGGGCGTCGCCAACCGCACCGACTTCGACCTCGGCACGCACGCGAAGCACTCCGGCAACGACCTGTCCTACTTCGACCAGGAGCTCGGCGAGCGCTGGACGCCGTACGTCATCGAGCCCGCAGCCGGCGTGAACCGCTCCATGATGGCGTTCCTCGTCGACGCGTTCCGCGAGGACGAGGCCCCCAACGCCAAGGGCGGCGTGGACAAGCGCACGGTGCTCGCCCTCGACCCGCGCCTGTCGCCGGTCAAGGCCGCGGTGCTCCCGCTCTCGCGCAACGAGCGTCTGAGCCCGGCGGCGCGCGACCTCGCTGCGGAGCTGCGGCAGTCGTGGAACGTCGAGTTCGACGACGCCGGGGCAATCGGCCGCCGCTACCGTCGCCAGGACGAGATCGGCACGCCGTTCTGCATCACCGTCGACTTCGACACCCTCGACGACAACGCGGTGACGATCCGCGAGCGCGACACGATGACGCAGGAGCGCGTCGCCCTCGACCAGGTCCCGGCCTACCTCGCCGCCCGGCTGATCGGCGCATGAGCCGGCGGACGACCCGTCGTACGACGCGGGGTGGGGCGCTGACCGCGCTGAGCCTCGCCGCGGTGCTGGCCGGGGGCTTGGCGCTCGCCGGGTGCAGCGGCGACGACAAGGGTGACGACACCGCCAAGGCGGCGCCCGAGACGACCTCGGCGGTGGACGTCCCGGAGGGCGTGACGCTGACCGAGGCGGGGACGAAGGTCGCGCTGGGCAAGCCCGCGACGGTCGGCTACCCCGTGGGCGAGGCTGCGAGCGCCATCACCGTCACGGTCGCGTCGGTGAAGCCCGGCAAGATCGCCGACCTGGACGGCTACGTGCTCGACCCGGCGTCGGCGACCTCGACGCCGTACTACGTGCAGGTCCAGGTCCGCAACGACGGGCCGGACCCGCTCGGCGGTGCCGCGGTGCCCGTGTACGGCTTCGACTCGACGCCGGCCTACTTCCCGCCGACCACCTTCGCGGGGGAGGCGTTCAAGCCTTGCCCGGGTGGCGCGCTGCCGAAGGCGTTCGACGCCGGCGCGACGTGGAAGGGCTGCTTCGTGCTGCTCGTGCCGAAGGGCGCGACGCTGCAGTCCGTGCAGGTCCGCACCAGCGATCCCGCGAGCACCCCGGTCTCCTGGCCTGTGGCCTGAGTCACGCTGGCATGCTTGGCCCATGCGCGAGGTGATGCAGTCCACGAAGCTGGCCGACGTCCTGTACGACATCCGCGGACCGGTGCTCGAGGAGGCCAAGCGCCTCGAGGACGAGGGGCACCGCATCCTCAAGCTCAACATCGGCAACCCGGCCCCGTTCGGCTTCGAGGCACCCGACGAGATCCTCGTCGACATCATCGCCAACCTGCACCAGGCCCAGGGCTACAGCGACTCCAAGGGCCTCATGCCGGCCCGGCGCGCGGTCGTCCAGCACTACGAGGAGCGGATCCCCGGCGTCGACGTCGAGGACGTCTACCTCGGCAACGGCGTCTCCGAGCTCATCGTGATGGCGATGCAGGCGCTGCTGGACGACGGCGACGAGGTCCTCGTCCCGATGCCGGACTACCCGCTGTGGACCGCGGCGGTGAGCCTCGCCGGCGGCACGGCGGTGCACTACCGCTGCGACGAGGCCTCCGACTGGAACCCCGACCTCGCCGACATCCGCTCCAAGGTCACCGACCGCACCAAGGCGATCGTCGTCATCAACCCCAACAACCCCACCGGTGCCGTGTACGAGCCGGCGGTGCTGGAGGAGATCGCGCAGGTCGCGCGCGAGAACGACCTGATCGTCTACGCCGACGAGATCTACGACAAGATCCTGTACGACGACGCCGAGCACACCCTGATGGCGTCGGTCGCCGACGACATTCTGTGCGTGACCTTCAACGGCCTCTCCAAGGCGTACCGGGTCGCGGGGTTCCGCAGCGGCTGGATGATGCTCTCCGGCCCGAAGCACCACGCCCACAGCTACGTCGAGGGCCTCAACATGCTCGCCAACATGCGGCTGTGCCCCAACGTGCCCTCGCAGTACGCGATCGCGACCGCGCTCGGCGGTCGTCAGTCGATCAACGCGCTGCTGCTCCCGGGCGGGCGGCTCCTCGAGCAGCGCAACCGGGCGTACGACCTGCTCACCCAGATCCCCGGTGTCAGCGTCGTGAAGCCGAAGGGCGCGCTGTACATGTTCCCGCGGCTCGACCCGCAGATGTACCCGATCGTCGACGACGAGAAGTTCGCCTACGAGCTGCTCCGGGAGCAGAAGCTTCTCGTCGTGCAGGGCACCGGGTTCAACTGGCCGACTCCGGACCACTTCCGCCTCGTCACGCTGCCGCGGGTCGAGGACCTCGAGGACGCCGTCGGCCGGATCGCGCGCTTCCTCGAGACGTACGCCGCCTGACGCTGGTCGAGCAGCCGAGCCGCTCGGCGAGGTGTATCGAGACCGCACGCGGGTCTCGATACGGGCTCCGCGAGCGCCCCGCCCTACTCGACCAACGACCGTTCCAAGACCCGTCGGTTGGCCACGCCTGCGAGAATGGACGCCATGCCCACCGCCACCACCGCACCCGCACGACCGCTGCGCCTCGGCGACCTCGAGGTCGCGACGCCGGTCGTGCTCGCGCCGATGGCCGGCGTCACCAACGCCGCGTTCCGACAGCTGTGCGCGGAGCAGGGTGCGGGGCTCTACGTCTGCGAGATGATCACGTCGCGCGGCATCGTCGAGGGCGACCCGATCAGCCTGCGGATGCTGCGCTTCGCCGAGGCGGAGACGGTGCGCTCGGTGCAGCTGTACGGCATCGACCCGGTGTACATCGGCAAGGCGGTGCGGATCCTCTGCGAGGAGTACGGCGTCGGCCACGTGGACCTCAACTTCGGCTGCCCGGTCCCCAAGATCACCCGCAAGGGCGGGGGAGCGGCGCTGCCGTGGAAGGCGACGCTGCTCGGCGAGATCCTCACGGAGGCGGTCGGCGCGGCGCAGCCGTACGGCGTCCCGGTGACGATGAAGACGCGCAAGGGCATCGACGAGGACCACCTGACGTACCTCGACGCGGGACGGATCGCCCAGGACGCGGGGTGCGCCGCCATCGCGCTGCACGGACGGACGGCGGCGCAGCACTACTCCGGCACCGCCGACTGGGAGTCGATCGCGACCCTCAAGCAGGCCGTCGACATCCCCGTGCTCGGCAACGGCGACATCTGGGAGGCCTCCGACGCGGTCGCGATGGTCGAGCAGACCGGGGTCGACGGTGTGGTCGTCGGACGCGGGTGCCTGGGGCGGCCGTGGCTGTTCCGCGACCTGGCCGCGGCCTTCGCCGGCGAGGACGCTACCGCGCTGCCGACGCTCGGCGAGGTGGCCGGGTGGATGCGCCGCCACGCCGAGCTGCTCTCCGCGGACATGGGGGAGGAGCGCGGCTGCATCGAGTTCCGCAAGCACGTCGCGTGGTACCTCAAGGGCTTCCGGGCGGGCGGGCGCATGCGGCACGCGCTGGCGACGATCAGCTCGCTGGCCGATCTCGACGCGCTCCTCGCCGACCTCGACCACGACGAGCCGTACCCGCTCGGCGAGCTGGGCAAGCCGCGCGGCCGCCAGGGGAGCGCGCGCAAGGTCGCGCTGCCCGACGGTTGGCTGACGTCGCGCGAGGTGGACGCGATCGATCCCGACGCCGAGGACGCGACCTCGGGCGGCTGACCCGCTACGCCGGGACGCGCACCGGGATCCCGGCCCGGACGACGGTCCGTGGGCGCGACGCGTCCCAGAGCACCTCGACGTCGTCGACCGGGTCGGCCGCGAGGGCGACGAGGTCCGCCGGGGAGCCGACGGCGAGGCGGCCGAGCTCCGGCCGCCGGATCAGCCCCGCGTTGACGGTCGTGACCGACCGCAGCAGCTCCGCAGGCGTCTGGACCTCGGCCTGCAGCTGCAGCCCGCGGAGCTGATCGTCCTCGAGATCGCCCATGAGGTCGCTGCCGAAGCCGACCGGGACGCCCGCAGCGGCTGCCAGGCTGATCGCCTCTCGGCCCGAGTCGAGAACCTCCGCGTTCTTCGCGCGGCCCACCGCCGAGAGCCCGACCTCGTCCGCGCGGCGCGCCATGGAGTCGTACGCGGCGAGCGTCGGCACGAGGTAGGCGCCGTGCTCGGCCATCGCGTGCGCCGCGGCCGCGTCGATGAGGTTGCCGTGCTCGATCGAGCGGACGCCGTTCGTGACCGAGTGGATGACGGCCTCGCTCGAGTAGGAGTGCGCCGCGACGTAGCTGCCGCGCCGCGTCGCCTCGTCCACGACGGCGGCGATCTCCTCCGCGGAGTACTGCGGGACGCGGATCGGGTCGACCGGTGACACCACGCCGCCCGACGTCATGATCTTGATGACGTGGGCGCCTTGGCGGAAGCGGCGGCGTACCGCGCGGCGGAGGTCGTCGACGCCGTCCACGACCTCGTTCATGTGGCCCTCGTGGAAGCACACGTCGAGCGTCGCCGGGCGCGGGTCTCCGTGACCGCCGGTCTGGCTGAGCGCCGGCCCGCTGTAGAGGTAGCGGGGTGCGGCGACGAGGTCCTCGTCGAGCGCCTGCGCGAGCCCGGCATCGCCGCCGGCGACGTCGCGGACCGTGGTGAACCCGCGGGCGAGGCACGCGCCGAGGCGCTTCGTCGCGTTGATCGCGACGTAGCTCAGGGACCGCCGCTCGAGCTCGAGCCCGCCCATGCACGTGCTGTACGCGTGGAAGTGGGCGTCGATGAACCCGGGCACCACCGTGGCTCCACCGAGGTCGAGCACGGGGGCGTCGGTGGCTCCGACGCTGCCGATCTCGCGCACCACGCCGTCCTCGACGAGGAGGTCGCCGTCGACGACGGTGCCGCTCTCGGGATCGCGGAAGTGCCCGTCGCGCAAGACCAGCCGGCCGCTCATACCCGGGAGCATAGCGACGCGGTCACCCCTCGCCGACGGACGCACGGGCCTGACGGGCCAGGGCGAGCTGGGTCTCCGCGAGGGCGCGCACGTCCGACGCGACCAGCGAGCGGCCCGTCGCCGCGACCGGCCCGTCCGGCGTGTGCACGGTGATGTCCGCGACGCCGAGGAAACGCTGGAGCGGCCCCTGCGAGATCGCGACGGACTGCGTCTTCGCGTGCGGGACGAGGTCGGTCCGGTGCGTGATCCACCCCTGCTCGGTGACGAACGCACGGGCGTCCGACCCGGCCGCACGGAACCGCCACCCGATCGGCGCGAACAGCCACGAGCGTCGAGGCGCCCGCACGCGCGGGATCGAGGCGGGATCGACGTCGCCGAACAGCTCGCCGAGCACCCGCCGGACCTCCTCCGGGGTCGCGACCGGCACCAGGGTCGCGCTGCCGGAGTCGTCGGAGTCGTGCGACGCCCCGGCGACCGTGACCTCGGCGCGGAGGAGGCGCAGCGGTCGCCACAGCGCGGCCTGGTGCGCGACGACCGCCTGCACCCGGTCGTACGGGACGGTCTGCGAGATCCGCGACAGCAGCCCGCGGGTGACGTGCAGACCCGTGGGCGCTCGGCGCAGCGTGAAGTCCCACTGCGCGACCACCCGCGACATGATCACCTGGCCGGCCCAGAGCAGGAGCGGCAGGACACCGAAGACGATGACGCCCGGGAACACCACCCCACCGACCACGATCGCGCTCAGGAACAGCGCTGGGACGAGGAACTCCGCCGACAGCACCGTCGCGACGACGAGCCGGGTGGGCTTGACGACGAGGATCGGCGGCGACATGTCGAGGTGGGGGACCACGGGCGGCGGGTACGGCGCCGCACCACCCTCGTACGACGGTGGCACCGCGGGCGCGTCACCGGGCGCCGCCGGTGCCGTGGCGTCGTACGGTGCGACGGTCATCGTGGAGCGGATCGCCTGCGAGCCCGCCTCGTACGCTCGCTGAAGCAGGATCGCGCGCAGCCGGTCGGCCTCGCTCCGGCGCAGGTACTGGAGGGAGACGCGCGAGTCGTCGCCGCCGGCGAGCTCGATCCGCAGCTCGCAGAGCCCGAAGATCCGCGCCGCGAACGGCTCGGCCACGTCGACCGACTGGATCCGCTCGTACGGCGCACGCCGGGAGCGGCGGGTGAGGATCCCGCTCTCCACGCGGACCTCGCGACCGTCGATGAAGTAGCGCGTGAACCGCCACGACAGGTAGCCGAACGCGACGCCGAGGACCGCCGCCGCGCCGACGATCGCGAGCCCGACCCAGAGCACGGACAGCAGGCTGCGCTCCGGCCCGCCCTCGGCCGCGTCGCGCCCGAACGCCACCAGACCGGCAGCGATCCAGATCCACACGCGCACCAGGGCGCTCGCCGGGTGGGTCCGCTGGCCGACCGTGGCCGGCGCCTGCTGCGGGGGGAGCGGGGGCTGCTCAGATCCCGGAGCCACGGGTCTTCCCGAGCTCGGTCAGGCGGTCGCGCAGCCGTGCCGCCTCGTCGGCGGGGATGCCGGGGATCACGGCCGAGGTCTGGGAGCTCGCCGTATGCAGGGAGACCTTCGCGATCCCGTACGACCGCTCGAGCGGCCCCGCGGTGACGTCGACGTACTGGACGCGCCCGTACGGCACGGCGACGATCTGCCGCCACGCGACGCCGTGCCGGATCCAGAGGTCCTCGGCGTTCTCGGCGAAGCCCCACGCCGCCTGGTTGCGCGCCGCCCAGAACCAGCCCCACACGATCACGGCGACGGCGACGGCCGCGAGCAGCGCGACGAGCCACCACCACTGCAGGACCAGCGCGACCACGGCGATCGCGACCACGGCCGGGACGACGGTCCAGACGACCAGCATCAGCCGGTGCAGCGTACGGAGCTTGACCGAGACCGGGTGCCAGGCCTCGGCCGGTGGGGCGAAGAGCGGGTCCACGCCTCCGACCCTATCGGGGGTCGTCGGCCGTCCCCACCGACGCACCGGTCGGTGTCGTGGACCCGGCGTGGGCCGGTGCGCGGGTCGGAGCGGCGGCGGCCGGCTCGACCTCCTCCGGCGCGCGGAGGGACCCGTACCGCTCCATGCGCTGCCACCTCAGCCGCACACCCGCGACGGAGGTCCACACCGACTGGATCACGACGAGGTACATCAGCTGGCGGTAGACGACCTGCTGGAGCGCGAGCGTCCACAGCGGCGCCAGGCGTTCGCCGTCGAGCCGGAACGCGTACACGCTCGTCGCCAGCTGCAGCGCGAGGAAGGCGAGCCAGAGCCCGATCACGTTCACCGGGTCGAGGAAGATCAGGCCGTAGATCGCGAACACGTCCACCACGGGGGCGAGCAGCGGCAGCAGCACCTGGAAGAGCGTCAGGTAGGTCAGGCCGCGGCGGCCGAAGCGCCCGGCACGTCCGCCCTGGACGTACGCGCCGCGGTGCTTCCACATCGCCTGCAGCGTGCCGTAGCACCAGCGGTAGCGCTGACGCCAGAGCGCGTCGAGCGTGGCCGGCGCCTCCGTCCAGGCGCGCGCGTCCTCCTGGTAGACGACCCGCCACCCGGAGCGCAGCAGCGCCATGGTGAGGTCGGTGTCCTCGGCCAGCGTCTCGTCGCTGACGCCGCCGACCGCGAGGAGCGCGGAGCGCCGGAACGCGCCGATCGCGCCCGGGACCGTCGGCATGCACTCGGCGAGGTCGAACAGTCGGCGGTCGAGGTTGAAGCCGACCACGTACTCGATGTGCTGCCAGCGGCCGAGCAGGCCTCCGCGGTTGGCGACCTTGGCGTTGCCCGAGACCGCTCCGACCTCAGGATCGCGGAACGGGATCAGCAGATGACGGATGGTGCTCGGCTCGAAGACGGTGTCGCCGTCGACCATCACGACGATCTCGTGCGACGCCGCGGCGATGCCGGTGTTGAGCGCCGCGGGCTTGCCGGCGTTCTGCTGGCGGATCAGGCGGACGCCGGGGAGGGCGAGGGACTCCACGAGAGCCGCGGTGTCGTCCGTCGACCCGTCGTCGACCACGATGACCTCGACCGGGACGTCGGAGGCGACCAGGGAGCGTACGGCGGCCTCGATGCCGGCGCTCTCGTTGAACGCGGGCACGACGACCGTCACGGGCGGGCACTCCGCGCGTGACGGGACAGGCCCCCAGCGGTCGGTGCCGCGTCGCCGGTGCCGGCGCGCGGCCACCACCAGGAGGAGCGACCGGCCGACCGCGAGGGCGCCCGCGGCGAGGAGCAGCACGGTGAAGATCCGCAGGACCCAGGTGCTCGCGTTGAAGGCGAGCAGGAGCGCGCGCCCCTGCCACTCCTGGACCGCCGACGCCGAGCCCGTGGCCGCCGACAGCCCGGAGGTCTCGCCGACGCTGCCCACGCGTACACCCGACGCCTTCAGCTGGGGGAGGAGCTCGTCGAGGGCCGCGACGGTCTGGCTGCGGTCGCCGCCGGCGTCGTGCATCAGCAGGATCTCGCCGGCGTCGGAGGTCGGCGTCGAGTTGGCCACGATCGCGTCGACGCCCGGCCGGCGCCAGTCCTCGCTGTCGAGCGTCGAGAGGACGGAGACGTATCCGGCCCCGCCGACGGACTCCAGGGCACGCCACTGGACGTCGTCGACGGCGTCGGGCGTGGACGAGTAGGGCGGGCGCAGCAGCGAGCTCGTCGTGCCGGTCGCGCCGTTCAGGATCAGCTGCGACTCGCGCAGCTCGAAGCCGCGGCGCCAGTCGCCGATCTGGCCGAGGTCGGTGTGCGTGAACGTGTGCATCCCGATCTCGTGGCCCTCGGCGAGGATCCGGCGCGTCAGACCTGGATGGTCGGCGATCTGGGTGCCGACCACGAAGAACGTCGCATGGACGCCGTGCTCGGCCAGCACGTCCAGGATCTCCGGGGTCCAGCGCGGGTCGGGCCCGTCGTCGAAGGTCAGCGCGACGGTACGGCGCTCCGGCGAGAGCGTACGGACCTGGTCGCCGCGGGCGTCGACGATCGGACCGCCGTCGGACACCGCCGAGGGCACGGTGCCGGCCTCGCCCGACGGCTTCACGGAGCCGTCCGCCGCCGTGCCGAACATGTGGCGGGCGTAGCCCTGGACCAGCAGGGCGGCGAGGAGGGTCGGCAGCAGCACCACGAGCAGCACCCAGTGCGCTCGGGGCTTGACGTCTCGCACCGTGCGGTGGCGCGGTGCCGCGTGCGAAGGCATCGTCAGGGGGTCGGGGTCGCCTTGGGCTTGCCCGGCGCCTCGGTCGGCTTGTGGGCGTCCTGAGCGGTGTCGCTGTTGCCCGGAGAGGCCGGCCGGCCCTGCGTCGGCGTCGCTGACGGCGTCGTCGGAGCGGGCGTGGTCGGTGCAGCCGTGGTCGGGGCGGGCGTCGTCGGGGCCGGCGCCGTCACCTGCTCGGTCGGCGACGGGGTGGTGTCGTCGGTGTCGTCGGAGCCGTTGCCCGGCGCAGGGTCGTCAGCCCCATCGCCGCCGTCGGCGCCGTCGGCTCCGCGCTCGGTGCTGTCGGTGCCGGCATCGTCAGCAGCGGCGGGATCGACCGTCGGGTCGCTCGAGCCGGCGGTGGACGGCCGCGGACCGTTGTCCTGCGCGGGCGCCGCGGCATCCGGCACCGCGGGCGGCAGGAGCGCCGACGGCAGCGACGGGCCGCCGAGCACGCTGCTGCCGAGCGCGACGACGTACGCCGCTGCGGGGAGGGCCAGCACCAGTGCCCAGCGCCGTGCCTTGTGAGCGCGCCGGCCGGAGGCGTCGACGAAGACCGGATCGGAGATCCGGGTGGGTGCCGTGTCGGCGCGGTGCTCGGGGGGCGTCGTCACAACGGGCGAATCTATCAGTGCCGTCCAAGCCGGGAGAAGACCTCGGGGCCACTGCGCGGGGCGGTGAGCAGCGCCAACGCCTGGCACAAACCGGACTCGACCGGTCACCGCGTCCATAACGGTTCGGCGCAACCCGTGGACGGATATGTCGTTCTCAGCAACAATGAGCGCAGGCCCGGCCCCGGGTCGTCACCACTTCACTCGGATCGTGCGGCACGTTCCTGCCGCTGAAGGGATGTTTTCGTCATGGCATCTGTCACCTTCCAGAAGGCGACGCGCGTCTTCCCGGGCCAGGAGCGCCCGGCCGTCGACCAGCTCGAGCTCGAGGTCGCGGACGGGGAGTTCCTCGTCCTCGTCGGACCCTCCGGCTGCGGCAAGTCCACCTCCCTGCGCATGCTCGCCGGGCTCGAGGACGTCGACGCCGGCCGGATCCTCATCGGCGACCGCGACGTCACCGACCTGCCGCCGAAGTCGCGCGACATTGCGATGGTCTTCCAGAACTACGCGCTCTACCCGCACATGTCGGTCGCCGAGAACATGGGCTTCGCGCTCAAGATCGCCGGCACCCCCAAGAGCGAGATCAAGCAGCGCGTGGCCGAGGCGGCCGAGATGCTCGGACTCACCGAGTACCTCGACCGCAAGCCGAAGGCCCTGTCCGGCGGCCAGCGCCAGCGCGTCGCGATGGGGCGCGCGATCGTGCGCTCCCCGCAGGTCTTCCTGATGGACGAGCCGCTGTCGAACCTCGACGCCAAGCTCCGCGTCCAGACCCGTGCCCAGATCGCGCAGCTGCAGCGCCGCCTCGGCACGACCACCGTCTACGTCACGCACGACCAGGTCGAGGCCATGACGCTCGGCGACCGCGTGGCGGTCATGAAGGACGGCGTCCTCCAGCAGATCGACACCCCCCGCGCGACGTACGACAAGCCCAACAACGTCTTCGTCGCGGGCTTCCTGGGCTCGCCGGCGATGAACCTCTTCGAGGTGCCGGTCAGCGAGGGCGGCGTCAAGGTCGGCGACACCGTCGTCCCGGTCGCCCGCGAGATCCTGGCCCAGACCGACGCCCCCGTCGTGACGCTCGGCGTGCGGCCGGAGGACATGACGCTCGGCGACCACGGCATCGCCACCGTCGTCGACGTCGTGGAGGAGCTCGGCTCGGACGCCTTCGCCTACGGCCACACCAAGCACGGCGAGAAGGACCAGACGCTGGTCAGCCGCGTCAACTGGCGTACGCCGCCGCGCATCGGCGAGGTCGTCCACCTGGCCGTCGATCCCGAGCGCGTGCACGTCTTCTCCAAGGAGACCGGCCTCCGCCTCGGCTGACGCCGACCACGCGAACAGACCCCGGTCCCTCCTGCGGGACCGGGGTCTTTCGTGTGCGCCGACCACCGGGACGTGGTCGTACGGGTCAGAAGCCCTGCCAGTCCGGCTTGTTCGCGAGCGTGTAGCGGTAGTAGTCGGCGTAGTCGAGCCGGGAGGCCGCCGCGTCGTCGACGAACACCGTCGCGTGCGGGTGCCACTGGAGGATCGAGGCGGGGCAGCGCGCGGACAACGGTCCCTCGACCGCCGCCGCGACCGCCTCCGCCTTGGCCTCGCCGGTCGCGACCAGGACGAGGTGGTGGGCGCTGCGGATCGTGCCGAGGCCCTGCGTCAGGACGTGGGTCGGCACCTCGTCGACGGAGTCGAAGAAGCGCGCGTTGTCCTTCCGCGTCTGCTGCGTCAGCGTCTTGGGTCGCGTCCGTGACGATAGCGACGACATCGGCTCGTTGAACCCGACGTGGCCGTCGGTCCCGATCCCCAGCAGCTGGACGTGCACCCCGCCGACGGCGTCGATCGCGGCGTCGTAGCGCGCGCACTCCGCGGCGAGGTCGTCCGCGGTGCCGTCGGGGGAGTGGACGCGGGCCGGGTCGATGTCGACGTGGTCGGTGAGCTCGCGGCGGATCACGGCGGCGTAGGACTCGGGGTGCGTGGCGGGCAGGCCGACGTACTCGTCGAGGAGGAACGCCGACGCGTGCGCGAACGACAGCCCCTCCTCGCGGTGCCGCCGGATCAGCTCCGCGTACGCGACCAGCGGCGACGACCCGGTCGCCAGCCCGATCACCGGCGCCTCCGTGCGCAGCACCGCCTCGTACACGTCCGCGACGTGCCGCCCGATGTCCTCCGCGGACGGGCAGATCACGACCTCCACGAACCACTCCTCCCTTGGTCGGTCGCCAGCTCGGCGGCGCCGAGGGCAGCGGCCGGGTACTCGACCGGCAGGGCCACCGTCCGCTCACGCAGCCGGAGGCTCGACACGAACGAGGACGCCGTCTCGTCGGATCCCAGCCGGGCGAACAGCGGCTCGATCACGCGGGGACCGAGCCGCATCACGCCGCCGGTCAGGACCACGCGGGCCGGGTCGACGCTCAGCGTCACGATCCGGATCGCCTCGCCGAGCCAGTGCAGGAACGTGTCGCGGACCGCGATCGCCCGCTCGTCGCCGGCGTCGGCCGCGTCGAAGACCGCGACCGGCTCGGGCCCCGGACCGTCGTACGGCCACTGGCGGGCGAGCCCGCGCCCCGACGCGTACAGCTCGAGGCAGCCGTGCTGCCCGCACGTGCACCGCGGCCCGTCCTCGACGACCGCCAGGTGCCCGATCTCGCCGACGAGCCCGGACGCGCCGCGCCGCAGCCGGCCGTCGAGCACGAACCCGGCCGCGAGTCCCGTCCCGACCGACAGCAGCGCCACGTCCTCCGGCTCGCCGCGCGAGCGCAGCCAGGTGGCGACGCCGCGCGCGGCAGCGTTCACGTCGTTGTTCACGGTCACCGGCACCGACAGCGCGCTGCTGAGAGCGCCGCGCAGGTCCAGCGCCTCGGTGATGTCGAGGTTGACGGCGTTGGTGAGCACGCCGTCGGCGTCGACCGCGCCGGGGATCCCGGCTCCGACCGCGACGACCGTCGTGTCGTCCGGGAGCGCCTCGACGAGGTGCTTGACGACCTCGAGCGCGGTCGCGACGACTCCCGTCGGGCCGAGGACGGTGGGGGTGCGGACCTCGGCCAGCACCGCGTCCGGACGCGTGACGTCGGCGGCGATCCCGTGGATCTTCGTCCCGCCGATGTCGAGCCCGATGGTGACGGCGATCATCGTTCCTCTCCGGTCGGCCCGGGCCTCGTCGCCCGTGCACGGTCGATCGTGTCACCGATCGCGCGCGAAGGGGGCTGCGCCGCGCCCCAGCCTCGTACGACGCGGGGGAGCGCCTCGACCTCGGGCGAGGGCCAGCCCAGCTCCACGACCAGCGTGTCGGGGCGGGCGTCGACGACCATGCGCAACCACGTCCAGGCCTCGGCGTCCGCGGCGGCGGAACGGGCCACCAGGACCAGCGGACCGTCGTGGCCGACGAGCTCCTCGAGCGCGGGGACGCCGTCGGACGTCGAGCGGACCGTCGCCCCCGTGATTCCGAGGTCGCCCCACGCCGCGTCACCGACGGCCATGTTGGCGCCGGTCTCGAGGCGGACGACCAGCGGCGACCCGGAGGGCAGCGCCTCGATCGGGTCGACGGCCGCCGCTGCGGCGCGACGACCCGCTGCGCGACCAGCCTCGACGAGAGCCTGGTCCGCGGGGACGACGCCCGTGCCGTACGCGGCGCCCAGCGCGTCCACGCGGGCGGCGGCGTCCAGGAGGCGGTCGGCGGGCAGCGTGCCGTCGGCGACCGCGGCGACGATCGCGTCGACCACGTCGAGCACGTCGTCGGCGCCGCGACCGCGCAACGACGGTCCGATGCACAGGAGGTCGGCTCCGGCGACCAGGGACGCGACCGCGGCCGCCGGGATGCCGATCGCGGCGCTCGCTCCGGCCATGTCGAGGGCGTCGGTGACGATGACGCCGTCGAACCCGAGCTCCTCGCGGAGCAGGCCCGTGAGGATCGCGGGGCTCAGCGTGGCCGGACGGTCAGGGTCGAGGGCACCGAGCACGATGTGCGAGGTCATGACCGTCGCCACGCCGGCCTCGATCGCGGCGACGAAGGGGACCAGCTCGCGTGCCCGCAGCGTCGCCAGGTCGGCGTCGACGCGGGGCAGCGCGAGGTGCGAGTCGGTGGCGGTGTCGCCGTGGCCGGGGAAGTGCTTCACGCATGCAGCGACGCCCTGCTCCTGCAGGCCTCGCACCCAGGCCGCGGTGTGGCGGGCGACGAGCGCGGGGTCCGCGCCGAAGCTGCGGGTGCCGATCACGGGGTTGCGCGGGTTGGAGTTGATGTCGGCGTCGGGAGCGAGGTCGAGCCACAGGCCGCCCGCCTTCAGCTCCGCGCCGATCGCGCGGGCGACCGCGGTCGTGGTCGGGAGGTCGTCGGCACGACCGAGCACGGCGTTGCCGGGGTACGGGCTGCCGCTGGCGTAGTGCAGCCGCGTGACGTCGCCGCCCTCCTCGTCCAGCGCGAGCACCAGCGACGGCGCGAGGTCGCTGAGCGTACGACCGAGGGCGAGGACGTCGGCCGGGTCCGCGGTCAGGTTGTTGCCGTACAGGCAGATGCCGCCGAGCCCGTCCTCGACCAGGCCCGGCAGCCACGCGGGCAGCTCGGTCCCCTCGAACGCGCCCAGGACGACCTTGTGCGCGGCTCGGCGCACGGAGCGGTCGGGCGTCATCCCTTGACCGCCCCCGACACCATGCCGCTGGTCATCTTGTTCTGGACGAACATGAACAGCGCGATCACCGGGATCGCCACGAGCGTCGCGCCCGCCATCACAGCGGGCCAGTCGATCGCCTTGTTGGACACCGTCGTCATCCCCTGCAGCCAGAGCGGGATCGTCCGGTTGGACGGATCCATCACCACGGTCGCCAGTGTGATCTCGTTCCAGCACTGAAGGAAGCCGTACACGCCGGACGCGACCAGACCGGGGGCCAGCAGCGGGAACGTGATCGTGAAGAACGCGCGGAAGCGGCTGCAGCCGTCGACCATCGCCGCCTCCTCCAGCTCCGCGGGGACACCGGCGACGAAGCCGCGCAGCATCCAGATGGTGAAGGGAAGGATCATCGCGAGGTACAGCAGCGTGAGGCCGGCGACGGTGTTGAAGAGACCCCAGCCGGACAGCATCTTGTACTGCGAGATGAACAGCGCCTCGGCGGGGATCATCTGGACCACGAGGATCACCACGATGAACGTGGCCTTGCCGCGGATCCGGAAGCGCGAGATGGCGAGCGCGGCGAGGAACGCGAACACGAGGCCGGAGCCCACCGCCAGCAGGGTCACCGTGAGGCTGAGCTGCATCGAGTCCCAGAACGACGCGTCGACCACGCGCCCGTACGCGTCGGCGCTGGTGCCCTCGCCGAACGGCAGCCAGGCGGGGTCGGGGGAGTGGAGACGCCGCAGGCTCTGGAAGGAGCTGTTGACCATCCAGTAGACGGGGAACGCCCACACGACGGCGATCACGATCGCGAGCGTGCTGAGGAGCGTGCGTCCGGTCCGCGGGCGGCGGTTGCGGGTCACGGTCGGGGTCGAGGGGGTCATGCGGTGCGCTCCTCACGCAGCAGGGAGCGGACGTAGCCGAAGGTGAGGCCCAGGGTCAGCAGCAGCATCAGCATCGCGACCGCGGACGCGACGCCGTACTCGCTCTGCGCGACGCCGAGCTGGTAGAGGTAGGTGCCCAGGAGGTTGGTCTCGCTCACCGTGCCGCCGGCGCCCTGGAGGTACTTGATCTGGGCGAACAGCCGCAGGTCCCACACGATCTGCAGCAGCATGACGATCGACAGCACGGGCCGGATCGTCGGCAGGACGATGAAGCGGAAGCGCTGGGTGCGCGTGGCGCCGTCGAGCTGGGCCGCCTCGACGGTCTCCTCCGGGACCTGGGTGAGCGCCGCGTACAGGCTGAAGGCGACGAACGGCACGCTCATCCAGACGACGATGACGCCGGCGACGAAGAAGAAGGTCCAGGGGTTCGCGAGCCAGGAGTAGCCCTCCATGCCCTCGAAGCCGATCTTGACCAGCAGCCAGTTGACCATGCCGTAGCGGGTGTCGAAGAGCCAGTTCCAGATGGTGAGGCTGGCGACCAGCGGGCTGGCCCACGCGGCGAGCATCGAGATCTGGAGGATGATCCGCGCCGTGGTCGACACCTGGCGCATCAGCAGGGCGACCGCCATGCCGATGACGAGGGTGAGCGAGGCGGCGACGAGGCAGAAGGCGATCGAGCGGAGGACCACGGCCCAGGTCGTGGGGTCGGTCAGCACGTCGGCGTAGTTGTCGAAGCCGATCCAGCCCGGGTCGGCGGTGCCGAACTGCTGGGCGAGGCCGAACTCCTGGAACGACATCACCACCTGGCGCACCAACGGATAGCCGAGGCCGAGGGCGAGGGTCGCGAGCGCCGGGACCAGCAGCAGGTACGGCGCGGGGCGCCGCCGGCGGTTCCGCAGCGGCGGAGGCTCGGGTTCGGTGTGCCCGGGAGGTGCGTCGGGGGTGGTCATCGCCTGAGCCATGGTCTGCCTGTCGTGATCGTGGGGGTGGGGCGGGACCCCGTCGCTCCGGGGGAGCAGCGACGGGGTCCCGCACCGGTCGTGCGGTCGGGGTGGGTCCCGACGGCCTTACTTGTTGAGGATGGCCTCGAGCTTGGCGTCGTAGTCCTTCGCCGTCGACGCGACGTCGGCGCCGCCGGCGATCTTGCCGAAGAACTCCTCCATGACCTGCGTGGTCTCGACCTCGGTCCAGTGCGGCGAGGCCGGCGTCAGCTGGGAGCTCGAGGCGGCGGCGATCGACGCCTTCGCGAACTCGTCGTCACCCATCTTGGCGGTGAACGTGGAGTTGGCCGGGCCGAGCCCGTTCTCCGCGAGCATCGACTGGTACTCGTCGCTGTAGATCAGCTTGAGCAGCGCGTAGGCCTCGTCCTGGTGCTTGGACTTGGCCGAGATGCCGATGTTGGAGCCGCCGGCGAAGACCGGGGCCGCGCCGCCGTCGGTGCCGGGGAGCGCGAAGCCGCCGAGGTCGTCGGCGAGCTTCTCGTCGACGCTCCAGCGGGCCCAGCCCGGAGCCATGAACATCGCGGCCTCACCGTTGTTGAACGGGACCCACGACTCCTCGTCGAGCCCGTCCTTCGGCGCGGTGCTGGCCTTGTCGGAGAGGGTCTTCCACTCCTCGAGACCCTTCACGCTCTCGGGGGAGGACAGCTTGCCGACCCACGAGTCACCCTCCTGGACGGCGATGTCGCCGCCGTTGGCGAAGAGCCACGAGATGCCGTTGCGCCAGTCCTGACCGGGGACCCAGAAGCCCGAGAAGTTCTTGTCGCCCGACTTCTCCTTGAGCGCGACCGCGGCCTGGTTGAACTCCGCCAGGGTGGTCGGCACCGCGACGCCGGCGTCGGCGAGCGCCTTCTTGCTGTAGAAGACGTAGCGCGAGCCCCAGTAGTAGGGGACCGCGAACTGCTTGCCGTCGTACGACCCGGCCTTGAGGAAGCTCTCCGGGCCGACGTCGTCGCCGAGGTCGGCGACCTTGTCGGTGAGGTCGGTGAACGCGCCCACCGAGGTGAAGGTCGGCGACTGCGTGTTGCCGATCTCGAAGACGTCCGGAGTTTGACCAGCGTCGCTGAGCGCGGTCTGCAGGCGCGGGATCAGCTCGCCCCAGTCGATGCGCTCGATCTTGAGGTCGGTGCCCGCGTTCTGGGCCTCGTACTCCTTCTCGAGCCACGTGGTCAGGTCCTCGGGCGTGTCCGTCTCGCCGGCGAGCCAGAGCTTGACGGTCGTGGTGCCGCCCGACGCGCTGTCGTCGCCGGAGTCGGACCCGCACGCGGTGAGGGCGAGTGCGGAGGCCACGCCCAGAGCCGCCAGTCGGGTGAGATTCTTCATGGTTTCTTCCTTAGAGGTGAGGGCCCCGGGGGATGAGGCCTTCGGAGGGGAGGGGTCGGTGTGACGGCAGCCGCGGTGACACCAGGCGTCAGACCACCCCTAGCTGGGCGAAGCGGACCTGCGCCGCCGCACCCGTGAGGACGACGTCGCGTGCCAGCGATGCCATCCGCACGTCGAGGTGCTCGGCGACCACCGGCATGCTCCGCTCGGCGACCGCGGCGCGGACCGCCCCCAGGAGGGGGCCGTCGAGCAGCTCGGCGGGGCCGTAGAGCACGACATCGGTGATGCCGAGCGTGGTGACGATGGGGGCGAGGACCGCTCCCAGCGTCGTGCCGACGGTCCGCAGCTCGGACTCGACGGCGTCGGGGGAGGCGGCCGCGAGGCGGTCGCGCAGGTGGGGGACGGCGAGCACGGTCTCGAGGCAGCCGCGGTTGCCGCAGGCGCACGGCGCCCCGCCGGGCTCGACGACGACGTGGCCGACCTCGCCCGCCGACAGGAGCGGGCCGCCGAGGATGGTGCCGTCCATGAGGATGCCGCCGCCGACGCCGTGGCCGACAGCGACCAGGAGGAGGCCGTCGGCGTTGCCCGCACCGAACGTGCACTCGGCGAGCGCGGCGATGTTGGCGTCGTTGGCGATCGAGACCGGGAGGCCGACCCGTGCGCCGACGGCGTCGGCCAGCGGGAGCTCGTACCAGCCGAGGTTGGGCGCCTGGCGCACCACGCCCAGGCCGTCGACCACGCCGGGGGTGCCGATCCCGACACCGAGGACGGGGCGCTCGGAGGACGCGACGAGTCCTCGGACGAGGTCGACGACGAGGTCGACGGCCGCGTCGCCCCGGGCGTCGCCGAGCTCGACGGCGCTGCGGGTCACGATCTGACCGCGCAGGTCCATCAGCGCGCCGTGGAGGACGGTGTCGTCGGAGAGGTCGAGGGCGACGATGAGGACCGCGTCGTGGACGAGCCCGACGAGCGTGGCCGGCTTGCCAGGGCGTGCGCCGGGCTTGGTGCCGAGCTCGGCCACGAGCCCGTCGGCCAGCAGCTCGGTCACGAGGTCGGAGACCGTCACGCGGGTCAGCGAAGTCGCTCGGGCGAGGTCGGCGCGGCTCAGCGGACCCTCGTCGGCGAGGCACTGGAGGATCAGGGAGAGGTGGTGCCGGCGGGTGTCGGCGGGCAGCACCTTCTCGTGCGCACGACGCGTCGTGCGCTGACGCAGCGGCGGGATGGTCCGCGCGTCTCCGGGGAGGGTGGTCCGCTCGATCACGTTGTTAGTTCACCGTACTAACAAACGTCGGTCAAGAGCCGTTGGCATTTCGTTACCTTCGCGTCCGCCCCTGCGTCGACCAGCCGTCCAGCGAGGGTGACGTACGCCAGATTGACCCGAATGGGGCCCGGGTGGGACACTGGGAGACGGCGTATTCCGTCCCGTTCCTTTCTTCGTGGACGCGGACCCGCGCCCATCCGATCACTCCCGATGAGAAGGATTCCGATGGCCAAGGCTCTCCTCGGCTACGTGGCGACGCCGAACGTCCACCACCAGGCCCGCGAGGCACAGCTCCGCCGACGCATCGCCGATCTGGAGGCAGAGGTGATCAGGCTCAAGCACGAGAACGACGAGCTGATCGCGTCCACCGACCTCGATCCGGTGCACCTCTCGACCGCAGACCTGCTCGAGACCGCCGGCTCCTGACCGGCAACGGTCCCCATCCGGGCCCGACGCCACTGTCGGGCTGCCCGGGCGTGGCGCGACGGAGGAGTCCCGTCGGTCACCTACGCTGAGAGCGGCATCCTTCCCCGCTGCCGTCAGACCCGTCGTTTGTGGTGCCACACGGACGACGTGCTGCACTCGGCGCCGTCCTCAGAGTCGAACGCGTGAAGGAGCATGGCTTGCACCTCAAGAGCCTGACGCTGCGTGGGTTCAAGTCCTTCGCGTCCGCCACCCATCTGCAGCTCGAGCCCGGCATCACGTGTGTCGTCGGACCCAATGGCTCCGGCAAGTCCAACGTCGTCGACGCGCTCGCCTGGGTGATGGGCGAGCAGGGCGCCAAGTCGCTGCGCGGCGGCAAGATGGAGGACGTCATCTTCGCCGGCACCTCCGGTCGCGCCCCGCTCGGTCGTGCCGAGGTCGTCCTCACCATCGACAACGCCGACGGCGCGCTCCCGATCGACTACGCCGAGGTCACCATCTCGCGGACGATGTTCCGCAACGGCGGCTCGGAGTACGCGATCAACGGCAACCACTGCCGGCTCCTCGACGTCCAGGAGCTGCTGAGCGACTCCGGCATCGGGCGTGAGATGCACGTGATCGTCGGGCAGGGCCAGCTCGACTCGGTGCTCCACGCCTCCCCGGAGGACCGTCGCGGCTTCATCGAGGAGGCCGCCGGCGTCCTCAAGCACCGCAAGCGCAAGGAGAAGGCGCTCCGCAAGCTCGACGCCACCGAGGGCAACCTGACCCGGCTCCAGGACCTCCTCGCCGAGATCCGGCGCCAGCTCAAGCCGCTCGGCAGGCAGGCGGAGGTGGCCCGCAAGGCCGCCGTGGTCCAGGCCGACGTCCGTGATGCCCGGGCCCGCCTGCTCGCCGACGACGTGGTCCGCGCCCGCGAGCACCTGCGCTCGGAGCTCGCCGACGAGGAGGCGCTCAAGCAGAAGCGCACGGCCGTCGAGGGAGCGGTCAACCAGATGCGCACCGAGGAGGCGACCCTCGAGGACGCGCTGCGCGCGGACGCGCCGCGCCTGCAGGAGGCGCAGGACACCTGGTACGGCCTCAACAGCATGCGCGAGCGCCTCCAGGGCACCGCCGGCCTCGCCGCCGAGCGCGTCCGCAACGCCGCGGCGCTCCCACCGGACGAGCGCCGGGGCCGCGACCCCGAGGAGCTCGAGGACGAGGCCACGCGCTTCGAGGCCCAGGAGAAGGCGATCGCCGAGGAGGTCGCCGCCGCCGAGAAGGGGCTCCAGGACGCGATCGCTACGCGCAAGGACGCGGAGCAGGCGTACCAGACCGAGGAGCGCCGCATCGCCGACCTGCTGCGGGCCGCCTCCGACCGCCGCGAAGGCCTCGCTCGGCTGACCGGCCAGGTCAACACCCTCCGTACGCGCGTGCTCGCCGCCGAGGAGGAGATCGGGCGTCTGGAGGAGAACCGGCTCCTTGCGGAGAAGCGCGCGGAGCGCGCCCAGCACGAGTTCACGGTCGCGGAGACGCAGGTGGCCGGCCTCGACTCGGGGGAGACCGGACTCGCCGCGGAGATCGACGCGGCCGAGGCGGCGTTGACCGACGTCACCGACCGGCTCACCAAGACCACCGACGCCGTCCATGCCGCCGACCGTGAGCGAGCGGCGCTCGAGGCGCGCAAGGAGGCCCTCGAGATGGGCCTCGCCCGCAAGGACGGCGCGGGTGCCGTCCTCGGGGCGTCGGACCGTCTCGGCGGCGTGCTGGGGTCGGTCGCGGCGGTGATGACCGTGCAGGCCGGGTACGAGACCGCGGTCGCCGCCGCGCTCGGACCGGCCGCCGACGCCGTCGCCGTGGACACGCTGGGCACCGCCCTGAGCGCCGTCGCGGCGCTGAAGGCGTCGGCGGACGGACGCGCCGGGCTGGTCGTGGGCGAGGGCGGTACGCGCGCGGGTGACGCCGAGCGGTCGTCGTGGCCGTCGCTGCCGGCCGGGGCGGCGTACGCGGTCGACGTCGTGGAGGCGCCTGCGGGTGTCCACGCCGCGCTGAGCCGGCTCCTCGACCGGGTCGCCGTCGTCGACGACCTGGACGACGCGCGAGGCCTGGTCGAGCGCGAGCCCATGCTGGTCGCCGTGACCCGAGACGGCGACCTCGTCGGCGGGCACTACGTCGCGGGCGGCTCGCAGGACGTGCCCAGCCTCATCGAGGTGCAGGCCGCGGTCGACCACGCCGCCGAGAGCCTGCGGGACGTCGCCGCTCGCCGCGAGGAGCTCGACGCCGAGGTCGTCCGTCTGAAGGCGCAGCGCGACGAGTCCAAGCAGCGCCTCGACGTCGCCACCGCGAAGCGTCGCGAGTCGGAGGCGAAGTCCAACGCACTGACCGAGCGCCTGGCCCAGCTCGGCTCGACCGTCAAGGCCGCCAAGGACGAGGCGACGCGTCTCGCGACCGCGATCACCAACGCCGAGAAGGCGCGCGACGACGCGGCCTCCGGTCTCGTCGACCTCGAGCAGCGGCTCGCCGACGCGGAGAACGCGCCCGAGCAGGAGCCGGACACCAGTGCGATGGAGGGCCTCGCGGAGGCGGCTCGGGAGCGTCGCGCCGAGGAGACCGACGCCCGTCTGGCGCTGCGGACCAGCGAGGAGCGGGCCCGGGCGATCTCGGGGCGCGCCGCGGGGCTGCGCCGCCGTGCGACCGAGGAGCGGGCCGCCCGTGAGCGCGACCGCGTACGCCGGGAGCGGCTGCGTCGTGAGGGTGCCGCCGCACGTGCGGTCGGGGAGGCCGCGCAGGTCGTCCTCGAGCACGTCGCGGTGTCGCTGGCCGCGGCCAAGAAGGCGCGCGACGAGATCACCGAGGCGCGCGCCGGACGCGAGCAGCAGCTCGCCGACGTACGCCGCCGGCTGCGCGACCTGTCCGTCGAGCTCTCGCGCCTGACCGACTCGGTCCACCGCGACGAGGTCGCCCGGGCCGAGCAGCGCCTGCGGATCGAGGCGCTCGAGCAGCGTGCGCTGGAGGAGATCGGCGTGGAGGCCGACACCCTCGTCGCCGAGTACGGGCCGGAGACGCTCGTCCCGGTCCCGCGCGAGCCCGACGCGCCGGAGGACGAGCCCGACCCGGAGCCGGTCCCGTACGTGCGGGCCGAGCAGGAGAAGCGGCTGCGCACGGCGGAGAAGGCGCTCGCGCTGCTCGGCAAGGTCAACCCGCTGGCGCTGGAGGAGTTCTCGGCGCTGGAGGAGCGGCACAAGTTCCTGTCCGAGCAGCTCGAGGACCTGCGCAAGACCCGCAAGGACCTGCTCGACATCGTCACCGAGGTCGACCAGCGCGTCGAGCAGGTCTTCACCAGCGCCTGGGAGGACGTGAGCCGGGAGTTCGTGCACGTGTTCTCGCGGCTGTTCCCCGGTGGCGAGGGGCGGCTCGTGCTCACCGACCCGTCGTCGATGCTGACGACCGGCATCGAGGTCGAGGCGCGGCCCCCGGGCAAGAAGGTCAAGCGCCTCTCGCTGCTCTCCGGTGGCGAGCGGTCGCTCGTCGCGGTGGCCTTCCTCGTGGCGCTGTTCAAGGCGCGGCCGAGCCCGTTCTACATCCTCGACGAGGTCGAGGCCGCGCTGGACGACACCAACCTCGGGCGCCTGCTGGAGATCTACGAGGAGCTGCGCGAGAACAGCCAGCTCATCGTGATCACGCACCAGAAGCGCACGATGGAGGTCGCCGACGCGCTGTACGGCGTCTCGATGCGTGGCGACGGCGTGTCCGCGGTGATCAGCCAGCGGATGCGCGAGGCCGAGCCGGCGTAGCGGTCCAGATGGGGAGGCTGGGCGAAGCCACGCTGCCTAGCACGAAGCCACACCTATCACCTGCGCTTCGTCCTAGCAGCGATGGCTTCGTCAGCGCCCAGACCCCTGCTCGGTATCCTCACGACGTGAGCGCCGACTCCCCTCGATCCGACGTTGCCCGCACACGCGACGACTTCCCGGTGGTCCGCCGCATCACGACGAGGTGGTCGGACGAGGACGTGTACGGGCACGTGAACAACGTGACGTACTACTCGTACTTCGACACCGCGGTGAACGGCTTCCTCATCGACGCGACGGGGACGGACATCCGCCGGCTCGACGCGATCGGGCTCGTGGTCGAGACGGGCTGCCGCTTCAAGCGCGAGCTCGGCTTCCCCGAGGACGTCGAGGTGGGGCTCGCGGTGGAGAAGCTGGGCACGTCGTCGATCGTGTACGAGATCGGGCTGTTCCAGGGGGCGTTGCCGGAGCCGGCCGCGATCGGGCGGTTCGTGCACGTGTACGTGACACGCGAGGGGCGTGCCGTGACCCCGGTGCCGGACGCGATCCGTACGGCGGTGGCGCCGCTCGTGCGCGGCTGATCGCCGCCAGCCCGGCCGGCCGTGTCCGGCCCTCAGCCCGCCGGCCGGTCGTAGACGATCTCGAGGCCGTCCACCTCGTCCCACTGCTCGCCGACCTCGACGAAGCCGTACGGGAGGGCGAGCGCGCGCGACGCCGCGTTGTCCGGCGCGATCGTGACCCGCGCGACCCGCACGTCGGGCTCGGCGTCGGCGCGCGCGAGCAGGGCCTCGAGCGCCGCCCTCGCGTAGCCGCGTCGCCGGTGCTCCGGGTCGATCTCGTACCCGATCTCGACCATCCCCGCGTCGTCCGGCGGCCCGTGGAACCCTGCACGCCCGACGGCGCGACCGGCGTCCTCGTCCCACACCGCGCCGGTGACCCAGTCGACGCTCGGTGGATCCTCGACGACCTGGTGGGCGCGGATCTTCCAGACGTGGCGGAAGCTGTCGCTCACGAACGCCGCGGAGAGCGGGACGGGGGCCGACGCGTTTGCACCATTGAGGTCGCCGTCGGCGAGGGCGCGAAGGGTCTCCGGCGAGAGCTGGACGATCCTGACGCGGGGGAGGGGCACCAGGTGATCGTACGAGAGGGCCGGCGTGAGGCACGTCACGGCCGGGGCGCGCCGTCCCGGTGCGCGCCTGGACCGAACGTGTGAGAGCCTGAACCGGTCCGATTTAGACCGAATCTTGGGGGGTCTGCGTCCATGTCGCCGGCAGTTGTCATCGTGCCCGTCATGCTGATCATCGTGGTGGCCGCAGGCTTGCTCGTCGCGGTCCTCGCCTTCCCGTACCGCGGGAAGGCGGTGCCGGACGTGTTGCCCGGTGCGCCGACGATCGACCGCGGTCTCGAGGCTCTCGCCGACCAGCTGGGCGTCGGCCGTCACCCTGACGCGGAGCCTCGCGAGAGCGTCAGCGCAGCGTCGTCCACGCTGAGCTCATCCACGGCACGGCAAGACTGAAGGTCGGACCCAGCACCACCGCCGCGGCGACGACGTAGCAGGCGACGGCCTCGACGCGGCCGTGCCGGTGGTCGTCGCGTGCCTCACGCTCGAGGCGCTCGATCCGGCGGACGAGGGTGCTGGTCGCGCCGAGCGCCCCGGCCGGAGCCGGCCGCGTCCCCAGCTTGACCAAGGCGCGCGCCAGCGGCGTCGTACCAGCACGTCGGCGTGCGCGGTCGTCGGCGAGCAGCTCGACGAGGACGCGGGTGCTCACCAGCGCGGCGTCGCTTCGCAGGGCGCGCGGGAACGCGCGGTGCAGGGCGGAGAAGGTGTCGACGACGAGGTCGTGCCGTGCCCGCAGGTGGGCGCGCTCGTGCGCGAGCACCGCGTCGAGCTCGTCCGGCGCGAGGGAGTCGAGAGCGCCGCGCGAGACGACCACGCGGGCGTCGAGTCCGGGGACGCAGTACGCGAGCGGCTCGTTCGCGTCGAGGATGCGCACGGAGCGGCGTACGGCGTCGCGCGCACCGACCAGGTCCACCATCGTGCGGTGCCGCCGGCGGGTGGCGCGGACCTCCAGCCCCACGCTGAGCATCGACCACGCCGTCCGGACGACGACGACCGCGGTGAGCGCGAGGAAGGCGACGTGCAGCGCGACCCGCCACGCGTCGGGCTCGGGGTTCGGGACGCCCTCGTGGACCACCAGCCAGAGCGATGCCGACAGGCCCGCCCCGACCACGGCGAGGATCGCCGCGAGCGCCAGCGCCTGCCAGAGCACGATCGCCGCGCGGGGAGCGCGGTACGGCCACTCCATCCGCGCGAGCAGCGCCGGGACGGGCTGGGCCAGCGCGAGGCCGATCAGCCCGAGCAGGAGGGGGGTGGTCACGGCTCGCGTGCCTCGATGCGTGCCAGGGCCTCGCGGAGCGCGCGGGCGTCGTCGTCGGTGGCTGTCTCGGCGAAGTGGACCAGCGCGGCCGTACGGTCCTCGCCGGCCGAGGCCAGCACCTCGTGGAGGAGCGTGACCGTCAGCTCGTCGCGCCCGACCGACGGGGCGTAGGTGAACGCCCGCCCGCTGCGCTCCCGCACGACGACGTCCTTGCGGGCGAGCCGGTCGAGGATGGTCGTGACGGTCGTGTACGCGAGGTCGCGTCGAGGGGTGAGGAGGTCCAGGACCTCGCGCCCGGTCAGCGGGGTGGGGGAGTCCCAGAGGAGCTCCATCACCTCGCGCTCGAGCTCGCCGAGTCGTGCCATGCGTCAAGCGTACGTGGTCTACGACACGGTGTCGTACCCCGCCTCCCGAAGTACGACACGACGTAGTAGGTTCTCCTACAGAGCGTCGTAGACGGTCGAGCGGAAGGCGTCCACGCCGAGTCGCCGCCCACGGGCTCCCGTACTAGCGTGACGAGCAGTTCGAGCCATGAGGGGCAGCATGGAAGCACTCGATATCGCACGGTGGCAGTTCGGCATCACCACCGTGTACCACTTCTTCTTCGTCCCGATCACGATCGGGTTGTCATTCCTCGTCGCCGGCCTCGAGCTGGCCTGGGTGCGTACGCGCAACGAGAAGTGGCTCCGTCTGACGAAGTTCTTCGGCAAGCTCTTCCTCATCAACTTCGCGATGGGGATCGTGACCGGCATCGTGCAGGAGTTCCAGTTCGGGATGAACTGGTCCGACTACTCGCGCTTCGTCGGCGACATCTTCGGCGCGCCGCTCGCGGTCGAGGGCCTGCTGGCGTTCTTCCTCGAGTCGACGTTCCTCGGGCTGTGGATCTTCGGGTGGGACAAGCTCTCACCCGGCGTCCACAACGCCTGCATGTGGATCGCGGCGATCGGCACCGCGCTGTCGGCGTACTTCATCCTCGCCGCCAACTCCTTCATGCAGAACCCGGTCGGCTACACCTTCAACGAGGAGCGCGGACGTGCGGAGCTGGAGAGCTTCACCGACGTCCTGACCAACAAGGTCGTCCTCATCACCCTCCCGCACACGCTCTTCGGCGCCTTCATGGTCGCCGGCGGGCTGATGGCCGCGGTGTCGATGTGGTGGCTGATCCGCCGCAAGCCCGTCGACGCCGACGCCTTCCGGTCGACCCTGCGCCTGGGCGCGGTGACGCTGCTCGTGGCCGGGCTCGGCACGATCGTCACCGGCGACATCCAGGGCAAGGTCATGACCGAGGTGCAGCCGATGAAGATGGCGGCGGCGGAGGCGTTGTACGAGACCAAGCAGCCCGCGCCGTTCTCCATCCTCACGATCGGGTCCCTGGACGGGCACGAGCCGTTCTACCAGCTCGAGGTCCCGCGCCTGCTGTCGTACCTCGCCACCGGCGACTGGAACGCCGAGGTCCAGGGCATCGACGACCTCCAGGCTCAGTACGAAGAGGAGTTCGGGCCGGGCAACTACAAGCCCTACATCCCCGTCACCTACTGGTCGTTCCGGGCGATGATCACCTGCGGTGCGCTCGCGATGGTCATCGGCGCCTGGATGCTGTGGTCGACCCGCAAGGGACGCGTGCCCCGGGGTGATCGCAGGTGGCCGATCTGGCTGGCGATCGCGGCGCCGCTGCTGCCGCTGTTCGCGAACTCGTTCGGCTGGATCTTCACCGAGATGGGCCGCCAGCCGTGGATCGTCTTCGGGCTGATGCGCACCGAGGCGGGCGTCTCGCCGAACGTCGGGGCCGGCACGGTCCTGACCTCGCTGATCGTCTTCACCCTCCTGTACGGCGCCCTCGCCGTGGTCGAGGTCAAGCTCCTGCTGAAGGCGATCAGGACGGGCCTGCCCGAGGTGGACCCCGACAACGAGACAGGCAAGCAACCCGACGACCGCCCGATGGCGTTCGCGTACTGAGAGGAGAGGGATCATGGAGCTCACCACTGTCTGGTTCTGCGTCGTCGCGTTCCTCTTCATCGGCTACTTCGTGCTCGAGGGGTTCGACTTCGGCGTGGGGATGCTGCTGCCGGTCCTGGGTCGTGACGACCGCGAGCGGCGCACGATGATCAACACCATCGGCCCGCTCTGGGACGGCAACGAGGTCTGGTTGATCGTCGCCGGCGCGAGCATCTTCGCGGCGTTCCCCGAGTGGTACGCGACGTTGTTCAGCGGCTTCTACCTGCCGCTGCTGCTGATCCTCGTGGCGCTGATCCTGCGGGGCGTCGCCTTCGAGTACCGGCACCAGCGCGACGACGCCACCTGGAAGGCGCGCTGGGACGCGGCGATCATCTTCGGCTCGTACGTCCCCGCGCTGCTGTGGGGCGTGGCCTTCGGCAACATCGTCCGCGGCGTCGAGATCGACGCGGACAAGAACTACGTCGGCTCTTTCTTCGACCTGCTGAACCCGTACGCCCTGCTGGCGGGCCTGGTCACGCTGACGCTGTTCCTCACCCACGGGGCGAACTTCCTCGCGCTCAAGACCCGCGGGGTCATCCACGAGCGGGCGCGCAGGACGTCGCTCCAGGTCGGGCTCGTCGCCGCCGTGCTGGCGGTCGCGTTCCTGCTGTGGACGTGCCTGGACCACGACGACGCCTGGGTCTGGATCCTGTCCGGTCTCGCGGCGCTCGCCTTCGTCGGCGGCCTCGTCGCGGCGTACGTCCGGCGCGACGGCTGGGCCTTCGTCGGGACGATGGCGGCGATCGGGCTCGCGGTCGCGGCGCTGTTCGTGGCGCTGTTCCCCGACGTGATGCCGTCCACGCTCGACCCGGCGTACAGCCTGACGACCGAGAACGCCTCCTCGACCGACAAGACGCTCACGATCATGAGCTGGGTCGCGCTGGTCTTCGTCCCGATCGTCATCGGCTACCAGGCGTGGAGCTACTGGGTGTTCCGCAAGCGGATCAGCGTCGAGTCCATCCCTGCCGACCACGGCGCCGCGCCCGAGCACACCCCGGCATGACCACAGCCACCGCGCGGGCAGGGTCGTCGCGTCCGGTCGACCCCCGCCTCGTACGCCGCTCCCGCACCGTCCGCGCCTACCTCGGCGCGAGCGTCCTGGTCGCGACCGCGATGGCAGCGCTGGTCGTGGCGCAGTCGTGGCTCATCGCGACGGTCGTGTCGGAGGGCTTCGAGGGATCGGGCGTGACGTCCGTCGTGAGTGCTGCTGTGGCGGCGCTCGCGGTGGCGCTCCTCGCCCGCGCGGTGCTCGGGTGGGTCCACGCCGTGGTCTCGGCCCGGGCGGCCGCACGGGTCAAGGTGCAGCTGCGCGACGAGGTCGTCGACCGGCTGCTCGACGGGACCCCGGACGGTGGGGTACGGCCGGAGTCGAGCCACGTGGTCACGCTGCTGGGGCCGGGGCTGGACAAGCTCGACACCTACTTCGCCCGCTACCTCCCGCAGCTCGCCCTCGCGCTCACGGCGCCGGCGGTCGTGGTGGTCGCGGTGTTCCTCGCCGACCCGTTGTCGGGGATCACCATCGCGGTGACGCTGCCACTGATCATCGTGTTCATGGTGCTCGTGGGCTACATGACGCGGGACCGGACGGAGCGCCGGTGGCGGGCCCTGGTGCGGCTGAGCCACCACTTCGCCGACGTGCTCGACGGGCTGGTCGTGCTCAAGGTCTTCGGCCGCTCGCGCAACCAGACCAAGGGCATCGCCGAGGTGGGGGAGCGCAACCGGCAGGAGACGATGGGCGCGCTGCGCCTCGCGTTCCTCTCGTCGTTCGTGCTCGAGCTCGTGGCGACGATCTCCGTGGCACTGGTCGCCGTGTCCATCGGCCTGCGCATCGTCGAGGGCCACCTGTCGTTGATGACCGGGCTGTTCGTCCTCGTGCTCGCGCCGGAGGCGTACCTGCCGCTCCGTCAGGTCGGAGCCCACTTCCACGACTCGGCGGAGGGCCAGTCGGTCGCCGACGACGTGTACACGATCCTCGACGGCGCCCCCACCCCAGCCTCCGTTGGTCGAGGAGTGGGCGAGGCGCCAGCCGAGCCCGCGTATCGAGACCCCGCCCCTGACCTCGCCGGTGCCACGATCACGGTGGAGGACGTCTCCGTCTCCTACCCCGGCCGCGTCCTGCCCGCCCTCGCGCCGACGTCGCTCGTGCTCGAGCCCGGCCGAGTCGTGGCCGTCACCGGAGCGTCGGGGTGCGGCAAGAGCACGCTCGTGGACGTGCTGATGGGGTTCGTGGCCCCGACCACCGGGCGCGTGACCGTCCGCGCGGCCGACGGGACGACGTACGACCTCGCCGACCTCGACCTCGCCTCCTGGCGTGCCCGCCTCGCGTGGGTTCCGCAGGTCCCCGGGCTGCTCGCCGGCACCGTCGGCGCCAACGTCCGCCTCGGCGCGCCGGACGCCTCCGAGGCCGATGTCGCGGCCGCCCTCCGTGATGCCGGTGCGCCCGACCTCGACCCACGGCGGGAGGTCCACGAGGGCGGGGCGAACCTCTCGGCGGGCGAGCGGCGGAGGCTGGCCGTCGCCCGCGCCCTCCTGCGCGTACGCCGTGGCGGCGCCGCGGTCATGCTGCTCGACGAGCCGACCGCCGGGCTCGACGCCGCGACCGAGCAGGACGTACGACGGGCGCTGCGCGCGGCCCGCGTGACCGTGCTCGTCGTGGCCCACCGGCGCGCCCTCGTCGACGACGCGGACGTCGTGGTGCCGGTCCGTACGACGGAGGTGGCGGCATGACGACGGCACGACGGCGCCTGGTGGTCGGCGGGGTCTTCGGCCTGCTGGCGAGCCTCAGCGCGATCGGGCTGCTCCTCGTCTCGGCGTGGCTGATCTCGCGCGCGGCCCAGCACCCGCCCGTGCTGTACCTGATGGTCGCGATCGTCGCGGTGCGGGCGTTCGGGATCGCCCGCGCCGCACTGCGCTACGTCGAGCGGCTCTTCACCCACGACGGCGCGCTGCGCGTCGGCACGGAGATCCGGCTGGCCGTGTACGAGCGGCTCGAGAGGCTCTCGCCCTCGACGCTGGCAGCCGGGCGGCGGGGCGAGCGGATCTCCCGCATCGTCTCCGACGTCGACGCCCTCCAGGACCGGATCGTGCGCGCGACCATCCCGCGGTTCGTGACGGCGGCGTCCGTGGCGGTCGTGACGGGGCTCGTCCTCGCGGTGTTCCCGCTCGGCGGCCTCGTACTCGCGGCCGCGGTCGTGCTGGCCTGGGTCGGGGTCCTCGTCGCCGTGCGCGTCGGGGGCCGGCGGGCGAACGCCGCCACGGCGGGTCTGCGCGGCGAGCTCGCGGCCGAGGTGTCCGAGACGCTGCGGACCTCGCGGGACCTCGTCGCGTACGGCGCGGTGGCCGGCGCCCGCGACGCGGTGGCGCAGACGGGAGCGCGGCTGGCGGAAACCGAACGGCGTACGGCGTTCCTCGACGGGCTCGGGATCCTCGTCGTCCGGGTGTGCCTCGGCGTCGCGACCTGCGTCATCGCGTGGACGGGAGTGGCGGCGGTCGCCGACGGGACCTTGGGACCGGTCCTGCTCGCCGTCGTGGTCCTCGCCCCGGTCGCCCTCGCCGAACCGCTCGAGGGCCTCAGCGCGATCGAGCAACAGGAGCAGCGATCGGCGGCCTCGCGCCGTCGGATCGAGGAGCTGGTCGAGGCCGATGACGACGTGGTGGACCCCGACGTCTCGGCGCCTGATCCCGTCGGCTTCGCTCTGCGCCTGCGTGACGTCGCGCTCGGGTGGGGCACTGCCGACGACCTCGTCACAGGGCTGGACCTCGACCTGCCCGAAGGGGAGGTGGTCGCCGTCGCGGGGCCCAGCGGGTCGGGCAAGTCGACCCTCGCGGCGGTCCTGCTCCGCCTGGCGACGGCACGGGCCGGCACGATCACGCTCGGCGGGACCCCGATCGAGGCGCTCACCGGCGACCAGGTCCGCCAGGTCGTCGCGACGCTGCGACAGGACGAGCACGTCTTCGACACGACCATCCGCGAGAACCTCCGGATCGCCGACCCTGCCGCCGACGACCTCACGCTGCTCGACGCCCTCGACGCGGCGGGCCTCGGGCCGTTCGTCGCCGGGCTGCCCGAGGGTCTCGACACCGAGGTGGGCGAGAACGGCGACCGCCTGTCCGGAGGGGAGCGGCAGCGGCTCGGACTCGCCCGTCTCCTGCTGGGTGGACACCGGGTCCTCGTGCTGGACGAGCCGACCGAGCACCTCGACGCCGCCACCGCCGAGGCGCTCCTCCGCGACCTCGTCGCGCTCGCCCCGCAGCGCTCGATCCTGCTGGTCAGTCACGACGAACGGGCGCTCGCGGCCGCGTCGCACGTCGTTCGCCTCGATGCGCCGACTAGGATCGTGGACCGTGTCTGACACCACGCTCTACGTCTTCATCGGTCTCGTCGTCGCGATCCTCCTGATCGGAGGGATCGCCGCCTTCGTGGTCGGCTCGCGCGGCAAGGCCCTGCCGCCCGCCGACACGGTCGACCGCCGCCTCGACGACCTGCGCGAGCACCCCGAGCACGAACCCACGCCGACCGGCGACGGGCTCGAACCGGTGCTCCCGGAGCCCGGGGAGATCGACGAGAGCGACGCCGACAACGCCGAGCCCGGGGCGGTCGCCACGGCAGAGCCCGAGGCCGTGGCGCCGGAGATCGAGGCGCCGGCGCCGACGGCGGGGCGCCTGGTCCGGCTGCGCGCCCGGCTGTCCCGCTCGCAGTCGTCGCTCGGCAAGGGGCTCCTCGCCCTCCTCGGGCGCGACCGCCTCGACGAGGACACGTGGGAGGAGATCGAGGACACCCTCCTCACCGCCGACGTCGGCGTCACGCCCACCCAGGAGCTCGTCGAGCGGCTGCGGACCCGGATCCGCGTGGAGGGCGTGGCCGATCCGGAGGTCGCGCGCTCCATCCTGCGCGAGGAGCTCGTGACGCTCGTCGACCCGTCCTACGACCGGTCGATCGCGGCGAAGGGCGCCGACGGCGCGCCGGGCGTCGTGCTCGTCGTCGGGGTCAACGGCACCGGCAAGACCACGACCGTCGGCCGGCTCGCGCGCGTCCTGGTGGCCGACGGCGACACCGTCGTCCTGGGTGCCGCGGACACCTTCCGCGCCGCCGCTGCCGACCAGCTGCAGACCTGGGGCGAGCGCGTCGGCGTCCCGACCGTGCGGGGACCCGAGGGCGGCGACCCGGCCTCGGTCGCCTTCGACACTGTCAAGACCGGCAAGGAGGGCGGCTACGACACCGTGGTCGTCGACACCGCCGGCCGCCTGCACACGAAGGCCGGGCTCATGGACGAGCTCGGCAAGGTCAAGCGCGTCATCGAGAAGCAGGCCCCGGTCACCGAGGTGCTGCTCGTCATCGACGCCACCACCGGCCAGAACGGGCTCACGCAGGCACGGGTGTTCGCCGAGGTCGTCGACGTCACCGGGATCGTGCTCACCAAGCTCGACGGGACGGCCAAGGGCGGCATCGTCATCGCCGTCCAGCGCGAGCTCGGCGTCCCCGTCAAGCTCGTCGGGCTCGGGGAGGGTGCGGACGACCTCGCACCGTTCGATCCCGAGGGGTTCGTGGACGCGCTGCTGTCCTGATGCACGGAGGAGGGGCGATGGTGGTGCACGAGCAGGCGGGCGTCGTCGACTGGCGGACGACCGGCCTCTGGGTTCCCGACGGCGAGCTCACCGACGACGCGCTCGTCTCGCGCGGCGCGTCGCTCTTCGACGGCACGTTCACCTGGCCCGTGATGGTCCTGCGCAAGAGCGCCCTCGAGCGCAACGTCGCGACCATGGCGGAGTACTGCGCCCGCCACGGGCTCGCCTTCGCTCCGCACGGCAAGACCACGATGGCGCCGGTGCTGTTCGACGCCCAGCTCGCCGCCGGAGCCTGGGGGATCACCGTCGCGACCGCCAACCAGCTGCTCGCCGCCCGACGCATGGGGGTGCGGCGCATCCTCGTCGCCAACGAGCTGCTCGACCACGGCGCGCTCACCTGGATGGCCCGCGAGCTCGACGCCGACCCCGACCTCGAGGTCCTGTTCTACGTCGACTCCGTGCAGGGCGTCGAGACCGCCGGCTCGGCGTTCGCGGCCGCCGGGGGGACGCGGCCCCTCTCCGTCCTCGTCGAGGTCGGGCACGACGGCGGGCGGACCGGCGTACGCACCGTGGCGGGCGCCGTCGACCTCGCCCGGCTCGTGACCCAGACGCCGGGCCTGCGGCTCGCCGGGGCGGCGGGCTACGAAGGTGGGCTGACGTCCGTCGACGACGCCCGGGCGTTCCTCGAGACGCTCCGCGAGGCGGCGTCGCGGATGCCGTTCGCCGACGGGGTGCGACCGGTCGTGTCCGCAGGCGGGAGCGCGTACTTCGACGTCGTCGTCGAGGTCCTCGGGCGGGAGTGGCCCGGTCCCCAGCCCGAGGTGGTGCTGCGGAGCGGGGCGTACGTCTCGCACGACGACGGCGTCTACCGCACGAAGACGCCGTTCAACCGGGTCCCCGACGAGGGGGGCCTCGACGCGGCGCTCGAGGTGTGGGCGCAGGTGACGTCGACGCCGGAGCCCGGGCTCGCGATCGTCGGGCTCGGCAAGCGTGAGGCCCCGTACGACGAAGGGCTCGCCGTGCCGCGAGGGGTCCGCCGCGTCGGCTCCGCCGTGGTGGAGCCGGCTCCCGACGGGCTCGTGCTCGCCCGGATCAACGACCACCACGGCTATCTCGACGTGCCGGCGGACATGGAGCCGCTCGTCCCGGGCGACCTCGTCCGCTTCGGCATCTCGCACCCCTGCACGGCCTTCGACAGGTGGCGCGTGATCGCGGTGCTCGAGGACGACGACACCGTGGCCGGCGTCGTCCGTACGTATTTCTGACGGCGCAGCCTTCTGAGCGGCACAGGCCGCGCAGCGGCGCAGGTCGGGCGCGATGTGGATACGTTGCGTCTATGACTTCTCGTGAACCTGTCAGCACCGAGAACGCGCCGCGCCCGGCCGGTGCGTACAACCAGGCGATGGTGGCCGACCGCTTCGTGTTCACCGCCGGGTTCGGCCCGCAGGACCCGGCGACCGGAGAGATCCCCGCAGGGATCGAGGCCCAGACCGTCCAGACGATCCGGAACCTCGAGGCCGCGCTCGTCGCCGCAGGGAGCGGGCTCGACCTGCTGGTGAAGACCACCGTCCACCTGGCCGACCTCGCCGACTGGGCGGCGTTCGACGCGGCGTACGGGGCAGCGCTGCCGACGCCGCACCCCGTACGGACGACGGTGGGGTCGCAGCTGTCGGGCATCCTCGTCGAGATCGACGGCGTCGCCCTGCTGAGGTCCTGATGTCGCGGCTTCCGCTGCCCGGGCCGACCCGGACGTCTCGGATCGTCGCGGTGCTGCGTGCACGCCGCGGCGACCACGTCGTCCCGGCAGCGGAGACCCTCGCCGCGAACGGGGTCGTCAGCGTCGAGGTGACGCTGGGAACCCCCGGGGCGCTGGAGGCGGTCGCGACGTTGCGCGAGCGGCTGCCTCGTACCTGCGACGTGGGGGTCGGCACCGTGCTGACCCGCGACGACGCCGCCCGTGCGGTGGACGCCGGCGTCGACTACGCGATCACACCGACCGTGGTGCCGGAGGTCGTGGTGACCTTCTGCCACGCCGGGGTCCCGGTGATCCCGGGGGCGCTGACACCGACCGAGATCAGCGCGGCCTGGGAGCTGGGCGCGAGCGCGGTCAAGGTGTTCCCGGCCTCGCTCGTGGGCGTCTCGTACGTGTCCCAGCTGCGCGGCCCGCTCCCGCACGTGGCGCTGATCCCGTCCGGCGGCGTGGCGATCGACGACGCGCGGTCGTGGCTGGACGCCGGCTGCGTCGCGGTGAGCGTGGGCGGTCCGCTGCTCGGGGACGCGCTCGACGGCGGCGACCTCGACGCGCTCGCCGCCCGCGCCCGCGCGCTCGTCGCCGCGGTGGCGGCCGCCGGCCCGCTCGAGGAGCCCGGTCGTGGCTGACGGCTCCGTCGTCACCCTCGGGGAGTCGATGGGGTTGCTGTCCTCGCGCGGCACCGGACCGCTCGCGCACGGCACGCAGCTGACCCTGAGCGTGGCGGGAGCCGAGAGCAACGTCGCGATCGCCCTCAGCCGGCTCGGCGTCCCGGTCACGTGGATCGGACGGCTCGGGACCGACGCGGTGGGCGACGTGGTACGACGCGAGCTCGGTGCCGAGGGGGTGGACCTCGTCGTCGTCCGGGACCCGGACGCGCCGACCGGCGTGATGATCAAGGAGCACCGCTCGGCGGCCACGACCCGCGTCTGGTACCACCGCGCGGGCAGCGCCGGGTCGCGGCTGGAGCCCGCGGACGTGCCGGAGGACGTCGTCGCCCGGGCCCGGGTCCTGCACGTCACCGGCATCACGCCCGCGCTGTCGGCATCAGCCGCGGCCGCCGCGGAGCGTGCCGTCGACCTCGCGCGCGAGGCGGGCGTGCTCGTCTCGTTCGACGTCAACCACCGGAGCAAGCTGTGGGGGAGCGCTGCCGCTGCGGCGGCGCTCGCGTCGCTGGTCGCCCGCAGCGACGTGGTGTTCGCGGGGCTCGACGAGGCCGCCCTCTTCGTCGACGTGGACGCCGACGCGGATCCTGCCGAGGTCGCGCACGCCCTCACCCGGCTCGGACCGGCTCAGGCGGTCGTGAAGCTGGGGTCGCAGGGCTGCGTCGCCGTGGTCGACGGCGCGGTGCACCGTCAGGAGGCGCTGCGCGTCCCGGTGGTCGACCCGGTCGGTGCGGGCGACGCGTTCGTCGGCGGCTACCTCGCCGGACTGGTCGACGACGACGCGCCCGCGGCACGGCTCCAGCTCGCGGTGACGCTCGGTGCGTTCGCCTGCACCGTGGACGGCGACTGGGAGGGCCTGCCGTTCCGCGACGACCTGCCTGTCCTCGGCGAGCCGGAGCACGTCGACCGATGACGATGCTCCTGCGCGGAGGCACCGTCCTCGACGGCACCGGTGGTGCGCCCCGGCGCGCCGACGTCCTCGTGGTCGCCGGACGGGTCGCGGCTGTCGGGCCCGCCCTCGCCCCGCCGGAGGGATGCGTGGTCGAGGACGTCGCGGGTCGGGAGGTCGTCCCCGGCTTCGTGGACACCCACGCCCACGACGACCTGGCGATCCTCGACGTCGAGGGCTGCGTGCCGAAGCTGCGCCAGGGCGTGACCACGGTGGTCGTGGGCAACTGCGGGCACGCCTGCGCGCCGACGACGCCGGGGTCGGGGCTCGGCGCGCTGTTCGCGCCGGTGCTCGGCGGCGAGCGCACGGACCTGTCGTTCGCCTCGGTCCGCGGCTACGCCGAGACGATCGCCGCCGAGCCGCGGACGGTCAACGCCGCGGTCCTCGTCGGGCACGGCGCGCTGCGGGTCGCGGCGGCGGGGCCGGAGGCGCGGCCCGCCAGCGTGCGCGAGGTCGACGCCATGTGCGGGCAGCTCCGCGACGCGATGGCGGCCGGCGCGGCGGGGCTGTCGCTGGGACTGCTCTACGCGCCCGGCGACGCGGCGGACCGCACCGAGCTCGAGGCGCTGGCGGGAGTCGTCGCCGCCCACGACGGCGTGCTCGCGGCCCACGTCCGCAACGAGGGCGACGACGTGATCGCGTCGATCGACGAGGTCGCGGCGCTCGGGGCCGCGACCGGCTGCGCGGTGCACGTGAGCCACCTCAAGGTGACCGGTCCCCGCAACGCGGGGTCGATGCCGCGGATCCTCGACCGCCTCGACGCGCACCGCGCCTCCGGGATCGACGTCACGGTGGACGTCTACCCGTACGCGGCCGGGAGCACCACCACGTCGACGCTGCTGCCGGCCTGGGCGCTGCGCGACGGCATGGCGTCGGTACGGCGTGCCGTCCGCGACCCGGCCTCGCGCCGCCGTCTCGCCGCCGAGCTGGCACGTCCGTGGGACGAGCCGGGCAAGGAGAACCTCCTGCCCGAGATCGGCCCGTCCCGCGTGCTGCTCGCGGGCTTCTCGAGGCCGGCGAGCTCGGCGTACGAGGGGCTCGCGCTGGCCGACATCGCCGCGGCGCGGGGGCAGGAGCCGTACGCGTGCCTCGTCGACCTGCTCGACGAGGAGGGCGGGTCGCTGACCGTCGTCCTGTTCCACACCGACCCCGAGGGCGTCGGTCAGGCGCTGTCGTGGCCGCACACCATGGTCGGCTCCGACGGGCTCCCGCACCGGAGCGGCTACGTCCACCCGCGGCTGTACGGGACGTTCGTGCGCGTGCTGACCGAGTACGCCGGTGCTGGGGGGCCACTGTCGCGGCAGGAGGCGGTGCACAAGATGACCGGCCTGGCGGCGCGTCGGTTCGGCCTGCGCGGGCGCGGCACGGTCGAGACGGGGAACGTCGCAGACCTCGTGGTCCTCGACCCGGCGGCGCTGGAGGACCGCGCCACGTTCGCCGAGCCGCGCCGCCACCCGGGGGGCGTCGAGACCGTCGTCGTCGCGGGCGACGTCGTGTGGCGCCGCGGCCGAGACGTGCCCGAGCGCCGCGGCACCTACCTCCTCTCGCGCCCCTGACCGCCCCTGGCCGTCACGCGGTCAGCGGGCGCCCGCGAGGAACCGCTTCAGCAGCGGTCCCGCGGTCTGCGACCCGGACTCGCCGGTCTCCACGAACACCGCCACCGCGAGGTCACCGTCGGTCGCGACCATCCACGTGTGCGTCTTGACCGGGGACCCGTACTCGGCCGTCCCCGTCTTCGCGCCGATCGACCCTCCGAGGTCCGCGAGACCCCGCCCGCTGCCGTCGGTCACGACGCGGCGCATCAGCGACCGCAGCCGACGTGCCTCGGCTGGCTTCAGGCTGGACTCGACCTTGGGGGCCTCGAGGTCGGGGAGCAGGACCGGGACGACCGTACGTCCGGCGGCGACCGAGGCGCTCACGGTGGCCATGGTGAAGGGCGAGGCGAGGACCTTGCCCTGTCCGATCATCGACGCCGCGTGCTCGGTGGCCGGGGCCTCCGACGGCACGGACCCGAAGAAGACCGGGAACCCGAGGTCCTGGTCGACCCCCATCCCGAGCGACGCGGCCGCGGACGCGAGGTCCGCCTGGGAGACCGTGTCGCGCAGGCCGATCATCGCCGTGTTGCACGACTGGGCGAACGCCTCCGCGAACGGGATGCGGCCGAGGGAGCTGCTCGGGTAGTCGTCGTAGTTCTTGAACGACTTGCCGTCGACGACCGTCGTCGCGGGGCAGGGCGTCGTGGTGGTCGGCGTGACGCCCGAGCGCAGCGCCGCGAGGGCGGTCGCGATCTTGAACGTCGACCCGGGGGCGTACTGGCCGGTGGTCGCGATCGCCTGCCCCTGCGCGCCCGGGCCGGTCGCGGCGGCGAGGATCGCGCCGTCCGACGGCCGGATCGCGACCAGCGCGCTCGCGGGCCTGGTCCCGGCCAGCACCCGCTCGCCGAGGTCCTGGAGCCGCAGGTCCAGCGTGGTCCGCAGCGGCTCACCGGGGGCCGGGGCCTGCTCGAAGACGGGCGTGTCCTTCATCTCCGGAGAGGGGTTGGCGGGATCGTCGGCCGCGTCGCTGACCACCTCGACGACGTAGCCGTTGCGCCCGCGCAGCTGCTCGTCGTACCGGCGCTGCAGGCCGGACAACCCGGTCTCGTCACCCGCCGTGAGGCGCCCGTCGCTGTCGTCGACGAGCTCCTTGGTCGCCTCGCCGACGGTGCCGAGGATCCCCGCGGCGAAGGTCCGCGACGGGGCCAGCGGCAGCTCGTCGGAGATCACCAGCGCACCGGGGACGGCCTCCACCTCGCCGAGCGGGGGCGCCTGACCCGTGCGCATCACGAGCGCCTCGACGAACGCCTTCGGACCCGACGCCGCGACCTCCTTCGCGTACGACGCGGGGTCGATGCCGACCATCGTGGCGATCGTCCGGGCGGACGCGGCCTGCTTCGCGGGCTCCACCGCGGCCTTGTCGAGCCCGATCCGCAGGACCGGGCGCAAGGTGACGAGGGCCGTGCCGTCACCACCCATGATGTCGCCGCGCTTCGGCGCCACCGAGCGGACCCGCAGGCGCTGGCCCTCCGCCAGGTCCGGGGCCACGAGCGCCGGCGACCAGGCGACGGTCCAGCTGTCGTCCTTGCGGGTCATCGTGGCCTCGGTCTCGTACTCCCACCGCACCTCGGGACCGAGCTGCCACCGGTACGCGAGGGTGGCGGTCGCCTTGTCGTCCTCCTCCTCGACGTCTTTCACCGTGACCGTCGGCTCGATCCCGTCCAGGCCCTTCGTGATCCGGGCGAGGTCGTCGCCGGCCGCGGCGTCGTCGAGGGCGACCTTGGAGAGGTCGAGCGCCGACAGGCCGTCGGCGAGCTTCTCGGCCTCGGGATCGGCGGACGCGCTGCTGCAGGCGCTCAGCACGCCGGCCGCGAGCAGCGCGGTCAGGGCGAGGGCGGCTGGACGGGGACGGCGGGCGGGGGACGGCATGCCTCCATCCTTACCCGCCGGTGGTTCAGCGACGACAGGCACGGGTCCCGCGCGTCGGCAACTCGGGAAATCTCGACGTAACAAAACCCGGGGAAGTGTCACCTCCGCGAAACAACGCGTCGCCCGACCCGAAACGAACCGCCGCGAACCTAATCGTCAACGACGCCGTCCCGGACATCGCCGTTCGAGCGCCGGCCACGTCTCAGATACCTAACCCTGGAGGTTCCATGGACACCGGCCACGCAGCCTGGATCCTGACTTCCGCGTCGCTCGTGCTCCTGATGACGCCTGCGCTGGCGCTCTTCTACGGCGGGATGACGCGAACCAAGTCCATCCTCAACATGATGATGATGTCTTTCAGCGCCCTGGGCGTCGTCATGGTCGTCTACGTGCTGTGGGGCTGGTCGATGTCCTACGGCTCCGAGGACGTCGGCGGGTTGTTCGCCAACCCCTTCGAGCTGTTCGGGCTCAGCGGTGTCGAGGGCACCACCTACATCTCGGTCGCGTTCCAGGCGACGTTCGCCATCATCACGGCCGCGCTCATCAGCGGCGCTCTCGCCGAGCGCGTGAAGTTCTCGTCGTGGCTGGTCTTCATGCCGCTGTGGGTGACCCTCGCGTACTTCCCGCTGGCGCACATGGTCTGGGGCGGCGGCTTCCTCTCCGGCAGCGCCGACGGCCTGGCCGCGAAGATCTTCGGCACGACCGACGGAGCTGCGACGGTCGCGCCGATCGACTACGCCGGCGGAACGGTCGTCCACATCAACGCCGGTGTCGCCGCGCTGGTCCTCGTCCTCCTCATCGGCAAGCGTCGTGGCTTCGGCAAGGAGCCGACCCGTCCGGGCAACCTCCCGCTGACGATGCTCGGTGCCGGCCTCCTGTGGTTCGGCTGGTTCGGCTTCAACGTCGGCTCCTACGTCGACGCGACGGGTGCCGAGCCGATCTCCAACGGCGCTGACGGCTTCATCGAGAACTCGATCGCCTACGCCACCGCGTTCTCCGGTGAGACCGGCCTCGTCTGGGTCAACACCGCCGTCGCCGCCGCGGCCGCGATCATCGGCTGGCTGGTCGTCGAGAAGATCCGCGACGGCAAGGCCACCTCGCTCGGTGCCGCGTCGGGCATCGTCGCCGGTCTGGTCGCGATCACCCCCGCCTGCGGCGCGCTCAGCCCTGTCGGCTCGATCATCCTCGGCCTCGTCGCCGGCGCCCTCTGCGCCCTGGCGGTCGGCCTGAAGTTCAAGCTCGGGTACGACGACTCGCTCGACGTCGTGGGCGTCCACCTCGTCGGCGGCATCGTGGGCACGCTCGGCATCGGCTTCCTCGCCACCAGCGGCGGCCTGTTCTACGGCGACGGGATCAAGCTCTTCGTCGTCCAGCTCTCGATCGCGGCCTTCGCGATCCTGTGGTCGGGGATCTTCACCGCGATCATCGGCTTCGCGATCAAGGCCGTCATGGGCTGGCGCGTCGCCGAGGAGGACGAGGTCGAGGGCATCGACCTCGCCGAGCACGGGGAGTCCGCGTACGACCTCGCGCCGGCGTCCGGCGTCGCCCGCCCCGTCACGACGGCTACGCTGACCACCACCCCTGAAGGAGCCAAGGCATGAAGCTCGTGACCGCGGTCATCAAGCCGCACAAGTGGGAAGAGGTCCGCGAGGCCCTCGAGACCTTCGGCATCACCGGCATGACTGTCACCGAGGCCAGCGGCTACGGTCGCCAGAAGGGCCACACCGAGGTCTACCGCGGCGCCGAGTACGACGTCTCGCTGGTCCCGAAGATCCGGGTCGAGATCGTGACCGAGGACGAGGACGTCAAGGACGTCGTCGACGTGGTCGTCAAGTCCGCCGCCACCGGCAAGATCGGTGACGGGAAGGTCTGGGTCGTCCCCGTCGAGTCCGTCGTCCGGGTCCGCACCGGCGAGAAGGACGAGGCGGCGCTCTGACCGAGGAGCTCAGCGCACGGCGCCGGTCCCGGGCTGAGGCCCTGGACCGGCGTCTGCGCGACTGCTTCACCAAGGCCGTGTCCGACCTGCCCGAGGCAGGCGGGCACGGCCTCGCGCTCGTCGCCGTCGGCGGGTACGGCCGTGGCGAGATGTCTCCGTTCAGCGACGTCGACGTCGTCCTGGTCCATCGCGAAGGGGCACCCGCTGCGCTCGTGCAGCAGGTCGCCGAGCAGGTCTGGTACCCGCTGTGGGACGACGGCGTCGCGCTGGACCACGCGGTCCGCAGCGCCGACCAGATGCTCCGCACCGCCGACGAGGACTACCGCGCCGCGCTGGGCATGCTCGACGCCCGCGCGGTCGCGGGCGACTCCTCCGCCGTGGTCGCACTGCGGTCGGAGGTGCTGGCCGCCTGGCGCCGTACCGCCCGTCGTCGTCTCCCCGAGCTCGAGCGCGCCACCCGGGAGCGCGTCGACCGCGTCGGCTGGCTCGCGCAGTCGGCGATCATGGACCTGAAGGAGTCCGGGGGAGGGCTGCGCGACGGCACCGTCATGCGGGCCCTCGTCGCGAGCTGGCTGGTCGACGTGCCGCACCGCGAGCTGGAGGCGCTGCGGGCCGCGATGCTCGACGTGCGCGACGTGCTCCACGAGGTCGCGGGACGCCCGACGGACCGGCTGACCCCCGAGCTGGTCCCGGAGGTCGCGTCCGCGATGGGCTACGCGCCGGACCAGCTCGACCTGCACGTCCGCGACCTCGCACGGCGTACGGCGCACCTCGCGACGACCACATGGCGCCGCGTCGACGCGGTGCTGGCCGACCGGCCCCGGTCGCGGACCGCTCCCGGCCCGCGGCTGGACCCGGTCGCGCCCGGCGTGGCGGTCCTGGGGGACGAGATCGTCCTGACCGGCTCGCCCGACCCCGCGCACGACCCGCTCGTCGCGCTGCGGGCGGTCACGGAGTCGGCGCGCCGGGGGATCCCGCTCGCGGCGGCGTCGGCCGCCCGCCTGGCGGCCGGAGCCGTGCCGCCCGAGCCGTGGCCACCCGAGGCGCGGCGCCTGCTGGTCGAGCTCCTCACGGCGGGCCGCGGTCTGGTGAGCGTGTGGGAGGAGATCGACCTCGCGGGCCTCGTCGACCGGTGGCTTCCCGAGTGGGCGCCGATCCGGCTGCGGGGGTCCTCGTCGCCGGTCCACCGGTTCACCATCGACCGGCACTCGATCGAGGCCGTCGTGGTCGGGTCCGAGCTCATGCGCGCCGTCGCCCGCCCCGACCTGCTCGCCGTCGCCGCGCTCCTCCACGACGTCGGCAAGGGACGCGACGGCGACCACAGCGAGGTCGGGGCGCCGGTCGCCCGGGCCGTGGCCGAGCGGTGGGGCTTCGACGAGGCCGACGCCACCGCGGTCGAGGACCTGGTCCGCTGGCACCTGCTCTTGCCGACGGTCGCGACCCGGCGCGACATCGAGGACCCGGACACCGCAGCCAACGTCGCGTCGCTCGTCGGCGACGTCGACCGCCTCGACCTGCTGGCCGCGCTCACCGAGTCCGACGCCCGGGCGACCAGCCCCCCGGCCTGGTCGGCGTGGCGCTCCGGGCTGGTCCGCGGGCTGGTCGCCAAGGTGCGCGCCGTGCTCGGCGACGCGACCGCGCTCGAGGACCCGTCGTACGCGGGCTGGCCGTCGGCGCTGGCGTTCCCGACCGCGGCCCTCGGCGGCGAGCCGTTCGTGGTGGACGTGGCGGCGCACCACGACGGGTCGCTGGTGCAGATCACCGCCCCGGACCGCCACGGTCTCCTCGCGGACCTCGCCGGCGCGCTGAGCGTGGCCGGGCAGCAGATCCGGTCCGCGCGCCTGGTGGAGCGCGACGGCACGACGACGAGCATCTGGGAGGTGGCCGACCCCGACGTCGACAGCGGGCGGCTCACCCGCCGGATCCGCCAGGTGCTCACCGGTGCGCTGGCGCTGGAGGACCGGCTCACGCTCACGTCGGAGGGGCAGAGCGTCCCGCCGCAGGTGCTGCTCCACCACGACTCGTCGTCCTCGGCCGCCGTCGTCGAGGTCCGCGCGCAGGACCAGCGCGGCCTCGTGTGGGCGGTGGCGCGGACGATCAGCCAGGAGGGGTACGGCATCCGCTCGGCCCACCTGTCGACGTTCGGGCCGCAGGCGCGGGACGTGTTCTACGTGGTCGACCGGGCCGGGGGAGCGCTGAGCGCGGAGCAGGCCGACGGTCTGGTCGCACGCCTGCGCGCCCTGCCGCTGTGACGGGGCGTCCTACGGGTGGGCGGTGAGCCTGGTCCCACCTCGGGGGCGTCGTCCGGGTGGGCGGCGAGCCTGGTCCCACGGCGGTCGGCACGCGTGGGACCGTACTCACCGCGCCCTCCTGCGGGTGGGACCACACTCACCGCGACTCGGGTCGGCGGGGTCGGGTGCCGCCTGGGCGGTCGGCCGATTCCGGTCAGCCGTTAGGCTGGAACGCGCGAGCCGCACGTCGCGGCTGCCCGACACCTGTGAGGAACGGCTGTCTTGTTCGACACACTCCAGAACCGCCTGCAGACCACCTTCCGCAACCTTCGCGGCAAGGGCAAGCTGTCCGAGGCCGACATCGACGCCACCGCCCGCGAGATCCGGGTGGCGCTGCTCGAGGCCGACGTCGCGCTGCCCGTGGTCAAGGAGTTCGTCGCCCGGGTCAAGGACCGCGCCCGCGGCGCGGAGGTCAGCCAGGCGCTGAACCCCGCCCAGCAGGTCATCAAGATCGTCAACGAGGAGCTCGTCGGCATCCTCGGTGGCGAGACCCGCCGGCTCCGGCTGGCCAAGAACCCGCCGACCGTGATCATGCTGGCCGGCCTCCAGGGTGCCGGCAAGACGACGCTCGCGGGCAAGCTCGGCCTGTTCCTCAAGGGCCAGGGCCACTCGCCGATGCTCGTCGCGGCCGACCTCCAGCGCCCCAACGCGGTCAACCAGCTGCAGGTCGTGGGCGAGCGCGCCGGCGTCGACGTGTACGCCCCGCAGCCCGGCAACGGCGTCGGCGACCCCGTCCAGGTGGCCCGCGACGCGGTCGCCGAGGCCCGCAAGACCCTGCACGACATCGTCGTCATCGACACCGCGGGCCGCCTCGGCATCGACGAGGAGCTGATGAAGCAGGCGTCGGACATCCGCGACGCCACCGACCCCGACGAGGTCCTCTTCGTCGTCGACGCGATGATCGGCCAGGACGCCGTCCGTACGGCCGAGGCGTTCCTCGAGGGCGTCGACTTCACCGGCGTCGTGCTCTCCAAGCTCGACGGCGACGCCCGCGGTGGCGCCGCGCTCTCGATCGCCGAGATGACCGGCCGTCCGGTGATGTTCGCCTCCAACGGCGAGAAGCTCACCGACTTCGACGTCTTCCACCCCGACCGGATGGCGTCGCGCATCCTCGACCTCGGCGACATGCTGACGCTGATCGAGCAGGCCGAGAAGGCCTTCGACGTCGAGCAGGCGCAGAAGGCCGCCGAGAAGCTGGCCGGCAAGAGCGGCGACTTCACGCTCGACGACTTCCTCCAGCAGATGCAGGCCGTCCGCAAGATGGGCTCGCTGAGCAAGATCCTCGGGATGCTCCCCGGTGCGGGCCAGATCAAGGACCAGCTCGCCAACTTCGACGAGCGCGAGATCGACCGGATCCAGGCGATCATCCAGTCGATGACGCCGTCGGAGCGCCAGAACCCGAAGATCATCGACGGCTCGCGCCGCGCCCGCATCTCGCGCGGCTCCGGCACGCAGGTCAGCGACGTCAACCAGCTCGTCGACCGCTTCTTCGAGGCGCGCAAGATGATGCAGCAGATGGCCAAGGGCGGCGGGATCCCGGGGATGCCCGGCATGCCGGGGATGCCCGGCATGGGCGGCAAGCGCGCCGGGGCCCGTCAGCAGGCCAAGAAGGGCAAGGGCAAGGGACGGCGCGTCTCGGGCAACCCGGCCAAGCGGGCGGCCGCTGCGCAGGCGGAGGCCGCGAAGCCGCAGGCCGACGGCGCGTCCGCCTTCGGCTTCGGTGGGACGCCGCAGGCCGGCGAGGACATCGAGATCCCCAAGGAGATCCGCGACCTGTTCTGAGTCTCGCGGTGACCAGCACGGTTCGATGAGGGGTTCCGACCACGGGCGGGTCGGGACCCCTCATCGACGATCGGCGCAGCCGACCTCCGGTCGCCCCGCACTCAGCGACGGCGGGGACTACTCAGCGACGGCGGGGACTACTCGGCGACGGCGGGATGCGTCGCCGAGTTGGGCAGAGCGTCGCTGAGTGGAGGCGAGCGGACGGGGGTCGTACGACGTCGCCTCAGGCCGCGGGGAACCACCCGGCGCGCCCGAGCTGGGCGGGCGCCTGCGCGAGCCCCAGCTGGTCCGCGATCCACGCGCCGGTCGCGGCCACCGGCTCCGGATCGACACCGGTGCTGAAACCCGACCGGTGGAGCAGGTAGAGCAGGTCCTCGGTCGCCACGTTGCCCGTCGCCCCGGGGGCGAACGGGCAGCCGCCGATCCCGCCGGCAGAGGCGTCGAGGACCGACACACCTGCCTGCACCGCCGCGAGCGCGTTGGCGTACCCGGTGTTGCGCGTGTTGTGGAAGTGCGCACGTAGCGGCACGCCGGGAGCCAGCGCGCCGAGGCCCGCGACGAGGTCGCCGACCTGGGCGGGCACGCCGACGCCGATCGTGTCGGCGATCGCGAGCTCGTCCGGCGCCTCCTGCACCACCGCCTCGGCGACCTCGAGCACCCGGCTCGCCGGCACCTCGCCTTCGAAGGGGCACCCGAGCGCCGCCGCCAGGATCACCGAGGTCTTGAGCCCGGCTTCGCGCGCGACCGGGGCGATCGCGTGCCACGCGGCCACCTGGTCGTACGTCCCCACACCCTGGTTGCGCACCGCGAGGCCCTCGGACGACACGACGACCACGGTGACCTCGTCGCACCCCGCGGCGATCGCCCGGTCGAGCCCGCGCCGGTTCAGGACCAGACCGATCGCGCTGAGCCGCGGGTCGTCGCGGACCTCGGCCATCAGCGCCTCCGCGTCGGCCATCTGCGGCACCCGGTCGGGACGGGCGAAGGCGGTCACCTCGATCCGGCGCACGCCCGCGTCGAGGCTGCGGCGGACGAGCTCGGCCTTGACCGGTGTCGGCAAGATCCGGGCCTCGTTCTGCAGTCCGTCGCGCGGGGCGACCTCGACGATCTCGACCGTCGGGGGCGGGGTGCTCGGTGTCATCGCGTCCTCCTGGGGGAAGCCTGGGCGTGCAGAGTCTATCTGATATACGATCTGGCCCATGTCAACGGATCAGACGCCCGGCGCACTCGCCGGGGTGCGTGTCGTGGAGGCGGGCCAGCTGCTCGCGGGACCCTTTGCCGGTCAGCTGATGGGAGACCTCGGCGCCGACGTCGTCAAGGTCGAGGCCCCCGGCGTCGGGGACCCGATGCGGCAGTGGGGGCGCGAGAAGCCGCACGGCCACTCGCTGTGGTGGCCGGTCGTCGCCCGCAACAAGCGCTCGGTGACCCTGGACCTGCGTCGCCCCGAGGGTCAGGAGCTGTTCCTCCGCCTCGTCGAGCACGCCGACGTGGTCCTCGAGAACTTCCGCCCGGGCACGCTCGAGAGGTGGAACCTCGGCTACGAGCGGCTCAAGGAGCGCAACCCGGGGATCGTCCTGGTCCGGGTCAGCGGCTACGGCCAGACCGGCCCGTACGCCGAGCGTGCCGGCTACGGCTCCATCGGCGAGGCCATGGGCGGGCTGCGCTACATCACCGGAGAGCCGGACCGTCCGCCGTCGCGGACCGGCCTGTCGATCGGCGACTCCCTCGCCGCGACCCACGCGACCGTCGGTACGCTCGCCGCACTCCTGCACCGTGAGCGGACCGGGGAGGGCCAGGTCGTCGACAGCGCGATCTACGAGGCCGTGCTCGCGATGACCGAGAGTCTGGTGACCGAGTGGGACGTCGCCGGCTACCAGCGCGAGCGGACCGGCCCGATCCTGCCCAACGTCGCGCCGAGCAACGTCTACCCGACGGCCGACGGGCACACGATCCTCATCGCCGCGAACCAGGACACCGTCTTCACCCGCCTCGCCGCGGTCATGGGGGAGCCGGAGCTCGCCGAGCTGCCGTCGTACGCGACCCACGGCGCCCGCGGCGCCCACCAGGAGGAGCTCGACCAGCGCATCGCCGACTGGACCGCCAAGCACGACGCCGAAGCGCTGCTGACCCTGCTGCACGAGTCCGGGGTCCCGGCCGGCCGCATCTTCCGCGCCGCCGACATGCTGAAGGACCCGCACTACGCGGCGCGCGAGGCCGTCGTCCGCGTGCCGGACAAGACCTTCGGCACCCTCGCGATGCCGAACGTCGTCCCGCGCCTGTCCGGCACCCCCGGCGGCATCCGGTGGACCGGGCCGGCCCTGGGCGAGCACAACGACGAGGTGTACGGCGAGCTGCTCGGCCTCACCGACGACGAGCGGACGGCGCTGGCCGAGGCCGGCGTGATCTGATGTCGCGCGGCGACGACTACACCGCGGCCGGGTTCCTCGGCCGCCTGGGCTTCGGTGCACGCCCCGCGGTGGTGGTGGTGGACATCGTCACCGCCTACCTGGACCCGCGGTCGCCCCTGAGCGACGCCGACGGGCGTTTCGAGCGGGCGCGCGCGGCGGCGTCGGAGGTGGTCGCGGCCGCGCGCGCCGGTGGTGTGCCGGTGGTCTTCACCGAGGTGCGGCTGATGGCCGGCGGTGCCGACGGTGGGCTGTTCCGCCGCAAGGTCCCGGCCCTCGCCGCCTTCGAGGCGGGCTCCCCGTGGGCCGCGTTCCCGGAGGACCCGGCGCCGGTCGAGGGCGAGGTCGTGGTCTCCAAGCAGTACGCGTCCGCGTTCTTCGGGACGTCGCTCGCCTCGACCCTGAGGGCCTGGGGCGTCGACACCGTCGTGGTGGTCGGCTTCTCGACCAGCGGCTGCGTCCGTGCGACGGCGACCGACGCGCTCCAGCACGGGTTCCGGCCGGTGGTCGTGCCGGAGGCCTGCGGCGACCGGGACGCCCAGGTCCACGAGCACAACCTCTTCGACCTCGACGCGAAGTACGCCGACGTGGTCGGCCTCGACGCCGTCGTGGCCCACCTGCGAGAAACCCCCGTCCCGACCTCAGAAGGAGCTCGACCGTGAACGACCAGGACCTGTTCGACGACGCGCTGGAGTGGGCGAGCTTCGCCCCTGCCGGCGCCGACCAGAAGGCGGAGATGGTGCTGCTGTACCAGTCCGCCGACGCCACCTCCCGCACGGTCTTCGTCCGGTTCCCCGCCGGGTGGCAGCGTGCGATGACCGGCCACCAGCCGGCGGGCGAGGAGATGCTCGTCCTCGAGGGCGCGCTCTCGATGAGCGGCAGCACGTGCCGTCCGGGGCAGCTCCTGGTGGTCGAGCCGCGGGCGACCCGGTCGCAGACGGGGACCGAGGACGAGACCCGCGCGCTCGTCTGGTTCAGCGGCGCGGCCGGGGGGTGGACCGAGGGTCCGGCCGACGAGCCCGGGACGCTCACCGTCTCCGATCTCGCGCCCGGCACCGTCCGGGCGGGCGGGGGAACGCTGTCGGGCTCGGTCGAGCAGGTCGACGGCGCGGACCTCGGCAGCTTCGACCACGAGGTGGACGTCTACTGGCCGTCGCTCGGTCGCTGGGCCCACCTCGGGGCCGGCGAGGCGGCCCCGGCCGGTGAGGGCGTGGCCGTCGTCCGCCACTGGGCCTGACCGCCCGTACGACGCCAGGAGGCGCTGCCGACACTCGGGTCGGCAGCGCCTCCTGGCGTTCGTGGGTCAGCGACCCGAGAGGGTCTTCGCCGCGTCGTCGTCGTACGTCGCCGCCGCCCACCGCAGCACGAGCACGCTCGCGAACAGCGGGGGCACCAGCGCGAGGAACGCGGTGTTGATCGAGCCCGTCACGTCGGACACCACCCCGATCAGCAGCGGTCCGCCCGCGCCACCGAGCGTGAGCAGGAACTGGACGAGCGCGAACCCGAGCCCGCGCCGCTCGGCGGGGACGACATCGGCCGAGGCCGCTGTCAGGTTGGGGATCGCACCGGCGAACCCGACGCAGGACAGCGCCACGAGCGCCACGCGCAGTCCGAGGCCCGGCAGCACGACGACACCGGTGATCGCGAGGGCGCCGACCAGGAGGAACCAGATGCTGGTCCGGATCCGCCAGCCCGGGCGTACGCCGTGGCCACGGTCGCCGATGCGGCTGCCGAGGATGATGCCGACGACGATCCCCATACCGCCGACGCCGCCGGCCAGCCCCGCGGCTGTGTCGTACGACAGCGACTCGGTGCGCTCGAGGAGCGTGGGGAGCCAGTAGAAGAGGCCGCCGAGCCCGAGGTAGAGCAGCGCGAGGCTGATGATCACTCCGCGCAGCGTGCCGATCGAGAGCAGGCTCTTGGCCTCGGCGAGCACGGCCGGGCGCTCGCCACCGGGGGCGGTGGGCTCGGCGGCGCTGGTCGCGCTCCCGCCGCGGAGACGGTCGATGCGGTCGCCGATCCCGCGGACCGGCTCCTTCAGCGTGAGGACGAGCGCCGCGACGAGCACGCCGGGCACCGCGACGATGAAGAACACCGAGCGCCAGTCGAGGGCCTCGGCGACCGCTCCGCCGAGGGCGACGCCGACCGGGAGGCCCATGTAGTAGCCGGCGCGCTCCAGGCCGTACGCCTTGCCGCGGGTGCTTCCCGGGTAGTAGTCGGCGAGCAGGCTGGACGCCGGGGGGTTGTAGAGCTGGCCCGCAGCGCCGAGCATGATGCGGGTGACGAAGAAGAGGGCGAAGGTCGTGGCGAGACCGCTCAGCACGGAGCAGGCCGCCCAGACGAGGACGACGAGCGCCACGATCCCGGAGCGCCGGCCGGTGTCGGCGAGGCGTCCGGCGGGCAGCAGCAGCACGACTCCTGCGATGGCGGCGGCCGTCGGGATCGCGCCCGCCCACGTGTCGCTGAACCCGAACTCCTCCTGGATCGCCGGCAGCGCGCCCGCGATCAGGTTGACCTCGACCCGGTCGATGAACGCCACGAGGGCGATCACGATCGCGGCCCACCACCCGAAGGGAGCGGGGCGCTGCAGGTCCACCTCGACCGGCGGGCGCCCGACGAACGCCGCGAGCGGGACGGTCGTCCGTCCTCCGTCCACGGGCGGGGGGCTGTGCTCCGGCGCTCTCGGCTCGGTCGGTTCACTCACGTCCGGCTCCTCTTGTCGGCATGGGTGTCGGGGAAAGTCTAGGGCAGAATCGTAGAAGGATATATGGTTCTGCCATGACAATCGTTCGCGTAGCCGCCGTCCAGCTCGCCGCCACCGAGGACGTCGAGACCAATCTCGCCGCCGCCGTCCGCCTCGTGGACGAGGCTGCTGGCCAGGGTGCCCAGATCGTCGTGCTGCCTGAGTTCGGCAACCACGTGTCGTGGTACGCCGACCGCGAGCACGCGCGTCGCAAGGCGGAGACGCTCGACGGCGCGTTCGTCGGCACGCTCGCCGAGACGGCCGCCAGGCACGGGATCTACCTCCTCGTGAACTGCACGCTCGCGCAGGAGGACGGACGCACGACCGGGAGCAACGTCCTCGTCGGCCCCGACGGCACGGTGCTGGCGACCAGCGACAAGCAGGTGCTCATGGGCAGCGAGCGCGACCACCTCGACCCCGCGACGGAGGCGTCGCCGGTGGTCGAGACGCCGCTGGGCCGGATCGGGCTCTACTCGTGCATGGACGGCGTCATCAACGAGACCCCGCGGATGCTGGCCGTCGGTGGCGCGCAGATACTCCTGAACAGCCTCAACTCCTTCGCGCTCGACGAGGCCTCGCTCCACATCCCGGTGCGGGCGGTCGAGAACCGCGTCTGGGTCGTCGCCGCGAACAAGGTCGGCCCGCTCGTGCCCGACCACAGCATCGGGGCCGTCGCCCAGGCCGTGGGGGTCCCGACCGACCTGCTGCACGGCGCGGGGGAGAGTCAGATCGTCGCCCCCGACGGCACCGTCGTCGCCCGCGGCCCCCGTGCCGGTGAGGCGGTCGTCGTGGCCGACATCGACGTCGCCCGCGCCGACGAGAAGCGCCGCGCGGACGGGACCGACGTCCTCGCGTCCCGCCGACCCGAGCTCTACGGCGCCATCGTCGAGGCGCCGCACGGCCGGCGCGCCGAGGCCGGTGCCGCGACGGTCGAGGTCGCGGTGCTCGCCCCGCGCGACGGCGACGACGTCATCGCCCTGGTCCGCGAGGCCGTCGACGGCGGCGCCGCGCTGGTGGTCCTGCCCGAGCTCGCCGCCTGGTCCGGCGGCGTCGTCGGCTCCGGCGCCGGACCGTCGTTCGACACCGACGCGCTGAGCGCCGCCCTCGCCGGGACGTCCGCGGTCGCGGTCACCTCGGTGCGTGACGGCGACCAGCACGTGGGCCTGGTGGTCGGCGCCGACGGCGTCGTGGCGCGCCAGCCCCAGCTGCACGCCTGTGCACGGCACGAGGCGTGGGCGACGCGGCTCGGCGACGCGCTCGACGTGGTCGAGCTCCCGTGGGGTCGGCTCGCGGTCGTGGTGGGTGACGACGCGCTCTACCCGGAGACGTTCCGCCTCGCCGCGCTGCAGGACGCCGACGTGGTCGCGGTGCCGTTCGCCACGGCAGCCGCGCACGACCTCGACCTGCTGCTCCTCGAGCGGTCCGCGGAGAACCGGCTCAACCTCGCCGTGGCCTCCCGCCCGGGCGAGCACGGTGCGGGCATGCTCGTCCCGCTGTCGGGCGACTTCACGCTCTGGAGCGGAGGCTGGCAGTTCGCCGGCGTCATCAGCCGGCCCGAGCCGCTGCTCGCCGACGACCCGGTGACCGTGGCGACGCTGCGCCCCGAGCAGGCGGTCAACCGCTTCGTGTCCCGCGGCACCGACGTGGTGGACGGGCGCCCCTGGGCCCTGGCCGACGCGCTCGTCCGCCGGCAGGATCTGGCCGACACGCCCGCCTGAGCGCCGTACCGGACGCTCCCCGTCCCGAACGCTGGGCCCCCAACGCTCGGCCCCCTAACGAAAGGAACTCGGATGCACGTCCCCGACGGCTTCCTCGACGCGCCGACCTCGGCCGCCACGGCGGTGGTCGCGATCTCGGCGCTGGCGGTCGCGCTGCCGCGCGCCCGGGCCGAGCAGCCCGACGACCGGACAGCCCCGATGGCGGGCCTCGTCGCCACCTTCGTGTTCGCCGCGCAGATGATCAACTTCCCGGTGGGGGCCGGCACGAGCGGCCACCTGCTCGGCGGCGCGCTGGCGGCGGTCCTGGTCGGTCCGGCGACCGCCGTGCTCTGCCTCTCGGTCGTCCTCGTGGTCCAGGCGCTGCTGTTCGCCGACGGCGGCATCACCGCGCTCGGGACGAACGTGACCCTGATGGCGCTCGTCGGGGTGCTCGTCGGCTGGGCGGTCTTCCGCCTGGTGCGAGCCGTGCTCCCGGCACGTCCGGCGTCGGTCCCCGTCGCGGCGGCGCTCGGCGCGTTCGCGTCCGTGCCGGTCGCCGCGCTCGTCTTCACCGGACTCTTCGCCCTCGGCGGACGGGTCGACGTCCCCGTGGACAGCCTGGCGGTCGCGATGGTCGGCTGGCACTCCCTGATCGGCCTGGGCGAGGCGGTGATCACCGGGCTCGTGGTCAGCGCTGTGATGGCGGTCCGGCCCGACCTGGTCTTCGGCGCGCGCGACCTGCGCGTCGCCCGCCCGCTCGAGATCCGCGCAGGAGCGACCCGATGACCGCCCGGCTGACCACCCGCACCTTCGTCGTCGTCTCCCTGGTGGCCGCGCTGCTGGTCGCCGGTGTCGTGAGCTTCTACGCCTCGGGTCACCCGGACGGGCTCGAGTACGTCGCAGGCACCGCGGGCTTCCTGGACAGCGCCCACGAGCACCTGCTGGGCGGCGGTCCGCTGGCCGAGTACGCGACGGCCGGCGTGAGCGACGGCCGGCTCTCCGGCGGGCTCGCCGGCGTGATCGGCTGCGCCGTCGTCCTCGTCGTCGCCGGCGGCATCGGCCGCCTGCTGCGTCCGCGCCGCGATCCGCAGGCCTGACGTGGGTGAGCCGCACGGGCACAAGGTCCACTTCCACGGGCACTCGTTCGTCCACCGGGCCCAGCCGCACCACAAGATCCTGGTGCTCGTCGCGTTCGTCCTGGTGGTGGTCGCGACGCCGGGACGGTGGTTCGTCGCCTACGCCCTCTACCTCGCCCTGCTCCTGGCCGTCGTGCTGGTCTCGCGCGTGCCGTTCGGCTACCTCGCACGGCGGATGGTCGTGGAGGTGCCGTTCGTGGTCTTCGCGCTGCTCGTCCCGTTCGTCGCGGGCGGTCCCCGGGTCGAGGTGGCGGGACTCTCGTTGTCCGTGAGCGGGCTGTGGGACGCGTGGGAGCTGCTCGCGACTGCCACGCTCGGCGTCGTGGCGTCCCTGGTGCTCGCGGCGACGACCGAGCCGCACCGTCTGCCGGCCGCCCTCGCCCGGCTGCGCGTCCCGGCCCAGCTCGTGGCGATCACCGCGTTCATGATCCGCTACCTCGACGTCGTCACCTCCGAGATGCGTCGGATGGCCGTCGCGCGGGAGGCGCGCGGGTTCCGCGCCCGGTCCGTCGCCGGCTGGTGGGTGCTCGCCCGTGCCGCGGGCGCGCTGTTCATCCGTGCGTACTCCCGTGGTGAGCGGGTGCACCTCGCCATGCTCGCCCGCGGGTACGACGGGGGAGCCCGCTGATGGCCCGCGGGCTGGAGCCGGCCGGCCGGCCGCCGGCGGTCGACGTCGCAGCGCTGGCGTACGCCTATCCCGGCGGTCGCCAGGTCCTCTACGGGGTCGACCTCCACGTCGAGCCGGGGGAGCGGGTCGCGCTGCTGGGTCCCAACGGCGCGGGCAAGACCACGCTCGTCCTGCACCTCAACGGCATCCTGACCGCCGGGTCCGGCAGCGTCACGGTCGGCGGGATGCGGGTCGCCAAGAAGACCGCACGCGAGGTCCGGCGCCGTGTCGGCGTCGTCTTCCAGGACCCCGACGACCAGCTCTTCATGCCGACGGTCCGTGACGACGTCGCCTTCGGCCCGTCGAACTACGGCGTCCGGGGCGCCGAGCTCGACCGCTGCGTCCACGACGCGCTCGAGGTCGTCGGGATGCTGGACGTCGTCGACGAGCCGCCGCACCACCTCTCGCTCGGCCAGCGGCGCAAGGTCGCCCTGGCGACGGTGCTCGCGATGCAGCCCGAGGTCCTGGTCCTCGACGAACCCTCCTCGTTCCTCGACCCGACGTCTCGGCGCGAGCTCGCCGAGACGCTGCGCGCCCTCGACCTCACCTTGCTCATGGTCACCCACGACCTGCCGTACGCCCTGGAGCTCTGCGAGCGCTCGGTCGTGCTCTCCGACGGCGTGATCGCCGCCGACGGCCCGACGTACGACCTCCTCACCGACACCGAGCGCATGGCGCGGCACCGGCTGGAGCTGCCGTACGGGTTCGACCCGCGCGTGGCCGCCGGTCCGCGGCGGATCACCCCGGCGCGCCAGGTCGGCTGACCCCGGACGCGACGAGCGCCCCGCGGGAGGTCCCGGGGACGCTCGTCGACGTGTGGCGCAGGGCGCTCAGGCGGTGTCGGCGACCTGACGGTTGCCCAGCGCGGCCATCAGCGACCGCTCGGTGCCGTCGAGGTGCGCGATCCACGACTTCTTGAACGCGGCGGCCTGGCCGTCGCGTGCGAGCTCGAGGAGCTCGCGGTGCTCGTCGATGCGCTGCTCCTGGGTCTCGGGTGCGTGGTCGAGATCCTTCATGAGCAGGTGGAGATAGCGGTCGGCGGAGTGCCAGAGCATCTCGAGGACGTTCTTGTCGACGTTGCCCATGACGTCGGCGAGCAGCGTCTCGTGGAAGGCGTGGTGGGCGGCGGCGAGGGCCGCGGGCTCGCGCTCGATCGCGATGTACTCCTCGAGCGCCTGCTCCGCGTCGGCCAGCCGGTCCTCCGTCATGTGACGGACGGCCTTGGCCGCGAGGTCGCCCTCGATGAGACGGCGGAGGCGGTAGATGTCGGCGAGGTCGTCGACACTGAGGTCGGCGACCAGCGCGGACCTCCCCGGCCGTAGGCTGACGATGCCCTCGCTCTCGAGCCGGCGCAGCGCCTCGCGCACCGGGATGTGGCTGACGTCGTAGAGCTCGCAGAGCTCGACGATCGAGACCGACGATCCCGGCTGGATCTCTCCGGTCAGGATCGAGGCGCGCAGCTCGCTGGTGACGCGGTCGACGAGTGACACGTGGGCGATCGGCCGGGTGGCCCGGTCGGATCGGCTACGTCGTGCCATGCGGGTGCTCCTCTGGTCGGGCGGGACGCCGTTGTCTCTCTACATCATAGATTCTTGCGCATCTCCGCACCGATCCGCGACGCCTTCACAGTTCGCGTGTCGAGAACCGTGGCGCAATCACAATTCGATATTGTATATTCTTACCACCTTGAAGGAGGTGGTTCCGTGGTCGAGTCGTCGACGTTCCGCGACGTGCTGGCCCAGTGGCCCAGCGGCGTCACCGTCGTCACCACTGTCGTCGACGGCGTGCGCCACGGCATGACGGCGAGCTCGTTCTCGAGCGTCAGCCTCGATCCGCCGCTCGTGTCGATCTGCCTGGACCGCAGGCTGTACAGCCACGGCCTCCTCGCCGAGAGCGGGATCTTCGGCATCAGCGTCCTGGCGAAGGACCAGGCCGAGGTCGCGCGCCGCTTCGCCGGCATGTCGGGCGACGTGGCCGACCGCTTCGACGGCGAGAGCTGGTCGACGGCGGCGACAGGCGTGCCCCTGCTGGACTCCGCGCTGGGCTGGCTCGACTGCCGCATCGTCCACGCCTATCCCGGGGGCGACCACACGATCTTCGTCGGCGAGGTGCTCGCCGGGCACGCTGCCCGCCGGACCGCGCCGCTGCTCTTCCACTCCCGCGGCTGGGGACAGTTCGCCGACGTGCTCCCCGACGTCGCGACGCTGGCCGACAGCGGCCTGGTCTCCTCTCTGGTCACCCGGGGTGAGAGCGGAGAGGCCGTCCGGCGGACCGCCCACCACGTCCGGAGGTCCGGGATCCGCGTCCGGGTCGCCGACCTCACCGCCGGCGCCCCGCTCGACGCCCTCCCGTGGGACGACCGTCGCGCCCGGGCGGGGGGTGAGAGCACCGACCCGCACAGCGCGCTCGTCGAGTCCGCGGTCCAGGCCCGCCAGGCGGCCGAGCGGGGGATCCCCGTGCTCGAGCTGCGAGCCGACTGCCGCGACCCCCGCTCGGTGGAGAACGCCGCCGTCCTCCTGCGCGAGCTCGAGGCGACGACGGGTGTCGAGGGCAGGGTCGTGATCCTCGAGAACGTCTTCGCCGTGCCCGGCGGCGACCACCCGCTCGCCGCGATCGACCTGCTCGCCAACGCCGGGGCGACCGAGATCTGCCTCGACGACACCGACGGCGCCGCCACCCCGCTGCAGGTGAGGGCGCTGCTCCAGGACGCGGTCGGGATCGCCCGCCCCGTCCCCCTCCGGCTGCGGCTGCGGGACAACGACCGGCTCGGGCTGGTCAACGTGCTCACCGCGCTGAAGTCCGGCGTCCACCACTTCGACACCACGCTCGGCGGCCTCGACGGCGCCGTCGCCACCGAGGACCTCGTCCGTCTCCTCGGCACCCTCGACGTCACGACGCCGGCCGACGCGGTCGCGCTCGACCGCCTCGCCCGCCGCGTGCGGGACCGTGCGCCCGCCCCGGCGGTGCCACCTCCGACCAACGGCTCCACCCCGAGCACCTCGACCGAACCGACCCCCCTGCCAACCCTGTAGGAGCTGATGACGGCCATGCTGACCGCCGAGAACCTCTTGACCGACCTCAGCCCCGAGGAGCGTGAGCGTGCTGCTCGCGTCGAGGCGATCCTTCCCGCGATCCGCGACGCGGCGCAGGAGGCCGACGCTCGTGGCGAGTTCCCCCCGGGACACGTGAAGCTGCTCGCCGAGTCCGGCCTGCTCGGGCTCGTCGTGCCCACCGAGTACGGCGGCCTCGGGGGAGGCCTGCGCGACCTCGTCGCCACCACGTACGCGCTGGGTACGGTGTGCGGCTCCACCGCCCTGGCGTACTTCTTCCACTGCTCCGCCTCCTCGCGCGGCCTGCTCCCGCTCGCCGCGCTCGACGCGGGGCTGTACACCGACGACGAGGCGGACGAGGTCCGCGCGTTCGCCGAGCGGGTCCTTACCCTGATGGGCACCGACAAGCGCTGCCTGGCCAACTTCGCGAGCGAGGCCGCCAAGGCGAGCAACGCGAACGTCCTCATCTCCACCACCGCGACGCCGGTCGAGGGCGGCTGGGTGCTCAACGGCGAGAAGTCGTTCGGCTGCCTCTCGGGCACCGCCGACTTCTACCTCGTGACCGCCCGGCGCGCCGACATCGACGGGATCGACGGGATCTCGCTGTTCCTGGTCGCCCGCGACAGCGAGGGCATCCGCCCGCGCCAGCAGTGGAGCGGCCTCGGCATGCGCGCGTCGGACAACCACGGCCTCGTGATGGAGGACTGCTTCGTCCCCGGCGACCACGCGCTGGCCGTGCCGGCCGGGTTCGCACGCGCGACCTCCATGTCGCGCGGCTCGTGGGTCGGCAACCAGATCGCCATCGCGGCGATCTACGCCGGCGTCGCGCAGGGGGCGTGGGACTACGCCTTCGAGCGGACCATGAAGGCCCGGTTCGCCGACACCGGCAAGCCGATCGCCTCCTCGCCGATGCACCAGGTCCTGATCGGAGAGGCGCAGCACGACCTCGCCGACATGCACCTGTGGCTGCGCTACCAGGTCGAGCTCGAGTCGAGCGACCCGCCGATCCTGCCCAAGCCCGAGGTCGTCAAGAACTGGAAGCTCACCAAGGGAGCAGTTTGCGAGAAGGCCTTCGCCGTCGCCATCGGATCGTTGAAGATGTGTGGGACGTCGGGTGCGCTGATGGACAACGTCATCGGCCGGGCCGTTCGTGACACCGCGATGGGTCTGGTCCAGGCGTTCCCCGCCGAGCGGGGTCGCCTCGACCTGGCTCAGCTGCTCGTCACCGACGAGTCGTGGATCGGCCTGACCACGCCCGACGCCGTCGACCAGAAGGCGAAGGCAGCACAGGGATGACCAGTACGACGCACACGGTGGCGACCCAGGACGGGGCGACGACGGCGGTGACGCTGCCCGAGGTCGTCGAGGTGGTGGCCGGCCAGGTCGCTCCGGCGACCGGCACGCTCGACCTCGTCCTCGAGCACCCGGCCACCGGCGCGCAGGTCGGCACGGCCGTCGCGAGCGACCCAGTCTCGGTCGAGCGCGCCCTGGCCGCGGCCGACGCCGCTCACACGAGCGGCGCCTGGTCGTCGACCACCCCCGAGGAGCGTGCGGCCCTGCTCGACGCGATCGGGGTCGCGCTGGCCGCGCGCCAGGGCGAGCTCGCGGCGCTGGAGGCGTTCGCGACCGGCGTCCCGCTGCGCCAGACCTCCGTCGTCGGCATGATCGTCCCCGGTGCGTTCCACCTGGCCGCCGAGATGCTGCGCTCGGGTGCCCTGCTCGACCCGCCCGTCGAGGGCGCCGCGGGCCAGCCGGTCGAGGTCCTGCGCCTGCCGGTCGGTCCTGCGGTCTGCCTCGTCCCGTGGAACGCGCCGGCCCCGATGGCGGCGCACAAGGTCGCGAGCGCGCTCGCGGCCGGCTGCCCGACGATCCTCAAGCCCAGCGAGTACGCCCCGTACGCGACCACCGTGCTGGGAACGACCGTCGCCCAGGTGCTGGCCGACGCCGGTGTCGACGGCGGGGTCTTCCAGCTCCTCCAGGGCGGACCGGGTGTCGGCGGCGTGCTCGTCACCGACCCGCGGACCCGGGCCGTGTCCTTCACCGGCGGCGCCGTCGGCGGCCGTGCGGTCGCGGTCGCGTGCGCCGAGAAGCTCGCCGCGCTGCAGCTCGAGCTCGGCGGCAACAACCCGCTCGTCGTGATGCCCGACGCCGATCCCGCGGCCGCGGCCCACGCCGCCGTGGACCTCCTCACCACCCTCAACGGCCAGTGGTGCCGCGCGCTGGGGCGCCTCGTCGTCCCCGCGTCGATGGCCGACGAGATCGTGCGCCTGGCGCTCGAGCGGCTCGCCGCCCTCCACGCCGGCGACCCGCTGGACGAGGCGTCCGACCTCGGCCCGATCGTCCACTCCGTCCACCGGGCGCGGCTGGAGACGGCGCTCGAGGCCCTCCGGGCCGCCGGGGGAGAGGTCCACCGCGCGACGACGGTCCCGGAGGAGGGCAACTACCTGGCGCCCGCGCTGGTGACCGGGGTCGCCCCGCAGGACGCGGTCGAGGAGATCTTCGGCCCGATCGCGACCGTGCACCCCTACACCGACGAGGGCGAGGCGCTCGCGATCGCCAACGGCACCGCGTACGGGCTCGAGGGCTACGTCGTCGGCACCGACACCGACCGGGCGCTCGCCTTCGCGCGGCGGGTCCGCGCCGGGGAGGTCAAGGTCAACGGCTCGACGATCATGAGCCTGCACCTGATGACGCCGCGGCCCGCGTGGGGCCTGTCGGGGCTCGGCGAGGAAGGCACGGTGGAGACGATCCGCTGCTTCACCGGGGCCCGCGTCGTGGGCGTCGAGGGCAGCTTCGCGCTGCACGGGCGATGAGGCTCCGCCGATGACGGGCGCCTCTCCCGCGCCCGGCGCGCGCCTCCGTGCGCTGCTGGCCGGCGACGAGGTCGTGCACCTTCCCGGCGTGCACGACGCGGTGAGCGCCAGGCTCGCCGTACGCTCCGGCGCTCGTGCCGTGTGCCTGTCCGGTGCGGTCGTCTCGGCGGTCGCGCTGGGGCTTCCCGACCTCGGCTTCGTGCACGGCAGCGAGATCGCCGACCGGGCGGCGCAGGTCGTGCCCGCCCTGGACGGCGTCCCGCTTCTCGCCGACGCCGACACCGGGTACGGCAACGCCCTGCAGGCCCGTCGTACGGCGGTGCGCTACGCCGCAGCCGGCGTCGCCGGCCTCCACCTGGAGGACCAGGTGGCACCGAAGCGGTGCGGCCACATGACCGGCAAGGCCATCGTCGACGTCGCCGAGGCTGCAGGCCGGGTCCGGGCGACCGTCGAGGCCGGTACGGGTCTCGTGGTGGTCGCCCGCACTGACGCGCTCTCCGTGGAGGGGATCGGGTCGGTCGTCGAGCGGGCGCACGCGTTCGTCGAGGCCGGTGCCGATGCCGTCTTCGTCGAGGGTGCCGACCTGGCGGCGCTGACCGAGGTGCGGAGCTCGCTCGGCGCGGGCGTCCCGTTCCTCGTCAACCGCTCCGAGGCCGGGGGACCGGTCGAGGGCGGGGCCGACGACGCGACCCTCGCCGGTCTCGGCGTCCGCCTCGTGATCCACCCGGTGTCGGCCCTGCTCGCGGCAGCGAGGGCGGCCGCCGACGCCTACGCGGCGATCGCCCGCGACGGGCACGCCGGCGGCGGGGCGCCCCGGATGTCTTGGACAGACCTGACCGAGCTCGTCGGGCTCGGTGACCAGATCGCGCTCGAAGAGCGCTACGCAGAGGTGGTAGCGACACGATGAGGACACCGGTGATCGTCGTCGGAGCGGGGCCGGTCGGCCTCACCGCGGCCCTGACGCTCGCCCGGGCCGGTCACGCCGTGACCGTGCTCGAGGCAGGGGACGCCCTCGCGGCGGAGTCCCGCGCCAGCACGTACCACCCGCCGACGCTGGAGATGCTCGACGACCTCGGCGTGCTCGCGGAGCTGAGGGAGCGCGGGATCGTGTCCCAGGCCTTCCAGTACCGCGACCGCGAGGAGGGCCCGGTCGCCGAGCTCGACCTCGGTCTGCTCGCCGACGACACCCCGTACCCGTTCCGCGTGCAGTGCGAGCAGAGCAAGCTCACACCGATCCTGCTCGCGCACCTGCTGCGCCACGAGGGCAGCACGGTGGAGTTCGGCGAGCCTGTCGAGGAGGTCGTGCAGGACGCCGACGGCGTCCGCGTGACCAGCCGCACGGGCCGCACCTGGACGGCCGGCTGGGTAGTCGGTGCCGACGGCGCGAGCTCGGTCGTCCGCAAGTCCGTCGGCGCCGCCTTCGAGGGGATCACGTACCCCGAGCGCTTCCTCGTGGTCTCCACGACGGAGGACCTCGCGGAGGTGCTCCCGGGCATCGCCGACGTCAACTACGTCTTCGACCCGTCCGAGTGGCTCGTGCTGCTGCGCACGCCGGAGCACTGGCGGATCCTCTTCCCGACCGACCCGGAGAGTCCCGCCGAGGCGGAGGTCGCGGCCGAGCGGGTCCAGGACCGGCTGCGTCGGGTCGCCGACCTCGGTCGCGACTGGGCCGTGCTGCACGCCTCGCTGTACGCCGTCCACCAGCGGGTCGCCGACCGGTTCCGCACCGGGCGGGTGATCCTCGTCGGCGACGCCGCGCACGTCAACAACCCGCTCGGCGGAATGGGCATGAACAGCGGCATCCACGACGCCGTGCTGTCGGCCCAGGCGCTCGCGGAGGTGGTGCGCGGAGAGGCGTCGACCACCGACCTCGACGCGGTGCTCGAGCGCCGCCGCGACGTGGCGCTGTCGTACGTCCGCACCGTCACCCACGACAACTGGAAGCAGCTGCGCGAGCAGGACCCCGCCGCGCGCGCCGCGCACCACGCGGAGCTGCGGGCGCTCGCCGCCGACCCCGTCGCCGCCCGCGCCTACCTGCGGCGGACCTCGATGATCGACTCGCTGCGCCCTCTCGACCCGGTGGGCGATCCGCGGTGACGGTCGCGACCACCGTCACGCAGCGCGAGAACCCGGCCCGCGTCCAGGAGATCGTCGGCGAGACGCCGGTCGACGACGTGACGGTGGTCGACCGCGCCGTGGCCCGTGCCCGTGCGGCGCAGGCCGAGTGGTCTGCCGTACCGGTGGCCTCGCGGGCGACCGCGCTGCGCCGGGCCGCGGACCTCCTCGACCCCGAGCTCGACGCTGTCGCGGAGCTGATGGCGCGCGAGACCGGCAAGCCGCTGACGGACTGCCGCGGCGAGGCCGGCTTCGCCGTCACCGTCCTGCGCTGGGTCGCCGACCGGGCGGAGACGCTGCTGGTGGACCGGGAGGTCGACGACGCGCAGGGGAGGCTCGTGCTGCGCCACCGCCCGTACGGCGTGGTGGCCGCGGTGACCCCGTGGAACGCGCCGGTGATCCTCGCGATGCTCAAGCTGGCGCCCGCCCTCGTCGGTGGCAACGCCGTGGTCGTGAAGCCGTCGCCGCTGGCGCCCTTCGCGGTCGGGCGCGTCGTCGCGACGATGGCAGACGTGCTGCCGGACGGGCTGCTCGGGGTCGTCCACGGCGACGCGGAGACCGCGACCGCCCTCGTCGGGCACCGCGGGGTCGACCGGGTCGCCTTCACCGGAGGCGACGTCGCGGGGCGGGCGATCGCCAAGACCGCGGCCGGTGCCCTCACCCCGTCGCTGCTCGAGCTCGGGGGCAACGACCCTGCGGTCCTCCTCGCCGACGTCGCGCTCGACGACGCCGTCGCGGAGCGGCTGGTGATGGCGGCCTTCGCGACGAGCGGGCAGGTCTGCATGGCGGTCAAGCGCCTGTACGTGCACCGGTCCCGGGTCGACGAGGTCGTCGACGCGGCGCGGGCGGCGGCCGCGCGCGTGCTGCGCACCGGCGACCCGCTGCACCCGGGCGTCACGATGGGACCCGTCGTGAGCGCCGGGTCCGCCGAGCGCGTCCGCGGGCTCGTCGACGCCGCGCGGGCCGGGGGAGCGGACGTGCTCCCGATCGGCACGGTCGACCCCGCGACCTCGCTGTCCGACGGCTACTACGTGCTGCCCACCCTCGTCCTGGGGGCCTCCGACGCCGACGCCCTCGTCGCGACGGAGCAGTTCGGTCCGACGCTGCCGGTCCTCGCGTTCGACTCCGAGGACGAGGTGGTCGCCCGGGCCAACGCCGGGGAGCTGGGACTGGGCGCGTCGGTCTGGTCGGCCGACGAGGACCACGCCTTCGCCCTAGGGACGCGGCTCGACGCCGGGTTCACGTTCGTGAACACCCACAACCGGACGGGAATGTCGCTGCGCGCGCCGTTCGGCGGCGTGAAGCGGTCGGGATGGGGGAGGGAGTACTCCGACGAGGGGATCCTCGAGCACGTGCAGACCTGCGTGCTGCACGCCCCGGCCGCCTTCCGCGCCGGTGGAGCTGGCCTCGGGGCCACCGCTTACCCCTCCTGACCTGGGCATCAAGTTTCGGTTACGGCTTCCGACATCGCTGACGGCGGACGGTCGGCAGAGGACAAGATTCTCGTCCCGAACTCTGTCCTCCAGCGGTATAGATCATATATAGTCTCGTTAAATCGCCTTGATGAAGGAGTCTCCGTGAGCCAGAGCCTGAAGTACGTGCAGGAGCACCTCGACGAGTCGGGTCCGACCGACGTCAGTGAGACCTTCGCTTCCTGGCTGGAGCTCGTCGAGCGGCTCAAGACGCGTGTGACAGACCGGTTCGCCCTCGAGCGCGACCCGTCGACCGAGGTCCTCGAGGACTTCGGCGGCGAGACCGGTGCCAAGGGTCGGGTGCGCGCGTACGCGGGCCCGGAGATCGACTGGATGGTCCACTCCCACATGGAGAACGCCACCGCCGGCTTCTGCAACGTGCACCTCACCATCTGGCTCGGCCCGCAGGTCAAGGTGCCCCACTTCGGCATGGCGCTCGGCTGCTTCCCGCAGGGCTGGTTCTTCCTCGACTCGGTCCCGCGCAGCTACCTGGTCACCGACACCGACTCCTTCGACCGCTACTACGAGCCCGTCAACCCCCGCTGGGAGCAGCTCCAGAACGAGAGCTTCCTCGAGCCGTTCATCAGCCGCTCGGCCTTCGTGCGCGCCGGCCTCTCGCCGACCGCGTTCTGCCACATGGCACCGGCCGGCGAGCAGATGACGAAGCTGGTGACCGAGGTCGCCGAGGAGCACCTCGACCGCTGGCTCGGCTGGGTCGACCAGGCCGAGGCCGTCCCCGTCGCCGAGCGCGCCGCGCTGACCGCCGACGACGAGGCCATCCGGCGCAACATCGCCGAGCGCGACCCGGCCAACGTCATGGGCGACCGCTACTTCGGCGCCGAGACGACGCAGCGGCTCGTCCGTGCCCTCTGGGGCGGGGACCGGGTCCTGCCGCGGGCGATCGACCACGAGGCGCACCCCGCACGATGAGCCGACCCGTCCTCGTCCGCGCCGTCCGGACAGCCGCGCGCATCCCCGGCGCGGCTGCCCCGTACGACACCGCGCACGTCACCGTCCGCTACCCGGCGCTGCCGGCGTCCACGACGGCAGAGCGCATGAGCGGTCGCCTTCCTGCCGACCCCGCGGGTGCCCCGTACCCGCTGGTCGTGGTGCTCTCGGGCGTCAACGTGGCGGCCGACGCGTACGCGTGGCTGGCCGTCCGGCTGGTCGAGGAGGGCTTCGTCGCCGTCACGTACGACTGGGTCGGTGAGCTCTTTCCTGCGAGCAAGCACGGCCCCGGCGAGCAGGGTCTGACCCCCGGCGTCGACCTGAGCGTCGTCGGACCGGACACCTACGGGACCGCTCCCACCACGCAGGCGCTGCGGCCCGTGCTCTACGCCGTCGCCGCGCTGGGGGAGTCGGGACCTCTCGAGGGTCTGCTCGACGTCGGCGCGGTCGGCCTCTTCGGCCACTCGGCCGGCGGCACGGTCGCGCTCCAGTCGGCGAGCCCGCAGTGGTTCCCCGAGGTCCGCGCGGTCACCACCTACGGCGCCCACACGATGGCGTCCCAGATGCTCGGCCACCCGCCGAGCACGCTGCTGCCCACGCCTGTCACCGTGCCGGCGATGCTCCTCGCGGGGACCGCGGACGGCGTCGTCGCCGCGAGTGCGGTCCGCTACGGCGAGGATCCCGAGGCGCCCGGTCACGACCCGGTGACCGCCACCTGGGAGCGCGCCCTCCCCGCGACGGCCGAGGCCTGGCTCGTGCAGCTGGCTGACGCCACGCACCTGCTCGCCGCGCACCCCGAGGACCCCACGACCGCCCGCGGGTTCCTCGAGGACCCGTCGACCGGCGACGCCGACGCCCTGCGCGAGGTGCTTGCCGCCACCGTCTCCACGTTCCTGCGTGCGCACGTGCGCGGCGACGCCGAGGCAAAGAACGCTCTGGAGCTGCTCGCGGAGCAGCCCGTGCCCGAGATCGCCGCCGCCCGGCGACGCGAGTGAGGAGATTCCGCGATGTTCAAGAACTTCTGGTACGCCGTCGAGTTCAGCGAGGACCTCGTCGCCGGGACGCCGAAGAAGGTCAAGATCCTCGGCCAGCAGCTCGTGCTCTACCGCAAGTCGAGCGACAACAGCGTGGTCGCGATGTCCGACCTGTGCGTCCACCGCGGCGCGGCCCTGTCCAGCGGTGAGATCAAGGATGACTGCATCGTCTGCCCGTACCACGGCTGGGAGTACGAGCCGGACGGCACGGTGCGCAAGATCCCCGCGCACCCGGACAAGGGCATCCCGCGCAAGGCGCGCATCGACGCCTACCCGGTGCAGGAGAAGTACCGCTTCATCTGGGTCTACATGGGCGACCTTCCGGAGGCGGAGCGTCCGCCGATCCCCGACTGGTCGGACATCGACGACACCGAGACCTACCGCGCCGTGACGGGCAGCTTCCTCTGGAAGTCCAACTACGAGCGCATCCTCGAGAACGGGGTCGACGTCGCGCACACGCCGTTCGTGCACGGCGGCGTCTTCGGCAACCGCGAGAAGCCGGAGGTCCCCGAATTCGAGGTGGAAGAGTCGGAGTGGCACTGCAAGGTGTCGGTCAAGCTCAACCCGCCCAACTCCAAGGGCATCTGGGGCCTGCTCAACCCCAACAAGACCAAGGACCTGCAGAAGCGCCCGCAGGTGCCCGTCTCCACCACCTGGTGGCTGCCCAACATGATCCTGCTGCACGTCAAGACTCCGATGGGCGACCTGAAGATCTTCGACGTCAACATCCCGATCGACGAGGAGACCACGCTGGTCAAGTTCGTCGCGCTGCGGACGTTCTTCAAGGGCAGGTGGGCCGACCGTGACGCCCGCCGCCGCGTCTTCAAGGTGCTGTACGAGGACGAGGCCGTCGTCAACGGCGTGCGCCCCGAGCTGCTCCCGTTCGACCTGTCGGCCGAGCTGCACGTCAAGAGCGACTACAACGCCGTGCTCTACCGGCGCCGTCGCCAGGAGCTGATCGACAAGGGCTGGTCGGTCGAGGGCAACACGATCGTCGGCGAGGGCCCCGCCCGCGTCGAGGCACGGGTGATCCCGTCGCCGATCCGCAAGGAGGTCCCGGAGCTCGCCTCCGCGTGGAACTTCAAGGAGGTCCGCAGCAAGGAGCTGCTCGGTAAGCGTGCCGAGCGCGAGGAGCGCGGTGACGTCCCCCGGACGGACACCGCCGAGGACAAGCCGTCGACGAAGCCGTCCAACAAGCCGTCGCGTGAGGAAGAGGTCCCTGCATGAGCACCGCCGAGTCCGAGGCCACGCTGAGCCTGCCCAGCGGGCTGTGCCACCGCACGTGGGAGCGCATCGTCGCCGCGCGCGGCCTGGTCGAGGTGACCGCCGAGGACGGTGGTCCGTTCCGGACGCTCACCTCCCCGATGACCCCCGCGCCGGTGGGGGAGGTCCGGGTCTTCACCGCCGCGGACGACGCCGAGCCGGTCGCCAAGCTGGTCTACGTCGGCCTCGCCGTGGAGATGATCGGGCTCGACAGCCACATGGTCTTCGCGTTCACCCGCGAGGGGCTGCCGATCCCGCACTTCACCCTCGACTCGGTCCAGGGCCAGGGCACGTACGCGTTCCACCTCGACCTGATCCCGCGGGTCGACCTCGGCACGCACCTCACCTACCTCGACTGGGCCCACGACCCGCTCACCGAGACCTACGAGGAGGTCGAGGGCTGGCCGGGCCTCAGCAAGGCCGCGATCGGCCCCCGCCAGAACGCCGTCATGTCGCCCTGGATGCTCGTCCACCGCGCCGACGCCGACGCGTTCGTCTCGATCGAGAGCGCCGTCACGACCTACCTGGACCACTGGTTCGGGCTGCTCGACGCGGCGGTCCCCGAGGAGGTGCTGGCCGACGTCGCCGACACCGACCTGCCGGCCCGCGACGCCCGCAACCGCGCCAACATCTTCAGTCCCGAGGTCGACAAGGTGTGGGCGCAGGTCGCCCGCCTGATCGGCGAGGCCGCGGCCGAGGACGTCCGGGTTCAGCTGCTCGACAACGAGGTGTCGAAGTGACCGCGACCGTCGACGGGTCCGAGACGAGCGCCGACTCCACCAGCGAGTGGCAGCAGCGCATCGAGGGCGAGTGGCACGGCCGTCCGTCGCTGTTCGACGCCGAGGGCAACCATGTCGGCTACGAGCACGTGGTCCGGGCGAGCGTCGTGGAGGACGGGGTGTCGCGCTACTGGATGCGCACCCACCTGGAGGGCAGCGGACCGCTGCGCAACCGGTTCGAGCTCGGCGCGAACTTCGACTTCGGCATCGTCGACTCCGACCAGGACCGCGTCTACTGCGGGCCGGACTTCTACGGGACGGGTCAGCCGTACGGCTTCTTCGTCGAGGCGAACTACTACTCCCCGGGCTGGCAGGCCGACCTGCGCACCTGGAACCAGGTGCTGCCCGACGGCGTGACCCAGGTCTACTCCTCGGTCCTGCACGACGGGTGGGCGGTCTGCGCGGTCTTCAACGGCGTCTACAAGCGCACGTTCGACCACGAGACCAACCCCGAGACCCAGACGTTCGTCGACGAGTGGATCGCCGCCGAGACCCGGCGCGGGTCGACTCCGCAGGTGCTGCCGACGAAGGAGTCGGGCGCGTGGACCGGCACGCTGTCGGTGGAGGACGCGGCCTCGCAGACGACCGTCGGTACGACCGAGGTCCGCATCGAGCACGAGCCGGTCTCACTGCTGCGTGCCCGGCAGCGCATCACGTGGGAGGGTGCGCTCGACCGGTCGTACGCCCTGGAGCGCTACCGCGACGGTGCGAGGGTCCAGTACGACGGCCCGGACGTGTTCGGCAACGCTCTGTCGTACGGCCGTGCGCTCTTCACCAGCCAGCACCTGATGGGCCCCGACGCCCGCGGCGTCGAGAAGATCCGTGGCCGCGAGTTCCTCCTGGACCCCGAGACCCGTGACCTCTCGATCGTGTGGCAGCTCCTCAGCGGGGAGCGTACGACGCACTTCGTGCACGGCCTCCTGACCTGGGAGCCGGCGTGAGCACAGCACCGTCGGCGGAGGGCCGGGTCGTCGTCGTCACCGGCGGCACCCGCGGGATCGGTCTGGGACTGGCCGGCGAGCTCCTCGAGCGCGGCTGCCGCGTCGTCGTCTGCGGCCGGTCGGCCGGCAGCGTGGAGGCCGCCGTCGAGCGGCTCGCCGCGCGTGCGCCCGGCGGCGCCGACAGCGTCCTCGGCCACGTCGCCGACGTGACCGACCGTCCGTCGCTGGCCGCGCTGCGCGATGCCGCGGTCGCCCGGTTCGGCCGGGTCGACGTCTGGATCAACAACGCCGGGTTGTCGGCCCCTCGCCGACCGCTTCCGGAGGTCCCCGCCGACGTCGCCGAGGCGGTCGTCCGTACGAACGTGCTCGGCGTGGTGCACGGGTCCGCGGTCGCCCTCGAGACGATGGGGGGCCAGCCCGAGGGCGGCTGGATCTGGAACATGGAGGGCTTCGGCTCCGGTGGCCAGATGCAGCCCGGCATGACGACGTACGGCGCCACCAAGCGCGGCGTCAGCTACCTCACCGCGTCGCTGGTCAAGGAGACGAAGGGCTCGCCGGTCAAGGTCGGCTTCCTGTCTCCGGGCATCGTCGCGACCGACCTGCTCGTCGACGACTACGACGGACAGCCCGAGGCGTTCGAGCGTGCCCGCAAGATCTTCAACATCCTGGGCGACCGCGTCGAGACGGTCACCCCGTGGCTCGCCGAGCAGGTCCTCGGCGCCCGCAAGCACGGCGCCAAGGTGGCGTGGCTGACCCGGCCGAAGGCGATGGGGCGCTTCCTCACCGCCGGCTTCCGGTCCCGCGACATCTTCGCGCCCACGACCGCTGTGCCCGAGAGAGACGAGGCGGTGGCCTGATGGCGATCGATCCCTGCACCGAGTACGGCCTGGCGCTCGCCGTCGAGGACTTCGTCCCCGTCGTCCTGGCGGGCGCGGGACTCGTGACCCTGGCCAACGCGGCCGGCAAGGCGGTTCCCCAGGTCCGCGCGGGCGCGCTGCTGGGGGCGATCGTGGTCACCGCCGGAGGCCTGGGCAAGGCGGTCTGGAAGCTGCTCGTCGCCGGGCCGTGCGTCGAGATCCCGTTCCTCGAGCAGATGTTGTTCCCGTGCCTGGCGATCGGCTTCTGCGCGCTCGCCTGGGCGCTGGCGAGCGTGTACGTCGGCAAGGTCGTGTCGTGGATCCCGTTCGCGCTGGTGCCGTTCGTCGGCGCCTGCATCTCGGGCGCGGCACGCAACCTGACGCCGATGCTCGCGATCGCGGCACTGAGTGCGGTCGCCGTCGGGGCGATCGCCTCGCAGCTCGCCGCACGCCACGGCGACCAGCTCGCACGCTGGCTGTTCATCGTCTACATCGTCGGCACGCTCGTGCTGCCGCCGCTGGCCGCGCGACCGCACCAGACCGAGATGCTCCAGTGGGGGGAGCAGCTCACCAACACCGCGGTGCAGCTCTGCTTCCTGATCGGGGCGCTGCGCCTCCGGGGGCACCTCGCGCGTCCCGACCGTCCCTCCGTCCCCGAAGGAGCCTCCCTCTCATGACCGACCGCCTCGGCTACCGCCGCAAGTTCGGCGTGATCGCCCCGAGCACCAACACCATCGTGCAGCCGGAGTTCGACATGATGCGCGTCCCCGGCGTGACGTCGCACTACGGCCGGATCCTGATCCGCGACGGCCGGATCGCCGACGACGAGGGCATGCAGAACCTGCTCGTCCAGATCCGCGCCGCGATGGCCGACTGCGTCGAGGGCATCATGACGATGGAGCCCGACTACATGGTCATGGGGATGAGCGCCGAGACCTTCTGGGACGGTGTGGAGGGCAACCGCCAGTTCGTCCAGCAGATCAAGGACCTCTCCGGCGGTCTCGGTGTGGCCACCGGGGCGGAGGCGTGCGAGCGGGCGCTCCAGCTGTACGGCGCTCGCCGGATCGGCATCGTCACCCCGTACACCCCGATCGGCGACGAGAACGTCCGCAAGTTCTTCACCGAGCTCGGCTTCGATGTCGTGTCGATCAAGGGTCTGAGCTGCCCCACCGCCGTGTCGATCGCACACGTGTCGGAGCAGACGCTGCGCGAGTCGCTGATCGAGGTCGATGCGCCCGAGGTCGACGCACTGGTCCAGTGCGGCACCAACCTGTGCATGACCGAGCTGGCCGACGAGGCGGAGCGCTGGCTCGGCAAGCCGGTCATCGCGATCAACGCCGCCACGTGGTGGATGGCGCTGCGCGACAACGGCATCGACGACAAGCTCCACGGCTTCGGGTCGCTCCTGCGCGACCACTGACCGCACCATCCCCCTGCTTCCGTGCGGGGCCGGCGTCCCCCGGGTCGACCTCGTACGGAATTCCACCTGAGCCGCCGCTCGGCCCCTCGAGGCCGGGCGGCGGCTCTGCTCTGCGGGCAGCAGGTCACGGTTCGCACGTTTTCGAGACAGCGTTCCAGAAGCGGGGTTACGGTGCGTGCACCCCCGGACCCACGTGGGACGCCCCGGTGTCGCGACAGGCGACGGACGGCGCCGCTCGTGCCTAGCCGGCTGCCCTCGACGCCGCCGACTCCGGCTCGAGGGTGATCTGGTCGAACGGCAGCAGCGGTTGCACCGCAGGGAACACCACGAGGAACAGGATGGCGACGAGTCCGAGGAACAGCGCGACGGAGAGGAGCGCCTTCACGGCGTTCGGGCCGGGCAGGATGCGCCACAGGGCTGCGTACACGTCACGCCTCCGATCCGGAGCGGGTCTCGACCAGGTGGCCGTGGACGATGAGTCGCTCGCTGGAGCCCCAGCGAGGGTTGCAGGTCACGAGCGTGATGCGGGCCTTGCGGCCCTTCGCCTCCGGCTTCCCCGGGACGGGCAGCAGGACGTCCACGGAGGTGGGGGCGACGATCTCGGTGCGGTCGACGACGTAGGTGTAGGTGTCCCCGACCGCCTCGACGACGATCGTGTCTCCGGCGCGCATCCGGTCCAGGTGCGCGAAGGGCTCGCCGTGCGTCGCGCGGTGGCCTGCGACGGCGAAGTTGCCGACCTGTCCCGGGAGCGCGGTGTCGGGGAAGTGCCCCGGGCCGCGGGCGATCTGCTCGTCCGAGACTCCCTCGACGACCACCCACGACCAGTCGTCGCCGAGCCGCGGGATGCGCATCACCGCCATCCCGCTCCCGGTCGGGGGCGCGACGGGCTTCGCCTGCACCGCTGCCTGGGCGGCAGGTGCGGCTGCGGCCTCGATCTGCTGCTCGAAGTCGTCACGCAGGTCCACCTGAGCGGCTGCAGTCTGCACGTCGCTCCAGACCACCAGGTAGATCGCGAACAGCAGCACGACGACCCCGCCGGTGACCAGGAGCTCGGCCGAGGTGCGGGCGAGCGTCCGGACCGCTCTCGCGGACTGACTCATCGAAATCCTCTCGGATATATCATTGACAATATCGGCTGTGTGGCTCAGCCTATCTCTACTTGCACTCCGGATGTGTGCAATGCAGTGGACAGGACTGCGACTCAGGTCGGGTCTCTCGGGACCCCCTACCCGAAGAAGGAGAGCGGGTAGATGAGATCGAAGAATCGCGTCGTCGCATTGCTGGCTGGTGCCAGCATGCTCGCGACGACAGCAGTCGTCCTCGGGGCAGGTACGGCGTCCGCAGCGACGCCGTCCGGTGGGTGTTGGGTCTACTCGCCACCCGCCGGTGCCGGCATCGAGGACACCAACCCTGCGAGCAACACGTCGTCGTCGCTCGCCCCGTGGGCGGACGAGGCGGCTGCGCCGACCGGGCCGGCTGACTACACCCTCACCTCCAGTGGGGCCACGACCGTCGGCGGCACGCGCAACTTCTCGCTGACGTTCAACAAGGGTCCGAAGAACGGTGGCCCGCCGGCCAGTGGCACGGCGTACTACTACTTCTCGGTCAACGGGGTCAACCTCCCGGCGGTCCAGAAGGCGTTCTCCGCTCCCGGTGGAGCGACCATCCCCGGTGACACCATCACCGGCTCGTTCACGATCACCTCGGCGGGCGCCACCACGGTGAAGCTGCGCAAGGTCATCTACGACATCCCGACCTTCCTGACCCGGGTCAACTGCAACGGTCAGACGGTCGGCGTCGCGAACGGGGTCAACCCGGCCACCACGCCTGTCGACACCAACATCACCGCGAGCTTCACGGCGGTGGGTCCGACGGCGACTGTCACCGCCATCAGCAACCAGGTGGTGACCAACGCCGCACGCAAGAACGACGTGATCAGCTTCGACGTCACGAACTTCGCGGGTGCCGGCACCGGTACGGCCGAGCTCTGCAACAGCAGCGGGTCGAGCTGTGACGCCGGGTCCTCCAGCGTCACCATCGCCGCCAACGGCACCGGCAGCGGCACCCTCGCCGTCTCGGCGGCGCCGACGACGGGCTCGCGCGCGCTGAAGGTCACCTCGGGTGGTGAGACGAGCCTGACTCCGATCACCGTCCTCGGCGACGTCACCGTCCAGACCAACGTCACCGGTGGTGGCGCGGGCACGACGGTCACGGTGACGGGCACCAACTGGGATCCCAACCAGGCGGTGACGGTCGGTGGCTACAAGAACGGTCCTCCGTTCCCGCCGCCGGCGTCCTCGGACGCGACGGTCTCCACGACCGCCGACTCCGCGGGCAACATCTCCGCCCAGTTCGTGGTGAACGACGCGGCGACCGCCTTCATCGGCGCGAGCCGGGTCCACGCTGCCGGCCCGCCGCCGGTCGCACTCTTCGGCTCGCAGGCGTTCACCTTCTCGGGTGACACCTGCACGGCGAAGCAGGGTGCGGCCACGACGGGGAGCTGCGCGCTCCTCGAGACGGTCGACCTGACCGTCGTCGCGGGCGACCTGAAGATGGCGAAGGCCGCGGGCAACGTCCAGCTGTCGGGCATCGCGCTCAACGGCACCGAGCAGACCTCGACGGGTTCGCTCCAGGACGTCACGGTGAAGGACTACCGCGGCGGCACGCTCGGTTGGTCGCTCGTCGGTCGCTTCTCGGGCCTCAACGGTCCGGCGAAGCCCTCCGGCGGCAACTTCACCATCGCACCGAGCGCCCTCACCTGGACGCCCACCTGCGCACCTCAGGCCAACAGCGACGACACCGTCGTGGCCGGGGCGGCGGGCGCGTTCACCAACGCCACGACCGATCTGCCGCTCTGCTCGGTGGCCACGTCGGGCGTCGGGGCGGACGGGACCAGCGGCGGCGACGCGATCGCCGACGCCGGGCTGGCGCTCAAGGTCGGACCCAGCCAGGCGGCCGGTACCTACACCGGTCTCCTCACGTTGACGCTGTCGTGAGCCTGAGGCTCTCGTCACGTCATCTGTCATGACACGCAACACCCCGTAGTGACGGTCGGGTGGGTGCCGCAGCAGCGGCACCCACCCGTTCCGGCCGTTCCGTCCCCTCCGACGAGGAGTGCCGTCCGATGACCCTCGCGAAGCGCCTCGTGCGCCCCCTGCTCGCCCTTCTCGTCCTGGTCGTGGCGACCGCGGTGCTCCCCGCTCCGGCGCACGCCGCCGACAACGGTGCGTGGTCGGTCAGCCCGACCCCCGCCGACGAGTCTTCGCCGACCCCCCGCAGCTACTTCGTCCTCGAGGGCGCGCCGGGCGCGACGCTGACGGACAAGGTACGCATCCGCAACTTCACGAAGAATGCGCTGACGTTCTCGATCTACGGGGCCGACGGCTACAACACCGAGGAGGGCGGCTTCTTCGCGCTGAGGAGCCTCGAGCACCCCCAGAACGACGTGGGCGCCTGGGTGAAGCTCCCCGTCCAGCAGGTGAAGGTGGCACGCAGGACCCAGGTCGACGTCCCCATCACGATCCAGATCCCGCCCAACGCGACCCCCGGCGACCACGTCGGGGGCATCGTCGCGCTCAACGGTGCCGTCGAGGGGACGACGGAGTCGGGCGGCATCGACGTCGGCATCAAGCGCGCCGTGGCCGCGCGGCTCTACCTGCGGGTCAGCGGCCCCGCCACGCCTGCCGTGAAGGTGTCGGACATCCGGCTCGACCACGACCGGGGCATCTTCCCCTGGTCCGGCCAGGGCAAGGGCACCGTCTCCTACACCGTCGAGAACACCGGCAACCTGCGCCTGTCCCCGACGGCCGTGATCTCGCTGTCCGGCCTCGGCGGTCGCGAGCTCGACAAGGTCGAGACCGCCGCGGTCGTCGACCTGCTCCCGGGCCAGACGGCCAAGCTGAAGCAGAAGGTCGACGGCATCGCGCCGCTGGACCGCGTCACCGTCGACGTGGCGCTGACGACGCCCGTCGGCATCGGCGACGCCGACGCGGTCACGCAGTGGGTCGTGCCCTGGATCGCCGTGATCGCCGTCCTGCTCGCGCTCGCCGCGGGCGCCTGGTGGTGGTGGCGCCGCAGGGTCGCGCGCAAGCGTGCCTTCGAGGCCGTCGCGTCCGCCCCGAAGCTGACGATCGCGGCCGGCCGGTGAGGGCGCGGCGCATCCCGGTCCTGCTCCTCCTGCTCGCGCTGCTCGGGGCGTACGCCGGTACGTGGTCGACGGCGTCGGCTGCCGACGAGGTCGGCCTGACCGCGACGGTCTCCCCGGGATCGGGGGCGCCCGGCTCGCAGATCACGGTCAAGGGCGCCGGCTGGCCGGCCATGACCCAGGTCCAGGCGGTCGTCTGCGGCGACCTGGCGATCGGCGGGTCGGCCGCGTGCGACCAGACCTCGGCGATCCTCGGCGTCGCGAACGTCGACGGCGAGATCGACCTCGACATGACCGTCGGCAACCCGCCGCGCCCCTGCCCGTGCGTCGTCCGCGTCGCCTCGTACACGGGGCCGGCGCTGGCCGTCGACACCCCGTTCGTCGTGACGGGTCACGCGGTCGGCACACCGCCGTCGGCTGCGCTGCCCCTGCCGAGCCTGCGTGTCACCGACGTCAAGCTCGAGGGCGGGGGAGGGATCGGCGCGCTCTTCGGGTTCACGCCGACCCGGCGGCTGGTCTTCACCATCGAGAACCAGGGCAACGCGCCCGCGGTGAACCCCGAGGTGCTGATCGGTGTCGGGCAGTCGGAGAAGACCGAGCCGACCGTGACCACCTCGCGGGACCTGACGATCGAGCCGCTCCAGAGCGCGACCATGGAGATGGACGTCAGCCTGCCGTTCGCCGCCTTCGGCACCTACCACGTCGTGGGACAGGTCGGCGAGGGTGAGCTCGGCACGACCTTCTCCACGGAGTGGGCGACGTACCCGTGGGCGCTCGTGGCCGGTTGCGTGCTCGGGGTCTTCCTCATCGGCTGGGGTCTGCGACGGCGGCTGGACGCCCGACGTGATCGCCCCGAGGTCGACAGGGAGCGTGCCGCGGCACTGACGAGCCGGCCGTACGCGCTGCCCGACGTGGTCTACGTCGAGGCGATCGGCGGGTTCCTCGTAAGCCCCAAGGCGGTGGGCAGGTCCGGCCTCATCAGGCGGCTCGACGGACGCCTCGAGCAGCGCGACCTCGAGGCCCTTCTGCACGACCCCGCGCTCGCCGTCGGCACGGCCGTCCTGTCGGACCTTCCTGCGGAGGCCGGGGGAGGGGCCGGTGCGTCGGTCGTCGACCTGGTCGCGCTCGACACGTGGCTGGCGCGCCGCTCGCCGGGAGCGGCGACGGGAAGCGGCTCCGGCGGCCCGTCCGGAGGCCCGGACGGCAGCGGGGCGAGCGCGGTAGCCGACTCCGTCGTCGACGTCGAGGCCGTGGACGCGTGGCTGAGGCGAAGAGACGGCAAACGTTCTTCCCACGCCAACTAATATCGTATATTCTAGCGATCACTTCAGCCCCGGGATGGAGAGCGCATGCGGCACCAGCAAGAACCCCGACGCGAGACAGACCGCTCGATGGTCGTCCGCGCGACCGTGGCACTCGCGTGCTTCGCCCTGGCCCTCGTGGGCTGCGGGAGCGTGATGCCAGGGAGCGTCGTCGGTGGTTCCGGCGCCGGCACCTCCGCGAACGCGGAGGGTGTCGGCCCCGGGGTGAGCGACGACTCCGTCAAGGTGGTGTTCGTCGGCGTCGACCTCGAGGCCGTCAAGAAGGTCACCGGGTTCAAGACCGCCAACGCGGGCGATCCCGAGAAGCAGGTGCAGGCGCTCGAGGACTGGGTCAACGCCAACGGCGGCGTCGGGGGTCGCAAGCTCGACGCGGTCTTCCGCCTGTACGACGCGCAGAACGACTCGGCCGCGGCCGAGGAGCAGCTGTGCAAGCGCATCGTCCAGGACGACAAGGCCTTCGCGGTGGTGCTCACCGGCCAGTTCCAGGACAACGCGCGGCCCTGCTACGCGCAGGCGAAGACGCTCGTCCTCGACGCGACGCTCGTCGCCACCGACGACGCCACGTACGAGAAGTGGTCGCCCTACCTCTGGTCGCCGAGCTACCCCTCGTACGACAGCTTCGTGAAGGCCTACGTCGAGACGCTCTCCGAGCAGGGCTTCTTCAAGGGCCGCGAGCAGGTCGGCGTCGTGGCCGCGGACAACCCGATCAACCGCAAGACGATGGAGGAGCTGGCGGTCCCGCTCCTGGAGGACGCCGGGGTCAAGCCGGAGATCTCCTGGGTCGACACGACCGACCAGGGCAGTCTCTTCATGGGGACCGGGCAGGGCGCCGTCAACTTCCGCTCGGCCGGCATCGACCGGGTGATGTTCCTCGGTGGCGCGCGCCTCGCGTCGATCTTCGCCACCCAGGCGACGACCCAGGAGTTCACCGCCCGCTACGCCGTCTCGACGTTCGACAACCCGTCGTTCTTCGTGAACAACCCGGAGATGCTGTCCCCGACGATCCTGAAGGGCATGGTCGGCGTCGGGTTCGCCCCGTCGCAGGAGGTCGCCGACGCGCAGCTGCCCTTCCCGGGCACCGACGCCGAGAAGCGGTGCGTCGACATCTACTCCTCAGCCGGCATCGCGTTCAAGTCGCGCGAGGCCGCGCGCGTCGCCCTGCCGTACTGCGACGCTGCGCTGCTTCTGCAGGCCGGAGCGACCGACCTCACCGACAACCTCAACGCGTCGGCGTGGGGCGCTGCCGTCGAGGAGCTCGGCTCCGCGTTCGTGCCCGCGACCGGCTTCACCGGCGCCCTCGGACCGGGCAGGCGTGCGGCCTCGGGGGCCTTCCGGGTCCTGAAGTTCGACGACGCGTGCGGTTGCTTCGTCTACGAAGGGGGCGACGTTGATTTCCCGACGTCGTGACGCGGGCCTCGGCATCCTGACGCCGCGCACCGGAGGACCGGCGCTGTCGGTCGAGGGCATCCAGGCGTCGTACGGCCAGGTGCAGGTGCTCTTCGACGCCGGCCTCGTCGTCGAGGAGGGCGAGATGGTCGCGCTGCTCGGACCGAACGGCGTCGGCAAGAGCACCACGCTCAAGGTCGTCGCCGGACTCCTCCGTCCGGACGCCGGCACGGTCCGCCTCGGAGGTGTCGACGTCACCTCCGCTCCGACCCGCGAGCGCATCGCGCGCGGTCTGGGCCAGGTCGTCGGCCAGGCCACGTTCAGCTCGCTGACCGTGACCGAGAACCTCCGCATGCACGCGTTCACGATCGAGGACAAGGCCTGGGCCCAGGAGGCCGTCGACGCCGCGCTCGCCGTCTTCCCTCGCCTGTACGCGCGCCGCGACCAGCCGGCGTCGACGCTGTCGGGCGGTGAGCGGCAGATGCTCGCGCTCGCCAAGGCGATCGTGCAGGACCCCCGCATCCTCGTCGTGGACGAGTTCTCGCTCGGGCTCGCGCCGGTCGTCGTCGGCGGGCTGATCGAGCTCGTCCGTCGCCTCAACGAGCGCGGGACGGCGGTGCTGCTCGTCGAGCAGTCCGTCAACGTCGCGCTCTCGCTCGTCGACCGGGCCTACTTCATGGAGAAGGGGCAGATCGTCGCCTGCGAGACCGCGTCCGACCTCGCCGCCGACCCCGACCGCGTGCGCGACCTCATGCTCGGCGGACACGTGGCGGTGGCCCAGTGAGCGCCGCGGACACCGTCCTCGCGATGGACGTCGTGGGCTTCCAGATCGGCATCGACCGGCTGATCATCGGGGTCTTCACGGGTTTGACGTACGGCCTGCTCGCCGTCGGTCTCGTCCTCGTCTACCGGTCGAGCAAGTTCGTCAACTTCGCCTATGGCTCGATCGGGGCGTTCGGCGCGTCGGTCCTCGGCCTGCTGGTCGTCGACTGGGGTGCCCCGTACCTCGTGGCGTTCCCGGTCGCGATCGCCGTGGCCGCCGTGCTGGCGGGAGGGATCGAGGTCTCGGTCGTCCGTCGGCTCGCTGGACGCCCCAGCCTGATCGGCATGATCGCGACGCTCGGGCTCTCCCAGTTCATCCTCATCATGGCGCTGCTGATCAACAGCGACGGCGTCAGCGGCTTCACGTTCCCCGAGCCGCCGCTGCTGCCGTCCTTCACGCTCGGCACGACGCCCGTCGGCCCGTCGCACCTGGCGATGCTCCTGCTCGCGCCGGCGGTGCTGGTCGCCCTGTCCTGGTTCCTGCGGCACACCCGCCAGGGCCTCGCGATCCGCGCCGCGGCCGACGCGCCCGACACCGCGGCGCTGGAGGGCATCCGCGCGCCTCGCATGGCGTCGTACGCGTGGGCGATCTCCGGCGGGATCGCGGCCCTGTCGGCGATCCTGGTCACGCCGACGACGGCCGGGCAGTCCATCGACACGCTCGGGCCCGACCTCCTCCTGAAGGGTCTCGCCGGGGCCGTGATCGCCCGGATGTCGTCGATCCCGATCGCGTTCGGCGCGTCGATCGCGATCGGCGTCCTCGAGCAGATCCTGCTGTCGAACCCTGACACCCGCGGGCTCGTGCCGGTCGTCCTCGGCATCGTGATCGTCGTCGCGCTGCTGCGCCAGCCGGCCCTCGGCCGTGCTGACACCGACCGCGGCGGCTGGCGTCGGGTCGGCTCGCCGCCCATCCCCGAGGCGTACTCGGGGGTGCGCAGCATCCTCGTGACCCGGATCGTCATCGTCGGCGGGTCCGTCACCCTCGCGATCGCCCTCGCCTACCTCGTCAGCAACGAGACGGCCGCGGTCCTCACGAGCGTCGCCGGCTTCGCGCTCGTCGGCCTCAGCGTCGGTCTCATCACGGGCGTCGCCGGCCAGCTCTCGCTGGGTCAGTTCGCCTACGCCGGCATCGGGGCCGCCGCGTCCGCGCACCTCGTCGAGGCGACGGGCAGCTTCGTCCTCGGCATCCTGGGCGGTGTCGCGGTCGCGGCCGTCGTCTCCGCCCTGGTGGGCATCCCCGCGCTCCGGCTCAAGGGTCTGGCGCTCGCGGTGTCGACCCTCGCGTTCGCGCTCGCGACCACCGCCTGGGTGCTCCGCCTGGACATCTTCCTCGGCGACGGCGTCTCCCCGGCGAAGCCGACCTGGTGGGGCTACCCGATGGACCTGGCCCGCGACTACTACCTCTTCGCGATCCTCATGCTCGCGATCGGAGTCTTCGTCTGCGCCAACCTCTGGCGCAGCGGGTTCGGCCGGTCGTTGCAGGCGTTGCGCGACAACGAGGACGCCGCCCGGGCGTTCACCGTCCCGCGGACGCTGCGCAAGCTGCAGCTGTACGCCGTGTCGGGCGCGGTCGCGGGTCTCGGCGGTGTCGTGATCGGGCACGGACAGACGACGCTCACCGTCAACTCGTTCCCCGCGGCAGCGAGCATCGACGTCGTCGCGCTGACCGTGGTCGGTGGTCTCGGCCTCGTCATCGGACCGCTCATCGGGACCTTGATCATCGTCGGGCTGCCCAGCCTCGTCATGCTCGGCATCCCCGGCGAGGCCGCGCTCGCGATCGGCTGGCTCCTCGTCGTCATCATGCTCCCCGACGGACTCGGCGGGGTGGGGATGCGGATGCGGGACCGGTGGTACGACTGGCTCGCGTCGCGGGCCGGGATCGACCCCGTCGCCGCCCGCGCCGAACCCGACGTCTCCCAGCGCTCCCCGCTGCAGCGCTCGGCGGAGCTCTCGGGCCTGTTCACCCCGGACACGCAGGACCTCGACGCCGGTCCGGGCGCCCCGCCGCTCCTGGTCGTCCAGGACCTCAGCCGCCACTTCGGTGGCGTGGTGGCGGTCGACCACGTCGACCTCGAGGTCGGTCCGGGCGAGATCGTCGGCGTGATCGGGCCGAACGGCGCCGGCAAGACCACGCTGTTCGAGATCATCGCGGGCTTCACCGCTCCCGACACCGGCGCGATCTTCTTCGCGGACCAGGACATGACGACGGCCACGCCGGAGCGCCGGGCGGCGGCGGGGCTCGTACGTTCCTTCCAGGACGCCGCGCTCTTCCCGACGATGACCGTGCGCGAGACCGTCATGGTCGCCGGCGAGCGGACGCGGCCGAGCCGCCTCGCGGTCGCGGCCCTCGGCACCCCGGTGCCCGACCGCCTGAAGGGCCGGCGTGCCGACGAGCTGATCGAGCGCATGGGTCTCGGCCCGTTCGCCGGCCGGACGATCGCCGAGCTCTCCACGGGCACCCGTCGCGTCGTCGAGCTGACCTGCCTGCTCGCGCTCGAGCCCCGGGTGCTGCTCCTCGACGAGCCGTCGGCCGGCATCGCCCAGAACGAGTGCGAGGCGCTCGGCGACCTGCTGCTCGACGTCCGTCGCGAGCTCGGGACGGCGATGGTCGTCATCGAGCACGACCTCCCGCTGCTGAGCCGCCTGTGCGACCGCATGGTCGCGATGAACCTCGGCCGGCTGGTCGCGTCCGGCACCCCGGACGAGGTTCGCACCCACCCCGAGGTCGTGAGCTCCTACCTCGGCTCCGACCACGCCGCGATCCAACGCTCCGGCCCGCACCTGAGCTCCGTCACGACGATCCCCGCGGGGACGCCATGACCGGAGCCCGCACCGCGTACGCCCGTCCGTCCCACCACCGCACCCGGAGAACGATGCAGATGACCCCCAAGCTCCCCACAGCCCTTCGTGGACTGGCCTGTGCACTGGCGCTCGGGCTCGTGATGCTGATCGGCGCCCCAGCGGCGTCGGCGGCACCCAAGCTCGACATCAGCCAGACGACCGGTCTGAAGGACGGCTCGTCGATCACCGTGTCGGGCTCCGGCTTCGCGCCCAACCTCAAGAGCATCGCCGTCGGCCAGTGCAAGGAGGGCTACAAGGGCCCGGCCGACTGCAACACCGCGACCGGTGCGACGTTCGTCAACGCCGACGCGAACGGCAGCTTCAAGGCCGTCACGCTGAAGATGAAGGAGAAGTACGGATCGGTCGACTGCACCAAGCAGCAGTGCGTGATCGGTGCCGCACCCCTCCCGAACGCCAACTCGGCCGACGTGGTGTCCGCGAACACGGCGAACGTCAACCTCGAGTTCGGTGCCGCGGCGGCCGAGCAGCCCGCGGACCAGCCTGCTGCCGCACCGGCGACCACCGCGCCGGCCACGACGGCGCCGGCGACCACGACGCAGTCCGACACCTCGAACGCGCTGCCGAAGACGGGCGGCACGGACACCTTGCCGGTGCTGCTGCTCGGCGCCGCAGCCCTGCTGCTTCCGGGCCTCGGCCTGCTGCTCGGGCTGCCGGGGCGGCGCCGTCGCGAGGTGGGCGCGTGAGGGCGCTCGGGCGCGTGGGCGCCCTCTCTCGTCTCGCCGCGGTCGTCGCCCTGGCCGCGGGGTCTCTGACGGTGGCGGCGACGCCCGCCGCAGCCGTCGAGCCGACCGGGGGATGTTGGGTCTGGTACGCAGGGACGCCGTCGAACGACATCTCGACGAGCCTGGCGCCGTGGTCGACCGGGGTGTCGGACCACAAGATCACGCTCTCCGACGCCGCGCCGAACCCGGGGGAGCGGGTCACCCTCACCTACAGCTTCGACAAGGGACCCAAGAACGGCGGCCCCGCGGCGTCCGTGACAGGGACGTTCTACTTCTCGGTGAACGGGGGCGAGCCGATCACCGCCACGAAGGACTTCGGGACCGTAGCCGGGGGCGTTGCGATGCCTGGCGCTTCGGTGACGAAGACCTTTGTTGCGGTGGAGGGCGACAACGTCGTCACGCTCGAGAAGGTCGTCTACTTCGCGGCGGCTCCGTACAACACGCAGATCGACTGCAACGGTCAGACCGGCGGCACCCCTGGCGGGACCAACCCTCGGACGAAGCCCGTTCCGACCAACGTGACCGCCACGGCGGTGGGCTCGGGCGAACAGGTGGAGCCTGAGCCGGAGCCGACCGAGACCCCGACGACTCCGCCGCCGACCACGCCCGCGCCGACGACGGCACCGACGAGCGCACCGACGACGCCCCCGGCTGGCGATGCGGGCGTGCCGGCCAAGGGCAAGGTGACGTTCGCCTGCACGCTGGAACCTCTGGGGACGAAGTTCGAGTACCCCGCCACGATCTCTGTCTCCGGCTACCGCGCGGCCGAGGGTGACCCGGTCTCGATGCAGGCGTCGATGAGCGACCTGCCGGGGATCGCGCCACTCCCGATCGACGGGACGATGAACGTGACGCTCGCGCTCGACGTGGCAGGCAAGGCGACGACGCTCAAGGGCGGAGGTGCCGTCAAGGTACCGACGAAGGCCCCGGTCCCAGTTCCGGCACTGAAGGGCTCGGCGGCCGTCGAGGGCGACGAGCTCGACGTGTCGGTGAAGGGCTTCTCGTTCGACTTTCCCGCCATGAGCATCAGCGCCGACTGCACGGGTGACGCGGACCTGTCCAAGCTGGGCGTCGGCAGCGAGCCGCCGGACGACGGTGGCGACGGGGGCGCCGGCGGTGGCGGAGACGACGGCGGCACCGGCGGGTCGACCGACTCGCTGCCGAAGACCGGCGGATCGCCGGGGCTCCCGGTGATCGGCCTGTGGGCCGCCGTGCTCGTGCTCCTCGGCACGGCCGGACTGGTCCTGGTGCCGGCGCGCCGCCGTACCTCTGCGAGCGGCTGAGCCGGACTCCTCCTTCGGCCCCATGGACGGCGGGCTCCCTGCGTACCTGTCAACGCACGGGAGCCCGCTTCGTCGTGCCCACCCTCGTCTCCTCCCGGCTCGGCCCTCGTCCCCGTTTTGAAGGGTTCGAAGGGGAATCCGAGGACCGGAACCGTGTCGAACCCTTCAAAACGGGGAGGGCGCGGGTGAGAGGGGGGTCAGCGGTCGGCGAGGAGCGGGTGCGCCACGTACGACCGCGACGCCACGAACCCCGCGTCGCGCAGCCGGTCGACCGAGATCGGCACGGCGGGCGCGGCGATCTCGGCCCGGTAGACCAGCGGCGGGAGGTCCTGCGCCGCGCTGATCGTGTCGAAGAGCTCGGCGTTGGTGGGCGGGACCTCGGGGTGCGTGAGGTTGTACGTGCCGACCAGTCGGTCCTCGACCGCGTGCACGATCGCGTCGGCAGCGTCCTCGACGGCGAGCCGGTAGAGGAGGGCGTCTCCGCCGAACGGCACCGAGCCGCCGAGGTACTGGTGGGCCATCGCGACCTTCGCCTCGATCGGCGGGTCGTCCGCCCCGAAGACGTCGCCGCACCGGAAGATCGTGGCGCGCTCGCCGGCCTTCGTACGGTAGACGTCCTCCATCGCGAGGAACATGCTCGGGCTCGGGTCGTCCGAGGTGGTGACGGGGGAGTCCTCGTCCACCGTCACGAGGTGGTTGCCGGCGTCGCCGTAGACCGACAACGCCGACAGCGCCACGAGGTGCGGGGTGCCGGGGGCGCTCGCGATGCTCTCGGCCGTCTGCACGAGCACCTCGTGGTAGGTCACCGCGCGGTCCTCGGGTGTCATCGACCGGGCCGCGACGGGTCCTGCCGTCACCACGACGACGTCGGCCTCCGCGACCCGGGCGTGGACCGCGTCACGGTCGCTCCCGCGCAGCACCGCGACGTCGTCGAAGCGCGTACGCAGGTCCGCCTCGCGCTCGGGCGTCGTGGTCGTCACGGTGACGTGGTGGCCCCGCTCGCGCAGCGTGGTGGCCGCGGCGGAGCCGACCAGCCCGGCGCCGACGACGAGCACCCTCATCGGGCGTCCCTGCCCTGGAGCTCACGCATCTGCGCGAGGCCGGCGCGGACCGAGACCAGCTCCTCGACGCGCTGCGCACCGAGGAACTTCTTGGACAGCTCGTTCATCGGGTCGAGGGTGTAGCCGTACGTCCGCAGCAGGTGGTCGCGCTCGCGCAGCGCCGCCCGCTCCTCGACCGGCACCGTCGTGGCCTCGCGGACCATCTGGAGCCAGGCGTCCACGCGCTGCTCGACCGCGGCGCGCAGCGTCTCGACGACGTCGTCGGTGCGGTCGGCGACGTAGGAGTTGCCGACGGGGGAGAGGAAGGCCCGCATGTACGTGCCGTGGCTGACCGACCAGGTGAAGCGGTCGTCGCCGCGCAGCGCGAGCCACGAGGCGTTCTGAGGCTCGTAGTAGCGCTCCAGGTAGTCGACGTCGATCGACAGGTCCCGGCGCGGCACGAGGTCGCTGAAGTGGAAGATGTTGGGGATCGTCCCGAAGACGAGGATCAGGTGCGGGACGTCGATGTGCGGCCCGAGCCAGACCTGGAGGTTCATGTCCAGGATCGACGCCTTGCGGTTGCCGATCCACGAGTGGACGAGCCACTCGACACCCTCGTCGGCGTCACCCGTGTAGGTGTTGAGCGACCCCTCGTACGAGTCGTCCGGCGTGCTCCAGGACGCCAGCCCGGCGCTGTTGGGGTGGGGCTGCACGGGCAGCTCGGCGGTGATCTTGTCCTTCGCCGCGGTCAGGATCTCCCAGAACGCCTGCCACAGCTCGCGGCTGTCGACGTCGGGAGCCTCGGCGAGGAACTCGGGGATGGTCTTGGTCTGAGCGCTGCTTGTCATTGCGTCAGTGTAAAGATATATGATCTATGAGTCGAGAGTCTTGAACGAAGCCGTGGAGGAAGCATGATCGTCGTCGTGAGCCAGGCCTGGACCAAGCCCGGCGAGGACCACGCCCAGGCCTACATCGCGCTCTCGGGGGAGTTCGGTCGCTTCTTCCACGACCACCCCGGATACCGCGGTCGCCGCCTGGTCCGCGGCCTCGAGGACCCGACGCACTTCACCCACCTGCGCTTCTTCGACACGGTCGAGGCGTACGAGGAGTGCACCAAGCACCCGGACTACGTCGCCCACACCGAGGCGATGTACGAGCACCTCCGCCCGTACGACTCCTACCCCCGCGAGTACCTCGAGGTCGTCCTGGACGAGCCGGACCCGCGGTGAGCACCTTCCTGCTCGTCCACGGTGCGTTCCGGGGCGGCTGGTCGTGGCGCCGCGTCCGGCCGTACCTCGTCGCCGCCGGCCACGACGTGTACGCGCCCAGCCTCACCGGCGCGGGCGAGCGTGCCGCAGGTGCCGTCGCCGGGCTGGAGACGTGGGTGGACGAGCTGGTCGCGCTGGTGGAGGCCGAGGACCTCGACGACCTCGTGCTCGTCGGCCACAGCCAGGGCGGGGTGGTCGTGCGGGCGCTCGAGGCGCGGATCCCGGCGCGGGTCCGGCACGTCGTCTACCTCGACGGCGCGGTGCCCGATCCCGGGGAGCGTGCCGTCGACCTCACGCCCGCAGCGGGCGTGACGCTCCCGCCCCGCGAGACCTCGATCCCCGCGCGTGCGCCCGTCGCGGGTGGGGACCTCGACGAGGCGACGGCGGCGTGGATGGCCGCGCGGCTCACGCCGACGCCGTTCGCGCCGTCGCTCGACGCCCTGGACGTCCCGGACGAGCACGCCGGCCCGGTCTCGTACGTCTTCTGCTCCGGCACGCCCGACGGCTACCCCTCGGGCACCACGCGCGCCCGCCTGGACGCACGCGGCACGGCGTACGAGGTGATCGAGGCCGGCCACGACGCCCCGCTGACGGCACCGAGGGTCGTGGCCGACGTCCTCATGCGGGCAGCGGCACGTCCCGCTTGACGACCTTGCCCGCGGCGTTGCGCGGCAGCGCCCCGATCGTGGACCAGCGGCGCGGGATCTTGAACCCCGCGAGCGACTCCCGGCAGTGCGCGACGAGGGCGTCGGCGTCGAGGCCGCGCCCCGCCGCGAGCACGACGACCGCCACGACCTCCTCGCCCCACGTCTCGGAAGGAGCGCCGAGGACGCACGCCTCGACGACGTCCGGGTGGGTCGCCAGCACGTCCTCGATCTCGCGCGGGTACACGTTGACGCCGCCGGAGACGATCATGTCCTTGGTCCGTCCGACGATGTGGACGTAGCCCTCGTCGTCGAGCCGGACCAGGTCGCCGCACGTGACGAAGCCGTCGTCGGTCGTGCAGGCCGCGGTGGCCTCGGGGTTCTTGAAGTAGCCGCGCATCAGGTACGGCGAGCGGCTGTAGAGCTCGCCGGTCCCACCGTTGCCGACGGGGGCTCCGTCGGCGTCGACGACCCGGACCTCGGTCATGTACCACGGCTGCCCGACCGAGCCCGGCTTGCGGGTCGCGTCCACGGGGCGGAGGTTCGTGATGATGCCGCTCTCGGTCGAGCCGTATAGCTCGTGGACCGCGACGCCGGGGAAGGTCTCCATCACCCACTGCTTCAGCTCCCACGGGAGGGCGGCCGCGTTGAAGTAGAGCGTGTCGAGCCGGCTGAGGTCGCGGGCCGCGATCGCCTCCGCCCCGAGCGCCCGCAGCATCTGGGCGTGGGCGGGCACGAGGAAGACGGACTGGACGCCGTGGCGCTCCACGAGGTCGAGCATCGCCTCGGGCGACCACTTCGGCAGCATCACCACCGTGCCGCCGGTGAACACCGGCGCGTACGCGAACGCGAACCCGGCCCCGTGGTACATCGGGGCGACCGCCAGCGACACCCGCCCGTTGCCCAGGCCCCACTCCGCCGCCGCCTGGTAGAAGGTCAGCGTCCGCGAGCGGTGGGAGATCATCACACCCTTGGGCTGACCCGTGGTGCCCGACGTGTAGGCGATGCAGAACGGCTCGGACTCGTCGACGACCGGCGAGGGCGCGACCGGCGACGCGGCGGCGAGCAGCGCGTCGTACGCGAGCGCGCCCTCCGCGCCGTCGAGGGCCACCACCGGGATGCCGCTGTCCCGTGCCGCGTCCGCCACCAGGCCGGCGAGCGCCCCCTCGACGACCACGGCCCGTGCCTCGGAGTGCTCGAGCACGAACCGGGCCTCCGCGGGGGTGTAGCGGGGGTTCACCGGGATCATCGTCATCGCCGCCAGGGCCACGCCGCAGGCGATCTCAGGATGCTCGAGGCGGTTGCCGACGCACACCGCGACGTGCGCCCCGGGCGGGAGGCCCAGGTCGTTCAGCGCGTTGGCCCAGCGCGCCGCGCGCTCGCCCAGCTCACGGTAGGTCAGGGAGCGCTCGCCGTCCTGGACGGCAAGGACGGTGGGGGTCGCTCGGGCGAACTCCAGCACACCGTTGGCGATGTTCAGGGGAGCGCCGATGGCGGTCGGGGTCATGTCAGCACCTCGCAGCGGGGTCGGATGGCATCGTGTTCGAAGGGCGGGTGGAACGGTGTCTTGATTCGGCGGTGTCTTCGTGAGAGAACTGATCCGCCCGGGCCAGCACGACCGGCCCGAACGACGACGACGGAGAAGGAGTCGCCCGATGTCCCCGAGGACCAAGCAGGCTGCCCAGGGTGTTGCGGAGAGCACCAGCGCCACGATCGCCACGGTCGAGCGCGCCGCTGACGTGCTGCTGCTGTTCACCGAGAGCGGCAGCCCGGACCTCGGCGTCACGGAGATCGCCGACGCGCTCGACCTCTCCAAGGCCGCCGTCCACCGCGTGCTCGCGTCGCTGCGCAGCCGCGACCTGGTCGCCCTCGACGAGCGCAGCCGCCGCTACTCGCTGGGCGTCGCGGCGATGCGCCTCGGACTGACCTACCTCGACCGGATCGACGTCCGCCGGATCGGCCGGCCGTTCCTCGAGGACCTGTCCGCCCGGACCGACGAGACCGCGACGCTGTCGGTCCTGCTCGGCACCCGCAGCCGGATCTACGTCGACCAGGTGACCCCCGACCGGGAGGTCATCATGTCGGTCACGATCGGTGAGCCGTACCCCTTGCACGCCGGAGCGTCCTCGCGCGCGTTCCTCGCGTTCCTGCCCGAGGACGAGGCCACGGCCTACCTCGAGTCGGCCCCGCTCGACCCGCTGACCGACAGCACGCTCGTGGACGCCGCTGCCCTGCGGCGCGACCTCGCCGAGGTCCGCCGCCAGGGCTGGGCGCACTCCGCCGGCGAGCGCATGGAGGGTGCCGCGTCGGTCGCGGCCCCCGTCCGCGGCAACGACGGCCGCCCGGTCGCGGTCGTCAGCGTGTGCGGTCCGGCCGAGCGGTTCGCGAGGGAGCTCGACGCGTGCCGCGAGGCGCTGCTCGAGACCACGGCCACCCTCTCGTACCGCTTCGGCTGGACCGGCTGAGGCGGGCACGGTCAGACGCTCGGGCGGGCCAGGTAGCGTCCGCCACCCGTCGCGGTCACGACGCCGTCGGTGAGCACGCGCCGGCCGCGGACGAAGGTGTCGGTGACCTTGGCCGTGAGCTCGGCGCCCTCGAACGGCGTGTACTCCTGGGTCGACTCCGAGTCCTCGGCGCGGACCGTCCACGTCCGGTCCATGTCGACGACGGCGAGGTCGGCGTCCGCCCCGACCCGGATGGCGCCCTTGGTCGCGCCGAGGCCGAACCGCTCCGCGGGGTTGGTCGCCGTGAGCCGGGCGATCTGGTCGAGGCCGAGCCCGCGCTTGCGGCCCTCCGTGATCATGCCCGCGAGCAGGTACTCCGCCCCGCCGAATCCCGACTTCGCGAGGAAGACGTCGTCGCGGTCCGCGCCGAACTTCTGCTCGTCGCGGCAGCATGCGTGGTCGCTGACGACCCAGTCGACGCGTCCGGCGAGCACGTGCTCCCACAGAGCCTCGACGTCCTCGCGGGGGCGCAGCGGCGGGTTGACCTTGCCGCCGATCCCGTGGGCGGTGTCGCAGTCGGCGAGCAGGTGGCCCACGGTGACCTCGCGGCGGAAGTCGACGTGCGGGAACGCCTCGGCCATCCGCAGCGAGGCGTCGACGGCCTTGCGCGAGCTCAGGTGCAGGAGGTTGATCGTCGGCAGCCCGGTCTCGTGCGCGAGGTACGACGCGATGGTCACCGCGAGGCCCTCGGAGTGCGGCGGACGCGACGCGCTGTACGCCGGCAGCCCGCTCAGCGTGCCGTCCTCCTCGACGAGCTTCGTGTAGGCGCTCATGATCTCGGCGGTCTCGCAGTGCAGCGACAGCGAGATCTGGTCGGCGATCTCTGGGTACTGCTCCCGCGCGGCCTGGACTCCGCGCATGACGAACTCGAAGTGCGCGTAGTCGTAGCGCTCGCCCTCGGGCGTCATGAGGAACGCGCGCTGGTCCTCCGAGCGGCCGTGCAGGCCGTGGCTGCCGTAGAACATGAAGATCTTGAACGACGTGACCCCGTGCTCCTTGACCAGCGACGGGATCTCGTCGATGTGCCCTCGCGACATCGGCGCCAGGTGGAAGGCGTAGTCGACGATCGAGCGGTTCTCGGTCTGCGCGAGCACCTCCGGGAAGAAGTCCGCGTACGCCCCGCCCTTGTTGAGGTAGTACTGGCCGGTGCGCATGTAGTTGAGCGCCGTCGTGACGCCGCCCTGCGCGCACGCCCGGCTCTCCGTGGCGGTGTCCTCCGGCAGCGGGTTGTAGATGCCCCAGTGCTGGTGGGCGTCGACGACGCCGGGGAACACGGTCCGCCCGGTCGCGTCGACCAGGTCCACGCCCGGCTCGACCTGGAGGTCCGGGGCGAGCACGGCGATGCGGCCGTCCTTGACGCCGATGTCGAGCTGCTGGGTCAGCTGGGAGCCGTCGACGACGACGTCGGCGTTCTTGATGATCAGGTCGAGGTCGCTCATGCGGACTCCTCCTCGGTGGGGTGCGGGGTGGGGGAAGCGGGGCTCGCCGCAGCGGGCTCCGCGGGGGGTGCGAGGCGGCGCAGCACGTCGTCGACGCGGGGGAGCGCGTCGAGGGCGAGCACGTCGTGTCGTACGGCGTCGGCGTCGGCGGTGCCGACCCGGCCGGCGACGTTGTCGCGGAACTTGCAGGCCAGCTCGTCGTCGGTGAGCGGGCGCTCCGGGCCGCCGCGGTTGGTGAGGACCTCCTCGACGACGACCTCGCCGGAGGTGGTCCGCAGCGTGACGACGGCGGGGAACTGGTGCGGGTAGATCGCGTCGCACCGCGGGTCGGGGACGACGTCCACCGTCGCCATCAGTGCCCGGCGCACCGGGTCCTGCGCGAGCGCGTCGGTGAAGTCGTCGAGGCCGAGGCCGAGCCCGCCGCCGCCGAGCAGGCCGGCGACGACCGCGTACGGGCCGCTGAACTGGGCCTGGTAGCCGGTCTGCGGCGTGCGCTTGGTCTCCAGCGGCTGTCCGATCGTGCGGATCACCGCCGTCGGCGCGCCGATCCGGATCGACGCGACGTCGTCGGGCCTGATGCCGCGGGCCCGCAACGCCAGGCCGGCGTCGATCGACGTGTGCGTGAAGTGGTTCGCGGGGTACGGCTTGAAGAAGATGCCGGGGACCGACCACTCCTTGCCGAGGCCCTCGGTGACCGCCTCGGGGCGGAAGCGCCCGTGCAGCCACGCCTCGAAGAACCCGAAGCGTCCCTCGAGGACGGTCGGCGGGCCCGTGAAGCCGCGCCGCACCAGCTGGGCGGCGGTGACTCCGGACTGGGCGGCGAGCCCGCAGTGGAGCCGCTTGACGGTGCCGCCCGTGCGGTTGGCCTCGATGATCCCCGACGCCATCGACGCGGTCACGCCGAGCGCGTCCAGCACGCCCTTCTCGTCGGCCCCGTAGAGCAGCGAGGCCGCGACCGCGCTGCCCATCGCGCCGGTGATCGAGGTGGCGTGCTGCCCGTGCTCGAAGAACACCGAGTTGCCCAGCTCCGCGTCGTACCCGGCCATGCCGAGCCGGACGGCGACCTCGAGCCCGACCGCTACCGCGCGCACGGTCAGCGCACCGTCGGCGCCCGTGTGCTCGGCGGCGGCCAGCGCCGCGGGGACGACGCTCGCGCTGGGATGGAGCACCGACGGGAGGTGGGTGTCGTCGTAGTCGAGGGAGTGGGCCAGCACGCCGTTGGCGAGCGCTGCCTGGGCGGCGGTCACCCGGTCGCGGACGCCGACGATCGTCGCCTGGGCGTGCCCGCCCTGGTCGAGGACGTGGTCGACGATCGCGGCGCTCGTCTCGAGCCGGTGCGCGGCGACGCAGAGGCCGAGCACGTCGAGGACGCGCTGCCGGGCGCTCGCGGCGACGTCGTCCGGGATCCCGTGGCGGGCAGCGTCGACGGCGAAGCGGGCGACCTGCGCTCCGAGCGTCACCTCCGACGGGTCACTCATCCTCGACCACCGCCAGCGGACGGACGGGGGAGCCGGTCGCGCCGAAGAACGGCAGCGGCGAGAGGACGAAGACGAAGGCGTGGATGCGGTCGGCCGCGAGCTCCTCGAGGTCCATCGTCTCGACGATGTAGACGCCGTTCTCGACGAGCAGGACACGGTGCGCCGGCAGCGTCGCGTGACCGGCGCCCGGCGGGAGGCACTCGTACGCGATGGTGTCGGCGCCGGTCGCGTGGATCCCGTGGTCGACGAGCCACTGCGCACCCGCGGCACCGACCCCGGGCACGCCCGAGTCGTGGCCGATGAAGAGCTCCTTGGCCCCGCTGTCGAAGTGCTGACCCCATCCGCTGCGGACCAGGACGACGTCGCCGGGGACGATGGTGCTGCCCTGGAGCTCGAGCGTGCGCTCGAGGTCGGCGACGGTGATCTCGTAGCCGGGCTCCAGGCGCCCGACCCCGAGCGCGGACGGGACGTCGAGCAGGACCCCGGGGCGCACCATCGGGGCGATGGTGTGCGCGCCGAGCTCGGCGTACCGGCCGCCCTCGAGCGCGTCCGCCACCTCGAGCCCGCCGTACAGCCTGCCGTCCTGGGACACGTGCGCGAGCGCGTCGACATGGGTGCCGACGTGCGTGCCCATCGAGATCATGTCGTTGGCCGCCGAGCCGCCGTCGACGCGCACCATGTCGCCGTGGCGGCGTGGGAGCGCGTGCCAGTACGGCGGGTGGTTGGGCGACTGCGGCATGCCGACGGTGAGGCGTCGGCCGAGGTCGACCACGCGGACCCCGGCGCGCACGGCGTCGAGGAGGCTCCGTGTGGGGGAGGGGGCGGTCGGGGTGGTGGTCATGCCGTCTTCTTTCAGGTCGGGCTCGTCCACGTCAGCGGACGACGGAGCGGGAACGGAGGTCGGCGAGGGTGTCGGCGTCGACGCCGAGCTCGGCGAGCAGGGCGTCGGTGTCCTCGCCGTGGGCACGGCCGGGGAAGCGGATGCGGCCCGGCGTCTCGGACATCCGCCACATCACGTTGTGCTGGAGGACAGGGCCGAGGTCGGCGTCCTCGACCTCGACGAGCATCTCGGCCTCGCGCACGTGCGGGTCCTCCGCGATGTCCCGAGCGGTGTAGACCGGCGCGACGGCCGCCCCGGCGTCGGTGAACGCGGTGACGACCTCGTCACGCGTGCGCTCGCCGATCCAGCCTCCGACGTAGCCGTCGAGGAGGTCGGCGTGCTGAGCGCGGCTGTGCCCGGCAGCGAACCACGGCTCGTCGATCACCTCGGGGTGCCCGACCAGGTGCATCACGCGCTCGGCGATCGCCTGGGCGCTGGTGGAGATCGCGACCCAGTGGCCGTCCTTGGTCTGGTACGTGTTGCGGGGCGCGTTGTTGTGCGACCGGTTGCCGTGCCGGGTGCCGACCTTGCCGAGCTGCTGGAAGACCGTGGGGCCCGGCCCGACGGCGGTCATGATCGGCTCGAGGAGGCTCATGTCGACCACCTGGCCGCGTCCGCCGTTGTGCTCGCGGGCCAGCAGCGCCATCGCCGCCGCGGAGGACGCCGCGATGCCGCAGATCGAGTCGGCCAGGCCGAAGGCGGGCAGGGTCGGCGGACCGTCGGGCTGCCCGGTGAGGTGGGCGAAGCCGCTCATGGCCTCCGCGAGGGTGCCGAAGCCGGCGCGCCCGGCGTACGGCCCGCGCTGGCCGAAACCGGTGATGCGCACGAGGACGAGGCCGGGGTTGAGGGCGTGCAGGCGCTCGGGGGAGAGGCCCCAGCGCTCGAGGGTGCCGGGTCGGAAGTTCTCGACGACGACGTCGGCGGTCTCGACCAGCCGCGCGAACAGCTCGGCGCCCTCAGGGGCGGAGAGGCTGAGACCCACAGTCCGCTTGTTGCGGGAGATCTCCTTCCACCACAGCGGCACGCCGTCCTTGCTCTCGCCGTGGCCCCGCATGCTGTCGCCGGCCGTCGGATGCTCGATCTTCACCACCTCGGCGCCGAAGTCGCCGAGGATCTGGCAGCACAGGGGCCCGGCGAGGATCGTCGAGGCGTCGACGACGCGGATCCCGGTCAGGGGCCCGTCCGCCAGCGGCGCAGGCCCGTTCTCGGGCGTCGGCGCGGCGTCGTCAGGAGGGTGTTCCATTGTGCGAAACGGCATTCCAGAATCGTAGGCGCGCGCCGGTCGGCGGTCAACGCAATGCGCCGAGTCGCGTTGACGTGGCGTCGCGGGCCCGGATAGCGTGCAGCGAAACGCCGTTCCATTTTGTGGAGAAGCCACGTGATCGCTCGCTCGTACCTGTACGTCCCCGGCAACGCGCCCGACAAGCTCGCGAAGGTGCTCGACCGGGGTGCGGACGCCGTGATCGTCGACCTCGAGGACGCCGTCCCGTGGCCCGCCAAGGACACGGCGAGGGCCACGGTCGCGCAGTGGCTGACGTCGCTGCGCGGTGACACCGCGGGCGTCGAGGTCTGGGTCCGCGTCAACTCCGGACCTCTCGGTCTGGACGACGTCGCGGCCGTCGTCGGCCCCAGCCTCACCGGCGTGATGGTCGCCAAGACCGAGGCGTGCGCCGAGCTCGAGGCGGTCGACGCCGCGCTCACCCGCGGGGAGGCTGCCGCCCGCCTCGAGCCCGGCTCGGTCGCTGTCGTCCCGCTGCTGGAGTCCGCTGCCGCCCTGCTCGACGCGCGGGCGATCGCGGCGGCGCCCCGCGTCGTACGCCTCCAGGTGGGTGAGGCGGACCTGGCCGCCGACCTCGGGTTCGGCGACGACGCCGACGACGCCGACGACGCCGACTGGGCCGCGATCCGTAGCCAGGTCGTGCTGGTCAGCGCCGCGGCGGGGATCAGCGCACCCGTCGCCCCGGTCTCGACCGACTTCCGCGACCTCGACCGCTTCGCCGAGTCGACCCGCGCCCTCGCGAGGCGCGGCTACACCGGGCGCGCCTGCATCCACCCCGCCCAGGTCCAGGTCGCCAACGAGGTCTTCACGCCGAGCGCGGAGGCGCTGGAGCGGGCCAAGGCCCTGGTGGCGACCTTCGACGAGGCCGTCGCCGACGGGCGCGGTGTCGTGATCGGCCCGGACGGTCGGATGGTCGACGAGGCGGTCGTACGCCGTGCCCGCAGCGTGATCGCCCTCGCGCGCTGACGGGTCGTCCCGCACAGCGCGGTCCAGAGGTGCCACCCCGTGACACCTCTGGACCGCGCTCGCGTTCGGGGACATCAGCCGATCACGGTCTCGCCGCTGACGAGGGACTTGGCGACGACGGTGCGGAGGATGTCGTTGGTTCCCTCGCCGATGCTCATGAGGATGGCGTCGCGGTAGAGGCGCTCGACCTCGAACTCGGTGGAGTAGCCGTAACCGCCGTGGACCTTCATCGCGTCGATCGCGGCCTGCAGCGCGACCTCGGAGCAGAAGATCTTGGCCATGCCGGTGGCGCCGTCGGCGCGCCCGCTGCGGACGGCGTCGGCGGCCCAGTACGCCATGAGGCGTGCTGCCTGGACCTGCGTGCCGAGCTCGCCGAGCTTGAGCTGGATCGCCTGGAAGTCGGCGATCGGCTTCCCGAACGCGTGCCGCTGCTGCGCATAGGCGAGCGCCTCGTCGTGGGCGCGCTGCGCGATGCCGACGGAGCGGGCAGCGATGTTGACCCGGCCCCACTCGAGAGCGGAGAGCACCTGCTGCATGCCGCAGCCCTCGACGCCGCCGACGAGCTGGGTCACCGGCACGCGGACGTCCTCGAGGAGGATCTCGCAGGACTCCGTCCCCTTGTAGCCGAGCTTGGGGATGTCCTTGGTGACAGTGAAGCCGGGGGTGTCGGCCTCGATGAGCAGGACGCTCATGCCCTTGTGCGCCGGTGCGGCGCTCGGGTCGGTCTTGACCAGCACCGGCAGCGGGTCGGCGAAGCGGGCGTTGGTGATCCACATCTTCGCCCCGTTCACCACGTAGTGCGGCTCGCCGCCGTCCTCGGGGGTGACCAGCCGCGCGGTGGTGCGGATCCCTTGCAGGTCGGTGCCGGCGTCGGGCTCCGTCAGCCCGATGCCGGTACGGCGCTTGCCGGTCGCCAGATCCGGGAGGTACGCCGCCTTCTGCTCGTCCGTGCCGTGCATCGCGAGGAGGCGGCAGGCGAGCGAGTGGCTGCCCAGGATGCCGGCGATGCCCATCCACCCCCGGGCGATCTCCTCGAACACCAGCGCGAACGAGACCGGGTCCAGGTCCAGGCCGCCGTACTCCTCGGGGACGGTGATCCCGAACAGCCCCATGTCGGCCATGCCGGCGACGATCTCGGTGGGATAGCGGCCGGCCTGCTCCCAGTCGCGGGCGACCGGGACGATCTCGTTGTCGACGAACTGGCGCAGCAGGCTCTTGAACTCGCGCTGATCCTCGTCGAGCTCGAACTTCATCAGGACTCCTCGATGGTCACGTCAGGGGGCAGGAAGGAGGGGAGGGCCCGCCCGTCGGGCAGGTCGGTCCACGTCACGACGACCGGGTCGCCGATCGACCAGGTCTCGGGGTCGTCGCGCCCCTCGAGCCGGGTGAGGAGGACCGGGCCCTCGACCAGACGGACGCGCGCGATCACGTACGGCACGGCGACGTCGGCACGCGGGGCGCGGTGCACGACGGTGAAGGTGTCCACGACGCCTGTGCCGACGGCCGCGGTCCAGCCGAGCTCGTCGGTGGCTCCGCACGCGGTGCACAGCGCGCGCGGCGGGTGCTGGTGGTGGCCGCACGCGCAGGTCTGCACGATCAGCTCGTGGCGGGTCGTCGCCTCCCACCAGGGGGCGGTGGTCTCGTCGGCCGGCGGCACCTCGCCGGGGATCCAGCGGGCGCTCATGCCTCGGCTCCCAGGACGACCGTGGCATGGGTCGAGAGGATGCCGCCGGTCCCGTGGACCAGGGCGGTGCGCGCGTCCGGGACCTGGCGGTCGCCGGCCTCGCCGCGCAGCTGGCGCACCGCCTCGACGAGGAGGAGGACGCCGAACTGGCCGGGATGGCAGTACGACAGCCCGCCGCCGCTGGTGTTCAGCGGGAGGCGCCCGCCGGGCCGGATCGCTCCATCGGCGACGAGGTCGAGGGCCTCTCCGCGTCCGCAGAAGCCGAGCTCCTCGAGCGTCAGCGCGACGGTGATCGTGAAGGAGTCGTAGACCTGGACGACGTCGACGTCGGACGGCGTGAGACCGGCACGCGTCAGCGCGTCGCGGCCCGCCCCCTCCGCGCCGGTGCGCGTCGTGTCCCGGCGTGCCGTCATCGACGTGTTCGTGGTGCGCTCGCCGTAGCCGAGCACGCGGACGGGCGGCTTCGGGAGGTCGCGAGCCCGATCGGCGCTGGTGAGGACGACGGCGCCGCCCCCGTCGGTGACCAGGCAGCAGTCGGCCGTGGTCAGCGGCGAGGAGATCATCGTCGCGCCGAGCACGTCGTCGACGCTCAAGGACCCCGTGCCGTAGCGGAACGCCTTCGGGTTGAGCAGCGCCCACTCCCGTGCCGCGATCGCGATCTCCGCGAGCTGCTCACGGCCGTAGCCGTAGCGGTCCAGGTACGCCCGCGCGGCCATCGCGTAGTACGACAGCGGGAAGAGCGGGTCGTACGGCTCCTCGAACTGCGCCTCGGGGAGCCAGGGCTCGTGGACGCCGCCCAGCCTGCGCGAGCGCGCCGAACGCTGGTTCGACGCGAACGAGATCACGACGACCTCGCACTGCCCGGCCTCGATCGCCTGCGTCGCGCGGGCGACGAACATCTCGAACGCCGACCCGCCGGCGAACGTCGAGTCCGTCCACCGCGGCTCGAGGCCGAGGTAGTCGGCGAGCTGCGTGGCCGAGAACCGGGACACCCCGGTGGTGGCGATCCCGTCGACGTCGGCCAGCGTGAGACCCGCGTCGGCGAGGGCCCGGGTGATCGCCTGGGTCTGCAGCCCGAGGATCGACAGGCCGGTGACGCCGAGGTCGGACTCGGCCGCGCCGACGATCGCGACGCCGGTGCTCATGGCGTCCTGCCGGTCGGGTCCGCGACGCCGAGCAGCACCTCCGCCGAGGCGGGAGCGACGACCGCGCGGCCGACCGACCCGTCAGCCGCGACCACGTCGACCCGCACCTCGACCGTGAGCCGGTCCGCGTGCGCCTCGGTCACGCTGCCGGTGCAGCGGATCGTCTCCCCGGCGAACACGAGGTTGCGGTAGAAGAAGTCGAGCGTGCGGACGAAGCAGTCGGGCCCGAGCCAGTCCTGCAGCGCCTCGACGAGGTGTGCGCCGAACACCTGGCCGTCCACGATCGGACCCGGGAGGCCCTTCGCGGCGACGTACGCGGGGTCGTAGTGCAGCTGGTGCCAGTCCCAGGTCGCCCCGGCGTACGCGACCATGTCGGTGAGCGTGATGGTCCGCTCCAGCGGCGGCACCGTGTCGCCGACGGCCGGGACGCTCGCGGTGCTCATGCTGCTCCTCCCAGCGAGACGAAGATGATCGTCTCCTCGTTCTCGGCGAGCAGGTCGCCGTCCTGGTTCGTGTAGGTCGCGGTCGAGGCGACGACGAGCATGTCGGCGCCGGAGCGGTTCTGCTTCTCCGTCGCTCCGGTGATCTCCCAGGTCGCGGTGACGACGTCGTCGGGGCGGATGCGGCGGTGGAAGGTGTAGCGGTTGCCGCCGCGCACCTGCCGCGTCCCGGGAAGCTCGAGCCCCCAGGTGTGCCCGGCGTAGCCCTCGGCGTCGGCGGGCAGCCCGGCGTACTGGTTGGTCTCGCAGACCAGCGTCGGCGGCAGCGTCACCCCGTCCAACCCGTGCGCGCGGGCGTACGCCGCGTCGGTGTAGAGCGGGTTGTCGTCGCCAACCGCGAGCGCGAAGTAGCGTCCGGCCGCGGCCCCCATCGGCTCCGGCGCGGTGTAGACGCGCCGGGTGCCGACCAGCGCGCGGACCTCGTCGGTGAGCAGGCCCATGTCACGCCTCCTCGGGGTAGAGGGCGGTGGGGAAGACCTCGAGGAGGAACTCCGGCCGCAGGAGGTCGGCGCAGATCGCGCCGGTCGAGGCCGGCCACGGTGGCGCGAGCAGCCGCTCGCGGACACCGGCGACCACGCGGTAGTCGCCGAGCGCGCGGGCGACGCAGAACTCCACCGTCCGGACCAGGTCCTTGGCCTCGAGCCCGGCGTAGGTGAGGAGATGGAGGATCGCGCGGTACGTCGCGTCGGCCTGAGCCTCCAGGTCGTCGGGGAACAGCGCCCCCTGCGTCTCCATGTCTAGGGCGGCGAAGCCGGACATGTACAGCGTCCGGCCGGCGCGCACCCCGGGCGCGTAGGTGAGGGTGTCGTAGCGCGACCAGCCGGGGTTGACCAGCTCCAGGGGGTGCCGCGACGCGGTGACGTCGATCGCGACGAGCTGGCCCGGGTGGTGCAGGCGGCTCATCAGGATCCCGCCGGCCCCCGGGTAGACACCGGCGCCGCCGAGCAGGTCCTTCCTCACGTGGTGCGTCTTGCGGTAAACGGTGCGGGTGTCGGGCGTGGAGTAGTCGTACGTCGTGACCGCGGCGTCGAGCGACAGCCCGGCCCGGCGCAGCAGCACGTCGGCCTGCTCCAGGCAGTAGCGGTACTGACCGACGAAGTCACCGGGCGCGACGAGGTCGCCCGCGGCGTCGACCGGCACCATCGTCGGCAGGTGGACGGCGCCGTCGTGGCCCTCGACGACCGGTGCCGCAATCCAGGCACCGGCCTCGCGGCGCTCGCTGGCCGCAAGGACCTTGCCCCCGCCGGAGGACGCCCGCACCTCGATCTCCAGCAGCGCCGCGGAGCGGACCAGACGCTCGACGACGACCGTGGTCACCGCGGGCTCGTGGTCGCCGAAGACCTCGCGGCGCACCGCCACGGCCTCCTCGTACGACGCCAGTCCCGCGATCGTCACGTTCTCCGTGACGTGGGTGACGTCGGCGGGGGACAGGCCCGCGGCCTCGACGAGCGTGAGGACCTTGCGGTACGCCGTGCGCGCCTGCTCGGTCATGGACCCGCTCACCGTCATCCGGCCGAGCGAGGCGTCGAGCGCCGCAGCCGTGTGCCCCGACGTCCACGCGTGGCCGTCCTCGCGCAGACCGAGGCTGAACGTGAACCCGTCGGCGGGGAGCCACGGGAAGTCGGCCGGGCGGATCGCGGACACCGTCATGCGGGGACCTCCAGGGAGTGAGGGGTGGGGGAGCGGTCGTCGGCGGCACGGGCGGCCGCCTCGAGGAGCTCGCCGACGCCGTCCGCGTGAGGGAGGCCGCGGATGGCGTCGGCGAGTGCGGGGGCGAGCGGACCGGCGTTGCCGCGCAGCTTGGCGTCCAGCGCGTCGGCGTCGAGCGGCGCTCCTCCGGTGCCAGGGCTGTGCGCCACGTGGCCCGCGACCCGGGTGCCGTCGTCGAGGCAGAGGACGACCTCGCCCGCGGCGTCGGCCGCCACACCAGGGGCGCCGGTGTCGACCTCCCAGGTCACGTGGGAGGCGAGCCGGCGGACGTCGTCGCGGTCGAGGGCCTGCGGTGCGTACGTGTCGGTGCCGACGCGTCCGTCGATCAGCAGGGCGGCGACGCTCCACGGGAGCGAGAACTTCGCGGCGTACGGGCTGGCCGGGCGCGCGAGGTCACGGTCCGGGTCGCAGACGACGGAGGCCGAGTCGGGATGCACCCAGGCGAGCACGGAGGCGACCCGTGACCCCGCGACGCCGGCGTTGCGCAGCGCATCCTGGGCGGCGGCCATCGTCGCGTGGGCGAGCTGGCAGGTCGGCCAGGGCTTGATCCCGATCGCGGTCGTCTCCCAGCGCTCGCCGAGACCCTCGACGACGAGCGCGGGATCGACGGGCCCGTCGGCCAGCGTGTCGTACACGCCGTACGGTCCGTCGAAGACGGTCGCCGGCCCGCTGGCACCGGCGGCCGCGAGGCGTGCCGCCAGGATGCCGGACTGCGCGGCGAGGCCCGGGTGGAGCTGCTTGGTGCTCGCGCCGGTCCCGAGGAACGCCAGCAGCCCGCCCGCCTGGCTCCCGGCGATCCCGAGCGCGTCGGTCGTCGTCGCGGCGTCGAGGCCGGTCAGGCGCGCCGTGATCGCGGCCGAGGCGAAGACGCCGGCGACCATCGTCGCGTGCAGCCCGCGCCGGTGGAACCCGTGGGGCGCGGCTGCGGCGACCCGGCACGCGACCTCGTACCCGACGATGGCGGCGTCGAGGACCTCGCGGCCGCTCGCACCGACCTGCTCGCCGACGGCGAGCGCCGCCGGCAGCACGACGGCGGTGGCGTGCACCAGCCCTCCGGCATGCGTGTCGTCGAAGTCCAAGGCGTGCACGAGCGTGCCGTCGGCGAGCGCGGCCGCCGGGGCGCCGACCCGCGTCCGGGTGCCGAGGATCGTGGCCTCCGGGGGGCCGCCGAGCCCGGCCGCGACCGTCAGCGCAGGCGTGGCCGCGTCGAGCCGCACGGCGGCGACGGCGGTCCCGCAGCCGTCCAGCAGGTGGCGCAGCGCGGCCTCGTCGACCGCAGGGGGGACCGTCAGGTCACCGACGGCCCACGCGGCCAGCGTCGCGGCGATCATCGGCTCATCCCTGCGCCGGCACGGACGCGTCGTGGCGCTCGTGGACGGGCCCGAACGCGCCGTCGGCGGCGAGCGCGGCGACCTGCTCGTCGTCGTAGCCGGCGATCTCGCGCAGCACGTGGTCGGCGTCCTCGTTGCGGCGCGGTGCCCGGCGGTACTCCGGCAGAGCGGAGCCGACGCGGACCGGGGACGCGACCTGGCGCAGCGTGCCGTAGCGCGGGTGCTCGGTCTCGACGACGAGGTTGCGCGCGATCGTGTGCTCCTCGCGCAGCGCCTGAGGGACGTCGTTGATGGGGCCGCACGGGATCGACGCCGGGTAGAGGACCGAGAGCCAGTCGGCGACGGTCCGCTCGAGGAAGATCGCCTCGAGCTGGGCGAGCAGCTCCCGGCTGCGCTCCTGGCGGCCGCCGAAGTCCGCGTAGGGCGAGCCCTCCTCGGCCCACTCCGGGTGGCCGACCACGAGCGCGAGCCGGGCCCAGAACTTCTCCTTGGCGCAGCCGACGACGAGCCAGCCGTCGGAGGCCTCGAAGGCCTGGAACGGGACCAGGGACGGATGCGCGGAGTGCCGGGTCCGCTCCGGCGTGAAGCCGGCGTTGAGGTGCCAGGCAGCCGGATAGGTCAGCATCGAGATCGCGGTGTCGTACAGGCTGACGTCGCAGTCCATCCCGGTCCCGTCACGGCGTGCGGCGTGCAGGCCCGCGAGCAGCGCCAGGGCAGCGACGTACCCGCCCGAGAAGTCGACGAGCGACAGCCCCGACTTGGTCGGCGGGCCGTCCGGCTCGCCGGTCAGGTCCATCCACCCGGCGAGGCCCTGGAGGATGTAGTCGTAGCCCGGCTCCTTGCTCCGCGGGCCGGTCATCCCGAACCCCGTCAGCGAGCAGCAGACGATCGCGGGGTTGAGGTGCTTGAGGTCGTCGTAGGTGATCCCGATCTTGGCCGGCACGTCCCCGCGCAGGTTGGAGTAGACCGCGTCGGCGCCCTTCACCAGCTCCTCGAACACCTCCCGGCCCGCGGCCGTCGTCAGGTCGAGCGACAGGCTCCGCTTGTTGCGGTTGAAGGTCTCGAAGAACAGCGAGTCCTCGTCCTCGGCGTACGGCGGGACGTAGCGGCCGACGTCGCCGCCGACCCGCGGGTCCTCGATCTTGATCACCTCGGCACCGAGGTCGGCGAGGTGCACGCTCCCGAACGGGCCGGCGCCGTACTGCTCGACGGCGATGATGCGGACGTCCTCCAAGGGCTTCATGCGGTGCCTCCGGTGAGCTCGGCGATGAGCGTGATGATCGCGTCCTGCGCAGCACGGGTCTCCGCAGGCGTGATGCCGTGGGTGGGCGGGCTGAGCTTGACGGCGTCGGCCAGCCCGTCGTACGCGGCGAGCTGGGCGGCGACGCGTGCGGCGTCGCCGTTGAGCGTGAGGGCGTCGACCATCGCTGGCTCGACGGACTCGGCCAGGTAGTCGGCGCCGCGGCCCTCGCGGAACGCGTCGACCACGCGCTGCTGCTGGTCGGCGAGACCGTGGAAGGCGAAGAACTCCGCGTACGTCCGCACGCTGGCGTAGAAGCCCACGGTGCCGGCGACACGGCGGGTCGCGGTGGCGGGATCGTCGGCGACCGAGCAGCACGCCGAGACGACGACCTCGACGTCCTCGCGCCGCCGGTCAGCGGCCTCGATGCCGGCGTGCAGCTCGGGCAGGATCATCTTCTCGAGATAGCTCGGCGAGCACAGCTCGTGGCTGATCCACCCGTCGCCGATCTGTCCAGCCAGGCGCGTCATCGCCGGACCCATCGCCGCGAGGTACACGGGGATCGCAGGCCGGACGACCGGGTAGGGGCGCTCGTACCCGCGGATGCGCATCGGCTCCCACTCGCCCTCGAGCGCGATCGGCTCGCCGCTCGTGCAGGTCTGCCAGAAGTGCCGGATGTTGCGCACCGACTCGCGCAGGTGCCCGACCGGCTTGCCCCAACGGGCGTTGTGCCACTCCTCGTTGAGCCGCTGCACGCCGGTGCCGAGGCCGAGCACGAAGCGGCCGCCGGAGAGCTCGTCCAGGTCGAGCGCCTCGAGCGCGGTCACCATCGGGCTGCGGGTGAACGCGAGCGTGATCGCCGTGCCGACCCGTGCGGTCGAGGTCGCGGCGATCAGCGCGGCCGCACTGACGGTGGCGCTGCGGTGCAGCTCCGGCACCCACAGCACCTCCGCCCCGGCGGCCTCGGCGCGCCGGGCCGCGTCGGCGAGCTCCCCGAGCGTCTCGCCCCACGGGGCGTACGTGAGGCGCACGTCGCTCACGCGCCCTCGGCGGTGAGCGGCACCTTGCCGGCGGGGAACGTGTCCTCGACCTGCTCGGCACCACGACGGTAGACGTAGAACGTCCGCTTGAACGAGCAGACCTCGTCGCCCTCCTGGTTGAGCGTGCGGGTGCGCACGGTGACGATGCCGGCGTGCGGGCGGCTCGCCGACTCGCGCTTCTCCAGCACCAGCGACTCGCTGAAGAGCGTGTCGCCGGCGAAGACCGGATGGGTCATCCGGATCTCGTCCCAGCCGAGGTTCGCGAAGGCGTTCTGGGTGATGTCGGTGACGCTCTGCCCGACCGCGATCGCCACCGTCAGCGTCGAGACGACCAGCGGCTTCTCGAACTCCGACTTCTTCGCGTACTCGGTGTTGAAGTGCATCTGGTTCGTGTTCATCGTCAGCAGCGAGAACCACGTGTTGTCGTTCTCGGTCACCGTGCGCCCGAGCGGGTGCTGGTAGACGTCGCCGATCTCGAAGTCCTCGAAGAACCGGCCGGTCCACCCTTGCTTGACGGTCATGTCGCTCCTTGTCGTAGTCGCTGTGCTCAGAAGGCGGTCGACCCGGGCTTGATCACGCCGAGCACGGCGGCGAGCAGCACGAAGCCCCAGATCGCGAACACGTACGGCTCGCAGCCGCGCAGCGAGGCGCGCAGGTCGCGCTCCACCTCGGGCGTGGAGCCCGTGGCCATGAGCCGCCCGAAGGCCGGGCCGAACGAGCGCAGCTTCCACCGGATCAGGACGCCCGCGAGGATGCAGAGCGCGTACGCGGCGAGCTTGGCCCCGAGCCAGCGCGGGTTCGTGTCCACGCCGAACGGCTCGGTCACGACCATCGTGTACGCGCCGACCGCGAGCAGGCTGCCGCCCAGGCCGTACCGGACGACGAGGTCGAGACGCTGCACGGTCTGGCCGAAGCGGGTCGTCGTGTCGCGGAAGTAGTCGTAGACCGCGATCGCGAGCCAGACGAGGCCTGCCACCCACACGAGCGCCAGCAGGGGCCCGTTCACGAAGAACTCGTCGCCGAGCGGACCCCACGCCATCAACGTGATGCCGCTGGGCAGGAACAGCACCAGGCAGATCCGCGGGGCCAGGTCGACGCCGTGCATGATCTTGAGTGCCGTCCCCCTCGCCTGCGGGGACAGGTCCTCGCGCAGGATGTAGCGGCTGGAGTAGAAGACGCCGAGGTCCCCGCCGAGCCAGTACGCGAAGAGCAGGATGTGCAGGAGGATCGCGACGCTGTAGCCGTTGAACCCGTGCACCGCCTCGACGGCGGCGAGCGGACCGCTCACATCCCGTCCCCGTCCCAGCGGCCGCGCGAACGGCTCCGGACCGGCATGCTCGACAGGATCGGCGCGGGGATCGGGTCGCCCGCCTTCCACGGCCGACCGGCGCCCCAGTTGTGGGCGTTCTCGTCGGTGCGCTCGTCGGCGTGCTCGGTGTCCTTGCCGCTCCAGCCCCAGTCGAGGTTGATGACCTCGCGGGCCGGCTCGGCGTGGTCGTGGTCGTGCGTGTGGTCGTGGTCGTGCGTGTGGTCGTGGTCGTGGTCGTGGCTGTGCCCGTCGCCGTGCCCGTCGTGGCCGCCCTGCAGGTTGTAGGCGTCGAGGGCCTTCGCGAGCGCGATCGCCCCCTTGTCCACGCCGGCGCCGTGGTGCGCGACCGGGGCGTCGTACCGGCCCTGGTCCTTCTGGAACTGCCAGGACGCCGTCAGCTGGCGCATGTCCTCGTCGGTACGCCACGGCTGGGCCATGTCGTGCGTCGAGTGCGCCCAGCGGAGGGCCGGGTGCGGGGTCTCGTCGAGCCCCTCGGGGCCGTAGTTGACGCCCTCGCCGCCCCAGCGGACCCACTCGTTCTGGGTGTACCAGTTGGCGAGCTCGCCGTCGGAGCGCAGCAGCCACGTCGCGCCCCCCTCCATCGTCGTGAAGTGGCCGTGCTTCACCCGCGCCGGGCGGAAGAAGTAGGTGCCGAGGTCGAGCGTGCCGAAGTTGTACTCCATGTGGCCCTGGGTCGTGTAGGCCTCCTCGTAGCACGGGTGGTGCGCGAGGCGGTGGTCCGCCCAGCCCTCCTGGGCGTGCACGAGGCGGGTGTAGAAGCCGGTGACCGGGTCGACGTGGAGGTACTTGATGAAGAGGCCGGGCATCGGGCCGGGGTTGGGCACGGCGTCCCACTGCATCGCCTCGGAGTCGATGACGATGACCTCCTCGCGGGAGTCGTCCCAGCGCTGGGCGCCGGCGAGGGCGTCGACGGGGTCGAAGCCGGCGTCGCCGTACTCGCGGTAGTGGAGGATCTTGGTGCCCTCGGCGATCCGGAGGTAGTCGTTCGGGACCCCCTTCGGGGCGTAGACGTAGCCGCCCTTGCCGATCGTGCGGCCGCCGTAGTCGATCTCGCCCTCGAGCACGTAGTACTCGGTGTTGGCGTGGTGGATGCCCGGACCGCGGCCCCAGTCGGTGTGGAAGTCGACGCGGAGCGAGGACGAGCCGTCCTCCTCGTCGACGGACAGCCGGCGCTCGCTGGCTCGCCCCTCGCCGCCGGGCAGCTCAGCGGCGTGCCAGACGTAGTCGTCTTCCTGGATGAGCTCGACGTGGGGTCGCACGATGCCTCCTCGATGAATGCGGATATGAAAATATACGATATCTGCATTCCGCGACCGTGGGTAGAGGTTCCGTGAGACAGGTCATCCCGATCAGCGATGTGCCGTCGGTCGTGCCACGCTCAGCGGCAGGAGGTGCTGCATGAGCACGCTGACCTTGCCCCCGCTCGCGGTGGTGATGGGGATCTCCGGCGTCGGCAAGTCGGAGATCGGCCACGAGCTCGCCGAACGGTTCGGGGTTCCGTACGAGGACGGGGACGCGTTCCACTCCGAGGCCAACATCGCGAAGATGTCCGCCGGGACGCCGCTGACCGACGAGGACCGGTGGCCCTGGCTGGAGGCGATCGGTGAATGGCTCCACGAGCACGACGCCGGCGGGGGAGTGGTGAGCTGCTCGGCGCTGCGCCGGGTCTACCGCGACGTGCTGGTCGAGGCCGCCCCGCGGATCGTCTTCCTCCACCTGGCCGGTGACCACGACCTCATCCGCTCCCGGATGGAGCACCGCGAGCACTTCATGCCGGTGTCGCTGCTGCAGTCGCAGGAGGAGACGCTCGAGCAGCTCGAGCCCGACGAGAACGGGGAGCTGCTCGACATCACCCCGACGCCGGCCGAGATCGTCGACACGTTCCTCGAACGCACCCACGTCGTCCCCGAGCAGGAGGCACCATGATGAGCGATCCCACCGGCCTGTTCGGACTCCTCGGGACGCAGGAGGCGATCACGCCGGCCGCCGGCACCGCGCAGCTCGTGACGGCGGCGCTGGTCGGCATCGCACTGATCGTCGTGCTCATCGTGTGGCTGAAGGTCCACCCGTTCCTCGCCCTGACGCTGGGCTCCCTCGCAGTCGGCGCCGTCGCGACGATGCCGCTGGCCGACACTCTCGAGAGCTTCACCGCGGGCGTCGGGACCACGGTCGCCGGTGTCGGCGTGCTGATCGCCCTCGGAGCGATGTTCGGCAAGATCCTGGCCGACTCCGGGGGAGCGGACCAGATCGTCGACACGATCGTCGGACGGTCGAGCAAGCGGATGCTCCCGTGGGCGATGGCCGGCATCGGCGCGATCATCGGGCTGCCGATGTTCTTCGAGATCGGCCTCGTCCTCCTGATGCCCGTCATCTACCTGGTCGCCAAGCGCTCCGGGCTCTCGCTCATCGCGGTCGGGCTGCCGACCCTCGCCGGGCTCTCCGCGATGCACGGCTTCGTGCCGCCGCACCCGGGACCGCTCGCCGCGATCGACGTGCTGAGCGCCGACGTCGGCATCACCCTCGGCCTCGGCATCCTGGTCGCGATCCCGACGATCGTGGTCGCCGGTCCGCTGTTCACGATGGCCGCGAACCGCTGGGTCGACATCCCTGCCGACTCCGCCGCGTTCGAGGCGAGCCGCGACACCGAAGGCCGTCGCCCGTCGTTCTGGGTCACGCTCGCAACCGTGCTGCTGCCGGTCGTCCTCATGATGGCGAAGGCGGTCGCGGACCTCCTGCTCGACGAGGACACGGCGCCGTACGCGTTCATGGACTTCGTCGGCGAGCCGCTCGTCGCGCTGCTGCTCGCGGTGATCGTCGCCATGTTCACGCTCGGCGTCGGCTCCGGCATGGGACGTGACGAGCTCAGCTCCACGATCAGCACGTCGCTGCCCCCGATCGCCGGGATCATCCTGATCGTCGGTGCGGGCGGTGGCTTCAAGCAGGTGCTGATCGACACCGGCATCGGCGAGGTGATCGCCGACTTCGTCACCGACTCCGGCGTCTCCGTCGTGCTCGTGGCCTGGCTCGTGGCGGTGCTGATCCGGCTTGCGACCGGCTCGGCGACGGTCGCCACGATCACGGCGGCGGGGATCATGGTCCCGCTCACCGAGGGGATGGCGCAGGGCGAGGTGTCGCTGCTCGTGCTGGCGATCGGCGCGGGCTCGGTGTTCTTCTCCCACGTCAACGACGCCGGCTTCTGGCTGATCAAGGAGTACTTCGGGATGTCGGTGGGCCAGACGATCAAGTCCTGGTCCCTGATGGAGACCGTGCTGTCGGTGTCCGGACTCGTCTTCGTCCTGCTGATGCACCTGGTGGTCTAGTCGCGCGGCGCGCGACGACGCTCCGTGGGCTCGATCATCGTCCACCCGGTCCAGCCGCGCTCCTCCAGCAGCTCGAGCAGCCGCGGCGCGCACGGGAACGACTCGAGGAACGCCTCGTCGAGCAGGGCGACCAGGCCGGGGTCGAGGTCGTGCTCCTCCTCCACGTGGCCGCCCGCCCGCGCGTAGGCCGCGTCGAGCAGACCGGCCAGCCGGTCGGCGACGTCGGCCAGCCGGGGATCGTCGGGGCGGGCGTCGACGACCTCGCCGAGGTCGCGGTACAGCGTCCGCAGGGTCCCGTCGTCGAGCTGTCCCCACTTGCCCTTCATGAGGTCCGGCACCAGGTCGGGCACCTGCGCGGCGATCAGGATCCAGCTGTCGCGCTCGACCTCGATCAACCGCTCCTGGAACCCGAGCTCGCGCAGCCGGTCGAAGTAGGCCACAGCCTCGGGCGGGAGCGCGAGGCTGTCGCCGGCCGCGAGGCGGGCGATCCGCTCCCGGTGCCGCTGCCGCTCCCGGATCTCGGCCCGGAGGCGGCGGTCGATGTCCTCGACCGCCGCCTCGAACTCCTCCGGTCCCGCGGCCAGCAGCTCCTGCACCTTCGACAGCGGGACGCCGGCGTCGGCCAGCGTGCGGATCCGGATCAGCTCGACGACGGCCTGGGCGCCGTACCGGCGGTAGCCCGAGCGGTCGCGCTCCGGCTCCGGCAGGAGCCCCTTCGCGTGGTAGTGCCGGACCGCGCGAACCGTGACGCCGGCGTGGGAGGCCAGCTGGCTGATCGTCAGCATCTCAGGGCTGCTTCTTCACGTCCTGGTCGAGCACGACCCGGTTGAGGGACGCGCGCCACGTCGCGAGGAAGCCGTCGTACGGCGTGGCACCCCGGAGCTGCTCGTCGCAGAAGGCGGCCACGTCCTCTCCCGTCACCTCGAGGACGCGCTTGCCCTCTGCTGCACCAGCCTCGAACGTCGCGAGCACGTCGTCGAGGATAGCGACGATGTCGCTCCCGTCTCCCGAGGTGAACCGCCACAGGTACTTCTTGATCTCCGCGTAGACGACCCGGTAGTCGCGCGGGAGCTCGGCGGCACGCGCCTCCATGCGCTTCCACTGCTTCTTGTCTCCGACGATCTTGGTCAGGAAGCTGCTCATGGTCTTCTCCTTCGAGAGGTGGGGTCAGGCGATCTTGCGGTGGTAGGTCGCGAGGGCGAGGGCGTACGCGACGACGAGGATGCCGACGCACCAGCCGAGGGCCACCCACACGTCGTTGCCGACCGGCTGCTCGGCGAACAGCGCGCGGATGGTGTTGACGATCGAGGTCACCGGCTGGTTCTCGGCGAACCACCGCACCGGGCCGGGCATGCTGTCGGTGGGCACGAACGCCGAGCTCACGAACGGCAGGAAGATCAGCGGGTAGGAGAACGCGCTGGCGCCGTCCAGCGTCTTGGCGGTCAGGCCGGGGATGACGGCCAGCCAGGTGAGGCCGAGCGTGAACAGCGCCAGGATGCCGATCACGGCGAGCCAGGCCAGCACGCCCGCACCGGTGCGGAAACCCATGAGCAGAGCGACGCCGATGACGACCGCGAGCGACACGAGGTTGGCGACGAGCGACGTCAGCACGTGCGCCCACAGCACGGACGAGCGGGCGATCGGCATCGACTGGAAGCGTTCGAAGATGCCGCTCTGCAGGTCGGTGAAGAGCCGGTACGCGGTGTACGCGACGCCCGAGGCGATGGTGATGATGAGGATGCCGGGCAGCAGGTAGTCCACGTACGAGTCCGTCCCGGGGCCGGCGTCGATGGCGCCGCCGAAGACGTAGACGAAGAGCAGCATCATGGCGATCGGTGTGATCACGGTCGTGATGATCGTGTCGGGGCTGCGGGTGACGTGGCTCAGCGAGCGCCCGGTGAGGGTGGCGGTGTCCGAGGCGAAGCGGGTGGTCATCTCTGTCTTCCTTACTTGTCGGTGCCGACGACCGCGAAGAACACGTCTTCGAGGGTGGGCTGCTTCTCGACGTACTCGACGGTGGCGGGCGGGAGGAGCTGCTTGAGCTCGGCGAGGGTGCCGTCGACGATGATCCGGCCCTGGTGGAGGATCGCGATCCGGTCGGCGAGCTGCTCGGCCTCGTCGAGGTACTGCGTCGTCAGGAGCACGGTCGTGCCCTGGCCGGCCAGCTCCTTGACGGCGTCCCAGACCTCGATGCGTGCCTGGGGGTCGAGCCCGGTCGTCGGCTCGTCCAGGAAGATCACCGGCGGGTCGCCGATCAGGCTCATGGCGATGTCGAGCCGGCGACGCATCCCTCCCGAGTAGGTCGCCACCTTGCGGCCGCCGGCGTCGGTCAGGGAGAACCGCGCGAGCAGGTCGTCCGCGATCGCGCCCGGGTTCTTGAGGTGGCGCAGCTTCGCGACGAGGAGGAGGTTCTCCCGTCCGCTGAGGATCTCGTCGACGGCGGCGAACTGCCCGGTCAGGCTGATGGACTCGCGTACCTTCGCCCCCTGCGTCGCCACGTCGTGGCCCTCGACGGTGGCGGTCCCGCCGTCCGCCGCGAGCAGCGTCGACAGGATCCTGACGATCGTGGTCTTGCCCGCGCCGTTGGAGCCGAGCAGCGCGAAGATGCTTCCTCGCGCCACCTCGAGGTCCACGCCCCGGAGCACCTCGTGCTCGCCGTAGGACTTGGTCAGTCCCGCGATCTGGATTGCGTGCGTCGTTGTCATGCGTACAGCGTGGAACCCTGACGCAGCGTCAAGGTCAAGCGCTGATCCGAGGTTTCTCCGCCGGCGTTCGCCCTCGGCGTACAGAGGCGAAATCCGGTGTGAGGCGCAACCACCCCGGGGGTAACGTCGTCGCGTGCTCTGGACCCTCGCGCGGACGTACCTGCGTCCCTACCGCAGCGCGATCGCGCTCGTGCTCGTCTTCCAGCTGGTCGCCACGCTGGCCAACCTCTACCTCCCGGGCCTCAACGCCGACATCATCGACGAGGGCATCGTCAACGGAGACACGGGCTACATCCTGCGCACCGGCGGCGTCATGCTGCTCGTCACCTGCGTCCAGGTGGTCTGCACGATCGTCGCGGTCTACTACGGGGCCCGTACGGCGATGGCGTTCGGGCGTGACCTGCGGGCGGCGGTGTTCGGGAAGGTCGAGACCTTCGCCGCGCAGGAGGTCGCCCGCTTCGGCGCGCCGACCCTGATCACGCGCAGCACGAACGACGTGCAGCAGATCCAGCTGGTCGCGTTCATGGTGTTCGCGCTGCTGGTGGCCGCGCCGATCATGTGCGTCGGCGGCATCATCATGGCCCTGCGGCAGGACGTCGGGCTCTCGTGGCTGATCGCGGTGGTGATCCCGGTCCTCGTGGTCGCGGTCGGCTTCATCATCGCCCACATGCGTCCCTACTTCCGGCAGATGCAGGGCAAGATCGACGTCATCAACCGGATCCTGCGCGAGCAGATCATGGGCATCCAGGTCATCCGCGCGTTCGTCAAGGGCGACTACGAGCGCCAGCGCTTCGCCGTCGCCAACGCCGAGTACCGCGACGTCGCGATCAAGGCCGGGCAGTGGATGGCCCTGATGTTCCCCACCGTCATGCTCGTCATGAACGCCTCGAGCGTCGCGGTGCTCTGGTTCGGCGGCCACCGCGTCGCCGACGGCACCCTCGAGGTGGGGACGCTCACGGCGTACCTGACCTACCTCATCCAGATCCTCATGTCGGTCATGATGGCGACCTTCATGTTCGTGCTGCTGCCGCGGGCGGAGGTGGCCGCCGACCGCATCCAGGAGGTGCTCGCGACCGATCCGAGCGTCGTCAGCGCCCCCGACGCCGACACCGCGCACGTCACCCGGGGCCGGGTCGAGCTGCAGGACGTGACCTTCAGCTACCCCGAGGCGGAGGCTCCCGTGCTCAGCGACGTGGACCTCGTCGCGGAGCCGGGGGAGACCACGGCGATCATCGGGTCGACCGGCAGCGGCAAGACGACGCTGCTCAACCTGATCCCGCGACTGTTCGACGTGACCGGCGGCCGGGTCCTGCTCGACGGCGTCGACGTCCGCGACCGGGCCCTCCCGCAGGTCTGGGCGGCGATGGGTCTGGTCCCGCAGCGCGCGTTCCTCTTCTCGGGCACGGTCGCCTCCAACCTGCGCATGGGCAAGCCCGACGCGACCGACGAGGAGCTGTGGGAGGCGCTCGAGATCGCTCAGGCCCGTGACTTCGTCGAGGCGATGACCGAGGGCCTCGACGCCCCGATCGCGCAGGGCGGGACGAACGTCTCCGGCGGGCAGCGCCAGCGCCTCGCGATCGCCCGTGCGGTGGTGAGCCGCCCGCTGGTCTACCTCTTCGACGACTCGTTCTCCGCGCTCGACTTCGCGACCGACGCCGCACTCAGACGGGCGCTCAGAACGGTGACCGCCGACGCGGCCGTGATCGTGGTCGCCCAGCGGGTCAGCACGATCCGCGACGCCGACCGCATCGTCGTCCTCGACGAGGGCCGCGTCGTCGGGACCGGCACCCACCTCGACCTGATGGAGACCTGCGAGACGTATCGCGAGATCGTGCTGTCCCAGCTGACCGAGCAGGAGGCGGCATGAGCGGCCGCGGCCCCGGCCCGATGATGGGCATGCAGGCGCCGCAGCGCGCGAAGTCGTTCGGCGCCTCCGCGCGTCGGCTGCTCGCGACGCTGGTGCGCGACCGGGTGAGCACCTGGGCGATCCTGGTGCTCGCCGTGATCGGTGTGGCGCTGAGCGTGATCGGCCCGCGGATCCTGGGCCACGCCACGGACATCGTCTTCGACGGCTACGTCGCGAGCACGCTGCCCGACGGGGCGTCCAAGGAGCAGGTCGTCGCCGGGCTCCGCGCCGAGGGCAACGACCGCGTCGCCGACATGGTGCAGGCGATGGACCTGCAGCCCGGCGAGGGGATCGACTTCCACGCCCTGGGGTGGGTCCTGGTCGGCGTCCTCGCGATCTACGTGCTGTCGTCGGTCTTCATGTATGTCCAGGGCGTCGTCACCACCCGGCTCGTCCAGCGGACCGTGGCCGACATGCGCGGCGAGGTCGAGGACAAGCTCGGCCGGCTCCCGCTGTCGTACTTCGACTCCCGCCCCCGCGGCGAGATCCTGTCGCGCGTCACCAACGACCTCGACAACATCGCGCAGTCGCTCCAGCAGACGATCAGCCAGCTCCTCGTCTCGATCCTCACGGTGGTGGGGGTGCTGGTCATGATGGTCACGATCTCGCCGCTGCTGACGCTGGTCGCGCTGGTGACGATCCCGATCGCGGTCGTCATCGCCGGCGCCGTCGCGAAGCGGTCGCAGCCACAGTTCGTCGCGCAGTGGGCGGCCACCGGCCAGCTCAACGGCCACGTCGAGGAGAACTTCACCGGACACGAGGTCGTCAAGGTCTTCGGCCGCCAGGAGCAGGCGCGGGTCGACTTCGACGCCGCCAACGAGCGGGTGTACGACGCGGGGTTCCGGGCGCAGTTCGTCTCCGGGCTCATCCAGCCGGTGATGATGTTCGTCTCCAACCTGAACTACGTCGCGGTCGCCGTCATCGGCGCCGTCCGGGTCGGCTCGGGCGCGATCAGCGTCGGCGACGTGCAGGCGTTCATCCAGTACTCCCGCCAGTTCACCCAGCCGCTCACCCAGGTCGCGTCGATGATCAACCTGCTCCAGTCGGGCGTGGCCTCGGCGGAGCGGGTGTTCGAGCTGCTCGACGAGGCCGAGGAGGTCCCGGACCCACCGGACGCGCTCGCGCCGGAGATCGTGCGCGGGCGGGTGGCGTTCGAGGACGTGTCCTTCTCGTACGACCCCGCGAAGCCGTTGATCGAGCACCTCGACCTCGTCGCCGAGCCGGGCCAGACCGTCGCGATCGTCGGTCCCACCGGCGCCGGCAAGACGACGCTGACCAACCTCGCGCTGCGGTTCTACGACGTCGACGAGGGTCGCATCTCGCTGGACGGGATCGACATCCGGGCGATGGACCGCGACGTGCTGCGCGACAACTTCGGGGTCGTGCTCCAGGACGCGTGGGTCTTCCACGGGACGATCCGCGAGAACATCGCGTACGGCGCGGACGGCGCCTCGGAGGAGGAGGTCGTCGCGGCCGCGCAGGCGGCGTACGTGGACCACTTCGTCCGTACGCTGCCCGACGGCTACGACACGGTGATCGACGACGACGGCGGCAACCTCAGCGCGGGGCAGCGCCAGCTGCTCACGATCGCCCGCGCGTTCCTCGCCGACCCGGCGATCCTTGTCCTCGACGAGGCGACGAGCTCGGTCGACACCCGCACGGAGGCGTTGGTCCAGAGGGCGATGGCGCAGCTGCGCTCGGGACGCACCAGCTTCGTCATCGCCCACCGCCTGTCGACGATCCGCGACGCGAGCCGCATCGTGGTCATGGAGCAGGGGCGGATCGTCGAGCAGGGGACGCACGACGAGCTGCTCGACGCCGCAGGGGCGTACGCGCGGCTCTACCAGGCCCAGTTCGCCGGCGCCGAGATCTGATCCTCAATCCCCGCCACGTCGGTGCGCCCGTGGTCACCGCGCTCCGACGCGTGACCACGGGAGCACCGACGTGGCGCCGTGGCGCGGCTGGTCAGTCGGCCGAGGCGACGTCGCTCGGGACGTGCGCGCCGTGACCGTGATCGACGAGCCGGCTGCGCAGGCGCTCGGCGGCCTCGTCCAGCGACGCGGGGGAGGGGTCCGGGTCGACGGCGGCGAAGCTGAAGTCGTCGAGACCCCACACGGGCCAGACGTGCACGTGCAGGTGGGGGACCTCGAACCCGGCCACCATCGTCCCGACCCGCGGGCTGTCCCACTCGGCCTGCTGGGCGGCGCCGATTCGCTTGGCGACCCGCGTGAGGCGGCCGAGGAGCGCGTCGTCGGCGTCGATCCAGTGGTCGACCTCCGCCCGGGGGACGACGAGGGTGTGCCCGGGGCGGATCGGCCCGATGCTCAGGAACCCGACCACGTCGTCGTCGGCCCACACGAAGCGTCCGGGAATCTCTCCAGCGATGATCTTGGTGAAGAGCGTGCTCATGGCAGCAGTGTGCCGTACGTCGCGGCGAGCGCGGGCCGTCCCGGTGAGCCGCCGCTGAGTTGGAGGCCACGGACGCGGTCTGGCACAATGGATCGCGATTCCGTCTCGCGCTCGAACCCTCTCATTCGGCCGCGTCCGGATCCACGATCAGACGGCCCGTTCCCCACACGGCAGCCGTTGGATCACCACACCACGTTCATTGAGGAGACACCACACCCGTGGCCGTCAAGATTCGTCTGAAGCGGATGGGCAAGATCCGCACGCCGTTCTACCGAGTCGTCGTCGCCGACGCGCGCACCAAGCGCGACGGTCGCGTCATCGAGGAGATCGGCACCTACAACCCCAAGGCCGAGCCGTCGATCATCACGATCGACTCCGAGCGCGCCCAGTACTGGCTCGGCGTCGGCGCCCAGCCGAGCGAGGCCGTCGCCGCGCTGCTCAAGCTCACCGGCGACCTCCAGCGCTCGAAGGGCGAGAAGGCCGAGTCGACCGTCAAGGTCGCCGAGCCCAAGCGCGACAAGGCCGAGGTCTTCAACGAGGCGCTCAAGGCCGTCCACGGCGACGCGAGCACCGAGGCCGTGACCAAGAAGGCCCCGGCCAAGAAGGCCGCCAAGGCCGAGGAGCCGGCGGCCGACGAGTCCGCCGAGACTGCCGAGCCCGCGGAGGCCTGAGCACCGTGATGGTGGCCGAAGTGATCGAGCACCTGGTGGGCGGCATCGTCGACCACCCCGACGACGTCGACGTCACCCCCAAGCAGCTGCGTCGCGGTCTGCTGTTCGAGGTCCGGGTCCACCCCGAGGACCTCGGCAAGGTGATCGGGCGCCAGGGCCGCACGGCCACGGCGATCCGTACCGTTGCCGGCGCGCTCGCCGGCAAGGGCGGGGCCCGCATCGACTTCGTCGACGTCGACCGGCGTCGCTGAGCCGGTGGAGATCGTCGTCGGCCGGGTCGGCCGGGCGCACGGCATCCGCGGCGAGGTCAGCATCGACCTGACGACCGACGAGCCCGAGAGGCGATTCGCCCCGGGCTCGTCGGTCGTGCTGCGTCCGCGGTCCGGTGCCGACCGCACCATGTCCGTCCGGAGTGCGCGTCCCCACCAGGGACGCCTGCTCGTCACCTTCGACGCGGTGCCCGACCGCACCGCCGCCGAGGCGCTGCGCGGCGCGCAGGTCGTCGTCGACGTCGACGCGTCCGAACGCCCGGACGATCCGGAGGAGTTCTACGACCACCAGCTCGAGGGCCTGCGGGTCCTGAGCGGGGGAGTCGAGCGGGGGACGGTCCGCGAGGTGCTCCACCTGCCGGCTCAGGACATGCTCGCCGTCGAGCGTCCCGACGGCGTCGAGGTCCTCGTCCCGTTCGTCGTCGCCCTCGTGCCCGAGGTCGATCTCGAGGCCGGCGTGGTCCACGTCGCCGAGATCGCCGGCCTGCTGGACCCCGAGCAGTCCGAGGACGCCGGGACGCCGCACTGATGCGCATCGACGTCGTCACGATCTTCCCCGACTATCTCGCGCCGCTGTCGCTGTCCTTGCCGGGCAAGGCGCAGCAGCGCGGACTCCTCGACCTCCACGTGCACGACCTGCGCGAGCACGCCCACGACCGGCACCGCTCCGTCGACGACACCCCGTACGGCGGTGGTGCCGGCATGGTGATGCGCGCCGAGCCGTGGGGGGAGGCGCTCGACGACCTGCTGGCGGTGGGGGCGAGCGAGGCTGCTCCTGCAGCGGTGCCCCGCCTCGTGGTGCCGACCCCGTCCGGCCGGCCCTTCAAGCAGGCTGACGCCGAGCGGCTCGCGGCTGAGCCGTGGCTGGCGTTCGCCTGCGGACGCTACGAGGGCATCGACCAGCGGGTGATCGACTGGGCGGGCGACCGGATGCCGGTCGAGGAGATCTCGCTGGGCGACTTCGTCCTCAACGGCGGCGAGGTCGCCGCGCTGGCGGTGATCGAGGCCGTGATCCGGCTCCTGCCCGGGTTCATGGGCAACCCCGAGTCGCTCGCGGAGGAGTCGCACGGCGCCGACGGTCTCCTCGAGTACCCCGTCTACACGAAGCCCGCCCTCTGGCGCGACCACGAGGTCCCGCCGATCCTCCTCTCCGGCGACCACGCCCGCATCGCCGCGTGGCGCCGCGCTCAGGCGGAGGAGCGGACGGTCCAGCGGCGGCCGGACCTGCTGCCGCGCGACGACGCCTGACGCACGGACCGAGGTCAGGCCAGGGTCGAGACGCCCTCGCCCCCAGCCGGGAGGTCGGGCGACGCGGGGGACTGTCCCGTCCCGGGACCCGTGGCAGCGGCGCCGCCGGCCGGAGCGCTCGCCGGGAAGAGACCGCGCCGCTGGGCCGCGGTGACGGCCGCCACGCGGTCGCTGACACCGAGCTTGCGGTAGACGTTCTCGAGGTGCTTGTGCACCGTCCGCGCGGAGATGCCGAGACTGCGTCCGATCGACTCCGCGGTGCGGCTCTCGGCCAGCATCGAGAGGATCGTGAGCTCGCGCGGCGTCAGGCCGACGTCGTCACCGGGCGCCGCGGCCTGAGCCTCCGGTGCCGCGAGGCGCAGCCGCAGGTGCTGGTCGAGCCCGCGGACGAGGTCGTGAAGGGCGCGGGCGCGGGGGAGCGCCCAGCGCGGGAAGGGCTCGTCGCGCACCAGGACGTACGCCTCGAGCCCGGTGTCGGGGTCGTTGCGCAGCGGGAGCGCGAGCTGGTGGAGCCCGACGCCGACGGAGCGGAGCAGGCTCACCAGCGGCATCGGGAGCGTCCGCGTGCTGACGCCGGGGCGCAGCAGGACCTCCGGCTCGACCGACCCGGTGCGGACGTAGTGCAGCAGCAGCGGGTGGGTGTGGGTGAGCGTCTCGAGGCCGTACGGCCAGCGCTCGGTGTCGAAGGCGATGTCGCGGGGGAACCCGTGCAGCGTCAACGCGCCGGTGCGGGCGTCGTACGCGATCCTCGCCCCGGCGTCCGCCCCGAACTCCCGGAGCAGGTGGTCGGTCAGCCGCTGGCGCGCCTCGCCGAGGTCGTCGAGGGTCAGGACGTCCGCAGCGACGCCGATCCACTGCGCGGCGTCGGGCATCCTCCACCTCTTTCGTCTCGTCCCTCTCGGCGAGCGTAGCGAAGGGCGTGGTCCCGGCTGGGCGGCGTGTCACGTGTCGGGAGTCCGCGGGAGCAACGGGCTCCGCGCCGGATGCGACATCGCGACGGCTCGTGTCGCGGCGGGCGTCGCAGCGTACGTACCACTACGTATTCCGTCCCGGGTCGTGGCCGACCTACGCTCGCAGCAGGGCCCGGCACCGCGGTCCGCGCCGGCGTCAGCGGGGGTGATGCCGAGGGGAACGCGGTGCCGGGCCCTGCTTCTGTGCCGATTAACGGGCGCTGGGGCCGGTGTGGCACACTAGGACGTCGGTGCTGGGCTCCGCTGCCACAGGGGTTCCGAGCCTCCGGACCGTCGCTCGCGACGCGTCGCAGCGCCGCTCCGAAGCAATCACCGCGCATGCCGTGGGTGACCTGTGGCACCGACGAGGAAGAGATGAGATGACCAACGTAGTCGATGCCGTCGCGAGCCAGTCGCTCCGTGACGACGTTCCCGAGTTCCGCGCCGGGGACACCCTCAAGGTCCACGTCAAGGTGGTCGAGGGCAACCGCTCGCGCGTCCAGGTGTTCCAGGGCGTCGCGATCCGCATCCAGGGCTCGGGCGTCGGCCGCACGTTCACCGTCCGCAAGGTGAGCTTCGGTGTCGGGGTCGAGCGTACGTTCCCCCTGCACACGCCGATCATCGAGAAGATCGAGGTCGTGAGCCGCGGCGACGTCCGCCGCGCCAAGCTGTACTACCTGCGCAACCTGCGCGGCAAGGCAGCCAAGATCAAGGAGAAGCGCGAGGCCTGAGCAGTCTCGGGGGGAGACTGTGAGCACGCGTGACGGCCGACCGGACGACGGTCGGCCGGACGAGGCACGAGGGACGCACCGGGCAGCCCGCACCGCGGGCGGCCCGGTGCGTCCGCGTCTGCGCCTGGCGGCCGGACGCTGGGGCGACCGGACGATCCCGCTGTGGATGGAGATCCTCGCGCTCCTGCTGGTCGCGCTGCTGCTGTCGCTGGTGGTGAAGTCGCTCTTCCTCCAGACGTTCTACGTGCCGTCGGAGTCGATGGAGCCGACGCTGACCGGCAACCCCGACGGCGACCAGGACCGGATCGTCGTCCAGAAGGTCTCGTACTGGGGGCGCGAGCCCCACCGCGGCGAGGTCGTCGTGTTCCGCGACCCGGGCGGCTGGCTGCAGGCCGGTGACGTCCACGCCTCGACCAACGCCGCCCAGAAGCTCCTGTCGTCGGCCGGACTCTTCCCGTCGGGCGGTCATCTCGTGAAGCGGGTGATCGGGGTCGGGGGCGACACCGTCAAGTGCTGCGACACCGCCGGCCGGATCGAGGTCAACGGCGTCGCCATCGAGGAGCCGTACGTCAAGGAAGCGGCGGCCACCGCACGGACGCCGTTCAGCGTCACCGTGCCCGAGGGGCACCTGTGGGTGATGGGCGACAACCGCGGCAACTCCGCCGACTCACGGGCGCACATCGACGAGGCAGGAGGGGGCTTCGTGCCGGACGGCAACGTCGTCGGCAAGGTGGCCTTCGTCGTCTGGCCCTGGAAGGACCGCGCCGTGCTGCACGACCCCGAGTCGTTCTCCTCGCTCGACTGAGCAGTCGACCGGCTGCGCCCGTGGCGCCAGGGAGCCAGGGCTACGCTGTGGGCGTGACGTCCCACGAGCAGGCCGCGACAGCCGCCGAGCGCCCTTCGAAGCCGAAGCGCAAGCCCCTTCCGCTGTGGCAGGAGACGATCCTGCTGGTGGTCGTGGCCCTCGTGCTGGCGCTGATCGTCAAGACCTTCCTCGTCCAGGCGTTCTGGATCCCGTCGGGATCGATGGAGGACACGCTCAAGATCGACGACCGCATCCTCGTCCAGAAGGTCTCCTACTGGACCGGGGAGCCGCAGCGCGGGGACGTCGTCGTGTTCGACGATCCTGGCGACTGGCTCGGCCCCACGGTCGAGGAGGACCTCGGCCCGGTCCAGAAGGTCCTCTCGGTCTTCGGGCTCTACCCGTCCGGCGGCCACCTGGTGAAGCGCGTGATCGGTGTCGGCGGCGACAACGTCGTCTGCTGCGACGCCGAGGGGCGTCTGCAGGTCAACGGCGTCTCGATCGACGAGCCGTACGTCAAGGACCCGTCTGCGACCGCGAGCCAGCGGTTCAACGTGAAGGTGCCCGAGGGTCGTCTGTGGCTGATGGGCGACAACCGTGGCAACTCGCAGGACTCGCGCGCCCACATGGGCGGGCCGGGCGGCGGCTTCGTGAAGACCGACGCGGTCCTCGGCAAGTCGTGGGTGATCGTGTGGCCGCTCAGCCGTGCCGGCTCCGGCGGCTCGGACCACGAGCCGTTCGCCGGGGTCCCCGACCGCGACTGAGGTCGCAGCCATGACGGAGGAGGCGCGATGAGTCCGACGGCACCGCCGTCGCTGCGGATCGAGCGCCGCATGCTCCGCGGCGGGATCACCTCGCTGGCCTGCAGCGACGAGGTGGGGCGCGGAGCGCTGTGCGGTCCGGTCACGGTCGCGATGGTCGCGGTCACCGAGGCGACGAAGACGGCGCCCCAAGGCGTACGCGACAGCAAGCTGCTCACCGCCGAGGCACGTCGGCGGCTGGTGCCCCGGATCAAGCGCTGGGCGCCCTCCCACGGCGTGGGGCACGCGAGCCCGGGCGAGATCGACGAGTTCGGGATCATCGCCGCGCTCCGGCTGGCGGGGCACCGTGCGCTGGCCCAGCTCGCGGTCGCGCCCGACACCGTGCTGCTGGACGGCAACCACGACTACCTGACGGTCCCGGAGCAGGCGACTCTGTACGGGCCACCGACCGTGGTCGACCGGGTGCCGCCCGTGGTGACGATGATCAAGGCCGACCTGCGCTGCGCCGCCGTCGCCGCGGCCAGCATCCTCGCCAAGACGGCTCGCGACGAGATCATGGTCGGTCTCGCCGAGGAGCACCCTGAGTACGGGTGGGCGGACAACAAGGGCTACGCGGCGCCGGAGCACATCGCCGCGCTCGCCTCGCTCGGACCGACGCCGCACCACCGGGTCTCGTGGCGGCTGCCGGGCCTCGTCCCGGACGGCGTCGTCCTCGAGGAGACCGAGGAGGGCGAGCTCGTGGTGCCCGTGCCGGAGGAGGCGTGGGAGATGGAGACGCCCGATCCCGACGAGGTCGCGTTCGCCGCCGAGGGAGGAGAGGACGACCTCTGGTGGGCGTCCGGCGGCCCGGGCGAGGTGTCGACGGTGACGGAGAGCGAGCGGGGTGAGCGCGGCGCGTGAACGGACCGCGTGCGGCAGCCGCCGTACGCGGTAGTTTCACAAGGGCGGTCCCGGACGAGGGAGGACGATGAGCGCGGAGGATCTCGAGCGGTACGAGGCGGAGATGGAGCTGGCGCTCTATCGCGAGTACCGCGACGTGGTCGGCATCTTCACCTACGTGGTGGAGACGGACCGGCGGTTCTACCTGTGCAACGCCGTCGACGTGAAGGTGCGCTCGGAGACGGGCGACGCCTACTTCGAGGTGACGATGACGGACGCGTGGGTCTGGGACATCTACCGCCCGGCCCGCTTCGCCAAGAACGTCAAGGTCCTGACGTTCAAGGACGTCAACGTCGAGGAGCTCGCCAACACCGACTTCGAGCCTCCGAAGGCCTGAGCACTCGTCCCCAGCCCGGACGCAGGCCGGCTCGTCCCCAGCTCGGACGGCCGCGTGTCCCGACGCGGTCCGCGGACGCCACCTTCTCCCCGGAGGTGGCGACATGGCTTCGACGTACGAGCAACGGCGCGCGGTGGGCGTGCACGGGGAGAACGTGGCCGCGGACTACCTGCGTGCCCAGGGCATGCAGGTCCTCGACCGCAACTGGCGGTGCCGGTGGGGAGAGATCGACATCGTCGCGCAGGACGCCGACGCACTGGTGTTCTGCGAGGTCAAGACCCGGCGCACCACGGCCTACGGGACCCCGTCGGAGGCGGTGACCCCGCAGAAGGCCGCACGCCTGCGCCGGCTCGCCGGCCTCTATCTCGCCGAGCACCGCCCGCACGCCGGCCTGGTGCGCATCGACGTCGTCGCGGTGCTCGTCCCGGCTCGCGGGGCCGCCACGGTGACCCACGTGGTGGGTGCCGCGTGATCGGGCTGGGCCGGACCAGGTCGGTGTCCTTGGAGGGGATGCGGGGTCGCGTGATCGACATCGAGGCCGACGTGAGCCCCGGCCTGCCGCGGACGACCCTGGTCGGTCTGCCCGACGCGTCGCTGGCCGAGGCCCGTGACCGTTGCCGTGCCGCGATCGCGAACAGCCGGTTCTCGTGGCCCGACACCAAGGTGACGATCAACCTGTCGCCCGCCTGGCTCCCGAAGGCGGGATCCCACTTCGACCTCGGCATCGCGCTCGCCGTCCTCGCCAGCCAGGGCCTCGTCCCGCAGGAGCGGCTGTCCTGCGCGGCGGTCCTCGGGGAGCTCGGGCTCGACGGCCGGCTCCGGGCCACGGCAGGGGTCCTCCCGGCGACGGCCGCGGCCGTCGCCGCGGGATGCACCCTCGTGATCGTGCCGGAGCCGAACGCCACCGAGGCGTCCGTCGTCGAGGGAGCCCAGGTGCTCGGGGTGCGCTCGCTCCGGCAGGCGGCCGCCGTGCTGCGGGGCGAGGACCCGCCCGACGATCCCCCCGTCGAGGCACTCGTCGGCGACACCGTGGCGGGCACCGACCGGTTCGCGGACCTGGACCTCACCGACGTCGCCGGTCAGGACGACGCACGGGCGGCCCTCCTCGTGGCGGCCGCCGGTGGTCATCACCTGCTGCTCTCGGGTCCGCCCGGGGTGGGCAAGACGATGCTCGCGCAGCGGCTGCCGTCGCTGCTGCCCGATCTCGACGACGAGCAGGCGATGGAGACGAGCGCGATCTACTCCGTCGCCGGGATGGTCTCGCCGGACGCGCCACTCCTGCGCCGGCCTCCGTTCGTCGATCCGCACCACACGGCATCGGCCGCGGCCCTCGTCGGCGGAGGCAGCCGCAGCGTCCGGCCAGGCGCGATGTCGCTCGCGCACCACGGCGTGCTCTTCCTGGACGAGGCACCCGAGTTCCGTCGCGACGTGATCGACGGACTGCGTCAGCCCCTCGAGAGCGGGCGCGTGACGGTGGCGCGAGCGGCGCAGACCGCCGAGTTCCCGGCGCGGTTCCTGCTCGTGCTCGCCGCCAACCCGTGCCCGTGCGGCCGGCGGTCGGGCGAGCGGTGCGAGTGCACGACCCTGGTGAAGCGACGCTACCGAGAGCGCCTGTCGGCTCCGATACGCGACCGCATCGACCTCCAGCGCGAGGTCGGGCCGGTGGCCTCCCGGCACTACGGGCCCGGCGCTGAGAAGCCCGAGCCCTCCCGCGTCGTCGCCGAGCGGGTGGCGCTCGCCCGGGAGCGCCAGCGTCGGCGCCTCGAGGGCACGTCGTGGCGGACCAACGCTGCCGTCCCCGGCGCGGTCTTGCGCGGTGACCTCGGCACGCCGCACCGCGTGGTCCTCGCGGTCGACCGGCTGGTCAGGTCCGGCAAGGTCAACGCGCGGACCGCCGACCGGCTGCTCCGGGTCGCGTGGACGGTGGCCGACCTCAGAGGGCGCCCCGCACCGGACGCCGACGACCTCGCGACCGCCCGGGCGCTCAGGCTCGACACCCAGGAGGTCGGGGCGTTGTGGCCGCGGGTGACGGCATGACTGCGTCGGCCCAGGGGAGTGACGGGCGGCGCGCTCGGCGTGACGACCGGCGGGCACGGCTGGCGCTGAGCCTCGTCGTCGAGCCAGGTGATCCGCGCCTGGGCGCCGCCCTCGCCGAGCGCACGGCCGTCGAGCTGGCGCGAGCGGTGGTGAGCGCCGACGCCGCGTTGCCCGAGGGATGGCGAGCGCGGGCGGCGGGCCTCGACGCGCGCCTCGACGCGGTGGTGTCGGCGGCGCGTGGCGCGAGGCTGCGGTGGATCTGTCCCGGGGATCCGTCGTGGCCGGAACAGCTCGACGACCTCGACCAGGTGGAGGCCGTGTCCGGAGTCGCAGGGAGGCCGCTCGGGCTGTGGGTCCGAGGACGCGGTGGCCTCGCGGCCCTGACCGCACGATCGGCCGCGGTCGTCGGCGCGCGGGACGCGACGACGTACGGCTGCGACGTGGCCAGTGACCTCGCGGCCGACCTCGTCGACGCCGGCACGACGGTGGTGAGCGGGGCCGCGTTCGGCATCGACGCCGCGGCCCACCGGGGCGCGCTGGCGCTCGGGGGACCGACGATCGCCGTGCTGGCCTGCGGCGTCGACGTCGACTACCCCCGCGCGCACGCCGGGTTGCTGCACGCGATCGCCGAGAATGGGCTCGTCGTCAGCGAGCACCCGCCGGGCACGACGCCCACCCGGGCGCGCTTCCTCACCCGCAACCGGATCATCGCCGGGCTGAGCCAAGGCACCGTCGTGGTCGAGGCCGCCCGGCGCAGCGGCGCCCTCAACACGCTCAGCTGGGCCAACGAGCTCGGACGTCTCGTCATGGCCGTTCCCGGCCCGGTCGTCAGCCAGTCCTCCGTCGGCGTCCACCACGCGATCCGGCAGGGTCGCGCGGTCCTGGTGACCAACGGTGCGGAGGTGCTCGAGGACCTCGACGTCCTCGGTCGCCGGGACGCCAGCCCGCCGTCGGCGCCGCCGACCGTGTGGGACGGTCTCGACCCGGCGTCGCGTGCGGTGATCGAGGCGCTGCCTGCCCAGGGGCCGCGCACGACCGACGAGATCGCCTGGCACGCCGGGCTCGCCGCCGAGGCGACGGACGCCGCGCTGGACGAGCTGGAGCGCGCCGGCTTCGTCCGGATGTCGGGCCAGGGCTGGCACCTCGTACGACGGGCGGACCTCGCCGCCCCGGCTGCTGCCGTGCAGCGGACAGGGGCGGCGGTGGGGCGTCCGGAGCCGGCCGCAGAGCATCCGGACGCCACCGGCGACGGTGCGCCGGTGTCGTGACCCGGCCGTGCGACCCGGTGGATCGATCCTGGCGTCCGAGCCTGTCGGCGCCGGTTCGGGTCGGACCGGCGCTGGTCCGCGCCGGTCCGGCGACGGCGTGCCCGCTTGGTCACCACCGGCGCCGGCGCCAGACTCGGGGCATGACCTCGAGCGACCGCAGCCCGGCCTGGTCCGACGCCCTCGAGGCGTACGCGCGCCACCTGCGGTCCGAGCGCGGCCTGAGCGAGCACACGGTGCGCGCCTACGGCGGCGACCTCGAGCTGCTCGCCGAGCATGCGGAGGCCCTGGGCGTCCACGACCCGTCTGCGCTCGAGCTGCGGTCGCTGCGCAGCTACCTCGCGGCCCAGCAGGTCCGCGGGCGGGCGCGGAGCACCTTGGCACGCCGGGCCGCGGCCGTCCGGAGGTTCACCGCGTGGATGGTGCGCACCGGGCGGGCAGACCACGACGCCGGGGCGCTCCTGGCCAACCCGAAGCGCCATCGCGAGCTCCCGGGCGTCCTGCGCCAGGACGAGGTGCGGGCACTGCTGGACGCAGCGTCGGAGGCCGCGACCGGTTCGGCCGCCGACGGAGCCTCGAGCGACCCGGTGGCGGTCCGAGACGTGGCGGTGCTCGAGCTGCTCTACGCGACCGGCATCCGCGTCGGGGAGCTCTGCGGGCTCGACGTCGACGACGTCGACCGGTCCCGCGACGTCGTGCGCGTCATCGGCAAGGGCGACAAGGAGCGGAGCGTGCCGTTCGGGCGCCCGGCCGCGCGAGCGATCGACCGGTGGATGGCCGTCCGGCCCGTGCTGGTCGTGGCGGGCAGCGGACCCGCCCTGTTCCTGGGGCGACGCGGTGGACGGGTCGATCCGCGCACCGTCCGGCGTATGGTCCACGCCCGGCTCGCGGAGGTCGACGACGCGCCCGACCTCGGGCCGCACGGCCTCCGCCACACCGCCGCGACGCACCTCCTCGAGGGTGGTGCCGACCTCCGCAGCGTCCAGGAGCTCCTCGGGCACGCGTCGCTCGCGACCACCCAGCTCTACACCCACGTGAGCTCCGAGCGCCTGCGCAGCGCGTACGCCCAGGCACACCCGCGCGCGTGACGGGGCACCCGATCCCGGGTGCCCTTGGGCTCCGCCCGCGTCCGGTCCGATAGGCGTGACGAAGTAGGCTTCCTCTACGGAGCGCCTGACCTCAGGGCGGACGACCAGCATCTGGTGCGTCCCCGTCCCGTGCCGTGGAGCACGGCTGTAGGACAAGACCCCAGCACGCCGAACCATCCTGGGAAGCGGGATGGTCGAACGCAGGAACGGAGCCTCGGAGTTGGACTCGAAGGTCATCTACACGCACACGGACGAAGCGCCGCTGCTCGCGACGTACTCGTTCCTCCCGATCATCCAGGCCTACGCGGCACAGGCCGGCGTCACGGTCGAGACCCGGGACATCTCGCTCTCGGGCCGCATCCTCGCGCAGTTCCCGGACCGCCTCTCGCCGGAGCAGCGGGTGGATGACGCCCTGGCTGAGCTGGGCGAGCTCGCCAAGCGCCCCGAGGCCAACATCATCAAGCTCCCCAACATCAGCGCCTCGGTGCCCCAGCTCAAGGCGGCGATCGCCGAGCTGCAGGCGCAGGGCTACGCGCTCCCGGACTACCCGGACGAGCCATCGACCGACGACGAGCGCGACGTCCGCGCGCGCTACGACAAGGTCAAGGGCAGTGCCGTCAACCCGGTGCTCCGTGAGGGCAACTCCGACCGCCGCGCGCCCGCGTCGGTCAAGCAGTACGCCCGCAAGCACCCGCACTCGATGGGTGCCTGGTCCTCTGACTCGAAGACCGACGTCGCCACGATGGGCGAGCACGACTTCCGCTCCAACGAGCAGTCGGTGGTCATCGAGGCCGACGACACCCTGCGCATCGAGCTCGTCACCGCCGACGGCGCGACGACGGTGCTGCGCGACGCGGTGCCGGTGCTCGCCGGTGAGGTCGTCGACGCGACCTACATGGACGTCGCCGCGCTGCAGGCCTTCCTCGCCGACGCCATCGCGCGTGCCGAGCGCGAGGGCGTCCTCTTCAGCGTCCACCTCAAGGCCACGATGATGAAGGTCTCGGACCCGATCATCTTCGGCCACGTCGTCAAGACGTTCCTCCGTCCGGTCTTCGACGCCTACGGCGAGAAGCTGGCGGCGGCCGGCCTGAGCCCCAACGACGGCCTCGGCGCGATCCTCGGCGGCCTGGACGCCCTCGAGGGCGGCGACGAGATCAAGGCGGCCATCGACGCCGCGATCGCGGCCGGCCCGGCCCTCGCGATGGTCGACTCCGACCGCGGGATCACCAACCTCCACGTCCCGAGCGACGTGATCGTCGACGCGTCGATGCCGGCCATGATCCGCACCTCGGGCCACATGTGGGGTCCTGACGGTGTCGAGGCCGACACGATCGCGACCATCCCGGACAGCTCGTACGCGTCGGTCTACCAGACCGTCATCGACGACTGCCGCGCCAACGGCGCGTTCGACCCGTCGACGATGGGCTCGGTGCCCAACGTCGGTCTGATGGCGCAGAAGGCCGAGGAGTACGGCAGCCACGACAAGACGTTCGAGATCCCGGTCGACGGCACCGTGCGCGTGGTCAACACGGCTGGTGACGTGCTCCTGGAGCACCAGGTCCGCAAGGGCGACATCTGGCGTGCGTGCCAGACCAAGGACGTCCCGATCCGCGACTGGGTCAAGCTCGCCGTGACGCGCGCCCGCGCCACCGGCTCGCCGGCGGTCTTCTGGCTCGACGAGTCGCGGGCCCACGACCGCAACCTGATCGCGAAGGTCAAGGCCTACCTGCCGGAGCACGACACCGAGGGTCTGCAGATCGAGATCCTGAGCCCGGCCGACGCCACGAAGTTCTCGCTCGACCGCATCCGCAAGGGCGAGGACACGATCTCGGTCACGGGCAACGTCCTGCGCGACTACCTGACCGACCTCTTCCCGATCCTCGAGCTCGGCACCAGCGCCAAGATGCTGTCCGTCGTCCCGCTGATCAACGGCGGCGGCCTCTTCGAGACCGGCGCCGGCGGCTCGGCACCGAAGCACGTCCAGCAGCTGGTCAAGGAGAACTACCTCCGCTGGGACAGCCTCGGAGAGTTCCTCGCGCTGGCGGTCAGCTTCGAGCACCTCGCCCAGGTGACCGGCAACGCCCAGGCCCAGGTGCTCGCCGACACCCTCGACCGCGCCACCGCGACGTTCCTCGACGAGAACAAGTCGCCGAGCCGTCGCGTCGGTGGCATCGACAACCGCGGCAGCCACTTCTACCTGGCGCTCTACTGGGCGCAGGAGCTGGCGAAGCAGACCGAGGACGCCGCGCTCGCCGCGACGTTCGGCCCGCTCGCCGAGACCCTGAGCACCCAGGAGCAGACGATCAACGACGAGCTGATCGGCGTCCAGGGCTCCCCGGTCGAGATCGGTGGCTACTACCGTCCGGACGACGCGCTCGCCTCGCAGGTGATGCGCCCGTCGAAGACGCTCAACGACGCGGTCGCCTCGCTCGGCTGAGTCGGACCGCGCACGAGGCCCGTCGGGGAGACCCCGGCGGGCCTCGTCGTCGTTCACAGCAGGCCCATCGGGTCCACCGGGCGGTCGCCGTCGAGCACCATGAAATGGAGGTGGCAGCCGGTCGACAGCCCCGTCGACCCGACGGCGCCGACCACGTCGCCCACTCCCACGCGGTCGCCGGTCGCGACGTCGGCGCGGGTCAGGTGGTTGTAGCGGGTGGTGAGCCCCCCGCCGTGGTCCACCACCACCCGGTTGCCGTACACCGGGTCGTAGTCGACGCCGACCACCCGTCCGTCGGCCGCCGACCGGACGGGGGTGCCGCACGGCACGGCGAAGTCGGTGCCGTCGTGCAGCCCCAGCTGACCCGTCACCGGATGGACCCGCATCCCGAACGGCGAGCTGACGGGGCCGTCGACGGGAGGAGCGAGGCTCCCGGGCCCGCCGAGGACGGGCGCCGGATCGGGCGGTGGGACCGGCGGAGGGCCGTACGGGGTCACGAGCCGCACCGCCGCCGCGCGGTCGAGCAGCGCGAGCGGGTCGGCGTACGCCGTCCCGTGGCGCCGTCCGAGGTGCAGGCACGCGCGTGGGTGGCAGTGGCTCCCCGCGAGCAGCAGCCGCCCGAGGATCGCGCCGCGGCGTACCGCGTCTCCGCTCCTCACCAGCGCGCCGACGGGCTGGTAGGTCGAGCGGACACCCCCGTGGTCGACGCTGACCACCTCCACTCCGGCCACCCGGCCGGCGAACGCGACCACCCCGTCGTCGACCGCCCGCACCGGCGCCCCGGCACTGCCGGCCACGTCGAGGCCGCGGTGGCCGGCGGCGTACGGGCCTGCGGGCTCCTCGTACGCCCGGACGACGGCGGGCCGGGGATCCAGCGGCCACACCCATGAGACGTCGTCGGCCACCACGGGGGAGGCGGCCGACGGGAGCAGCAGGAGCAGGAGGAGCACGAGCCGACCGGAAGTCATCTGGAGATGCAATCGCGGGCGACGCGGCTAGCGTGGGGGCGAGTCGAACATCTGGGGACAAACACGTCGGGCGGGGACCTGGGGACGACCGAGGGTCCGCTCGCGGGGGAGTGGGAGAACCCATGAGAAAGATCGGTCCTGTCGTGCTTCTGACCGCAGCGCTCCTGCTGGCCCCGGGGGCGGCGATCGTCCCGGCGCAGGGAGCTTCGCCCGCCACGGGAAGGACCGCCGCACCGGCCCTGACCGCCGCACCGGCCCTGACCGCCGCGAGAGCGTCGGTCCCGCCCGGGCCCGTCGTCTACGAGCGTCGTGTCGTCCGCCACACCAACCGCGCGCGAGCGGCCCACGACCTGCGGCGCCTGACCCGCTCGGCGTGCCTCGACCGCTTCGCGCAGCGCAGCGCCAACCGGATCGCGCGCACCGGCCGCCTGACGCACCAGAACTTGCGGCCGGTCCTGCGCAGCTGCGGGGGTTGGAAGGTGGGGGAGAACATCGCGTACGGCTACCGCTGGCCGATCTCCGTCGTCCGGGCGTGGATGGACTCGCCGGGGCACCGGGCCAACATCCTCGAGCCGCGCTACCGGCGGATCGGCGGCGGCGTCCGTCGCGACGGCGACGGCGTCGTGTGGGTGAGCCAGGTCTTCGCCTACCGCCGCTGAGGACGGCCGGGCCGGGATTTCGCCCGCTGGGGCGGGTGGCCTAGACTGAGAGGAGCACCTCGACCGTCTTCTGACCCCCTCAACGGGAGCCAGCGGCGCGACGGGTGACTTCGCGCGCTCTTCGCCCGGCCCCGCCGGGATGCGCGGCCCTGGTCCTCTCCACACGGGGAGGCGGTCCGCGCAAGGGCGCCAGGGTGTCGGCGCCGCCGGCACGTCAACCAGGATCGGGTGCACCCGTGCGCCCTCGTACGAAAGAGGAACGTCATGGCCGTCGTGTCCATGCGCCAGCTGCTCGAGAGCGGTGTCCACTTCGGGCACCAGACCCGCCGCTGGAACCCCAAGATGAAGCGCTTCATCCTCACCGAGCGCAACGGCATCTACATCATCGACCTGCAGCAGTCGCTGGCCTACATCGACCGCGCGTACGACTTCGTCAAGACGACCGTCGCCCGCGGTGGCACGGTGCTCTTCGTCGGTACGAAGCGCCAGGCGCAGGAGGCCATCACCGAGCAGGCGACCCGCGTCGGCATGCCGTACGTGAACCACCGCTGGCTGGGCGGCATGCTCACCAACTTCTCGACCGTCCACGAGCGGATCAAGCGCCTCAAGGAGCTCGACGAGGTCGACTTCGACGACGTCGCCGGCTCGGGCCGCACCAAGAAGGAGCTCCTGCAGCTCAAGCGCGAGCACGACAAGCTCGACCGCACCCTGGGCGGCATCCGCGACATGAGCCGTACGCCGTCGGCGCTGTGGGTCATCGACACCAAGAAGGAGCACCTGGCGGTCGACGAGGCCAAGAAGCTGGGCATCCCGGTCGTCGCGATCCTCGACACCAACTGCGACCCCGACGACGTCGACTACCCGATCCCGGGCAACGACGACGCGATCCGCTCGGTCACGCTCCTCACCCGCGTCGTCGCCGACGCGGTGGGCGAGGGCCTGATCTCGCGCGGCGCCGGCAAGGACGAGAGCGCCGAGGCGCCCGAGGCTGCGGGCACCGTCGCCGCCGGCGAGCCGCTGGCGGAGTGGGAGCGCGAGCTCGCCCAGGGCACCGACCCCGTCACCACCGAGGCCGCCGAGGCCGAGGTCCAGTCGTCGGCCAGCGCCGACGACACCCCGGCCGAGGTCGTCGAGGAGACCGCCGCGGCCGAGGAGAACCTCGCCGAGACCGGCTCCGCCGAGGAGAAGCCCGCCGACGCCTGATCGCCCCGGCGACAGGTCACCCGCACACCGGTCGGCGGGGACGGGACGCACCCGCGTCGCGACCCCGCCCGACCAGCATCAACCGTCCGGCTCGACCGGACACGGATACGGACGAGAAGAGACACAGATGGCAATCACCGCAGCAGAGGTGAAGAAGCTCCGCGACGCCACGGGCGCGGGCATGATGGACGCCAAGAAGGCGCTCACCGAGGCCGAGGGCGACTACGACAAGGCCGTCGAGATCCTGCGGGTCCACGGTCAGGCGAAGGCCGAGAAGCGCGGCTCGGAGCGCGAGGCCACCGCCGGCCTCGTCGCCGCGTCGGGCAACGCGATCGTCGAGCTGAACGCCGAGACGGACTTCGTCGCCAAGAACGACCAGTTCGTCGCCCTGGCCGAGGAGCTCGCCGAGCTGGCCGACCGTACGAAGCCGGCCGACGCCGCTGCCTTCGCGGCCACCGACGCCGGTGACGGCAAGACCGTCGCCGAGAAGATCTCGGGCCTCGCGGCCATCATCGGCGAGAAGCTGGAGCTCGGCCGCGTCCAGGTGCTCGAGGGCACCGGTCGGGTCGCGACCTACCTGCACCGCCGTGCGAGCGACCTGCCGCCGGCCGTCGGCGTGCTCATCGAGTACGAGGGCGACGGCGAGGAGGAGGTCGCGCGCAGCGTGGCCATGCAGGTCGCCGCGATGCGTCCCCGCTTCCTGACGCGCGACGAGGTCCCGGCCGACGTCGTGGCCAAGGAGCGCGAGATCGCCGAGGCCGCGGCCCGCGAGGAGGGCAAGCCCGAGCAGGCGATCAGCAAGATCGTCGAGGGCAAGGTCAACGCGTTCTACAAGGACTTCGTCCTGCTCGACCAGCCGTCGGTCACCGAGCAGAAGAAGTCCGTGAAGCAGGTCCTCGACGAGGCCGGCCTCACGGTGACGCGCTTCGCGCACATCGAGATCGGCGCCTGACGCCCTCGATTTGCGAGGATGATCTGACGACGACGCGCGATACGGAGGCCGGTGTGGTGGACCAGAACGAGACAGTCGACCCGCCGGCCTCCGTGCCGTCCGAGGCGCTCGCGGAGCGCGGTGCGTCGGCCGAGCGTCCTCGCCGGGTGCTCCTCAAGCTGTCCGGCGAGGCGTTCGGCGGCGGCAGCCTGGGCGTCGACCCGGACGTCGTCAACACGATCGCCCGCCAGATCGCCGAGGGCGTCGCAGCGGGCGTCGAGATCGCCATCGTCATCGGTGGCGGCAACTTCTTCCGCGGCGCCGAGCTGCAGCAGCGGGGGATGGACCGGGCGCGCGCCGACTACATGGGGATGCTCGGCATCGTCATGAACTGCCTCGCCCTGCAGGACTTCCTGGAGAAGCAGGACATCGACACCCGCGTCCAGACCGCGATCACGATGGGCCAGGTCGCCGAGCCCTACATCCCGCGCCGCGCGATCCGCCACCTGGAGAAGGGCCGGGTCGTCATCTTCGGCGCCGGCGCCGGCATGCCCTACTTCTCCACCGACACGGTCTCCGCCCAGCGGGCGCTCGAGGTCCGTGCCGACGAGGTCCTCATGGGCAAGAACGGCGTGGACGGCGTCTACACCGCAGACCCGCACAAGGACGCCAGCGCCACCAAGATCGACTCCATCTCGTACGCCGAGGCGCTGCAGCGCGGCCTGCGGGTCGCCGACGCGACCGCGTTCGCGCTGCTGATGGAGAACAAGCTGCCGATGCGCGTCTTCGGGATCGAGGGAGAGGGCAACATCTCCTCGGTCCTGAGAGGTGAGAAGATCGGCACGCTGGTCTTCGCAGACTGACCGACCAGAGACCTCAACGAAGGAGCAGGCCAGTGATTGACGAGACCCTGCGCGACGCCGACTCCAAGATGGAGAAGGCCGTCGAGCACGCGCGCGAGGAGTTCGCCGCGATCCGCACCGGGCGTGCGCACCCCGCGATGTTCGCGAAGATCACGGCCGACTACTACGGCACCCCCACGCCGATCCAGCAGCTCGCCGGGTTCCAGATCCCCGAGCCGCGGGTCGTCATCGTGAGCCCGTACGACCTGGGCGCCAAGAGCGCCATCGAGAAGGCCATCCGCGACTCCGACCTGGGTGTCAACCCGACCGACGACGGCAAGGTCCTGCGGCTGGTGCTGCCGCAGCTGACCGAGGAGCGTCGCAAGGAGTACATCAAGCTCGCCAAGTCCAAGGCGGAGGAGGGCCGCGTCGCGGTTCGCAACATCCGCCGCTCCGCGAAGCAGGCGATGGACAAGGCTGAGAAGGACGGCGAGGTCGGCAAGGACGACGTGACCGGAGCCGAGAAGCGCCTCGACGGACTCACCAAGAAGCACGTCGACCACATCGACGAGCTCGTCAAGAACAAGGAGCAGGAGCTGCTCGAGGTCTGATGAGCGCATCTGAGGTCCCCGCAGCGCCCCGGCAGCGCGGCGGGCGCAATCTTCCTGCCGCGATCGGTGTCGGAGTCGGCCTCGGCGCCGCCGTCGTCCTCTCGCTGTTCTTCGTCAAGGCCCTCTTCGTCGTCGTCGTGCTCGCGGCGGCGGCGGTGGCGATCTGGGAGCTGTGCGGCGCGCTGGCGAAGGCCGGCATCGCCGTGCCGTTGCCCCCGCTGATGGCGGGCGGTCTCGCAACGCTCGCCTCGGCGTACGTCGGCGGCACCGAGGCGGTCGCGATCGGCGCGGCGCTCACGGTCCTGGGGGTCTTCGTCTACCGGATGCCGCAGGGGGCCGAGGGCTTCGTGCGCGACGCGTCCGCGGCGGTCTTCATCTTCGGGTACGTCCCGGTGCTGGGGTCGTTCGTCGTCCTGATGACGGCCGAGGAGGACGGCGCCTGGCGGATCGTCACCTTCATCGTGGTCACGATCGCGTCCGACATCTTCGGCTACGCCGCCGGCTACAAGCTCGGCAAGCACCCGATGGCGCCGACGATCAGCCCGAAGAAGTCCTGGGAGGGCTTCGGCGGCTCGGTCGTGGGGTGCGTCCTCGCCGGTGTCCTGTGCGTCGTCTTCCTGCTCGAGGGTCGCTGGTGGGTCGGCGTGCTGCTCGGCCTGGTCGCGGTCGCGATGGCGACGCTCGGTGACCTCTCCGAGTCGATGATCAAGCGGGACGTCGGCATCAAGGACATGAGCGACCTGCTGCCGGGCCACGGCGGCCTCATGGACCGCCTCGACTCGCTCCTCGCGGTCGCCCCGGTCTGCTGGCTCGTGCTGCACTTCCTCGTCCCCGTCTCCTGACGCTGCCCTCGCGTCCGCTCCGTCCCCGTTGTGCAGGGTTCCGGTCGGAATCTCCGCTCCAGAACCCCGTCCAACCCTTCACAACGGGGACGGGGCGGCGGGGGACGGCGCGCGCGGTTGGCTCGTGATGGGAGAATGAGACCGACATGTCTCACGTGAACCCGAACCCGCTCCCGCTCGTCTTCGAGCAGCCCAAGGGGCGGGGCAAGCCGCCGCGCCACCTGGCCGACCTCGACCTCGCCGCACGCAAGGAGGCGGTCGAGGCTCTCGGGCTTCCCGGTTACCGCGCCAAGCAGCTCTCGACGCACTACTTCACGCGTCTCGTGTCCGACCCGGCGGAGATGACGGATCTTCCCGCAGGCATCCGCGACCAGCTCGTCGCCGGTCTGATGCCGCAGCTGATCACCCCCGTCCGCACGCTCGAGGCCGACCGCGGCACGACCCGCAAGACGCTCTGGAAGCTCTTCGACGGCGCGCTCGTCGAGTCGGTGCTCATGCGCTACCCCGATCGCGCGACGATCTGCGTGTCGAGCCAGGCCGGCTGCGGCATGGCGTGCCCGTTCTGCGCGACCGGACAGGGCGGGCTGCAGCGCAACATGTCGACGGGCGAGATCATCGAGCAGGTCGTCGACGGAGCCCGGGCGATGGCGCGCGGCGAGGTGCCTGGCGGACCCGGCCGGCTCTCCAACGTCGTGTTCATGGGTATGGGCGAGCCGATGGCCAACTACAAGGCCGTGATCGGAGCCGTCCGCCGGATGGTCGACGACGGCCCCGAGGGGCTCGGGATGTCGGCCCGCAACATCACCGTGAGCACCGTCGGCCTGGTCCCGCGGATCAAGCAGCTGACCACGGAGGGCATCCCCGTCACGCTCGCGCTGTCGCTGCACGCACCCGACGACGAGCTGCGCGACGACCTCGTCCCGATCAACACGCGCTTCAAGGTCGCGGAGGCGGTCGAGGCCGCGTGGGAGTACGCCCGTACGACGAAGCGTCGCGTGTCCATCGAGTACGCGCTGATCAAGGACATCAACGACCAGGCGTGGCGCGCGGACATGCTCGGCGACCTGCTGCGGTCGTACGGCGACTGGGGCTGGGTGCACGTCAACCTGATCCCGCTCAACCCCACGCCGGGCTCGATCTGGACGGCGTCCGACCCCGCGGACGAGCGCGAGTTCGTCCGGCGGCTCGAGGCCAAGGGAATCCCGACCACGGTGCGTGACACGCGCGGCCAGGAGATCGACGGCGCCTGCGGCCAGCTCGCGGCGGCCGATGCCTGATCACGGGCCGGCCGGCGGTCCGCCGCCGGTGCGGGTGCCGTCGCTGCTGGCGACCGATCTCGACGGCACGCTGCTGCGCTCGGACGGGACGCTGTCGCCGCGCACCCGCGAGGCGATCCGGCGCGCCGAGGAGGCGGGGGTGCCGACGGTCTTCGTCACCGCGCGGCCGCCCCGCTGGCTGGACGTGCTGGCCGACGCGGTCGGCGACGCGACCGGGGGAGTGGCGCTGAGCGCCAACGGTGCCTTCGTCTACCACGTCGCGAGCCGGACCGTCACCGACCGCGGCACCATCGCCCCGGACGTGCTGCGCGAGCTCGGGACACTGCTGCGCGAGGCCCTGCCCGGCATCGCCTTCGCGGTCGAGCGCGCGGACGGGATGCGGCGCGAGGAACGCTTCGCGTACCGCCGGGAGGCGCCCGAGGCGCACAACCTCGACGACTGGGACGCGATCGCCTCCGCGCCCGCCGGCAAGCTGCTCGCCCGCCTGGACGGCAGCGACCCCGACGAGTTCCACGCCCAGGTCGCCGCCGTGCTGGAGGGGCGCGCCGAGCTCGGCTTCTCCGGCGCCGTCGGCCTGGCTGAGATCACGGCGCCGGGCGTCACCAAGGCGAGCGGTCTGGCCGCGTGGTGCGCCGAGAACGGCATCGCGCAGGACCGGGTGTGGGCCGTCGGCGACATGCCCAACGACCTCCCGATGCTCCGCTGGGCGGCGCGATCGTTCGCCGTGGCGAACGCCCACCGCGACGTGCTCGGGTCGGTCCACGAGGTGGTGCCGACCAACGACGAGGACGGCGTGGCTGCCATCCTGGACCGGATCGCCCAGCCTCGTCCCCTCGACCGACAGGAGCACCCGTGATCAGCGTGACCCGCGACGGCGCCGTGACGACCGTCGAGCTGCGGCGGCCCGAGCGCCGCAACGCCCTCGACCTCGACACCTGCGTCGAGATCCGTGAGGTGGTCGTGGGTGCGGCAGCGGACGGCTCGCGTGCGGTCGTCGTCACCGGGGAGGGCACCAGCTTCTGCGCGGGCGCGGACCTGACGGGCGTGTACGGCGATGCGTTCATCGAGGCCCTCTACGCGATGCTGCGCGCGATGACCGAGGTCGAGATCCCGGTGGTCGCGGCCGTCAACGGACCGGCGATCGGCGCCGGCACACAGCTGGCGCTCGCGTGCGACCTCCGGGTGGCCGCACCGACGGCGAAGTTCGGCGTGCCGACCGCGCGCAACGGCATGGCCGTCGACGCGTGGACGATCCGTACGCTGGCGGCGGTGGCCGGTGCGGGCACCGCGAAGGCGCTGATGCTCGGAGCAGACATGCTCGACGCCGAGACTGCGTACGCCCGCGGGCTCGTCGACCGCCTCGGCGACACGGCTGCGGCGAACGCGTGGGCCCAGGAGATCGCCGGGTTCGCGCCGCTGACGCTCGCCTACAACAAGCTCGTGCTCAACGCGGACCCCTCCGACCCCGCGACCGACGCGCGGATCGCGAAGGGCTGGGAGGCCTGCTGGGGCAGCGAGGATGTCCGTGAGGCCGCCCTCGCCCGCACCGAGAAGCGCGCTCCGGTGTTCCGGGGGGCCTGATGCCGGCCCAGGTGCTCGTCTTCGACGGAGACTGCGCGTTCTGCTCGACCTCCGCGCGCTGGCTGCAGCGCTGGGCCCCGTCCTCGCGGGCGCAGGTCGTGGCGTGGCAGCACGCGGACCTCGGCGCGCTCGGACTGACCGTCGAGGAGTGCTCGACGGCGGTCCAGTGGGTCGGGCCCGACCACGCTGCCGGCCCGGAGGCGGTCGCCGCCTACCTGCGGACGGCTCGCCCGCCGTGGCCCGTCGTCGGCCGGATCCTCGCGACCCGGGTGGCCACCGCGCTGGCGTGGCCGGCGTACCGGTGGATCGCGGCGCACCGTCACCAGCTCCCCGGCGGCACCCCGCAGTGCGCGCTGCCGCCGGCGACTCCGCAGGGCTCGGCGGGCGGAGGCGTGCGATGACCGAGCCCACCTGGTTCACCCGACCGAGCGATGGGGCGCCTGGCACGCTCAACGCCGTCTACGACCTCCTGGACCGGCCGGTCGTCCTGGGCCGTGCGGACGCGACGGCGGTGTCGGGCTCGGACGGTGCGCTGTCGTACGCGGTCCTCCTCGAGCAGGTCGCCGCGTTCGGCGGGCTGCTCCGCGCGCTCGGCGTCCGCCCGGGCGACGCCGTGGCCGTGACGGCGCCGGTGTCCACGGAGACGGTGGTCGCGCTGCTCGCAACGGCTCGGATCGGGGCCACGCCGTGGGTCGGGGGAGACCCGGCGGGGCTCGTCAGCACCAGCGACCCCGCGCTGGTCGTCGCAGACGGCGTCCAGATGGAGTCGGTCGCGGCTGCCGTCGACGCGCTCGACCCGCAGCGGCCGCGCGCGATCGTGGTAGTCCGGCCGGGGGAGTGGACGCTGCTGGAGACGCGGGACGTCGCCTGGGCGCCGGCGCTCAAGGCCGGGGGCACGGACCCCGCGGCGGTTCAGCCCGTCGTCGCCGGGACGCCGTTCGTCGTCGCCCCGGCGGGCGCCACGTACGCATCCCACGACCACGACGGTGTCGCCGGTACGCCGCCGGCCGGGGCGCTCGACGGTGCGGAGGGTGCTGCCTGGACCGGCGAGCTCGTACGGGACCTGGTCGCGTCCCTCGGCGCGGGCGGGGTCGCGCTCGACGGCTGAGGGGTTACTGCACGCCCCAGGCGTAGGTCTGCTTGCGCAACCGGAGGTACACGAACGTCTCCGTCTGGGTCACGGCCGGGATCGCGCGGATCTTGCTCGTGATGACGTCGAGCAGGTCGTCGTCGCTCTCGCACACGATCTCTGCCAGCACGTCGAACCGCCCCGTCGTGATCACGAGGTAGTCGAGCTCGGGGATCGCCGCGAGCGCGTCGGTCACCGCGAACACGTCGCCGTCGACCCCGATCCCCACCATCGCCTGCCGGGCGAAGCCGAGCTCGAGCGGGTCGGTGACCGCGACGATCTGGATCACGCCGGCGTCGGTGAGCTTCTGGACCCGCTGGCGGACGGCCGCCTCCGAGAGCCCGACCGCCTTGCCGATCGCCGCGTACGACCGTCGTCCGTCGACCTGGAGCTCGGCGATGATGCGCTTGGAGACCTCGTCGAGGATGACGCCGTTGGTGGTCTTGCGCTCGGTCATGCGCTCAATCCTGCCGGAGCCGGGGGTCTCGTGCCTGTTCGATGCCACGAGGTGAGTATTCACGGTTTCGGACCGGATTTGGGAGTTTCACTTCCTGAATTCGTTGCGAGAGCGTAAACAAGATACGGAATCCCTTGTCTGGGCTGCCAACCCCGTGTGAGGATTCCGCAAGTCGAACGCCGACCAGGGCGCCCGCGAGGCGCCTCGTACGGAATGAGGTCGCACACGGTGGTGAAGAGATCGTGGTGAGGCAGATCAGTCGCCGGACGATGCTCCGGGGGGTGGGAGGGGCGGCCTTCCTGGCAGGGAGCGCCGCCGTGCTCCCGCTCTTCGGGACGCCCGACCGCCGGCAGGACCCGGCGAACTGCGCGGCGACGGACCGCAGCTCGGACGGTCGGCTGATCGTCTCCAACTGGCCGGAGTACATCGACCAGCCGGACGAGGGCTACGTGACGACCATGGACGAGTTCCAGAAGGAGTTCGGGATCCAGGTCGACTACACCGCCGACGTCAACGACAACAACGAGTTCTTCGCGAAGGTCGTCAACCAGCTCGGCGCCTGCGAGCCGGTCAACCGCGACATGTTCATGCTCACGGACTGGGCGGCGGCGCGGATGATCCAGATGGGTTGGATCCAGCCGCTGGACGCGGCGAAGGTCCCGAACCTGCACAACAACCTCATCTCGTCGCTGCAGGGGCTCTCGTGGGATCCCAAGCGCGAGTTCTCCGCGCCGTGGCAGGCCGGCCTGACGGGCATCGCGTACAACAAGTCCAAGGTGGACGAGGTCGGCTCCTTCACGGACCTGCTGACGCGGCCCGACCTCAAGGGCCGCGTGACGCTGCTGACCGAGATGCGCGACACGATGGGCTTCCTGCTGCTGAAGAACGGCGCCGACCCGGCCGACTTCACCGACGACCAGTGGCAGACGGCGATGGACGACCTGCGCCGTGCCTCCGACGCCGGGCAGATCCGGGCGTTCACCGGCAACGAGTACGTCCAGGACCTTGCGGCGGGCAACATCGTCGCGTGCGAGGCGTGGTCGGGCGACATCCTGGCCGCGGCCGACCCCAACATCGAGTTCGTCGTGCCGGAAGAGGGCCTGATGATCTGGGCCGACAACATGCTCGTCCCCAACCAGGCCGAGCACGTCGCCAACGCCGAGAAGTGGATCGACTACTACTACCGGCCCGACGTCGCGGCGAAGCTCGCGGCGTGGGTGAACTACATCTGCCCTGTGGTCGGAGCGCAGGCCGAGATGGAGAAGATCGACCCCGAGCTGGCGGCCGACCCGCTGATCTTCCCCGACGACGAGACCCTGGCCATGACGCACTCGTTCATGGCCCTCGAAGAGTTCAAGATGCGCGAGTACGAAGGAGACTTTGCCGATGTCACTGGTGGCTGACGACACGACCACGCGCGACCAGGCGTCGACGGGTCGCGACCTGCGGCTCTCGGCCGTCACGAAGTCGTACGGCGCGTTCACCGCCGTACGCTCCCTCGACCTGGTCGTCCCGCAGGGCTCCTTCTTCGCCCTGCTCGGCCCGTCCGGGTGCGGCAAGACCACGACCCTGCGCATGGTGGCGGGGCTGGACACGCCGACGTCGGGCACGATCTCGCTGGGCGATCGCGAGATCACGTACGACAAGCCGTACAAGCGGCCGGTCAACACCGTCTTCCAGAGCTACGCGCTCTTCCCGCACCTCGACATCGCCGAGAACGTGGCGTTCGGGCTCAAGCGTCGGGGCGTCAAGGACACCAAGGCCAAGGTCGCCGAGATGCTCGACCTGGTCGAGCTCGGCGGGCAGGGCCAGAAGAAGCCGTTCCAGCTCTCCGGCGGCCAGCAGCAGCGTGTCGCGCTCGCGCGTGCGCTCATCAACAGCCCTGAGGTGCTGCTCCTCGACGAGCCGCTCGGCGCGCTCGACCTCAAGCTGCGCCGCGGGATGCAGATCGAGCTCAAGCGGATCCAGACCGAGGTCGGCCTGACCTTCGTCCACGTCACCCACGACCAAGAGGAGGCCATGACCATGGCCGACACGGTCGCGGTGATGAACGGCGGAGTGATCGAGCAGATGGGCGCCCCTGCCGCGCTGTACGACAACCCCGAGACGACGTTCGTCGCCAACTTCCTGGGCCAGTCCAACCTGCTCGCGGGCGACATCCTCGGACCCGACGGTGACGTCGTGAAGGTGTCGGTCCAGGGCACGACCGTCTCGATCCCGACCGGACGCTGCCACTCCGAGGGTGGCAAGGGCTGGGTCGGCGTACGCCCGGAGAAGGTCATGATCGCCGAGGTCGGCGGGGAGATCGACGCGCCGGGCAACCGGTTCGAGGGCGGAGTGGTCACCGACGTGAGCTTCGTCGGCGTCAGCACGCAGTACCTCGTCCGCATGCCGTGGGGCCAGGAGCTCATGGTGTTCGAGCAGAACACCGGACGGCGGCCGATCTTCGCGGTCGGCACGCCGGTCGACCTCTCGTGGCGGCCCGAGTACGCGTTCCTCCTCGACGCGAGCCAGGACGCGATGGCGGGCGTCGAGGACGGGGACGAGTGATGACCCACCAACCGCAAGAGGCGGTCGTCGAGCCGGAGGCCGTGGGCCTCGGCCCGTCGGGGGACGAGTCGGGGGAGTCCGGCGCGGCCGCGCGGCGACGCAGCGGGCGCTTCACCGGCTACTGGCTGATGCTGCCGTCGGCGCTGTGGCTCGCGCTGTTCTTCCTCATCCCGTTCTACTCGCTGATCGCGATGAGCCTGTACGACCCGGAGGGCTCGAACCTCACCGGGTACGACATGACGTGGCACTTCGCCAACTACGTCGACGTGATCCAGAAGTACTGGCAGCCACTGCTGCGGTCGTTCTGGTACGCCGCGCTGGCCACCGTCGCGTGCCTCTTCCTCGGCTACGTGCTGGCGTACGCGATCGCGTTCAAGGCCGGCCGCTGGAAGAACCTCATGCTGGTGCTGGTCATCGCACCGTTCTTCACCAGCTTCCTCATCCGGACGCTGTCGTGGAAGCTCATCCTCGCCGACGACGGCTGGATCGTGAACACGCTCCAGGCGGTCAACATCCTCGGCGCCGACGGGCGGCTCCTGGCGACGCCGTTCGCGGTGGTCGCGGGCCTGACGTACAACTTCCTGCCCTTCATGGTGCTGCCGCTGTTCGCCAGCCTCGACAAGATCGACCACCGGCTCGTCGAGGCCGCCGGAGACCTGTATGCGTCGCCGGCGCGGGCGTTCTTCAAGGTCACGCTGCCGCTGTCCATGCCGGGTGTCGTGGCCGGCACGCTGCTGACGTTCATCCCGGCGGCCGGTGACTACATCAACTCCGAGCTCCTCGGCAGCCCGAACCAGCGGATGATCGGCAACATCATCCAGAACCTGTTCACCAACCAGGGCGACTACGCGGCCGCCGGTGCGTTGTCGATGACGCTGATGATCGTGATCACGATCGGCGTCGTGCTCTACATCCGGCGCGCAGGGACGGAGGACCTCGTATGAGCCCGCTCCACAGGCTCGGCCGCTGGATCGGCGAGCACCTCGTCCTCGCCCTCGGGATCCTCGTCCTGATCTACATGTTCGTGCCGATCGCGATCGTGGCGCTGATGAGCTTCAACGACCCGTCGTCGCGCAACGTCTACAAGTTCGACGGGTTCACGCTGCACAACTGGCTCAACCCGTGCGAGCCGTCGGGCATGTGCTCGTCGGTGGTCCGCAGCATCGAGATCGGCCTGCTGGCGACGCTGGTGGCGACGATCCTCGGGACGCTCGCGGCGTTCGCGCTCGTCCGGCACCGCTTCGCCGGGCGCGGGCCGCTCAACACGCTGATCATCCTGCCGATGGCCGCGCCGGAGATCGTGCTGGGCTCGTCCATGCTGGCGCTGTTCGTGTCGGCAGGGTTCGGCGGCAAGCTGGGCTTCGTGACGATCTTCATCGCGCACGTCACGTTCTGCCTCTCGTTCGTCATCATCACCGTCCGAGCACGGCTGTCAGGGCTCGACGACAACCTCGAGCAGGCCGCGATGGACCTGTACGCGACGGAGAACCAGACGTTCTGGCGGGTGACCTTCCCGCTGGTGTTCCCCGGCATCATGGGCGCCGCCCTGCTGAGCTTCTCGTTGTCGTTCGACGACTTCATCATCACGAACCTCAACGCGGGTCAGACGGTGACGTTCCCGATGTACGTCTGGGGTGTCGCGCAGCGGGGCATCCCGATGCAGGTGAACGTGATCGGCACGGCGATGTTCCTCATCGCGGTCGTGATCGTCGTGGGCAACGAGGTGGCGCGCCGCCGCCAGTCCAAGGTCGCGGCCTAGCGCCGTACTCACAAGCGCCGCCGGCCCGCCCACCGCCTCCGCTCGGGTACCCCAGCGGAACCCGTCTGCCCCCACCGCACACACTCGGGGCAGTGGCGTCCCGCTCGGGTACCCCAGCGGCGGCAGGGATGGCGACCGGTGCGAAGGGCCCCGACCCACCGCAAGGTCGCCGCGTGGCGCCGTACGCCGCGTTTGCCGCGCCCGCACCGCAAGTGCCTCAGGTGCACCGCAGATCTGCGGTGCATGGGCGGTGTTTGCGGGGCGAGCGTGGCAAGCGCCGCCGGCCGAGGGCGCGCGCGGCGGGGCGGGGCGGCGTACGAGGCCTCGTCCCGCCGGCACGGGCGCACCCCTCCGCTCGGGTACCCCAGCGGAACCCGTCTGCCCCTACCGCACAGCCTCGGGGCAGTGACGTCTCGCTCGGGTACCCCAGCGGCGGGCGGCCCTAGCGGTCAGGGGGTCGCAGCCGGGACGGGGGTCGCCGCTGCTGGGGCTGCGCCGGCCCCGAGCGCGGCGCTGAACTCCGACTCCGGCCGCTCGAGCGGCACCCCGTCCACGACGATGTCGACGACCTCGTTGTAGAACGCGACCAGGTCCGTGATCGCCTCGGCCGCGCGGATCGGTGTCGGGTAGGACCACACGATGTTCTCCCGCGTCGTCGTGCCGTCGTCGTACGACCAGTAGCGGGCGTCACCCTTGTACGGGCAGGTGGTCGACAGGCTCGTCTCGCGCAGGTGCGTGAAGTCGACGTCCTCGGCGGGGAGGTAGTAGCGGACCGGGAGCCGCGTCTCGAACAGCAGCACGGGGCGCCGGCTGTCGGCGACTTTGACGCCCTCGACGAACACCTCGACGTGCCGCGAGCTCCTGATCGGGTCGACCCGCTTGTAGGGGTCGCGCGGGTGGCGGAAGATCTCCTCGTCCTCCTCGTACCAGTGCTCGACGCCGGCCTCGCGGCGCCGGAACCAGTCGACGCCGAGGTGGTCGCGCAGCCCGTCGACGTCGTAGGCGAACACGAGCGCCTCGTAGACCTCCTCGCCGAGGTGCAGGTTGTACCACTGGGCGACCTGCGGGTGCCGGCCGTGCGCCGGCGGAGCGGTGGGCGCGAGGAGGTCGGTACGCACGTCCGCGCGCGGGAACACGTAGCCGGGCACGGCGCTGCCGGGCTCCCAGACGAGCAGCGGCGCGAGGCTGTCGACGACGTCGAGTCCGTCGATGGTGCCGCGGACGCGTCGTTCGCTCGGCTCGTACGTGAAGGCGCCGGGCGGCACCGGGTGGCGGCGTGACAGCGCGCCGTCGGCGTCGAGGTCGGTGACGGTGATGGACACGGGGGTCTCCTCTGGTCGGGTACGGGGGTGGTCGTGGGGCGAGTCGGTGCCTTGGTGGGCGCCGCTGCCTCCGCCGCGGAGGTTGTCGCGCAGGCCGTAGGTCCACTGCGTGACGGGCGGCTCGCGGCGTCCGCCGTCGACCTCGGTGGTGACGAGCTCGTCGAAGAAGGCGACGTGGCCGGCGATCCCGGCCACCTCCGGGAGGGGGTCGGGGTAGTACCAGGCGACAGCGCGCTCGGGGTCGGAGGCGTGGGCGTAGTAGGAGGCGGTGCCCTTGTAGGGGCAACCGGTGTGCAGGGGGAGATCGACCAGGGCGGCCCGGTCGAGGTCGGCCAGGGGGATGTACCACCGCGTCGGCAGACCCGTCTCGAACACCGCGACCGGCCTTCGGGTGTCGGCGACGACCTGGTCGCCGACCCGGATCACGACGTGGCGCGTGCTGGGTACGGCGTCGACGCGGTGGCGAGAGCTGCGCGGGTGGATGGCGACCGGCTCGTCCTCCTGCAGCCAGGAGTCCAACGCGTCGAAGCGGAGACCGACGTAGCCGTCGAGTCCGTCGATCGCGTACTCCCACGCGGCAGCGGCCCTGCGGTCACCGTCGACGACCAGGTCCCACCCGTGCGCGGCGCCCGGGTGCAGGGCGGTCGGCGACGGCTCGGCGGGGGAGAGGAGGTCGGAGCGTACGTCGTCGGCCGGCACCGCGAAGAAGGTGACCGCCTTGCCGGGCTCGGAGATCACGAGGGCGCGCTCGGTGTCGACGAGCAGCGTGCCGGCGACGTAGCCGCGCAGACGTGGCCCGAAGTCGAGCCGGGTGATCTCACGGGTGGGCGGGGTGTCGGCCATGGGCTCCTCCAGGTCGCTCGCGGGTGGCAGGTGGTCTCGAGTGAACGACGCGGCTGCGTCCCGCGCGGCGGCGTCTCGCCTGGCGACCGCTGAGGCGGCCGATGGGGGCCTTGCGTTTCAAGACCGAAACATAGTCGAGTAAGTCAAGTGTTTCAATCCTGAAACATCACTTTCCGCGCGCGACGGCCCCAGATCCCCGCCATCACAGGGATCGGAGCGCTTGAGAAGGCGTCTCGCCAGACGTCAGGAGCATCCAGAACCTGAGAACCGGGCTTCGAGCACGGCCGCCCGTTTGCAGACTCGGGACTCGATCCGACCCGTGAGAGCACCGAGGAGCTCACCGTGACCGCAACCCGAGATGCGCTGCCTGGAGCGGACGTCCCCCCGCCCGACGACGTCCGGCTGGAGAACACGCTCGACCGCTGGGCGGCGCGGACGACGGCGTACCGACCCACGGGCGACGAGTCCGTGGCGTTCGCCGACGAGATCGTCGGAGCCGGCGCGCTGTCGACGCTCGCCCGCGTCGTCGACGCAGACGAGGACGCGCACGCGGTGACGCTGGTCCGTCGTGTGTCGACGGTGTCCCCGGAGGTCGGGAGCGCGCTCGCGGCCCACGTCCGCGCCGCCGTGCGTGTCCGCGACCTCGGTACGGACGCCCAGCGCGCGCTGGCCCGGTCCGCCGCGCACGACGGGCTCGCCCTGGGGTGGGCCGAACGGGTCGCCGAGGGTGGGCGGGCGCCCGGGGACCGGACCGGTCTGCGACTCGCGCCGGCACGGCTGACGAGCGCCCTGCGGCTCGGGGCGTACGTCGCCCCGGTCGACGGCGCGGACGGCTCCCGTGCGGACGCGCTCGTCCCGGCGCCCGAGGGTCGGATCGTCGCCGATGTCGCGCTCGGGCCTGACGCCCTGCTGCGGTCGCCCCACGGCCCCACAGGGGACGCGGCCCGCGCGGTCGATGCGCTCACCCACGCAGCGGTCAGCCTCGGAGTCGCGTCCCGGCTGCTCGACGCGGCGGCCCACCACACCCGGTCCGGCCGCCCCTGGTCGGGACGCACCTACGACCGCCTCATCGACGACCCGTACGTGATCGTGCGCTTCGGACGCCTGCGGGCCGAGCTGCACGCGGCCCTGCGGCTGCTCGACGACACGGCCGCCGGAGCACGCCGCGGTCGCCCCAGCGGGGCGGTGATCGCGAAGGCCGCCGCCGCAGCGGCGCTCGTCGGGGTCGTGACCGAGCTCCCGGACCTCGCCGGCGCGACGAGCACCGACGACGACGCGCTCTGGGAGGCGACCCGTGCCGCCCGGACCCACGTGCTGTCCGACTCGACGGCATGGAACGAGGCCGTCGTCGGCCAGGCGCTCCTCGCAGCGGCCCCCGCCGATCCCGGGTCCGTCGTCGTGCCGGGCCCGGCCGACGTGCCGGTCCTCCCCGACGTCGACGCCGTGCTGGCGACCGCGGCCGACGTCGCGCGGTTCCTCGCCCAGGGTGCGGCCGAACGCGACCGGGATCGGCGCCACCCGACGGCGGAACTCCAGGTACTCGCTCGAACCGGCCTGCTGGGCGTCACCGTCCCCGTCGCGTTCGGCGGCCTCGAGGCGGGTACGGCCGTCGTGGCCGAGGTCGTCCGGCTGATCGCCGCCGCCGACGCCTCGATCGCCCAGATCCTCCAGCCACATTTCAGCGCGCTCGAGACGATCCGGCTCTCGGGCACCCCCTCCCAGCAGGAGCACTTCTTCGCCGAGGCGCTCGCGGGAGCGCGTTTCGGCAACGCGAACGCCGAGCTCGGGACCAAGTCGGCGGGCGACATCCGCACGCGGCTGCTGCACGCACCCGACGGTGGGTTCACCGTCGACGGCGTGAAGGCGTACACCACCGGCTCGTACAGCGCCGACTGGATCCCCGTCAGCGTCCGCGACCCCGCGGGCAACCGTGCGTCGGCGCTGGTGCGCCGCGACGCCGAGGGCGTCGAGATCGTGGACGACTGGTCCGGCATCGGGCAGCGCACCACGGCGAGCGGGACGACCACGCTCGACGGCGTCCGCGTCTTCGAGGAGCACGTGATCGCCCAGTGGCGCGCAGGGGAGGGGGCCCACCTCGCCGGCGCCAAGGGCAACATCGTGCACGGCGCGGTCAACGTGGGGGTCGCCGCGGGCGCGCTCGAGGCGACGCACCGCTACGTCGTCACGAAGGCGCGTCCGTCGAAGGACCTCGGGATCGAGTCCGTCGTCGAGGACCCGCACGTGGTCCGCCGGTTCGGCCGGCTGGCGACCCGGCTCGCGCTGGCCGAGAGCGCGCTCGCCCGGGCGGCCGACCTCGTCGACGACGCCGAGCGCGCCGGGACGCCGCAGAGCATCTCGGCGGCCACGGTCGCCGCCGCCGAGACCGAGGCCCTCGGGAGCGAGGTCGCGCTCGAGATCGCCTCGGAGCTGTTCGCGCTCTCGGGGGCGAGCTCGAGCCGGTCGGAGCTGGGTCTCGACCGCTACTGGCGTGACGTCCGCACCCACAGCCTCCACGACACGATGATCTGGAAGCTCCACCAGTCCGGTGACGCGCTGCTGAGCGGCGCCTACTACTTCGGCAACCGCCGGACCGTCTTCTGACCCTTCACCACTGCTGTCTCCCCATGCCCGACCCTTCCCACCAGGAGTGACGAGATGACCTTGCCCGCTACCCACCCCACCGTCCGGCGCCGTTCCCGCGCCCTCGCCGGCGCGCTCGCGGCTGCCGCCCTGGTCCTGTCCGCGTGCGCCGGCACCGTCGACGAGAGCGGTGGAGGTGAGGGTTCCGGCGATCCCGTCGCCGGCGGCACCCTGCGCACCAGCGTCGTCGATCCCGGTGGCGAGGTCGACCCGGTGACCGTCGCGAGCCCCGGGGGCACCGCGATCGTGGACACCGTCGCCGAGAAGCTCGTGCGCGTCGACGAGAACTACGAGGCGTCACCCGTCCTCGCGACCGAGTGGTCGGTGTCCGACGATGGCCTGACCTGGACCTTCGCGATCCGCGAGGGAGTGACCTTCAACGACGGGAGGGCGCTCACGCCCGCCGACGTCGTCGCGACCTTCCAGCGGATCCTCGCGCCGGACAGCACCTCGCCTGCCAAGGGGTCGCTCGAGGGCGTCCTGAAGTCGGTGAGCGCGTCCGGCAAGAACGTCGACTTCACGCTGCTGAAGCCCTTCTCGGACTTCCCGTTCCTGGTCGCCGGCAGCAACACGCAGATCCTGCCCGCCGACTACCAGCTCGGGACCTGGCAGGACAGCTACGTCGGCACCGGCCCGTTCGTGGTGAAGTCCTACCAGACCGGCCAGCGGGTGACGTTCGAGAAGAACCCCACGTACTGGAACAAGGACGAGATCTATCTCGACGGGATCGTCAACACGTTCTACAAGGACCAGCAGGCGCGGGTGCTCGCCCTGCAGAGCGGGGAGATCGACGGTCTGTACGGCGAGCCTGTGCCCGCCAACCTCACCTCCGCCATCGACGACTCGAAGTACACCGTCGACAGCGAGCCCGCAGCGGGCTTCTCGGCCCTCGTCTTCCGTGTCGACAAGGCGCCGTTCGACGACGTCAAGGTCCGGCAGGCGATCGCCTGGGCGCTCGACCGCGAGGCGATCGTCAAGACCGTGTACGGCGGCCAGGCCGACCTCGGCAACGACACCATCTACGGCCCCACGTACGCGGTGCGTCCGTCGTCGCTCGAGCAGCGCAAGCCCGACGCCGACAAGGTGAAGGAGCTGCTCGGCGACCGGAAGGTGGCGTTCACGATCACCACCAGCTCCACCGAGGAGTCGCACGCGCTGCTCATCCAGCAGCAGCTCGAGGAGTACCCGAACTTCGACGTGGACGTCGACATCCAGACCGGTGAGAAGTACTACGCCGAGGGCGACAACTCGCCCTGGCTGACGGCGGACGCGACGATCACGTACTGGGCGTCGCGCCCCTCGCCCTCCCAGTACATCGACTACCTCTACCGCTCCGGCGCTGCGTGGAACGCCTCGCGCTATGCCAACGCAGAGCTCGACTCGCTCTCCGACGCCTACGACGCGTCGACGGACGCGAAGGAACGGCAGAAGATCGTCGACCAGATCGCCACCCTCGCGTGGACGGACGTCCCGGTGATCGTGACCGCGTACGGCAACACCCGCCGCTACCTCGACCCGAAGCTCCACCTCCCGGTCTCGCCGGGGGTGGTCGACTACACCGGCGCCTGGATCGACAAGTCCTGATGACGGGTGCCGTCCCCGGCGAACGGCCGGGGGCGGCACACCCCTCACGCCAGATCGGAGACCCATGACACCCGCGACGCTGGAGCCCGAGCGGCTCCGTCGCCTGCTCGAAGGATCCGACGAGCTCGCGCTCGTCGACGTGCACGAGCTCGAGGACTTCCGGGCCGGCCACCTGTACGCCGCCGCGTACCTGCCGGCGTCGTGGACCGAGGGCCGCCGACGGCGGGTCGAGACCTGGGTGCCTCGGCGCGACACGCCCGTTGTTCTCGTCGGCCCGCCCGGGGTCGTCGAGGCGGAGGCGCGGACCTGGAGCTCCTGGGGCTACCGTGACGTCGCCGTGCTGGCGGGCGGCACCCCGGCGTGGGCGCGCGACGGCGGCCGGGCGTTCCGCAACCTGTGCGTGCCGAGCAAGGCGCTCGCCGAGTCGGCCCGCGCGGCGTACGCGACACCGTCGGTCTCCGTCGATGCGCTCGCCTCCGCCCTGGCGGACCCGTCGCGGGCCCCGCTCCTGGTGGACGTCCGCAGTCCGGAGGAGTACGGCGAGGCAACGGTGCCCGGGGCCACGAGCATCCCGGGAGGCGAGCTGGTCGCCCGCATCGCGGCCCACCTCGGCGACGACCGCCGTCCCGTGGTGGTGACCTGCGCCGGGCGGACCCGCGCCATCTTCGGCGCCCAATCGCTGCGCGACGCCGGACTCCCGAACCCGGTCACGTTCCTCGAGGGCGGCACGACCGCGTGGGCGGAGTCCGGACGGCCGCTCGAGCGGGGCGCGACCCCTCACGGCGCCGACGCCCCGCTCCCGGCCGCGGACCACGCGGCCGACCTCGTCGCCGCGCTCCGGGCCCGCAGCCCCGACCTCGTGACCGTCGTCGACCGCGACGGGCTCGACCTGCTCCTCGCCGAGCAGGACCGGACCACGTACGTCGTGGACCCGCGCCTCGTCCCGGGGCCCGACCCGGTGCCGGGGGTGGAGGTGCACCACGTGCCGGCGGGCCAGCTCGTCGAGGCGGTCGACGAGCACCTGCCGGTCCTGCGGGCGCGGGTGGTTCTGGTGGACGAGGCGCCGCACCTGCGCGCCCACGCGATCGCGCGGTGGCTCACCGCGTCGCGGCTCCTGGAGGTCTACGTGCTGGACACCTCCCGCAGCCACACGTTCCGCCGGGGGACCATCCCGGAGCCAACGCCGCGGCCCGATCCGGCGGCACCGCCCGAGGGCAGCCGCGCGCTCGAGGAGGACTACCGGGCGTGGAGCGTCGCGCTCCCGGCGCTGGCGGCGGCCGAGCCCGGCGGAGGGTTCGCGCTGTGACCGCCGCTGCCGACGCGCTTGCGGCACCGGCGCGGACGACGACGTCGCGCCGTCCGGTCGGCCGCATCGTCGCCCGCCGCCTGCTGCAGGTCCCGGTCGTCCTGCTCATCGTGTCGGCCGCGGTCTTCTGGCTCGTCCAGGTCGTCCCGGGGGACCCCGGCCGGGCGGCGCTCGGACAGTTCGCGACCGACGAGCAGGTTGCGCTGTGGAAGGCCGAGAACGGGCTCGACGGGTCGACGGCCGAGCGCTACCTCGCCTGGCTCGGGGGTTTCGTGACGGGCGACTGGGGGACGAGCCTCGCGTACGGCGTGCCGGTCCGCGGGCTCGTCGCCGAGCGGTTCCTCAACTCCGTCCTCCTCGGGCTGTACGCGTTCGTGATCGTGGCGGTCGTCGGGATCGCACTCGGCCTGTTCCAGGCGTTCCGGCAGGGACGGCGCAGCGACCGGTCGATCACGGTGACGATGGTGTCCCTCTCGTCGACGCCGGAGTTCGCGGTGGGGACCGTGCTGCTCGTCGTGTTCGCCGTGTTCCTCGGGTGGTTCCCCGTGCACTCGGGCATCCCGGAGGGCGCCGGTGTCCCGGCACGACTCACCGTGATGACACTGCCGGCGATCACGCTGGCGGCGGCGTCGGTCGGCTACGTCGCGCGGATGGCCCGTGCCGGCACGATCGAGACGCTCGAGGCCCCTCACTACCGCACGGCCGTGCTCAAGGGCCTGCCGCGCCGGCGCGTCCTCACCGCGCACGTCACGCGCAACTCCCTCGTCCCGTCGGTCGCCGTCCTCGGCAACCAGCTCGCGTACCTCGTCGGCGGCAGCATCGTCGTCGAGACGCTCTTCAGCTATCCCGGCATCGGGCTCACGATCGTCGAGGCCGTCCAGAAGAAGGACCTCGTGCTGCTGGAGGCCGCGATCATGCTCACCGCCGTCGCCTCGATCCTCGTCCTCCTGGTGACGGACCTGGTGTCGATGGCACTGGACCCCCGCATCGACCTCTCGCAGAAGGCCTGAGCCGTGACCGTCACCGAAACCACCCCCGCTGTCGCGCTCGCCGCGCCGACGGGCGGCAACCGACGGGTCGTCGCCGCCCTCGTGCGCCGACCGACCTTCGTGCTGAGCATCGCCGTCCTGCTCTTCTGGGCAGCTGCCCCGCTCGCCGTCCTGGCGCTCGGGCTCGACGCGTACGGGCAGGCGGGGGAGCCGCACCAGCCGCCGGGGGCGGAACACCTTCTCGGCACCGACGACCTCGGCCGCGACGTCTTCGTGCGCCTGCTCGCCGGCGCGGGCCCGATCCTGGTCGTCGCGCCGGCCGCGACGCTGCTCGCGTCGGTCCTCGGGGCCGTCCTCGGCCTCGTCGCCGGCTACCACGGCGGGATCGTCGACGACCTGCTGATGCGCTCGTTCGACATCCTCAACGCGCTGCCGGGGATCGTCGCCGTCCTGCTGGTCGCCGCCGCGTTCGGGCGCTCGCCAGTGACGATCGTGATCGCGATCGCGGTGTTCTTCACCCCGCTGATCGCGCGCACCGTGCGCTCCGCGGTGCTGGTGGAGACCAACAAGCAGTACGTCGAGGCCGCGCGGACCCAGGGCGAGTCCACCCGCCGCATCCTGCTCGCCGAGATCCTGCCGAACGTCGCGCCCGCTCTCGTCGTGGAGTCGACCATCCGCCTCGGCTACGCGATCTTCGTCTCCGCCGGCCTGTCGTTCCTCGGGCTCGGTGCCCGGCCGCCCTCGGCCGACTGGGGCCTGGTCGTCTCCCAGAACCGCATCTTCATCCAGACCTCGTGGTGGAGCATCGCGTTCCCCGCGCTGGCGATCATCTCGCTGGTGGTCGCCATCAACCTGCTCGCCGACAACCTGCGGGAGGTGCTGAGCCGATGACGCTCGACGTCCGCTCGCTCACCGTCGACTACGCCACCCCCCGCGGCACGCAGACCGCCCTCGAGGACGTGAGCTTCACGATCGCCCGCGGGGAGTCGTACGGGCTCGTGGGGGAGTCCGGCTCGGGCAAGTCCACCGCGGCGCTCGCGGTCGTGCGCTACCTGGCACGCAACGGGCGAGTGCGCTCCGGCGGCATCACCCTCGGGGACACCGACGTGCTGGCCCTCGGCGACGAGCCGCTGCGGGAGCTCCGCGCGCGGCGGGTCGCGATGGTCTACCAGGAGCCGGCGCGCGCCCTCAACCCGACGATGCGCGTGGGTCCGCAGGTCGCGGAGGCGTTCACCGCCGGGCTGGCGTCGCAGCGGCCGGCCGCCGGCTCGTCCGAGGTCCTCTCGCTGCTCGAGCGGGTGGGCCTCGCCCGCGCCGACGGCATCGCCCGCCGGTTCCCGCACCAGCTGTCGGGTGGGCAGGCGCAGCGCGTCGTGATCGCGATGGCGCTGGCGACGCGCCCCGAGCTGCTGGTCCTGGACGAGCCGACCACGGGCCTCGACGTGCAGGTCGAGGCGTCGGTCCTCGGCCTCATCGACGACCTTCGCGAGGAGCTCGACGCCGCGGTGCTGCTCATCAGTCACAACCTCCCGCTGGTCGCCGCGCGGTGCGACCGCGTCGGCGTCCTGGAGAAGGGGCGCCTCGTCGAGGAGGGACCGGCGACCACGGTGCTCGGGTCGCCCGACCACCCTTACACGCGCTCGCTCCTCGACGCGCTCCCCGACATCGACGAGCCGAAGCCGGAATGGGTCGTGCAGGACGGCGCCCGTACCGTGCTGTCGGTCCGCGGCCTGCGCAAGCGGTACGGTGCGACGGCGGCGGTCGACGGCCTCGACCTCGAGGTCCGCCAGGGCGAGGTGCTCGCGATCGTCGGCGAGTCAGGCAGCGGCAAGACCACGCTGGGACGGGCGGTCGCGGGACTGACCTCGTACGAGGGGAGCATCGCGCTCGACGCCCCCGCCGAGCAGCGCCGACCGGTGCAGGTCGTCTTCCAGAGCCCCGACGCGACCCTGAACCCACGGCGTACGGTCCGCCGCATCCTCACCCGCTCGATCCGGCTCCTCGGCGGCACCGGCACGGTCGAGGAGCTCGTCGAGCGGGTGGGTCTGGCCCCGGAGCTGCTGGACCGCTACCCGGGCGAGCTGTCCGGCGGGCAGAAGCAGCGGGTGGCGATCGCGCGGGCGTTCGCCGGCCCGTCGAGCCTCGTGGTCTGCGACGAGCCGGTGTCCGCCCTCGACGTCTCGGTCCAGGCGCGGATCCTCGCCCTGCTGCGCGAGCTGCAGGTGACGACGGGCGTCTCGTACCTGTTCATCTCCCACGACCTCGCCGTCGTTCGCGCGCTCGCCGACCGGATCGCCGTGATGCGGCACGGCCGGATCGTCGAGACCGGCCCCGCCGACCAGATCTACGACGCACCCCAGCACCCCTACACGAAGGCCCTGCTCGCGGCCGCCCGCTACGAGCCTGCCGCGGAGAAGCTCGCCTCGGCCGACCTCGACCGATGACAAGGAGACCACCGATGCCCCTCGAGCTGCGCTCGTGGATCAACCACCAGCCGTACACGAACAGCTACTCCACCAGCGGGATCGCCCGCGAGGCGTCCTACTTCACCACGGTGCCGGAGCCGGTCACGGTCGACCCGGAGTACGTGACCGCGGAGGCTCGCGAGTACGAGGCGGCCGGGTACGACTCGAGCACCGTCCCGCAGAGCGCGACCTGGCCCGACGTCGCGGCGACCGCGGCGTGGGCGCTGGCGGCGACGAGCAGGCTCTCGCTGGTGCTCGCGCACCGTCCGGGCGTGCAGGCCCCGACCGCCGCGGCCCGGGCGATCGCCACGCTCGACCGGCTGTCGGACGGACGTACGTCGGTGCACCTGATCCTCGGGCACGGCGACCTGACCCGGGACGGGGACTTCCTGGACAGGGAGGAGCGGTACGCGCGTGCCGCGGAGTACCTCGACGTGTTCACGGGCGTGCTGACGCGGACCGAGCCGTTCGACTACGAGGGGCGCTACTACCGCGTGGAAGGCGCGTTCTCGGGCGTCCGTCCCGTCCAGTCCCCGCGGCCCGTCCTCTCGATCCCCGGGGGGTCCGAGCTCGGCGTGGACCTGGCCGCCCGGTACGCCGACGTGGTCGCGTTCCGCGGGCAGCCGCTCGAGGCGGTCGGTGCGGCCGTCGCGCAGGCGCGGACGATCGCGGCGACGCACGGCCGCGATCCGGGGTTCTGGGTGAACCTCAACATGGTCGTCGGCGAGACCGACGAGGCCGCGTGGGACCACGTCCGCCGGCTCGAGGACGCCGTGCGCACCCTGATCGCCTACCGCGGGGACGGCCGCAGCGAGGTGACCTCGATCCGCGAGCACCGCAAGGGCTTCTTCGACGCCGACGTGCCCGACGTCGTCGACACTGCGCTCTACCTGGGCCTGCAGCGGCTCGGGGGAGGGGAGGCGACGCTCGTCGGGTCGCCGTCGACGATCGCCGACGCCGTCCTCGCCTACGAGGACCTCGGCGTCAGCATCATCACGCTCGGGAGCCACGTGACCGACCCCCGTGACGCCGAGCTGCGCGCCGAGACCCTGCGGCTGATCAAGCGGGCGGTCGCCGCGCGCGACGCGGTCCGAGCGGCGGCGTGAGGCGACCATGACAGGACGGCACGCCCACTTCACCGCGTTCCTGACCGAGGTCGGCTACCACGAGTCGGCCTGGCGGGTCGTTGACGACGCCCCGCCGGACACCGGAGCCGCTGCGACGATCCCGGTGCTCCGCGCGGCACAGGTCGCCGAGCGAGGACTGCTCGACGCGGTCTTCTTCGCCGACTCGCCGATGCTGGAGCCCTTCCGCGCCCGGTACTTCCCGCAGGTCCGCTACGACCCGATCGCCCTGGTGTCGGCGCTCGCCACCACCACCGAGCGCATCGGGCTGGTCGCCACCGCGTCCACGACGTACGGCAGCCCGTACGAGGTCGCCCGGCGGCTGTCGACGGCAGACCACCTGACGCACGGACGCGCCGGCTGGAACGTGGTGACCACGCGCCTCGCCGGGGTCGCGCGCAACTTCGGGCTCGACGAGCACCCGGCCCACGAGGACCGGTACGCCCGGGCGGGCGAGTTCGTCGACGTGGTCCGCGCGCTGTGGGACACCTGGGACGACGACGCAGTCGTGGGGGACAAGGCCGCCGGGACGTGGGCCGACGTCGCGCGGATCCGCCCCGCGGACTTCCACGGCGCCTTCTTCGACGTCGCGGGCCCCCTGCCGCTCCCGCGCTCGCCCCAGGGCCACCCGGTCCTGGCCCAGGCGGGTTCGTCGGCGGCGGGGATCGATCTCGCCGGGCGCATCGCCGACCTCGTCTTCACCGCGCAGCCGACGGTCGCCGCAGGCCGTGAGTTCCGTGACGTCGTGCACGCCGCGGCACGCCGCCACGGGCGGACCGGCGACGACGTCCGCGTCCTGCCCGGTCTTGCATTCGTCCTCGGCAGCACGGTGGCCGAGGCCTTGGCCCGGCGCGAGCGGCTCGAGGGGCTCGTCGACCCCGAGTTCCGGTGGCGCAACCTCGCCTTCAACGCGGGTCTCGACCTGACGACGCTCGACCCGGACGTCCCGCTGTCGGAGGAGGCGGTGGCCCGCGCGACCCGCACCAGCCGCACCGACGACCTCCTGCGGCGTACCCAGGACACGGGCAAGACCTTCCGCGCCCTCGCCGCCGAGCTCACCGGGCTGCCGGGCGGCCTGGAGTTCACCGGCACGCCGGATCAGCTGGCGGACCTGGTCGAGGAGTGGGTGGTCGCGGGGGCCAGCGACGGCTTCACCCTGCAGCCCACCACCCTGCCGGACTCGCTCGAGCTCTTCGTCGACCACGTCGTCCCGATCCTGCAGCGCCGCGGGCTGCACCGGACCGCGTACGCCGGGTCGACCCTGCGCGACCACCTCGGCCTCGCCCGGCCGTCCCTCACCCGCACCCCGTCCGCCGCCCCGGCCTGAACCAGGAGACCGCCATGACCCGACGCCGTGCCCACCTCAACGTCTTCCTCACCGTCGGCGGCTACCACGAGTCCGGCTGGCTCGTCCAGGAGCACGACCCGGTCGAGGCCGCCTCGGTCGAGAGCCTGCGGAGGTCGGCGCAGACCGCCGAGCGGGGCCTCCTCGACTCGGTCTTCTTCGCCGACTCGCCCAACCTCACGTTGTTCCGCGCCGGCTACTTCCCGCAGGTCCGCTTCGACCCGATCACGCTGCTGGCGTCGATCGGCGCCGTCACGGAGCGGATCGGCCTGTTCGCGACCGCGTCGACGACGTACAACGCGCCCTACGAGCTGGCCCGCCGCCTCGCGACAGCCGACCACGCGACGGGCGGACGGGTCGGCTGGAACGTCGTGACGACCGGGCACGCCGACGCCGCGAAGAACTTCGGCACGGCCGCGCACCCGGAGCACGACGACCGGTACGCCCGGGCCGCGGAGTTCGTCGAGGTCGCGCGTCGGCTCTGGGACGGCTGGGAGCCGGACGCGCTGGTCGGCGACAAGGCGGCAGGAGTGTGGGCCGACGTCGACCGGATCCGTCCCGCGGGGTTCCACGGCACGTACTACGACGTCGAGGGCGCGCTGCCGGTGCCGCGCTCGCCGCAGGTCCACCCGGTCCTGGCCCAGGCGGGATCCTCACCGGCGGGGATCGACCTGGCCGGCCGCGTCGCCGACGTCGTCTTCACCCCGCAGCCCACGGTCGCGGCGGGCCAGGCGTTCCGGGCGAGGCTGGAGGCGGCGGCGCTGCGGCACGGCCGCCCGGCCGACAGCGTCCGCATCCTGCCGGGTCTTGCGTTCGTCCTCGGCAGCACCGAGGCCGAGGCGCAGGCGCTGCGCACCGAGCTCGAGGAGCGTGTCGACCCCGAGCTGCGGTGGCGCAACCTCGCCTTCAACGCCGGTCTCGACCACGCGCGCATCGACCCGACCCGCCCGCTGAGCGAGGAGGTCGCCGCCACCGCGGAGGGCTCGACGTTCGCGCAGCACATCGTCGGACGGGCGCGGGAGACGGGCAAGCCGTTCGGCGAGCTGGCGCGGGAGATCACCGGGCTGCCCGGAGGGTTGGAGTTCACCGGCACGCCGGAGCAGCTGGCGGACCTGATCGGGGAGTGGGTGGACGCGGGCGCGAGCGACGGGTTCACGCTGCAGCCCACGACCCTGCCGGACTCGCTCGAGCACTTCGTCGACCACGTCGTGCCGATCCTGCAGCAGCGTGGGCGGCACCGCACCGCGTACGCCGGCACGACTCTGCGCGACCACCTCGACCTCCCATTGCCGGCCCAGCCGACCGGGGACACCGCCGCGGGCGCTGTCGCCGCGGGCGCCTGAGAGGAGCAGCCGATGTCCCGTCGCCAGGCTCACCTCAACGCCCTCGTGATGAACGACGGCTACCACGAGTCCGCGTGGCTCGTGCTCGACCAGGACCCTGCGGCGTCCGCGACCCTCGACCACTACGTCGACGTCGCGCGCACCACCGAGCGGGGCCTGTTCGACTCGATCTTCTTCGCCGACCGCCCCGGCCTGGAGACCTTCCGCGCCGGCTTCTTCCCCCAGGTCGGGTTCGACCCGCTCGACCTCGTCGCGGCGCTCGCGTCGGTGACCACCCGGCTCGGGCTGATCGCGACCGCGTCCACCACGTACAACGCCCCGTACGACCTCGCGCGCCGCATCGCGACCGTCGACCACCTCAGCGGCGGACGGGCCGGGTGGAACGTCGTGACCACCAGCTACGCCGCGACGGCGAAGAACTTCGGCACGGTCCATCCCGAGCACGAGGACCGGTACGCCCGGGCGGGCGAGTTCGTGGACGTCGTCCGTGCGCTGTGGGACACCTGGGACGACGACGCGGTGGTGGCGGACCGAGCGAGTGGCGTCTGGGCCGAGCCCGGGCGGATCCGGCCCGCCGGCTTCCACGGCGACTACTACGACGTCGCGGGTGCGCTCCCCGTCCCGCGGTCGCCGCAGGGTCATCCCGTGCTGGCGCAGGCGGGGTCCTCCGACGCCGGCATCGACCTCGCGGGTCGGGTGGCGTCGCTGGTGTTCACCCCGCAGCCGACGGTCGCCGCGGGCCGGGCGTTCCGTGACCGTCTGCAGAAGGCCGCCGCGAACCACGGTCGCCCGGCCGACAGCGTGCTCGCACTGCCCGGCCTCGCGTTCGTGCTCGGCAGCACCGAGGCGGAGGCTCGGGCGCGACGCGCCGACCTCGAGGACCGGGCGAAGTCGGAGTTCCGGTGGCGCAACCTCGCGTACCTCGCCGGTCTGGACCTCGCGCTGATCGAGCCCGACCGTCCGTTGTCGGCGGAGGCGATCTCCGCCGCGCCGCGCGCGAACAGCACGACGGCCCGCGTGCTCGAGATCGCCGAGCGGACGGGGCAGACGTTCCGCGAGATCGCCGACGAGATCGCGGTGCTGCCGGGCCAGCTCGAGTTCACCGGGACGCCAGAGCAGCTGGCGGACCTCGTCGAGGAGTGGGTCACCGAGGGCGCCAGCGACGGCTTCACCCTGCTCCCGACGACGCTGCCGGACTCGCTCGCGCTCTTCGTCGACCACGTCGTGCCGCTCCTGCAGGAGCGCGGCCTCCACCGGCGCGAGTACACCGGGACCACCCTGCGCGACCACCTCGGGCTCCCGCGCCCGGACCTCGTCTCCACGCGAGCGCGGGGGTGAGCGGCGTCGCGATCCCGGCATCGCCGTGGCGGGAGCTGTGGACCCGCGTCCCCCGTCGCGAGCGCCGGCACGTCGTCGTCGCCTTCGTGATGGGGATGGCCTGGTCCACCGCCGCGGTCGGCGTCCCCGTCGTCGCCGGGGCCGCGGTGGACCGGCTGACCGACGGCTCCGACGCCACCACGACGACGTGGCTGGTGGTGGCCGTGGTCGCCCTAGCCGCGGGCAAGGCGGCGGCCCTGCGCGTCCGTCGCTACCTGACGTTCACCTCGAGCGCGCGCTTCGGCGGGCACCTGCGCAGCGGGCTCTACGCCTCCCTGCACGAACGGGACGCTCGCTTCTTCGACGAGACGCCGCCGGGTGAGGTGCTCGGTGCTTTCGGTGATGACTCCGAGTACGTCGAGCAGTTCGCGATCAGCGTCCAGGTGCTCCTCAACAACGTGGTGTGGACCGGCCTGATCGTCGCCGTCCTGGTCTGGATCGACCTGCCGCTCGCCCTGGTCGCCCTGGCCCCGCTGCCGCTCGTCCTCGTGCTGTCGGTCCGGTTCCTCGCGGCGCTGCGGGTGGCCGACGCCGCGCTGCGGCGCGAGAGCGTGGCGATCGTCGGGCAGGTCGCGGACGCCGTGACCGGGGCGGCGGTCGTGAAGGGACTGGGACTCGAGGACGCGTTCGTACGGCGGCTGGTCGCGGCGAGCGACCGCTCGCGGGCAAGTGCGGTGGAGGTCGGGCGGATCCGGGCCCGCTACACCGCTTTGATCGAGCTCGTGCCGACCGTCAGCATCGCTGCGGTCCTGGTGGTCGGCGCGGCGCGCATCGGCTCCGGGGACCTCACCATCGGCGAGTTCACCGCGTTCAACGCCTACGTGGTGATGGCAGTCTGGCCGTTGCGCTTCACCGCGAACGCCGTCAGCGGTGCCTCGCGTGCGCGGCTCGCGATCGGCCGGATCGCCGGGCTCGAGGGACCCACCCGGCCCCGGCGCCGTACGGACGTGCCTCGTGCGGACGCGCCGTGGCCGGAGCAGGCGGCACCGGTGTCGCTGCGGCTCGACGGGGTGGCGTTCGCCTACGGGGCCGGTGACGCCGTGCTCGAGGGCGTCGACCTCCACGTCGCACCGGGGGAGCTGGTGGCGATCACCGGCGCCACGGGATCGGGCAAGACCACCCTGCTGCGCCTGATCAGCGGAGAGCGTGCGCCGGACCGGGGGACGGTGGTCGTCGGAGGCCACCGGCTTGCGGACGTCGCGCCGCGCGAGCGGGCCCGGCTGGTGTCGGTGGTGTCCGACGACGAGTTCCTGTTCTCCCGCAGCCTGCGCGACAACCTCCGGATGGCCCACCCCGAGGCGGCCGACGAGGCACTGCGGACGGTGACCTCGCTGGCCGTCCTCGACGACGTCGTCGCCCGCATGCCTCAGGGGTGGGACACGCTCGTCGGTGAGCGTGCCGCCCGGCTCTCGGGCGGGCAGCGGCAGCGTACGGCGCTGGCCCGCGGCCTCCTCGCACCCGCGGGCCTCCTCCTCCTGGACGACGTCACCTCCGCCCTGGACCAGGAGACGCGGGCCGCGTTCGCGAGGTCGATGGCCCAGGTCCGCCGCGACCGCACGATCGTGGTCGTCACCGCGCAGCCGGAGCTGATCGCAGCCGCCGACCGGGTCCTCGTCCTCACGGACAAGCGCCTCACCGAGCTCACGGAGGCGGATCATGACCCACGCGCCGACTGAGCCGGTGTCGCGTGCCGAGCTCCGGCTCGCCCGCGACCTGCTGCGCGGATCGGGCGGCCGCGTGGCGGCGGTGCTCCTCCTCGGAGTCCTGACCACGGCGTGCGTCCAGGCCGGGCCGCTGCTGATGGCGTGGACGATCGACCACGCCGGCAGTCCGCATGCGCTCGCCCTGGCCGCGGCGGCCGCGACGACGTACCTGCTCCTCAACGTCGTCGGCGCCCTCGTGAGCCGCGCCCAGATCGGGCTCACGTCGCGGCTCGGCGAGGACGTGCTGGCACGGCTGCGCGAGCGCCTATACGCGCACACGCTCGGGCTCGACGTGAGGTACTTCGAGCGGACGTCGGACGGTGCGGTCATCAGCAGGCTGACCACCGACGTCGAGGTCATCGCGATCTTCCTGCGCACCGGGCTGGTGATGGCGATCACCAACGTCTTCGTGCTCGTGGTGACGACGGTCTTCCTCGTCGTCCTGTCGCCTGCGCTCGCCGCCGTCGTGCTGGGCACCGTGGTCCCCTTCGCCGTGCTCGCGACCTGGATCTTCCTCCGCCGTGCGCGACCGACGAACGACGCGCTGCGCCGGGCGGTGGCCGACGCGGGTGCCGAGCTCAACGAAGGAGTGCGCGGGATCGCGGTCGTCCGACGGTTCGGGCGCGACGACGACCAGGTGGCGCGCTTCGGGCGTCGCAACCAGGATCGCCTCGACGTCGCGGCGCGCAGCTATCGGCAGGCGGCCGTCTACTCGGCGGTGATCGACGCGATCGGGGTGCTGGCGTACGTCCCGGTGATCGTGGGCGGTGCGATCCTGCTGGACGCCGGGACGCTGTCGGCCGGGGTCCTCGTGGGATTCGTCGTCTACGTCGGGAGCTTCTTCGAGCCGGTGCAGTCGCTGACCCAGATCCTCGCCCAGGCGCAGGCCGCCCGCAGCGCGCTCCGGCGTACGGCGGAGCTCCTCGCGACCCACCCCGAGGTGACGGAGCCAGCGGTGCCCGCCAGCCTGCCGGCGACCGGTGCGCTCCGGCTGGAACGGGTCACGTTCGCGTACGACCCGGACGCGTCTCCGATCGTCGAGGGGCTCGACCTCGTCGTCGACCCCGGCGAGCGGGTCGCCCTCGTCGGGGCGAGCGGCGCGGGCAAGACGACCGTCGCCCGGCTGCTGTCGCGCTCGCTCCTGCCGCAACGTGGCCGCGTCACCTTCGGCGGCGTCGACCTGCAGGACGTGACCACCGCCCAGCTGCGCACGCGGATCGTGGCGGTCACCCAGGAAGGACACCTCTTCGCCGGCACGGTCGAGGACAACCTCCGCCTCGTGCGCGACGACCTCGACGACGCGACACTCACCGTGACCCTCGACCGGCTGGCGGCGCTCGGCGTCGCGCTTCCGACAGGACGTGCGAACGACGACGGTCCGGTCCGGCTCTCCGCGGGGCAGCGCCAGCTGGTGAGCCTCGGGAGGGCGCTCCTGCTGGAGCCGGCGGTGCTGGTCCTCGACGAGGCGACCGCCGACGTGGACGAGGACTCGTCGCGTGCCGTCGACGTCCTGCTGTCCCGGTTGCCGGCCGACCGCACCGTGGTCGTCGTCGCGCACCGCCGCGAGACCGTGGAGAGCGCGGCGCGGGTGGTCGTCGTCGAGGACGGCACGGTCGTCGAGGACGGCGCGCCGTCCGTGCTGGCGTCGGCCGGAGGTCCCTACCAGCGGCTGTTCGACGGGCAGCGCGCCGACGCCGGACTCACGGCGGCGGGGGAGCGGTAGTCCTCACTCGGGGCAGCCGGACGCCGAGGTGAGGAGGCGGAACCCGACGCCGCGTACCGTCTCGATGCACTGCGCGGCGCGCGCCCCCAGCCTGCGGCGCAGCCGGTGCACCGTGAGGTCGACGGCTCTGCTGCTGCTGCCGTCCCAGCTGCCGACCGCGTGGTTCAGCTCCTCACGTGTGACGACCCGCCCGCCCGCGCGGTGGAGCTCGCTGAGGACGATCAGCTCCATCCGCGACAGCACCACCCTGCGGCCGAGCACGGTCACCTCCTGCGCGTGGAGGTCGATCGTGATGGGCGCGGAGCCGTCCTGCACGTAGGAGCCGGCCTGGGTGAATCCGGCGACGAGCGGCAGGCCCGCCTCCTTCCACCCGACGAAGCCGCCGACGACGTCGGTCGCGCGGTGCACGCCCATGGTGCGGAGCGTGGCGACTGCCAGTGACGACGCGTCGCCGTGCGGGCAGATCAGTACGATGCGCCGGTCGTGGCTCGTCGCCTCCGGGATGCGGTAGGCGCTCGTCGGATCGAGGCGCCACTCGAGCACGTTGCGGTCGAGGACGAGCGAGCCCAAGATCTGCTCGCCCGTCCGGCGGAACGCCTCCTGGCGGATGTCGATGATCAGCGCGCCGTCGAGGAGCTCCTCGTACGCCTCCGCGGGGTGCAGGCGCGTGAAGGTCCGCCTGGCGTCGGCGAGGACGTCGTCGACGGAGCGGCTCGCAGGGACGCGGTCGATCGCCGTCATGGTGGACCTCCCTCGCTCGGACGACCCGGCGCCGTTCGCCGTGGTGTGGAGCGTAGGCGGCGGTCGGCCAGGACCACCTTCGTACCGCAGTGCGAACGCGATCCGGGTCGTTGCGCTCGCCCCGACCGGAACCCGGGCGCGCTCCGGTCCCGTGGTGCGGCACCGGCGGTCCCCTCCGCTCGGGTACCCCAGCGGAACCCGTCTGCCCCTACCGCACACACTCGGGGCAGTGACGTCTCGCTCGGGTACCCCGGCGGCGGCAGGGATGCCGACCGGGTGCCGCGTCTGCCACGCCCGCACCGCAAACGCCTCCGGTGCACCGCGGATCTGCGGTGCATGACGGGTACGTGCGGTGCGGGCGTGGCAGACGCGGGGGAGCGGCGCGCTCCTCCGCCGGGGTACCCGAGCGGGCGCGGAGCGAGCGCGTACGACGAAGGCCGCCGCCCCGGGGTACTGGGACGACGGCCTCCGCACGCGCCTGTGGGTCAGAGCAGGTTCTGGCCCTCCGAGATCACCTGGCGCAGGATCCGCTCCATCTCGTCGAAGTGCTCCTGGTCGCAGATCAGCGGGGGAGCGAGCTGCACGACCGGGTCGCCACGGTCGTCGGCGCGGCAGTAGAGGCCCGCGTCGTACAGCGCCTTGGAGAGGAACCCGCGGAGCAGGCGCTCGGACTCGTCCTCGTTGAACGTCTCCTTGGTCGCCTTGTCCTTGACGAGCTCGATCCCGTAGAAGTAGCCGTCGCCGCGGACGTCGCCGACGATGTCCAGGTCGAGCAGCTTCTCCAGCGTCGAGCGGAACCCGTCCTCGTTGGCGCGGACGTTCTCGTTGATGCCCTCGCGCTCGAAGATGTCGAGGTTCGCCATGGCGACGGCCGTCGACACCGGGTGGCCGCCGAAGGTGTAGCCGTGGAGGAAGGACTCGTGGCCCTTGAGGAACGGCTCCATGAGGCGGTCGGACGCGATCATCGCACCGAGCGGGGAGTAGCCCGACGTGAGGCCCTTCGCGCAGGTGATGATGTCCGGCTGGTAGCCGTAGCGCACCGCGCCGAACATCTCGCCGAGCCGCCCGAACGCGCAGATGACCTCGTCGGACACCAGCAGCACGTCGTACTCGTCGCAGATCTCGCGGACCCGCTGGAAGTATCCCGGCGGCGGCGGGAAGCACCCACCGGCGTTCTGCACCGGCTCGAGGAACACCGCGGCGACCGTGTCCGGACCCTCGAACTCGATCGCCTCGGCGATGCGGTCCGCGGCCCAGCGGCCGAACGCCTCGGGGTCGTCGCCGTGCTCGGGAGCGCGGTAGATGTTGGTGTTCGGGACGCGGAACGTGCTCGGCACGAGCGGCTCGAACGGCGCCTTCATGTCGGGGATGCCGGTGATCGACAGGGCGCCCTGCGGAGTGCCGTGGTAGGCGATGTTGCGGCTGATGACCTTGTGCTTGGTCGGCTTGCCGGTCAGCTTGAAGTACTGCTTGGCGAGCTTCCACGCGGACTCGACGGCCTCGCCGCCGCCGGTGGTGAAGAAGACACGGTTGAGGTCACCGGGCGCGTACGACGCGACGCGCTCCGCCAGCTGCACGGCCGGCGGGTGGGCGTAGGACCACAGCGGCATGAACGCGAGCTCGCGGGCCTGCTTCGCCGCCGCCTCGGCCAGCTCCTCACGGCCGTGCCCGACCTGCACGACGAACAGGCCCGCCAGCCCGTCCAGGTAGCGCTTGCCTGCGGTGTCGAAGAGATATGCGCCCTCCCCCTTCGCGATCACGGGCACGTCCGAGGTCTCGTACGTGCTGTGGCGCGTGAAGTGCATCCAGAGGTGGTCCTTGGCAGCGCGCTGCAGGTGCGCGTCGTCCCACTGTTCGCTCATGCCTCCGAGTATCGCTCAGGAACCGGCCACAGGCAAAGGTTTTCGGTTGCCGAAGGCCGTTACAGGTACGAAATCCGCAGCGACAACGCTGCTTGACCATTCAATCCATTGTCACCTCCCTGGGACTGTGCCAGATTGAGGACATGACCGAAACCATCGCGAACTTCGTCAACGGAGAGAAGGTGGCGGCCCGCGACGGCGCCACGTACGACGTGATCGACCCGACGACCGGACAGGCGTACGCCAGTGCCCCGATGTCACGCGAGGCGGACGTCGACGTGGCGATGAAGGCGGCGCAGGACGCCTTCGACAACGGATGGCGTGACACCACGCCGCGCGAGCGCCAGGCCGCACTGAACAAGCTGAACCAGGCGATCCACGACCGCCTCGACGACATCGTCGACGCCGAGGTCAAGAACACCGGCAAGCCCCGCGGACTCACCGTCAGCGAGGAGATGCCGATGGTCGACGACGCGCTCACGTTCTTCGCCGGTGCGGCTCGCGTCCTCGAGGGCCGGGCCTCGGGCGAGTACATGGCCGGGCACACCTCGATGATCCGCCGGGAGCCGATCGGCGTCGTCGCCCAGGTGACGCCGTGGAACTACCCGCTCCTCATGGGCATCTGGAAGATCGCCCCCGCGCTCGCCGCCGGCAACACCATCGTGATCAAGCCGAGCGACACCACGCCCGCGTCCACGGTGCTGCTGGCCGAGATCGCGGCCGACATCCTTCCGCCGGGCGTCCTCAACGTCGTGTGCGGTGACCGCGACACGGGGCGCGCCCTGGTGGCGCACCCGACGCCCGCGATGGTCGCGATCACCGGATCGGTCCGCGCCGGCATGGAGGTCGCCCGCTCGGCCTCCGAGGACGTCAAGCGGGTCCACCTCGAGCTCGGCGGCAAGGCGCCGGTCGTGGTCTTCGACGACGCCGACGTCGCAGCGGCGGCCGAGGCCATCGCGGTCGGCGGCTACTTCAACGCCGGCCAGGACTGCACCGCGGCGACGCGCGTGCTGGCCTCGCCGCGCGTCTACGGCGACTTCGTCGACGCCATCTCCGAGCAGGCGAAGGGCCTCAAGACCGGCCTGCCGGACGACGAGGACGCGCTGTACGGCGCTCTCAACAACGCCAACCAGCTCGAGCGGGTGACCGGCTTCGTCGACCGTCTGCCGAACCACGCCAAGGTGGCGGCCGGTGGGTCGCGGCCCGGTGGCGACCTCGCGAACGGCTACTTCTTCGAGCCGACAGTGCTCGCCGACCTCCAGCAGCAGGACGACGCGATCCAGAACGAGATCTTCGGGCCGGTCATCACCGTCCAGCAGTTCTCCGACGAGGACGAGGCGGTGCGCTGGGCCAACGGCGTCCAGTACGGCCTCGCGTCGTCGGTGTGGACCAAGGACCACGGTCGCGCGATGCGGATGGCCAAGCGGCTCGACTTCGGGTGCGTCTGGATCAACACCCACATCCCGCTCGTCGCGGAGATGCCGCACGGCGGCTTCAAGCACTCCGGGTACGGCAAGGACCTGTCGATGTACGGCCTGGAGGACTACACGCGCGTCAAGCACGTGATGAGCAACATCGAGGCCTGACCCGCTCCGCCCCGCGATTTGACGCCTCATCCACGTTCTGCGACGCAGATCGGGTGGATAACGCGTCACATCGCGGGGCGGACTCAGACGAGGCCGGCGTCGTGGACCGCGATCGCGACCTGCACGCGGTTCGCGGCGTCGAGCTTGGTGAGGATCCGGGACACGTGGGCCTTCACCGTGGCCAGGCTCATGTGCAGCTCGGTGGCGATCTCGGCGTTGGACAGGCCGCGCCCGACCGCGACCGCGACCTCGGTCTCGCGCTCGCTGAGCACCGCGAGCCGCGCCTGCGCGTCCCCGTCGCCGTCCCCGGAGTCGCGGACCCGTCGGATCAGGCGCTCGGTGATGCTCGGCGACAGCATCGGCTCCCCGGCGGCCACCTTGCGGACCGCGTCGACGAGCACCTCGGGCGGCGTGTCCTTGAGCAGGAAGCCGCTCGCCCCGAGGCGCAGCGCACGCAGGACGTAGTCGTCGGCGTCGAACGTCGTCAGCACGATCACCTGCGGCGGCGACGGGGTCCGCTGGATCTCCGCGGTGGCGGAGAGCCCGTCCATCCGCGGCATCCGGATGTCCATCAGGACGACGTCGACCGGGGTCGTACGGAGCGCCCGCAGCGCCTCGGCACCATCGCCGGCCTCGGCCACCACGCGTACGTCGTCGGCGCCGCCGAGGATGAGGCGCAGGCCGGCACGGACGAGGGCGTCGTCGTCGACGAGGGCGACCCGGATCATGCCGGCCACGGTAGTGCCAGCGTCAGCACGAACTCGTCTCCGGCCACCCGGTGGGTCAGCGTGCCCCCGACCAGGGCGGCGCGCTCGGACAGGCCGACGAGCCCCAGCCCCGAGGTGGGCAGACGCTGCTGCGGCGAGCCCACGCGCAGCGGGTTACGTGCCTCGACGACGATCCCGTCTCCGGGGCCCCCACGCAGGGTGACGCTCACCATCGTGTCCGGAGCGTGCTTGTGGGCGTTGGTCAGCGCCTCCTGCACGACCCGGTACGCCGTCCGGCCCAGCCGCTCGGGCGGGTCCTGGGGCGAGAGGCCGTCGGTCAGGGCGACGCGCATCCCCGCCGAGCGCGCGCCCGTGACGAGGTCGGGGAGGTCGCCCCACGACGGCTGCGGGCGGTCGGGCGCTCCGGTGTCCTCCTCCGCCCGCAGGATGCCCAGAACCTCGCGGAGGTCCGTCAGGGCCAGGTGCGCGTTGTCCCGGATCACCTCCGACGCCTCGCGGACCTGCTCGGCCGGCAGGTCGGTCCGGTACGACAGGGCGCCGGCGTGCATCGCGACCATCGAGATCCGGTGGGCGAGGACGTCGTGCATCTCCCGCGCGATCCGGGCGCGCTCGGCGATCCGGGCCTGGGCGACGCGGCTGGCCTGCTCGGCCTCGGCCACGCGGGCGCGCTCGCGCAGCGTGTAGAGCAGCTCTCGGCGCGAGCCGATGTACATCCCGATCGCGAAGACCGTCGTCATCGCCAGCACGCTGAGGGCCAGCATGATCTGCCAGTCGTTGCCGATGGTGGGGTCGATCAGCACGACCATGACCGTCTGCGCGAGCGTCAGCACCCCGACGCCGATGATCTCGTTCCACCGACGACGGGTCGCCAGCGAGACGAGCGCGAGGACCTGCGGGCCGGCGGCGGTGAACGACCACGCAGCGAGCAGGGTGGTCGCGACGGCGACCGCGACCGGGTGGCGGCGCCGGAAGAAGACGAGGACGAACGCCGCGACGCCGCCGGCGATGTCGGCCCAGAACCAGATCGGTGCATGCTGGGCCTGGAACTCCGCGACCCCGCTGAACCACACGCTCGCGGACATCACCAGCATCGCCACGATGCGCCAGAGGTGGCTCCACCAGCGCAGCTGCGGCTGGTACGCCGCGGGGTCGACCCTGTCCACGCCCCAAGCCTAGGCAGTGCCTGCCCCGCGTCGTACCGGCCGAAGGTCGACGTCGCGCGGCCGACCCCCTACTTTCGGCTAGTCACGTCCAGCCCATGGACCGATGCACGTGACCCTCGTCCGGGGCGATGCTGAGACCATGATCAACGTCCAGAACCTCTCGAAGAGGTACGGCGACCACCTCGCGGTCGACGACATCAGCTTCGCCTGCCGGCCCGGCTCGGTGACCGGGTTCCTCGGCCCCAACGGTGCGGGCAAGTCGACGACGCTGCGGATGCTCACCGGCCTGACCATCCCGACGGCGGGCTCGGCGACCATCGGCGGCCACCGCTACACCGACATCCCCAACCCGGGCGCGCAGATCGGCGTCCTGCTCGACGCCTCGGCCCAGCACAGCGGCCGCACCGGCCGTGAGGTGCTCACGATCGCCGCGCAGACGATGGGCCTGGACCGCAAGCGGGTCGACGAGATGCTCGACCTCGTCGGCCTGTCGCCCAAGGAGGCCAAGCGCCGGGTGGGCAACTACTCGCTCGGCATGCGCCAGCGCCTCGGCATCGCTCAGTCGCTGCTCGCCGACCCGCAGGTGCTGATCCTCGACGAGCCGGCCAACGGGCTCGACCCGGCCGGCATCCACTGGATGCGCCAGCTGCTGCGCCACTACGCCGACCGTGGCGGCACGGTCCTCCTGTCGTCGCACCTGCTGCACGAGATCGAGGTCATCGCCGACGAGATCATCGTCATCGGCAACGGCAAGATCGTGGCGCAGGGTCTCAAGGAGGAGCTGCTCGCCGGTGCCGGCACCTACGTCCGCGCCCTCGAGCCCGACGCGCTCGCCCGCGCTCTGTCGGTCGCGGGCATCCACATGACGCCGGCGACCGCCGACGGGTTCACCACCGACGCGGACCCGGCCGACGTGGGCAAGGCCGCCGCCGTCGCAGGCGTGGCGCTCGTCGAGCTCCGGCCAGGCGACCGCGCTGGCCTCGAGGACCTCTTCCTCCAGCTCACCGCGAACAACCAGCGCGACCCGCTCGCCGCCGCGCCCCCCGCCACCACCGCCGGATTCGGTCCGGCCGAACAGCTTGGAGGCCAGGCATGACCGCCGTCGCCCCCGAGGTCGGCATCGACCTCAACCGACCCCGCGTCCCGTTCACCCGCCTGGTGGCCGTCGAGCTGCGCAAGCTCGCCGACACCCGTGCCGGCAAGTGGCTGCTCGGCGCGATCGGCGTGATCAGCGTGGTCGTCATGGTGATCATGCTCTGGGTGGTGCTCGCCAACGACATCTCGGTGAGCTTCCGCGACTTCCTGTTCGCCATGAGCATCCCGATGGGCGTGCTGCTGCCGGTGCTCGGCGTGCTGTCGGTGACGAGCGAGTGGTCGCAGCGCACGGCGCTCGTCACGTTCACGCTCGAGCCGCACCGCGGGCGCGTCCTGGCGGCCAAGGTCGCGGTCGCCCTGATCGTCGCCGTGTTCGCCGTCGTCGTGGCCGCGATCGCGGGCGCCTTCGGCAACGTGATTGCCGGGGCGGCATCGGACACGACCGTCTGGAACGTCAACGCGCTCGAGCTCCTCGGCTTCTGGGCGATGCAGGCGCTCGGGATCCTGATGGGCCTCACATTCGGTGCGCTGCTGCTCAACTCGCCCGCCGCGATCGTCGTCTACTTCGCCTGGGCCTTCGTCGTGCCGACGATCTTCCAGGTCGCGGTCGTCTTCATCAGCTGGTTCGAGGACCTGCTCCCGTGGATCGACTTCGCGACCGCTCAGGTGCCGCTGTTCGACGGCGGCTGGACCGGCGAGAAGGTCGCCCAGCTCTTCGTGTCGGGCGCGATCTGGCTGCTCATCCCGTTCGTCATCGGGGCGCGACGCGTGCTGCGGAGCGAGATCAAGTAGTCGCGTCTCCCGCCGACTGCCCACGACGACGTCACGGCGGTGGCACCTGAGACACTGGCCTCATGGTGCAACCCCGCGACGTCGTCGTGCTCGGATCGACCGGCTCGATCGGGACGCAGGCGCTGGAGATCGTCGCCGCGAACCCAGGCCGGTTCCGCGTCGTCGGCATCGCCGCCGGGGGCAGCGACCCCGTCCTCCTCGCACAGCAGGCCATCGCGCACGAGGTCCAGGTCGTCGCCGTCGCCCAGGCCACCGCGGCCCAGGACGTACAGCTCGCGCTGTACGCCGAGGCGCAGCGCCGCGGCTACGCCGAGGGGCAGTACCGGCTCCCGCGCATCCTCGCCGGACCCGGCGCCGCGACCGAGCTGGCGGCCACCCCGTGCGACGTGGTCCTCAACGGCATCACCGGCGCCGTCGGCCTCGGACCCACGATCGCGGCGCTGGAGGCCGGGACGACGCTCGCGCTCGCCAACAAGGAGTCGTTGATCATCGGCGGCCCGGTCGTGACCGCGCTGGCGCGGCCCGGTCAGATCGTCCCGGTCGACTCCGAGCACTCCGCGATCGCGCAGGCGCTGCGCGGCGGCACCGCGGCCGAGGTGCGCCGCCTGGTCCTCACCGCGAGCGGCGGCCCCTTCCGCGGCCGGAGCCGTGACGAGCTCCGCGACGTGACGCCGGACCAGGCGCTGGCCCACCCCAACTTCGCGATGGGCCCCGTCATCACGGTCAACTCCGCGACCCTGGTCAACAAGGGGCTCGAGGTCATCGAGGCGCACCTGCTCTTCGACGTGCCGATGGACCGCGTCGACGTCGTCGTGCATCCGCAGCAGATGATCCACTCGATGGTCGAGTTCGTCGACGGCTCCACGCTCGCCCAGGCGTCGCCGCCGTCGATGCTGATCCCGATCGCCCTGGGCATGGGCTGGCCGGACCGCGTCCCCGACGCCGGGCCGGGATGCGACTGGACGCAGGCGTCGTCGTGGGAGTTCGCGCCGCTCGACGACACGGCGTTCCCGGCCGTCCGGCTCGCCCGCGAGGCAGGGGCCTTCGGGCGTACGGCGCCGGCGGTCTACAACGCCGCCAACGAGGAGTGCGTCGCCGCGTTCCTTGCCGGGAACCTTCCCTTCCTCTCGATCGTGGACACGGTGGGTGCCGTTCTGTCCGAGCACCTCACCGACCCGGGCGTACGCTCGGCCTCGGGGCCCTTGACGGCCGACGACGTCCTCGCAGCGGACGCCGCGGCCCGCGTACGGGCGCAGGAGCTGATGGCGGACGACGTCCGCACTTCACTGGAGGCATGATGAGCGCGACACCGTGGCTGTACGCCCTCGGCGTCGTCGTCCTGCTCGTCGGGATCGCCGTCTCCATCGCGCTCCACGAGCTCGGGCACCTGGTCCCGGCGAAGCTGTTCGGCACCAAGGTCACCCAGTACTTCATCGGCTTCGGCCGCACGGTCTGGTCCACCCGGCGCGGTGAGACCGAGTACGGCGTGAAGGCGATCCCGCTCGGCGGCTTCGTCAAGATCGTCGGGATGCTGCCGCCGCACCCCGGCGACGACCCGGGCACCGTGCGCCAGTCCAACACCGGCATGTTCACCCAGCTCGTCTCCGACGCCCGGACGGCGGAGTACGAGCACGTGACCGCCGCGGACGAGCCGCGCCTGTTCTACAAGCTGCCCTGGTGGAAGAAGGCGATCGTGATGGCCGGGGGACCGGTCGTCAACCTCGTGATCGCGTTCGTGCTGTTCGCCGCGCTGTTCATGACGATCCCCTCGCAGAACGTCGAGAACGCGACCACCACGGTCGAGACCGTGTCCGACTGCGCGATCCCGGCCGACGAGGCCGGGCGCAAGTGCACCGACGAGGACCCGGTCACGCCTGCCAAGCAGGCCGATCTCCAGCCCGGTGACGAGATCACGTCCTTCAACGGCACGCCGATCACCAGCTGGGACCAGCTCACCACGCTGATCCGCTCCAACGGCAACAACGCCGCCACGATCGAGTACGTCCGCGACGGCGTCGACCAGACCGTCACCGTCAACACGTCGGTGCAGCCGCGCCCGAGCCAGGGCGACCCCGACAAGACCGAGCGCGTCGGGTTCCTCGGCGTCAGCCCCGTCATCCCCGCGCAACGCGAGGACCTCGGCTTCGCGGTCGCGACGATGGGCGACATGACCGTGACCACGGTCAAGGCGATCGGCTCGCTGCCCGAGAAGATGGTCGAGGTGACCAAGGCCGCCTTCGGCGCCGAGCGCGGTCAGGACACCCCGATGAGCCCGGTCGGTGCCAGCCGGGTCGCCGGCGAGCTGACCTCCGCCGACGGGGCGACCTGGACCGACCGCGTCTTCAGCGTGGGGATGCTGCTCGCGGGGCTCAACCTCTTCATCGGTCTCTTCAACCTGATCCCGCTCCTCCCGCTCGACGGCGGCCACATCGCCGGCGCGCTGTGGGAGGGGCTGCGCAACGCGATCGCGCGCCTGCGCCGCCGGCCCGTCCCTGGACCCGTCGACGTCGCCAAGATGCTTCCCGTCGCGTACGCCGTGGGTGCCGTCCTCTTGGTGATGGGCGTCATCCTTGTCTACGTCGACATCGTGAACCCCGTACGCCTCACCTGAGGCCCGGACCGACCGCACTCGAGGAGATTCGTAGCCGCATGGACGTCAACCTGGGAATGCCGGCCGCCCCGCCGCCGGTGCTCCGGCCCCGTCGACCCAGCCGCAAGATCAAGGTCGGCAAGGTCGAGGTGGGGGGAGACGCGCCGATCTCGGTGCAGTCCATGACCACGACCCCGACGGTCGACGTCAACGCCACGCTCCAGCAGATCGCCGAGCTCACCGCGGCCGGCTGCGACATCGTCCGCGTCGCCTGCCCGAGCCAGGACGACGCCGAGGCGCTGCCCGACATCGCCCGCAAGTCGCAGATCCCGGTGATCGCGGACATCCACTTCCAGCCGAAGTACGTCTTCGCAGCGATCGAGGCCGGCTGTGCCGCCGTCCGCGTCAACCCGGGCAACATCCGCAAGTTCGACGATCAGGTCAAGGAGATCGCGCAGGCCGCGAAGGACCACGGCACGTCGATCCGGATCGGCGTCAACGCGGGCTCGCTCGACAAGCGGCTGCTCGAGAAGTACGGCAAGCCGACCCCGGAGGCGCTCGTGGAGTCCGCCGTCTGGGAGGCGTCGCTGTTCGAGGAGCACGACTTCCACGACTTCAAGATCTCGGTGAAGCACAACGACCCGGTCGTCATGGTCCGGGCCTACGAGCTGCTCGCCGAGAAGGGCGACTGGCCGCTGCACCTCGGCGTCACCGAGGCCGGCCCGGCGTTCCAGGGCACGATCAAGTCCGCGACCGCGTTCGGCGCGCTGCTGAGCCAGGGGATCGGCGACACGATCCGTGTCTCGCTGTCGGCCCCGCCGGTCGAGGAGGTCAAGGTCGGCATCCAGATCCTGCAGTCGCTCAACCTGCGGCCGCGCAAGCTCGAGATCGTCTCGTGCCCGTCGTGCGGCCGCGCGCAGGTCGACGTCTACACGCTCGCCGAGGAGGTCACCGCCGGTCTCGAGGGCATGGAGGTGCCGCTGCGCGTCGCGGTCATGGGCTGCGTCGTCAACGGTCCCGGCGAGGCCCGCGAGGCCGACCTGGGTGTGGCGTCGGGCAACGGCAAGGGCCAGATCTTCGTCAAGGGCGAGGTCATCAAGACGGTGCCGGAGTCCAAGATCGTGGAGACGCTGATCGAGGAGGCGATGCGGATCGCCGAGGAGATGGAGCCGGTCGAGGGCGCGTCGCCCGAGGTCGCGATCTCCTAGGTCACTCGCCGACGTCGCCGTGGGCGATCTCCACGGCGATGTCGAGGTGCCCGACGTGCCGTGCGTACTCCTGGACGAGGTGCAGGAGGATCCACGCGAGGTTCGGCGGGTCTGCCTCGAACCGCCCTCCGAGCGCGGCGACGTCGTCCAGCGACGCTGCGGCGGTGATCTCGCGCGACCGGGCGACCCGCTCCTCGAACCGCTCCCGGAGCACCGCGTACGACTCGTCGTCGGCGACGAACCAGCCTTCGGTCCCGGGCTGCTGGTCGCCCCACGGGTCGTCGACCTGGACGCCGAGGAAGCCCCACTCGAGCCAGCGCCGCTCGACGGCGGTCAGGTGCTTGAGCAGGCCGAGCGGGGTCCAGCCCGACGGCACGCGGCTTCGGACGCGGTCGGTCTCGGGGAGCGGGTCGAGCTTGCGGAGGAGCGCGTCGCGGTAGTGGTCGAGCTGACCCTCGACGATCGCGTGCGGGTCGCGTACGGTCGTCGGCGGCTCACCGAGCGGCTCGGAGGTCATGGTGCGCACCCTACGCCGGGCCGGGACCCGTGGTCGTCGGGGACACGGGCGGATAGGCTCGTCCCACCAACGGCGGGAGGAGGCCCGGTGCTGAGCACGGCCGCAGGCGTCCGCGTCCTGCGCGAGGCTGACATCCCCGCGCTGCAGGAGCTCATCGACCGCGACGCGATCGTCAACCTCTTCGTCGACCACCGCACCAGCAGCACCCGGCTGTCGCCGCGGTGGCTGGGCGGCGAGATGTGGGGCTACTTCGAGGACGACGCGCTCGTGTCGGCCTGCCACGTCGCCGCCAACTTCGTCCCGGTCGAGGCCACCCCGCAGGCCGTCGAGGCGTTCGCCGAACGGGCGCGCGTGATGGGGAGGCTGTCGTCGTCGATCGTCGGCCCGCGCGACGCCGCCGTCGGGCTGTGGGAGCGCCTCGAGGACACGTGGGGACCGGCGCGGTCGCTGCGGATGAACCAGCCGTTCCTCCAGATCGCCGGGGCGCCGCTGGTCACGCCCGACTGGCGCGTGCGCCCCGTCCTGATCGACGAGGTCGACATCCTCTATCCCGCCAGCGTCGCGATGTTCGAGGAGGAGGTCGGGGAGAGCCCCGAGCTTCCCGGACGCAACAGCTACCGTGCGCGGGTCACGCAGCTCGTCGCGCGCGGCTGGGCGTACGCGATCATCGAGGACGGCCAGGTGCTGTTCAAGGCGGAGGTCGGCTCGGCCTCCGCCAAGGGGTGCCAGATCCAGGGCGTGTACGTCGCTCCGGAGCACCGGGGGAGCGGCCTCGGCACTGCGGGCATGGCCGCAGTGGTCGAGCGGGCGCGCCGCGACGTCGCCCCGGTGGTGTCGCTGTACGTGAACGACTACAACGTGGCCGCCCGCACCGTGTACGACCGGGTGGGCTTCGTCCAGACGGCGACGTTCGCCTCGGTGCTGTTCTGATGCGTCGTACGCCTCTGGTCGGCGCCGTGACCGCGCTCGTCCTCGCGAGCGGGCTCGTGGCGTCGCCCGCCGACGCTGCGGCGCGGACGGTGAAGGACGCCCGGGGCGACGCCCTGCCGGCCCTCGACATCTCCTCGCTGCGGGTCCGCAACGCCGAGCACCGCGTCACGGTCACGCTGCGGATCCCTCGCCTGGAGCGTCGCCGCGTCGGCGGCGTCACGATCTTCCTCGGCCGCAAGGTGGCCGGCCGGCCCGAGTACGCGGCGTCGCGTGTCCGCCGTGGCGACGGCTGGCGTGCGACCTGGCAGGAGCTCGGCGAGAGCCGCCTGCGCTGCGAGGGTCTGCGCTGGCGCACCGCCCCGCGTCGCATCGTGCTGTCGGTCCCGCAGCGTTGCCTCGGCGCCAACCGTGCGGCGGTGCGGGTGCAGGTCGCCGTGTTCACCCGGGCGTACCTCCGCGGCGACGTCCCGGACGAGGTCCTGCTCGACCCCCGGCCGAGCCCGACCCTCCCGATCGACGGGGTGCCGAAGGTCCAGGGGACGCGGATGACACCCTGGGTCGCGTACCGCTGACCCCCGGAGGACACGATGACCCGACCTGCCCGTGACGTGACCGCGCTCGCTGCCCTGCTGGCTGGGATGGGGGTCGCGCACTTCGCGAAGCCGAAGCCCTTCGAGCGCATCGTCCCGAGGGCGCTGCCGGCCAAGCGGGCGCTGGTCCATGCGAGCGGCGTCGCCGAGGTCGCCTGCGCGGCGGGACTTCTGCACCCGCGGACGCGCAGGGCGGCGGGCTATGCGACGACGGCCCTGCTCGTCGCGGTGTTCCCGGCGAACGTCCAGATGGCGGCGGACGTGTCGCGCAGCCGCCGCGCGTCGACGGCGTTCAAGGTCGGCACGATCGCGCGCCTGCCGCTCCAGCTGCCGCTGATCCGGATCTCGTGGAAGGCGACCCGCGACCTCCGCTAGGATGCGGCGACCCGCGACCCCCGCCGGGCCATCCCCAGGAGCACCCCCATGATCCGTACCCTTCGGACCGCTGCCGTCGCCGCGGCCACCGTCGCCCTCGTCGTGACGGCCACCGCCGCGCCGGCGGCCGCCAAGACCCGCACGTTCGCCGACAAGAGCGAGGACGCCGTCGCCGCTCTCGACATCACCAAGGTCAAGGTCACCAACAAGAAGCACGCCGTCGTGGTCCGGATGACCGTGCCGGGCTTCAAGAAGTCGCAGCTCGGCGGCGTGATCGTCGCCATCCGCACCAAGGGAGCGGGACGCCCGATGTTCACCGCGATGAAGCTCCGCACGGACGCGTGGGCGCCGGTGGATCTCGTCGGCGAGGACGGCACGTCGTTCCCGTGCAAGGGCGACCGGGTCTCGTTCGGCAAGCGGTCGGTGACGGTGCGGGTGCCTCAGCGCTGCCTCGGCCTCAACAAGAAGGCGGTACGGGTCGGGGCTGCGCTCGCCGGCCGGGACTGGCTCACGATGGAGGAGGAGCCGAAGGAGGGGCCGGACGCCGTTCTCGACGTCTACCCGAAGCTCACCTCGGACAAGCTCTCCCCGTGGGTCCGCTACCGATGACCCGGACGCTGCGCCGCGCCGTCGTCGGCGCGGCGGCCGCGGCCCTGGGCGCCAGCGCCCTGGTCGTCACCGCGACCACGGCGCCGGCGGCCGCGAAGCCTCGTGCGTTCACCGACGAGCCCGGCGACGTCCCGGCCGCGCTCGACATCACCAAGGTGAAGGTCGCCAACACGAAGCATGCCGTCGTCGTGCGCCTGACGGTGCCCGGGCTGCGCCGCTCGCAGGTCGGACTCGTCTCCGTCGCGGTCAAGGCGCGCCACCGTCCGGTGTTCGTCGTGACCAAAGCCCGGTTCGACGGCCGCTGGCACCGCGTGTCGCTCGTCCGCCGGGACGTCGGCGCGGTCGTCCGGTGTCGCGACGACCGGGTGTCCTTCGGCGAGCGTTCGATCACGGTGCGCGTCCCGCACCGCTGCCTCGGCGGTGCACGAAGGGCCGTCCGCGTTCGGGCCGAGGTGCTGAGCCGCGCCTCCGTCTCGCAGCTCGGCGACCCGGCACCCGCGACGGGGGTCCCGAGCGACACCTATCCCGACAGCAGGACGGGCCTGTCGCCCTGGGTCCGTCGCCGCTGACCGGCGCGACCGGCCGTTAGGCTGGGCACCGCACGTCGCCTTCACCGCCTCACCCGATCCAGGAGTACGCCCGTGGTCACCCGCATGTCTCGTCTCTTCCTGCGCACCCTTCGCGAGGACCCGGCGGACGCGGAGGTCCCGTCCCACCGCCTCCTGGTCCGCGCGGGCTACGTCCGCCGCGCGGCGCCCGGCATCTACTCCTGGCTGCCGCTCGGCCTGAAGGTGCTGCGCAGGATCGAGACGATCGTGCGCGAGGAGATGGACCGGATGGGCGCGCAGGAGGTGTCGTTCCCGGCGCTGCTGCCGAAGGAGCCCTACGAGGCGACCGGCCGCTGGGAGGAGTACGGCGACAACCTCTTCCGTCTCCAGGACCGCCGCGACGTCGACATGCTGCTCGGTCCGACGCACGAGGAGATGTTCACGCTCCTCGTCAAGGACCTGTACTCGTCGTACAAGGACCTCCCGCTCTCGATCTACCAGATCCAGACGAAGTACCGCGACGAGGCGCGTCCTCGTGCCGGCCTGCTGCGCGGACGTGAGTTCGTGATGAAGGACTCCTACTCCTTCGACGTGACCGACGACGGTCTCGACCGCTCGTACGCCGAGCACCGCGAGGCCTACATCCGGATCTTCGACCGCCTCGGCCTCGACTACGTGATCGTGCAGGCGATGTCGGGGGCGATGGGCGGCTCGGCCAGCGAGGAGTTCCTCGCCAACGCGGTCAACGGGGAGGACACCTACGTCCGCTCGCCGGGCGGCTACGCGGCCAACGTCGAGGCGGTCCGGACCGTCGCGCCCGCGCCGCTCGACGACGAGGCGATCGCGGCCCTCCCGGCCGCGCACGTCGAGGACACGCCGGACACCCCGACGATCGAGACGCTCGTGGCGCTGGCCAACGAGCGGTTCCCGCGTGAGGACCGCCCCTGGACGGCCGCCGACACCCTCAAGAACGTGGTCGTGTGGGTCCGCCAGCCCGACGGCAGCCGCGAGGTCCTCGTCGTCGGCATCCCCGGTGACCGTGAGCTCGACGTGAAGCGGCTCGAGGCGCAGCTCGCTCCCGGCGAGATCGACGCGTTCGAGGACGGCGACTTCGCCAAGCACCCCGCGCTCGTGCGCGGCTACATCGGCCCGCAGGCGCTGGGGGAGGAGTCGGACTCCGGCATCCGCTTCCTCGCCGACCCGCGGGTCGTCCGCGGCTCGGCGTGGCTCACCGGGGCCAACGAGCCCGGCAAGCACGTGTTCGACCTCGTGTGCGGACGCGACTTCACGCCCGACGGCGTCGTCGAGGCGGCCGAGGTGCGCCCGGGGGACCCGGCTCCCGACGGCTCCGGACCGCTCGAGCTCGCGCGCGGCATCGAGATGGGGCACATCTTCCAGCTCGGCCGCAAGTACGCCGACGCACTCGGTCTCCAGGTGCTGGACGAGAACGGCAAGCTCGTGACGGTCACGATGGGCTCGTACGGCATCGGTGTCTCGCGCGCCGTCGCCGCGATCGTCGAGAACAGCCACGACGAGGCGGGCATCGTCTGGCCGGCCGAGGTGGCGCCGTACGACGTCCACCTGGTCGCGACCGGCAAGGACGCCGAGGTCTTCGACGCCGCGGCCGAGCTCGCCGGCGACCTGGAGGCGGCCGGGATCGACGTCCTCTACGACGACCGTCCCAAGGTCTCGCCCGGCGTCAAGTTCAAGGACGCCGAGCTGATCGGCGTCCCGACGATCGTCGTCGTCGGGCGGGGTCTCGCCGAGGGCGTCGTCGAGGTCAAGGACCGCAAGACGGGCGTCCGCGAGAACGTGCCGCTGGACGACGTCGTCGCGGTGCTGCGGGAGCGCGTGGCCCGCTGAGCCGCCGCCCGCTCCTCAGATCCCGAGGAGCGGGTTGACCCGGTCGAGGACGAGCATGTCGGCGACCGTGCCGTCGCGACGCACCGTGCCGGCACGTTCGGACCCCGCCATCTCGAACCCGCACGCGCGTGCCACGTCGAGCGAGGCCCGGTTGCCCTCGTCGATGCGCACGTACGCGCGCAGCGCCCCGAGCCCGCCGCGGTCGCGCGGCGTGAAGGCGTGCTCGACCACGAGCTCGACCGCGTCGCGGGCGTAGCCCTTGCCGCGCTCCTCAGGGTGCAGCCAGTAGCCGATCTCGACGCCGGTGTCGCCGCGGTGGGGGATCCCCACCGCGCCCAGCAGCTCGTCGGTCACGGAGTCGACCAGCGCCCAGGAGAACGCGGCGCCGCTGGCTGCCGCGTCGAGCGTCGACGTGCGGAACTCCTCGGCGTCGCGCAGCCGGTACGGCGAGGGGAACGACGGCATCCAGCGCTGGACGGCGTCGTCGTTGCCGCCCTCGACGACCCGCTCGTCGTCGACCGGGTCGAGGGGGCGCGCGGACACCCGGGGACCGCGCAGCGTCGGCAGCGACCACCAGAGCGTGGACGGCTCCCGCGCATCGTCACGGTGCAGCGTCGCGACCCACCCGTCGCAGTAGTCGCCGCGCTCGTACAACCAGCGGCGCACCGTCCCGCCGAAGGTGAAGCCGCACCTCCAGACCAGCTTGCGCGACGCCCAGTTGCCGTGGTCGGCCCACCAGATCACCGTGTGCAGGCCGAGCGTGTCGAACGCGTGGCCGAGCAGCAGCTGCAGCGCCGACGTCATCACACCGCGCCTGCGCGCCGAGGGGTGGGCCACGAAGCCGATGTCGGCACGCCCGGAACCGGCGTCGCGGAGCGTGACCGTCCCGGCGTAGCGCGGCACGCCGTCGGCGCCCGGTGCCTCGACGGCGAAGGCGTGCTCGGTCGCCGTGCGCCACCCGTCGGGCACCATCTCGGTCACGAACCCTGTGCCCATCGCGGCGTCGTACCCGAGCGGGATCGTCGTCCACCGCAGCGTCTCGATGTCACGGCACTGCTCGACGAGGGCGTCGACGTCGGCGGTGCGGTGCGCCCGCAGCGTCACGCCGCCGTCGGTGAGGACCGGCACGTCCTCAGGGAAGCGGAGGGGTTCGAACGGCATGCCGTGCAGTCTCGCACGGGGGTACGGCCGTGGTGCCGGCGTCGTCCCCGGGCCGGCGTCACTCCGTGCCGGGAAGCGCCGTGGGGTCGCCGCCCCAGGCGAGAAGCGCCGAAGCGGACTCGCTCACGGCGTCGCACGCGTACGCCCGTCGCTCGCCCTCGGTCGGTCCGACGACAGCCAGCCAGCTGCGGACGAGTCCGGACTCGACCTGCTGGGCGACGCGGCGCGCGTCGGCGGCGGTGTTCACCGGTCCGGTCGTGTACGCGGGCTCGGCGTCGACCGGCGCCTGCTCGTCCTTCACGAGCCAGGCGATGAGGTCGTCGCGGCGCTTGCGGTGCAGGGTGAACGCGGTGGCCGCCTGGCGCTGGACGGGGGTCTGGGCGTCGAGCCGGCCGGCGACGAGGCCGTAGGCGTAGACCGCCGCGTGCTCGCCGGCGAGGGCGTTCTGGAGCGCGTCGGTCGGATCGGTCTCGACCGCGTCGGGATCCTCGTCGTGCGTCTTCACAGCGCGCTCCTCGCTGAGCGGAGGACGAGGACGTCCTGCCCGTCGCCGGCGGCGACCGAGGCGAGCAGGCGCGCGACGCCCTGGTCGGTCGCGCGCACGCAGTCGGCGGCGCGTGCCTGCTGCGCCGTACGGCTCTGCGTCGCGAGGGCGTTCAGGGCCGCGGCGGGACGCGCGGGGACGGCAGGGGTCGGGGGAGCGGTGGCGCGGGACGTGGTGTCCTCGGAGCTCGCGGTGGGGGCGCCCCCGGCCTCGGCGCCGAGCGCACGGTCGAGCGCGGCCAGGCGCTCCTGCGTGCGGGCGGTGACGGGAGCGAGGGTCGCCGCGAGACCTGCGTGCGTCTGCGCCGTCTGCTGCACCGCGGCGAGCAGGGTGGACTCGTCCTCGCGGGCGGCCGTGAGCAGCGCCCGGTCCGGGTGCACCTCCGGTGCCGGCGTCTCGGGTGTCCGGTCCAGCCAGGAGCAGCCCGTCGCCGACGCGAGGGCGGCGAGGCCGGCGCCCACCAGCAGCGGGCGGCGTCCGACCCCAGGGCGCGGCGGCGACGATCCGAGACTCACGGGGCGAACCTACCGGAGCGGGGGCGCGCACCGGGTCGCCCGGCGGTGCGCACGCGTCGGGACCGCCTAGACTTGGCTCAGATCGATGCAGCGGCACCCGTGAGGACGACCCTCGCGGCACAACAGAAGACGGAGGCGTGCCTTGGCTACGACACCGGTCCCCGACAGCCTCCAGGAGCTGCTGGACGAGATCGCCACTTCCCACGGCATGGACCTCGATGCCGTCGAGCTCACCGGAGGACGCGTGCTGCGCGTCGTGCTCGACGCCGAGGGTGGGCTGACGCTCGACGATCTGGCCGAGGTCACCCGCGCGATCTCCGCAGCACTGGACTCGACAGACCCGCTCGGTCCCAGCCCGTACACGCTCGAGGTCACCTCGCGCGGCACCAGCCGCCCGCTGACCCTGCCCCGTCACTGGGCCCGCAACGTCGGCCGCCTGGTGAAGGTCACGCCGGTCGAAGGCGCCCAGCTCACCGGCCGCATCGTCTCCGCCGACGATGCGGGAGCGGTCGTCCGCACCGAGACTGGGGATCGAGACGTCGCGTACGCGGACGTGAAGAAGGCCAAGATCGAGCCCGAGCTCAATCGGAAGGACGTCTGATGGACATCGACATGGCGGTGCTCCGCACGCTGGAGCACGAGAAGGACCTGCCGCTGGACGTCGTGGTGACGGCCATCGAGCAGGCGCTCCTCGTCGCGTACCACCGGACGCCGGGTGCCCGCAGCAACGCCCGCGTCGAGCTCGACCGCAAGTCCGGCCACGTGGTCGTGTGGGCGCGGGACCGGGTCGAGGGCGAGACGGGCTTCACGCTCACCGAGGAGTTCGAGGACACCCCGAGCGACTTCGGCCGGATCGCGGCCACCACGGCGAAGCAGATCATCCTGCAGCGGCTGCGCGACGCGGAGGACGAGCAGCGGTTCGGCGAGTTCTCGGCACGCGAGGGCGACGTCGTCTCCGGCGTGGTCCAGCAGGGACGCGAGCCCGGCGACGTACTCGTCGACCTCGGGCGCGTCGAGGCCCTCCTCCCGGTCGCCGAAAGGGTGCCGGGGGAGTCGTACGACCACGGCGACCGCATCAAGGCGCTCGTCACGAGCGTGCGGCGGGGACCGCGCGGCCCGCAGGTCCAGGTCTCGCGCACGCACCCGACCCTCGTGAAGAAGCTCTTCGCCCTCGAGGTCCCCGAGATCGCCGACGGCACCGTCGAGATCGCGGGCATCGCGCGCGAGGCGGGGCACCGGACCAAGATCGCGGTGCGTTCGACCGTTCAGGGCGTCAACGCCAAGGGCGCGTCGATCGGTCCGATGGGCCAGCGCGTCCGCAACGTGATGTCGGAGCTGCACGGCGAGAAGATCGACATCGTCGACTTCTCCGAGGAGCCCACCGAGTACATCGCGCACGCGCTCTCGCCGGCGCAGGTGACGTCGGTCACGGTCGTCGACGCCGACGCGAAGGCCGCGAGGGTCGTCGTCCCCGACTTCCAGCTGTCCCTCGCGATCGGCAAGGAGGGCCAGAACGCCCGGCTCGCCGCGCGGCTGACCGGCTGGCGGATCGACATCCGGCCGGACACCGAGGTTCCGGAGGGCGGCGCGAGCGCCTGATCCACGGTCGACGATCGTCCGTGCACCACGGGGTGCGCGACAGTCCCATGGCCGACCCGCTAGACTGAATGACGGTGAATCACTCGACTCCGTCCGGTGGCGCGGCGCAAGGCGTGTCGTCGGACATCCCGGTACGTGTGCGGCCTGTCCGTACCTGCATCGGGTGCCGAGCTCGAGTCGACAGATCCGATCTGGTTCGGGTCGTGGCGGTCCACGGTGAGACGAGCACCCTCGTCACGCCAGACCTCCGCGGTTCGGCACCGGGACGCGGGGCGCACCTGCACCTCGACGTCGCGTGCCTCGACCGCGCGACCCAGCGCAAGGCGTTCGCACGGGCCCTCCGGGTGGAGGGACCGCTGGACACCGGGCCGCTGGACGCGTACGTCCGAGAATCGACCAGAAAGACGCAGCCGGCGCCGCCGACAGGTGGCGCATAGACAGAAGTGGAGCACGCGCTCATGAGCACTCGATGAGTTCCGTTCGATGAGCATGCACATCAACTAGCGGTCTGCGCCTGCGGGCTCGGACCGCCCCTGAAGGAGAGCAGTGGCAAAGGTCCGAGTCCATGAACTCGCCAAGGAGTTCGGAGTCACCAGCAAGGAAGTCCTGTCGGCTCTGAACGACATGGGCGAGTACGTCCGTTCTGCCTCTTCGACCGTCGAGCCGCCGGTGATCCGGCGACTGACCGAGAAGTACGGCGACGACTTCCGCGCCAAGGGCGCGAAGAAGACCTCCAAGAGGCCCGCGCCGGCCAAGCCGGCGCCCGTGGCCGAGTCCGGCGCGCCTGCGGCGGCCGAGCCCGCGACGAAGCCCGCGCCGACGCCTGGTGCGCCGACGCCGGGTCCCCGCAAGAAGGCCGAGGCCCCCGCGGCCGAGGCACCCCCGGCGGCTGCGCCTGCAGCCCCCGAGGCACCCGTGGCTGCGCCCGCGGAGCCGGCGGCTCCCGCGGCCCCGGCCGCACCGAAGCCCAGCGGCCCGCGTCCGGCACCTCGCCCGGCGCCGCGTCCCGAGGCCCCGGCCGCACGCTCCGAGGCCCCGCGCCCCGGTGCGCCCGCGCCGCGTCCTGGCGCGCCCGGCCGTCCGGGTCCGCGTCCCGGTGGCAGCGCCGGCGGCGCTGGCCGCCCGGGTGGTCCGCGTCCCGGCAACAACCCGTTCTCGTCGACCCAGGGCATGCAGCGCCCGGGTCGTGGCGACGGCGGCGGCACCCGCGAGGGCGCCCCGCGTGACGGTCAGCGCGAGGGCGGTCCCCGTCCTGGCATGCCGCCGCGCCCGCCGGCCTCGCGCGACGGTGCCCCGGCACCGCGTCCGGGCATGCCGCGCCCCAACCCGGCGATGATGCCCAAGCAGAGCTCGATCGGCGGCCCCGCACGCGGTGCCGGTGGTCGCGGCCGCGGTGGTGCCCCGGCGGGCGCCGGTCGCCCCGGTGGCGGCGGCGGTCGTCCCGGTGCCGGCGGCGGTGCCGGCGGTGGCGGTCCGCGTCCCGGCGGCTTCGCCGGTGGCGGTGGCCGTCCCGGTCCCGGTCGCGGTGGTCGTGGCGGCACGCAGGGAGCGTTCGGTCGCCCCGGCGGCCCGGCGCGCCGCGGACGCAAGAGCAAGCGCGCGAAGCGTCAGGAATTCGACCAGATGCAGGCGCCCGCGGTCGGCGGTGTCCGCGTCCGCAAGGGCGAGGGCCAGACGATCCGGCTGCCGCGCGGTGCGTCGCTGACCGACTTCGCCGAGAAGATCGGCGTCGACGCGGCGTCGCTCGTGCAGGTGCTGTTCGCCCTGGGCGAGATGGTCACCGCGACCCAGTCGGTCAACGACGAGGTCCTGCAGATCCTGGGCGAGGAGCTCAACTACGACGTCCAGGTCGTCTCGCCCGAGGACGAGGACCGCGAGCTGCTCGAGTCGTTCCAGATCGAGTTCGGCAACGACGAGGGTGACGAGGCCGACCTCGCCCCGCGTCCGCCGGTGGTCACCGTCATGGGTCACGTCGACCACGGCAAGACCAAGCTGCTCGACGCCATCCGCTCGGCCAACGTGGTCGACAAGGAGGCCGGCGGCATCACCCAGCACATCGGTGCCTACCAGGTGGCCACGGAGGTCGACGGCGCCGAGCGTCGCATCACCTTCATCGACACCCCGGGTCACGAGGCGTTCACCGCCATGCGTGCCCGCGGTGCCCAGGCGACCGACATCGCGGTGCTGGTGGTCGCGGCCGACGACGGCGTGATGCCGCAGACGGTCGAGGCGCTGAACCACGCGAAGGCGGCCGGCGTGCCGATCGTCGTCGCGGTCAACAAGATCGACAAGCCCGACTCGGACCCGACCAAGGTCCGCGGCCAGCTCACCGAGTACGGCCTCGTGCCGGAGGAGTACGGCGGCGACACGATGTTCGTCGACGTCTCCGCGAAGTCGCAGCTCAACATCGACGGGCTGCTCGAGTCCATCGTGCTGACCGCCGACGCGTCGCTCGACCTGCGCGCCAACCCGCACCAGGCTGCGGAGGGCATCGCGATCGAGGCGCACCTCGACCGCGGTCGTGGTCCGGTGGCCACGGTGCTCGTCCAGCGCGGCACGCTCAAGGTCGGCGACTCGATGGTCGCCGGCCCGGCCCACGGCCGCGTCCGCGCCATGCTCGACGAGCACGGTGACAACGTCGAGCAGGCCGACCCGTCCCGTCCTGTCCTCGTGCTCGGCCTCACGGCCGTGCCCGGCGCCGGTGACAACTTCATGGTGGTCTCCGACGACCGGATGGCCCGGCAGATCGCCGAGAAGCGCGAGGCGCGCGAGCGCAACGCCGCTCTCGCGCAGCGTGCCGGCCGCCGGACGCTCGAGGACTTCATGCAGCACATGGAGAAGGGCGAGACCGACGAGCTGCTCCTCATCCTCAAGGGTGACGGATCCGGCTCGGTCGAGGCCCTCGAGGACGCGCTGAGCAAGATCGACGTCGGCGACGACGTCGCGCTGCGGGTCATCGACCGCGGTGTCGGTGCGATCACCGAGACCAACGTGATGCTCGCGGCCGCGTCGAACGCCGTCATCATCGGCTTCAACGTCCGTCCGCAGGGCAAGGCGACCGAGGTCGCCGACCGCGAGGGTGTCGAGATCCGCTACTACTCGGTCATCTACCAGGCGATCGACGAGATCGAGGCGGCGCTCAAGGGCATGCTCAAGCCGGAGTTCGAGGAGGCCCAGCTCGGCCGTGCGGAGATCCGCGAGATCTTCCGCTCGTCCAAGATCGGCAACATCGCCGGCTGCATGGTCACCTCCGGCTCGATCCGCAGGAACTCCAAGGCGCGGCTGCTGCGTGACGGCGCTGTCGTCGCGGACAACCTCGACATCTCGAGCCTGCGCCGCGAGCGCGATGACGTCACCGAGGTCCGCGAGGGCTTCGAGTGCGGCATGACGCTCAAGGGGTTCAACGACATCAAGATCGGCGACATCATCGAGACGTTCGAGATGCGAGAGATTCCACGGGGCTGAGACCGAACGGTCATGGCTGAGTGAGGTGGGTGCCGCGCGTACGCGTGCGGCACCCACCGCTCGTTCGAGAGGGAGTGACTGATGGGAAGCATGCGCGTCAACAAGGTCGCCGACCGGATCAAGGTCGTCGTGGCGGAGATGCTCGACCGGCGGATCAAGGATCCGCGGATCGGCTTCGTCACGGTCACCGACGTCCGGGTCACCGGCGACACGCAGCACGCGACCGTCTTCTACACGGTGATGGGCGACGCCGAGGAGCTCGAGGGCACTGCGGCGGCGCTGGAGAGCGCCAAGGGACTCATCCGTTCCGAGGTCGGCAAGCAGCTCGGCATGCGCCACACGCCGTCGCTGGAGTTCGTGCGCGATGCCGTTCCGGAGAACGCACGTCAGATCGAGGACCTGCTCACGCGTGCGCGCGAGCGTGACGCCCGGGTCGCGGAGAAGGCCGCCGGTGCGGAGTACGCCGGCGACCCGGACCCGTACAAGGTGAAGTCCGAGGACCTCGAGGACGAGGTCGCGCTGGAGGACCAGCCCCCGCGGCTCGACCGCGATCCCGAGGCGTGAGCACACCCCAGCCACCGACGGGGATCGTCGTCGTCGACAAGCCGGCGGGCTGGACCTCGCACGACGTGGTGGGTCGGATCCGCCGGCTCGCGGGCACCCGCAAGGTGGGGCACGCCGGCACGCTCGACCCGATGGCGACCGGCGTGCTCGTCCTCGGTGTCGGGCGGGCGACGCGCCTGCTCGGGCACGTCGCAGGCCACGACAAGGACTACGACGCGACGATACGGCTCGGCGCGACGACGGTGACCGACGACGCCGAGGGCGACGTGGTGGAGACAGCAGACGCCTCCGGGCTCGACCTGGAGACCGTCCGCGCCGCGGCCCGCCCGCTCGTGGGCGAGATCGACCAGGTGCCGTCGGCGGTGTCGGCGATCAAGGTCGACGGTCGGCGGGCGTACGCGCGGGTCCGCGCGGGAGAGGACGTCGCTCTCGCGGCGCGCCGTGTCACCGTCGCGCGGTTCGAGCTGACCGACCTGCGCGCGGGCCCCGACGGCACGGTCGACGTCGACGCGCACGTGACGTGCTCGAGCGGGACGTACGTCCGTGCGCTGGCGCGCGACCTCGGCGCCGCGCTGGGCGTCGGGGGCCACCTCACGGCGCTGCGCCGTACCCGCGTCGGAGGGTTCACCCTCGACGTCGCGCGGACGCTGGACCAGCTGGCCGAGGAGCTCGTCGTGGTCTCGCTCGAGGACGCCGCACGGTCGGCGTTCCCGTCGGTCGACCTCGACCCCGAGGCGGCCCGCCTCGTCCGGCACGGACGCGCGCTGGCGTCGTACGACCTCCCGAGCCCCGGACCCGTCGCGGTGTTCGACCCGGACGGGACCTTCCTCGCGCTGTACGAGCAGCGCGGGTCTGACGCGCGGTCGGTCGCGGTGTTCGTCGGCTGACACCCCTACGCTGGTGCCCATGTCGACGCTGTTCCAGATCGCGCTGTGGGTGGTGGTGATCTGGTTCGCCCTGATCGTCGTGGTGACGGCCGTGCTGATGGCCGTCGATGCGCGGCGCAAGCACCGGGTCGACGTGACCGAGGAGGTGACCTTCCCGCGCCTGCCACCGATCTCGGAGAAGCTCGGTGACTCGACCGTCACGCTCTACACCTACGGGCGCGACCTCTTCGGCGCGATGCTCGCCGAGATCAGGGGAGCGCAGCGCGAGATCCACCTCGAGTCCTACATCTGGAAGGGCGACGCGCTCGGCGAGGAGTTCAAGCGCGAGCTGATCGCGGCAGCCGAGCGGGGCGTCAAGGTCCACGTCATCTACGACGTGTTCGCCAACCTCGTCGTGAGGCGCTCCTTCAAGAGGTTCCCGCCGTCGGTGCACGTGATGCGCCACCCGTGGTTCACGCCGTGGATCTTCGTGCTGCGGATCCGCAAGACCGGTCGCGACCACCGCAAGATCCTCGTGGTCGACCGCAAGGTGGGCTTCGTGGGCGGCTACAACATCGGGTCGGACTACGCGACGAAGTGGCGCGACACCCACCTGCGGGTCGAGGGACCGCTGACGTGGGAGCTCAACAACGCCTTCGTCGACTTCTGGAACGCCCACCGCAGGGCTGACCAGCCGCAGCTGCTGGACACCGGCGACATCGAGTGGGAGCCACGGTTCCGGGCGCACCGCAACGCCCCGATCCACCTGTCGTTCCCGATCCGCAACATGTACCTCGACGCGATCGACCGGGCCAGCATCAGGGTGTGGATCACCCAGGCCTACTTCATTCCGGACCGCGACATCCTGGCCGCGCTCCTGAGGGCCGCCGGGCGAGGCGTCGACGTCCGCGTGATCGTCCCCGAGGTCTCCAACCACGTCCTGTGCGACTGGTTGTCGCGCGGGTTCTACTCGCAGCTGCTGCGCGGCGGGGTCAAGATCCTGCTCTTCCAGGGCGCGATGGTCCACGCGAAGACCGCCACGGTCGACGGACGCTGGTCGACGATCGGCACCGCCAACATCGACCGGCTCAGCCTCACCGGCAACTACGAGGTCAACGCCGAGGTCATCGACGAGGGGGTGGCCGCGATGATGGATCGCATCTTCGAGAACGACAGCTCGGCGACCCGCGAGCTCACCCTCGAGGAGTGGTCGAGCCGGCGCACCATGGCTCGGTTCAGCGAGGCCGTGCTCGTGCCGCTGCGCCCGCTGCTGTAGGGACCGCGCGCGGCGACGGCCGCGGGTCCACGTCCGGGGCGCAGACGGGGTCGGCGGTGAGTGTGGTCCGATCGCGGGGCGGTGGGGTGGGACCGTGCTCACCGCGCGGGGCGCACGGCGCGTTTGTGGCGGTGGGGTGGGACCGTACCCCCCTCGGCGCGGGTGAACGCGCGGTGAACGCTCGATGAGAGCGCTCTCACGCGCGACTCACACAGGTCTCACCGCGTCCCTCGATCGTCAGTGGTGTCAGGAACCACGCAGAGCCGGCGTCGCCGGCCCAGATCAGAGGGGAACACCATGAGCAGCAGGATCATCCGGACCGGGGTCGCGGCCCTGGGCGCGACGGTCGCCCTGGGCGGCGTCGCGTGGGGCGCGTCGTCGATGTCGACCGCCAGCGCCGAGCCGCAGCCTGCCGTCACCAAGCGGATCGACGGCGACGACGCCGTGGTGCTGGTCGCCGACGACGACGATGACGACGCGGGCGCGCGCAAGGCCGACAACACGAACACCAACACCCGCACCGGCGCGACCCGGTCGAAGATCAGCCGGGGCACCCAGCACAGCCGCAACTCCGGCCGCAGCCGGGACCGCACGAACAGCCGCAAGACCAAGGTGAGCCGCGACCGCGACATCAGCCGCGCCGACAAGACGCGCGACTGGACACGTGACGGCGGGGACCGTACGCGGGACCGCACCGCCAACCGGACCGACGACCGCAGCAAGAACGACACCCGCTGGCGTCGGGGCTGACGAGTCCAGGGGCCGGGCGCACGCGCGCCCGGCCCTCCCCGCCTCCGCGCCGCAACCGGTACGCCGCCCAGGCCACCACCTCACCACCTCACCACCAGCCGAAGAGGGACCTCATGACCGAACCACTCGCCTCCTGGGAGCTCGCCCGCGGTGACTCCCTCGCCGACGACCTCGTCGCCATGCGCCTCCTCGGCGGCGGCAACGCGTACGAGGCCTATCTCTGCTTCGACGAGGTGCTGCACTCGCCGGTGGTCGTCAAGGTGGTCCGGCCGGACCAGGTCGACGACGAGGTCACCCTTCGTGGCCTCGCGCGGGAGGCGCAGATGCTCGACGAGCTCGCCCACCCCGCGGTCGTCCGCAAGTTCGGCCTGGACCTCGACGGGCCCCGCCCGTACCTCATCCTCGAGAACATCGACGGACCGCGGCTGTCGTCGCTCGTCCGCAAGCACGGCGTGCTGCCCGTCCAGCAGCTCCTGCCGCTCGGGCTCGAGCTCGCCTCGGCACTGCACTACCTCCGGGTCCGCGACGTCGTGCACCTCGACGTGAAGCCGAGCAACGTCATCATGGGTTCCCCGGCGAAGCTGATCGACCTGAGCATCGCCCGGCGTACCGACGACGCCCGCGCGCTGACCTACGTCGTCGGCACCGACGACTACCTCGCTCCGGAGCAGGCCGACCCGCAGGGCTACGGCGTCGTGGGACCCGCCAGCGACGTGTGGGGTCTGGGCGCGACGCTGTACCTCGCGACATGCGGCTACACGCCGTACGAGGTCGGCGACGCGTCGGACCCGCTCGAGGTGCGCTACCCGCAGCTCGTGAGCCGGCCGCGGCCCATGCCCTACTTCGTGCCGGTCGAGGTGGCCGAGCTCGTCTACCGGTGCATGGCGCCGAACCCGGACGACCGTCCCGAGCCGGCGGAGGTCGCCCGGATGATCGAGCCACTGATGGAGGCCATGCCGAAGGCGCGGCTGTCGGGGTTCAAGATCTCCGCGACCGCGTGAGTCCGCGTCACGCGCCGAAGCGGTAGCCGACCCCGCGGACGGTCGCGATCGTGTCCGCCCCGAGCTTCTTGCGCAGGTAGCCGACATAGACGTCGACGACGTTCGAACCCGGGTCGAAGTCGTACCCCCAGACCTGCGAGAGCAGCTGCTCCCGGGACAGGGCGTGGCCAGGGTTGCGCAAGAAGACCTCGGCGAGCCGGAACTCCCGCGACGACAGCTCGACCTCGCGGTCGCCGACCGTGACCGTCCTGCGTCGCAGGTCGAGCCGGACGCCGTCGCGCTCAAGGACGTCGTCGGTCGGTCCGCTCGCAGGCGCGGCACGCAGCCGCAGGCGGATGCGTGCGAGGAGCTCGTCGAAGCGGAACGGCTTGCTCATGTAGTCCGCCGCGCCGCCCTCGAGCGCGGCGACGGTGTCGGTCACCGAGTCACGCGCCGTCAGCACGATCACCGGCAGCGACGGCCGCTCGGCGGCGAGCCGGTCGAGGATCGTGAAGCCGTCGACGAGCGGCAGCCCGATGTCGAGGACGACGAGGTCGAAGTCCCCGGTCAGCGCGTAGTCCATCCCCGAGACGCCGTCCGCGACGACGGTCACGGTGTAGCCGTCCGCGCGAAGGCCCTTCGCGACGAAGGACGCGATCCGGTCCTCGTCCTCGACCACCAGGATGCTGCTCATCGGGGACCTCGATCTCCTTCGTCGTCGGCGGGGGGCAGGTGGAGCCGGAACGTGGCTCCCTGACCGGGGTGGTACGGGTCGAGCTCGAGGGTCCCGCCGTGGGCGTCGGCGATCGCGGCGACGATCGAGAGCCCCAGACCGAAGCCTTCGCCGCGCGGTGCGGTGCCGCGCTTGAAGCGCTCGAACACCACCGCGCGGTCCTCGGGGAGCACCCCGGGCCCGTCGTCGCGCACCCAGAGGGTCGTCCCACGGCTGTCGACGGTCGCGCCGACGGCGATGGTGCCGTCCTCGTCGGTGTGGCGGACGGCGTTCTCGGCCAGCTGGAGGACGGCCTGGGTCGTCCGGTGCGGGTCGACGAAGGCGCGCGTGCCGTCCGCTGGGGCGACGTCGAGGACCCAGCTCCGTGAGCCGAGCGCCCGGCACTTCTCGAGGATGCCGGTCACGAGCGCGCCGGCGTCCACCGGCTCCGGGCGGACGAAGTCGGGCCGTCGCGCCTTCGCGAGGACGAGGAGGTCGTCGACGAGCAGGCTCATGCGGTCGGTCTCGTCGAGCAGCAGCGCCCGCGTCGCCGCGACGTCGGCGGGGTCGTCGACGTCGAGGAGCTCGAGGTGGCCGCGCAGGACGGTGAGCGGGGTACGCAGCTCGTGCCCGGCGTCGTCGAGCAGCTGGCGCTGCGACGCGAAGGCCTCGTCGAGCCGCCCGAGCATCTCGTTGACGGTGATCGTCAGGGCGGTGAGGTCGTCGCTGCCGGTGACGGGGACGCGCCGGCTGAGGTCGCCGCCGTCGGCGATCCGCTCGGTGGCGGTCCGCAGCGTACGGACGGGGCGCAGCAGGCGCCCGGCGATGAGCCACGCGATGAGCGTGATGACCAGCCAGGAGCCGATGGCCACGGCGGCGAAGGTCAGGAGCATGCTGCGGATCTCCGCGCGCTGCGCGGTGACGTTCCAGGCGACGACGAACGCCGCCTCCTTCCCGTCGGCGCCACCGACCACCGGGCGTACGGCGATCACGTGCCGGCCGCTGCTGGTCTCCACGACGGTGCTGCCCCCGTCCACCCGCAGGCGCTCCACCTCGCGGGCGAACGCGGCGGAGGAGAACAGCGAGGAGTCGCGTCGCCCGAGGAAGCGACGGTCGCCGTTGCTCGAGAACGTGATGATCCGCTCGTGGGCGTTCGGCTGGTTGCGGGTCATGAACGTCTCGAGCAGACGGTCGGGGTCGGCGAAAGGAGCGTTGGTCGCCGGGTCGACGCCACGCTCCTGCAGCGTCTGGAACTCCCGCAGCTCCTGCGTGATCTGCTCGCGCACGTGGGCGTCCACGCGCCGGAGCTCGACGAAGTACGCCGCCAGACCCGCCGACAGCAGGGCGACGCCGGTCAGCAGCGCGACGGTGGCGGTGATGCGCTGCCGGACGGAGAAGGCGGTGCGCGCGCTCAGTCGTCGTCCCTGCCGTGGTCGTCGCCGTCGTCGTCCCCACCGTCGTCGTCGGAGCCGTCGTCGGAGTCGTCGTCGACGTCGCGCGGGGTCGGGCGCTGCTGCTCGAAGTCGTCGTCGTCATCGTCGTCGTCCGTCGGCCGGGTCGGCGTCGGAGCGGGAGTCGGCGGCGTGGCGCCGGAGGACGGCACCGTGGTCGGCGTCGCCGCGGGGGAGATGCGGACGGGCTGCGTCTCGTCGGGGGCCGGAGTGGCCGAGCCGAGCGCGGCGAAGGCCGCCGTCCCCCCGACGACGGCGACCAGCACGCCGAGGAGGGCGAGCGCGATCTTCGTCGAGAGCGTCATGGTGACAGCATCATCACGCAGCATCGCAGGAACATGAAACGGCGATGAGAGAACTCTCATGCCGCGGGGGGACGGGCGCGAGCCCGGTCCGCGTCCGTGGCACAGTTGCCCTGTGAACGTGTGGCGAGCGATCGACGGCGCGCAGGTGGACCCGCGCGACGCACCCAGTGTGGCGACCATCGGCGTGTTCGACGGAGTCCACGCCGGCCACCGCCGTGTGCTGGCCCGGGCGCGCAACGTGGCGGCGGAGATCGGGGCGTCCCGCACCCCCGTGGTGGCGGTCACCTTCGACCCTCACCCGACAGCCGTCTTCGCCCCTGACCGCGCTCCGCTGATGCTGACCACCGTGGAGCAGCGGATCGAGCTGCTCCGTTCGGCCGGGGCCGACGAGGTCCGCGTGCTCGCCTTCAGCGCGGAGATGGCGTCGTGGTCCCCGGACGCGTTCGTCGAGCGCATCCTCGTCGGCGAGCTGCGGGCCGCGGGCGTGGTCGTCGGCGCCAACTTCACCTACGGGAGCAAGGCCGCCGGCGACGTCTCGACGCTCGTCGCGACCGCTCCCGAGCACGGGTTCGTGGCCGAGGGGGTCGCGCTCGACGGCGCCGCCGACGTCGTCTACTCGTCGACGTACGTCCGCCGCCTGCTGGCGGACGGCGACGTCAAGGAGGCGGCGCGCGTCCTCCAACGCCCCCACAGCATGCGCGGCGTGGTCGTGGAGGGCGACAAGCGTGGGCGAGAGATGGGCTTCCCGACCGCCAACGTGCTGCCGCCTGTGGGGTTCGCGGTGCCGGCCGACGGGGTCTACGCCGGATGGCTGCGCCGCGAGGACACCGGTGACGTCCTGCCGGCGGCGATCAGCGTCGGCTCCAACCCGACGTTCGACGGGGTCCAGCGCCGGGTCGAGTCGTACGTGCTGGACCGCGACGACCTCGAGCTGTACGGCGTGGAGGTCGAGGTGTCGTTCGTGGACCGCATCCGCGGTCAGGTGCGCTTCGACGGGATGCAGGCGCTGATCCAGCGGATGCACCACGACGTCGCCGAGGTGCGCGACGCCCTCGCGCCCCGCTGACCCGGGGGCCGCCCTCAGTGGTGGTGCGTCGACGCGGGAGCGCGCGGCGGGGCGTCCTCGTCGCTGCCCTCACCGGGACCGACCACCACGAACTGCCCCATCGCGCCGGCGTCCTCGTGACGCAGCAGGTGGCAGTGGAACATGTACGGCACGTCGTCCGCGGTGCCCGCTCCGACGGGGAGGTCGAACCGGACGGCAAGGCGGACCGGAGCCCCCGCACGCACGGCGACCGTGTCCTTCCAGCCCCGCTGGTCCTCAGGCGGCGTCTGCTCCCCGACCTCGAGCACCCGGAACTGGACGTCGTGGACGTGGAAGTTGTGGGTGCCGCCGTCGCCGGAGGACACCTCCCAGATCTCGGTGCTCCCCGACTCCACCTGGGCGTCGATCCGGGTCATGTCCATCGCGCGGCCGTTGATGTCGTTCCCGCTCACGCGGAACGTCCGTGTCCGGACGGCGTCGTCGGGATCGACGTCCGGGGCCGGAGCCAGCCGCTGGGGGAGCGGGGGCGACGGCGTCAGCCGGTCCGCCGCGCGCAGCTCGAGGACGTCCAGGCTGTCGGCGTCCCCGGCGAAGCGGTTGCGGTCGCCGAGGCGTTCGGGCAGCGGGTCGCTGCGCAGGACCGTACGCTCGCCGGGCTCCATCGTGACGACGATCTCCGCCCGCTCTCCCGGCGTCAGCACGATCTCGTCCAGCGCGACCGGCCTCTCGACGAGCCCGCCGTCGGTGCCGACGAGCGCGAACGCCCGCCGGTCGGAGAACGCGAACGTGTAGGTCCGGGCGCTGGAGGCGTTGAGCAGCCGGTAGCGGGTCCGCTGCGCTGTCACCTCGTGGTACGGCCCGGGTGTCCCGTTGACGAGGACCCGGTCGCCGAGCAGCCCGACGGAGCTGAGGAGCGACCCGCCCTCCTTGATGCGGCCGTCGTCCTCGAACCGCACGTCCTGGACGATCACGGGCACGTCGTCGACGCCGTACCTCCGGGGGAGGGCACCAGCGTCGTCGGCGGAGCCCGCGCCCACGGCGTCGTCCAGCACGACCATCCCCGCCAGCCCCCGGCGTACGTGCGCGGCAGTCGCGCCGTGCGGGTGCGGGTGGTACCAGAGGGTCGCGGCGGGCTGGTCGATCGTCCAGTGCGGCGACCACGTGTCTCCCGGCGCGATCGGCTGGTGGGGCCCGCCGTCCATCTCTGGCGGGAGGTGCATGCCGTGCCAGTGCACGGTGCTCGCCTCGGCGAGAGTGTTCGTGACCTCGACCCGCACCTTCTCGCCCCGCGTCGCCCGCAGCGTCGGGCCGAGGTAGGCGCCGTCGAACCCCCACGTCGGTGTCGGCTGGGGGCCGCCGAGGTCTGCCTCGCCCTCCTGCATGCGCAGCGAGAAGACGCGCGTCCCGTCGGCCTCGACGCGGGACGGGGCCAACGGCGGGATCGCGAGCGGGCGGTCGAAGGCGATCTTGCCGACGGTGTCGACGCGGGCGTTCACGAAGCTGACCGCGATCCACGTGGCGAATCCGCCGACCGCAAGCACGACGAGAGCGAAGACGGTCGCGAGGACCAGCACGAGCGTCCGGCGGCGGCGCGGACGGGCCGGCGCGGCGTACGGCGCGGGGTGGGGCGAGAAGGTCACGCCCCCAGCGTCAGGGGACGGAGCCGGTGTTCCAAGGGCTGCGCGGCGAAGTCAGGGACCGTTCCGGGTGGTCCCCGACCCGCCGGCGCAGCCTGGCTGACGCGGCGCGGCGGACTCAGCCGCGGTCGAAGTCGTCGTCCAGCGCGACCTCCCACGCCTGGTCGACCAGGTCGGCCTCCGCCGCCTCCGTGTCGGGATCGACCTCGTCGACGTCCACCCGCGGCACGGGCTCGACGTCGGGATCGGGTGTCAGGCGCTCCTCCGGGCGGTCCACGTCCAGCGGCGCCTCGGTGTCGTACTCGGTCTCGAACTCGGACATGCAAGCCACCTCCGTGATCGGGGTACCCCTTCGATGGTGCCCGACGCTGCCGGATTGGGGAAGCGGTGCGCCCGCTGATACCCTGAACGTTGCCGTCAGAACGGCCACGGATCCAGAGTGCCCGGGTGAACATGCCCCGGCGCGCCGTGCAACGACCAGAAGGAGACCGCGTGAGCGCGACCAAGACGTACACCCCTGCCGAGATCAAGGACGTCGACCGCAAGGACATCATCGCGGAGTTCGCGACGACCGATGGCGACACCGGGTCTCCGGAGGTCCAGGTGGCCCTCCTGACGGCGCGCATCGCGCACCTGACGGAGCACCTCAAGACGCACAAGCACGACCACCACAGCCGGCGCGGCCTGCTGCTCATGGTCGGCCAGCGCCGTCGCCTCCTGAACTACCTCCAGAAGAACGACATCACCCGCTACCGCAGCCTCATCGAGCGCCTCGGTCTGCGACGGTGACCCTTGCGACGAGCGGCCCCTCCGCCACGGACGGGCCGCTCGTCGCATGCAGCAGGTGCCAGGGCTCGGGCAGACTGAGCCCGAGGGCATCTCGCGACAGCGTTTGACCCACAACTCCACATCGCACCACCGCAAGCAGACGGAGCAGCGCACGGGACGACGCTCGGTCCTCGGTAGTGGTCCGCGGATGGCGCCGTACGACACCTCGTACGCAGCACTTCGCGGGCCTCGATCGAAGACCGGCGCCCACCGGGGCCGATGGCGCACCCAGACGGTGTGCACACCCGCTCGCGTGACTGCTCCGCGAGATGCACGCGCCGGACGCGCGTGAGAAAGGGGTACCCATGACGGGACCCGAGATCCACTCCACGACTGCCGTGATCGACAACGGTCGCTTCGGCAAGCGGGAGATCCGCTTCGAGACCGGTGTGCTGGCCCGCCAGGCCGCCGGCTCCGTCACCGCCTTCCTCGACGATGACACCATGCTCCTGTCGGCCACGACGGCCGGCAAGCACCCCAAGGACCACTTCGACTTCTTCCCGCTGACGGTCGACGTCGAGGAGCGGATGTACGCCGCGGGCCGCATCCCCGGCTCGTTCTTCCGCCGCGAGGGCCGGCCGAGCGAGGACGCGATCCTCACCTGCCGCCTGATCGACCGCCCGCTGCGCCCCTCGTTCAAGAAGGGCCTGCGCAACGAGGTCCAGGTCGTCATCACGGTCCTCGCCCTCAACCCCGACGTCGCCTACGACGTCCTCGCGATCAACGCCGCGTCGGCCTCGACCCAGATCTCGGGTCTGCCGTTCTCGGGCCCGATCGGTGGTGTGCGCGTCGCGCTCATCGACGGCCAGTGGGTCGCCTTCCCGAAGCACTCCGAGCTCGAGAACGCCGTGTTCGACATGGTCGTCGCGGGCCGGATCGCCGGGGACGACGTCGCGATCATGATGGTCGAGGCCGAGTCCACCGAGGCCACCTGGGACCTCGTCCGCGGCGGCGCCACGGCTCCGACCGAGGAGATCGTCGCCGAGGGTCTCGAGGCCGCGAAGCCGTTCATCCGCACGCTGTGCGAGGCCCAGGCCGCGCTGGCGGCGTCGGCTGCGAAGCCGGTGCAGGACTTCCCGGTCTTCCTCGACTACCAGGACGACGCGTACGACGCCGTCGAGGCCGCTGCCTCCGACGACCTGCGTCAGGCGCTCACGATCGCCGGCAAGGCCGAGCGCGAGGAGCGCCTCGACGCGATCAAGGCCGACGTGCTCGACAAGCTGGGCGAGCAGTTCGAGGGCCGCGAGAAGGAGATCGGCGCGGCCGTCCGCGCGGTCACCAAGAAGCTCGTCCGCCAGCGCGTGCTGACCGACAAGGTCCGCATCGACGGGCGCGGCCTGGCCGACATCCGGACCCTGCACGCCGAGGTCGGCACGATCCCGCGCGTCCACGGCTCGGCGCTGTTCGAGCGCGGGGAGACCCAGATCCTGGGCGTCACCACGCTCAACATGCTGACGATGGAGCAGAAGCTCGACACGCTCTCGCCCGAGCGCAGCCGTCGCTACCTCCACAACTACAACTTCCCGCCGTACTCGACCGGTGAGACCGGCCGCGTGGGCTCGCCGAAGCGCCGCGAGATCGGCCACGGTGCACTCGCCGGGCGCGCCCTCGTGCCGGTGCTCCCGACGCGCGAGGAGTTCCCGTACGCGATCCGTCAGGTCTCGGAGGCGCTGAGCTCCAACGGCTCGACCTCGATGGGCTCGGTCTGCGCGTCGACGATGTCGCTGCTCAACGCGGGCGTGCCGCTGCGCGCCCCGGTCGCCGGCATCGCGATGGGCCTGATCTCGGGCGAGGTCGACGGCTCGACGGAGTACGTGACGCTGACCGACATCCTCGGCGCCGAGGACGCGTACGGCGACATGGACTTCAAGGTCGCCGGCACCCGCGAGTTCGTGACCGCGCTGCAGCTCGACACCAAGCTCGACGGCATCCCGGCGTCGGTCCTGGCCGGGGCGCTGACCCAGGCGCGTGACGCCCGGTTCACGATCCTCGACGTCATGAACGAGGCCATCGCCGCTCCGGACGAGATGTCGCTCTACGCGCCGCGGATCATCACGATCCACATCCCGGTCGACAAGATCGGCGAGGTCATCGGCCCCAAGGGCAAGGTCATCAACCAGATCCAGGACGACACCGGCGCCCAGATCACGCTCGAGGACGACGGCACCGTCTACGTCGGGGCCGAGTCGGGCGAGGCTGCGGAGGCGGCGCGGGCGGCGATCAACGCGATCGCCAACCCGACGATGCCCGAGGTCGGCGAGCGCTACCTCGGCACGGTCGTCAAGACGACGAACTTCGGTGCGTTCGTCTCGCTGATGCCGGGCAAGGACGGGCTGCTGCACATCAGCAAGCTCCGTGAGCTCAACGACGGCAAGCGGGTCGAGAACGTCGACGACGTCGTCAAGGTCGGCCAGAAGGTCATGGTCTCGATCGCCGAGATCGACGACCGCGGCAAGCTGTCGCTGATCCCCGTCGTGGAGGAGTCGTCCTCGGACGAGGCTCCTGCCGCCGACGCGGACGAGGCCAAGGCCGACAGCGCTTCGTGACCGTCCCGCTCGACCCGGACCAGGCACCGGGCACCACACGCACCCTCCTGACCGAGGGCGGACTCGTCCGCCGCACGGTCCTCGAGGGCGGGCTGCGTGTGGTGACCGAGGCCATGCCGGGCGTGCGGACGGCCACCATCGGCATCTGGGTCGGGGTCGGGTCTCGCGACGAGACCCCGACCCTGTCCGGTGCCTCGCACTTCCTCGAGCACCTGCTCTTCAAGGGCACGAGGAAGCGCACGGCGCTCGAGATCTCCGCCGCTCTCGACGCGGTCGGCGGAGAGATGAACGCGTTCACCGGCAAGGAGTACACGTGCTACCACGCACGCGTCCTCGACGACGACCTGCCGCTGGCGGTCGACGTGCTCGCGGACATGGTCACCGACTCGCTGATCACCGCGGAGGACGTCGAGGCCGAGCGCGACGTGATCCTCGAAGAGATCGCGATGAACGAGGACGACCCCGACGACGTCGTCCACAACCTCGCGACGTCGCTCGCCTGGGGCACGACACCGCTCGGCCGTCCGGTCGCCGGTGACCCCCACACGATCCGGGGGCTGTCGCGCGCGCAGATCCTGCGCTACTACCGGCGCCGCTACGTGCCGTCCGCGACGGTCGTCTCCGTGGCCGGCAACGTCGACCACGACCGCGTCGTCGCCCAGGTCGCGGAGGCCTTCGCCGCCGTGCTCTCGGCCGCGGGTGACGCGCGTCCTGCGCCACCGCGGGCCGGCAGCAGCCGGGTGCGTTTCCGTCGCGCGCGGGGCCTGGTCTCGCGCCCGACGGAGCAGGCCAACGTCCTCGCGGCGCTGCCCGGGCTGTCTCGTGGGGACGACCGCCGGCACGCGCTCGGCGTGCTCAACGCCGTCCTCGGGGGCGGCATGTCGTCGCGGCTGTTCCAGGAGATCCGGGAGAAGCGCGGTCTCGCGTACTCGGTCTACTCCTTCGGAGCGAACTACGCCGACGCGGGCATGCTCGGCGTTTACGCCGGCTGCGCGCCCGGCAAGCTCGGCGACGTGCTCAAGGTGGTCCGTGACGAGCTCGCCACGTTCGCCGAGCGCGGCCCGTCCGAGGAGGAGCTCGAGCGCGGCAAGGGCCAGCTCAAGGGCAGCGTGGTCCTCGGCCTCGAGGACCCGGCCTCGCGGATGAGCCGCATCGCCAAGGCCGACCTCCTCAACGGGGAGCTGGCGAGCCTCGACGACCTGCTCGCCCGGATCGACGACGTCACGCTCGACGATGCGCGCGACGTCGCGAGGATGTTCGCCGGACGCCCCTCGCTCGCCGTGGTCGGGCCGTTCGAGTCCCTCGACGCCGTCGACCTCTGACGCGTCCCCGAGGCGCCTGCAGCCCGTGCCGCCCGGCGGCTCTCACGCGAGCGCGGCGAGGACGCGGCCGTCGGCCAGCTCGGTCCGGCTGTCGGTGAGGTCCAGCGTGTCCAGGTCGTGGGTGACCAGCACCGTCGCCACCTGCTCCTCGTGCGTCATCCTCGCGAGCAGGGCGACGACGTCCCGGCTCCGCGCGGAGTCGAGGGCAGCCGTCGGTTCGTCCACGAGCAGCAGGGCCGGGTCGTTTACCAGTGCACGGGCGATCGCAACGCGTTGGCGCTGACCCCCCGAGAGCTGGTGGGGGCGACGTGCGGTCTCCCGCTCGAGGCCGACGGCCGCCAGCAGCTCACGGCACCTGGCGTCGACCGCAGGTCCGCGCCGGCCCGTGATGCGGGCCGCCATCTGGAGCTGCTCGAGCGCGGTCAGGGAGCTGAGGAGGTTCGCCTGCTGGAACACGAAGCCGATGCGCTCACGGCGGATCCGCGTCTCCTCCCGGCGGGTGCGTCCCGTCAGCTCCACGCCGTCCAGGAGGACCGACCCGCTGTCGGGGCGCTGGAGGAGTCCGGCGACGGCGAGCAGGCTGGACTTGCCCGATCCGGATGCCCCGGTGACCGCGCGGACCTCGCCGGCCTCGACCGTGAGCGAGACGCGGTCGAGCGCGACGAGCGTACGGTCGCCGTCGGGGTAGGTGAGCGTGATGTCGTCGAGGGCGAGCCGGGTCATCGGGAGCCTCCAAGGGCGGTGAGGGGATCGACGGTGGCGACGCGGCGCACCGCGGCGGCGGCGCCCACGAGCCCGAGCGCGACGAGCAGGAGCAGGGGAACGAGGGTGGTCGAGGCGTCGACGACGAACGGGACCTGCGACGACACCGCGAGCCCCGCGGCGCCTCCGACCAGGGCGCCGGCGCACGCTCCGACGACGAGGACGACCGCTGCCTGTGCGAGCGCGTCACGGACCAGGTAGCCGGTGCGGGCACCGATCGCCTTGAGGACCGCCAGGTCGGGGGAGCGCTGGATCGTCCACACGGTGAAGAAGGCGCCGACCACGAGGGCGCTCACCGCGAGCAGAAGACCGCGGATCATGGTGAGCGACCCGTTCTCGGCGGCGTACGACCCGACTGCGGCGCGCGCGTCCGTCCGGGTCTGCACGTCGAGACCGTCCGGCACCGCGTCGTCGTGGAAGGCGTCGTCGGTGGTGAGGGCGACGGCCGTGGCGTCCTTCCCGCCGCTGCCGGGGAGCGACTGCCAGACGTCGAGCGGGACCCACACCGCGGGCAGGTGGTTCAGGAAGTCGCCGTCGACGGTCGCCGTGACGCGCAGGGTGGTGGCACCGAGGCTGACGGTCTCGCCGACCTCCAGACCGAGCGAACGGTCGGCCACCATCGTCCCCGGGGCGAGCGCGTCGGGGGCGATGGAGCTCCCGGGCTCGGCGCCGAGGACGGACACGGAGTCGACGCCGACGCGGTCGGTGGTCACGCCCCACGCGGCGGCGTCGTCAACGCCTGGCGTACGGGCGAGGCGGGCGACGTCGTCCGCGGTGACGGCGCTCGTCGCGAAGGAGGCCTCGCCCGCTCCGTCGGTGGCGAGGGCGACGTGGTCGGCCGGGAGGCGGTCGAGCGCGCCGACGCTCTGGGCGGCGAGCCCCGCCGTCAGTCCGGAGAGGATCACGACCAGCAGGCTCAGCAGGGCGATGACACCCGCCATCAGCGTGAAACGCCCTCGGGCGCTGCGCAGCTCGCGGAGGGCGAGGAACACGGTCACTCCTTCGATCGGTGGTGCTTCAAGCCTGTCCGGCAGACCGGGGCGGGACATCGTCCGCGGGCACGATCCCGGGCCGCACGTGCGGACGGGTGCCGCCTCCATCGAAGGTTGGATCGGGTCCCGGATCCCGGGGGTTCGGGGCGCTCGACGGCTACCGTGGCGGTGACCATGACCGACGTGGACGACGCCGTCCGGCGAGACGGCACCGACGACACCGCCGTGCTGCGCACCATGCAGCTCGGCCAGCACGTGCTGTTCGCCGCGCTCCTCGCGATCGGCGCCGTCCGGACCGGTGATGTGGTGGCCGTGGTCGGGGCGGTGCTGCTCGGCGCCTGGTACGCGAGCGGGTTCGCGATGGTGCGCCGCCAGCCGGACACCTGGCGTGCGCGGGTGTGGCTCGCGGGTCTCGTCGTCGGCTGGCTGCTGCTCGTGCTGTGGTCGGCCGAGTTCGCGTGGGTGGCCTTCGCGCTCTTCTTCATCTGCCTCCACGTGCTGCCGGTGATCCCGGCCGTCGCCGTCGTCGTGCTGATGACCGTCGCGGTCGTCGCGACCCAGCTCGCGCAGGGCGACGGCAACGTCGCCGCCCGGGTGCTGGGTCCGTGCATCGGTGCGGGCGTCGCGGTCGGGATGGGGCTGCTCTACGAGCGGCTCGTCGCGCAGGACGCCCGACGTCGTGCTCTGGTGCGCGCGCTCGTCGCCGCGCGCGACGAGCTGATCGCCGCGCAGGACGCCCTGGTCGCCGCCCAGCGCGATGCCGGGGCCGAGGCCGAGCGGGCGAGACTCGCGCGCGACATCCACGACACGCTCGCGCAGGGGTTCTCCTCGATCGTCCTGCTGGCGCGTGCGGGTCTCGCGGGAGCGGAGGACGTGACGGAGGTCCTCGGGCGCATCGAACGGACCGCGTCGGACAACCTCGACGAGGCCCGGCGGGTCGTCCACGCCCTCGCGCCGCGTGACCTCGACGGGAGCGTGCCGCTCACCGGGGCGCTGACGCGGCTCCTCGAGCGCATCGCCGACGCCGGGGGCCCCGCCACCGGGCTGACGGTCGACGGGACCCCGCGGCCCACGCCGACGGCGTACGACGTGGCGCTGCTCCGACTCGCGCAGGGGGCGCTGGCCAACGTGCGCCAGCACGCGCGCGCCACGCGGGTGCAGGTGACGTTGACCTACGCCGACGACGCGGTCCGGCTCGACGTGGTGGACGACGGGGTCGGCTTCGAGCCCCGGGCGACGTCGGTCGGGCCCCGGTCCGGCTACGGGCTGCGGGCGATGCAGGAGCGCCTCGCCGAGCTCGGTGGGTCGGTGGACGTCGAGTCCGCGCCGGGCCGCGGGACGGCGGTCGCCGCCACGCTGCCGCTGCCGGCGGTCGGATCCACCCACGCGTCGGGTCGGGAGGCGAGGTGATCCCCGTCGACGTCGTGCTCGTGGACGACCATCCGGTGGTGCGCGCGGGGCTGCGTGCGCTGCTCGGCGCGAGCGGGTCCGTGCGGGTCGTCGGGGAGGCGTCGTCGGGGGAGGCGGCCCTGGAGGTGGTCGCCCGGACCCGCCCGCAGGTCGTCCTGATGGACCTCCGGCTCGGAGCGGGCATGGACGGCGTCGCGACGACCTCTGCCCTGCGACGCCGGGCCGACCCGCCGTACGTGCTCGTCCTGACCACGTACGACACGGACGCGGACATCCTGAGGGCCGTCGAGTCGGGAGCGGCCGGCTACCTGCTCAAGGACACGCCGCCCGACCAGCTCGTGTCCGCCGTGCTGCGCGCCGCGGCCGGCGAGACGGTGCTCGCGCCGGTCGTGCAGCAGCGGCTCGTCGACCGGCTCAAGAACCCGACCGTGGAGCTCTCAGCCCGCGAGCTCGAGGTGCTCGCGAAGGTGGCCGACGGGTTGTCGAACCGCGAGGTCGCCCGAGCGCTGTTCATCAGCGAGGCGACGGTGAAGTCCCACCTCGTCCACGTCTTCGGCAAGCTCGGCGTCGACAGCCGCACCGCGGCCGTCGCGGCGGCCCGCGACGCGGGCTTGCTGCGCTGACCTCCCGGGTCGCGGGCTACCAGGCGCGGACGCGGTCGACGCGCACCCGCAGCGGGACCGAGTAGGACGCGGCGAACGAGTCGGGCGTGAACCCGAGACCGGAGATCTGGTCGGCGTACTTCTGCACGTACGCGTCCCACACCGCGTCGGACATCACCGTCTCGACGCTGCCGGTGCCGTTGAGGACGACGACGTCGCCGCCGGTACGGTCGGCGTTGAGGTTGAGCGCCACGTGCGGGTTGGCTGCGACGTGCTCGAGCTTTGCGCCGGCAGGCTGGCTGCGGATCCAGACCTCGTCGTCGACCCAGACGAACCACACGGGCGTCGGGATCGGCTCTCCGGCAGCGTTCACGGTCGTCAGCCACACCACGTACTCGCTCCCGAGCCGCTCGCGCACCCCGGCGGACAGCGTCGTCACGTCGTTCGTCATCGGTTCCCCCCTGTCCGCGCCGGCACACGCCGGCGTCTCTGCTCGACCGTAGCGCGGTCGGCGGAGGCCCGAAGCCGACGCTGTGGTGCCCGCCACCCCGGACGCGTCGGTGTGCGGGGTGCGGGTGCCGCCCGGGCACGGTTCGATAGGGGGATGCAGCAGATCACCGAGGAGCCTCCGGTCTGGGCGACGCCGGTCGACGAGGTGCTCGAACGGCTCGGGAGCACGCGGGAGGGGCTGACGACCGCCGAGGCCCAGCGGCGGCTGGACGAGATCGGGCCGAACCGCCTCCCGGCCCCGACGCCGACGCCGTGGTGGAAGCGAGTGGTCGCGCAGTTCCAGGACACGCTCATCTACATCCTGCTCGCGTCGGCGGCGGCGAAGGCGGTCCTCGAGGACTGGGTCGACTTCTTCGTGATCCTGGCGGTCGCGGTCATCAACGCGGTGATCGGGCTGGTCCAGGAGGGGCGTGCGGAGAAGGCGCTCGCCGGCATCCGCACGATGCTGAGCGTCCAGGCAGACGTACGACGCGACGGCGGGTGGGAACGGGTCGACGCCGATGCGCTGGTCCCCGGTGACGTCGTCCGGCTCCGCGGCGGCGACAAGGTGCCGGCGGACCTGCGGCTCGTGGGCGCGTCGAACCTCCAGGCGGAGGAGTCGGCCCTCACCGGCGAGTCGGTGCCCTCCAGCAAGGACGTCGCCGTCGTCGCCGCCGACGCCGGCGTCGGAGATCGCAGCGACATGGTGTTCTCCGGCACCCTGGTGACGCAGGGGAGCGGCCGCGGCGTCGTGACCGCGACCGGGCAGAGCACCGAGGTCGGCAAGATCCAGACCCTCGTCGACGAGGTCGAGCCGTTGGAGACGCCGCTCAGCCGGCAGCTCGACGCCTTCGGCAAGGCGCTCGCCCTGCTGATCGCCGTGATGGCGGTCGTGATGGTGCTCGTCGGGCGCCTCGTCCACGACTTCAGCGTGCCGGACCTCGTCTCGGCGACGATCGGCTTCGCCGTGGCCGCGGTGCCGGAGGGCCTCCCCGCGCTGGTCACGATCATCCTCGCCCTGGGCGTCCAGCAGATGGCGCGCCAGCGGGCGATCACGCGCCACCTCCCGGCTGTCGAGGCGCTCGGCTCGGTGACGACGATCTGCTCGGACAAGACCGGCACGCTCACCAAGAACGAGATGACGGCCCGGTCCGTCGTGACGCGCGCCGCGTCGTACGAGGTGACCGGCATCGGCTACGCCCCCGACGGCGAGGTCCGCCACGAGGGCGCCCCCGCGCTCCTCGACGACCACCCGGACCTGGCCGCGCTGGTGACGGCGATGGCGCGCTGCAACGACGCGGTCGTCCGCCGCGACGACTCCGACGGCTGGACCCTCGTCGGCGTCCCGACCGACGGCGCGCTGCGGACCCTCGCGCTCAAGGCCGCCTTCGACGACACCGGCTGGCGTCGCGTCGACGTGGCGCCGTTCGACTCCCAGACCAAGTACATGGCCACGCTCGACCACGGGCCGGACGGCGACGCCCGCATCTTCGTCAAGGGCGCCCCGGACCGGATCCTCGACCGGTGCTCCCACCAGCGCGCGGCCGACGGGTCCACGGAGCCGGTGGACCGCCGGTGGTGGGAGGAGCACATCGACGCGCTCGGGGGAGAGGGGCTGCGGGTGCTCGCCGCCGCCGTGGCGGTCCCCGAGCCCGGCCACGAGACCGTCGGGGACGGCGACGTCAGCGAAGGTCTCGAGATCGTCGGGCTCGTCGGCATCGTCGACCCGCCCCGTCCCGAGGCCGTCGCGGCGATCGCGGAGTGCCGCCGCGCGGGGATCGCGGTGAAGATGATCACCGGCGACCACGCGGGCACCGCGCTCGCGATCGGGCGCGAGATGGGCATCGTGCACGGCTCGGGCGTCGGTGTCCTCACCGGCGCCGAGCTCGAGGAGATGAGCACCTCGCAGCTGCGGGACGTCGTCCGCGACGTCGACGTCTACGCGCGGACCAGCCCCGAGCACAAGATCCGGATCGTCTCCGCACTCCAGCACCACCGCGAGGTCGTCGCGATGACCGGCGACGGCGTCAACGACGCACCGGCGCTCACCCAGGCCGACGTCGGCGTCGCGATGGGGATCAAGGGGACCGAGGCGACGAAGGAGGCGGCCGACGTCGTCCTCGCCGACGACAACTTCGCGACCATCGAGCGCGCGGTCGAGGAGGGGCGGCGGATCTACGACAACGTCCGCAAGTCCGTCCTGTTCCTCCTCCCGACCAACGGCGGGCAGTCGCTGGTGATGCTCGTCGCCGTGATCTTCGGGACGACCCTGCCGCTCGAGCCGGTCCAGGTGCTCTGGATCAACATGGTGACCGCCGTGACCCTGTCGCTCGCCCTCGCGTACGAGAAGGCGGAGCCCGGGATCATGGACCGCCGACCAAGGGACCCGCGCGCGTCCGTGGTCGACCTCGCGTACGGGTGGCGCATCCTCGTCGTCTCGGTGCTGATCGGCGGCGCCACGCTGCTGGTGTTCAACCTCGCGTACGGCGCGGGCGTGCCGATCGACGAGGCCCGGACCGCCGCGGTGACGATGCTCGCGCTCGGCCAGCTCGCGTACCTGTTCAACACCCGCTACCTCGACGCCTCGAGCCTCACTCCGGCGGTGCTGCGCGGCAACCCGGCGATCTGGATCTCGGCCGCCACGATGGTCGTGGCGCAGATCGCGTTCGTCTACCTGCCCTTCATGAACACGTGGTTCGAGTCCGCGCCGATCGGGCTCGAGGTGTGGGGCTACACCGCGGCGCTCGCGGTCGCGGTGTTCCTCCTGGTCGAGGCGGGCAAGGCGGTGGACCGGCTCCGCGGCGTCCATGGTGAGATCGAGCCATGACGCTCACGCTCGACGACGCGGTCGCGCTCGACCAGAAGGACCCCCTGGCGCGGTTCCGCGAGGAGTTCCTGCGGGCCGAGGACCCGGTGGCCTACCTCGACGGCAACTCGCTCGGCCGCCCGCCGCTGCGGACCCTCCAGCGGGTCGAGGAGGTGCTGCGGCGCGAGTGGGGTGAGCGGCTGATCCGGAGCTGGGAGGACGGCTGGCTCGACCTCCCGGAGCAGGTCGGAGACCGGCTCGCGGCGGCCTGCCTCGGGGCCGCACCGGGACAGACCGTGATCGCCGAGTCGACCTCGGTCAACCTCTTCAAGGTCGTCAACGCCGGCTGCGACCTGCGCCCGGACCGCGACGAGATCGTCGCCACGGACACCGACTTCCCGACCGACCGCTACCTGGTGGAGTCGGTCGCTGCGGCCCGCGGCATGACCGTCCGGTGGCTGCGTCCGGACGTCGTGGAGGGCGTGACGGACGCCCAGCTGCGGGAGGTGCTGTCGGAGCGTACGGCGCTGGTGCTGCTCAGCCACGTCGACTACCGCTCGGGCGTCCTGCTCGACCTCCCGGCCGTGACGGCGCTGGTCCACGAGGTCGGTGCGCTCGCCATCTGGGACCTCTGCCACTCCGCGGGCGTGGTCCCGGTCGCCCTCGACGAGGCGGGAGCGGACCTGGCCGTCGGCTGCACCTACAAGTACCTCAACGCCGGGCCTGGGGCGCCGGCCTTCCTGTACGTCGCGCAGCGGCACCTCGGCGCGGCACGGCAGCCGATCACGGGCTGGTGGAGCAGCGCCGACCGCTTCGCGATGGGCCCGACCTACGAGCCCGACCCGTCGATCCGCGCGATGCTGTCCGGCACGGCGTACGTCCCCGGGATCGCGGCCGTCGACGCGTCGGTGTCGCTGGTCGCCGAGGCCGGGATCGACACGATCCGCGAGAAGGCGGTCGCGCTCACCGAGACCTGCGTCGAGCTCGCCGACGCGTGGCTCGCCCCGCACGGGTTCGTGGTCGCGTCGCCGCGCGATCCCTCACGGCGTGGCGGTCACGTCACCGTGCGGGGGCCGCGGGCGCGCGAGGTCGCCGCGGCGATGTACGAGGCGAAGGTGATCCCGGACTTCCGCAACCCGGACATGATCCGGCTCGGGCTCTCGCCGCTCACCACCTCGTACGCCGAGCTGTGGACCGCGATGGACGTGACCCGCAGGATCGTCGAGGGACTCTGAGCGCGGCGGCGCTGTGCGGCGCCGCCGCGCCCCAGGTCAGAGCGGCCGGATGTTGGCGGCCTGGAGGCCCTTCGGCCCCTTCTCGACGTCGAACTCGACCTTCTGGTTCTCCTCCAGGGTGCGGAAGCCGGACGACGCGATCGCGCTGAAGTGCGCGAAGACGTCCTCGCCCCCGTCGTCGGGAGCGATGAAGCCGAAGCCCTTGTCGGCGTTGAACCACTTGACGGTGCCGGTAGCCATGATGGTGTCTCCCTCGGTCGTGCGCGCCGCGACGGCGTGCGGGTGGTGTCGCGCGCACATCGACCTGGGGACGAACGTAAGCCTCGAGGACGAGGTCAGGATCCGGTCCGAGGCCGTGACGTCATGCAACAGGTTCGACGCTACCACCGCGGCGCCGGTCCGGCGGGGTGTCAGCGGCGGCCGCGTCCGGGGCGCAGGCGTACGAGGCGCGCCGTGCTGCTGTCGTCCATCTCCGCCACGGCGTCGCGCGACTTCACGAAGTCGGAGAACGAGCGGTAGCCGAGCGCCTTCTCGTTGAACGACGGGTCCATCCGCTTCATCTGGCTCTTGACCGCGGAGCTGTGCAGCCAGTCCGCGTCGTCCTTCTCGTGCCCGAGGCGCAGCGCGCGCTCGAGCAGCCGAGTCGCCCCCTCCTGCGCGTCCTCCGGCTCCGGCTCGCCCACGTCGTCGGCGCCCGGCTCGGCGAACACCGGCACCGTCGACCGTGCCGGGGCCTTGCGGGCCGCCTTCTTGGCGGGGGAGGCGGCGCTCTCCTCGTCGGCCGTCGCGGCCTCCGAGGGGGCAGGCTGGGTGCTCTTGGCGGTGCGCTTGCGCGTCGCCTTCGCCGGCTTCTCCGTCGCCGCCGATGCCGGGGGAGGGGGCTCGACGCCGGGCAGCGCGTCGTACGTGACCATCTCGTCGCAGGCCGCGGCCAGCGACTTGCTCGTCGACCCGGCGACGCCCACGCCGACGACGTACCGGCCGAGCCGCTTGCACCGCTGCGCGAGCGCGATGTAGTCGGAGTCGCCGGCCACGATCACGACGTGCGTGAGGTCGGGCAGACGGAACATGTCCTCGACCGCGTCCACCGCCAGCCGGATGTCGGCGCCGTTCTTGCCGTACGCGGCCGCAGGGAAGAGCTGCACCAGGTCGACGGCGCGGCTGACGAGCTGGCCGCGGTACTCCGCGTTCACCGGAGCCGACCAGTCGGCGTACGCCCGCGTGAGGACCAGCGTGCCGAAGGACGAGGCGAAGTCGATGATCGCCCCGACGTCGACCGTCGCGCGGGCGAGCTTCTCGATGACCTCGTCGTCGGCGGTGTGCTCCGCCGTCGAGAAGGCGCGCGCCTTGTCGCGCTGGAACTGGTTGCGCCCGTTCACCTGGTCGTACCGCGAGATCACGATGTTGTCGAAGTCGAGGTAGACGGCCACGCGAGTGTCGCCGGGTTCAGCCATGACTGCCTTTCTGACGAGTGCGTCTCGTGGACAGTCTGCCGGACGAGGGCGGGCGACGGGCGGTGAGAGGATCGGGGCATGAGCGAGATCAAGGTCGGGGTGCTGGGCGCGCGCGGGCGCATGGGGTCGGAGTCGGTGCGGGCGATCGAGGCCGCCGAGGGGCTGTCGCTGGTCGCGGCGATCGACCACGATGACCCGATCGAGCAGCTGCTCGACGCGGGCGCCGACGTCGTCGTGGACTTCACCAGCCCGTCGGTCGTGATGGACAACCTGCGCTTCTGCCTCGCGAACGGGATCCACGCCGTCGTCGGGACGTCGGGGTTCGACGACGCCCGCATCGCGGAGGTGCGCGAGCTCGCGAGCGCCTCGCCGGACGTCGGTGTGCTGATCGTCCCGAACTTCTCGATCGGCGCCGTGCTGATGATGCGGTTCGCCCAGATCGCCGCGCCGTACTACGAGTCCGTCGAGGTCGTCGAGCTCCACCACCCGGACAAGGTCGACGCGCCGTCCGGAACCGCGACGCGCACCGCGGAGCTGATCGCCGAGGCCCGTGCGGCCGCCGGCACCGGCCCGGTGCCCGACGCGACCACGTCGGACCCCCTCGGGGCGCGCGGGGCGGTCGTCGAGGGGATCCACGTGCACGCCGTCCGTGCGCGCGGCCTGGTCGCGCACCAGGAGGTGCTGTTCGGCGACGTGGGGGAGACGCTGACGATCCGCCACGACTCGGTGCACCGGGAGTCGTTCATGCCCGGTGTCGTCGCCGGGGTCCGGGGCGTGGGCGCGCGGCCGGGCGTGACCGTCGGGCTCGACGCGGTGCTCGGTCTGGAGTGATCGGCAGTTACTGCACGAGCTTCATCGACACGAGCTCGGTGAAGCCCGCGCGACGGGCGAAGCGCACCTTGCGACGCTTGTACACCGTGAAGCCGAGCTTGGAGTAGACGGCGAGCGCGGGGGCGTTGGTGTCCTTGATGTCCTCAAGCACGTACTCCTGGTACCCGGGGAGCGCCAGCAGCCGGCGGAGCAGCGCGGTCGCGACACCGCGGCCCTGGTACGCCGGCTCGGTGGCGACGAACCCGATCTCGGCGAGGCCGGGCCGGGCGTCGGCGGAGCGACGCATGAACCATCGGCGGACCACCACGTAGCAGAGCGACCCGCGCACCAGCCCGAGGTGGCGACGGATCTCCTGCCAGCGGGGGGCGAACAGCGTCTGGTCGCCCTCGGTGAGCGAGGCGAGCCCGGCGGGCTCCCCGCCCACGAGCGCGACGAAGAACCGGTCCGGGATCAGCATGTGCTCGAAAGCGTCCGCCAGCTTGTCCGTGTCGCGCGAGAACGCGACGAAGTCCGCCGCGAAGCTGCGCGCGTACACCTCGGCGATGGCGCGGCGGAGTCGCTCGTCTCCCCGCCGGACCACGACGTCCGTCTCGACCATCCCGCCCGCTCCGCTCGTCGCGCACCCGTACGCGTCCGAACCCTAGCCGCTCAGAGGAGCCGTACGAGGGCGGCCGCGAGCGCCGCGGCGCCGACCACCACGAGGAACGGCGCGCGCACGAGGAGCAGCACCACCGCGACGCCGAGGCCGACGAGCCGGGCGTCGACCACGAGCGCCTGCCCGTCGGCGAACACCTGGACCGCGACCAGGGCACCCAGGAGCCCGACCGGGATCAGCGCCGCCACCCGCACGGTCAGGGGGTGCTCCAGGACGCGGTCGGGCACCGACAGCCCTGCCAGCTTGAGTCCGTAGCACGCGACGGACGCGGCGATCACCGCCCACCAGATCACGGCGTGCCCTCCTCGCGGTGCTCGGCGTGGTGAGGTGGATGGTGGTGATGCGTGTCCTCTGGGTGCTCGAGCTCCTCGGTGATCTCCGCCTCGCTGGTCCGGCGGGTCAGCCAGAGGCCCGCGAGGACCGCGACCGCGCCGCCGACGATGATCGGTGCGCCCGCCGGTGTGAGCGGCACCGTGCCGATCGCCACGAGTGCGCCGATGACGGCGACCAGACGCTGCTGTGGCCACGCGGTGAGGCGTGGCCACAGCAGCGCGAGGAACGCCGCGCCGACCGCCGCGTCGAGACCGTACGTCCGTGGGTCGCCGAGCGCGTTGCCGGCGAGGGCGCCGACGAACGTCATGAGGTTCCAGAGGACGAAGATGGAGGTCCCCGTGACGTAGAACCCGATCCGTGCGTGCCGGTCGCTCTCGCGCGCGACGCCCATCGCCGTCGACTCGTCGATCACCAGCTGGGCGGCGACCAGGCGGCGCCACCCGTGGACGCGCAGGCGGGGGGCCAGCCCGAGGCCGTAGAACATGTTGCGGCTGCCGAGGAGCACGGCCGTGACCCCGCCGGTCAACGGGTTGCCGCCCGCGGCGACGACCCCGGCGAAGGCGAACTGCGACGCGCCGCTGAACATCAGGAGCGACAGGACGCAGGTCTGCAGGACGGTCAGCCCGGACGCGGTGCCGATCGCGCCGAACGAGATGCCGTACGCGCCGGTGGCGAGCCCGACCCCGAGGGAGTCGACGACGACGCTGCGGTCGGTGGGCGCCGTCGCCTCAGGCGACATGCTGGGCGTGCCAGTCGAGGAGCGGGGTGAGCGTGCGCCAGTCGTCGGCGACCCTCGTCGCGAGCCCGGGGGTGCTCATCCAGGCGGGTGTGCCGTACCAGCGCATCAGGGACAGCGTGTTGTGGCGCAGCAGCTCGATCCGGCGGTGGTCGGCCGACCAGCCGCGAGGCTGCGTCTTGACCTTGTCCCCGCGCAGCTCGTAGCCGTCGGCGACCAGGGAGTCGATCAGCCGCTGGAGCGCGGCGCCCTTGCGGCCGTCGTCGACGGCCTGGCGGAACCGGTGCTTGCGCTCGGCGCTGGCGTCGTACCAGCCCGCGCCGACGCGGATCCCCGACGCGTCGATCTGGACGTAGTAGCCCGTCGCCGGCGAGGTCGCCACGAACGCGCCCTGGTGGGTCTTGTACGGGGTCTTGTCGGCGCTGAAGCGCACGTCGCGGTAGGGCCGGAACACCTTCGCCGGACCGAACTCGTCCGCGAGCGCGGCGGTCAGCGCGAGCATCGGCCGGCGCACCAGCGTCTCGTAGTCGTCCTTGTGCGCCGCCCAGAACGTCCGCGAGTTGTCGTTCTCGAGGTCCTCGTAGAAGTCGGCCGCAGCCACGGTGAAGCCGACGGGCCCGTGATCGGTCTCAGCCATCGTCGCCCCCGAGCGTCGTGTGGAGTCTCACCTGCTTGAGCCGTACGGAGCCGTCGCCGACCGGATCGACCTCGCGGTGAGCCCCGTCGGGCGCCCAGCCGGTGCTCTGCACGAACTGCCTCAGCGCGTCGTCGCGCGCGTCGAGCCACATCGTCGCGCGGGTGAACCGGTCGGCGCGCAGCGTGTCCGCGGCTGCCTGCAGCAGCCGTGATCCGTGGCCCGCCCGCCGGTGCTCGCGCGAGACGGTGAGCTCGCTGACCTCGCCGTCGGCGACGGGGTCGGCGTCGTCGTCGGCGGACGGACCGGTGACGGCGAACCCGCGGACGGTGCTGTGCTCCAGCGCGACGAGCACGCGGTTGCGCGCGTCGCCGGGCCGCTCGAGCGAGGCGGTCCACTTGGCGGCGAACAGCTCGGGCACGATCTGAGCGATCAGTTCGGGCGGGAGGAGGTCGGCGTAGCGCTCGCGCCACGCCGTCGCCTGGAGCGTCGCGATGGCGTCGGCGTCGGCGCTCCACGCGACCCGGACGCTGGTGTCGGCAGTGGTCACCTGCTCGATTCTGTCAGGTAGGTGTCGTAGCGTGATCAGGTGCGCGCCTACCTCGACCTCGTCCAGCGGATCCTCGACGACGGCGTCCGGAAGGACGACCGGACGGGCACCGGCACGCTGAGCGTGTTCGGTCACCAGATGCGGTTCGACCTGCGCGAGGGATTCCCGCTCGTCACCACCAAGAAGGTCCACGTCCGGTCGGTGGTCGCCGAGCTCCTGTGGTTCATCGCGGGCAGCACCAACACGGCCTACCTCAAGGAGAACGGCGTCTCGATCTGGGACGAGTGGGCCGACGACCAGGGCGAGCTGGGCCCGATCTACGGCTACCAGTGGCGGTCCTGGCCGACCCCCGACGGGCGGCACGTCGACCAGCTGCAGGGCGTCATCGACGCGATCGCGCGCGACCCCGACTCGCGCCGCCACCTGGTGAGCGCCTGGAACGTCGCCGACCTGCCCGACATGGCACTGGCGCCGTGCCACACGATGTTCCAGTTCTACGTCGCGCCAGGCGTCGACGGAGGCCCGGGGCGCTTGTCGTGCCAGCTCTACCAGCGCTCGGGCGACGTGTTCCTCGGCGTCCCGTTCAACATCGCCTCGTACGCCCTGCTGACCCACATGGTGGCGCAGGTCGCGGGCCTGGAGGTCGGCGACTTCGTGCACACGCTGGGCGACGCGCACCTCTACGTGAACCACCTCGACCAGGCGCGCGAGCAGCTGTCGCGCGAGCCGCGCGCTCTGCCGCAGCTCGAGCTGGACCCCGGCGTGACCTCGATCGACGGCTTCACGCTCGACTCGGTCAAGATCACCGGCTACGACCCCCACCCGGGCATCAAGGCCCCGATCGCCGTATGACCCAGCGCACCACGCAGCGCCTGCTGGACGACGAGGAGCAGGCGCCGGGCGGTCACCGGGCCCGCATCACGCTCGTCGCCGCCGTCGGGACCAACGGCGTGATCGGCCGCGACGGCGGCCTGCCCTGGCCGCCGACAGGCGACCTCAAGCAGTTCAAGGCGTTGACGACCGGCCACGTCCTGGTGATGGGGCGCAAGACGTGGGACTCGATCGGCCGCCCGTTGCCCCACCGCACCTCCGTCGTGGTGACGCGCCGCACGGGGTGGAAGGGGCCGGACGAGGTCGTCGTCAGCAACGACGTCGACGGCGCGCTCGACCTTGCCTCCGAGCTCGACGCCGAGGTGTTCGTGATCGGCGGGGAGCAGATCTACGCCCAGACCCTCGGGCGGGCCGACCGGATGGTCCTCACCCACGTCGACGCGGCGCCGGAGGGCGATGCGTGGTTCCCCGAGGTGGACTGGTCGCAGTGGCGCGAGGTCGACGCGGTCCCGTACGACGGCTACCGCGTCGTCACCTACGAGCGGGTCCGTCGGCTCAGGTGACCAGGACGAGCTGACGCGACTGGGCGACGAGGTTGCCGCTCGCGTCCCACAGCTCCATGTCCTCCTCGTGGTAGCCGTCGACGAGGTGCCGCGTGCTCACCCGGCCCGCGACCCACTCCGAGGTCGGCACGCGGTGGAAGTGGATCGTCAGCTGGACCGTGACGTCGCTCGCCTCTGCCAGCTCGGCCACCGCAGGCGGGTACGCGTCGACCAGGAACGCCAGGGCGTACAGGTCGATCGGCCGACCGTCGGTGAAGCGGACCCAGTACTCCCCGATGGGGTCGCCGCTGGGCAGACCTCCGGCCCAGGCCGGGGGATCGACGAAGCGGTACTCGACGCGCTCGGCGACCGTCGCCGAGGCGAAGGCCGGCGCGGGGGTGAACGGCGGGCAGGCCTCGGGCCGGGGCAGGTCAGGTGCGCGGCCGAGCTCGACGCTGGGTCCCTCCGTCGCCGCCCGGTCGGTGAAGCTCGCGACCAGGTGGGTGACCGGCCCTCCGGACTGGGCGAGCGTCGACGCGTACGTCGCGATCCGGCGCCCGCGCCGCAGCTGGTCGGTGGTGATCGTCGCCTCGCCCACGACCGCGGGCTTGAAGTACGTCGCTGCCGCGACGAGCGGGTCGGGGTACGCGGCGTCGGCACCCACCGCCCTCAGCATCGTCGCGAGCACGTAGCCCCCGTTCGGAGTGGCGTTCGGCGTGTGCCACCGATCGGTCAGGGTCGCCAGTCTCGTACGGGACGGTGACTCCGAGGGGGGATCGGACGCGGGTCGGGAGGCGGTGTCGCGGTCGAACGCGGAGGGACTGCTCACGCCGCGCAGTCTAGGGAAGGCCTGGTGTGACCTAGATCACATGAGACAGATCGCGATCGGCTGTAACACCCGGGTGGCCCTGGACGATCTCATGTGTGTCCCGGTCCTGTCCGGGCCCCCGAGCGGACAGGATCGGGACCTTCCATGTCCGGACGCGGTCGGTCCGACGGACGGATATGTCGCATTCGACCGGCGGAACTCCAGCGGCGCCCAGGCGGTAGCGTGGTGCCCATGACCTCACCGCTCGCCACACCCTCGGCCCCGTTCGGCCGGGTGCTGACCGCCATGGTGACGCCGTTCACCCCGGACGGCGCCCTCGACCTCGACGCCGCGGCCAAGCTGGCGGCGCACCTCGTCGACGAAGGCTCCGACGGCCTCGTCGTGAGCGGCACCACGGGTGAGTCCCCGACGACCAACCCTGAGGAGGACGGGCGCCTCCTCGCCGCCGTGCTCGAGGCCGTGGGCGACCGCGCCTCCGTCGTCGCCGGTGTCGGCAACAACGACACGCAGGCCTCCGCCCGTCTCGCCCGCCAGGCCGCCGCCGAGGGCGCGCACGGCATGCTCCTCGTCTCGCCGTACTACAACAAGCCCCCGCAGGCCGGGCTCGTCCGCCACTTCACGACCGTCGCCGACGCCGGCGGTGGCGTGCCCGTGATGCTGTACGACATCCCGGGTCGCGCGATCGTCCGCATCTCGCCCGAGACGTACGCGGAGGTGGCCCGGCACGAGGCCATCGTCGCGGTGAAGGACGCCGTCGGCGACCTCGCCGGAGGCGCCGCGGTCATGCGTGACACCGGCCTCGCGCTCTACTCGGGCGACGACGCGCTCAACCTCGCGTGGCTCGTCACGGGCGCCGCGGGCGTCGTGTCGGTCGTCAGCCACGTCGCCGCCGCGCAGTACGCCTCGATGGTGCGCGCGGTCGACGACGGACGCCTCAAGGACGCGCGCGCGATCAACGAGGAGCTGCTCGACGTCGTCGCCGCGATCATGTCACCGACCTCCCAGGGAGCGATCATGTCGAAGGCAGCGATGCAGCTGCTCGGCGTGATCGACAACCGGACCACGCGTTCGCCCTACGTGGACGCGACCGACGAGCAGGTGGCGGAGCTGGCACGTGTGCTGCGCGACGCCTCCCTGCTGAAGGACTGATTCATGAGCCATCCGCACCCCGAGCTCGGCGCACCGCCGGAGCTTCCCGCCGACGGCCTGCGCGTGATCGCGCTCGGTGGCCTCGGCGAGATCGGTCGCAACATGACCGTGTTCGAGCACGCCGGCAAGCTCCTCGTCGTGGACTGCGGCGTCCTCTTCCCCGAGGACCACCAGCCCGGCGTCGACCTGATCCTTCCCGACTTCGCGCCGATCCGGGACCGGCTCGACGACATCGTCGCGATCGTCCTCACCCACGGTCACGAGGACCACATCGGCGGCGTCCCGTACCTGCTGCGCGAGCGGGGCGACATCCCGCTCGTCGGCTCCCGGCTGACCCTTGCGCTGGTCGACTCCAAGCTGCGCGAGCACCGGCTCAAGGACGTGCCGAAGTACGTGGTGGCCGAGGACGACACGCTGACGCTCGCGCCGTTCGACCTCGAGTTCGTCGCCGTGAACCACTCGATCCCGGACGCGCTGGCGGTCGCCATCCGCACCGAGGCCGGCCTGGTGATCCACACCGGCGACTTCAAGATGGACCAGCTGCCGCTCGACGGCCGCATCACCGACCTCCGGGCGTTCGCGCGCCTGGGCGAGGCCGGGGTCGACCTGTTCCTCACCGACTCCACCAACGCCGACGTCCCCGGCTTCACGACCACCGAGCGCGACATCTCGCCGGTGCTCGACCGGGTCTTCGCGCAGAGCCAGCAGCGCATCATCACCGCCTGCTTCGCCTCGCACGTGCACCGCGTCCAGCAGATCCTCGACGCTGCGGTCAAGCACGGCCGCAAGGTCGCGTACATCGGGCGCTCGATGATCCGCAACATGCAGATCGCCCGCGAGCTCGGCTACCTCCACGTGCCCGACGGCGTGATCGTCGACGGGCGCAAGATCTCCGACTACCGCCCCGAGGAGCTCGTGCTCGTCTCGACGGGGTCGCAGGGCGAGCCGATGGCGGCGCTGTCGCGCATCGCGGCCAACTCGCACGACTCGGTCCGCATCGAGCCCGGCGACACCGTCGTGCTCGCGAGCTCGCTGATCCCGGGCAACGAGAACGCCGTCTACCGCGTGATCGACGGGCTCATCCGGCTCGGCGCCCGCGTGGTGCACAAGGGCAACGCGCTGGTCCACGTCTCCGGCCACGCTTCGGCCGGCGAGCTCCTCTACTGCTACAACATCGTCAAGCCGAGCAACGTGATGCCGGTGCACGGCGAGATGCGCCACCTGCACGCCAACGCCGCGCTCGCGCGGGCGACCGGGGTGGAGCACGACCGCGTCGTGATCGCCGAGGACGGCTTCGTCGTGGACCTCGTGGACGGTCGCGCGCGCGTGACCGGCAAGGTCGACTGCGGCTACGTCTACGTCGACGGCTCGTCGGTCGGCGACATCACCGAGTCCGAGCTCAAGGACCGCCGGATCCTCGGCGAGGAAGGCTTCGTCTCGGTCATCGTGGTCATCGACTCCACGACCGGCAAGGTGGTCAGCGGCCCCGAGATCCAGGCCCGCGGCTTCGCCGAGGACGACTCGATCTTCACCGAGATCGTCCCGCGCATCGAGCAGGCGCTCGCGGACGCGGTCAGCGACGGGACGTACGACACGCACCAGCTCCAGCAGGTCATCCGCCGGACGGTCGGCCGCTGGGTCTCGGGCGCGCACCGGCGGCGCCCGATGATCGTGCCGGTCGTCCTGGAGGCCTGAGCCTCACCGGTCACGCCCGTCTGCCGCTGCGATGTCAGCGCGCAGGCGGGCGTTCTCGTCCTCCAGCGAGAGCACCATCGTCACGCCCGCGATGTTGAGCCCCGAGGCGAGGAGGGCGACGATCCGGCGGAGGCGGACGACGTCGTCCTCGCTGTAGCGGCGCGTGCCGCCGCTGGTGCGCTGCGGCGTCAGCAGTCCCTCGCGCTCGTAGACGCGCAGGTTCTGCACCGCCGTGCCTGCCAGCTCGGCCGCCACCGAGATCGCATAGACCGCGTGTGCCGGCCCTCGCGTCACCATCTCGCTCGTCACCTCTTGCATCCCTGTGTCGCCTGCGCTATATAAAAACTGTAGCAGCAAATAGAGGTCATGCGACAGCATGACGAGGTTCTGTGGAGGTGATGGCCATGCTCATGCGCACCGACCCGTTCCGTGAGATCGACCGTCTGACCCAGCAGGTCTTCGGGACTGCCGCCCGGCCGGCCGCGATGCCGATGGACGCCTGGCGGGAGGGCGACGCCTTCGTGGTCGAGCTCGACCTTCCCGGCGTCGACCCGGGCTCGATCGACATCGACGTGGAGCGCAACGTCCTGACCGTCCGGGCGGACCGTCCGGCTCGCGAAGGCGTCGCGGAGCTGATCGCGGCGGAGCGCCCGCGGGGTGTGTTCAGCCGGCAGCTGATCCTCGGCGACACGCTGGACACCGATGCCGTCCAGGCGCGCTACACCGACGGCGTCCTGCGCGTGACGATCCCCGTGTCGGAGCGGGCGAAGCCGCGCAAGGTCGAGATCCAGCACGGCGAGGGCAGCAACCGCGCGATCAGCGCATGAGGCCGTAGGACCGTTCGGGACCCGGGGCGCGTACGCCGTCGCCCCGGGTCCCGGCGCGTCTCACACGGCTCGGCGGGAGGCTGTGCGTGAACGGTTACGCCTGCGGCACCGCAGAGGAACCGAGGGGGAAACACCGCGTCCCTAGCGTCAGGCGCACGGTGTCCGGCATCCGGCCGGTCCCCACCTCCTCCAGGAGCTCGTCATGGCGCTCTCGACCACCGGCACCCCTCCGGGCACCACGACAACGACCCCGGTACGCCGGCGTACCGGCCGCTGGATCGACCACTGGGACCCTGAGGACCCCGCGTTCTGGGAGTCCACCGGACGCCCGGTCGCCCGGCGCAACCTGATCATCTCCATCCTCGCCGAGCACCTCGGGTTCTCCGTCTGGATGCTCTGGAGCATCGTCGCGGTGAACCTCAACAACGCGGGGTTCTCCCTCACGAACTCGCAGCTGCTCTGGCTCGTGGCCGTGCCCAGCCTCGTCGGCGCGACGCTCCGTCTGCCGTACACGTTCGCGGTGGGGCTCTTCGGCGGCCGCAACTTCACGATCGTGTCGGCCCTCCTGCTGCTGATCCCGACGATCGGGCTCGCGGTCGTGGTCCAGCGCCCGGACACGCCGTTCGCGGTCCTGCTCGCGGTGGCAGCGACAGCGGGATTCGGCGGCGGCAACTTCGCCTCGTCGATGACGAACATCTCGTACTTCTTCCCCGAGAAGGAGAAGGGCTGGGCGCTCGGCCTCAACGCCGCCGGCGGCAACATCGGCGTCGCCGTGGTGCAGGCGCCGTTCGTGGTGACCGCGGTCGTCACGGCCGGAGGCGGCCTCGTCCTCTGGCGTGCCGGGCTCATGTGGGTCCCGCTGGTCCTGCTCGCGGCCTTCCTCGCGTGGAGGGCGATGGACAACCTGAGCGCCGCGCAGGCCGACTTCTCGACGTCGGCTGCCGCGGCCCGACGCCCGCACACCTGGGTGATGTCCTTCCTCTACATCGGCACGTTCGGCTCCTTCATGGGGTACGCCGCTGCGTTCCCGATGCTGATCAAGATGGAGTTCACCGAGGTGAACCCGACCTCGTGGGCGTTCCTCGGTGCGCTGGTCGGCTCGCTCGCACGGCCGTTCGGTGGCCGGCTCTCCGACCGCGTCGGCGGGGCTGTGGTGACGGCCGCGAGCTTCGTCGTGATGGGCGTCGGCGTCCTCGCCGCCGTCTTCGCGCTGCGGGCAGGGTCGTTCGGGTTCTTCCTGGCGTCCTTCCTGGTGCTGTTCGTCGCGACCGGCGTCAGCAACGGCTCGACGTACCGGATGATCCCCGCGATCTTCCGTGCGAACGCCGGCGACGACCCGGCGGCGACGCTGCGGGCCAAGCGCGAGGCGGCGGCCGCGATCGGGATCATCTCCGCGGTCGGCGCGTTCGGCGGCTTCTTCGTCCCGCGCATCTACTCGTGGGCGTCGGAGGCGACGGGGTCGATCGAGCCGGCGATGTTCGTCTACGTCGGCGTGTACGCGGCGATGCTCGCGGTCACCTGGGCGTTCTACCTGCGGCCCGGTGCGGCGATGACGAAGGCGCGCGTGTGACGCCGACCGCCGCGCCGGAGTCCACCGCCGCGACGGACTCGACGGCTGCGCCGGACTCCACGGACACGCACTGCCCGTACTGCGCGCTCCAGTGCGCGATGCGGCTGGCTCCCGAGGCGGGCGGCGATCTCGCTGCCTCGCCTCGGGAGTTCCCGACGAACGGCGGTGGCATGTGCCAGAAGGGATGGACCAGCGCCGAGCTGCTGCGGGTCTCCGACCGGCTGACCGCGCCGCTGCGCCGCGAGGAGGACGGGACGTTCCGCGAGGTGTCTTGGGACGACGCCCTCGACGAGATCGCCGACCGGGTGCGCGCGCTCCAGGCGGCGCACGGGCACGACACCGTCGCGGTCTTCGGCGGCGGCGGGTTGACGAACGAGAAGGCGTACGCGCTCGGGAAGTTCGCCCGCACGGTGCTCCGGACGCGCTTCATCGACTACAACGGCCGCTTCTGCATGTCGTCGGCAGCGGCGGCGGGCAACCGCGCGTTCGGCATCGACCGCGGGATGCCGTTCCCGCTCACCGACCTCGCGGGCGCGGACGCGGTGCTGCTGCTCGGAAGCAACCTCGCCGACACGATGCCGCCCGCGGTGCAGCATCTCGGCGGCGTGCGGGAGCGCGGCGGTCTCGTCGTCGTCGACCCGCGCCGCAGCGCGACGGCCCGGCTGTGCGACGACGGCGCGGGGGAGCACCTTCCGCTCGTCCCGGGCACGGACCTCGTCCTGCTGCTCGGCCTCACGCACGTGGTGCTCGCGGAGGGGCTGGCAGACGAAGCCTTCCTCGCGGAGCGCACCCGCGGCCTCGACGACGTACGCCGCAGCGTGGCCGCCTGGTGGCCCGAGCGCGTCGCGTCGGTGACCGGGATCGACGAGGGACGCCTGCGCCGGGTCGCGCGCCGGCTCGCGGCAGCCTCCCCGAGCCGCGGCGGCGCGGGCGCGTACGTCCTCACCGGCCGTGGAGCCGAGCAGCACGTCGACGGGACGGACACCGTCACCGCGGCGATCAACCTCGCGCTCTGCCTCGGTCTGCCCGGCCGGGTCGGCAGCGGCTACGGCTGCATCACCGGGCAGGGCAACGGCCAGGGTGGGCGCGAGCACGGGCAGAAGTCCGACCAGCTGCCCGGATACCGGATGATCGACGACCCGGCCGCCCGCGAGCACGTCGCGTCCGTGTGGGGGGTGGCGCCCGACTCGCTGCCGGGCAAGGGCGTCCCCGCGGTCGACCTGCTGATGCGCCTCGGGACCGAGGAAGGGCCGCGGGCCCTGCTCGTCCACGGGTCCAACCTCGTCGTGAGCGCACCGGACGCCGCCGCCGTCACCGCACGCCTGGACGCGCTCGACCTGCTCGTCGTGTCCGACTTCGTGCCGTCGGAGACCGCGGTGCTCGCCGACTTCGTCCTGCCGACGACGCAGTGGGCGGAGGAGGAGGGCACGATGACCAGCCTCGAGGGCCGGGTCCTCCGGCGCCGCGCAGCGCTCACGCCTCCGCGCGGGGTGCGCAGCGAGCTCGAGATCCTCGCCGGCCTGGGCGAGAGGCTCGGGTCGCCGGTGGCGCTGCCGACCAAGCCCCGCGAGGTGTTCGAGGAGCTGCGACGCGCCTCGGCCGGCGGCAGGGCCGACTACGCCGGCATCTCGTACGACCGGCTGGACACGGGCGAGGCGCTGTACTGGCCGTGCCCGGCTGAGGACCACCCGGGGACGCCGCGGCTGTTCGCCGACGGGTTCGCCCACGCCGACGGGCGGGCGCACCTGGTCGCCGTCACCCCGAGCGGGCCGGACGACGGCGTGCGCGACGACGCGCCGATCTACCTCGTCACCGGACGGCTGCTCGCCCACTACCAGTCGGGCGCCCAGACCCGGCGCGTCCGGAGGCTGCGCGACGCCGCACCCGCGGCGTACGTCGAGCTCCACCCGCACCTCGCCGCGCGCCTCGGTCTCGAGGGGACCGAGGACGTCCGGGTCACCTCGAGCCGCGGCTCGATGGTGGCGCAGGCGCGGATCAGCGCCGACATCCGGCCGGACACCGTGTTCGCGCCGTTCCACTTCGCCGGCCTCGGCCGCGTGAACACCCTGACCAACGCTGCTACCGACCCGATCTCGGGGATGCCCGAGTTCAAGGTCTGCGCGGTGACCGTGGAGCGCGCCGACGCGGGGGCGTCGCCGCGTACGGAGGATCTCGAGGAGGTCGTGCGATGACGAGGCACCCGAGCAGGACCCGCGTCGTGGTGGTGGGCGCCGGCATGGTCGGCACCCGGTTCGCCGAGGAGCTCGTCCGGGCCGACCCCGAAGGCCGGTTCGCGGTGACGCTGCTGGGGGAGGAGGAGTACGAGCCGTACAACCGGATCCTCCTCACCGAGCTCGTCGCCGGGAGGGCCGAGCTCGGCGGCCTCGCGCTCGCGCGCCCGCACCGCGTCACCGTCCGCAACGGTGCGCGGGTCGACCGGATCGACCGCGAGAGCCGCACGGTCCACGTCGGCGCGGAAGAGGTGGCGTACGACCATCTCGTCCTCGCCACCGGCGCCCGCGCCCGCGTCCCGGGCGTCCCCGGGCTCGACGGGCCGGCTCGCGGGGAGGCGCTGCCGGGAGGCGTCTTCGTCCTGCGCAACGTCGACGACGCGCGCGGCATCACCGCTGCGGCGCTCAACGCGCGCCGTGCCGTCGTCGTCGGCGGGGGACCGCTCGGCGTCGAGGCGGCGTGCGGGTTGCGCCTGCGCGGCGTGAAGGTCGAGGTCGTCTCGTTCGCGGGCCATCTCCTCGACCGGGACCTCGACCCGGAGCCGGGCCGCCTTCTCGCTGAGGCCGTCGGGGACCTCGGCGTCGGGTTCCACGGCAACGCGTCGCTGGCCGGCGTCACCCACCACGGTGGTCACGTCGACGCGGTGGTCCTCGACGACGGGCGTACGCTGCCGGCCGACCTCGTCGTCCTCGCGTGCGGGGCGGTCCCCGAGACGGCGCTGGCTGCCACGGCGGGTCTCGACGTCGCCCACGGAGTCGTGGTCGGCGACGACCTCGCCACGCCCGCGGACCCCGCCGTCCACGCGATCGGCGACTGCGCGCAGACCCCCTCGGGCGTGTCCGGGCTCGTCGCACCCGGCTGGGAGCAGGCCCGCGCCCTCGCGGCCGCGCTCGCCGGCGGGACCGCGGCCGCACCCGTACCCGTCGTCGTCGACGGCGCGGCGATGCGCCTCAAGGCGGCCGGGGTGAGCCTCGTCGCCCAGGGGCGCAAGGCCTCCACGGCGGACGGGGCGCGCGTCCTGACCGTCAGCGACCCGCACGCCCGCCGGTTCGTCGAGGTGGTGGTCGACGGCGACACGCTGGTCGGGATGACCTGCCTCGGTGCCGCCGAGCTGGCGTCGTCGTTGAGCGTGCAGCTCGGCAGGCCGGGCATCATCCCCCTCGACCCCCTCCAGCTCCTCGCGCCGAGCGCCGGCTCCGGCGACGCCACGGCGGGATCGCCGACGACGATGCCCGGCAGCACGACGGTGTGCCGCTGCAACGGCGTCACGAAGCGCGACCTGGTGTCCGCGTGGGAAGACGGCGCCTGCTCGGTGCCGGCGCTCGCGACGAGCACCCGGGCGACCACCGGGTGCGGAGGGTGCGTCTCGCTCGTCCGCGGGATCGCGGACTGGCTGCAGGCGTCGGACCCGGGGGTCTCGACCACCGCCGCTCGCTCGACCGGCGGGGAGGACGGCTCACAGCCGGTCCCGGCCGACCGTGAGCCCGTTGTGAAGGGTGCGTAACTCTATGAACGAGGACCCGAAACACCGCGTTCCTACGGTGACCGACATGGACACCGAAGACACCCGCAAGCGCCTCGTCGTCGTCGGTGGCGGCATGGTCGCCCACCGACTCGTCGAGGCCCTGGTCGAGCGCGGCGCGACCGGCTCGTGGACCATCGACGTCTTCGGTGAGGAGTCGCGGCCGCCGTACGACCGGGTCGCGCTGACGTCGTTCTTCTCCGACCGCGACCCCGAGGACCTCGTGCTGGGCGACGGGTCGCTGTGGGCGCACGAGGGCGTCCGGCTCCACCGCGGGGTCCGCGTCACGGCGCTCGACCGCACCGCCCGCACGGTCGCCGCGCGCGGACGCACCTACGGGTACGACGCGCTCGTGCTCGCCACCGGGTCGTACGCGATGGTCCCGCCGATCGAGGGCAAGGAGACGCCGGGCTGCTTCGTCTACCGGACCGTGGACGACGTCGCCGAGCTCCGTGCATGGGTGAACGACCGGGCGGAGCGCCTCGGTCGACCGGTGCGCGGCGCCGTCGTGGGTGGCGGCCTGCTGGGCCTCGAGGCCGCGGGGGCGCTCCAGGCGCTCGGTGCGGAGTCCACCGTGGTCGAGTTCGCGCCCTGGCTGATGCCGATGCAGGTCGACGAGGCGGGCGGTCGTACGCTGCGCCGGATCATCGAGCAGCTCGGTGTCGAGGTCCGCACCGCGACGGCGACCTCACGCGTGCGCGCCGGCCGCAGCGGCACGGTGCGGGCGATGGAGTTCGCGAACGGCGGCGGGAGCATCGGCGCCGACGTGGTGGTGTTCGCGACGGGTGTGCGGCCTCGCGACGAGCTCGCGCGCGACGCCGGTCTCACGATCGCCGAGCGTGGCGGCGTGGTGTGCGACGAGGCCTGCCGGACCGACGACCCGGACGTGTACGCGATCGGCGAGGTCGCGCACGTCGCCGGACGCACCTGGGGGCTCGTCGGACCCGGGTACACGATGGCCGAGGTGGTCGCCGACCGGCTGCTCGGAGGCGACGCGACCTTCACCGGAGCGGACCTCTCGACCAAGCTGAAGCTGCTCGGCGTGGACGTGGCGAGCTTCGGCGACGCCTTCGCCGGGACCGAGGGGAGCCTCGAGGTCGTGTACGCCGATCCGGTCGGCGGTGTCTACAAGAAGCTCGTGATGTCCGACGATGCCAAGACGCTGCTCGGGGGCATCCTCGTCGGCGACGCGGAGGCGTACGCGTCCCTGCGCCCGATGGTCGGCAGCGAGCTCGGCGCCGACCCGACGGCGTGGCTGGTCCCGGACGGCGTGACGCCGGTGTCGGGCGGGTCGCTCCCGGACGCGGCGGCGGTGTGCTCCTGCAACAACGTGACCGCCGGAGCGATCCGCTGCGCCGTGCGGGGCGAGGACGGCGAACCGTGCCACGACCTCGGGGCGCTCAAGGGCTGCACCAAGGCCGGCACGAGCTGCGGTTCGTGCCTCCCGCTCGTCAAGAAGCTGCTCGACGAGGAGCTGACCGCAGCCGGCATCGAGACCTCGAACGCCCTGTGCGAGCACTTCGCGATGAGCAGGGCGCAGCTCTTCGACGTCGTACGCGTGACGGGCATCCGGACGTTCTCCGACCTCGTCGCGAGTCACGGCACCGGACGTGGCTGCGACATCTGCCGTCCGGTCGTGGCCTCGATCCTGGCGTCGCTGGAGACGGGGCACGTGCTCGACGGCGAGGCGGCGGCGCTGCAGGACACGAACGACCACGTGATGGCCAACATGCAGAAGGACGGCACCTACTCCGTCGTCCCGCGCATCCCCGGGGGAGAGGTGACGCCAGAGGGCCTGATCGCGATCGGGCAGGTCGCCGCCGACTTCGGGCTCTACACGAAGATCACCGGCGGACAGCGGATCGACCTGTTCGGGGCGCGGATCGAGCAGCTGCCCGCGATCTGGAAGCGGCTCGTCGATGCCGGGTTCGAGTCCGGCCACGCGTACGGCAAGTCCCTGCGCACCGTGAAGTCGTGCGTCGGCTCGACGTGGTGCCGCTTCGGGGTCCAGGACTCCGTCGGCCTGGCGATCGCCCTGGAGCTGCGCTACCGCGGGCTCCGCTCACCCCACAAGCTCAAGCTCGGCGTCTCCGGCTGTGCACGGGAGTGTGCCGAGGCGCGCGGCAAGGACGTCGGCGTGATCGCGACCGAGAAGGGCTGGAACGTGTACGTCGGCGGCAACGGCGGCTTCACCCCGAAGCACGCACAGCTGTTCGCCGAGGACCTCTCGACCGACGAGCTCGTCCGGACGATCGATCGCTTCCTCATGTACTACATCCGCACCGCCGACAGGCTCCAGAGGACCGCTCCGTGGCTGGAGTCGGTGGAGGGCGGCATCGATCACGTACGATCGGTGGTGCTCGACGACAGTCTCGGGATCGCCGCTGATCTCGACGCAGCGATGGCGGTGCACGTCGACAAGTACGAGGACGAGTGGGCCGCCACTCTCGCCGATCCCGACAAGCTGCAGAAGTTCGCCAGCTTCGTCAACAGCCCCGACACCCCCGACCCGGACCTGGTCTACGTCGCCGAGCGCGGTCAACGCCGACCCGCCAGCCCGCAGGAGCGGGCGACGCTGATCGCCGGGACGACCCTGGAGGTCCGCTCGTGAGCGCTGCTCCCGTGACCGACGTGTCGACCGCGACGTGGGTACGCGTCTGCGCGTTCGACGCCCTGTTCCCCGACCGCGGGGCCGCCGCGCTCGTCGGCGGCCGCCAGGTCGCGCTGTTCCGGCTGGCCGGCGACGCCGACACGGTCCACGCGATCGGCCACCGCGACCCGTACAGCGGCGCCAACGTGATGGCCCGCGGCCTCGTGGGCACCGTCGGCGACGTCGCTGTCGTGGTGTCGCCGATGCACAAGCAGCGCTTCCGGTTCCAGGACGGCGCGGCGGTCGACGACCCGTCGGTCACGGTCGGCGTGTGGGCCACGCGCGTCGTCGACGGGGCGGTCGAGGTCGCCTGCGCGCCGCTGGTCGAGCCCTCCGCAGGCCCGTGACGCCGCTCGGCCCGGTCCTCGCCGGCACCTCCGTCCTCGTCACCGCGCAGCGCCGCGCCGACGACCTGGCGCTCGCGCTGGGCCGGCGCGGCGCCGTGGTGTCGGTCGCGTCCGCGCTCGGGGTGGAGTCGCACATCGACGAGGACACCCTCCTCGCGCGCACCCGGGAGCTCGTGGCGGAGTCCGCCGACGTCGTCGTGGTGACCACCGGGATCGGCTTCCGCTCGTGGCTCGAGACCGCCGAGGCCGCTGGTCTGGGGGAGGCGCTGGTCGACGCGCTCGCGCGGACGCGGCTGGTTGCGCGCGGCCCCAAGGCCCGCGGTGCCCTCCAGGCCGCCGGGCTTGTCCCCGACTGGGTGGCGGAGTCGGAGACCTCGGCCGAGATCGCCGACTTCCTGTGCACCGAGGGCGTCGACGGGCAGCGGATCTTCGTCCAGCACCACGGCGCGGGCGACGACGGACTCGAGGTCCGCCTGCGTGCGGCCGGGGGACACCCCGTCGGGCTGGTCGTCTACCGCTGGGGCCCTCCGCCGGATCCGGATGCCGTCGCCGCCTCCGTGCGCGACGCCGCCGCGGGGGCGTACGACGCGGTCGTCTTCACCTCGGCCCCGGGTGCTGCCGCGTGGCTGGACGCGGCGCTGGCGGAGGGCGTACGGGACGACATCGTCGCGCTCGCGCGCGGCGGGCTGCTCACCGTCGCGGCGGTCGGTCCGGTCACGGCCGAGCCGCTGCGCGTCGTGGGCATCGACCCGCTCGTGCCCGACCGGGGCCGCCTCGGGTCGCTGGTCCGCACGCTGATCATGCATCTCGGCGACGACCACGAGCCCACGCCGACCACGGCGGGCGCCCTGCGCCTGCGGGCCCGCACGGCGACCCTCGACCACGAGGTCGTCGGCGTCTCGCCGAGCGGGTTGGCGGTGCTGCGTGCGCTCGTGGCGGTGCCCGGCGCGGTGGTCCCGCGCGAGGCGCTGCTCAAGGTGCTGCCGGGATGCTCGACCGACCCGCACACCGCGGAGGTCGCCGTGGCGAGGCTGCGGGACGCGTTCGGTGGCCGCCCGGTCGTCGAGACGGTCGTGAAGCGGGGATACCGGATCAGCCTCGACCACCAGGCGCTCGGGAACGGAGCGGTGCGATGACGACGCTGGTCGCCTGCAGCCACGGCACCCGCGACCCGGCCGGCCAGGCGGCGATCGGCCGACTCGTCGACGCCGTGTCGGGGGCGCTGCCCGGGCTCGCCGTGACTCCGACCTTCGTCGACGTCCAGCACCCGCAGGTCGCGGAGGTGGTGGGGGAGACCGCCGGTCCGACGGTGGTGGTGCCGTTGCTGCTGTCCTCCGGCTACCACGTGCACGTCGACATCGCGGCCGCCGTGGCTGGGCGCGCGGAGGTCGTGGCGGCGCCCGCGCTCGGACCGGACCCGGTGCTCGCCGGTCTGCTCGCGAAGCGGCTCCGTCAGGCCGGACTGCGTCGGGGGGATCGTGTCGTCCTCGCGGCCGCCGGCTCGTCCGACCCGCGCGCGCGCCGTGACACCGAGCGCGCGGCCAGCCTGCTGGCGACCGCGCTGGGGACCCGAGTGGCGCTCGGGCACGTCGGCGGCCCGCAGCGTCAGGTCGCGGCCGTGGTAGCGGACCTCCGGCAGGACCCGCACGGCGGTCGCGTCGTGGTCTCTCCGTACCTGCTCGCTCCCGGCTGGTTCCGGGACCGCTTGGACGACGTCGGTGCCGATCTCCTGAGCGCCCCGCTGCTCGACGGCGGTGAGCCCGATGCGCGGCTCACCGGCCTCGTCGTACGCCGTTTCCTCGACGCGCGCGGCAAGGCGTACGCGCCCGCGGCATGACGGCGTTCGCCGGCACGGCGATCGGAGTGCCGTCGATCGGTGCTCGCATCTGGCACCGATCGACGGCGTTCCTTCGGCAGGACGATCCGCACCGTCGGACCTCACGCCTACGCAGTACGAGGAGTACGTGGAGGGTGGTTCTCGGGCGACGCGCCGGATTCTGCCGTGCGACGAACGGTGCAGGCCCCTACTGTCACCCCTGATGGCACGACGCAGGGAGACCGGATGAGCGCGACCGAGGCCGAAGCACCCTCCACCGCGAACAAGCTCACTCTTCCGACCCTCACCGCCATGGTGGTCGGGAGCATGGTCGGCGCGGGGGTGTTCTCGCTCCCGGCGCGGTTCGGCGTCGCGACCGGCATCCTCGGCTCGCTCATCGCGTGGGCGATCGCCGGCACCGGCATGCTCATGCTGGCGTTCGTCTTCCAGAACCTCGCGATCCGCAAGCCCGAGCTCGACTCCGGCGTCTTCATCTACGCCAAGGCCGGGTTCGGCGACTACGCGGGTTTCAACTCGGCGATCGGCTTCTGGGCGAGCGCGGTCGCGGGCAACACCTTCTACTGGGTCTTCATCACCGCGACCCTCGGCGCGTTCTTCGAGGGCTTCGGCGACGGCGACACGGTCCTGGCGGTGGCTCTCGGGACGGCGGGAGTGTGGTTCTTCCACACGCTCATCGCCCGCGGGGTGCGCGACGCGGCGATCATCAACCGGATCGTCACGGTCTTCAAGATCCTCCCGATCGTCGTCTTCATCATCGTGCTGTTCGTCAACTTCGACGCGGGCGTCTTCGCCGACAACTGGACCGCGTACGGCTACGGCGACCTCGGCAACCTCGACGAGCAGGTCCGCAACACGATGATCATCACGACGTTCGTGTTCATCGGGATCGAGGGGGCGAGCGTCTACTCGCGCTACGCCAAGAAGCGCTCGGACGTCGGTCGCGCCACGGTGCTCGGGTTCCTCAGCGTCCTGTCGCTGTTCGCGCTGGTCACGCTGTCGAGCTACTCGGTCATGCCGCAGCCGGAGCTCGCCGACACCCGGCAGCCGTCGATGGTCGGCGTCTTCGAGTCGGTCGTCGGCGACTGGGGCGAGGTCTTCATCAGCGTCGCCGTCATCGTGTCGGTCCTCGGCGCCTACCTGGCGTGGACCTTGATGGCGGCCGAGGTGATGTACATCCCGGCCCGCAACGACGACTTCCCCCGCTTCCTCGGGCAGGAGAACTCCAACGGCACCCCGATCACGGCGCTCGTGGTCACCTCGCTCGGGGTCCAGGCCCTGCTCGCGCTTACCCTCGTGATCGAGGACGCGCTCAACTTCATGCTCGACCTGAGTACGAGCCTGGCGCTGCTGCCGTACTTCCTCGCGGCCGCGTACGCACTCAAGCTCGGCCTCACGGGGGAGTCGTACGAGGGCGAGACCTCACGGGTCCGGCGCAAGGAGACGATCATCGCCGGCGTCGCGACGGCGTACACGCTGTTCCTCTTCGACGCCGCCGGGCTGGAGTTCCTCATCCTGTCGGCGCTGATCCTCGCCCCTGCGACCGTGCTCTACGTGAAGGCGCGCACCGAGAACGGACGACGCCTGTTCAGCCCCACCGAGATCGCGCTGTTCGTGATCATCATGGTGTCGGCGATCGCCGGCGCCGTGGCCCTGTGGACCGGCCGCATCAGCCTCTGACCTTCCGACCCGTCCTCCAGAAAGGCGATCGTCATGACCGACCCGGCACCCTCAGCCTCGTACGGCGTCCACTCCGAGGTCGGCCGGCTCCGCAAGGTCCTCGTGTGCCGCCCCGGCCTCGCGCACCGCCGGCTCACCCCGACCAACGCCGACGACCTGCTGTTCGACGACGTGATGTGGGTCGAGAACGCGCAGCGCGACCATGCCGACTTCGTCAACAAGCTCACCAACCGGGGCGTCGACGTCGTCGAGCTGCACGACCTGCTCGCGCAGACGGTCGCCATCCCCGCGGCGCGTGACTGGCTGCTCGACCGCAAGATCGTCCCGAACGAGGTCGGGCTGGGCCTGATCGACAGCACCCGGGACTACCTGGAGACGCTGGAGCCGGCGCCGCTCGCCGAGCTGCTCATCGGGGGCATGGCGACCGTGGACCTGCCCGAGGACTACCGGACCCCGTACGTCGCGATGGCGCGCGAGTCGACCGGCGTCCAGGAGTACCTGATGCCGCCGCTGCCCAACACGCTCTACACCCGCGACACGACGTGCTGGCTGTACGGCGGGGTGACCCTGAACCCGCTGTACTGGCCCGCGCGGCACGACGAGACCCTGCTGATGAAGGCGATCTACACGTTCCACCCCGACTTCGTGGGCTCGACGGTGTGGTGGGGCGACCCGGAGCAGGACTGGGGCCAGGCGACGTTCGAGGGCGGCGACATCATGCCCGTCGGCAACGGCGTCGTCCTCATGGGGATGAGCGAGCGCACCTCGCGGCAGGCGATCACGCAGGTCGCGGCTGCGTTGTTCGCGCAGGGCACGGCCGAGCGGGTCGTCGTCGCGGGCATGCCGAAGCTGCGGGCGGCGATGCACCTCGACACCGTCTTCACCTTCGCCGACCGCGACGTGGTCACGCTCTACCCCCGGATCGTGGACGCGGTCCACACGTTCTCGCTCTACCCCAGCGACCAGGCGCCCGGCGTCGAGGTCGTCGACGAGGGGGAGGGGCGGTTCGTCGACGTCGTCGCGCAGTCGCTCGGCCTCTCGGGGCTGAACGTGATCGAGACCGGGGGAGACGTGTACGCCTCGGAGCGCCAGCAGTGGGACTCGGGCAACAACGCCGTCGCGCTCGAGCCGGGCGTGGTGTTCACGTACGACCGCAACACGGAGACCAACGCGCTGCTGCGCAAGGCGGGCGTCGAGGTGATCACGATCGTCGGCGCCGAGCTGGGCCGCGGCCGCGGGGGAGGGCACTGCATGACCTGCCCGATCGTGCGGGACCCCGTCGACTTCTGACCCGTACGCCGTCCCGCCCCGCGCCGTACCCACCCCGGCGCGTTGGTGCCTCCGTGGTCACCGCGGCCGGCGCGGTGACCACCCACGCACCAACGCGCCGGGGTTGGCGGGGCGTGGCGGGCGCGGAGCCGGAAGGCGCCGGCCCGGCGTGGGATACCGGGAACCGGCGCGCCGCGCCCTTAGGCTCGCGACCATGGCGAGCCGTACGTCTTCCCCACCGCGAGGGTCGTCCAAGAAGAACTCGCGGTCGTCCGGCGGCCAGGACCGACGTCCGCAGCAGCAGCGCGGCCGCGGCTCGACCAAGCGTCAGCCGCCCGCTCCGCCGCCGAGGACCGGCCCTGGCCCGTTCGTGCGTGCCCTGACCGCGATCGGCCGCGGCATCGGTGCGCTCTGGATGGGCCTGGCCCGCATGGTCGGCGCGATCGTGCGCAGCATCGGGCAGGCCGCCCGCGACCTCGAGCCCGAGCACCGCCGCGACGGGCTCGGCCTCGCGTTGATCGGTCTGGGCGTGGTCGTCGTCGGTGCCGTCTGGTTCCAGGTGCAGAGCCCCGTCACCGAGGCCGTCGCCGAGGCCGTCTCCAACAGCGTGGGCCTGCTCGCCTGGACCGTGCCGCTCGCCCTGTTCGTCGCCGGCGGGCGCACCATGCGCAACCCCGAGGCCAACGGTCCGCTCGGCCGCCAGGTGATCGGGTGGGCGTCGCTGGCCGGTGGCGTGCTCGGCATCGTCTCGATCGCCAACGGCATCCCCGCCCCGTCCGAGGGTGACGGCGAAGGCATCCGCGACGCTGGAGGCGCGATCGGCTACGGCGTCTCGAAGCTGCTCGACGACCTGCTGCGGACCCCGTACGTCACGGTCCCGCTGCTGGCCCTCCTCGCGTTCTTCGGGCTGCTCGTCATCACCGGCACCCCGATCTACCGGATCCCCGAGCGACTGCGTGCGCTCCGCGACCTCGTGCTCGGCACGAAGCACCTCCCGGACGACGAGGACGAGGACGCGACCCAGCCGGTCGGGCGAAAGCGCCCGGCGCGCGGCGGCACCGGCAGCGACGTCCCGTACGACAACCCTCTCGTCCGTGGCCCGGACGAGGAGGAGACCGCGTCGGCCCCGGCGCCCAAGGGCAAGATCAAGAAGGCGGCCGGCCCCGACGACGACACCGTCGCGGTCGACACCGCCCCTGCGGCGAAGGACGACGAGCCCGTCGAGCTGCCGCCGATGACCCCGCTGCCGGCCCGTGCCGAGCAGCTCGCGCTGTCCGGCGACATCGTCTACACGCTCCCCGCCAACGAGATGCTGCGCGAGGGCACGCCCCACAAGGCCCGCACGGCAGCGTCCGACGCCGTCGTCGCCCGGCTCACCAACGTGCTCGAGGAGTTCGGCGTCGACGCCGAGGTCACCGGCTACACCCGCGGGCCGACCGTCACCCGGTACGAGATCGAGCTCGGGCAGGGCGTCAAGGTCGAGAAGATCACCGCCCTGCAGAAGAACATCTCGTACGCGGTCGCCTCCAACGAGGTCCGGATCCTCTCGCCGATCCCCGGCAAGTCCGCGATCGGCGTCGAGATCCCCAACACCGACAAGGAGACCGTCTCCCTCGGTGACGTCCTGCGCTCCAACAAGGCGCGCAGCGACCACCACCCGATGGTCGTCGGGCTCGGCAAGGACGTCGAGGGCGGGTTCGTCGTCGCCAACATGGCCAAGATGCCGCACCTGCTCGTCGCCGGCGCCACCGGCTCGGGCAAGTCGAGCTTCATCAACTCGATGATCTCGTCGGTCCTCATGCGCTCGACGCCGGACGAGGTCCGGATGATCCTGGTCGACCCCAAGCGGGTCGAGCTCACCGCGTACGAGGGGATCCCGCACCTCATCACGCAGATCATCACCAACCCCAAGAAGGCCGCCGAGGCGCTGCAGTGGGTCGTCCGCGAGATGGACATGCGCTACGACGACCTGGCCAACTTCGGGTTCCGGCACATCGACGACTTCAACAAGGCCGTCCAGGCCGGCACGGTGAAGGTGCCTCCGGGGAGCGAGCGCCAGCTCGCCCCGTACCCGTACCTCCTCGTGGTCGTCGACGAGCTCGCCGACCTCATGATGGTGGCCCCGCGCGACGTCGAGGACTCGATCGTCCGCATCACCCAGCTCGCCCGTGCGGCCGGGATCCACCTCGTTCTTGCGACCCAGCGACCGTCGGTCGACGTCGTCACCGGTCTGATCAAGGCCAACGTGCCGAGCCGGCTGGCGTTCGCGACCTCGTCGCTCGCCGACAGCCGCGTCATCCTCGACCAGCCCGGCGCCGAGAAGCTGGTCGGCGGCGGTGACGGACTGTTCCTCCCGATGGGGGCCAACAAGCCGCTGCGCATGCAGGGCGCCTGGATCACCGAGAAGGAGATCCACGACGTCGTCCGGCACTGCAAGGAGCAGCTGCAGCCGGTCTATCGCGAGGACGTCACCGCCCCGCAGGCCAGCAAGCGCGAGATCGACGACGACATCGGCGACGACCTGGAGCTGGTGCTGCAGGCGGTCGAGCTCGTGGTCAACACGCAGTTCGGCTCGACCTCGATGCTCCAGCGCAAGCTGCGCGTCGGGTTCGCGAAGGCCGGACGCCTGATGGACATCCTCGAGTCCCGCGGTGTCGTGGGACCGAGCGAGGGCTCGAAGGCACGCGACGTGCTGATCAAGCCCGACGACCTGGACGAGGTCCTGGAGACGCTGCGAGGGGAGTGACATGACGGATCGCCTGGACGAGGAGCGTGCCGCCGCGGGGACGGTCGGCGGTGCGGGAGTGCGCGAGGAGGTCCTCGAGGTACGCCGCAGCGCGGGCGCCCTCGCGCTCGTCACCGTCGGCTCGGGCGCGCTCGCGTGCCTGTACGCCGTGCGGGCCGTCGGCGGCTCGCCGGTGCTCGCGCTGGTGGTGCTCGTCCTCGCGGCCATCGCCGTGCTCGCGGGACGCGCGTGGTGGGACGCCCGCAGCCCCCTGCTGGTCGCGGATGCGCTCGGCGTGCGGTTCCGGCACGGCCGGGAGTGGCGGGGGCTTCCGTGGGTGGAGGTCGACCACGTCGTGCTCGACGAGCCGAGCGGGGTGCTGCGCGACGGCGCCCTGGAGGTCGTCGCGCGGGACGGGACGGCGTACGTCGTGCCGCTCGGCCTCGCGGTCCGGGCGAGCCAGGACGACGTCGCGGGAGCCCTGACGGCGCTGTCGGGTGACGAGAACCTCCTCGTACGGCCGGCGACCGCGGCCGGCCCCGCGAGCGAGGCGTCGCCGCCCGCTCCGTCGGCCGAGCCGGACCGGTCGCCCTCGCCAGAGCCTGGCCCGTCGTCGCAGACCGACGCGGCGGCCGAGGCGCTCGACACACCGGCTCCGGCCGCACCGACCAACGGGGGGAGCGCGTCTCCGGGCGAGGGCACGCCGTCCGCTCCGCCGGTCGGGACGCCCGTCCCGTCCGCACCGGCGCGGATCGACCTCGGACTCGTCCAGAGCGCCGGGACCTCGGCGCTCGCGCCGGGGTTCCGGGTCGTGACGGCGCTGCGGGCCAGCCGCGGCCGCCCCGAGCTCGTGATCGACCGCCCCGTGGAGGACGGACGCGCCGCGGAGCCGGCTCCAGCCGTCGAGGCGGCGCTGGAGCAGGTCGCGGCCCCAGAGCCGGTCGCCGAGCCCGGTCCGGACCCCGCCGCGGACGACCGTTCGCTCGGTGCGATGCTCCGCGAGGCCCGCGAGCGTGTCGGCGTGAGCGTCGACGACCTCGCCGCCCGGACCCAGATCCGTCCGCACGTCATCGAGGCGCTGGAGGACGACGACACCAGCGTCTGCGGAGGCGACTTCTACGCTCGCGGCCACCTGCGCGCGATCGCGCGCGTCCTCGGCACCGATCCAGCGCCGCTGGTCGCGACGTACGACGCCTCGTACGCCCAGGCGCCGATCCCGGCACGGGCGGTGTTCGAGGCGGAGCGTTCGACCGGCGCACAGACGATCCGCGTGGCCCGCGGGGGCCGCAGCTGGGTGGCGCTCACCGTCGTGGTGCTGGTGCTCGCCATCATCTGGGGGATCGGACAGCTCGTCGTCGGCGGCGAAGGGGACGCGCCGCCGGCGACGGTCCCCACGGATGCGGCACCCGCACCGGCCGATCCCTCGGCGCTGGCCGGACTGGGCGCTCCGACGACGAACCACCTCGTCATCCGCGGCAAGGAGCGCAAGCCGACGAAGGTCACCGTGACCGACGCCCGGGGCAAGACCGTGTGGTCCGGTGAGCTCGCGAAGGGCGAGTTCCGACGGGTGAGCGTGGTCGGCCCGGCCAAGGTCTCCGTGGGCCGCGCCGACGCCGCCACCGTCGCTGTCAACGGGGGCAAGGCGCAGCGTCTGGACGACGGTTCGGGCAAGGCGAGCGCCACGCTCGGCGAATCTTGAGGGTGACGATAGGCTGGTCAGTGGTCCGCGGCCAGGGGCACCGACTGACCCTGATCCCCTGAGCGGCCCGAGGAGAGACGATGACTGACACGCCGACGCCCGCCCCGGCGCAGGCGCCGAGCAACTACAACATCGCCAACGCGCTGACCGTCCTGCGGATCGCGTTCGTGCCGTTGTTCGGCTGGCTGCTGCTGGTCGACGGCGGCGACGACACCGGCCTCCGGCTGGCGGCCTGGGCGGTGTTCGTCGTCGCGATGGCCACGGACCGCATCGACGGCAACCTGGCCCGCAGCCGCGGTCTCATCACCGACTTCGGCAAGATCGCCGACCCGATCGCCGACAAGGCGCTCACGGGGATGGCGTTCGTCGGGCTCTCGATCATCGGCGCACTCCCGTGGTGGGTGACCATCCTCGTCCTGGTGCGGGAGTGGGGCATCACCGTGATGCGCTTCGGGGTGATCCGCTACGGCGTGATGCCCGCCTCGCGCGGAGGCAAGCTCAAGACCGTGCTGCAGGCGGTGGCGCTCGGGATGTACATCTTCCCGATCGAGGCGCTGCTGCCCGACTGGGTGATGTGGCTCGCCTACCTCACGATGGGCGCCGCCGTCCTGGTCACCGTCGTCACCGGGTTCGACTACGTCGCGCAGGCCGTCCGGATGGTCCGCGAGGCGAAGGCCGAGGGACCTGCCGCCGAGCAGGTGCCCGGCGGGTCCCGCTGACGTCGCCAGCGTGATGGCGCGCGTGGACCCGACGGCCCTCGTGGACGCCCTGCGCGACGCCGGCGCGACCGTCGCCGTCGCGGAGTCGCTCACCGGGGGAGCGGTCTGCGCCCGTCTCGTGGACGTCCCGGGAGCGTCGGACGTGCTGCGCGGCGCGGTCGTCGCGTACGCGACCGAGCTCAAGGCGTCGCTGCTCGGCGTCGACGAGCTGCTGCTCGCAGCCCGGGGACCGGTGGATCCGGAGGTCGCCGAGGCGATGGCGGACGGGGTCCGGCGGCGGCTCGGAGCGACGTACGGCCTGGCGACGACCGGCGTCGCCGGCCCGGGACCGAGCGACGGGAAGCCCGCGGGGACCGTGTACGTCGCGGTGGCGGGGCCGGACGGGGCGGCCGCTCGCCGTCTGGCCCTCGACGGCGACCGGGCGGCGATCCGCAGTGGCACCGTCGAGGCCGTCCTGGAGGAGCTGGCGGCGCGGCTGCACGTCGGTTGACCCGACGCTCGACGTGCTCACTCGGCGGTCCGTTCCCCGTCCGACACCGGGTGCGCCTAGAGTGGTGGGAAGAACACGGCTCGACGAGGAGTTGTACGGAGTCTGAGAGCGGAGGTGTGAGATGACGGTTCTTCGGCGTCTGATCGGAGAGGTCCTGCGGGCTCGCCGGATGGCCAAGGGCCTGACGCTGCGCGACGTCTCCGCCGCCGCCCGCGTCTCCTTGGGCTACATCTCCGAGGTCGAGCGTGGGCAGAAGGAGCCCAGCTCTGAGCTGCTCGCCGCCCTCTGTGACGCCCTGGACGTGCCGATGTCGCAGGTCCTCCGCGACGTGAGCGCGCTCCTCGAGATCCAGGAGCAGTCGACCCTCGACGCGGCGATCGCGCTGTCGCCGGAGTCCGACTCGGTCGGCGTGCACTGACCTCAGCCCGGACATCCAGTCCTGTCAGCGCATCCTCGTACGCTCGTCCCGTGCCTGACGACCTCGAACACCTCCGTTCCGCGCGCCTGCTCCTCGACCGCTTCGACGCCGACGACGTCGACGCGGTGTACGCGATCTACGGGGATCCGGACACGTGGCGCCACCTCCCGGAGGGGCGGTTCGACTCCCGTGACCGTGTCGTCGCGATGAAGGAGCGCTCCGACGCCAGCTGGGCGGCGGTCGGGCTCGGAGACTGGGTCGTCCGCTCCCAGGAGCGCCACGACGACCTCGCCGCGGGCGCCGTTCTCGGCACCGTCTCGACCACGGCGTTGTGGCGGGACGGCGTCGTGTGGGCGCTCAACCTCGGATACCGCTTCGCGCCGGCCAGCTGGGGGCGGGGCTTCGCGACGGAGGCGGCGTCGGCGGCCCACGAGGCGGCGCGCGCCCGTGGCCTCGACATCCCCGTCACCGCGCGGGCGCTGACCAACAACCCGGGCTCGATCGCCGTGCTCGACCGGCTGGGCCTCGTGCGCCTGTGGGAGGGCGCCTCGGCCGAGGCGCCGACCCCTGACCCCGCGGCGCCGCTGGACACGCGCAGCCGCGCACGGGTCGTCTACGCCGACCGGCCGCTCCCGCAGACGGACCTGGACTCGCTCATCGCGCTCGGCTGACCTCGGTGTCTCAGCGCGCCGGCTGGCAGTGCGGACACCAGTAGGTGACACGCTCCTCGGACCCTCCCGACTGCGTCACGACCGGCGCCCTCCGCGCGACGCGCGTGCCGCACCGTCGGCACGGCTCCCCGCCGCGGCCGTACACCCACGTGCGCTCGCCGCGGCGGCGTACGCCGGTGGTGACGATCTCGGCGAAGTCGCGGTTGACGAGCAGCATCCGCTGGGCGGTGCGGACCGTACGCCCGAGGTCGGGGTCGTCGGACACCCTCGCGTCGGGGTGCAGCCCGTGCACGAACATCACCTCGTTGCGGTAGACGTTGCCGATCCCCGCCAGGTTGCCCTGGTCGAGCAGGGCGTCCGCGAGGGTCCGCTCGGGGTCTGACCGGAGGCGGCGGAGGGCCTCGGCCTGGTCGAACCCGGGATCGAGCAGGTCCGGCCCGAGGCGCGCGACGACCGCGTCCTCCTCGACGCGGCTGAGCACCTCCGTGATGCCGAGCGCGAACCCGACGGCCTGGACCGTCGCGGTCTCCAGCACCACCCGCGCCTCGTGCGCCGGACGGCGCCAGCGCGCACCTCGGGGGTAGACCTGCCAGGCACCCTCCATCTTGAGGTGCGTGTGGATGCTGAGGTCGTCGCCGACGTGCGCGAACAGGTGCTTGCCGCGGCTGACGACCTCGTGGACCGTCTCTCCGGAGAGGTCGACGGTCGCGTAGTCGGGCACGCGGAAGTCGGTACGGACGAGGACCTGGCCGTGCAGCGCCTCGTCGAGGCGTCGTGCGGTCCGCCAGACCGCGTCACCCTCGGGCACGGCTCAGCCCCGGATGCGCAGACCGCGTGGGGTGGCGTGGAAGCCCGCCTGAGCCAGCGCCTCGCCCAGCGCGGTGCCGAGGACTGCCTCGCCGTCGGCCTTCTCGACCGTGAGCCGACCGAGCGCGCCGTCGCGCACCGCCGTCGCCAGGGCGTCGATCGCCGGCTGCAGACGAGCCGCGCCCTCGGGGTCGTCGAGGTCGTCGAAGGTCAGCAGCGTGCGGCCGCCCCGCTCGACGTACAGGGAGAGGGCCCCGTCGACGAGGACGACGAGCGCGCCGGCCTTGCGCCCGGGACGGTGGCCGCCGTCGGTCTCGGGCCAGCCCAGCGCTGCGCCGTACGGGTTGGCGGGGTCGGTCGCGGCGAGCGTGACCGCGCGGCGCTCGGGGTCCTTGCCCGGCTCGCTGGAGTACGAGCGGAGCCGGTCGACCGCGCCGGCCGTCGCGAACTGCGCCGCCCCCAGGCCGTCGACGAAGTAGCCGCGACGTGCGCGTCCGGCTTCCTCGAACCCGCTGAGAACCTTGTAGACGGCGGCGAACCCGCCCGTGACCCCCTCGGCGACTGCCGTGCCCCGCGTGACGAGCCCGTGCCGCTCCAGGAGCTGCTCCGCCGTGGCGTGCGCTCGGACGGTCGGGTTGTCCTCAGGACGGGGCACGAGCGCCCAACGGCCTCCGACGGTCGGCGGCCCGGTCCGGGACGGCATCGTCGGTCGGGCGAAGGACGGCGCGCGGCGTCCGCGCAGACGCGGCGCACTGCGGGCCGTACGGTGCGCGGCACGGCCGGCGCCGACGAGGGTCCGCAGCGGGGCCAGGGTGTCGTTGGTGAGGTAGCCGGCCCAGACGAGATCCCAGATCGCGTCTGCGAGGTCGCTGTCCAGGACCGCGGGCGCGTCGTCCCCCGAGCCGCTTGTCGCTGCGCGGACGGCGTCGGCCAGCTGGCGGAAGAAGTAGGCGCCACCGGACTGCATCACGCCGAGGACCGCCTCCTGCAGGGCCGTCAGCTCGATCTCCGCCGGCGCCGACAGCGTGAGCGGAGCGGTGTCGGCGAGGTGGAGCGAGACCCAGCCGTCGTTGCCCGGGAGCGAACCGACGCCGGACCACAGGATCTCGCCGGCCGCGGTGAGCTCGTCGAGCATCGCGGGGGAGTAGTCGAGCACGCGGGAGCGCAGGACCAGCGGCTCGAGCGCTGACGCCGGGACGGACGCACCGGCGAGCTGCTCGACGACCGTGACGAGACCGTCGACGCCGCGCAGCCGGCCGCCGACGTGCTGCCAGGCGGCGAGGAAGCGGCCGAGCGTCTCCTGCGAGACCGGCTCGACCTCCTTGCGCAGGGCAGCGAGCGACCGCCGGCGCAGCCGTCGGAGCACCTCGGCGTCGCACCACTCCGAGCCACCCGAACCAGGCGTGAACTCGCCCTCGGTGACGCGTCCGTGCCCCGCGAGGCGGCGCAGCGTCTCGGAGACCACGGCGACGCCCAGCCCGAGACGCTCGGCCACGTCGCCGGCGACGAAGGGCGCGTGCGTGCGGGCGTACCGCGCCACGAGGTCGCCGAGCGGGTCGTCGACGGGTGCCAGGAACGCGTCGGGGACGCCCATCGGGACGGGGACGCCGAGGGCGTCGCGGAGGCGCCCGGCGTCCTCGACCGCGACCCACCACTGGCGGTCGGCGAAGCTGACCCGCAGGATCCGGCGGGCCTCGGCCAGCTCCACGAGCCAGGCCGCGGACTCGGCGGGCTCGGTGCACCGCTCGGCGACCTCCTCCGACGTGAGCGGGCCGAGCAGGCGTAGGAGGTCGGCGACGCCCTCGGCACCGCGCGCGCGTCGGTCGGGCGCCAGCCGTTGGAGCTCCGCCTCGGTCTGGGCGATCACGCCGGCGTCGAGGAGGTCGCGCAGCTCGGCGCGACCCAGCAGCTCCGACAGCAGCGACGAGTCGAGCGAGAGCGCGGCCGCGCGCCGCTCCGCGAGCGGGCTGTCGCCCTCGTAGAGGAAGGCCGCCACGTAGCCGAAGAGCAGCGACTTCGCGAACGGTGACGGCTCCTGCGTCTCGACGTCGACGACGCGCAGCCGGCGGCTCTCGAGGTCGCGCATCATCTGCACCAGCGACGGCACGTCGTACACGTCCTGGAGGACCTCGCGGACCGTCTCCAGGACGATCGGGAACGTCGGGTAGCGGCGGGCGACCTCGAGCAGCTGCGCGGCCCGCTGCCGCTGCTGCCACAGCGGGCTGCGCCGGCCGGGATCGCGGCGGGGGAGCAGGAGCGCTCGTGCGGCGCACTCGCGGAACCGCGCCGCGAACAGGGCGGATCCGCCGACCTCCTCCGTGACAAGGTCCTCGATCTCCTCGGCGGTGAACGCGAAGAGCTCTCCGCCCGGAGGCTCTGCGTCGGTCTCCGGCAGGCGTACGACGATGCCGTCGTCGCTGGCCATGCTCGCCGAGTCGAGGCCGTAGCGCTCACGCACCCGTGCCCCGACGGCCAGGGCCCACGGCGCGTGCACCGCGAGCCCCAGCGGCGAGTGCAGCACGAGGCGCCAGTCACCGAGCTCGTCGCGGAACCGCTCGACCACGAGGAGCGTGTCGTCGGGAACGCGCCCGGTCGCGGCACGCTGCTCGTCGACGAGGGCGAAGAGGTTGTCGATCGCGTACGCGTCGAGGCCCGCCGCCTCGCAGCGCGCCCGCGCCTCGTCGCGGTCGCCCGTGGCCATCGCGCGCGTGAAGGCGCCGAGCGCTCGGCCCAGCTCGATCGGACGCCCCGGGTTGTCGCCTCGCCAGAAGGGCAGGCGGCCCGGCTGGCCGTACGCCGGGGAGACCAGCACCCGGTCGTGCGTGATGTCCTCGATCCGCCAGCTGGTGGCGCCGAGCGCGAACACGTCGCCGACGCGCGACTCGTACACCATCTCCTCGTCGAGCTCCCCGACGCGCGCGCTGCCGCGGGCGGTGGACTCGGCGCCGACGAGGTAGACGCCGAACAGCCCCCGGTCGGGGATCGTCCCGCCGGAGGTGACCGCGAGCCGCTGGGCGCCGGGCCGTCCGGAGATCGTGCCGGCGACGCGGTCCCACACGATCCGGGGCCGCAGCTCCGCGAACTCGTCGGACGGGTAGCGGCCGGCGAGGAGGTCGAGCGTCGCCTCGTACGCCGAGCGGGGGAGCGTCGCGTACGGCGCGGCGCGGCGGACGGTCTCGTAGAGCGCGTCGACGTCCCAGCCCTCCAGCGCGCAGGCCGCGACGACCTGCTGAGCGAGCACGTCGAGCGGGTTCGTGGGGACCTTCAGCTCCTCGATCGCGCCGCTGACCATCCGCTCGATCGTCACCGTCGCCTCGAGGAGGTCGGTGCGGTGCTTGGGGAAGACGACGCCTCGCGAGACCTCGCCGACCTGGTGGCCGGCACGCCCGACGCGCTGGAGCCCGCTGGCCACCGACGGCGGTGACTCGACCTGGACGACCAGGTCGACGGCGCCCATGTCGATGCCCAGCTCGAGGCTCGACGTCGCCACCACGCAGGGGAGCCGGCCGGACTTGAGGTCGTCCTCGATGAGCGCGCGCTGCTCCTTGCTGACGGACCCGTGGTGCGCCTTGGCGAGGATCGGCGAGACCCCGGCGGCCGTCCCGGACTGGCCGGGCGCCGCCGCAGCGGGAGAGCCGGTGTCGGGGACGTCGACGCCGAGGCGGCCCGCGTGGATCTCGTTGAGCCGGGCCGTCAGGCGCTCGGCCAGCCGGCGCGAGTTGGCGAAGACGATCGAGGACCGTGCCTCCTCGACCAGGTCGACGACGCGCTCCTCGACGTGCGGCCAGATCGACGCCTGGTCGCGGGCGTCGGGCTCCGTCTCGTCCTCGGAGCCGTCGGTGGTGCGGACGGGGAGCGAGGTCATGTCCTCGACCGGGACGACGACGGCGAGGTCCCAGCGCTTCTCCGACTCCGGGGCGACCACCCGCACCGGCGCCGACCCGGCGAGGAACCGCGCCACCTCGGTGTGCGGGCGCACCGTCGCGGACAGGCCGATGCGCTGAGCCGGCCGCTCGAGGAGGGCGTCGAGGCGTTCGAGCGTGAGGGCGAGGTGTGCCCCGCGCTTGGTGCCTGCGACCGCGTGCACCTCGTCGAGAATGACCGCCTCGATGTCGCGCAGCGTCTCGCGGGCGGCGGAGGTCAGCACCAGGAACAACGACTCGGGCGTGGTGATGAGGACGTCGGGCGGCCGGGTCGCGAGGGCCCGGCGCTCCGACGGCGTGGTGTCGCCGGAGCGGACGCCGACGGTGACGTCGCGAGGCGCGGCGGAGTCGCCGGTCGCGGCCATCCGCTTCGCGGTCTGCGTGATGCCGACCAGCGGGGCGCGGAGGTTGCGCTCGACGTCGACCGCGAGCGCCTTGAGCGGTGACACGTAGAGGACGCGGGTGCGCCGCTTGGGGTCCTCGGGCTCTGGGCCCGTCACCAGGCGGTCGAGCGCCCACAGGAACGCCGAGAGCGTCTTGCCGGACCCGGTGGGGGCGACCACGAGGGCGTTGCGGCCGTCGGCGATCGCGTCCCACGCACCCACCTGCGCGGTCGTCGGGGCCGGGAAGGCACCTCGGAACCACGCCGCGGTGGCGGGGGAGAAGCGGTCGAGCACATCGGGCACCCGTCCATCATGACGCGCGGCACTGACAGTTGCGGACGGACAGTCAGCCGCGCCGGACCGACGTGCGGATGCGGTGCCAGAGCGGATCTGCCTCGCCCCGGCCGGACACGAGCCGCAGCACGCCGCCGACCTGTCCCAGCCCGCTCAGCAGGGCGAGGAGGCCGACGACGGTGGCGGGGAACGTGAGGGCGCTGCTCTCGGTGGCCAGGTCCCGGACGGCGACCGAGAGACCCGCGACGGCGAGCAGCAGGGCCAGGGTGCTGCTCGTGATGCGGACGAGGATGCGCGGCTCGACGTTGACGGTCCGAGCCCCCAGCCAGCCACGGGCGGTCCTCGTACGGCCGCTGACGACGTAGGGGACGCGCATCCAGGCCGCCGCGTCCCGGGTGAGCCGCCGCCCGCTGCGCCACAGCAGGACCAGCACGGCCGTCCCCGCCAGCCCCAGCGCGGCGGCGACCGCGACCCCGACCACGTCGATCGGGTGCATCGGGGCGTCGATCTCGTCGGCGGTGAGGGCGACCCCGAGGGCGGTGAACGACCCGGTCGTCGCCGCGGTGAAGGCACCCAGCCCCAGTGCCCAGCGTGACCAGCGCTCGTAGTCGGCGCGAAGCTGTGCCGCGGCGCGGTCCGCCTCCACGGGCGACGGGTCGGCGACGTCGAGCCAGGGGAGCGACGCGCGTTGGATCAGGCGGAAGGACACCGCCGACAGGCTAGGGCATGCCGCTGTCGCTGTCCGGTATCGGCCACGCCCTCGACCGCGTCACGCATTGACGTGACGCCGGTCACGTCACTACGGTCAGGGCGCCACCTTGAAACGTTTCACCGGCCCGAGGAGTCTGCGTGCGCCCGACCCGAGCCCTCTCCCTCCTGCTCACCGCCGCCGCGCTCACGCTGCCGGTCGCCGCCGCCCCGGTCGCGCTGGCGACCTCGGCGCCCACCGCCGTACCGGCAGCGACGACCGCCGGCCCTGCGTCTCCGACCGGGCTCACCGTGGGTCAGCGCGAGGCCCCCGCGGACGTCGAGGACCGCGACGCGTCGCTGCTCGGGTGGCACGTGCCGTCGACGGCGCAGTCCGCCTACCGGGTCCAGGTCGCCCCGCTCGGCGCCGACCTGGACGATGCTCCCGTCTGGGACTCCGGCAAGGTCGCGTCGACCGCCAGCACCAACGTCGCGTACGCCGGACCGCGCCTCGACGCCGCGACCAGCTACCGCTGGCGCGTCCGGACCTGGGACGCGGCCGGAGTGCCCTCCGCCTGGTCACAGCCGGCCTCCTTCGGCACCGCTCCCGACGCGCCGTGGGGCGACTCCGTGCCGATCTGGCTCGCCGACCAGACCCAGACGACCCAGTGGACCGACTACACGGTCGAGTCGACCTTCCGCATCACGAGTCAGAACGCGACCCTGGTGTTCCGCGGCAAGGACGCGAACAACTACTACATGTGGCAGCTGCGCGGCGACGGCGTGAACCAGCTCGCCCCGCACAAGCGGGTCAACGGCGCGTTCACCGTGCTCAAGACCGTGCCGCTCCCGAAGGCGCTCGCCCGCGACACCGACTACCGGCTGCGGATCGAGGCCGTCGGTGACACGGTGAAGACCTACCTCGACGGCGCCCTCGTCGACACCACCACCGACGCCACCTTCGCCGCAGGCACGATCGGCTTCCGGACGGGCGGCAGCGAGCGCAGCAGCTGGGACGACATGAAGGTGACCGCTGCGGACGGGACGGTGCTCTACCAGAGCGCGTTCGACAAGCCCTCGGCCGACTTCGCCTGCGCGTCGGTCGCCGACGGGCGCCTGTCGGTCGGCGTCAACGCCAACTGCCTGTACGGCCAGGGCGGCACCGACTGGGCGTTCCTGCGGGGCGAGGTGACGCTCGCCGACAAGCAGATCGCCCGCGCGAGGCTGTTCGCGACCGGGGCGTCGCCGGTGCCCACGCGGCAGTACGTCTACAAGGCCTGGGTCAACGGGGAGTTCGTGGGCCTCGGCCCGACCCAGTCGATCCACCAGGAGACCCGGTACGACGGGTTCGACGTGACGCGACTGGTGGAGCGCGGCAAGCCCAACGCGATCGGTGCCCTCGCCTACACCACGTCGGACAAGCGGTTCTTGGCGCACCTCGTCGTCGAGTACGCCGACGGCAGCCGCCAGACGTACGGCACGGGTCCCGACTGGCGCACGTTCGACGGCTCCGCGGTGTTCCCCGCCGCCGGCAGCATCGGCACCGGCTACTTCACCGCGCCCAAGGAGAACCTGCAGGCGGCGGCGTACCCGTCCGGGTTCGAGCGCGCGGGGTTCGACGACGCGGCGTGGAAGCCCGCGAAGGTCAAGGCCGCGTTCGCCGACCTGCGGGCGACGCCGACCGCGAAGGTCGAGCAGCAGCTCCGCGAGCCCGTCGAGGTCGTCGAGAAGTCGCCGGGAACCTACTTCATCGACTACGGGAAGACGTGGATCGGGGGACTCAGCCTCGACCTCGACGGTACCGCCGGACAGGTGCTCGACCTCCGCTTCGGCGAGGAGCTCTCGGCGCCCCAGACGGTCCGGTACGCGATGCGCACCGGCAACGCGTACCAGGACAAGTGGACGCTCGCCGGCGGACGCCAGAACCTGGAGACGTGGGGCATGCGCGTCTTCCGGTACGTCGAGGTGATCGGCGCGCCGTCGGGTCTCGGCAAGGCCGACTTCCCGGCGCTCGCGCAGATCTACCCGTACGACGCCGACGGGGCGGTCTTCGACTCCTCCGACGACGCGCTGAACCAGGTCTGGGAGCTGTCGCGTCACACGATCGAGGCCACGAACCACAACCTGTACGTCGACTCGTGGAGCCGTGAGCGAGGGGCGTACGAGGCCGACTCGTACCTGCAGATGATGGCGAACTTCTTCGTCTCCTCCGACCCGACGCTCGGCAACTACTCGCTGGACTACCTGCTGACCCAGCGGACGTGGCCCACCGAGTGGCCGATCTACACGATCCTGGCCTTCCACGACAGCTACCTGCAGACCGGCGACACGGCCGGCATCGCGCGCAACTACGACGCGCTGGTGGAGAAGCTGCCCGACGAGTGGATCGAGGCCAGCACCGGACTGGTCCGCAAGAACGCCGGCTCCAACGGGAGCAGCGGCTGCGGGCTCGACTGCGACATCGTGGACTGGCCGACCTCGGAGCGCGACGGCTACGTCTTCCGCCCGTACAACACGGTCATCAACGCCATCAGCCACCAGGCGTACCGCGACATGGCCGAGATCGCGAAGACGCTGGGCAAGGACGCCGACGCGCAGCGCTTCACCGCGACCGCGGACCGGCTGCGGGAGGTGGCGAACGCGCGGCTGTTCGACGAGGAGAAGGGCGCCTACCGTGACGGGCTGAACGCCGACGGCACGCCCATCGACCACTACGCGTTCCACGCCAGCGTGTTCGCGACCGCGTTCGGGCTCGCCAACGAGGGGCGGGCCGAGCGGACCGCCGACTACATCGAGTCGCGCGGCATGGCGTGCTCGGTCTACTGCGCGGCGTTCGTCCTGGAGTCGCTGTACGAGGGCGATCGCGCCGGGGCGGCCCACGCCGTGCTCACCAGCACCGGGCTGCGCAGCTGGATGAACATGATCGCCAAGGGCGCGGGCGCGACCGCCGAGGCGTGGGACGTCTCGCTGAAGAGCAACATGACGTGGTCCCACCCGTGGGCCGCCTCCCCGGCGTACAACGTGCCGCAGGGGATGTTCGGCATCGAGCCCACGACGCCGGGTTACGCGACGTTCGACGTCCGCCCGCAGCCGGAGGCGGTCGACTGGGCGCACGTGACCCTCCCGACGCTCAAGGGCGGCATCGGGGCCGCGCACCACACGGTCGACGGACGCGCCGACGTCGGCGTGCACGTGCCCGGCAACACGGTCGCCCGCGTGTTCGTACCGGGTGCGGAGGAGGGCGACGACACCGTCTACGTCGACGGCCGCGCCACCCCGGCGTCGTACGAGCGGGGCTATCTGCGCGTCGACGACGTGGCCGCAGGGTGCCACGTGCTGAGTCTCGAGCCGGGCGCGGCGGCGATGCTGGACGAGCGCCTGACCGCGGTCTGCCCCGACGGCTACAGGGGCGCGCTGCTCGACGACTTCGACCGACCCGACGGCGGTGTGGGCGACGGCTGGCTCGGGCCGAAGGCGCCGCGGTTCTACGCCGTCACCGACCAGGCGCTCGACGTACGGCTCGGTGGGTCCCTGGTCCGGGAGGAGCTGTTCGGGACGACGCAGGAGGCGTCCGTACGGCTCGTGGAGGTCGACCCGGAAGGAAGCCAGGGGCTGCTTCTCAAGGCTCAGGGCGGATCCGTGCCCGGTGCGGCGGCGATCTCGGTCGTGTACGACGGTCCGGCCGAGGGCGTGCGGGTGTCGGTGCTGCGGTCGCCGAGCGTCGGCTGGACCGACTACGGGGTCACGAAGGTCGCGTACGCCGACGGCGACGTCCTGCGGGCGCGGGTCGATCCCGACGGCGTCACGGTGTGGCGCAGCGGCGAGAAGGTCGCGTCGGTTGCGCTGGAGGGGGCCGACCGGTCGTTCTTCGAGGGCCGCGGCGGACGGGTCGGCCTGTGGACGGACGGGGCCGCGGACGCGGTGCTGGACGACCTGCGCGGAGGCACGATCGGCTGAGCGACGTTCGGTGGTCGAGTAGGGCGGAGCGCTAGCGGAGCCCGTATCGAGACCCGCGGTGGTCTCGATACGGGCTCGCCCAGGGGCTCGCCCTACTCGACCAGCGGGAGGGGGGCGGGTCTCGATACGGGCTCGCCTACGGGCTCGCCCTGCTCGACCAGCGAGATGCGCCGATAAGGACAAGCAATTCGCGCGCGATTTTTCTAGGGTCGAACCGTGACCGAGGCGATGATCGAGGCGCGCGGACTGCGCAAGGCGTACGGGGACTTCGAGGCCGTACGAGGGATCGACGTGACCGTCGCCAAGGGCGAGGCCTTCGGGTTCCTCGGCCCCAACGGTGCGGGCAAGTCGTCGACGATGCGGATGGTGGCGGCGGTGTCGCCGGTGACGAGCGGGTCGTTGCGGATCCTGGGACTCGACCCGGCGACGGACGGCTCGGCCATCCGGGCGCGGATCGGTGTGTGCCCGCAGGAGGACTCGCTCGACGGCGACCTCACGGTCCGCGACAACCTCGTCGTCTACGCCCGCTACTTCGGGATCAGCCGTCGCGACGCGGCCCGCAAGGCCGACGAGCTGCTGGAGTTCGTCCGGCTCACCGAGAAGGCCGGCGCGATGGTCGAGGATCTGTCGGGCGGGATGAAGCGGCGGCTGACCATCGCGCGGTCGCTCGTGAATGAACCCGAGCTGCTGCTGCTCGACGAGCCGACCACCGGGCTCGACCCGCAGGCGCGGCACGTCGTCTGGGACCAGCTCCACCGCCTCAAGCAGACCGGCGTCACGATCGTCCTCACGACCCACTACATGGACGAGGCCGAGCAGCTCTGCGACCGGCTCGTGGTGATGGATGGCGGCCTGATCGCGGCCGAGGGCTCGCCGCTGTCGCTGATCGCCCGCTACTCGACCCGGGAGGTGGTCGAGCTGCGGATGGGCGTGGGGGAGAACGAGTCCGCGGCCGAGCGCGTCGCCGACCTCGCCGAGCGCGTGGAGGTGCTGCCCGACCGGGTGCTGCTCTACGTCGCCGACGGCGAGAAGGTCGTCGAGGAGGCGATGGAGCGCGGCCTCGAGCCCCGCAGCACGCTGGTGCGCCGCTCCTCGCTGGAGGACGTGTTCCTCCGGCTCACCGGACGGTCGCTGGACGCATGAGCAGCACCGGCACGCAGTCACCGTCGGGCGTCCGTACGCCGCCGGGCGCGCCGTCGGTCTGGCAGGCGATCGCCCGCCAGGTCCCGTACTACACGACCGTCCTCCGCCGGACCTGGCGCGGCTCGGCGTTCTCGTACTCGGTCCTTCCGGCGCTCACGCTCGCCTCGCTCGGCCTGGGGCTCGGGGGCTTCGTGGACGACGGGGGCTCGACCGGCGAGGGCACCGCAGCGCTGGGCGGCCTGTCGTACCTCGCGTTCATCGCCCCCGGGATGGTCGCGATCACGGCGGTGATGGCGGCGGCGGGGGAGAGCACGTTCCCGGTCTACGCCGGCTTCACCTGGACCAAGATCTACTACGCGATGCGGGCGACGTCGCTGCGGGTGCGGGACATCGTCAACGGCGCCGCGACATACGTGGCCGCGCGCGTGCTGATCGCGGTCGTGCTCCTCACCGTGGTGGTGGCGCTGTTCGGCACGGTCGGCAGTGTCGTCGGCGGGTTCGCGCTCGTCGGCGCCGCGGTGCTCGTCGGTGCCGCGCACACGACGCCGATCATGGCGTACGCGGCGTGGGCGAAGGAGGACACGGCGCTCGGCCTCGTCTTCCGGCTCGGAGTCATCCCGATGACGTTGTTCTCGGGCGCCTACTTCCCGGTGGACCAGCTGCCTGACGCGGTCGAGGTCGTCGCGATGGTGCTCCCGGTGTGGCACGGCGTCGAGCTCTGCCGGATGGCGACGACGGGCGACGTCACGTCCGCCGCGTGGATCCACGTGGCGTACCTCCTGCTGGTCACCGTCGTCGGGTGGGTCCTGGCGCAACGGCAGTTCGCCCGTCGGCTGGGGAGGATCTGATGGCCTCGTCGACGGTGCTGCGGGGATCGGCACCCGGGGGAGGAGGGGCGCCCGGACCGTACCGGCTGCTCGAGCGCCACGTCCGCGTCTACCGTCGGGCGCCGGCGGCGTTCGCGTCGGGCTTCCTGGAGCCGTTGTTCTACCTGCTGTCGATCGGTGTCGGCGTTGCGGCGCTGGTCGGCGAGATCACGCTCGACGACGGGCGGACGATCAGCTACACCGCGTTCCTCGCCCCGGCGATGCTGGCCACGCAGGCGATGAACGGTGCGCTCTTCGACGCGACGTACGGCTTCTTCTTCCGGCTCAAGTACGAGAAGCTGTACGACGCCGTGCTCGCGACGCCGCTGCGGCCGGTGGACGCGGCCGTGGGGGAGGTGCTGTGGGCGACGACCCGCGGTGCGGCGTACGGCGCGGCGTTCGTGGTGATCATGGTCGCCCTGGGCCTGACCTCCTCGTGGTGGACGCTGCTCGCGCTCCCCGCGGCGCTGCTGGTCGCGTTCGGCTTCGCCGCGGCCGGGCTCGCGCTCACGACGTGGATGCGCTCGTGGCAGGACTTCGAGTTCATCCAGGTCGCGATCATGCCGATGTTCTTGTTCTCCGCGACGTTCTACCCCCTGTCGGTCTACCCGGAGAGCCTCCAGGTCGTCGTCCAGGTGACGCCGCTGTACCAGGCGGTCGACCTCGTCCGCTCGCTCACCACCGGCGACGTCGGGCCGGAGCTGCTCCTCCCGGTCGCCTACTTCGCCGTGATGGGGGCGCTGGGCCTGCACGTGGCCGCGCGCAGGGTCGGGCTGCTGATCCTGCGCTGAGCGACCGGCCGGTGCCCTGGGATCGATCGGGAGAACTGCCCACGGTCCCGGGGCGGGTCTGCGCAGATCGCCCGATGCGGTGGTGCCGACGACCGGACGAGACTGGCGTCACGCCCGAGGGAGAGGGGGAGGCCATGAGCACCGAGCAGCTCGCGTGGGGGACGGTGCACCACGCGCACGTCAACGGGGTCCGGATCGCCTACGAGGAGACGGGCGCGGGGGCGCCTCTCGTCCTCGTGCACGGGTCCTGGAGCTCGCGCCGGAGCTGGGACGCGGTCGTCCCGGGGCTGTCGCGGAGCCACCGGGTGATCGGCTACGACCGCCGAGGCCACAGCGAGAGCGAGAGAGCACCGGGACAGGGCACCTTCGCCGAGGACGTGGCCGACCTCGCAGCGCTGGTCGAGGCGTGCGACGCCGCTCCTGCCTGGGTCGTCGGCAGCTCCGTCGGAGGGGTGATCACCCTCCGGCTGGCCGCCGAACGACCCGACCTGCTCCGTGGTGTCGTCGTGCACGAGCCGCCGCTGCGGGCGTGCTTGCCCGAGGACGCGGGCGGGCCGATCGGGGCGGTGCTGGACGCCGTACAGGCGGGAGACCACGCGGGCGCTGCGGAGCGGTTCGTCGAGGATGTCGCGTTCGGACCCGGAGGGTGGGCCCGGCTGCCGGAGCAGGTGCGCGCGACGATGACCGAGAACGCGCCGACCTATCTCGACGAGGAGCTGGCGCCGGACGCGCGGACGGTCGACGAGGCGGCGCTCGCGGCCTACGGCGGACCGGTGCTCGTCACGTCCGGGGAGCAGAGTCCGCCGATCTTCGCGCCGGTGGCTCCCTACCTTGCGCGACTGCTGCCGCAGGCCCGCCACCTCGTGTACGCCGGGGCCGGCCACGTCCCGCAGGTCACGCACCCGGACGCGTTCGTGGCCGCGGTCACCGACTTCGTCGCGAGCCGGCCCTGAGCCGCCGCCGGAGTCCTACCTCTCGAAGAGGCGCGCGCCGAACCAGTCGAGCCGGGGCCGCCAGCCGTGGTTGCGGAGCACGGTGAACACGGGGACCTTCGCGTCCGCCGGCTGGATGTGCGTGACGCCCTCCCAGGAGGTGCGGACCTCGTGCCCGCCGCGGACCTGGACCTGGCCGTCCGCGCCCTCCGAGACCGACATCGCGCGCTGAGCTGCGGTCTTGCCGCGCTTCCAGGTCCAGCCTCCGTCGAGGGTGACACCACCGGGGCCGACCGCGGAGCGCGTCTTCGCGGTGCCGGAGCGCTCGGTGAACCGGTACTGCGCCCTTTCGGGATCGAGGGTCACCTCCATCCGCCAGGTGTACGCGACGCTGCCCCTGACGAACAGGGTCTGCCAGCGCAGCTCCTCGGACTTCCAGCGGACGTCGACCTGCACGCCGTCCGGCGTCCGGGTCGCGTCGAGGCGGTACGGGAGCTCGTCGTCGTTGATCGCGAGGAGGTCGCCGACGACACGGTCCACCGGGGACGGGGCCCGCGGCGTCGCCACGGGGGCCACCGCAACCGTCGCCTTCTTGCGCGCCGCGACGACGCGCAGCCCTCGCCGCAGGGTCCACAGGGCGCGGACGACGACCATGACGAAGATGACGACGACCAGGGTCACGCCGACCGCCGTCCGGTCGGCGACGAACGCGACGACGGCGAGCGCCCCCAGCGCGTAGCCGGTGAGGACGACGGCCTTGCGGCTCAGGACGGCGAACCGTTCCTCCGGAGTCTGGGACCGACCGGTGCTCATGCGCTCTCGCTCTCGCGGTCGTGGTGTCGGGCGAGACAAGAGTGACATGGCGCCGAGGTCAGCCTGCGAGGACCTCCGTGACGACGTGCTGGAGGTCCTCCCGGCGCGACTGCAGGCCGAGCAGCTCGCCGCAGTCGGTCATCGTGTCGCGGAAGAGCGCGCCGCTCGCGACGACCTGGGCGTCGATGTGGCCGAACACCTCGAGCGCCGTCGTCCCGTAGAGCCGGGCCCACGACCGCATGAACGCCCACGACGCCGCCTCGGGCACCTCCGCCCCGGTCTTCTCCATCAGCGAGTCTCCGAGGTCCGCGTCCGCCGGGGGAGGGACGGTCCCCGGCTCCGGGAAGCCCTCGCGCTGCCACACCTCGAGGACCAGCCCCCCGAAGAACCCGCCGAAACGGTGGGCCGCGGCGGCGCAGTCGGCGCCGAGCAGCGCGGGAGCGGGCTGCGGTGCCGACGGCTCCGCACCGACCAGGTCGGCTTCGAGGTCGGCGGACTTCACCATGCTCGTGATCGGGTTGGCGAACGTCAGCCCGAACTCCTCCGGGTGAGCCAGCGACCACTGCCGGAACGCGGCCGCGCCGGCGACGAGCTGCGCTGCCGGGTCCCCGGCGTACGGCGCAGCGGTCGCCTCGAGCCTGTCGAGGAGGTCGTCGTACACGCGCGCCGCGACGCGGAGCGTCAGGTCCTCCAGGCTGCTGACGTAGCGGTACAGCGCCGGTGCCGTCATGCCCATCCCCTGAGCGACGGCGCGCAGCGAGATCTCGTGCGTCTCGACCAGCTGGGTGCGAGCGGTGCGCACGATCTCGTCGAGCGTGGCCTGCCGCTGCTGGTCGCGGCGCGTCGGCTTCTCGGTGGCCTGCTCGCCCTGCGTCGTCATGGTCCCTACCTTGTCAGGCCCGCAGTCGGATGTCCCGGACCCCTTGACATCGGTTAACACCCTTCAGCATAGTGAACATCGTTAGCGGTGAACAGTGTTAACAGTTGTGAACAGCATTCACGAGGCGACTGGGGGAAGAACGATGGAACGGTGGGGACGCTTCGTCGCACGGCGGGCGCGATGGGTGCTCGGGCTGGGACTGCTCGTGGTCGTGGCCGCGGGCGCGTACGGGACCGGGGTCTTCGGATCCCTGAGCAACGGGGGGTTCGACGACTCCGGCAGCGAGTCGTACCAGGCCACCCAGCTGATCGAGGACAACGTCGGACGGCACGGCGCGGACGTCGTCGCCGTCTACGAGAGCCCGGACATGACGGTGGACCAGGCGCCGTTCAGGAGCGCGATCGCCGACGTGGTCGCCGGGCTGCCGCAGGACGCGGTCGCCAGCGTCGCCGCGTACGGTCCGCCCGGGACCGACGCGCTGGTCTCCGAGGACCGGCACGCGACCAGCGTCGTCATCACCCTCGAGGGCGAGGACCAGGACGCGCTGATGGACGCGTACGACGAGGTCCGGCCGGCGCTCGACACCGATGCCGTCGAGGACGGCACGCTCGATCTCGACGTCGCCGGGCAGTGGGCCGTCTTCGACGACGTCAACACCAACGTCACCGAGGACATCGCGCGTGCCGAGATGCTCTCGATGCCGCTGGTCCTGCTGCTGAGCCTCGTCGTCTTCGGCTCGGTCGTGGCCGCGCTGATGCCGGTGGGCGTCGGCATGGTCGCGGTGCTCGGAGCCTTCGCCGTGGTCCGGCTGCTGACCGGGATCACCGAGGTGTCGGTGTTCGCGATCAACATCATCACGCTGCTCGGTCTCGGGCTCGCGATCGACTACGCGCTCTTCGTCGTCAGCCGGTTCCGCGACGAGCTCGCGGTGCGCGAGAGCGATCGCGAGGGCGTCGCCGACGCGGTCGGTGCCACCATGCGGACCGCTGGCCGTACGGTCCTGTTCTCCGGCCTCACCGTCGCGGTCGCGCTGTCGGCGCTGCTGGTGTTCCCGCAGACGTTCCTGCGCTCGATGGCGTACGGCGGGGTCGCCGCCGTCCTCGTCGCCATGGTCGCGGCTCTCACGCTGCTGCCGGCGACGCTCGCCGTGCTCGGCCGGCGGATCGAGGCCGGCGCCATGCCGTGGCGACGCCGTGCGCGTCGCCCCTCCCGCGGTTGGGCGCGCTTCGCGCACGCGGTCATGGCCCGTCCCGTCGTCAGCCTGGTGCTGGTGACCGGGCTGCTGCTGGCGCTCGCGAGCCCGTTCCTCAGCGTCTCCTGGGGCGGGGTCGACCACCGGGTCCTCCCGGCGGACGCCCCGTCGCGGGTGGCCACGGAGAAGCTCGACTCCGACTTCGGGGGAGCGACGTCCCACGCGGAGGTGTTCCTCGCGTCGGAGGACCCGGCCGAGGTCGCCTCGTACGTGAGCGAGCTCCGCGCCGTCGACGGCGTGACGCAGGTGCAGCCCGTCGCGAGCAGCGCGAACGGCTCTGGCTCGGCGGCCGCCGGGGGTGCCGCCGAGCCGGGGACCTTGATCGACGTCTCCTGGGCGGGGACGAGCCAGAGCGAGGCCTCGCAGGACGTGGTTCGCGACCTCCGCGAGGTCGACGCGCCGGCCGACGCGTACGTCGGCGGCACCGCTGCCCAGACTGTCGACATGCTCGACGGCATCGCCGACCGGATCCCGCTGATGATCGGGCTGATCGTGGTCGCGATGCTCGTCCTTCTGTTCGTGGCGTTCGGGTCGGTGGTCCTGCCGATCAAGGCGGTGCTCGTCAACATCGTGTCGATCACGGCGGCCTTCGGGGTCGTGACCTGGATCTTCGCCGACGGGCATCTGGAGGGGCTGCTGGGCTTCAGCTCGACGGGCTACCTCGACGGGACGCAGCCGATCCTGATGTTCGCGATCCTCTTCGGGCTGTCGATGGACTACGAGGTGTTCCTGCTGTCGCGGATCCGTGAGCAGTGGGACGCCACCGGTGACAACGAGCTGGCGGTGGCGACCGGGGTCCAGAAGACGGGACGCATCATCACCAGCGCGGCCCTCCTGCTGGCTGTGGTGATCGGCGCCTTCGCGACGTCGGGGATCGTCTTCATCAAGATGATCGGCGTCGGCATGCTGGTCGCGCTGCTCCTCGACGCCACGCTCGTCCGGCTCGTGATGGTGCCGGCGACCATGAAGCTCCTCGGCCGCTGGAACTGGTGGGCGCCCGGCCCGATGCGCCGGTGGTGGGAGCGGTACGGCGTGCGCGAGGGCGGCACGGAGCCGGTCGCGGCGGATGCCCGCGGAGGGGGCGAGGGGCGGGACCGCATACTGGCCGGGTGAGGCACAGCGAGCTCTGGGAGCGGATGGAGAAGCACCTCGGTGGCGGCTACGCGCCGGTGTGGGCGGACCAGCAGGTGCTGGCCGAGCTCGGCGGGCGGACCGTCACCGAGGCGCTCGACGCCGGGGTCGCTCCCAAGACGGTGTGGCGGGCGGTCTGCGCGGCGCTCGAGCTGCCGGCGTCGGAGCGCTGACCACCCACTGAGGGCTGCCGACGGACCGGGGCGCTGGCAGACTCGGCCGCATGGACGCCCCGATCGCTCCGGAGGTCGCCGTCATCGGCGGGACCGGCTTCTACACGTTCCTCGACGACGTCCGCGAGGTCGACGTCGAGACGCCGTACGGACCCCCGTCGGCGCCGATCTCCGTCGGGACCGTCCCGACCGATGGGGGGCCACGCGCGGTGGCGTTCCTCCCTCGGCACGGCCAGGGGCACCGCTTCCCGGCGCACCGGGTCCCGTACCGCGCGAACCTCTGGGCGCTGCGCAGCATCGGCGTCCGGCAAGTGCTCGCGCCGTGCGCGGTCGGAGGTCTCCAGCCGGAGCTGGGTCCGGGGACGCTGGTGGTGCCGGACCAGCTCGTCGACCGGACGACGACGCGGAAGCAGACGTACTACGACGAGGGCGCGGTGCACGTCGCCTTCGCCGACCCGTACTGCCCGCGGCTGCGCAAGGCCCTGATCGACGGTGCACCGGGCGGCGCGGTCGACGGTGGGGCGCTGGTCGTCATCGACGGGCCGCGGTTCTCCACGCGGGCCGAGTCCCGGTGGTACTCGCGGGAGGGCTGGTCGGTCATCGGCATGACCGGGCACCCCGAGGCGGTCCTCGCGCGCGAGCTGGCGCTCTGCTACGCCACCATCGCGCTCGTCACGGACCTCGATGCGGGCGTCGAGGCGGGCGAGGAGGTCAGCCACGCCGAGGTGCTGCGGGTCTTCGGGGAGCATCTCGGCTCGCTGCGCGAGGCGTTGCGCGGCGTGGTCGGCGGTCTCGGCACCGACCGTGGCTGCGCGTGCTCGAGCTCCCTGGACGGGCTCGAGCTGCCGTTCGCGCTGCCGTAGGGAGATCCTGCGCAAAGAGCGCCCGAGCGGCCCGTCCGCGCCGCTACGCTCGCCGCCCATGACGACGTCTTCGAAGCGGATCGCGGTCGCGGTGGTGGTGACCGTGGTGGCGGCGCTCCTGACGGTGGTGCCGGCCGGCCCGGCGCCCGCAGACCCCGTGCCCACCACCGACATCCCCCGATGCGGCTCTCCCGGTGCCGGCCTTCCGTGCCTCGGGACCGTCACGCGCAACGGCGTCGTCGTGCCGGCGGGCGACCCGACGTGGCAGATCTCCGCGAAGCGCGCCGAGATCGAGGGTGCCCAGGTGCTCATGCTCCACGCGCTGCGTGCGGGGAGCTTCGACCTGGGAGCGTCCGCGCTCACCGACCGGTGGACGCTGACCCTCGAGACGGGCGGGATCGTCCCGCGGTCCGTCGCGGGGTACGCCCGCGACGCGACGGTGACCCGGAGCACCACCGGCACGGGCCACCGCGTCACGGTGTCGCTGCGGCCGGTGACGATCTCGGGCCAGTGCGACGTCTCCGTCTGGCCGTGGCGATGCCCGGAGTGGGCCGCCGACCCCGATCCGGTCGACAACCACGAGTGGGACGCAGCGTGGTCGCTCGACGTCTCGGACTACGCCCAGTGGACCGACCCGGTGCAGCGGGCGGCCGCGTACGGGATGGACTTCTTCACCAACGCCGCCGCCGCGAGCATGCCGCCGGCCGTGGTCGTCGACCCGAGCACCGGCGCCGACATGATGCGCATCGACCTGGCCAACCGTCACTACCGGGAGGACGGCGTCACCGTGGTGCGCGGACGCACCGAGCTGAGCATCCCGCACGCGTTCCTACGAACCGCGTACGGCGTCCCGGACCCGGCCACGCTGACGCCGGCCGGCGTGACGGTCACCGGCGCCGCCGGCGCGACCACCACGGTCGCGCACGCCGGGGGCAGCGTGCGGATCGTGATCGACGGCATGACGTTCTCGCACCGGCGCCTGTACGTGCGGCGCGGCACGATCACGCCGACACGCCCGACGAAGGTGCGGGCCACGCGTACGACGTCGCGCAAGGCCGTGGTCCGCTTCCGGAAGGCGACCGCGCGGGGCGCCGCGGTGCGCGGCTACCGCGTCACCTGCAGGGCGACCCGGGGATCGCACGTGCGCCGGGCCAAGATCGGGCCCGCCAAGCGCCGCGTCGTCGTCACCAGGCTCAAGCCCGGTCGTGCGTACGCCTGCCGGGTGGTCGCCCTGTCGAAGGCAGGGGCCGGGACCCCGAGCAAGGCGGTCAGGGTCAAGGCGCGCCGCTGAGGTCCGCGGTTCGCCCGGCGTGTCTTCGCCGTCCGGCGTTCGAGGTCCAGATTGTCGGCGGGAGGCCGCGTGCTCGTGCGGCATGCGGGTACCTGACCGCGCGTGCGACATGGCATGAGCCTCTGACGACCGAAGGAGCGACATGGACCTCAAGCAGCTGGCCAAGGAAACCTTCGACCGGATCGCGCGCGGCGTCGCCGGCGCGGACGAGCCCTCGATCCCCGGTGCGCCGGGCTCGGAGCCCCCGAGCCTCGCGGAGCCGACCGAGCCACGGGAGCCGCTCCCGCCAAAGCGCGACCAGAGCGCGCCCGCCACCCGTACCGCCACCGGCGTGGAGACCGGGGCGCCGGTGACCGCCCGGGCGCAGAAGGAGACGTACCTGACGACGTCGAGCGGGGTGCGGCTCCGCGACACCGACCACTCGCTGAAGGCGGGGGAGCGGGGCCCGACCCTGCTCCAGGACCACCACCTGCGCGAGAAGATCACCCACTTCGACCACGAGCGCATCCCCGAGCGCGTGGTGCATGCTCGCGGCGCCGGGGCCCACGGCGTGTTCGTGGGCTACGGCACCGCCGACCCGATCTGCCGGGCGGCGTTCCTGCGCGAGGGCGCCGAGACGCCCACCTTCGTACGGTTCTCGACCGTGCTGGGCTCGCGAGGCTCGGCCGACACCGTGCGGGACACCCGGGGGTTCGCGACGAAGTTCTACACCGACGAGGGCAACTTCGACCTCGTCGGCAACAACATGCCGGTGTTCTTCATCCAGGACGGCATCAAGTTCCCCGACATCATCCACGCCGGCAAGCCGCACCCCGACCGGGAGATCCCCCAGGCGCAGAGCGCGCACGACACGTTCTGGGACTTCGTCTCGCTGCACACCGAGGCGCAGCACCACACCATGTGGAACATGTCCGACCGCGGGATCCCACGGTCGTACCGGATGATGGAGGGCTTCGGCGTCCACACGTTCCGCGTCGAGAACGCGGCGGGCGAGACCTCGCTGGTGAAGTTCCACTGGAAGCCGCAGCTCGGCGTCCACTCCCTCACGTGGGAGGAGGCTCAGATGATCAGCGGGATGGACCCCGACTTCCACCGGCGCGACCTGTACGACGCGATCGAGGCGGGTGCCTATCCCGCGTGGGAGCTGGGTCTGCAGGTCCTCCCGGACAACCCGGAGCAGATGTTCGACGGCATCGACCTCCTCGACCCGACCAAGATCGTGCCGGAGGAGCTCGCCCCGGTCCAGCCGGTCGGCCTGATGGTCCTCACCGCCAACCCGACGAACTTCTTCGCCGAGACCGAGCAGGTCGCCTTCCACGTCGGCCACCTCGTGCCGGGGATCGACGCGACCGACGACCCGCTGGTCCAGGCGCGCCTGTTCTCCTACGTCGACACGCAGCTGACCCGGCTCGGTGGCCCGAACTTCAACCAGCTGCCGGTGAACCGGCCGCACACCGAGGTCAACGACATGCTCCGTGACGGCTTCCACCAGCACGCGGTGCATGCGGGCGTGGCCCCGTACCGTCCGAACTCGCTCGACGGCGGGTGCCCGTTCCACGCCGGTGCCGACGTCGAGGGCGCCTTCGAGCACCTCGCGGTCCGCGTGGCGGAGGGAACGAAGGTGCGTGCGCAGCCCGCGTCGTACGACGACCACTTCAGCCAGGTCAGGCTGTTCTGGAAGAGCATGTCGGTGGTGGAGCAGGAGCACATCATCCGCGCCTACACCTTCGAGCTGGGCAAGTGCTACGAGCAGGCGATCAAGGAACGCCAGCTCCAGTGCCTGGCCAACATCGACCCGGAGCTCTGCCAGGAGGTCGCGACCGGCCTCGGACTCCCGGCGCCGTCGGCGACGATCCCGCTCGCCGAGCCGGAGCCGAGCCCGGCGCTGTCCCAGGTCGGTCAGGCATGGCCGGCCGAGGGGCGCACGGTGGGCATCGTGGTCGATCCCGACGGTGACCTGTCGTCGGTCGAGGAGGTCCGTACGGCGGTGCAGGGCGCCGGGATGGTGCCGCTCGTGATCGCGCCGCACGGCGGGACGGTCGGTGACGGCATCACGGTGCAGCGCACCTTCGCGACCGCACGGTCGGTCGAGTTCGACGCAGTCCTGATCGCCGGGTGCCCGGTCCCGGCGCCCGACGCGCTGCCGCTGCGCGACGCGAAGGCAGGTGCGGCCGGCACGGCCGAGCTCGACCCGCGCGTGGTGCTGCTGATCGAGGAGTGCTTCCGGCACGCCAAGGTGATCGGGGCCTGGGGCGAGGGGAACGCCGCGCTCGACGCCGCCGGGTACGGCACCGGCCTGGGCATCGTGCGCGGCGAGACTGGTGCCGAGGTGCTCGCCCAGGTGCAGGAGGAGATGGCGCTGCACCGGGTGTGGGACCGGTTCGCGACCACCGTGGTCTGAGGTACGCCGTCGTGTTCGGACTAGTGTCGTCCCCAGGTCGACGGACGGGCCCGGACTCCACAGCACGCGTGCGACGTGCACGAAGTGTCGGTGCCGGCCCCTAACGTCGTGGATGACCGGCGGACACGAGACATGTGAAGGGACCACGCTGATGGCTGCTGACCCGGGCAAGGGAGCACCGAAGGACCGCGACAAGGCACTCGATGCGGCGATGGCGCAGATCGAGCGTTCGCACGGCAAGGGATCGGTGATGCGCCTGGGCGAGCGCGGCAAGATCCCGATCGAGGTCATCCCCACCGGGGCGACCTCTCTGGACATCGCCCTCGGCATCGGCGGGCTCCCGCGTGGCCGCATCGTCGAGATCTACGGCCCGGAGTCCTCCGGCAAGACGACGGTCGCCCTGCACGCCGTGGCCAACGCCCAGCGCGCCGGCGGCATCGCGGCGTTCATCGACGCCGAGCACGCGCTCGATCCCGACTACGCCAAGGCTCTCGGCGTCGACACCGACGCCCTCCTCGTGTCCCAGCCGGACTCCGGAGAGCAGGCCCTCGAGATCGCCGACATGCTGATCCGCTCCGGCGCGCTCGACATCATCGTCATCGACTCCGTCGCGGCGCTCGTTCCCCGTGCGGAGATCGAGGGCGAGATGGGTGACAGCCACGTCGGTCTGCAGGCGCGTCTCATGAGCCAGGCGCTGCGCAAGCTCACCGGCGCGCTCAACGGCGCCGGCACGACCGCGATCTTCATCAACCAGCTCCGCGAGAAGATCGGCGTCATGTTCGGCTCGCCCGAGACCACGACGGGCGGCAAGGCGCTCAAGTTCTACGCCTCGGTCCGGCTCGACGTGCGGCGCATCGAGACGCTCAAGGACGGCACCGACATGGTCGGCAACCGCACTCGGTGCAAGGTCGTCAAGAACAAGATGGCCCCGCCGTTCAAGCAGGCCGAGTTCGACATCATGTACGGCCAGGGCATCAGCCGCGAGGGCAGCCTCCTCGACGTCGGCGTCGACGCGGGCTTCGTCCGCAAGGCCGGCGCTTGGTACACGTACGAGGGCGACCAGCTCGGCCAGGGCAAGGAGAACGCGCGCAACTTCCTGCGCGACAACCCCGACCTCGCCAACGAGCTCGAGAAGAAGATCATGGAGCACCTCGGCATCGGCGCCGCGGTGGACGAGCCTGCCGACGCGGTCGCCGCAGGCGCCGGCGCGGGCAAGGCTGACAAGGCCGCGGTCGACTTCTGAGCATGGCGCGCACGCAGCGCTCGGGGTCCTGGCGCCGCCGGGATCCCGAGCCCGACGCCGAACGCGACCTGGGTCCCGAGCCGGACCACGAGTCCGTCGCCCGCAAGATCCTCCTCGACCGGCTCGCGGAGCAGCCCCGCTCACGGGCCGAGCTCGCGGCGCAGCTCGCCCGGCGCAACGTGCCGGACGAGATCGCCGCGCAGATGCTCGACCGGTTCGAGGAGGTCGGGCTCGTCGACGACGAGGAGTTCGCGCAGCTCTGGGTGCGCTCGCGTCAGCAGACGCGCGGTCTTGCGGGCCGTGCCCTCGCTCTGGAGCTGCGCCGCAAGGGCATCGACGACGAGATCGTGCGCGACACGATCGACACCATCGACCCGGCCTCGGAGGAGGAGGCGGCACGCGCCGTCGTCCGCAAGAAGCTGCGGGCGATGCGCAATGTCGAGGAGCAGGTCAAGGTCCGGAGGCTCGTCGGTGCGCTCGGGCGCAAGGGATACGGGCCCGGTCTCGCCTACCGGATCGTCCGTGAGGAGGTCGGGGCGGCGGACGACCCGATGGAGGCCGGCGGCTGGGAGGACGACGCCTGACGGCCACCGTGGCGCGCGCGGCGTGCCAGCATGGGGGAGTGCGCAGTGCCCTCGCCGGTGTCGCGCTCCTGCTGGCGGTCAGTGCCTGCGGCGGGAGCGGGCCCGATGCCGGGCCGACGTCGGCCGAGCCCGCGCCGGCGACCTCCTCGGTAAGCCCGTCGGCGTCGACGGGGGCAGCCGCGGACGGGACGACCTCACCGGACGCCTCGTCGGGTGGCGTGGCTCCGGAGGACACGGGCGCTTCGCCGGGCGAGCCGGGGACGGCGGCGCCGTCGCCGGGCGTGCCTCCGAAACCCGAGTCGCCGGCGGCGGATGTCGCCGCGATGCGGCAGGCTATCCGCCACCTCGCGGGGACGATCGGCCCGCGGCTCGCGACCTCGGCGTCCTTCCGCGAAGCGGCCGACTGGTTCAGCGGCGAGATGGAGCAGCTCGGCTACCGCGTCACGCGCGAAGCCTTCCCCGTCCCCGCAGGCGACTCGTGGGGCGTGCCGGTCGAGGCAGGACGCTCCCAGAACGTGATCGCGGACCCTCCGGGGTTCGACCCGACGCGCCCGCACCTCGTGGTCGGCGCCCACCTGGACACCGTGGCCGTCTCGCCCGGCGCCGAGGACAACGCCTCAGGGGTGGCGGTGGTCCGCGAGCTCGGGCGGCTCGCGGCGGCGTACGGGACAAGGCTCCCCGTGCGGTTCGTCGCGTTCGGGGCGGAGGAGCCACGCGGTCCCGGCGACGACCTGCACCACTTCGGCTCGCAGCACCGGGTTTCCGCGATGACCGCCGCTGAGCGCGAGGCGCTGCGTGCCATGGTGTCGCTCGACCGCGTCGGCGTCCGCGGGTCGGCGGTGCCGGTCTGCGACGGCGGGACGAGCAACGGCCGCGTCGTCCGCTCCCTCGCGGCCGCGGCCGGAGGCATCCCCACCACCACCTGCGAGGACCGCGCGAGCGACCACTGGTCGTACGAGAAGGCGGACGTCCCGGCAGCGCGGCTCGGGAGCATCCCGTACGCCGGCTACCACTCCGAGGGCGACCGCCCCCGCGTCGTCGACGACCGACAGCTCCGCTGGGTGGCCACCATCACCTGGCGCTGGATGCGCTGACCCGCGACGCCTCCACGGTCGCCGGAGGTCACGGGAGGTCACGGGAGGGCGTACGGGCCGCGGCTCGTCTCCCATGCCGTCGCGAGCACCCGCTGGGCGGTCCCACCGCGGACGGGACGCGGCGCGAAGTCCTCGCCGATGACGTACGGGACGAGCTCGGCGCTCCTGACCTCGCCGTCCCACAGCACGAGCTCGAGCACCGCGCCTTCCTGCGTCCTTCGCTGGAAGTCCATGTCGAAGATGAAGTTGCCCAACGAGTGCACGACGAGGGTTTCACCGACCTGCTCGAGTCCCTGCAGCCAGTGCGGGTGCCCGCCGACGACGACGTCCGCCCCCGCCCGCGCGAGCACCCGGGCGACGCGGCGCTGGGACGGCTCCGGCGCGTTGGTGTACTGCGTGCCCCAGTGGGTCATCACGACGACCGTGTCGACACGAGCGGCGAGCGCGCGCACCTGGCGCGCGAGCCGCGCAAGGCGATCCTCGTCCATCGGGCCGGTCCGCGGCGGCATGTCGAGGCGGCTCGTGCCCGGCGCCGACGCAGTCGCGGCGGGCGTCTCGCCGATCGAGTCCACGGCCAGGAACCCCACCGACGTCCCGCCCCGCTCGACGACCAGCGGGCGCTCCGCCTCGGCGCGATCGCGACCCGCTCCGACGTAGGGCAGCCCCGCGGCCCGCAGCAGCGCGAACGTGTCGAGCATGGCCCGGTCGCCGAAGTCGCCGAGGTGGTTGTTCGCGAGCCCGATCACGTCGAAGCCCGCGGTCCGCAGCCCTTCGCGGACGGCAGGGTCGGCTCCGAAGGAGTCACCGCCCTGCGTCGGCGACCCGCGCTGCGACAGCGTCGACTCGAGGTTCCCCACCGTGATGTCGGCGGCCGCGAGCCGTTCGGCGAACGGGCGGAACACCGACGTCGAACCGCCGGTGTCGCGCAGGTGGTCGCCGACCCGACGCCCGAGCATGATGTCGCCGGTGATCGCGAGCGTGACGACCTCCGGATCAGGAAGCGGCCCGTCGCTGCGCAACGGATAGGCGGCGAGGTCGCGCAGCGGGTCCACACTGCCGACGCGCACGGCATGGACCGTCTCGTCCACCACCGAGACCGGCACGTAACCGATCAGCAAGGGGTCCTGCCGGACGCGCGCGACGATGGCCGCCGGGTCGGCGACGTGCTCGGCGGTGGGGACGTCCGAGCGGTCCGTGACCAGCTGCAGGCCGGGAGGCGCTCCCGAGCTCAGGAGGCGCACGGCGCCCGGCGTGGAGAGCACACGGACGGGGGAGTGGTGGTGGGTGACGAGGATCCGGGTGGTGTCGGCCGGGTCGGGCTGCGGGGTCTCGCCAGGACCTCCCGACGCGGGCGGGTCGACCGGTGACGTCGGTCCGTCCGGGGGCGGGCTGGTCTCGGCCGGCTCCGCCCGCTCCGTCGGCGCGGTGCAGGCGCCCGCGAGCAGGAGGGCGGAGAGAAGGAGCGCGGTGCGTCCCATTCCCCGAGGCTACGTGGCGCCGTACCCTCGGGCCCATGTCCGACGTCGCGTCGCCCGACATCACCTTCCGCCGGATGCGAGAAGCCGACCTCGACCGGGTGGTCCGTTGGCGGAACGAGCCGCACGTGCTCGCGTGGTTCCGCGACCCGCCGAAGGACGTCGACGACGCGCGGGACCGGTACGCCGAGCGCTTGGGCGGCGACCACCCGACCCGGATGTCCGTGGTCCAGGTCGAGGGCGAGCCGGTCGGCTACGTGCAGGACTACCCGATCGATGCCGAGGACGACCTCGCCGTCCGTGTGCAGCTGCCGGGCGCGGTCGGCTTCGACTACCTCATCGGGGAGCCGGGCCTGATCGGGGCGGGGATCGGCACGCGCATGCTGACGGCGTACGTCGGTGACGTCCTGCTGCCGGACTACCCGGACGCCCCGTGGTTCGTGGCGTGCCCGGACGCCCGAAACGTGGCGTCGCTCCGCGTGCTCGACAAGCTCGGTTTCGAGCAGCGGCAGTGGATCCAGATGCCGGGCGAGGAGTACGCAGAGATCGTCTGCCGTCTCTCGAGAGGTCAGGCGGAGCAGATGGTTACTCGTCGGTAACAAACCTGCTACTGTGCCGCTCATGAACTCGACGCTGGCCCTCTACGAGCGCATCTCGTCCCTCCCTCTCGGCGACCGTCTCTTCGGTCTGGCCTTCAGCCTCAAGGCGCCGTACTTCAGGACCGTGCGCCCGCGGGTGACGGCGATGCGTCCGCACCACGCCGAGCTCGTGCTTCCCAAGCGGTGGGGCGTCCAGAACCACATCGGCACCGTGCACGCGATCGCGGTGTGCAACGGTCTGGAGGCGGCGATGGGCCTCCTCGCCGAGGCGACCGTGCCGGACGGCTACCGCTGGCTGCCGAAGGGCATGGACGTCGCCTACCTCGCGAAGTCGACCAGCGACCTCGTCTGCGTCGCCGAGACGACCGAGGCCGACTGGGCGAAGGCACCGGAGGTCGACGTGCGGGTGCACGCGACGCGCGCTGACGGCACGCGCGTCGTCGACGGGGTCATCCACCTGTGGGTGACGCCGAAGCCAGGACGCTAGCGGAGGCGGGTGCGACACTGTCCGCGTGACCAGCGAGACCAACGCCTTCAGCACGCTGTCCGTCCGGCGCACGGACGGCACGCGTGAGCTGCACCCGTACGCGCGGATCCTCGGGCTGCGCGACGGCTTCCTGTTCTTGGAGGACGGCGTGCTGACCGACCGCTCGGGTCACGGCATCCGGACGGCCCAGGTCCACGCGATCCTGATCGCCGAGGTCGCCGCCGTCGACGTGGAGACCCACGTCGACGACGACGAGAACAGCGAGACCACGATCGGGCTGGAGTCTGCGGGGATGCTCAACTTCGACGGCAGCGTGTACGTGCGCTGAGGCTTACTGGAAGCCTCCGGCACCGGTGCCGGCGCCGCCCTTCGTCGCGGTCTGCCGCGCCGCTTCGACCTCCGCCTGGGCGTTCCGCTCCTGCTCGCCGAGGGCACCGACCGCGCCGACGTCGAGCTTGCGGCCGCCGGAGTACTTGCGCTCCACCCAGCGCCCGAGCCAGTCGAGCAGCAGGTTGATGACCAGGTAGATCACCAGCAGGACGAGCGCCGTCGCGAGGTAGTTGCCGAACTGGCGCCAGATCTCGCGGCCGACCGTGGTCAGGCCCGGAGCCAGGATGACGAAGCCGAGCGACGTGTCCTTCAGGGCGACGATGCACTGGCTGATGATCGACGGCAGCATGATCTTGACCGCCTGCGGCATGAGGACCGAGCTCATGACCTGGTACTTGCGCATGCCGAGCGCGTACGCCGCCTCCGCCTGTCCCTTCGGGACCGCGTTGATGCCGGCCCGGAACACCTCGGCCAGCACGGAACCGTTGTAGAGCACCAGGCCGGCGACCAGCGCCTGGAACGACTTGTCGAGCTGCAGCGAGTAGAGCGACCAGATGAAGATGATGAGGATCAGCAGGGGCACGGCGCGGAAGAACTCGACGACGAGCCAGCAGGGCCAGCGGATGATGCGGTGCTCCGACAGTTTGCCGATCCCGAAGACCACGCCGAAGACGAGCGCGCCGACGATCGCGAAGACGGCTGCCTTCAGCGTGTTGAGCAGCCCCTGCCAGAGGAGCTCCATGAATGCCGGCGTGACGAACGGCTCCCAGATCTCGTACTCGAGCTGGTCGTTCTGGTAGAGCACGTTGACGATCAGCAGTCCGAGAAGGAGCAGCGCGATGACCGCGATGACCCCGATGGTTCGGTAGAGGCGACTGGCCCGAGGACCGGGCGTGTCGTACAGGACGGTGCTCTGGCTCATCGCTCCACCTTCCAGCGGCGCTCCAGCAGGGCCGCGCTGAGCGAGATGACCTCGACGATGATGATGTAGCCGAGGGAGATCCCGATGAAGATCGTCCACCGGTCCGCTGCGTAGTCGTTCAGAAGGCCCTTCATGCGGAACGCCGCCTCGGCGACGCCGAACGACATCGCGAGCGACGTGTTCTTGGTGAGCGCGATGAAGACGCTCGCCAGCGGCGGGACCACGTTGCGGAACGCCTGCGGGAGCACGACCTGCGTCATCGACTGGCCGAAGGTGAATCCCAGCGAGCGCGACGCCTCGGCCTGCCCGAGCGGGATGCCGTTGATGCCGGACCGCAGGGACTCCGCCACGAAGGCGCCGGTGTAGAGGCCCATCGCGAGGACGATCTTCCAGTAGAAGCTCGGGTTGATCCCGAGCTGCGGAAGCCCGTAGTAGGTGATGAGCAGCAGCACGAGGAGCGGGCTGTTGCGGAAGATCGCGACGTACACCTTGCCGGTGCCGCGCAGCACGGGGACGGGGCTGACCCGGAACATCGCGATGATCGTGCCGATGACGAGCGCCAGCGCGCCAGCGCCGACCAGCAGCTGCAGGGTCTTCACGAACCCTTCGAGAATGATGTCCCAGTTCTCGGTCAGAGCGTCCACGTGTCACCTCCTCACGAGGTCGAGGGTTGGACAGGCCTGGTGACGGGGCCGGCGTGGACCGGCCCCGTCACCGCCGGGATCACGGGCAGGGATCGAGGGTCGGCGTGTCCGGCAGGTCGATGCCGCCCTTGCCGAGCGAGTCGTCGAAGGCAGCCTCCCACTCGCCGTCCTCGAACGCGCCCTCCAGCGTCGTGTTGATGAACTCGCACATGCCGGCGGCGTCCTTGTTGTAGCCGATGCCGTAGCGCTCCTCGGAGAACGGCTCACCGACGACCTTGAGGGCGTCGGGGTCCTCGGCCGCGTAGCCGGCGAGGATCGCGCCGTCGGTCGTCACCGCGTCGACGGAGCCGGACTTGAGCTGCTCGACGCACTCCGAGTAGGTGTCGAAGCCGGCCGGCGTGGCGCCGTACTGCTCCTCGACCGTCTTGATCGACGTCGAGCCGGTCACCGAGCAGACCTTCTTGCCGCTGAGGTCGTCGGGCCCGTTGATCGAGTCGTCGTCCGCGGCGACCAGCAGCTGCTGGCCGGTCACGTAGTACGGCCCGGCCTGGCCGACGACCTGACGACGCTCGTCGGTGATCGAGTACGAGGCGATCACGAAGTCGACGGTGCTGTTCTCGAGGAACGGCTCGCGGTTGTCGGAGATCGTCTCGACCCACTCGATCTTGTCGGCCGGGATGCCGAGCTTCGCGGCGAGGATCTTGCCCATGTTGGGGTCGAAGCCCTCCGGCGTGTCCGAGGTGGCCGACTTGAAGCCGATGCCCGGCTGGTCGAACTTCACGCCGATCTTGACGGTGCCCGCGTCGGCGATCTCCTGCGGACGGGAGCCGGCGTCGAACGAGGCATCCGAGACGACCTCGGGGCTGAACCCGCCCCCGTCCCCGCCGTCGCCGTTGTCGCTGTCGTCCTCACCAGCACTTCCGCACCCGGCGAGCGCGAGGGCTGCCGCGGCGGCGACGACAGCGATCTTGGTCCTTCGGATCTTCATGACTTCTCCCTTTGTCTTCACGAGCGCCGCTGCTGCGGCTCCGGTTGTCGGTCGGTACTGACTCGGTGCGGTGAGGGGGTCGTACGTGAGCGGTCAGTGCTTGAGGATCTTCGCGAGGAAGTCCTTCGCACGATCGGTCTGCGGGTTGTCGAAGAACTCCTGAGGAGTGGACTCCTCGAGGATCTGGCCGTCGGCCATGAAGACGACGCGGTCGGCGGCCGTACGGGCGAAGCCCATCTCGTGCGTCACGACGATCATGGTCATGCCGGCCTTCGCCAGCGCGACCATCGTGTCGAGCACTTCCTTGATCATCTCGGGGTCGAGCGCCGAGGTCGGCTCGTCGAAGAGCATGACCTTCGGGTCCATCGCGAGCGCGCGGGCGATCGCGACGCGCTGCTGCTGCCCGCCGGACAGCTGAGCAGGGAACTTGTTGGCCTGCGAGTCGACGCCGACGCGCTTGAGCAGCTCCATCGCGCGCTTCTCGGCGTCCCCCTTCGACTTCTTGCGCACCTTGACCGGTCCGAGCATGACGTTCTCGAGGACGGTCTTGTGGGCGAAGAGGTTGAACGACTGGAACACCATCCCGACGTCCGCGCGGAGCTGCGCGAGCTTGCGGCCCTCCTCGGGGAGCAGGCTCCCGTCGATGGCGATCGTGCCCTCGTTGATCGGCTCCAGGCGGTTGATCGCACGGCAGAGCGTCGACTTGCCCGATCCGGAGGGGCCGATGACGACGACGACCTCGCCGGGTTTCACGTGGAGGGTGATGTCCTTGAGGACGTGCAGGTCGCCGAACCACTTCTGGACGTCGTCCATGGCAACCATGGCGGTGTCGGTCGCAGTGGAGCCGGCGGGCGACGCAGCGTAGGGCGAGTCGTACGAGTCATCCGACATGTGAGACAACGTAAGGCGCGGCGCGCGCAGGGGCCAACTCGGCGCGACAAGGGCGTGCCGGTTGTTGTGAGAACGTGACCGCATGACAGGCCTCCGCGACATCGACGTGATCGTGTTCGACGTCCTCGGGACGCTGGTCGACGAGCCGAGCGGACTCCGCGCCGGGATCCGCGAGGCGGTGCCCGATGCCAAGGCACCGGAGGTCGAGGAGCTGCTCGCCACCTGGCAGCGGCGCGTCGAGGGGGAGCAGCGGCGCATCGCGGACGGTCACCGTGCCTATGTCAGCAGCGAGGCCCTCGACGCCGAGGCGGCCGAGGAGGTCGCCGCCCGCGCGGGCATCTCCGACCCGGAGGTCGTCAGCCAGCTGGCCACGGCCGGGCAGCGGCTGCCGACGTGGGAGGACTCCGTCGCCGGCCTCGAACGGCTGGGGCGGCTCCTCCCGGTCGTCGGGCTCTCCAACGCCAGCCGCGCCGCGCTGCTGCGCCTCGACGCCCACGCCGGGCTGCGCTGGCACCTCGCGCTGTCCAGCGAGTCGGCCGGCGCCTACAAGCCGGCGCCCGAGGTCTACCGGCTCGCCCTCGACGCCGCCGGATGCCCGCCGGACCGGGTGCTGATGGTCGCCGCGCACGCGTGGGACCTCCGCGGGGCGCAGGCCTGCGGCATGCGTACGGCGTACGTCCGTCGACCGGTCGGAGACCCGCCGACACCCGCTGACGTCTTCGACGCCCGGTTCGACGGGCTCGACGGCCTCGTCGGCGCCCTGGCCCGTACCCTGGGAGGGCTATGACCAAGACCTACGAGGTGCGCACCTACGGGTGCCAGATGAACGTGCACGACTCCGAGCGCCTCTCCGGCCTGCTCGAGGACGCCGGCTACGTCGCCGCACCGTCCGACCCGGTGAAGCCCGCCGACGTGATCGTGTTCAACACGTGCGCCGTCCGCGAGAACGCCGACAACCGCCTGTACGGCACGCTCGGCCACGTCGCCAGCCTCAAGCGCGAGAACCCAGGCATGCAGATCGCCGTCGGCGGCTGCCTCGCCCAGAAGGACCGCGACACGATCACGAAGCGCGCCCCGTACGTCGACGTCGTCTTCGGCACCCACAACATCGGCTCCCTGCCCGCGCTGCTCGACCGCGCGCGGGTCCAGGAGGAGAGCCAGGTCGAGATCCTCGAGTCGCTCGAGGTCTTCCCGTCGACGCTGCCGACCAAGCGCGAGTCGGCGTTCGCGGCGTGGGTGTCGATCAGCGTGGGCTGCAACAACACCTGCACGTTCTGCATCGTCCCGAGCCTGCGCGGCAAGGAGAAGGACCGCCGTCCGGGCGAGATCCTCGCCGAGATCGAGGCGCTGGTCGCCGAGGGCGTCGTCGAGGTCACGCTGCTCGGTCAGAACGTGAACTCGTACGGCGTGGAGTTCGGCGACAAGCTGGCGTTCGGCAAGCTGCTGCGCGCCTGCGGCGAGATCGAGGGGCTGGAGCGGGTCCGGTTCACCTCGCCGCACCCGGCCGCGTTCTCGGACGACGTCATCGCCGCGATGGCGGAGACGCCCAACGTGATGCCGCAGCTGCACATGCCGCTCCAGTCCGGGTCCGACCGGGTGCTCAAGGCGATGCGCCGGTCGTACCGCAAGGACCGCTACCTCGGCATCATCGAGCGCGTCCGCGCCGCGATGCCGGACGCCGCGATCACCACCGACATCATCGTCGGCTTCCCCGGCGAGACCGAGGAGGACTTCCTCGAGACCATGGACGTCGTACGCCAGGCGCGGTTCACCTCGGCGTACACGTTCCAGTACTCCCCGCGCCCCGGCACTCCGGCCGCCACCATGGACGACCAGCTGCCCAAGGCGGTCGTCCAGGAGCGGTACGACCGGCTGGTCGCGCTCGTCAACGAGATCGCGTGGGACGAGAACAAGGCCCTCGTCGGGACCACGGTGGAGCTCATGGTCGCCGACACCAGCGCGGGTCGCGGCGGCAAGAAGGACGAGGCCACCCACCGGCTCACCGGGCGGGCGCGCGACAACCGGCTCGTGCACTTCGCGCGTCCGGAGGGAGTCGAGGTGCGTCCGGGCGACGTCGTCGAGACCGTCATCACCCAGGCGGCACCGCACCACCTCATGGCCGACGGGGCTCCGCTGGCCGTGCGACGCACCCGCGCAGGCGACGCCTGGGAGGCGCGCAACGCCGCGCCCGCGCCGGCCGGGGTCGGGCTCGGGATGCCGAGGGTCGGCGCCCCGGCCTCGCTGCCCGCCATCGACGGGCCGGCCTGCGCCTGCTGACCGGGGTCACGACGGGGCGCTGATCATCCCGTGCTGGGCTGCCCAGACCACGGCCTCGGTGCGCCCGCGTACGCCGAGCGCCTGGTAGATCGCCGCGCAGTGGTGCATGGTCGTCTTCTCGGCGATGAACAGCTGCGCCGAGATCTCCTTGTTGGAGAGCCCGGTCGCGAGGAGCTTCAGCACCTCCATCTGGCGATCGGTGAGCGGAGCAGCGACGCCGAGTCGTCGGGTGGCAACAGCTCGGCTCGGTCCAGGTGCGCCGAGCTCGGAGAGGGCGACCTGGACGGCCTCGTCCAGCGTGAGGCGGGAGCCGGCGGCCGTCGCGCCGCCTGCCTCGGCTCCAAGCTCGGCGCGGCAGCGGTCCATGGTCGCGGCGTGCCGTGCAGCGCGCTCCCGCGAGGAGTTCGCGACGACGACGCTCCGGAACGGCTCGACGGCCGCATCGAGCGTGAGCGCAAGCTCGGCCTTCCCGGTGGCGGCGGCCAGCTCGGAGGCTGCCACCAGCGCATAGCCGACGAGTGTGGGCGTGCGTGAGCCACGAACGAGGGTGAGTGCCTCGACCAGGGACTCCCGGGCGGCATCGACCTCTCCCTCCTCGAGCGCCTCGAGGGCGACGATCGGAGGCAGCGCCAGCTCGTACCAGGGCAGCTCGATCTTCCGTGCGAGCGCGAGGTCGTCGGCTGTCGAGCGCAGGCCCACCGCGAGCTCGGGGTGGCTCAGTGCCATCGGGCGGAGGATCGCGCCGCCCGCGACGAGCGCGGCACCGTAGCTCGTGCGCTTCGCGCGGGCGTAGGCGCTGGTCGCGAGAGCGATCGCCGGCTCGTCGTCGCCGGCGAGCCGGTTGCCGGCTGCGGCGAGCAGCTCGAAGCGGGCGATCCAACGGTCGTTGCCGGTCCGCATCGCCAGCGGGAGTCCTTCGGACACCGCCCGCATGACGCCTGGCAGGTCACCGGTGAGCGGACTGGTCAGCGCTCGGGAGCTGTGCGACTCCAGGACCGCGTCATCGTCCTCCACCGCGCGGCCCGTCTCCTCTGCCTCGTCGAGGAGCGCCGTGATCCGGGGAGCCATCGCCTGATCGCCGGTGTGGAAGAGCATGAGGGCGTGGAGCGCGGTCAGTCGTGACCGGGCCCCCGTCCGGAGATCGGCGGCCTCGCGCAGCACATCGTCCAGCAGCCGCTGGTGGGAGCTGTGGTAGCCCGCGTGCGCCCACCGCAGCGCGGCCGCGAGGGTGATGTCGACAGCGTCGGCGACCGTGCCGAGCGCGAGCGCGGTCCGGGCACCCTGGACGAGGTTCTCGGTGGCCGCGCCGATCTCCTTGCGTGTCGCCGCCTCGTCGAGCGTGGTGGCCTCCTCGACCTTGTCGCGTGCCCAACGACCGAGCCAGGCGACGTACGCGGCGACGGCCTCGTCGTGCTCGTCACGTGCGCGCAGCTCGGAGAGGGCGAAGGCACGGATCGACGACGGAAGGGTGTACCGGGCGGGAGCGGTGCCGCGGACCAGATCGGCGAGGTGGAAGTCGACGAGCGTGGACAGCTCGTCGATCGCAGTCTCGGCCTCGGAGCCGGCGAGCACCTCGACGTCCTCGAGCGTCACCGTCGTCGGCGCCACGGAGATCCGTCGCAGCAGCCGCTGCTGCGACGGGGTCAGGCGGTCGTAGGTCCACGCGATCGCGCTGTGCAGGCCGCGGTGGCGTTCGACGACGTCGACCCGGCGGCTCGCGAGGACGCCGAGCGCCCGGTCCTCGAAGAGGCGCAGCAGCTCCGGGGCGGGGAGCGCGGCACTACGGGCCGCAGCCAGCTCGATCGCGAGCGGCAGACCTTCGAGGGCCTCGCACAACGTCGCGACCGCCTCGCGGTCGTCCAGCGTGAACCTGCTGTCGATCGCGGCGGCACGTGCGGCGTACAGGTCGACGCAGGCGTCGACGGGCAGGGGTCGCACGACCAGCACCGTCTCGGCATCCAACCGGGTCGACGTCTGGCTGGTGGCCAGTACGGACAGCCTCGGGACACGGTCGAGCAGACGCGCGATGTCGGCCGCAGCGGGAAGCACGTGCTCGAGGTTGTCGAGGACGAGGAGACCACCCTGGTCGCCGATGCGCGCCCCGATCGCCTCGGTGAGGTCCGTCCCGGGAAGGACCACCACATCGAGGGCGACCGCGATCTCGGGAAGCACGCGCTCCGGCGCGACCACCTCGGCCAGGTGGACGACGGCGACGGTCCCGCGTGGCTCCTCGGCGAGGGTGTCGGCGACGCGGTACGCGAGATGCGTCTTGCCGACGCCCGCGCGCCCGGTCAGCGTGACGAGCTGGTGGCCCGCACGCACGAGTCCGACGACAGCGTCGACGTCATCGTCGCGACCGAAGCTGGTCGCCGCATGCGGGTTGTGCGCCCGGTGCGACTTCACACCCGAATCCAACCATCGCTGACTTCCCCGCATAGGGCATTTGCCCGATGCTCGCCCGCTGTGAGCCGACCTAGCGTGGCCGCAGCGAACAGTCTGTCGGGGGAATTCGAGGTCCAGTCATGTCACGTCGACGCTTCACCGGGTTGATCGCGCTGGTCCTCGTCGGCCCCCTGCTGACGGTGCCGATGGTGGCAACACAGACCGCGACCGCCGCGCCGCTTCCGCCCGGTGTCGAGGCGCCTGCCGACGTAGACCCCACGATCGCTGGGACCCAGGTCAAGGTCTCGGTTCCCACGCAGCCCGCATTCCTTCTGACCGCTGGCGGCAACCACTGGCGCGTCGCCAACTCCGCGCTCGGGACGGTCGCCTACGGCTATGGCCACGAGGACCTCGCAGCGACGTCGGGCCTGCAGACGTCCTCACGGATGGCGCCCTTCACCACCACGTGGAGGAACGGAACCGTGTCGGCGACGCGCACGCTGCTCGACTCGACCGTCGTGGCAGCCGACCCGGCGCGTGGCCGTACAGCCTCGTGGATGGTCGCGCGCTACTCCGACGGCTCGGTCGACGTGAAGAGCGTCGGGCAGACCCCGCTGCTCCACTTCTCGCTGGGTCCTGCCAGTGGAGTGACCTACGTCGGCGGGGTCGTCACGGCGGACAGCCCGGCAGGGTGGAGTCCTGGGACGGTGCCCACGATCGCGTTGGTCACGAACACCGGCACGGTCGTGAAGTTCGTGGGCAGGTGGGGGTCGCTGCAGCGGGTGACGGGCGCCTTGAACCTCGGCAAGGCAGCGGTCGCCGCCGTTCCTCGCACCTACAGCAACCCGGCGCGCAGCCCGATCTCCGTACGTGGCGCGGGCGCCGCGCCGGAGTACGAGGTGAAGGACTGGGCCGACAGCTCGAAGCCCAACACCCAGATGATGGTCCTCGCCGCGGACGGCGACCTCATCCCGTTCACCGTCGGAAGCGCGGAGGCCACGAACGGATTCACCGGCGTGAGGCAGTTCCCCGCGCTGTCGTCGTTGAATGCGACGTTGAAGGTGTCGGGGCCGCCGACGTCCGGCACGGCGCTGCTCGACTTCGACTGGAGCTGTGTGACGACCACCGACAGCGTGGACGCCTCGGACAACCCCACGGGGACGTACGCTCTGGGAGCCGGCTCGCTCGGCTGCAAGCCCGGCATCGCCAGGACGGGCGTAGACCTGCTGTCGTTGGGTCGCATCTCGGTCGCGGTCGCGGACACGTCGGTCGCGCCCGGCCCCGTGAGGGTCTACACCGCTGGCGACTACGACGACGACGCCGACGGCAACGGGGTCTGGAACACCACGGGCGAGGTCCGCGCCGAAACCGGCTGCACCTCACCCGGCGTGCTCTTCGGCATCACGCCAGGCAGCTTCGACCTGCGGGTCGTCTCGGGCGTGACCCACCTGGCGTGCGCCTTCAAGTCCAGCAGCGATACCGGCGTGAGTGTCGCGAACTACACCTTCCCGACCAGCGGATCGGCGCAGCAGGGGAGCGGCGCCAACTGGACGGCTCGGGCCTCCGGCACGATGACCGAGGACCTGAACCAGGATCTCGTCAACGTCGAGCCGGACACCAGCGACCCCGGACCCGGTGTCCCCGTACCCGACTGGGGCATGAAGTCGGCCTATTACGCACCGGTCAACAGGGGTGTCGCGTTCCACCCCACGATCCAGCTCCAGTTCCCGTGCGCCGAGCTGCTCAGCCAGAAGCTGGGCGGGACGCAGGCGGTCGACGACTGCGACGTCTCCACCGGCTACGCCCCTGGCGCGAAGGACCTCGCGGGCAACACCCAGATCGCGCCACCGACGAACTGGATGAGCTACTCGATCGCCGGCTACGCGATGACGGGCGCGCGCAGGCAGCTGGTCGTGATGACCGCTCCAGCGACAGTGGTCCCGGCCGACCGGACGAAGCGCGCGACCGGCACCTCACCCACCGTGCCCGAGGGGTACACCGTCGACAACCTCAGCACGCTCGCGCCGGTGTCGGTCTACTACGCCTCGGACCTCAATCGCCTGAACACGGGCCAGGACGTCGACGTCGCCTCCTTCAACGACTACGTGGCTGACACGAGCCAGCCGGTCTTCCTGTCCCAGATCCCGCAGCCGGCGTCCAACGAGGTCGAGGTGACCCTCGACACCGCCAACTGGCAGCACGACACCACGCCCACCGGCTTCCCGATCGCGGTGATGCAGGCTCCGCCGCACGTCGCCGGTCTGGGCCAGGACGAGCTCTTCACCCCCGAGATGGCGCAGGAGTACGAGCAGGAGATGGAGAAGACGACGAGCGCCTCCTTCAGCCAGGGCTGGCACCAGAGCTTCTCGGTGTCCGGAGGCGGCGGCGGAGTCACGCTCAGCATCGAGCAGGAGACTCACGGTGAGTACGAGGCCGAGCGGGAGCTGGGGAAGTCGGTGAGCGTCGGCCGTGCGGTCGGCTTCGGCGGCGCCTTCGACGACACCACGGTCGTGCTGCGCGCCTACGACGTCTATCGGTTCCCCGGCACGGTCATCAAGGATCCGACCGGCCTCGCACTCGGCGCGTCCCTTCCGTACGAGGTGCTCGGACCGAACGAGGTCGCGGTCCAGCAGAACCGGAAGCTCGGCGACCTCGCCGAGGAGTACCCCGAGCTCTACGGCGAGCGCGGCATCTTCCGCAAGTCCCTCGACCGGATGGTCAACGGCTACACCATCGGCGACCCGAGCACCTATTTCGCAGGCGACCTGACGACGAAGCCCGCGGGCATCCTCCAGCAGAACGGAGGGCCCTGCAAGGGCGGCTACTACGACATCGGACAACCCGACGACCGCTTCATGGCGCTCGACGTGGTCCGGCGGGAGAACCCGTTCCTCGCCGACCCACCCGCGCCGCCGACCGGGCCGAGCGTCCTGGTCAGCCCCCGTCAACCCATCAGCGTCGGCAACGACCTCGCCGTGAGACTCGGACTGAGCCAGTCGGTCGGCTCGAGCTCGGCCCTGAGCACCTCCAGCTCGTTCGGGTTCGGCGTGACCGCCGGAGGCGCGCTCAAGTTCGGCGACGAAGCCATCGCCACCGTCGAGTTCGAGGCCAAGGCCGGCTTCGACCTCGGCTGGAGCACCGGCCGGGGAACGTCGACCTCCATGTCACAGGGGACCACCTTCAACGCCATCAACACCAACATCCCCTACAAGGCATCCGAAGTCGGGGCGTGGATCAGCAACGAGGGCTACCAGTTCCAGATGTTCGCCTGCAAAGCGCCGCTCGGCGCGTCTGCGGTCGGCAACGACGTCTGGCTGATGGGCTACCTCACCGACAGCTACTCGCCCGGCGCCACCGGCGGAATCACCGACCTGTCCGACGTGACCGCGGTGTCGCCGAAGAGCGGCGCCGTCGTCCCGCAGGTCCCCGGCGGGGACACGTCAGGATGGGAGAGCGAGGAGAGCCAGGGCACGGCCGCGATCTGCGACAGCGACGACGCGGATCAGATCCAGCTGAAGTGGTCGCAGGACGAAGGGACCGTGAAGCAGTACGCGGTCCAGGTCGAGGACATCACTTCCGGGCCGTACAACGGACGGCGGCGGACCTACACGATGCCCGCCGGCTTCAGCTGGGCGACGCCGCAGGCCTCCAAGGCCGCGGCGGCGAGCCGGCCGTCGTGCGTGGCGATCCCGGCGTCAGAGCTGATCCACGGCCACAACTACCAGTGGAACGTCACCGTCGACGGGTTCGTCCTCAACAAGGCCAACCTGATCAACGCCGCCACCGGCAACCCCGAGTGGGCCAAGTTCAGTGCTCGCGCCACCCCGGCACGGGCTCAGCTCACCTTGCGTACGCCGCGGGTGAATTCCGACGGCTCGCTGCAGGTCGACGTCGTCGACCCCGACGGGTTCGGGACGCTCACTCACGAGGTGAGGGTCTACGACAAGACCGACAGCACGCTGCTCGACACCGTCGTAGGCGGGTCCTCGGTCCGCACCAAGCGTCTCGGTATCGGTGACTACGTCGTGCACGTCCGGGCCCACAACGGCAGCCGTGACGGCCAGGGGCGACTGATCTACAGCCCCGAGGTCACGGCTCGGGTCCGCGTGCCGGGCTTCCAGATCACGGCGCCCCCGACGATGCTCCGACCCTCGAAGGCAGGGGGGCCGTTCACGGCCAGGCCGGGCACCGTCACTCCGCTGCCGTCCTCCACGAGCTACCAGTGGTTCCGTGACGGCAAGCCGATCACGGGCGCCACGAGGTCCACCTATCAACCGGTCGTCGCGGACTTCGGTCGCACGCTCAGCGTGGGGGTGATCTACCGCCGCAGCGGGTACGTCACGAAGACGTTCATCACCCAGGGTCTGAAGGTTCCGCTCGGCTCGTTCACGATCAGGAGGGCACCGCGTGTCACCGGAACTGCCAAGGTGGGCAAGAAGCTGAAGGTGAAGGCGGCCACGATCTCTCCGGCGCCGACGCGGACCACCTACCAGTGGTTGCGCAACGGGAAGGTGATCAAGGGAGCCACCAAGGCGACGTACCGGGTGACGAGAGCCGACCGGCGGAAGAAGATCAGCGTGAAGGTGACGTACGCCCGCACGAGCTACCTGCCGAAGACCGTCACCACGAGGTCGGTCACAGTGAAGAGGTGAGCGTCATGATCGGCGGCACGTCGCCGCGGAGGTAGGCCTCGATCACGACCTCCTCGTGCAGCACCCCCGGCTGCGGGAGGTCGCGCAGGCGGAACCACCGCTGGTCGGCCGACTTCTCCGGCTCGACGATCCGGGGCTCGCCGTCCCACGTGCGGGCGAGCCAGAAGAAGTCGACCCGCTGCTCGAGCGCCGGCCCGCCGCGGACCCAGCGGTGCAGCGTCGTGAGCGGCTGGAGCGCGTCCTCCGCGATCGTGATGCCCGCCTCCTCGTACGCCTCGCGGGCGGCGGCGGTCCGCGCCGACTCGTCCGCGTCCACGTGGCCCGCGATCATCGCCCAGTGCCCGTCACGGAAGCCGGTGTTCTGGCGCAGGTGCAGCAGCACCTCCTCCTCACCGAGCGGGCCGCGGAGCAGCATCACGTACGAGGCAGGCACCAGGGTGTGTCGCATGCGGAGCACTCTAGGCGAGCGGTCGGACGGGGGCGTTAGCCTCGGGAGCGTGCTCGTCTCCGTCGCCGTGGTCCCGCAGACACCGTTGCTCGTCCCGGAGATCGCGTCGGGTGCTGCGAGGGAGCTGGAGGCGCTGCGCACGGCGGCGGTCGAGGCGGTGCGCGAGGTGGCGACGGACGCCGACCGGGTCGTCGTCGTGGCACCGGGGCCGAAGGACGTGGCGTACGGCGCGGTGGAGGCGGACTTCTCGGCGTTCGGGTACGGGGGTCTCGATACGGGCTCCGCTAGCGCTCCGCCCTACTCGACCACCGGCAGTTCGACGCCCCGGGCGGGGTCGGCGCTGCCGCTGGGGGCGTGGCTCCTCGACGTTGCGGGCGTGAGGTTGCCGCGGACCTTCCACGAGACCACCGGCACCGCGGTCGACCTCGAGGACCAGGGCCGTACGGCGCTGCTCGTGCTGGCCGACGGCACCGCGAAGCGGGACGAGTCGGCCCCCGGCTACGTCGATGTCCGCGCCCTCGCGTTCGACGCGGTGATCGGTACGGCCCTGGCGGGTGCCGACGTCGACGCGCTGGCGTCGCTGCAGCCCGATCTCGCCGAGGAGCTGTGGGCGAGCGGCGTGCCGGCGTTCCGGGCCCTCGCGGCGACCGTGCGCACGCGCGGCGCCGAGGGCCTGCGGGCGCGCCTGCGCTACGACGGCGCGCCCTACGGCGTCGCGTACTGGGTGGCGACCTGGCGGATGTGACGCTGGACACATCGCCGCGTTTCTGCGAGGCTCGCGTCGAACTTGGACGCCTGCCCATGTGGAGGACCGATGACCCTGCGCACCCGCCTCGTGGCGCTCTCCGCCTCCCTCGCCGTCGTGCTCGGCCTCGTCTCCGGGTCACCGGTGGCCGCGGCGCCGGACGACGCGAGGGGTGCGTTGCGCACGGCCGTCGCGTTCCCTGAGCGCACCGTCGTCGATGCCCGGGGCAACACGCTGCTCGCCGATCGGCACGGGCGTGCGATGCAGCTGCGCGGGACCAACCTCGGCAAGTTCGACGACATCACCGAGGCCGACGTCGCGATGATGGCCGACGCCGGCTTCACGGTGCTCCGCCTGCCGATCCAGTGGCGCAAGCTCGAGCCGGCGCAGGGGCGCTACGACGCGCAGTACCTGCAGGCGATCCGCAACGTCCTCGACTGGTCGCACGAGCACGGTCTGCTGGTGATGGTCGACTGGCACCAGGACGTGTTCGGCCCGGCGTTCGGCTTCGACGGCATCCCGGCGTGGGCGACCCGCGACGACGGGATCCCGTTCGAGCCGATCCCCGGCAACTGGTTCTACAACTACTTCCACCCGGCGGTGCAGGCGGCGTTCCACCACCTCTTCAACGACGCCGATCTCGTCCAGGCCCAGACCAGGACGTGGACCTACCTCGCGAAGAAGCTCTCGGGTCACCCGGCGCTGCTCGGCTACGACCTGTTCAACGAGCCGATGGGCCAGATCTCCTTCGAGGACCTCGAGGACCCCGAGGTGATGGCGGGCAAGGCGCTGGCGTTCGAGGCGGGGGACCTGGCCGCGATGTACGAGCGCCTCATCGCCGGCATCCGGACCGTCGACTCCCGCTCCTGGCTGTGGGTCGAGCCGACGGTCATCGTCGGCGAGGGTGTGCCGACGGCGCTGCCGGCCTTCGACGACCCGCGTCGGGGCGCGGACCGGATCGGCTACGCCCCGCACGCCTACTCCACCTCCGTCGAGGACGGCGACGACTGGGATCCCGACAGCGGCTTCGTCGAAGCGTACGAGGCGGCGATTACCGCCTACCCGCGCGAGAACCGGATGCCGGTCCTCGTCGGCGAGTGGGGCCCGATCGGCGCCGGCCCGTCGTACCCGGGCAACGTCGCGCTCACCACCCGCCAGGCGGACTCGTTCGCACGCTTCGCCAGCGGCTGGATGATCTGGTACGGCTGCCGCTCCGCGAACGGCGGTGGCTACTGCGTCTTCGACGACGAGGGGCGGCTCGATCCCGGCAGGGCCGGGGCGTGGTCGCCGTACGCGCTGCTGCTCGACGGGACCCCGGTCAGCGAGTCGTACGAGCAGGGCCGCTACGTGCTGCGCTTCCGTCCGGAGCGTGGGGTGCAGCGGTCTCAGCTCGTGGTGCCCTCCGGCTTCGGCGACCGCGTGACCGTGTCGGTGCGCGACGCGCGAGGTCGCCTCGCGCCGGTCGTCGCCCACGTGTCGCGGGCCAGCCGCACGGGCGCACGGACGGTCACGCTCCTCGGGCTCGAGAGGCGTGCCGGCGTGTCCTACGAGGTGACGGTGCAGAGCCGGTAGACCCGGAAGACGTCGTTCTCGATCGGCAGCACCTCGATGTCGGCGAAGCCCGCCTCCCGGGCGTACCCACGCAGCACGTCCGGGCGCATCACCGTCCCGGTCGCGCGCGTCGGCCGGTGCGACATGCCGTCGGGCAGGCACACCAGGACCGAGTAGCCGTACATCAGCTGCTCGACCGGATCACCCGGCCCGGTGAACTCGTCCGGGACGCGCTCGTCCACCACGAGCACCCAGCCGTCCGGGTCGGCCATCGCCCGCATGGTGGCGAGCACCGAGACCGGGTCCGGCATGTCGTGCACGCACTCGAACGCGGTGACGAGCCCGTACCCCCGGGCATCCTCCACCGTCCCGGCATCCGCGTGGCGGAACGTCACCCGGTCGGCGACGCCCTGCGCCGACGCGTTCTCCTGCGCGGCCGCGACGGAGCCGGCGTCGAGGTCGAAGCCCTCCACCGTCGTCCGCGGGTAGCCCGACGCGATGCCGATGGACGACCAGCCGTCGCCGCACCCGATGTCGGCGACGCGCGTGCCCTCAGTGAGGCGCTCGTGGAGGGCGGGGATCGCGGGCAGCCACGACCGGGGGAGCGAGGTGAGGAACAGGGCGCGGTTGGCGTCGGCCTGGCCGAGACGCATGTGCGGGCCGTACGCGGCCCAGCCGACGCCGCCGCCGGTGCGGTACGCCTCCTCGAGCGCGGGCAGCTGAGCACCCGCGGCGGCGAGGACCTGCGTGAGGGGAGTGAGGTACGACTCGAGGGACCGGTCGCACAGCACCTCACGCTGGGCCTCGCTCAGCGCGTACTCACGCACGGCGGCGTCGGTGGACGGCCGGGCGATCTCGACGAGGCCCGCGACCGCCTGCTGCTCGAGCCACTCGCGGGCGTACCGCTCGTCGATCCCCGCCCGTCGGGCGAGCTCCGACGCGACCAGCGGACCGTGCTCGGCGAGCACGTCGTAGAGACCGAGACGGTCGCCCAGCGCGATGGTGAGGCAGTCCATCGTGCCGAGGACCGACGCGAAGATGCGATCCGCGAACGCGTCGGTGCTCACGATCTATCCCGCGGCGGGAGGCTCGCCCGGGCCGGTGCCCTTGTCGAGCTTGTGGATCTGGTGCTTCGCCGCTTCGGCGGCCTTGTCGATCTTGTCGTCGTACTTGCCCTTGCTCAGCTCCTTCGCCTTGTCTCGTACCTTGTCGAGGGCGTCGTCGATCTTGTCGCCGTTCTCGGTGACGAGGGTGCTCGCGCGCTCCTTCATCTCGCGGGCCAGGTCCTCGCTGGAGTCCTTGAACTTCTCGAAGGCCTCGTTGAACCCGCTGGAGTCGGACTTGCTCATGCCAACCTCTTCCTGCCGTCGGTGTGGGGTGTGCGGTGCTGAGTGCTTACGAATCTACGTCAGAATGGGCGCCGTGAGCTCTCCCGTCGTCGCCGTCGTCGGCCCCACGGCAGCCGGCAAGTCGGACCTCGCCGTCGTCCTCGCGCAGCGGCTCGGCGAGACCGGTCGCGGTGGCGAGATCGTGAACGTCGACGCCTACCAGGTCTACCGCGGGATGGACGTCGGGACGGCGAAGCTCCCCGTCGACGAGCGCGGCGGCGTGCCGCACCACCTCCTGGACGTGCTCGACGTGACCGAGCCGGCGACCGTCGCCGAGTTCCAGACCTGGGCGCGGGCGGCGATCGACGACATCCAGGGCCGGGGCGCGGTCCCCGTGCTGGTCGGCGGATCGGCGCTGTACGTCCGTGCGGTGGTCGACGCGTTCGAGTTCCCCGGCACCGATCCCGAGGTACGTGCACGGCTCGAGGAGGAGCTGCGGACGCAGGGGCCCGAGGCGCTGCACCGCCGGCTCGCGGAGGTCGACCCGGATGCGGCGCAGTCGATCCTGGTCTCCAACGGGCGGCGGATCGTCCGCGCGCTCGAGGTCGTCGAGATCACCGGTCGACCGTTCGCGGCGTCGCTCCCGGCCCACACCGCGTTCTACGACGACGTCCGCATGATCGGCGTCGACGTTCCCCGGGACGTGCTCGACGACCGGATCACCCGCCGCGTCGACCGCATGTGGGAGGCGGGCCTCGTCGACGAGGTGCGTGCGCTGGTGGAGCGGGGCCTGGCCGAGAGCAGGACGGCGAGCCGCGCGCTGGGGTACGCGCAGGTCCTGGCGTTCCTCGACGGGACGATGTCCGAGGACGAGGCGCGCGACGCGACGGTGCGGGGGACCCGGAAGTTCGCACGGCGGCAGGACTCGTGGTTCCGGAAGGACCCGCGGATCGTCTGGCTCCCGTACGACGCGGAGGACCTCGTGGAGCGGGCCGTGGAGGTGGCGTCAGCCGGTCGCGCGTGACTCGAGGGCGTGTCGGAGGCGGCTGAGCGCGATCGCGTACCCTGCCCGGACCGCGGGCGCGGCGACCCGCCACAGCACGCCCTTCAGCGCTCCGCCGGGGACCCGGACGCGCTCCTCCCACAGGAAGTCGGTGCCGCCGTCCGGCCGCGGCTCGCAGATGAACCGCCCGGTCCCGGACACGACCCGACCGGTGTGGGCGACCTCGCAGAAGCGCGGCGGCTCGGAGCGTACGACGTGCATCGTGTCGTCGAACCCGAGCGGGCCCAGGCCCGTCCGCGCGATGATCTCGTCGCCCTCGACCCGCACGGTCGTGGCGGGGATCCACTCCCGCTGGAGCTCCCAGTCGGTGACGTAGTCCCACACCTTCGCGGCCGGTACGGCGATCGTCACTGCGCCGGAGACCACCCCCGGCTCGGGGGTACGGACGACGGGACGCGGGCGCACGGTCGCTACCGGGCTGCCTGCTCCGAGCGCCAGCCCGCGTAGCCGAGGACAATCAGCCGCATCTGCCGGCGCGCCTCGGTCTCGATCTGGTCCAGCACCTCGGGCGAGTCGGGCGCCTCGATGACCTGCTCCGCGGTCGAGACCATGATGTTGACGAAGAGCTGCGACGCGGTCCGGACGTCCTCGTGGTTCCAGGTGTCGAGGTGCGGGAAGCTCTGCAGGTCGCCGGCGAGCTCGTCGACGTACGCCCGCAGGTCGGCGCGGATGCGGCGGCGTACGGCCGGCACCCCACCGAAGCGCTCGCGGGCGACGAAGGCGAAGTGCGACCGGTGCGCGCGGACCTGGGACACGATGATCGCGGCCGACGCGGTGATCACGTCGGCGTACGTCTCCGGGTCCTGCCGCGCCTGGCGCATCATCCCCCGCAGAGTGGCGAAGGACTGGTCGACGAGCGCGAGGCCGAGCTCCTCCATGCTGGCGAAGTGGCGGTAGAACGCGGTCGGGACGACGCCCGCCCTGCGGGTGACCTGCCGCAGACTGACCCCGGCGAACCCGTGCTCGTCGGTCAGCTCGAGTGCCGCGTCCAGGAGAGCCTGGCGGGTGCGCTCCTTCTGCTCGTGGCGCGACAGTGCGTCGTCAGACTCGTGCACCCGCGCACCTTACCGCGACGGGGCGACCGATCTCGCCGTGAGCGACGGTGGCCACCGGATCGCGCTGACCTTCACCCGACGGCACCGGTCCTCGCCCGTGGCAAACGCGAGTGCCGGCACGCCGACCTCGCCCGTCCCGAGGGCGGCGGCGGTGTCGGGGACGCCTGTGGATCCCCGACTAGACTCGACGGGTGACGACCTTCACGTGGCTCAAGGGCCACGGCACCGAGAACGACTTCGTCCTCCTGCCCGATCCGGACGGGACGGTCCACGGAGACCTCGACCCTGCGTTCGTGGCCGCGCTCTGCGACCGGCGGCGGGGGATCGGGGCGGACGGCGTTCTCCGCGTGATCCGGACCGCTGCGATGGCGGAGCACGGCTACGCGGGTGTGGACCCGGCCGCGGCCGAGTGGTTCATGGACTACCGCAACGCCGACGGGTCGGTGGCCGAGATGTGCGGCAACGGCATCCGGGTGTTCGCCCGCTATCTGGCCGACGAGGGGCTCGTGGACCCGTCGGCACCGGTGCCTGTCGGCACTCGCGACGGCGTGAAGCTGCTGTCGTACGGCGGCCCCTCGGGGGTCGAGCCTGTCGAGACCATCGCTGCGGACATGGGCGTCCCGGCGCTCCTCGGCGAGTCCAAGGTCGAGGCCGAGGGACGTACCTGGGTCGCGCGGCACGTCGACGTCGGCAACCCCCACGCGGTGGCGTTCGTGGACGACCTCGCGGACGCGGGAAGCCTGCTGACCGAGCCGGCGTACGACGCCGCGGTGTACCCGCACGGTGTCAACATCGAGTTCGTCGAGCGTCGCGGTCCGCGCCACGTCGGCATGCGGGTCCACGAGCGTGGAGCGGGGGAGACCCGGTCCTGCGGGACGGGCGCGGTCGCGGTGGCGCTCGCGTCGGCGGCGGCCGACGGCGCGGACCCTGCGGACGGTGACGTGACCTACCGGGTCGACGTCCCCGGAGGCACGCTCCACATCACGTGGAGGGCCGACGGGCACGCCGTCCTCGCAGGCCCTGCCGTGATAATTGCTCGCGGCGACCTGACCTGGCTGGGATGATCGACGGCACCGCCGACGTTGCAAGGATCAGATGACTGCACAGAACGAACCCACGTACGAGACCGAGCTCTGGCCGGTCGAGCCCGTCGAGACCCACGACGGCGACCAGCTCGACCTCGCCGAGCGCAACTCCCTCCGCCGCGTCGCCGGCCTGTCGACCGAGCTCGAGGACATCAGCGAGGTCGAGTACCGGCAGCTCCGACTGGAGCGCGTCGTGCTCGTCGGCGTCTGGACCGAGGGCTCGGCCACCGACGCCGAGAACTCCCTCACCGAGCTCAAGCTGCTGGCCGAGACGGCCGGTTCCGAGGTCCTCGACGGTCTGATCCAGCGGCGCCAGCGTCCTGACCCGGCGACGTACATCGGCCGCGGCAAGGTCGAGGAGCTCGCCGAGATCGTCCAGGCCACCGGCGCCGACACCGTGATCTGCGACGGCGAGCTCGCGCCGAGCCAGCTGCGCAACCTGGAGGACCGCACCAAGGTCAAGGTCGTCGACCGGACGGCCCTGATCCTCGACATCTTCGCCCAGCACGCGAAGTCCCGTGAGGGGCGCGCGCAGGTCGAGCTGGCGCAGCTGCAGTACATGAAGCAGCGCCTCCGCGGCTGGGGCGGCAACCTGTCCCGTCAGGCCGGTGGCCGTGTCGGCGGCGACGGTGGCGGCATCGGGTCCCGTGGACCTGGTGAGACCAAGATCGAGACCGACCGCCGTCGCATCAACGACCGCATCGCCAAGCTCCGCCGCGAGCTCGGCGAGATGCGCAAGACCCGGGACACCAAGCGCGCCAACCGGCAGCGCAACAAGGTTCCCGCGGTCGTCATCGCCGGCTACACGAACGCCGGCAAGTCGAGCCTGCTCAACCGCCTGACGCGGGCGGGCGTGCTCGTCGAGGACGCGCTGTTCGCGACGCTGGACCCGACCACCCGCCGTACGGAGACGTCCGACGGGCGCGAGTACACGCTCTCCGACACCGTCGGCTTCGTCCGTCACCTCCCGCACCAGCTGGTCGAGGCGTTCCGCTCGACGCTGGAGGAGGTGTCCGACGCGGACCTGGTGCTGCACGTCGTCGACGGGTCGCACCCCGACCCGGAGGGACAGATCACCGCGGTACGCGAGGTCTTCGCCGACATCGGCGCGCTCGACGTCCCGGAGATCATCGTCGTCAACAAGGCCGACGCGGCCGACCCGCTGGTGCTGTCGCGCCTGCTCACCCGCGAGCCGCACGCCGTCGTGGTGTCGGCCCGTACGGGCGAGGGCATCGACGAGCTGCTGTCGGCGGTCGAGGCGGACCTGCCGAAGCCCGCGGTCAAGATCGACGTGGTCCTGCCGTACTCGCGCGGCGACCTGCTCAACCAGATCCACCTGCACGGCGAGATCGACGCCCTCGAGCACACCGCCGACGGCACCCACGTCGTCGCACGCGTCCACGACGGCCTCGCCGGCGCGGTCGCGCAGTACGCCTGACATGACTGTGCGCTGAGCACCTCGTCCCCTCCAGGATCGGTGCCCAGCGCACAGTCGGTCTTTCGGGCCGTTACTCCCCGGGGATCCCGGACTCCGGCGGCGTGTTGGCCTCGCCGGAGTACTCCTCGATCTCCGCGTCGCCGACGTCGGTCTGGAGGACCGGCGTCTTGTCCGCCGTGGTGCCGTCAGCCTGCAGCTGGATCAGCTTCATGCCGCCGATGCCGGCGTGACGGTCCTCGGAGTAGCGGAACGGCACGTAGTTGGGGCCGGTGAAGTCCCCGCCGTCCTGCTCGAACGTCTCGACGATCGACTGGCGGGACATGTCCTCGCCGGCCTTCTGCATCGCCTCGACGATCGTGTACGCCTCGGCCATGCCGTAGATCTTGTAGTTCGTCAGCGGCGACCCGTCGCCGTACTGGTCCCAGACCTTCTGCCACAGCTGCGTCCACGCGTCCTCGGTGTCCGTGGCCTGCGGCATGTAGGTCGTCGTGTAGACGCCGGTGAGCGGGCTGCTGCCCTTGATCGCGCCCTCGGAGAACTTCTCCAGCAGCGAGCCGACGAGGCCCGGGTCCGAGCCGACGTTGGTGTAGAACCAGGTCGGCTTGTAGTTGAGCTTCAGCGACACCAGCTGCGAGAGCGCCGTGTACGACGGCACGTTGAAGCCGACGACCACGTCCGCGCCCGACTTCTGCAGCTCCGCGATCTGCGGGCCGACGTCGGTGTTGCCCGGGATGTACTTCACCTCCGACACGATCTGGTCCTCGATGAACTGCTTGAGGCCCTTCGTTCCGTCCTCGCCGAGCTCGTCGTCCTGACCGAAGATGCCGACCTTGGCGTCGGGCAGGTTCTCGGCGATGTACTGGCCGATGATCTTGCCCTCGGACTCGTAGTCCGGCTGCCAGCCGAACGTCATCGGCTTCTCCTCGGGATCGTCCCAGAGGATCGAGCCGGAGGAGACGGTCAGGTCGGGCACGCCCTCGGAGTTGAGGAAGTTGGTGACCGCCTGGTGGGTCGGGGTGCCGAGACCGCCGACGATCGCGAACACCTCGTCCTTGAGCACGAGCTCGTTGACGACCTCGGACGTCTTGGCCGGGTTGTAGCCGTCGTCCTTGGCCAGGAACTCGATCTCCCGGCCGTGGACGCCGCCCTCGGCGTTGACGAAGTCGTAGTACGCCTTGTGGCCGAGCGGGATCTCGCTGTAGCCGGGCGCTGCAACACCCGTCAGCGGGAAGTGGCCACCGATCTTGATCGAGTCCTCGGTGATGCCGGGGTCGTTCCCGCCGCCGTCGTCGCCCCCGCCGCCGCACGCGGCGACGACCAGAGCAGAGGCTGCCAGTGCGGCCCCGAGTGCGAGCCGGCGACTCCTGCGTGCCGGGCTGGGCTGATGAGCCATGGATCTCATCCCTTCTTGGTGGGTGTTGCGGAGAGTTGACGGCGTGCGCGCGCGCGGCGCCATGCCGTCGAGAGGGTCCCCATCACTCCTCCGGGTGCGAGGAGCATCACGAGGACGAGGACGATGCCGTAGATGAGAGGTGACATCTGCGCGGACTGGGTGTCCGACAGACCCGACTCGGTCGACAGGTCGGTCACCAACGGCGGCAGGAAGACCAGCACCGCGGCGCCGATGAAGGCTCCGGTGATGCTGCCGAGCCCACCGATCACCGCAGCGGTGAGCAGCGAGAGCGAGAGGACGATGGTGAAGACGCTCGGCGCGGCCAGGCGCACCACCATCGCCATGACGGCCCCGGCCAGCCCGGCGTACGCGGCGCTGATGACGAACGCCTGCACGCGGGTACGGCCCAGGTTGATGCCGGCGATCTCCGCGGCCACCTCCTGGTCGCGGACGGCACGCCAGTGGCGCCCGACCTTGGACCGGCGGAGGTTGAGCGCGAAGAAGAGCGCCACGATCAGGGAGAACAGCCCGAGGTAGGCGACGTACTTCGACGAGGTGGCGAACACGCCCGACACCGCGTCGACGAACGAGACGAACCACTCCGGCGGACGCGGTGAGACGACCGTCAGGCCGGCCTCGCCGTTGAACGTCCCCTTGAAGTAGAGCGCGAGGCTCGGCAGGGCGATGGCGAGCGCGAGGGTCGCACCGGCGAGGTACGGCCCGTGCAGGCGCGCCGCTCCGATCCCCACGAGGAGGCCGACGAGCGCCGTCACGATGACGGCCACGAGGGCGATCGCGGGGAACGGGAGAGGGGAGTCCGTGTCGAGCATGAGCGCCGTCGTGTACGCGCCGACCGCCATCAGCGCGCCGTGGCCGAGCGAGATCTGGCCGTTGAGGCCGGTGAGGGCGGTCAGGCCGATGGTGGCGATCGTGTAGTACGCCAGCGAGGACAGCTGGGTGTTGGTGTAGGGACTGGTCGACTCCAGCAGGAGGACCCCGGCGGCGAGGACGCCGGCGCAGACCAGCAGGCTCCGGACGAGGTTGAGGTCGAGCAGGTTCTGCACGGTCGACGGGCCGGACGGTGCCGGCGGTGCCGTGGTGGTGTCGGTCGACATCAGACCCTCCTGGCCTTCGTGCTGGAGAACAGACCGCCGGGCTTGAGGATCAGCACCGCGATCAGGACGACGAACGCGCCGATCGTCACCAGGCCCGGGTCGAGGTAGCCCGAGACCAGCGAGTTGGCGACCCCCAGGATGAGACCGCCGACGACGGCGCCGACCGGGCTGTCGAGGCCGCCGATCACGGCTGCGATGAAGCCGAAGGCGATCAGCGACTCCATGTAGCTCGGGTAGATGAACGACCCGGTGGCGACGAGGATGCCGGCGACCGAGCCCACCAGACCGGCGAGCGCCCAACCGAACGTGAGCAGGTGCGAGACCTTGACGCCGAGGATCCGCGAGACCTCGCCGTCGAACGCCGCTGCCCGCATCGTGAGGCCGAGCTGCGTCTTCTGGAAGAGCAGGGTCAGTCCGACGACGACCACGCCGACGGTGCAGAGCACGAAGATGCTCGTGGGCGTCAGGGCGAGGTTGACGTCGCCGACCTGGAAGCCGGAGACGCCAACGGGCGAGGGGAACGACTGGTAGTCGGACCCGAACAGGATCGCGGCGAGCGCCTGGATCGCGACGTACAGACCGAGCGTCGCGATCACGATGTTGAGCTCCATGCCGCCCTCGAGCGGACGGATGACGAAGCGCTCGAGGACCGCGCCCAGCAGGAAGCCGGCGGCGAGGGCTGCGCCGAACGCGGCCCAGTAGGGGAAGTCGCGGTTGAGCAGGGTCAGCGCGATGTAGGTGGTGAACATGGCCTGCGAGCCCTGCGCGAAGTTGACGACGCGCGTGGAACGGAAGATCAGCACCAGCGCGAGCGCGAAGGCCGCGATGACGATGCCCTGGGTGATCCCGTTGAGCAGGACGTTGATGAAGTGCTGCACGGTGTCCTCCCTCAGAACCCGAGGTACGAGTGGCGCAGCGTGGCGTCGTCGCGGAGGACCTCGGCGGACTCGGTCACGACGACCTTCCCGAGGTTCAGCACGACACCGGTGTGCGCGATGGACAGGGCACTGCGGGCGTTCTGCTCGACGAGGAGCACGGTGAGCCCGGAGTCGGCGACCAGGGTGCGGACCAGGTCGAAGATCTGCGCCACGATCCGCGGAGCGAGACCCAGCGACGGCTCGTCGAGGAGCAGGAGCGTCGGCCGCGAGAGCAGCGCCCGGGCGATGACCAGCATCTGCCGCTCGCCGCCGGACAGCGTGTGGGCCTGAGCGCTGCGACGGTCGCCGAGCACCGGGAACAGGCGGTAGGCGTCGTCGAGAGTACGGACCGGGGCGGGCGTGTCGGTCGGACGCTTCGCCGCTCCACGCATGCCGAGGCGGAGGTTCTCCTCGATCGTCAGCTCGGCGATCACGCCGCGGCCCTCGGGGACGTGGGCCATGCCCCGGTGGACCATCGACTCGACCGGTGCGGTGGTGATGTCGGTGCCGTCGAGGGAGATGGTGCCGCTCGCCGGCCGTACGAGACCGGAGACGGTGCGCAGCAGGGACGTCTTGCCGGCGCCGTTCGCGCCGAGGACGGCGGTGATCTTGCCGGTCTCGACCGTCATGTCGACCGAGTCGAGAGCCTTCACCGGGCCGTACGTGGTGGTGAGGCTGGAGATCTCGAGCATGCTCATCCCTCCTTCGTGGGACGGGCCGTGCCGGACGGGCCGGCGGCTTCGAGGACGGCGGTGTCGATCTCCGAGCCCGCGGAGACCTCGGCGCCGAGGTAGGCGGCCACGACCTTCGGGTCGTCGCGAACCTCGGCCGGGGTCCCGCGCGCGATGACCTGGCCGAAGTCGAGGACCGTGATCGCGTCGCAGATCCGCATGACGAGGTCCATGTGGTGCTCGACGATGAGCACCGACATCCGGCTGGTCAGTCCTTGGACCAGGTCGCCGAGCTCGTCCATCTCACCCTCGGAGAGCCCTGCGGCCGGCTCGTCGAGGAGGAGCAGGCGCGGCTCGGCGACGAGGGCGCGGGCGAGGGCGACCTTCTTCTGGTCGGGGTAGGGGAGCATCCCCGGGTAGCGTGGCGCGAGATGGGCGGCGCCGAGCTCGGCCAGCGCCTGCATCGCGCGCTCCTGGAGCGCCTTCTCGTCGCGGCGGCCGCGGGGCAGACCGAAGGCGGCGGAGAGGAAGCCGCTGGTCGAGCGGACCGACGCGCCGGTCATCACGTTCTCGAGTGCGCTCATGCCCGGGAAGAGGCCGACGCCCTGGAGCGTACGGGCGATCCCGAGGCCGGCGAGGTCGTGCGCGTGGAGGTTGGTGAGCTGGTCACCGTCCCACGTGAGGGTGCCGGAGTCGGGGCGGACGAAGCCGCAGCAGACGTTGAAGAACGTCGTCTTGCCGGCACCGTTCGGGCCGATCACACCGTGGACCTGGCCGGGCTCGACGGTGAGACCGACGTCGTCCAGGGCGACCAGGCCGCCGAAGCGGACGGTCACGCCGTCGGCGACGAAGCGGCCGCCGTTCCTGGTAGGCGAGTCACCGCGGGGCGGCGACTCGGGGGTGGGCTCGATGGGAGGGGTCATGCGAGTCCTTCCGAGGGGCAGTGTCGTGCAGTCGGGTCGTCTGTGACCCAGGCCACAAGGCAGTCTTGCCCGCCGAACGCTACCGATCTGGCGGAACTAAGCAAGCGCTTAGTCGTCGGCGAGCCTCAATCGTTACCGGATGGTGACGCGCGCCACATTCAGTTGCTTTCCGCGACTATTCGGACACCGGCCGGGGCCCTGTGTGTGGGCTGCGCGGTGCTGGCCGCGGGATCGGTAGGCTGCGTCGGTGACCTCGTCGATCTCGGACCAGCCCGCCGCGACCGCCGACGACGGCCGGCACACGAGGTTGCGTGAGGTCCTGCACGCGGCCGTCGGCGCCGTGGGCGGGGTCGAGCGGCCCGGCCAGGTGCAGATGGCCGAGGCGGTCGCCCAGGCGTTCGCGGACGGCGAGCACCTGCTCGTCCAGGCCGGGACCGGCACCGGCAAGTCGCTCGGCTATCTCGTCCCGAGCCTGCTCCACGACCGCCGTGTCGTGGTGGCGACGGCCACGCTCAACCTGCAGCACCAGCTCGTCGAGCGCGACATCCCGGCGCTCCTGGACGGCGCGAGCGCGGTCCTCGACAGCTCTCCGCGAGCCGCCGTGGTCAAGGGTCGCGGCAACTACGCGTGCCTGCACCGCATCCGTGAGGGAGCGCCCGACGACCAGGGCGTCCTCATCGAGGCCCCGAGCGGGTCGCTCGGCGAAGAGGTGGTGACGCTGCGCGCGTGGGCCGAGGAGGAGTCCGACCGCGGGGGCGTGGGGGACCGCGACGCCGCGCCGCCGCACACCGAGCGGGCCTGGCGCCAGGTCAGCGTCCACGCGCGGGAGTGCCTGGGCGCCTCGCGCTGCCCGTACGCGACGGAGTGCTTCGCCGAGGCTGCGCGCGACCATGCCGCGGGGGCCGACCTCGTCGTGACGAACCATGCCCTGCTCGCGATCGACGCGATCGACGGGGTGCCGATGCTGCCCGAGTACGACACGGTGGTCGTCGACGAGGCCCATGAGCTGGTCGCGCGGGTGACCCAGGCGTCGACGTCCGAGCTCGGCCCACCGATGGTCGAACGCGCGGCACGTCGCGCGCGGTCGTTCGTCCGCGGACGCGAGGCCGACGACCTCGAGGACGCTTCGGATGCCCTGCGCGAGGCGCTCGAGGTGACCGCCCCCGGGCGCATCCCGACGCCGTCCGAGCGGCTGGCCGACGCGCTGTCGCTGATCCGGGACGCCGCACGGGACTGCCATGCCGCGATCCCGAAGGAGCCCAAGGACGCCGGCGACGGCGATGCCGCCCGCCAGCAGGCCAAGGCGATGGTCGACGACGTCCGCAAGGTCGCGGAGCGGATGGCCGCGACGTCGGACGGCGACGTGATGTGGATGGCCGAGCGCGACGGCTCCCGGGGCGGCAACGAGCTGCGGGTCGCGCCGGTGGACGTGGCGCTCACGCTGCGGGACAAGCTGTTCGGCGAGAACACCGTCGTGCTCACCAGCGCCACGCTCAAGCTCGGCGGCGGCTTCGACCCGGTCGCGCGCACGGTGGGGTTGTGGGCGTCGGACCGCGTCGAGGACGGGGCGGCGGCGGACAACGGCGCGCGGACGGACAACGGGTCGCGGGCGGACAGGGACGGCGGCGCCGAGGACGACAGCGACCGGCCACCGGCGTCGTACACCTGGAGGGCCGTCGACGTGGGGTCGCCGTTCGACTACGCGAAGCAGGGCATGCTCTACGTCGCGCGGCACCTCCCTCCGCCGGGACGCGACGGCATGAGCGCTGCGGCGCTCGACGAGATCGTCGACCTGGTCACGGCGGCCGGTGGACGGACCCTCGGCCTGTTCTCGTCGCGCCGGGGTGCGGAGGCGGCGACGGAGGCCGTACGCGAGCGGATGCCCGACCTGGAGGTGCTGTGCCAGGGCGACGCGCAGCTGCCCGAGCTCGCGCGCCGGTTCGTCGAGGACCCGCGGACGTGCCTCTTCGGGACCTTGAGCCTGTGGCAGGGCATCGACCTGCCGGGGGAGACGTGCCAGCTGGTCATCATCGACCGCATCCCGTTCCCGCGCCCCGACGACCCGCTGATGAGTGCCCGCCAGCGGCTGGTGGAGCGGCACGGCGGCAACGGCTTCATGCAGGTTGCGGCGACGCACGCGGCGCTGCTGCTCGCCCAGGGAGCCGGTCGCCTCATCCGACGCGCCGACGACAAGGGCGTGGTGGCGGTGCTGGACTCGCGGCTCGCGACCGCCCGCTACGGCGGGTTTCTCGCGTCGTCGATGCCGCCGATGTGGCGCACGGTCGACCGCGACCTCGTGCTCGGGGCCTTGCGGCGGCTGGACGCGGCGGCGAGCGCGGACTGAGCTGCGGCGCGCGCGGCGCGGGTACCCCAGCGACGGAGAACTGACCCGACCGAGCACGGTCGGGTCAGTGGGGGTTCGGTGGGGTACCCCAGCCGGTCCGCCGCGATCGCGCCCGGATGCGGCTGAGTCAGAGCGCTCGCACGGGCGCGAGACCGAGGGGCTCTCGCGCCCGTGCGCACACGGTGCGTGGGGTCAGACGCGCCGCATGACTGTGGTGACCTTGCCGAGAATCGTGGCGTCGGTGCCGTCGATCGGGTCGTACGCCGGGTTGTGCGGCAGCAGCCACACCTTGCCGTCCTTGCGCTGGAGCGTCTTGACGGTCGCCTCCCCGTCGAGCAGGGCGGCGACGATCTCGCCGTTCTCGGCGGTCGGCTGCTGGCGGACCACGACGTAGTCGCCGTCGCAGATCGCCGCCTCGAGCATCGAGTCGCCGCGCACCTCGAGCATGAACAGCGTGCCCTCGCCGACGAGGGTGCGGGGGAGCGGCATGACCTCTTCGACCCGCTCCTCGGCGAGGATCGGGCCACCGGCGGCGATGCGGCCGACGACCGGAACGTACGCCGGAGCGGGCCGCGAGTCGCCGGCGCCGGTCTCGTCGAAGCCGAAGTCGAGGGCGTCGCCGATGGAGCGCCGTGCCGCGAGCACGTCGGGGAGGAAGACCTCGATCGCGCGCGGCCGGTTGGGGTCGCGCCGGACGAAGCCGTTGCGCTCGAGGACCTTGAGCTGGTGCGCGACGGACGAGACGCTCGCGAGACCGACCGCGGCGCCGATCTCGCGCATGCTCGGCGGGTAGCCGCGCTGCTCGATGGACTCGCGGATGATCTCGAGGACGCGGCGCTGACGCGGGGTCAGTCCGCTCGCGTCCGGCGGTCCGTCGGGAAGCTCGGAAACCTCGGCTCTGGTCATGGCCCTGACCCTAGACCTGGGCGGCGACACGATCAAACATATGTTCGACCCGCGTGTCGTCGCAGGTCGGCGCGACACGTCGAAAGTTTGTTCGAACGGATGCTTCCGTTTCTGTCAGTGGGTGTGATTAAGTTCGTACGCATGTTCGATCGAACGCGTGTTCGGCTCCGAGTTCGGATCCACGAGCTGATCAGCCGCCTCGCCTCGGTCGGACAGGCCGTACGAGTCCGAGACATGGAGGACACGATGAGCACCGTCCGCAGCACCCTCGAGCACCCCGTCGACCGCACCGTGGTCGTGATCGACACCCCGCTGATGCGCTCCGTCGAGCGACACCCCGCGGGCCGAGGATTGCGCGACGGCCAGCGTCCGACCACCCCGCCGCGTCCTCGTGCGCAGCGGCAGCCCGTCGACAGGACGCGGGGGCGCTCGGGCTACCGGCTGACGCGCCGGGGGCGGTTCGTGGTGTTCCTGGTGGCGCTGCTGGCCTTCGGCGGTCTGACCGTCGGTCTGGGCACGCAGGTCATCGCCACCTCGGAGAAGGGGGAGCCCGTTCCGAGCCGGCCCGTGACCGTGCAGCCGGGCGAGACGGTGTGGGACCTCGCCGCCGACGCCAACCCCACGGGCGACATCCGCGAGACCGTGCAGGACATCGCCGACCTCAACGCGCTCCCGAGCGCCGGGGAGATCGGCGCGGGCGAGACCATCTACGTCCCGATCTACTGAGCCGCGGCTCCGACCCCGTCCGCTGCCGCGGACACCTCCCGGAGCCACCGGCCGGCCGCGCGCATGTCGCGCAGGACGTCGTCCCGCAGGCCGGGATCTGCGTCCTCGTCCCACTCCGCGACGACCGCGTACGCGAGGGTGCGGGCGGGGCCGGACACGAGCCCGACGTCGGCGCGCACGGTGGAGATCGTGCCGGTCTTGTTCCAGAGGACGAAGCCGCGGTCCGGCTCCGCGTGCGCGAGCGGGTCGAGGCCGAAGGCGCCGGCGACCATCGACAGGTCGGCGTTGGCGCTGAGCCAGCCGCTGACGCTCTCGCTGACCGCGGGTGACACGATCTCGCGGCGGTGCAGCCGCGCGCAGAAGTGTGCGAGATCGGTGGCGCACCCGACGGACAGCGTCGGCGGGTGCTCGGGACCGCGGTCGTCGCGCACCCGGTCGAGCAGGCGGCTGCGCTCCATCCCGATCCGCGCCGCCGTCGCTGTCACCGCGTCCAGTCCGACCCGGCGCAGCAGCACGTTGGTGGCCAGGTTGTCGCTGACCGCTCCGACCAGGCTGCAGACGTCCGCGACGGGCAGGGTGTCGGTGGCGAGCCGATACCAGAGGCCCGAGTCGGCGACCCAGTCCTCCTCCGTACGGGCGAGCGGCTCCGCCGGGTCCAGCCGCTCCGTGGCGATCTGGTGCGCCGCCTCCACGAGCAGCACCAGCTTGCCGATGCTCGCCGTCGGCAGGACGAGCTCCGACTCGAGGGCGACCAGGACGGCGTCGGAGTCGGCGTCGCGGATCTCGACCGACCAGCGGACGTCCTCGCGCAGCCGGGGGAAGGGCGGCACGGTCACGCGTCCACCTCCGGCGCGTCCGGCGTACGGTCCGCGTGGCCGAGCGGTCGATCCGGGTCGATGCGGTCACGGACCCTGCGCTTGAGCTCGGCGGCGTCCGGGAAGCCGCCGTCGATCGAGCGGTCCCACACGACGTCGCCGTCGACGGTGATCCGGAAGACGCCCCCGGTGCTCGGCACGAGCGTGACGGCGCCGAGCTCCGTGCCGAAGGTGCTCAGCAGCTCCTGCGCCATCCAGCCCGCGCGGAGCAACCACTGGCACATCGTGCAGTACGTGATCTCGACACGGGGCAGCGTCATCCGAACGCCTTGCGCAAGGCCGCGAGGAACGCGTCGACGTCGTCCTCGGTGGTGTCCCACGAGCACATCCAGCGCGACTCGACGAGGTCGGGGTGCGCGCCGGGGCGCCAGTCGTAGAACGGGTGCTCCGCCCGCACGGCGTCCGCGACTGAGCGGGGGAGCGTCGGGAAGACCACGTTGGCCTGCGTCGGGTTCGTGACGTGGAGCAGGGGAGCGCCGGACTCGTGCGTCCGCCCGTCGGCGGCGAGCTCCTCGGCGAGCGCGTCGACGCCGTCACGCAGCTGCGTCGCCCGCGCGTTCGACGCGGTGGCGTTCGCGAGCCACAGGTCGTGCTCGGGGTCGAGGAGCGCGGCCAGCTGCGCGGACACGTACCGCATCTTCGACGCCAGCTGCATCGACATCTTGCGCACGAATTCGATGCCGTGGACGGACTCGGGGTTGAGGACCACGACGACCTCGCCGAGAAGGATGCCGTTCTTCGTCCCGCCGAAGGAGAGCACGTCGATCCCGAGGTCCGTCGTGATCGCGCGCAGCGGGAGACCGAGGTGCGCAGCGGCGTTGGCGATGCGCGAGCCGTCGACGTGGACACCCATCCCGTACGCGTGGGCGGTGTCGACGAGGCCGCGTACCTCGTCTACGGAGTAGACCGTGCCGAGCTCGGTGGACTGGGTCAGCGACACCGCGAGCGCCTGCGGGCGGTGCGGGTCGCCGAGGTTGATCGTGTAGGGACCCCACGACTCGGGCCGCATCTTGCCGTCCGGCGCGTCGACGGGGAGCAGCTTGACGCCGGCGACGCGCTCGGGTGCGCCGTTCTCGTCGGTGTGGAGGTGGGCCACGTCGGTGACGATCGCCGAGCCCCAGCGGGGGAGGAGTGCTCCGAGCGAGACGACGTTGGCGCCGGTGCCGTTGAAGACCGGGTACGCCTGCGCCTGGTCGCCGAAGTGGTGCCGTACGTGCTCGGTGAGCCGGTCTGTCCACGGGTCCTCGCCGTACGAGACGGCGTGTCCCGCGTTGGCTGCGGCGACCGCGTCGAGGATCGCGGGATGGGCCGGGGCGTAGTTGTCTGATGCGAACGCTGCCACGCCCGTCAGCCTATGCGGTCCGCCGCCCCACGATTTGACGGCCTGTCCACCGGATCTGCGTACGAAACGGTGGATTAGCCGTCAAATCGTGGGGCGGGCGGGGCGGGGGCGGTCAGGATCCGGCGAGGATCTTGTCCAGGCGGACGAAGCCCTCCTCCATCCCGCCCTCCATCCCGGACTGGACCATCCCGTCGCGGTCGTCGACGGAGAGGAACGTCGACACCATGTGGATCTGCGTGGTGCCGTCGCCGTTGTCGTGGAACGTCGCCTTCTCCAGCGACGGGCGGCCCGGGACGCCCTCGAACTCGAAGGTGCGGATGACGCCGTCCTTCACCGAGGGCTCCCCGTGGTAGACGCCGGTGAACCCGTACTGGGTTCCGTCGGTATCGGTCTGGACCCAGCGGTAGCGGCCGCCGTGGCGGACCTCGTTGACCTCGATCTCGGTGGAGAGGCGGTCGGGGCCGAGCCACTTCTTCTGCAGCTCGGTGTCGGTCATGGCTTCGTAGAGCCGTTCGGGTGTCGTGGCGAACGTGCGCGTGATCTCGATCGTGCTGGTGCCGGGCGTTGCGGTGACCTTGAGGTCGGACATGGTTCCCCCTATGGGTTGTGGGTGATCGGTCAGGTCGATGTCGACGGCGGGTCGGGACGGGATCCGGGTGCCTCGGCCTCGGCGAGGAGTGCGTCCAGGCGGGCGAAGCTGTCCTCCCAGTACGCGCGGTAGTCCGCGAGCCAGTCCGTCGCCTCCCGCAGCGGCTCGGCCTCGAGGTGACTGAGCCGCATCGTCCCTTGCTGTGAGCGGGACACGAGCCCTGCACGCTCGAGGACCTTCAGGTGGCGCGAGACCGCCGGCTGCGACATCGCGAACATCGCCGTGAGCTCATTGACGCTCGCGTCGCCCTGGGCCAGCCGCCCGAGAATGGCGCGGCGGGTCGGGTCCGCCAGGGCCCCGAACACCGCGTCGAGCTCGTCGTCGCTCATCATCCATAACCAATCTGTTGTATAACTGATTGGTTTTAGAATGCCTCGCCGCCGTCCCCGTGTCAACCCCATGACCTTCGACGTCATCGACGCGCCTACGTCCGTCCGCGATGCTCGAAGCTCCACCGACTCAGAAGCACCACCACTCAGAAGGAGCAGCCATGACCGCGTACGCCATCGCCCACATGCGAGAGGTCTCGATGGGCCCGGAGATCGTCGAGTACCTCGAGCGGATCGACGAGACGCTCGCGCCGTACGACGGCCGGTTCGTCGTCCACGGCGGAACCGTGACGCCCGTCGAGGGAGAGTGGCCGGGGACGGTCATCATCATCCAGTTCCCGGACCGGGAGCACGTGGAGGCCTGGTACGCGTCGGAGGCCTACCAGGCGATCCTGCCCCTGCGCACCGAGAACTCCGCGTCGGACGTGATCGTCGTGGACGGCGTGGACGAGACGCACCGCGCCACCGACGTCCTGCACGCCGCGGGGTGAGGCGGGCTCAGACGTCGGTCTGCGGAACGCGCAGCGTCTCTGGCGGGGGAGACACGACGACCCACGGCTCGGAGCGACCGTGCAGCGTGGCCGCGAGCGCGTCGATCGCGTCCGACACCGCCTTCGGCGAGCCGGTGCTCGCGTGCCAGAAGCGCACGAGCACGGTCGTCCGCTCCGCCTCCCGGGACACCACGACGACCGTCGGAGGTGGGTCGGCGAGGAACCCCTCGACGGATCGCACGGCGTCGAGGAGCGCGTCGTCGTCGCGGGTCCCGGCGATCCGGACCTCGACCTCGAGCCGCCTGCCGGGCGATCGCGAGTAGTTGACCAGCGGGTTCGCGAGGACCTCGCTGTTGGGCAGGTGCGCCTCGCGTCCGTCGAACGTGCGGATCACCACGGACCGTCCGTTCATCGCGGTCACGACCCCGTGCCAGTCCTGCGACTCCAGCTCCTCGCCGACGACCACGGGGCGACGGGTCTGCAGGATGATGCTCGCGCCGAAGTTGTCGGCGACGCCGCGCAGCGCGAGCGCGGCCACGACCACCACGATGAGCGCGCCGGCCAGGAGCGGCTGGACGTTGGCCCCGAGGAACGCCAGGGCCACGCCGAACCCGAGGACGAGGACGAAGTAGCGCGTGCCCCGCTCGGCGGAGTCGGTGATCCACGGCGACAGTCCTTGGACCCGGCTCAGCAGACGGCGTACGCCGCGCCCGAGGTAGCGCGCGACGAGCCATGCCACCAGCAGCGTGAGAAGGGCGAGGGCGACGTCGGACCACGTCAGCGAGCCTCCGCCGAGGTTCGCCAGGAAGTCCTGCATGTCGTCCTCTCACCGCGGCCCGGGTCGTGCTCCAGCGTGCGGCTCGGATGGGGGGAGCGGCATCACCCGAGGCGGGTGGTTCCGGAACTGGGGGGAAGGTCGGTGATACGGCCGCGGAGCGTGTCGGGCAGCGCGGTGCGGTGGGTGCCCGCCAGCCAGCAGTGCGCCAGCAGGTCGTAGCCGAGCTCCTGCGTCTGCGCGTACGCCGGCCAGGCGGCGCGTGCCTGGACCGGTGCCTGTCGGTAGGCGGTGTCGGCCGCGGAGGACGACGCGAGGAGCTCGACCTGGAGCGTACGGCGGGCGCGGGCCGCCGCGGGCGTCGTCGGAGGTTGCCCCTCGAGGACCTCGGCGAGCGCGCGGATCGCGGTCGCGGTTCGGCCCACCTCGTAAGGCAGCACCCCCGCGTTGAACCGCCGTCCCGTCAACCACAGGACCGTGACCGCGACGGCGGCCCCGATGAGCGTGTCGAGCACCCGGTCGCTCACGATGCCGAGGTCGACGTCGCCCGGCGGCTCGGAGATGAGCAGCACGAGCGCGGTGATGAAGACGACCGCGACACCGTAGTTGCGGACGACCAGCATCTCGATCACGAGCTGCAGCACCCCGAGGACGGCCACGAGCAGCAGTCCCTGCGGCTCGAGCAGCGCGAGCACCGCGAACAGCCCGACGCCGACCACCGTGCCGACCACCCGCTGCAGCGCCCGGTAGGTGTTGCGGACGCGGTCGACGCCGGTGTGCAGGATCAGCACCGCCGACACCATCGCCCAGTCCGCGCGGCCGGTGCCGAGGGCGTACGCGAGGACTCCGCTCAGGGCGACCGCGACGACCACCCGGACGGTGATCACGACGTCGGCGCTCAGCGCGTGGGCGGAGCTGCGGAGTCGCGTGGCGGCCTCGGTCCGGCCGAGCGGCACGTGCGCGACCGTGCCGGTCGACGGTGGTGCGTGCGGGTCGGCGATCGCGGCGGCGAAGCGGAGGTGCGCCTCGTACAGGCGGTCGAAGAGCGGCCCCTCGCGCGTGCCGGCGTCGGCGAGCGCGCCCCACGCGTCGTGCAGCGCACGGGCGGCGGTGTCACGAGCGCGGACCGACGGCTGGTCGGCGCGGGCGCGAGCGGCGTACGCCTCGACGGCCCCGACGGCGGTGGCGACCGAACGCGTCTGCGGGCGGCGCCACGCCCACAGCGCCGGAGTCATCGAGACGACCCACGCTGACGCGGCGCCGATCGCGGCCGCGGCGACGACGGTGCCGAGAGGGGTGCCGACGTGGGTCACGTGCGCGGCCAGCCCGGTCACCAGCGCGAGGAAGAAGCCGCCGGGCGGGCCGAACGCGAGGGCGTTCGCGCCGAAGACGGCCAGACCCGAGACGACGGTGAGCGTGACGACCAGCGCGACGCCGGACTCCCACGCGCCAGGTACGTCGCCCGCGAGGCCGCCGACGAACGCCGCCGTCACGATCAGGACGGCGACGACCGCGAGGAACGGGGCGCGGATGCGGTACGCACGGTCGGTGGCGTACATCGCGGTGAACGCGCCCATCGAGACCAGGACGGCGTCGTGGCCCCAGTCGGCGAGCGTGAGGGCGGTGGCCGGAAGGACGAGTGCGAGCGTCGCGATCAGGGCGGCGCGCCAGCGGCCGGGTGCGGGGGCGAGCCGGAGGAGCATCTGGCGGTAGTCCTCGGGCTGGGGTACGCCGTCCGGGGCTGCCGCTGTCGTCACCGATCTATTGTCGCGTCGGACAAAACGGACACGTCGTGGCCCCCTCTGCCCTCACGGTTGAACGCGAAGGGGGAGATTCCTATGAACAACACCATCCGCGTGATCGGCCTCGGGGCCGCGAGCGCACTCGTCGGCGGCGTCCTGGTAGCCGGCGCACCGACCGCCTCGGCCGACGACGTCAACATCGCGCCGTTGCGCACCATCAAAGGACCCGTCAACACCCAGCTGAGCAACCCGCTCGGCGTGTACGTCGGCGCCAACGGCAAGATCCACGTCAGCAACTTCGGCAACGGGTCGATCACCGTCTTCGGTGCGGGCGCGAACGGCGACGTGCCGCCCGAGCGCCGCCTCGCCGGGGGGAACACCGGCATCAGCGCGCCGCGCTACATCGCCGCGGACTCCGCCGGCTTCACGTGGCTCGCGAACTCGACCGCCGTGGCGACGAACCGCGTCCTGGCCTTCGGCCCGACGGCCGACGGCAACGTCGCACCTGACGGCAACTTCAACCCGGGCTTCACGCCGTTCGGCATCGTGATCGACAAGGCGGGCAAGGTCAACGTCTCGAACGGGGCCAACGAGGTCCGCGTCTTCCCGACGTCGGCTGCCGGATCACCTGCTGCCGAGCGCACGATCACGAGCACCCAGCTGACCAACGCCCGCGGACTCGCGGTCGACGGCTCCAACAGGCTCTGGGTCGCGAACGGCTCCGGGGACTCCGTCGTCGCGTTCGCGCCCGGTGCGAGCGGCAACGCCACGCCGGTGCGCCAGATCAAGGGCCCGAGCACGCAGATCCAGTTCGCGAGCGACGTGGCGGTCGACTCCGTCGGACGCGTGTACGTCGCGGACGAGACCTCGAAGACGATCAAGGTCTTCGGTGCGAACGCCAACGGCGACGTCGCGCCGCTCAAGTCCCTCGGTGGACCGGCCGCGGCGCTCAACCTGCCGGCCGGCGTCGCGATCGGCGCGGGCAACGCGATCGTCGTGGCCGACTACGGCGGCAACGACATCTCGACGTTCAAGTCGCTGTTCGCGGTCCCGGTGAGCTCGCTGAAGGTGCCGGGCAAGCCTCGCGCCCTCAAGGTCGCGGGCGCGCGCGGTGCCAAGACCCGCAAGGTCACCTGGCGGGCACCCGCGTTCAACGGCGGCGCGAAGATCACCGGCTACCGGCTCGTGGTCAAGAAGGGCAGCCGCACGCTGCTCACGAAGAACCTCGGTCCGAACAAGCGGTCGTTCAAGCTCAAGCGCTCCAAGCTGCGCAACGGCAAGAACGTCGTCTTCGTCAAGGCCAAGAACGTGAAGGGCTTCGGCAAGAACGCCAAGAAGTCGTTCCGCGTGCGGAAGTAGGCCGTACGACGTGGGTCGGGGCCGGCTCTCGGGAGCCGGCCCCGTCCGTCTTCACCGATCCGTTATGTCAAATCTGCTGCGGGAGACCCCGGTCGCACGCGACAGTTGGCCCAGGAGGAGTCGCATGAAATCTCGGATCAGCGCACTCATCACCACTGTCTCCGTCGGTGTGGTCACCGTGCTCGTCGCCCCGTCGGCGCCGGTCGATGCCGCTGACGACGTCGTGCCGCTGCACGTGCTGACCCCCGTCGCCCTGCCGACCGGCCTCGCGCGCGATGCAGCCGGCACGCTCGCCGCGGCGGAGAACGCCGGTCACGCCGTCACGTTCTTCCCGCCGGGCGCGGTGACTGGCACGCCGCCGAGTCGCCGGATCGTCGGTGCAGCGACGCAGCTCAACCACCCCACCGGCGTGGCCCTGGACGCGGACGGGACGACGTACGTGGTCTCCCAGGAGGACCGCCTTCTCGTCTTCGCGCCCGGAGCCGCCGGTGACGTCGCGCCGTCGCACGTCGTCCCGCTCGGCAAGACCTACGGCAAACAGCTCGGCGTCGCCGTCGCCGATGACGGCACGGTGTACGTGTCGGCCGAGCGCGCGATCACCGTCCTCGTCCCGGACACCAGCGGGAAGCCCGTCGTCACACGCCAGATCACCGGCGCCCGGACGCGGCTGGTCCGCGCCCTCGGCATCACCGTCGACGGCGACTCGCTCTGGGTAGCCAACGCGACCGGGCGCTCGGTCCTGGCCTTCGACGTGGCCGCCGAGGGGGACGTGGCTCCCGAACGTGTCATCGCCGGAGCGACGACACGGCTCGCCAACCCGGCCGGTGTTGTCGTCGGCCCTCAGGGTCGGGTCTACGTGAGCGACAGCGTCTCGCTCGCCGTCGCGGTCTATCCCGCCGACGCGGCCGGCGACGTCGCCCCTGTCGCGTGGCTGCAGGGCGCGAATGCCGGGTTCGTCCAGCCGTGGGGGATCGTCGCGCTCGAGGGCGGCGCGATCGCCGTGGCGAACGTGACCGCTGCGGGGTCGGTCAAGGTGTACGCGACACCCTTCCCGCCGCCACCGCCGCGTCCCACTCCTGTTCCGAAGGCGCCCGTCGTGCAGCCACCGGCGCCGAAGCCGGTCGTCGCTCCGGGTCGCGTAACCCGCCTGAAGGTGACGGGAGCGGCGACCCACGCCCGCCGCGTCGTGCGGTGGCGCGCACCGGCGTACGACGGGGGCGCGCGCGTCACCGGCTACCGGATCGTGGTGAAGAAGGGCAAGAGGACCCTGCTGGTGAGGAACGTCGGGCCGAGCCGTCGGTCGTTCGTGCTCCGCCGCGCCGCGCTCCGCAACGGCCGGCACGTGGTCGTCGTCAAGGCCAGGAACCACAAGCACTACGGGCGGGTCGCGGTGAAGCCGTTCCGGGTGCGCAAGTAGCCCGTACGAACGAGGTCGGGGTCGGCTCCGGAGAGCCGACCCCGACCTCTGTCATGGCCCGGGTGCCGGTGATCCGGCCAGAAGCAGCCAGGTTCTCGGCCATCCACATCAAAAGTCGTTGCCGCACGTCGCATGCGGACGCGAGGCTGCCGCATGCCCTCGTACAAACGAGGACAAGGCGGACGCTGCGCCTCCAGTGCAGCCGTGCGTGACACCGAAACCTGGTTGATTCCCCCGAGGAGGTAGACGATGAGACTCCTTGTCCTCTCGAGCGCCGTCGCCGCGACCGCGGTGACCGGCGGGCTGCTCTCGGCCGCTCCTGCGTCGGGGGTCGCACCCGAGCCGGTCGAGGTCCGCCCCGAACGCACGATCTCCGTGCCGGCGGCCGGACCCGTGCACCTGAGCGCCGCGGGGCGCTCGTACACGCTGGACTTCCAGGGACGCGCGATCGTGGTGTACGGCGCGAAGGCGCGCGGGAAGGCGCGCCCGCTCTACCGCATCCGCGGATCGCGGAGCGGCATCTTCTGGCCGATGGGGATCGCGCGCGACGCCGGAGGTCGTCTCTACGTCGCCAACGGCAACCAGCGCGTGCTCGTCTTCAGCGCGTCGGCTCGCGGGAACGCGCGTCCGATCCGCGTCCTGCGCACGGGGATGTACATCGGGGCCGGGATCGCGGTCCGGGGCGAGCGCCTGATGGTCTCGGGCGGCGCCGGGATCGCGATCTACCGGCGGACCGCCTCGGGTGACGCCGCTCCGCTGCGCCGCATCGCGGGGGAGAAGGCGCAGCTGCGCGGCCTCCTCGACGCCGACATGAACGTCGACGGCCGCATCTGGGCCGTCTTCGGCGAGGGGGCGTTCGCCACGGTCTTCGCGCCCGGAGCGCGCGGCGACGTCGCGCCCGAGCGGACGATCACCCAGGACCGGCCGCTGTGGGATGTCGAGAGCGTGGGGTTCGACCGCGCCGGACGGGCGTACATCGGACAGCACGACGGTGAGGTGACGGTGCTGCGTCACGACGCGAAGGGACAGGCGACCCCCGTCCTCAGCCTTGCCCGGACCCCGCTCGGCGGCATCGGCGGGCTCTCGGTCAGCCGCACGGGGAAGCTCGCGGTCACCTCCGGCAGCAGCATCACCGTCTACCCACGGCTCCTTGCCGCCACGCGGCCGTGGGCGGTTCGCAGCGTGACGGTGTCCGGCTCGCCGGCTGCGGTCCGCCGGGTCGTGCGCTGGAAGAAGCCGCTCGCCGACGGAGGTGCGCCCCTCACGCGCTACCGCGTGTCGGTGCGACACGGGAGCAGGCTCGTCACCACCGCCGTTCTCAAGGCCTCACGCCGGTCGTACGTGCTCGAGCGGCGCTCCCTCCCGGCGGGGACGAGCACCGTGGTGGTCCGCGCCAAGAACCGCAAGGGGTACGGCCCGGCGGTGCGGGTGACCCTCACGGTGAGGAAGTAGCGGATGCGCTGTGCCAAGGTCGTGCGGACGACGCACGTGAGCCCTAGGCTCACGTGTCGTGGAGGAGCGTGGGGCGCGGACGGCACGGCAGGACCGCTACGGGATCCTGCTGATCCTGCTCAGCCTGGTGATCCTCCTCGTGCCCGTCGACGCCGCGGCGCTGCGGCCGCTGGTGACGGCACTGCTGGGTGCTGTCCTGCTCTTCGCCCAGCGGACCTCGGGAGCTCGCCGTTCGGTCATCGGGGTCTCTGCGGTGCTGACCGGTGTCGCGGTGCTCGTCGCCGGGGGTGCCCAGGCGTTCGAGGAGTCCACGGCTCAGGCGGTCTACTCGAGCATCGTGGTCCTGCTGTGCGTGGGCACGATCGCCACGATCGGGGCGCACCTGATCCGGGACCCGTCGCTGGACGTCCACATCGTGCTGGGCGTGATCGTCGTCTACGTGCTCCTGGGGATCGCCTTCGCTGGGGTGTACTCCGTGCTCGGGATCTGGCAGGGCGGGTTCTTCGCCCAGTCCGGTGCGGACCACGACGGCGTGAACTACTTCTACTTCAGCTTCATCACGGTCACGACCACCGGCTTCGGCGACCTCACGCCGGTGACCGACACCGGCAAGATGGTCGCGGCCTTCGAGGCGTTGATCGGCCAGGTCTACCTGGTGACCGTGGTCGCGCTGGCGGTCTCTGGCGTCACACGACGCCGACGTCCCGCCTGACGCTCCCGCGGGGTCCGCCCGGCGGGTGAGCGAGTTGAGACCTCACCCCCGCCACGGACCACACGAAGGGAGCGCATCCATGCGCATCAGACGAAGGGCTGCCGTAGTGACGGCAGCGACGATGACCGCCGGCGGACTCATGCTCGCCGGCGCAACACCCGCGTCGGCGGACACGATCGACTACCCGCCGGACCGGGTCGTGAAGCCGGGACCGAGCGGCGTGAACTCTGCCGTGGGCCTCGCCGCACGAGCCGACGGCACGCTGTACGTCGCCGACGGCGGCCCCGGGTTCGACCGGATCTGGATCATCAAGCGGACCGCGACCGGTCACCGGCCGTCGGCGCGCGCGATCCAAGGGGCGAACGCGGGACTCGACGAGGTCGTGGACGTCGGGCTGGACGCCCGTGGGCAGGTGTACGCGGCGACGGCCGACGGGCGGGTGTCCGTGTTCGGCGCCGGCGCGTTCGGCAACGTGGCACCTATTCGCGTCTTCGCCACCGGCGGCCCAGCGACAGGCATGGCGGTCTCGTCCGCGGGTGAGGTCGCGATCGGCCGCGCCGCGGGCGACGAGGTTGTCGTCTTCGCGCCCGGCTCCATCGGCACGCCGGCCCCCACCCGGACGATCAAGGGCCCGAAGACGGGACTCGAAGAGGGTCTGCAGGAGCTCGAGTACGACGGGACCGGACGGCTCTGGGTCCTCGCCGACGGGAACCTTCTCGGCTTTGCCGCGGCGGCGACGGGGGACGTCGCTCCCGCGAACAAGGCGCGTCCGCTGCGGACCGGGCGGTTCGAGTTCGCCAAGGCGGACGACCTCGCCGTCGACCACCGCAACCGCCTCTTCCTCTCGTTCTCGCACGAGGAGTCGGAGACGAAGGCGTACTCGTCGGTCGCCGCGTACCCCGCCGGCGCCCAGGGTGAGGTCGACCCCCTTCGGGTGCTCGAAGGGACGCGCTCCAGGCTCGAGACGATCGACGCCGCGACGGCCCTGACCGTGGATCGGCGCGGCGACGTCGCCGTCACCGGACACCCGCGAAGTGACGTGCTGGTGTTCCGGACGTTCTTCCCGGTGCGGCCGACCGCCGTACGCTCGGTGACCGTGTCCGGCAAGCCGCGTGCGGTGAAGCGGACGGTTCGGTGGAAGCAGCCGGCAGACGACGGCGGTCGTGATGTGCGGTCGTACAAGCTCGTCTTCCGCAAGGGCTCGAAGACCTTGAAGACCGTGGCGCTGAAGCCGGGGCGGCGCTCGTACAAGGTCGCCAAGTCGGCGCTGCGACGCGGCTCGCTGACCGTCACGGTTCGGGCCAAGACGGCCAAGGGCTGGAGCCCGAAGGTCGTCAAGAGGTTCCGGGTCCGATGAGGCGCTCCCGATCGGCACTCGCCGCCGCCTCGGCCGCGATCATGGCCGGCGGCCTCGTCGTCGCCGGTGCCGGTGCTGCTTCCGCAGACTCCGTCGACTACCCGCCCTATCGGGTCGTCACCGCGCGGGGTGAGGTGTGGGGCGAACCGATCGGGTTGGCGTCGCGTGCCGACGGGACGCTGTACCTCGCCGGCTCCCGACCCGGTGCCGACGTCGTGTGGATCATCGGCCCGAACGCCGACGGCAGCCGGACCCCACGGCGTATCGCCGGTCCTCGGGCGAACTTCGGGCGGATCACCGACGTCGGCGTCGACGACGCCGGCCAGGTCTACGTCCTGTCGGCGTCGGGCCGGGTCGCGGTCTTCGCCCGCGGCGCGCACGGAGACGTCGCGCCGATCCGCACCTTCCAGGTCGCCAGCGACTGGCCCGGCACGATGGCGGTGTCGCGCAGCGGTGAGGTGGCGGTCGAAGGGCTCGGCGACGTGAAGGTGTACGCCGCTGGTGCGACCGGCACGCCGAACCCGGCGCGGGTCCTCGCGGGGCCGCGTACCGGGATCGGGGCGGTCGGGCCGATGGCGTTCGACCCCGCCGGGCGGTTGTGGATGATCGCCAGTGGGGTTCGGGTGATCGGGTTCGCACCGGGTGCCGCCGGCGACGTGGCGCCGAGCCACGTGCTGACGGCGTTCACGATGCACGCCGAGCTCACCGACCTGGCGGTCGATCGCCGCGGGCGTGTGTACGTCTCGCAGTTCTTCGTGGCTCCCGAGCTCTCGAAGGTCTGGCTCAGCGTGTTCCGTGCGGGCGCACACGACGAGCGTCCGCTGCGCGAGCTCGGAGCGCGTCGCTCGGGGCTCGCGAAGCGACCTGTTCGGCAGCTGACCGTGGACGGACGCGGTGACCTCGCGTACGCCACGGGCGGCAAGCAGATCAGGGTGTTCCGGACCTTGTTCCCGGTGCGGCCGACGGCTGTGCGGTCGGTGACGGTGTCCGGGAAGCCGGGTGCGGCGAAGCGGACCGTCCGGTGGAAGAAGCCTTCGTACGACGGTGGGCGTGACGTGCGGTCGTACAAGCTCGTCTTCCGCAAGGGCTCGAAGACGCTCAAGACGGTGACGCTGAAGCAGGGGCGGCGGTCGTACAGGGTCGCGAAGTCGGGGCTGCGTCGCGGCAAGGTCACGGTGACCGTGCGGGCGAAGACCGCGAAGGGCTGGAGCCCGAAGGTCGTGAAGTCCTTCCGCGTGCGGTGAGCGCCTCGCCGGGGCACGGTGTCATGCCGCGCCCCGGCGATCGGCGTCAGCCTCAGTCGACGAGGACCGGTACGGCCTCGTGGGTCGTCAGAGTCGTGGCGACGCCATCGGTGGTGACGGTCTGCTCGAGCGTCTGCGTGGGGCCGCCGTCGACGGAGTAGCTGATCGTGAAGGTGACGTCGACGCGTGGGCTGACCGTCTCGCCGGCCTTCGCGTACTGGTGGGTGACGTCGAGCGCGGGGTACGGGCGGCCGGGGCTGGTCGTGGCCTGCGTGGTGCCGTCGCCGAAGTGCCAGGTGTAGCGGGCTGCGGTCGCCGTGATGTGGACGCGCTGGTCGAGGATCGTGACTGTGCGGTCGAACGCGGGTGGCGTTGTCGAGAAGACGGTGTCGAGGTTCACCAGCGTCCGGCCTGCGGGCTGGATGCTGAGCCGCGCCTTGGGCAGCGGGAGGCGTCGCACCTCGCGGAGCACGTCGCCCGGCGTGACGACCGGTGCCGCGGCTTCCTCTGGCGCGCCGCCGCGGCACTCGGATCGGACGATCGTCCACGTTCCACCCGGAGGACGCGAGTAGAGGTTCCACATGGTCTCGCCCGGAGGACAGGTGAAGGTGAGGCTGCATGTCGTGTCGCTGCCCGTTCCGGGCGTGCACATCGGCTGCCATCGGTACTCATTCGCCGAGCCTGTTGGAGCACCCTCAAGGGGTGCCTCGGTGCCGGAGCGCTCGTCGTCCTCTTCTAAGACGACCTGATCGTGATCATCGTCAGCGTACGGCTCCTCCGACGGAAGCCCCAGGAGTAGCGCGATGGACAACACCGCGGAGACGATCACGGCTTCGGAGCTTCGGCTTGGGCCGTGAAGTGGAAGATCTGCCAGCCAACCGACTCGCGAAACTCCAGGCGGAAGAGATGGCGCCGCTGCTCTGGGCGGACTCGCAGCCAGGGACTGGACGCCGTTTTGCGATATCGGTACTCATCCGAGTGGATCTCGGTCGTGACAGCGAAATAGTCGCGCTCTGCTTGGCTCGCTGTGACGGTCGGCTTCCATGGCAGGTCCTCGTAGTCGCCTCCCGCGGCGTGCAAGTCGGCGTCGTACTTGGCTAGTGCCGAGCACGAATCGCACTCGTCCGTCGAGGCGTCCAGCAGGAGCTGACTATCGCCGGTCATCGCGGAGTAGCGCATCGCCGCGTACCAGTACTCAACGAACGCTGCCGCTCCTTCCGCGCCGAACTCCTGCGCCTCGGGCGGGATGGTCGGGGGCGCGAGGGTGGGGGAGGGCGACGCGGTCGGCGAGGGCGGCGCTGTGGTCGGGTCGCCGTCCGCCGGATCGCTGCCCGAGCACCCCGCCACCGCGAGCAGGACCAGTCCGGCGAGGGCCGCCCGGGCGTACGTCATGGCGAGAAACGTAGTGGCACCGCGGGTTCACACGGAAGGCATCGGCCTCGGGTTGTGGAGAGTCGATGCGCGAAGTTCCTCGATGTCACCCGCTGATGGTTGACTCTCGTCATGGCGCACCCAGTGATGTTCAGCGACGACGACCCCGGCCTGGCGGAGCTGCGGGAGATCTGTCTCGCGTTCCCCGGCGCGGAGGAGCACGTGTCGTACGGGCGGCCGACGTTCAAGTGCGGCAAGATCTTCGCCGCGTTCGGTGGCTCCGAGAAGCTCAGCCCCGGCCACCACCGTCAGGTCCCCAGCGCACTTCTCGTCAAGGTCGCCGAGTCCGAGATGCAGGCGCTCGACGACGACGAGCGGTTCTTCCTGCCTGCGTCCTACGGCCCGTTCGGCTGGCGCGCGCTCGACCTCGACGACGCCGCCGTGGACTGGACGGAGGTCGCCGAGCTGGTCGACGCGTCCTACCGGCTGATCGCCCCCAAGCGGCGCATCGCCGAGCTCGACGCCCGCTCTCAGGGAGAGTGACGGTGCGGCGCCTACGCTTCTCGACGTGACCCTCGACGACGTCCACGCGCGCCTCGCGACGGTGGACCCCGCCGCGTACACGACCGCGGACCTCCTCGTCTGGGCGCTCGCCCTCCTCGTGGCCGTCGCCGCGGTCGCCGACCCGCTGTGGCGTCGTACGAGCGTGGTCGTCACCGTCGCGCACGAGCTCGGGCACGCGCTGGGTGGGGTGTTCGCCGGGCGGAAGCTGACGGCGTTGCGCGTACGGCTCGACGCGTCGGGCGTGACGCACACCCGCGGCAAGCGGAGCGGGTTCGGGATGGTCGTGTGCGCCTGGGCAGGCTATCCCGCACCGGCGATCGCGGGCCTGCTCGCGGTGCTCGTCGCGGTGAAGGGGTGGGCCGCGCCGGGGTTGTTCGTGCTCGGGATCGTCTTCGTCGTCTGCCTGCTCTGGGCGCGCAGCGCGTTCACGGTTCTCGTGCTGCTGGGCTGCGCGGGTGCGTCGGCCGCGCTGTGGTGGTGGGCCGCGCCCGTCGTGCAGAGCGGCGCGGCCGTGGGCGTGGGTGCGTTCCTGATCGTGGGCGGCCTGCGTACGCTCGCCGACACCTGGCGCAGTCGGGCATGGCACCGCAGCCGGGGCGAGTCGGACGCAGTGGCGCTCGCCATGCTGACCCGCATCCCGGCGTCGGTCTGGCTCGCGTCGTTCTGGCTCGCGACCGCGGCGTGCGCCGGGGGAGCGGCGTGGATGCTGGTGGACACGGTACGGCGGGTGGTGGCGTGAGCGTCGTGCCTTTGGTCCGCGACGCCCGTCCCGAGGACCTGCCCGGGATCGTGCGGGTCTTCCTCGACTGCTGGCGCATCAGCTATGCCGCCGCACTGCCGGCCGAGCTCGTCGCGCGCGTCACCGACGAGTCCGCGCACGACCTGTGGACGCGGGCGCTCGCGAGCGACGCCTCTCACACGATCGTCGCCACCGCCGCCGACGCGCACATCGCCGGCGTCGCCTCGTACCGGCTGACGCCCGGAGAGGACGATCCGTACGACGGCTACGTCGCCTCCCTCTACGTCGACCCGGCGACGCAGGGCACCGGGATCGGCCGTCTCCTCCTCAGCACCGCCGAGGCCGGACTGCGCGACGCGGGCGCGACGTCGGCATCGCTGTGGGTCTTCGCCGACAACGCTCCGTCGGTGCGGTTCTACGCGCGGCAGGGGTGGAGTCCCGACGGCGAGTCCGTGACGCTCTCCGAGTGGGGCCAGCCGCAGGTCCGTCTCGCCAAGAACCTCACTTGACGCGGCGATCGGCGACAGCCGCGAGCGTCGCCGCCAGCGACGCGGACACGTCCTCGGGATCGCGCTGCGCGACCCCGAGGAAGATCATGTCCACGATCATCAGCTGCGCCATGCGGCTCGACATCGCCCCGTAGCGGAAGCGGGTCTCCCGCGACACCGTCGTCAGCGTGGCATCGGCCAGACGCGCCAGCGGCGACTCGGGGAAGTTCGTCACGCCGACCGTGAACGCCCCGCGCTCGGCGGCCGTACGCAACGCCGAGATCGCCTCCTCGGTCTCGCCCGAGTGCGAGAACGCGATCGCGACCGAGTCGGGGGAGAGGACAGCCGCGCTCGTGAGGGCGAGGTGCGCGTCGGTCCAGGCGTTGACCTGGTGGCCGATGCGGCGCAGCTTCTGCTGGAGGTCCTGCGCCGCGAGCCCGCTCGACGCCGACCCGTAGACGTCCACGACTCGTGCCGCGGAGATCGCCGTCACGACGCGGTCGAGCTGGTCGAGGTCGAGCATCTCGGCGGTCTCCTCGACGGCACGGGCCTCCTGGTACGCGAGCTTGCGTACCATCTCGCGCGTCGTGTCGGCCGGGTCGATGTCGCCCTCCGCGACCCCGAACTCGACCCGCCGCCCGGACTCGTCGGCACCGGCACGTGCCAGCGCGAGGCAGAAGGTCTTGTAGCCGTCGAAGCCGATGCTCTTGCAGAGCCGGACGACCGTCGCGGTCGAGGTGGAGCAGTGGGTCGCCAGGTCCGTGATGCTCATGCGCGACACGCCGGCCGGGTCAGCGAGCGCCGCGTGCGCGATGCGCTGCTCGCTGGGCCGGAGGGTGGGCAGCGCCTGGCGCAGGCCCACCAGGACGTTCTCGGTCATCGCAGCCTCCTCGCCGTCGCTCTCGTCGTGCGGGCTCCATCGTCGCGGCTCCCGCTACGAGAGCGCTCGCAAACCGCGGGTGTAAGAAATTTACATGCTGGGTCTAGACAGGGAAAGAAGTTGACCTAGGATCGCTGGGGTGCGCCGGTGACGCGGCTCACCCAACCCCCGTGGTGCGACAGCTTGGAGGAATCGTGAAGAGGGACAACAGGCGCGGACGCCGCGCTCTCGCGGTCGGCGCAGCAGCGCTCGGAGCCGCGCTGGTGATGAGCGGTTGCTCGGGATCGGACTCCGACGCCAGCGGCGACGGCACGCTGGTCTTCGGCATCACCGCCGACCCGGCACAGATGATCCCGTGGACCGCCACGTCGGAGCAGGCGATCCAGGTCCTCTCGCAGATCTACAGCCCGCTGCTCAACACCGACGAGAACAGCGCGCCGGTCGCCGGCCTGGCGGACCTCCCGAAGGTCTCCGACGACGGCAAGACCTACACGTTCACGCTGAAGGACGGACTCACGTTCACCGACGGCTCGGCGCTGGACTCCGAGGACGTCAAGTACACGTACGACACGATCATGGACCCGGCGTCGAGCGCGAGCTCCGCGTCGTACTTCGGCTCCGTCGCCTCCGTCGAGGCGCCCGACCCGACGACCGTGGTCGTCACGCTCAAGCAGCCCGACGCCTCGTTCGTCTCGGGCCTGAGCCTGGTCAACACCTCCATCGTCCCGTCCGACGTGGACGTCAAGAGCCTCGAGACCAAGCCCGTCGGCTCCGGGCCGTACGCGTTCGAGAGCCGCAAGGCGAACGAGTCACTGACTCTCAAGCGCAACGACGACTACTACGCGGGCAAGCCGGGCGCGCCGACGCTCGAGTTCCGCATCATCCCCGACGACCAGGCGATGGTCTCGGCGCTCAAGACCGGCTCGGTCCACCTGGCCGTCTTCGACAACCCGGTGACCGCGAAGTCCGCCACGTCCAACGAGGTGAAGACGACGCCGGTCGAGTCGCTGCAGTACCACGTGCTCCAGCTGCGCGCGGACTCCCCGGTGTTGTCCGACGTCAACGTCCGCCTCGCGATCCAGTGCGCGATCTCGCGTCAGGACGTCGTCGACACCGCCGCGCTCGGTGCGGGTGACGTGACCGGCCCGATCACCTCGCCCGAGTACAAGTCGGACCCGCAGGCGCAGCCCTGCCCCGACAAGGACGTTGCGAAGGCCAAGAGCTATCTCGCCAAGGCGGGCAAGCCCAACGGCTTCGAGCTCAACCTCATGACCTCGCAGGGTCTCTACTCGACCGCCGTCGACGAGGCGCAGAACGTCCAGGCGCAGCTCGGCGAGATCGGCATCAAGGTCAAGGTCGACTCGCTCGACTCGAACGCGTACGTCGAGAAGTGGCTCGCGGGCGACTTCGACGCCGCGATCGCGCAGAACGCCGGGAGCGCCGACCCCAACACGATGTACGCGCGCTACTTCACCACGGGCGGCAGCTACAACAAGGTCGCGGGCTACCGCTCGCCGGAGCTCGACAAGCTCTTCGCCGACGGCATCGCGACGACCGACGTGGAGCAGCGCAAGGCGGTCTACACGCAGGTGTCGGACCAGCTCGTCGACAACGCGGCGTGGATCTGGCTGTTCACCCCGCAGGAGTTCGTCGCGTCGAACACCGGCGTGAAGGACCTCGAGACGCGGACCGACGCCTCGCTCTCGATGCTGTGGAAGGCCTCGATCTCCTGATCGCCCGGGACGGAGCGGGCGTCCGTACGCCCGCTCCGTCCCCCGACCGGTGACCCCATATGAACCGACTCAAGTCCGTGGCACGCCACCCCGTGACCCGACGCCTCGCCGAGGCGCTCCTCACGCTCCTCGGGGTCTCGTTGTTCACCTTCTTCCTGCTGCGCGTCGTGCCCGGTGACCAGATCACCGCCGCGTACGGCACGGCCGCCGGCGAGCTGTCGCCCGACCAGGTGCAGGCGCTCGAGGCCTACTACGGCGTCGACCAGCCGCTGGTCATGCAATACCTCAGCTGGCTGGGCGGCGTCCTGACGGGCAACCTCGGCGTCTCGATGACGTCGCACATGTCCGTCGCGTCGATGACCGCCCAGGCGCTGCCGAACACGATCGAGCTCGCGATCCTGGCGATCGTCATCGGCCTGGTCCTCGGCGTCCCGGGAGGCGTCCTCGCGGCCAGCCGCCCCGGCGCCACCCGCGACAGCGTGACGCAGCTCGGCAGCCTGCTCGCACTCTCGGTGCCGTCGTTCCTGCTGGCCACGGCGCTCGGCAGCTGGCTGGCGAACCAGTTCGGCTGGTATCCCAACGGCAAGGGTTACGTGACGCTCTTCGAGGACCCCGGGCTCAACCTGCAGCAGATGCTGCTCCCGGCGCTCGTCCTCGGCATCAGCATCGCGCCACCGGTCCTGCAGACGACCCGCGCCGCGATCCTCAACGTGCGCGCCGAGGACTACATCCGTACGGCGCGGGCCAAGGGCGTACCCCCACGCCGCCTCCAGGAGCGGCACATCCTCCGCAACGCCTGGATCCCCGTCGTGACGATGACCGGCCTGCAGTTCGGCTTCCTGCTGGGCGGCGCGCTGGTCGCCGAGCAGATCTTCGCGATCCCCGGCATCGGGCGCCAGGTCCTCCTCGGTCTCGAGCAGAAGGAGTACGCCGTCGTGCAGAGCACCGTCCTGATCATCGCGGCGATGTTCGTCCTCGTGAACCTCCTGACCGATCTCGTCTACCGGCTCGTCGACCCGCGGGTGCGTGCCCAGTGAGCGCCGCGGCGGACATGAGCAACGTCCCCGACGTCGCGCTCGACACGAGCCGGCGGTCGCGGGCGTGGATCGCGGCGTTCCGTACGCCGTCGGGGATCATCGGGCTGGTCCTCATGGGGATCGTCGTGGTCCTGTCGCTGCTGGCGGCGTTCAACCTGACTCCGCACGATCCCGCGCACCAGGACGTCGCGGTGTCGCTGCAGGGACCGAGCGCGAGCCACTGGTTCGGCACCGACCAGTTCGGGCGCGACATCTTCTCCCGGGTGTGCTCGGGACTCGCGAACTCCCTGCGGGTCGCGGTCGTCTCGGTCGCGGCCGCCGCGGTCGTCGGCACGTTCCTCGGCGTGGTCGCGGGCTACTACCAGGGTCTGGTCGACCGCGGCGTCGGCGTGATCACGAACGTGCTCTTCGCGTTCCCGTCGCTGCTGCTGGCGCTCGCGCTGGCGGCGACGCTGGAGCGGAGCTGGGTGACGGTGAGCCTCGCGATCGCGGTCGTCTACCTGCCGATCTTCGCGCGGGTGGCGCGCGGGCCGGTGCTGACGCTGCGCTCGGCGGACTACGTGCTCGCGTCGACGGCGATCGGGCGCAGCAGGCTGTCGACGCTGTTCGAGCACGTCCTGCCGAACATGTCCGGCATCCTGGTCGTGCAGGTGACGCTGTCGCTGTCGTGGGCGATCCTCACGGAGGCGTCGCTGAGCTTCCTCGGCTTCGGCACCCCGCCGCCGGCCGCGTCGCTCGGCGGGATGGTGTACGACGCGCAGGCGCTCACGTCGGTGGCTCCGTGGATGCTGATCTTCCCGGGCCTCGCGCTGATCGTCGCGGTGATCGGGCTGAACCTCGTCGGCGACAGCCTGCGGGCCGCGCTCGACCCGAAGACCGGAGGCCGCTGATGTCGCTGCCGCCCCACCTCGCGCGCCTCGACGCGCTGGAGACCGAGTCGGTCGTGGACGACCACCTGGCGCTCGACGAGCTCGGCACGGGTGAGCTCGTCGCGCTGATGAACGAGCGCGACCAGCACATCGCCGGCGCCGTACGCGAGGCGCTCCCCGCGATCACCCTCGCCGTCGAGGCGACCGCCGAGCGGATGCAGCGCGGCGGACGACTCGTCTACGTCGGAGCGGGCACGTCGGGCCGTCTCGGGGTGCTCGACGCGTCCGAGATCCCGCCGACGTTCGGCACGAACCCCGAGCTGGTCCTCGGCGTCATCGCCGGAGGGTACGACGCGCTGGTGAGCGCCGTGGAGTCCGTCGAGGACAGCGAGGCCGCCGGCGCCGCGGACATGGACGCGCACGAGATCGGCGCGCTCGACACGGTCGTCGGGATCGCGTCGAGCGGACGCACGCCGTACGTCCTCGGCGCTGTCCGTCGCGCCTCGGCGCGCGGCGCGCTGACGGTCGGGATCTCGTGCAACGTGGACACGCCGCTGTCGTCGGTGACGCACCACCCGATCGAGGTTCCGGTCGGACCCGAGGTCGTGACGGGATCGACGCGGCTCGGGGCCGGCACCGCGACCAAGATGGTGCTCAACATGTTCTCGACGATCAGCATGATCCGGCTCGGCAAGACCTACCGGACGCTGATGGTCGACGTCCGCGCGACCAACGCCAAGCTGCGCCGCCGCACGGTGCGGATCGTGATGCTCGCGACCGGCGTCGACGCCGACGTGGCCGCACGCACGCTCGAGGCGGCGGACTGGCACGCGAAGCTCGCGATCGCGATGCTCGCGACCGGCCGCGACGCGGACGACGCGCGTACGGCGCTGGCTGAGGCAGGCGGTGTCCTGCGCGCCGTCATCGACGACCGACCCACGAAGGAAGAGGCCTGATGCGCGTTCTCGGCATGATCTCCGGCACGTCCCACGACGGCATCGACGTCGCGGTGGTGGATTTCGACGCGTCCGGCCGATCCGCCCTGTCGGCGCGGATCGAGCACACGGCCTCCATCCCGTACGACCCCGCACTGCGGCGCCGGCTCGTGGCCGCGCTGCCGCCGTCACCGGTCGGGTTCGACGAGGCCTGCGCGCTCGACACGCTGCTCGGTCAGGCGTTCGCGGGCGCGGCGGTGCAGGCGCTGGCGGACCACGCGGGCGCCGGCGGGGGAGCGGTCGACGCGATCTGCTCGCACGGCCAGACCGTCTTCCACTGGGTCGACGGCGCGCACGCGCTCGGCACGCTGCAGCTGGGCCAGCCCGCATGGATCGCCGAGGCGACCGGCCTGACGGTCGTCTCCGACGTCCGTGCGGCCGACATCGCCGCCGGCGGACACGGCGCGCCGCTGGTCCCGATCCTCGACACCCAGCTGCTCGCCCCGCGGGTCGCTCGCGGCGAGCGTGCGGCGGCCCTGAACCTCGGCGGCATCTCCAACATGACGGTCTGCGACCCCGACCGGGATCCGGTCGCCTGGGACATCGGCCCCGCCAACGCCCTCATCGACGCGGCGGTCGTCGACGCGACAGCGGGCGAGGCGTCGTACGACCGCGACGGCGCGCTCGCCGCTGCGGGCTCCGTGGTGGCCCCGCTGCTCGAGCACCTGCTGGCCGAGCCGTACTACGCGCTCACGCCGCCGAAGAGCTCGGGCAAGGAGCTGTTCCACGGCGGGTACGTCGCCGAGGCGCTGAAGCGGACCGGCCTGGAGCCGAGCCTGGAGGACCTGGTCGCGACACTGACCGAGCTGACCGCGGTGACGGTCGCCGACGCCGTACGAGCCGCGGAGGTCACCACGCTGGTCGCGTCCGGCGGCGGTGTCCGCAACCCCGTGCTGATGGTGCGTCTCGCCGACCTCCTGCCGGGCGTCGAGGTGACGACGACGGACGCGTTCGGGGTGCCGTCGGACGAGAAGGAAGCGGTCGCGTTCGCGATGATCGGCTGGGCGACGTTGCACGGCCTGCCGTCGAACGTGCCGAGCTGCACCGGTGCGTCCGGCCCGCGCGTGCTCGGCCGTGTCACGCCGGGTCGCGACGGGCTGACGGCGGGGGCGTCGCTGGCGGCGTGGCCGGAGGCGCTCGCGTTCGAGGGGCGGCCGTGACCGCGCTCGCCCCCGGCATCGAGCGGCTGCTCGCCCTGGGGCCGGACGGACGGCACCCGGCGAGTGCGGCCCTCGGCGTGGTCGCGGGGGAGTCGCGCGAGGTCGCCGTCGGCGGATGGGCCGTCCTGCCCGACGGCGACGGGCCCGGCGTGCCGATGTCCCGTGACACCCTGATCGATCTGGCGTCGGTCACGAAGGTCGCCGTCACGACGCTGCTCGTCATGCAGCTGGTCGCCGACGGCCGGCTCGACCTGGCCGACCCCGTACGCCGGTACCTTCCCGCCTTCGCCGGTGACGGCAAGGACGACGTCACGCTCGAGCACCTGCTGACGCACACGGCGGGGCTGCGGCCGTGGTGGCCGCTGTACGCCGAGACCACCGACCGCGACGCCGCCGTGCGGTGGGTGGAGGCGGCGCCGCTGGTGTCCGCGCCCGGCACCGCGTGGGCGTACTCCGACCTCGGGCTCATCCTCGCCGGCCGCGTCGTCGAGGAGGTCACGGCGATGCCGCTGGGCGAGGCCTTCCGGACGAGGGTCGCCGAGCCGCTCGGCCTTCGGGCGCAGTTAGGCCCGGTCGCGCCAGAGCGGGCGGCGGTGAGCGCGGACGACGACGCGTACGAGTACGCGATGGTCACGACCGGCACGCCGTACGCGGTGCCGTTCGGGCCGGAGCGGTTCGTAGGCTGGCGCGAGACGCCGCTGCGGGGAGCCGTCCGGGACGGCAACGCGGCGCATGCGCTCGGTGGTGTCGCCGGGCACGCCGGCCTGTTCGCGACCGTCGACGACCTGCTGACGCTCGGCACCGCCGTACGACGCGGGGAGATCGTGCCTCACGACGTGCTGGCACGCTTCGCGGAGCCGTCGGCCGCGAACGCGGAGCAGGCCGTCGGCTTCCGGCGTCGCGTGCTGAGCGTCGACGGCGAGGACGTCACGTTGCTGCACCACCCCGGCTTCACGGGCACGTCCTTCGGGTTCACGCTCGAGCGCGACCTCGTCGTCGCGGGTGCCGCGATGCGCCTGTACGGCACGGTCGGCCCGATCGCGTACGACCCGCCCCCGACGGCGTTGCCCGACCTGATCCCCAGCGACCAGATCCAGGCCGTGGTGCTCGAGGCGGGCCTCCGGCTGCTGAACCCCCGACCTGCGGTGAGGAACCCATGACCACCACTGCCCGTACGCACGACCGCGAGCCGGTCCTGCGCGTCGAGAACCTCACCGTCACCTTCGCCACCTCCCGCGGCGAGGTCGAGGCGGTCCGCGACGTGAGCCTCGACATCGCTGCCGGCGAGACGGTGGCCGTCGTGGGGGAGTCGGGGTCGGGCAAGTCGACGCTCGCGGCGGCCGTGAACCGCCTCCTTGCGGACAACGGCCGGATCTCGCAGGGCACGATCACCCTCGGCGACGTCGACGTCACGGGTGCGTCGGAGAACGTGATGACGCGGATCCGCGGCGGCCGGATCGGCATGGTCCCGCAGGACCCGATGACGAACCTCAACCCCGTCATGAAGATCGGCGACCAGATCGCCGAGGCGCTGCTGGTACACGGCCTCGCGAAGGGCGACGCGGCCAAGGAGCGGGCGACCGAGCTGCTGGAGCAGGCGGGGATCCGGGACGCGGCGGCGCGCTACCACCAGTACCCGCACGAGTTCTCCGGCGGCATGCGCCAGCGCGCCCTCATCGCGATGGCGCTCGCCTGCCGACCCGAGGTGCTGCTCGCCGACGAGCCGACGTCCGCGCTCGACGTGACGGTGCAGCGGATCGTGCTGGACCAGATGGGCGCGCTCGCCGCCGACATGGGCGCGGCCGTGCTGCTCATCACGCACGACCTCGCGCTCGCGGCGGAGCGGGCGGACCGGATCGTCGTGATGTTCCGCGGCGAGGTCGTCGAGACCGGGACCGCGGCGCGGGTGGTGAGCGCACCGGAGCACGAGTACACGAAGCGCCTCCTCGCCGCCGCCCCCAGCATGGCGAGCGTGAAGATCGCAGCGACCCCCGCCGTACGAGGTGAGTCTGCGGCGTTAGAGCGCGACAACTTGCTCGAGGTCAGCGGCGCCGTCAAGACGTACCGCCTCCGCGGCCAGCACGAGCCGTTCCGCGCCGTCGACGAGGTCGACCTCGTCATCCCGCGGGGGCAGACCGTGGCGATCGTGGGGGAGTCGGGCTCGGGGAAGTCGACCACGGCTCGGTTGGCGCTGCGCCTCGAGAAGGCCGACGAGGGCACGGTCCGCTATCGCGGGGCGGACGTGGCGTCGCTGAAGGGGAAGGAGCTGCTGGCGTTCCGCAGGTCGGTGCAGCCGGTGTTCCAGAACCCGTACGCGTCCCTCGACCCCCGCTACACGATCGAGGAGGCCGTCTCCGAGCCGCTGCGCGTCCACAAGATCGGCGACAAGGCGAGCCGGCGCAAGCGGGTCGCGGACCTGCTGGACAAGGTGGCGCTGCCGGGGTCGTTCGCGGACCGCTATCCGCACGAGCTGTCCGGCGGGCAGCGCCAGCGGGTCGCGATCGCGCGGGCCCTCGCGCTCGATCCCGAGCTGGTCGTGATGGACGAGGCGGTCAGCGCGCTCGACGTGCTCGTCCAGGAGCAGATCCTCGACCTGATGGTGACGCTGCAGCAGGAGATGGGGCTGTCGTACCTCTTCATCAGCCACGACCTCGCCGTCGTCCGCCTCGTGTCGCACCAGGTGTACGTGATGCGCGAGGGGCGGGTCGTGGAGAGCGGCGATCCGGCGGAGCTGTTCCGTGCGCCGCGCGAGGACTACACGAAGGAGCTCATCGCCGCGATCCCGCACGGGGTGACCTCCGCCGCCAGTTGAGCGAGCGCGGCGGCGGGGTAGGTGGCGCGATCACCTTCATCGCACCGAGCGCCGCATACGCGCACCGAGCGTCGGGTATTCGCGGCGCTCGATGCACTTGTCCGGCGCTCGGTCGGCCGGGTCGGACACGGTTCAGGCGTCACCGAGCTATCTGCGGCAGCCGCGTTTTCGCAGGTCAGCGGCCTGTTTTGCCCACACGCGAGCGGCGTAGACTGGGATGAATCGGGACATGTCAGACGTTGTACTGGTGACACCCGAAGGAGGTGCGCCATGAGCTCGTCCCACCCCCACTTCCCACGGCTGCGGCACACCGGCTCGGAGCCGAAGTCGGCCCTGAGTGCGTACGGGCTGCGGCTCGCGCTGGCGCTGTTCGGCCTGATCGGCGCTGCGGCGATCGCGTTGTGGGTGCTGCTGACGCCGGGGACGACGTTCGTCGCCGACGTGGTGGGCGTCGCGTGTGTGTTCATCGCGGTGTTCGCCGCGCTTGATCTCGTGACGATCGTGAGGCGGATGCGCAACGGTCAGCCGCACAAGGGTCCGGAGCCTCGCCATCGAGGTTAGAAATCGCCGCGACACGCCGCGCCGTACCTCCAAAACCGCCTCTGACCTGCGACGACAGAAATGTCAGTTCCGACGAGGAACATGAGTTGCATGGCTTGGGGCAGACGCGTACGGTAGCCACTACATCTAGTACTTACACGGATGTAGTTATCCACATCTAGTCCACATGGACCGTGGTGAAGCCCACAGAAAACACGGGGTTCTCCACATTTCGTCCACAGCGAGAGAGGAGTCGCGGATGCACTGCCCATACTGCCGGCACACCGACACCCGGGTCCTCGACAGCCGCGTCGCCGACGACGGGGGAGCGATCCGCCGGCGCCGGAGCTGCACCGAGTGCAACAAGCGCTTCACGACCGTCGAGCAGATCCAGCTCACCGTCTGCAAGCGCTCGGGGGCGACGGAGCCGTTCTCGCGGGACAAGGCGGTGTCCGGCGTGCGCAAGGCGTGCAAGGGGCGCCCGGTGGACGAGGACGATCTCGCGCGGCTGGGCCAGCAGGTCGAGCATGCGCTGCGGGCGGCCGGGGGAGCGGAGGTGAGCTCGCACGAGGTGGGGCTCGCCGTCCTCGAGCCGCTGAAGGCGCTGGACAAGGTCGCATACCTGCGATTCGCCAGCGTCTACAAGAACTTCACCGACGTGGCGGACTTCGCCGACGAGATCGCCGTGCTGATGGCGGCCGACGCCGACTGCGAGCTCGTCAAGGAGACCGACCGCGCGTAGAGCAACAGGTGGTCGAGCAGCAACAGGTGGTCGAGTAGCCCGGCGAGGAACGAGCCGGCGTATCGAGACCACAGACCACAGACCACAGCACCACGCACGACGTACGACGCACCACTCACATTCACGGGGCACACGGGGAGAAGGGGCACAGCAGATGACGGAGACGGTCAGCGGTCCGAGCGGGGCGCCGCGCTCGCGCAAGACGACGAAGCGCGCGAGCGCCGGCAAGGGCCTGACGATCGACCGGGTCTACACCACGGAGGGTGTGCACCCGTACGACGAGGTGACGTGGGAGCGTCGCGACGTCGTGCAGACCAACTGGAAGACCGGCGCGACGGTCTTCGAGCAGCGCGGGGTGGAGTTCCCCGACTTCTGGAGCGTCAACGCGTCCACGATCGTCACCACGAAGTACTTCCGTGGCGCCGTCGGCACCGACCAGCGCGAGCAGTCGCTCAAGCAGCTCCTCGACCGCGTCGTCCTGACGTACGTGAAGGCCGGCAAGGACAACGGCTACTTCGCGACCGAGGCCGACGCCGAGCTCTTCGAGCACGAGCTCACCTACATGCTTCTGCACCAGGTCTTCAGCTTCAACAGCCCGGTCTGGTTCAACGTTGGCACCTCGAGCCCGCAGCAGGTCTCGGCCTGTTTCATCCTCGCGGTCGACGACTCGATGGACTCGATCCTCAACTGGTACAAGGAAGAGGGTCTGATCTTCAAGGGCGGCTCGGGCGCCGGCCTCAACCTGTCGCGCATCCGCTCGAGCAAGGAGCTGCTGCACTCCTCGGGCGGTACGGCCTCGGGTCCCGTGTCGTTCATGCGCGGCGCCGACGCGTCCGCGGGGACGATCAAGTCGGGCGGCGCGACGCGTCGCGCGGCCAAGATGGTCGTGCTTGACGTCGACCACCCCGACATCGAGGAGTTCGTGCAGACGAAGGCGCGCGAGGAGGACAAGATCCGCGTCCTCCGCGACGCCGGCTTCGACATGGACCTCGGCGGGCACGACATCTCGTCCGTGCAGTACCAGAACGCCAACAACTCGGTCCGCGTGAACGACGAGTTCATGCGTGCGGTCGAGGAGGGCGGCGACTACGGGCTCCGCGCTCGGACCACCGGCGAGGTCATCGAGACGATCGACGCCAAGAAGCTCTTCAAGGACATCGCGCAGGCCGCATGGGAGTGTGCGGACCCGGGCATCCAGTACGACTCGACGATCAACGACTGGCACACCACGCCGGAGACGGGTCGCATCACGGCGTCCAACCCGTGCTCGGAATACATGCACCTCGACAACTCGTCGTGCAACCTGGCCTCGCTCAACCTGCTGAAGTTCCTGCAGGACGACGGCTCGTTCGACGTCGAGCGCTTCGTGAAGTCCGTCGAGCTGATCATCACCGCGATGGACATCTCGATCACGTTCGCCGACTTCCCGACCGAGGCGATCGGTGACACGACGCGCAAGTTCCGTCAGCTCGGCATCGGCTACGCCAACCTCGGCGCGCTGCTCATGGCGTCGGGTCTCGCGTACGACTCCGACGGCGGCCGTGCGCTCGCTGCCGCGATCACGTCGCTGATGACGGGCACCTCCTACCGTCGCTCGGCGGAGCTCGCCGGTGTCGTCGGCCCGTACGAGGGCTTCAAGCAGAACGCCGAGCCGCACGCTCGCGTGATGCGCAAGCACCAGGCCGCCAACGACGCGGTCCGCACGATGCACGCGATGGACATCGCCGTGCACCGTGAGGCCACGAAGCAGTGGGCCAAGGGCATCGAGATCGGGACGAAGCAGGGCTGGCGCAACGCGCAGGCGTCCGTGCTCGCTCCGACCGGCACGATCGGCTTCATGATGGACTGCGACACGACCGGCATCGAGCCGGACTTCTCGCTGGTCAAGTTCAAGAAGCTCGTCGGCGGCGGCTCGATGCAGATCGTCAACCAGACGATCCCGGTCGCGCTCAAGAAGCTCGGCTACACCAACGAGACGATCGAGGCGATCGTCGAGTACATCGCGGAGCACGGTCACGTCATCGACGCGCCGGGCCTGAAGACCGAGCACTACGAGGTCTTCGACTGCGCGATGGGGGAGCGGGCCATCAAGCCGATGGGCCACGTCCGGATGATGGCGGCGGCGCAGCCGTTCCTGTCGGGTGCCATCTCCAAGACCGTCAACATGCCGGAGGCGGCGTCGGTTGAGGAGATCGAGGACATCTACTTCCAGGGCTGGAAGCTCGGCCTCAAGGCGCTCGCGGTCTACCGCGACAACTGCAAGGTCGGTCAGCCGCTCTCGACCGGCAAGGGCGAGAACAAGGGCACGGACGCGAACAAGTCGTCTGCCGCGGCTGCGGAGCCCGAGGTCAAGACGGTCATCATCGAGAAGCCGGTCCGCAAGCGGCTCCCGAAGAAGCGTCCGTCGATCACGCAGTCGTTCAGCGTCGGTGGTGCCGAGGGTTACATGACCTCGGGCTCCTACCCGGATGACGGCCTCGGCGAGGTGTTCCTCAAGCTCGGCAAGCAGGGCTCGACCCTCGCCGGCGTGATGGACGCGTTCTCGATCGCGGTGTCGATCGGCCTCCAGTACGGCGTGCCGCTCGAGACCTACGTCCAGAAGTTCACGAACCTCAAGTTCGAGCCGGCCGGTCTGACCGACGACCCGGACGTGCGGATGTCGCAGTCGATCATGGACTACATCTTCCGCAGGCTCGCGCTGGACTACCTGTCGTTCGAGACCCGCTCGCAGCTGGGGATCTACTCGGCGGAGGAGCGTCAGCGCCAGCTCGACACGGGTTCGTACGAGCCGGTGGAGGAGGAGCCGTCCGAGGCCGAGTCCCTGAAGACGACCACGCCGAACATCGACGAGGCCGCCGAGGCCGAGCTCGAGCGTGAGGCCCAGGTCGACGCCGCCGACGCGGAGATCGTCGCCGAGGCCGCGCGACCGGCGCCGAAGCAGGCGCACACGAGTGCGGAGCTACTACAGGTGATCTCCGGGACTGAGGTCGACGCGCCGCTGTGCTTCACCTGCGGTACGAAGATGCGCCCAGCGGGCTCCTGCCATGTGTGCGAGGGCTGCGGGGCGACGAGCGGTTGCAGCTGAGATTGGCATACGGCGCCGTCCCCTGGCTGAGCCCGGGGACGGCGCCGAGTCACTTCAGCTGCACGGACTCCGGTGAATTACGCTTTCGAGACGGCCGACAATATCCTTTCGACTACGTCGTCAGGTGTTTCGTGCTCCCATGCTCTGATCACCGTCCAACCCGCCGCAGTAAGCGCACTATCGGTCTCGGCGTCCCGTTCACGGTTTCGCCGGACTTTCTCCGCCCAGAAGGTCGCGTTTGACTTGGCGATGGTGTGGTGCTCGGGACAGCCGTGCCAGAAGCAGCCGTCGACGAAGACGGCGACCTTAGAGCGGGTGAAGACGAGGTCCGCACGCCGATTGAAAGTTGGGATCGGACGTCGGTCGACGCGATAGCGCAGCCCTGCCGCGTGCGCGGCCCGTCGGACCGCCAGCTCAGGCTTCGTGTCGCGACCGCGGTTCGCCTGCATACCGCGGCGGACGGCGGGGGAGGATGCCCACGACTCGCTCATACTCACAGTGTGGCCGCGTAGTCCACAAGCTCGTCCCAGTCACGGAGGCGGCGCTGAGCCACCAAGCGGTTGAAGGTATCGAGAGTTGCACGGCGTCGCGGCCGTCCCCTGCAGGTCTGCTCGACTGCGGACCGCAGAGCGGGAAGGTCCAGGTGGTAGACGCAGTCGATCTCCCCGGAACCACCCCCAAGAAGGTTCAGCATGTACGGACGCGGCTCCATGGTGACGACTGCAAAGTGAGGCATGCGTCCACGTCTCAGGGATGCCATCTTCGCGCCCTGCGAGCGGCAATCTTGTGCGCGGTCGGTACGCAGCGACCACTTGAGCGACAGCCCGATCTCAAGGCTGGGTGTCTTCGGCCCTGGACGCTGTCGAGAGGCCGTGACATCAAGGTTCAGCAATGACTCCTCCCCAACCTCCTCCAAAAGGATCCGGCGAGCATCGGACTCCTTCGCGACTGCAGCGTCGACCTCCGCCGCAAGGCTCGCAAAGCGCTCCTGATCGTTCGGGTCTGTCAGCCTCCTGCCCGCGAAGCGACCGAGTGACGTCCAGGCCTTGACGAACTCGCGCGACGGCTCTGCTTTCATGTCGCGCAATGCACCTACGTGACGGAACTGCTCGAACTGGTTCAGTGCACGCTCAGGTTCGATGACCAGACTGCACCCGCGGTCTCCGAGTTGAGCGCTCAGCGCGGCGGCGACCTTCTTCGAGAACGGATCGCCCGTAGGCTCACTGCCGCGGGCGTCGGGGGAAACATGGAGAGCATCGAACAGAGCCTCACCCAGCTCGACGGAGAAGCGCTCGCTGGCGTCCGAGGTGTTCGGCTTGTTGTTCGTGGCGCGGTAGACGCACAAGTCCTTCGCGAAAGTCGCAGGCACGGAGGTTCCCTTCGAATCAGACACCGCCGAACCTATCCTGATGCCAGCAGCGAAGGCAGTTGGCATCGCGTCAGGCGTCACGGTTTCCGCCACGGCGAGGCTGCGACGGAGTGTCAGAGCCTCGACATACGATCGTGTGTCATGAGCACCCCCACCGTGATCGACCTCTTCGCCGGCTGCGGCGGTATGACGATCGGCTTCGCGAGCGAAGGCTTCGAGCCCGTGCTCGCGGTGGAGTGGGACCGCTTCGCGGCCGCGACATACGCGGCCAACTGGGGCGAGGACCACGTCATCCCTGGTGACATTGCTGAGGTTACGGCGAGCCAGATCCCGACGGCGGACCTCATGATCGGCGGTCCGCCGTGTCAAGGCTTCTCCAATCTCGGGCTGAAAGCACTCGGGGACCCGCGGAATCAGCTGTGGCGGGAGTACATGCGTTTCATTCGAACAGCTCGGCCGCAGGTCTTTGTGATCGAGAACGTCGATCGGTTCTCTAAGTCGCCCGAGTTTCAGATGCTGGTCGGAGAAGTCGACCACGGTCTGCTCAAGGACTACGAGATCTCATACGGTGTGCTGAACGCGGCAGACTACGGCGTTTCGCAACGCCGCCGTCGCACCATCGTCATCGGATCCCGGGTTGGGCCAATCGATCTGCCAGACCCGACTCACGCCAGGGACGGAGGGAACGGACTGCGGCCTTGGCGGACCGTCCGTGATGTGATCGAGGGCCTGCCGATCCGGCCCGACTCCACCGAACTTCCAGATTCAGTGACCGAGATCTTTGGCGAAGCGATGCCGGGTGTATTCAAGGGATTGGATATTCACTTTCGCCGTACCCCCAACCCGCTATCGCTTGAGCGGTACTCCTTCGTGCCACCAGGTGGCGGTCGCTTTGATGTGCCGACCGAGCTACTACCTAGGTGTTGGCGGGAGAAGCCGACAGGCACGACGGACGTCATGGGTCGGATGCGGTGGGACTTTCCGTCGCACACGATCCGCACGGAGTTCTTCAAGCCTGAGAAGGGCGCCTATCTCCATCCGCAGTGGGTGCCTGGAAAGCAGCGCACTGACGAAGGCTCACGATTCATAAAGGGCGATCCGGAGCTGTCGGTCGACCGGGTCGTGACGCATTACGAGGCGTCTCTCATTCAGGATTTTCCGTCGGACTACCTGTGGGTCGGATCGAAGGTCGCCATCGCCAAGCAGATCGGGAACGCCGTGCCTTCCGGGCTCGCCCGCGCGATCGCTCGTCAGATCAAGCCATTCATCGCTTGAGAGGGATTCTTTCCTCGGGCTAACTGTCCGTCCGATCCATCATCGCCTTAGCTGCTGCGAGGTCGGCGCCGAGAGTCTCGGGACGAACCGCAACCCAGGCGTCTCCGGATAGATCGAATCCGTGTTCGGCGGCGAGCTCCCGCTGGGGGGTCCATGTGCCCATGAGCACCACGAGGTCGTGATTGAAGAAGATGTCCGGCTTGGCCTGCCGAGCACGACGGAGCGGATCCTTCGCCATCGCCGCCACCGTCTCGATCGCGACACGCGGAATCACGACCTCTGGTAGGAACCCGAAGAGCGCCGTCACGCGCCGTTTGATTCCAACCCGAGGCTCGAAGACCACCGCGACTTGCTCGGGCGTCAGGTCTTTCAGAGGGTTGCGGGGAAGTGGTGTCCATGCGACGACCGGGATGGCGTAAGCGTCTCGTGCGTCCGCACGGATCGTCCGCTTTGAATCCTGGTTCTTGCCCTCATTGAGCCAACGGCGGTGCGTACGCATGAGGAACGTTCGGTAGCGATCGTTCTTGGCGTCAACCTGCGTGAGAAGGCAGATCTGGCACTGGCCTTCCCGCGGGATCGCCCAGTTGCCGCCGATCGTTGCCTTCAGCTCGACAGGGACCCCGAGGATGGTTGTGTCTAGCGGGCGCTCTTTCGGTAGGCCGAACGCCTCGAGGATCCGATACTGAAGCTTCACTCCGACGGTGCGTCTCTCATCAGAATCGACTTCGGGTGATTCGAGATCGAACCGGAACGTTCTGGCACCGTCAAGCACGTACTCAATCGCCTCGACGACAGCAACAGTCATCAGTTGCTCGACCGGCCTGCTCTCTAGCCAGGTGAGCACCTGCTGGAGGTCGTGGTCGTCGGCTGGATGAGAGATGGCGTGTGGCGGCCCTGAGTGGTCGGAGACACACTCGTCACCGGGTTTGGCGAGGGCTGGTTTCAGAGGTCGCGGCACAGCTGAAACCTATCTAGGGATCGCTCATGCGTTCACGCGGGCTTCGAGCCGCCTGCATAGTGAGGCATGTCGCGGCACGGATCTGGAACGGGGAGGGGACAATGGCACCGATCCAGATCTGGTCGAACTGAGGCGGCGACAGTGCGGCATCTGGAACCATGTGTGTTGTGAGGCGGTATTCGACGTGGTCACCTAAGGGTCAGCGGGTTCTGTCGGGCTTCAGTAGTACGCATGTCGTCGGAGCCGGCGCCTGGCTGCGACGGTTTGAGACCGGGGGATCAGTGTGAAATGCAGGTTCACCGCGGCGCCCTCGTGTGTCTGCAGCGGCGACTCCGCGCTCGACGTGGGCGCGGAGAGGATGCACAGTTTGTTTGAATCGAGTACGAGGACCGTGTGGGAAAACATCGGCGCCTCTCGGGCCAACAGGAGCGACTCAGATGGAGCGTGATGACGTTGTCCAGCGGATCAGGCTCGCTCCCGACGCGGGACTGGTAAGGAGCTTAGGCGCGAATCACACTCTGGAATCTGCCGTCGCCGACTTGGTTGATAACAGCGTCGACGCTGGAGCGACGCGCGTGTCAGTGCGATTGCTCACACGCAGGGATCGACTCACTCAGGTCGAGGTCCTCGACGACGGCAGAGGAATGGATTCAGACGCCATAAACGCAGCTATGACCATCGGCCACCAACGAGACTATCGTCAGAACGATCTTGGTCACTTTGGCATGGGTCTGAAGGCAGCCTCCTTCGGGCACGCTGACACTCTGACCGTCTGGTCGACCAAGCTCGACGCTTCACCTGTCGGTCGCAGAATCCGGCGAGCCGACTTCTCGAAGGACTTCACCTGTGAGGTGCTTTCGTCCGAGGCGGCGATGGAGCATTCCGAGCACAGAAGCGCCATCATTGGCTCGGACGTTGGGACGTCGATCATATGGACGGAGGTGCGCAATGCCTACCGTGGCAATGCTTCTGACGAGGCTCGCCGATGGCTCGCGACCCGGAATGAAGCGTTGCGGGCGCACCTGGGAGTGACGTTTCATCGTCTACTGACAGATGGACGCCTCCACATCGATGTGCTTATCGACGAGCTAGGCGACGCGTTGGCTGCCCCCGGGGTACCGGTGCTTCCAATCGATCCGTTCGGATATGCGACGACCGGGCACCCTGCCTATCCGAAGGCCCTGATTGCGAAGGCAGGCGACACGCAGGTCAAGTTGAATTGTCATGTCTGGCCAGCCAAATCCGACATCACCGGGTTCCGTATCGGGACAAAATCCGGCGAGCAGTTTCAAGGCTTTTACATCTATCGGAATGATCGGCTGCTGCAGGCTGGCGGCTGGTCCGACACGGCAAATCCAAGTCCCGCACGACAGTTGGCTCGCGTCGTGTTGGAGGACGGTCAGGCCATCGGTTCGTTCCTCACCATGAACCCAGAGAAGAGTGGGCTCAAGTTCGAGCCGATCTTCCACGACGCCATCGGTCGAGCGGCGGCCACTGACGGCACCACGTTCATCGAGTACCTGCAGGTCGCCGAGTCGGTCTACACCAATGCCAACAAACGGAAGCGTCGGCGACGGCCAGTTATTCGCCCAGACAAGGGTTTCGCTCCGGATCTCCGCAAGCGTATTGGCAAAGAGCTCCCGTTCATCGATGGTGATTCGATCGACCTCAAGTGGCGGCGCATGCCGGCCGAGGAGTTCTTCGACGTTCAGCTGTCAACCAAGACTCTCTGGCTTAACAGCCGCTACCGCCCACTGTTTGCGCCGCACGGGGGAAGCCTCAACGACGCACCTGTGTTAAAGGCATTGATGTTCTTGCTGACACACGAGGTCTTCGAGGGGCGGCATCTTGGCTCGAGGGACAAGGATGAGATCGCGCTCTGGAAGAGCGTCCTCGGCGCTGCGGTGATGGCCGAGGCGCGCATGCGCGGGGAGTAGGACGAACGGATGACCGCTTCGCCGGACGACGCCCGACACCTAACGTTCACGACCCTCGATCAACTCTGGAGCAGCGGCGCCCCCATGATGCTACCGATCGAGGGAGACCCACCGTGCCGGCTCCGGCTCGATCCGAGGAACGGGCTCATCACGCTCATCACGGCGTACGAGAAGCCGGAACCCGAGGTCGCAAATCTCTTGAACGTCGGATTCGACGCAGTTTCCTCGGGAGAAGAAGACCTGGCAGAACTTACGGTACGGATCGCTGGAAACGTACACGGCGCGTACGGGCTGCTCGCCACAATCGCCGACCAGCTCCAGGTCCAAAAGCTCCCGCTGGCAGTTGCTGTGGCTGCTGGGGTCGCACGACATCGCGAGGTGCTGGCTGGCCGGGGAGCGCTCACCACGGAGAAGGAGGTGGGCCTCTTCGGTGAACTGCTCTTCCTCGAGTTTTTGATCCCCGTCATGGGCGCTGGTCCGGCTATTGCAGCATGGCAGGGGCCGCTGTCGGAGGAACACGACTTCACGCTCGGCTCGGTTGATGTCGAGGTCAAGACGACGAGCGGCGACGGTCGCAGGCACGTGATTCACGGCATGGACCAGCTCGTCGCCGTGCGCGGCGTGCCACTCAGCCTTCTTTCAATTCAGCTCACCCGGAGCGCGCCCGACTGGGGACGTACACTGCCGCAGTTGATCGCACAGATCCGCTCGCTGGCTGGCGGACACCAAGTCGCTGTCGACGCTAAGCTCGACACCTTCGGGTGGCGGACCGCCGATGCTGATCTCTATCCCACGTCCTGGGTCCTCCGCAACGAACCGCGGGCTTACGCGGTGCGCGGAGACTTCCCATTGATGACGCCCGACGTCGTCGGTCCGGTCATCCCGAGTTTCGGTCTGATATCGGATGTTTCCTACAGACTGGACCTCACCCACCTCGAATATGACTCGCTTCCTTATCCACTGGCCGACTTTGCCGAAGCGAAGGAGAATTGACGCCGTGACGTACCAGCGCCCTGCTTGGGCCGACGCCCTCAAGAATGTCTTCCTCGCACTCGCGCATCAGCGACCGGCGCCGTTAGGTGAGCTCCTCACCGCGATGTCGGGTACGGTCGTCTCGGACGCCCAACTGTTGGACTTCCTCAACAATGCCGGAGTCAACGACCCGACTTGCACCCAGATCAGACTGGCGCTGGCTAAGTGGGACTCCGACGAAGACCCAACGCTAGATACTGTTGCGCGAACTGCGGGCCGGCGCGAGTCCATCTACGCTGCGCTACGAATCTCAAGCGCGATGACGGACGCATTCGCGGAACACTTCCCGGTCTATGAAGCGCCAGCGATTGTCATCTCGAAGGTCTTCCAGCCTTGGTACGCCAACGCACGAAAAGAGCGTACCAATGTCTACTGGGACGCCTACGAGACCTACCTGCGCGACGTCAAGAACTGGGACGCATCGGCGATCGCATCTCTCGATCAGACAACGACTGAGGTCGTCGAACGGCTCAGCGATCCAGTTCGAGCTGAGGTCAAGCAGACGAAGGGACTAGTAGTCGGATACGTGCAGAGTGGCAAGACTGCCAACTTCACTGGGGTCGTTGCCAAGGCGGTCGATGCCGGGTACCGCCTGATCATCGTCTTGACTGGAACGATTGAGATCCTTCGTGCGCAGACCCAACGACGGATGGATATGGAGCTGATCGGTCGGGAGAACATCCTTCGCGGTCTTGATCCGACCGATCCGATGGTCGCCCGGGAGCTCGATTACCAGCAGGACAAGGACTGGCTTGCGGACAGGTTTGTCAAGCACGGCGCGGCGCTCGCCCAGCCCGGTGTAGTGCACGTCGACCGGGTCACGACCCATAGGAGCGACTACAAGCGCCTGCCGCAGGGTCTTACAAAGTTGCGGTTCTTCCGGACGGATAAGCAGAAGCCACTGAACGATCCTTCTAATCTCTTCAACGCTGATGCCTATGTTGCTGTCATCAAAAAGAATAAAGCGCCCTTGGAGAAGCTGCTCGCCGACCTAAAGCCTCATAAGGGAGATTTAGCGCAACTGCCTGTGCTCATCATCGATGACGAGTCTGATCAGGCTTCGGTCGACACCACCAACCCAGCCAAGTGGAACAAAAACTCGGCGAAGAATCGTGAACGCACGACGATCAATCGTCTCATAACGGATATCCTCACGATTTGCCATCGGGCCCAATATGTCGGATACACGGCGACGCCCTTCGCCAATGTGTTCGTCGACCCTGACGACGAACGCGACCTCTTCCCATCCGACTTCGTGTTGTCACTCCGTAGGCCTCCGGGATACATGGGCGTGCAGGAATTTCACGACCTCGGTCAGAGGTGGGATGACGATGAGAAGACCTTTACGACTTCCAATGAGAAGGCGCACGTTCGCGGGCTTTTCGGCGACGCGGCAACCAATCCGACTGGCAGAATCCAAGAACTGCAGGAGGCAATCGATGCCTGGGTTCTTTCAGGGGCGATCAAGAAATTTCGAGAAACCACCGACGCGAAACAGTACCGGCATCACACCATGCTTGTTCACGAGTCAGTAAAGCGAGCCGAGCACGAGGCGATGGCTATGGACGTCAGAGCTTTGTGGCATGGGTCGAAGTTCACGTCGACGGAGGGACACGCGCGTCTCAAGAAACTTTACGATGCCGACTATCATCCGGTGATGTTAGCGCGCTCCGCGGGTGCCTCGGTGCCGTCGTCCTTCGATGAACTGAAGCCGTTCATCGCACAGGCCTATGCGCAGATAATGATCGACGGCGATCCGATCCTCATTGTCAACTCGGACGCTCAGATCAAGGCACAGCAGAAGAAGCTTGACTTCGAGGCCGATAAGGTCTGGCGGATACTGGTCGGTGGCACGCAACTCAGCCGGGGCTTCACGGTAGAGGGTCTGACGGTATCCTATTTTCGAAGGAAAGCTGGCCAAGCGGACACCCTAATGCAAGCTGGTCGGTGGTTTGGCTTCCGGCCCGGGTACCAGGATCTCGTGCGGCTGTACATCCGACGCGATAGCACAGTCGACCTCTACGACGCATTCGAAGCCCTCCTCCTTGACGAGGAGGCATTTCGCGAAGAACTCGAACAGTACGAAGGCTTCGATGAGGACGGAATGCCTCGGCTCGAACCCCGTCAGATCCCGCCGCTCGTGAGCCAGCATCTCCCTTGGCTCAAGCCAACGGCACGTAACAAGATGTGGAACGCTGTCGTGGCGGCGAAGGCGACGGCGGGCGGATTCCAAGATCGCTTCAGTCTGCCGCCGCGGGGCGATGCTGCGAACGGTTCGAACCTGAGCGCGGTTGGAGTTCCGCTTCTCCGCTACGCTGACAAGACGCTCGCCCTGCAATTTGTGCTGGAGGACCGCACGACCGGGCAAGAGACTTTCAAGATCGGGACGATCCTTGCCGCCGACTTCATGGGTTTGCTGAAGCAATACACATGGCACCCGGACTATGCGCAAGTCATCACGCCGTTCAAGACCTTTCTTGAGCACGCAACCTCTGACGGCCGGATTAGGGAGTGGGTGGTTGCGTGGCATCAGCCCACGAAGGTCGCAGGCTCGGTCAACCTTGCAGGCCTTGGCGAGTCCAAGGTCGTCACACGCCGGCGTCGCGCTGACCCCCGTATCGACTTCATCGGTTCGGACAGGAAGCACACGAAGGCGCTCGAGGCAATTGCCCGTGGCGAGGACGTGCGTGGGCTCCCCGGCGCCCCCGGCCGTGGTGTCGTCCTCGTGTATCTCGCCGATGATCGACCTGAAGATAACCGCGGCCACAAGCTAGGGAGGTTGGCGCCTGACAATGTGGTTCCGCTGCTCTCGTTCGCAGTTCCAGCATCGGCAACTCCCCACAAGCGCGATCTGGTCCAATGGACCGTTCGAGTCAAGTCGCATGAAGGGGACGCCACTGTCGACTTGGAGTAGCCCGGCGCCGGATGGGTTGCCAGCACGACGTCAGCGTGTGGGTGGGAGCGATTGACCATCGTGGCTGGTCCCGGCTCGCTAGCTTGGTATCTCCGACCGGGAGAGGGAAGGGGCGCGCGTGGAAAAGTTGCGGGTGGACATGGGCTGGCCCGGGTTCTCGACGGGCAGCGGCCCTCGATTCGTCTTGGTTCACGACGAGTTGCGGTACGCCCGCCGCTCGAACCAAGTTCATGTCGATCATGACGGCTTTCTGAACTACCACTGGCTGATGAGCCCCGCCCATCTTGGCCGCCCGATGGTGATGCTCGAGGCGGGCATCAACTCGCCCGCAGAGGTGGCGGCGCCGGACGGCGGCAGGCGGGCTCTGATTGCGATCCGTTCAAGTCCGTGGAAGGCGGGCCACGAGACTAATCCCTGGCACGACGAGTTCGATCTTGACCACGGTCACGTGCGGTACTTCGGAGACCACAAGCCGAGAACCGCCGGATTGCCTGGAGCTACCAAGGGCAACCGCATGCTCCTCGAAGCCACGCGACTCCACGCTGGCACAAGCCGAGAAGAGCGTCTGCTGGCCCCGCCGCTCTTGCTATTCAGGAGTGTCACCATTCATCGCGAGGGTCGAGCCGTCGTCAAGGGGCACGTCGAGTTCTGCGGCGCCGCGATCATCGAACGCCTGGAGCACGTGGTGCAGCGCGACCCGGCGACCGGGCGGAGCTTTCCGAATCTCGCTCTTGACCTGGCAGTGGTATCCGGTGGAGAGGTCGACGGAATCGACCTGCGATGGATTGACGACAGGCGAGACCACAAACTGACTGCGGAGCAGGCGTTGAGGTATGCGCCCGAATCCTGGATTCGGTGGGTGAAACAAGGACGCATCGCCGTTCCAGGGATCCGCCGGCGCGTCCTCGCAAGCGCCGTGCGTTCGACGAAGGATCAGCAGCCGGAATCCGGGAGTGCGGAAGACCGGGTCCTGCAGGAGGTCTACGCGTTCTACGACGGCCGAAAACACGCCTTCGAGCTACTCGCGTCGAGGGTCGCCGCCGCGGTACTTCGTGATTCCGGAGCGCGCTACAAGGAGGGCTGGTTGTCACGGTCCTCGGGCGACGGCGGGGTCGATTTCATTGGACGCATCGATGTCGGCTCCCTCGCCGCGAGTACTCCAGTAGTCGTGCTCGGCCAGGCGAAGTGCATCTTGCCGACCTCCTTGATCTCGCCGGAGCAGGTTGCGCGCGTCGTCGCCCGCCTGCGACGGGGTTGGATTGGCGTCTACGTCACCACGGGGTCATTCTCTCGACAGGCCCAAGTCGAGATCATCGACGATCAGTACCCCGTGGTCCTCATCTCGGGCCGGACGTTGGCGACCGCGGTCAGACAAATGGCCGAGGCCAACCACGGAGGGGATCTTGGCGCGCTCCTGGAGACCACCGTCGACGGGTACGGGACGGCCGTGACGCACCGCCGGCCTGAGGAGGTCCTGTCCATGTAGCTGCTCGATGCCCAATGCGCCGTCGGAGCCCGTTTCATGGCCGGTACGGCTGCGCTTCGCAATGAGAGATTCGCGTCATTTGGTTGACGGAATGAGAGCCGCGGTGGAGTGCATGCCTGTCTAGGACTCACTCCTGCCGCTGTTGACTCGTCTCCGTCGCCCTCCGATCCGCTCGACGCGCCTCCCAGTAACCCGCTTGGCACCGCGACGGCAGCGACGGCATCGGGCCATGTCCGAAGGACGTGCTCCGGTCGGTAACCGCCCAGCGCGCGTCTAGTCAGTACCCATGCCCATCTTCGTCGTCGAGGTGTGGTGACGGTCCGTGTAAGCGGTGCCCAGCTCGCGTCCCCAACCTCTCACGCGGATCTTCCAACTGGCCACCCCATCAGCCCACGCGCACGAGTCTCGTCTACCGCGTGCCTATGCGAAAGGCGGCTCCCGACGGGGGTCGTCAAGTCGGCGTTGGCGCCTCGCGCGTAGGGCCTCCTCGAGCTGATCGTCGACCACTGTCACTCCGGCCTCGTAGGTGCGCGGGCGATCGGCATTCTGGGTCGCGAAGAGCCGGGCGAGCACATTGTGCAGCGTGTCGACCACCTCGCCGACCGGCTGGTCGTACGCGTTGAGCACCAGCCAGGCATCGTCGGTCGCGCCGGTGAGCGCGAGCGTGTCCTCGAGGTCGTAGCTCTCGAACTGGATGCTCTTAAGCAGCCCGCCGGCTGCGAGATCGAAGGTCAGGTCAACGCAAGCGAACGACATGGCCTCAGCTTGCTCGTCGTGTGCTTGGGGCAGGTGGGGGTAGCGGTCTGCAATGTCGTCGAACGCGGCGCAGTAAAGGGCGGTGTCACCGCCGCCCTGAGCCTCGGAGAAGCCGGCCCGCACAAGGAGGGGGTTGAGCTTCACCATGAGCTTGCGGATGGGGCCGTGAGACATCCCTCAAGGATGCCGAGGCTCGTCATTTCTGTCGCCCGCATTTGACGGGTGCACCCGAAACGAAATATCGGCTCTTGCGCAACGGCCCGCACAACGCGATAGTTCTTGTCATGGCTGTGACCTCCGCCACAGAGCCGATCGCCCCTGACGGCGTCCTCGCGCGCATGCGCCTCCTTCTCCCGGACCTCCCTGACTCCACGCGCCACACCGCCCAGCGCATCCTCGACGACCCGCGCTCTGCTGTGGCCGGCACGATCAACGACCTCGCCGCTAGCGCAGGCACGTCCACCGGCGCCGTCTCCCGCCTGTGCCGCGCGCTCGGCCTCGACGGCTACCCAGCACTCCGCGTCAGCGTCATCACCGAGGCGGCCGCGACGGCGTACGGGAGCTGGAACGCCGACATCAGCCGCGAGATCGGCCCCAACGACTCGCTCGCCGACGTGGCCCGCACGCTCGAAGCGGTCCAGGCCCGCGCCGTACACACCACGCTCGCCGGCCTCGACCTCGACGCCGTCGCGGCGGCGGCCGCAGCGATCAGCGGAGCGACCCGCGTCAACGTGTACGCCGTCAGCGGCAGCGGCGTGATGGCGCGCGAGCTCGAGCTCCGGCTGGGCCGCATCGGCGTCGCGTGCTGGACGTACGCCGACGTCCACGACGGCCTCGTCGCCGCCGCTCAGCTCACCGACCGCGACGTCGCGATCGCCGTCTCGTACTCCGGCGAGACCGACGAGACGCTCGACATGCTCGCCACCGCACGCGACCACGGCGCGCACACGGTCGCGATCACCGCCGGACCGCGCTCGCGCCTCGCCACGCTCGCCGACCACGTCCTCGTCACCGTCGCCGAGGAGACCACGTTCCAGGACGGCCCGCTCGCGTCCCGGCACTCCGAGCTCGCCGTCGTCGAGATGCTCTACCTCGCCGTCGGCCAGCACGACTACGACCGCACCGTCCAGCTCCTGTCCGAGACCGAGCGCGCCGTACGACCGCGCCGCCCCGAACGCCGTACCCGCTCCACCCGCACCGACGCACGCTGACCCACCACGCTGACCCACCCACGCAGCACATCCACGCAGCTCACCCGCTGACACCTGGAGGAACCATGACCCCGGAATCCGACCAGCCCCACGGCCTCAGCCGCCGCTCCATCCTCCAGATCGGAGGAGCGCTGGCCGCAGCCGGCGTCGTCAACCCGTTCGGAGGAGCGTCGGCAGCCAACGCCGCTGCGCCCACCAGCACGGCAGCAGCCGCCGCAGTCGCAGCCGCCGGAGCCGCGACCGGCACCACCGGCGGCCCGCTCCTGAACGACGGCCGCTTCCCGATCGGCCTGTTCTGGCCGCCGCCGCCCACCGAGACCACCGTCGAGCGTTACCGCGAGATCGCGGAGGCCGGCTTCGGCTACGTCCACGGCGGCAACTACTCCAACTCCGACGTCCAGATCACCACCCACATGCTCCGCGTCGCCGACGAGGCCGGCGTGCGGGTGCTCGTCGAGGACCCCGACATCAAGTGGGTCCTCAAGAACATGAACGTCGGCGACCCGGCCCAGCCGAACACCATCAGCGAGGACGAGCTGCGCCAGCGGATCACCGCCGCGGTCAACCGGTACGCCCCCGCGTGGCGCGCGGTCGGTGGTCGCCTCCACATCTCCAGCGGCAGCGGCAACGGGTCGATCGGCTGGGTCGCGGAGGGGTCGGCCTGGACCGACTACACGTTCGCCTTCGACACCGAGCCGCTGCGCACCGGCGTCGGCGGATACGCGCAGGCCGGCTGGGCGTTCCGCGTCAAGGACGAGGGCAACGCGTACGTGTGGCTGCTCTCGACCCAGGGCTCCAACGGCAAGGCGGTGCTCAAGAAGGCGGTGTTCGTCAACGGCGCACCGACGGTCACGCAGGTCGCGCTGCCGTACCAGCTCGAGCCGGGCAAGAGCTACCACGTCGAGACGACGGTCAGCGGCTCGACGTTCACGACCCGCATCGACGGCGTCCTGGTCGACACGACGACGGACACCAAGTTCGCCTCGGGCTCGGCCGGGTTCCGCGAGGCCGGCCCCGAGTCGGCGTACTTCGACAACGTCGTCATCACCGGCCCCGGGGGAGCGACGCTCTTCGAGGACGACTTCGACGGCGGGCTGAGCGCGTGGCGGCTGCCGGCCGGATCGGGGTACGCGTCGTTCGCCGGCATGCACCTGTACGACGAGCCGGGCGTCGGCCAGCTCCCGCTGATGGCGAAGGCCGTCGCGATGGCCAACGCGGCGTACCCGGACGCGCTGTCGTACGTGAACATGCTGCCGGGCTTCGGGGCCGGGTACGAGCAGGCCGCGCGCGACATCCAGTCGCCGGTGCTCTCGTTCGACCGCTATCCGATCGTGGCGAACGGCGAGGACCTCGGCTACTTCCAGAACTGGGCCGAGGTGCGCGCCGCCGCGCTCAAGCACGGACGCGACTCGTGGGTCTACATCCAGAGCGTCGGCTACGCGAACCACGCGATCCCGACCAAGGCCGACATCCTCTGGCAGATCTCGATCAGCCTCGCCTACGGGTGCAAGGGCATCCAGTACTTCACGTACTGGACCCCCGACCCGGCCCGCGGAGAGGCGTTCACGACCGGGCTCATCACGGTCGAGGGGAAGCGTACGGCGCTGTACCGCTGGTCGAAGGAGATCAACACGACGTTCCTCGCCCCGCTCGGCAAGCAGATGCTCGGACTCACCTCGACCGCCGTCCAGGCCGCGGGGATCGCGAGTCCACCGGCCGGGCTCGACCCGTTCGCGGCGGACGGGTTGGTGTCGGCGGTCAGTGGTGACCCGGTCGTGCTCGGCCGCTTCACCGACTCCGACGGCACGCTCCACACGCTGGTCGCGAACTACTCCCGCCACGAGCGGGCCCGCGTACGGCTGACGCTGCCCGCCGGTGCCGATGCGTACGTGCCCGACGAGGACCGCTGGGAGAGCGCGGGCGACGGCCAGCTCAACCTGAAGGCGGGGGAGTCGGTGCTGCTCCGGGCGCGGTAACCCGCGAGCCGCGCGTGTGCGGGCGATGGGGGGATCGCCCGCACACGCGCGTTGTCCGACTGCGCGCCCGCTGCGCTACGCGCGGGCGGTGACCGAGCGCGCGCGGTGCCGGCGTACGGCGGCGCGGTTGGCGCACCGGACCGAGCAGTAGCGCTGCCGGCCGTTGCGGGTGACGTCGACGACGACGTTGGTGCAGGGATCGTCGGGGGCGTTGCCGGCTTCGCAGCGGCTCAGCCGGTGCATGCCGCGCGTGGTCAGGTGCAGGGCAGTGCCGACGCTGATGACGGCGCGGAGCACGTGGGGGAGGGCGTCGTTGTCGTCGCGATAGTGCAGGTGCCAGCCCTCGCGGTTGTGGTCGGTGAGTCGTGGGTACGCGGCGACCGTGGCCATCTGCGCGTTGAGGAGCCGCGCGCGTTCGGTCGGATCGGTGGCGTCGACGATCGTCAGCCAGTCGTCGATGACGCGGCGGGTGCCTGCGTGATCGTCGGGTCCCACGGGGAACGTCATCGTCATGCCCAGCTCGCGGGCCCGTGCGGCGATGCCGTCGCGGTCATCGGGCCAGTCGTTCGCGAGCGACGCGGCCAGCAGCACCGCGTACTCGCCGTAAGGGTTGAGATGCATAAGACCATTACAGCACCGTTGACCTCATGAGCACATGCCACCGCACAGACGCCACCTCGCACGAGCAGGTCCGCACCCACGAGCACGGCTGGCGTACGGAGTCCCGCCACGCCACGTCCGAGGGGATGGTCCACTACGTACGGTGCTCTGAGTGCGGCGTACGGCGGGTCGACCTCCTGCCCCACCCGGACGTGCCGCCGGTCGCCACGAGTCGCGAGGTCGTCTGATCGCCGATACGGGATCGCCCGCACGCGCGCGCTCCTACAGGACGACGAGGTTCTCGGCGGTCGCGCGGGGCACCGCTGACAGCGGGATCGCGCGGTCGAAGGTCACGAACCTCCCGCCCTGAGCCACCGCGGTCGCCAGGAGGTAGACGTCCGTCACCTGCCGCGGCCCGTGGATCCGCGTGTGCGCGAAGTGGTCGTCGTCGAGCAGGCTGAGGGCGTTCGGCCAGAGCTCGTGATGCTCGGTGGCGCATGCATGGGACAGCAGCTCGATCGCCTGCGCGACTGGGACGGGGCTCGGGTATCGCGGTTGGCTGATGACGCGGACGAACCCGTTCTGCGTGAGGGGACATGACGCCCATCCCTGGCGGATCTCGTCGGTCAGCCAGGCACGTGCCCGATCGTGGTCGGCATGGTCGCGATCGAGGAGAGCGAGCAGGACGTTGATGTCGAGCAGCGCCCTCACTCGCCGATCTCCTCGCGAAGCTCGTCGATCGCGGCGTTGGACACGACGGAGCCGCGGTGCGGTAGCGGCGAGAAGCCGAAGAAGTCGTCGTCACCGCGCCGGCTCGCCGTGCCGGCCGCACGTGTGAGCGCGTCCCGTGCGAGCTCGGAGATCACGGCGCCCGCGCTTCGACGCTCACGCCGCGCGCGCTCCTTCACGGCCCGGAGCACGTCGTCGTCGATATCCAGCGTGGTGCGCACGCACATGATGCTAGCGCATCAAGCCTCGTCAACCGGGCTCTCTGGCCACCACTGCTCGACGGGACCGAGGTCCTCCGCGAACGGCGTCCGCCATGCAAGGTGCCCGAGCACCGCAATCACGTACTGGTCGAAGGACATGCCGTAGACGTCTGACCGCCGCTTGAGCTCGTGATGCAGGTTCTCTGGCATCCCCTGGATCGAGAAGCTCACGTTGAATCCATGGAGGACGGCGGCCCGTTCGCGCCAGAGGAACTTGTCCTGGTCGCGGTCGAGCGGGTCGTACATGAGCTCGGCGAGCGGAGGAAGGGGGTCGCGAAAGAGTGACGGCACCTCCAGCTTGGCCTGGGCGACCGCGCGGATGACGTCGCCCGGTCTCGCGTCGAAGCCTCGCTCGCCGAATCCCCACCACTCCTGCTTGCGGTAGTGGTCGGCGAGCAGCTCGGAGAGCTCCGCGATCCGTTCGGGCGACAGGATCGGCTCCTCGACCCGCTCCGCGACGACCGCGCCATCCGTCCACCGCAGACCGACGAGCTCATACGGCTGAAGGTCTGGTAGCCAACCGGGAGGCCCGACCAGGACCTCGTCCCCGAACGGCGAGACGGACACCTCGAGCGGGCGACCGTGCTCGTGCTCCTCGTGGATGAGCAGCTCGATCGGGAGCAAGGACATGCCGCCGCGGAGCGTGGTGCAACCCGCGGTGGGGGATCGTACGCGCTGGGTGAAGATGCATCCGTCGAGCACGTCCGCGAGATGGCTGACGGTGCCGTCGGCATATCCGACGAGCATGCTCAGCCGCGAGATCGCGTTGAGCACGTCGACGTCGCGGAACGGGCGATCGGGCATCTGATCGCGCGCTGCTTTGATCAGGACACGCAGCGGGGTGCGCGGTGCCTCGCGGACGATCTCGGCGAGCTCGTCTCCGAGATACGAGGAGTCGGTGGGGCCATCGGTCTCAGGATCAGTCATAGGTCCACCGTGGCGCGGCGGGCGCAGGGCGCGCGGGCGCCGTCCACAGGGCGCGCGGCGGTGACGCACCCTGTGGACGGCCGGCGCAGGGTCAGCGGCGGACGCGGACCTTGACGACCTTCGACACCGACCCGGTCTCGGTGCTCGACGAGGGCGTCCGCAGGCGGAAGGACATCGTGCCCTTTTTCTTGGCCTTCACCCGGAACGCTGTACGGCCGGCGTAGTTCGTGTACTCCGCGGCCTTGACGTTGCGCCACGTGCCGTTGACCTTCTGCTGCAGCCGCACCCGCGTTGTGGTGAGCGCGTAGTAGCCGTTCGGGCGCTCGACCTTGCTCGTGCCGGTGAGCCGGACGACCTTGCCGACCCGCGTCTTCTTCGGCTTGGCGGCGAGGGCAGATGTCGTACGAGGCTGCCGCATCGTGAACGAGCTCGTCGGGATCGCGTAGGTGGTCTCGTTGTAGTCGGCGTCGTACGCCGTGATCGTGCCGCGGATCTTGTACGTACCCGGTCGGTCCATACCGCCGCAGAAGTAGAACGACGCGGTGCCGGAAGCGGGGTCCGTGCCCTGGAAGAGGTAGTCACCGCCCGCATTGCGACCGTCGGGACCGATGAGATTGAGGTCCAGGTTCCAGTACTCGGCGCTCGCAGCCGCACCGACGGAGTACGAGGCGCGGTGGTAGAAGCAGTCGTCCCACAGCACGCCCGAGGCAGCTCGCGCGCTCCCGGTCGTGGCGGCGGAGCTCGGCGCCGCTCCCGCGACGAGGACGAGACCGGAGGCGATGGCGGTGGATGCGGCGACGGCGACGGCGCGCTTCATGAGGACTCCCAAGCGATGGTTCGTGACAAGGTCTTGGGAGAGAGACGCTCGACGATGGTTGTCATGACGCGGGTTCCCCAACGTCACCGCCGACTTCCGCTCACGGTGACCAAGACCCTCGCCCGCCCGCATCCGAGCCCCTAGCCTCGAACGGCTTGCGCGACCCCACCGACTCCCGAGCGAAAGGTGACGCGTCTCCATGCCCTCCACCGAGGCACCCGAGCACGTCCTCCATCCATCCCGCCGCACCGTCCTCCGTGGGCTGGCGGCCACCGCCCTCACCGTCACCATCGCGCCGAGCGCCCTCGCGCGCGCCGAGGCCGCGGGACGACGCCGCCCGAACGTCCTCGTGATCTCGATCGACGACCTCGGTTGGGACGAGCTCGGCTGTTACGGCAACACCTTCAACGAGACGCCGCACATCGACCGGCTCGCCCGCGAAGGCCTGCAGTTCGACTCCGCGTACGCCGCCGCGCCCCTGTGCTCGCCGACCCGCGCGGCGCTGATGACCGGGCTCTACCCCGCGCGGACCGGCATCACCGACTTCCTCCGCGGCGAGCCGGCCCCGAGCGACAAGCACCTCTCGACCGACATCCCCACGGTGCCCGACGTCCTCGGGCCGTACGGCTACACCACCGGGCTCATCGGCAAGTGGCACCTCACCGAGCGCTACTCCGGCGACTACCGCAGCCGCCCCGGCAACCCGTACGCGCACGGGTTCGACGAGGTGATCGCGTCGGAGGAGCAGTACATCGCCGACGGCGACTACTTCCACCCCTACTTCTTCATGCCGAGCCTGCCGGCGCGCGAGCCAGGGGAGTACCTCACCGACCGCCTCGCGCAGGAGGCCGTCGACTTCATCACGCGCCACCGCGACGAGCCGTTCTTCCTCCACCTGTCGAACTACGCCGTCCACACCAAGCTCGACGCGAAGCCCGACCTCCTCGCCAAGTACCAGGCGAAGCCCGGCGCAGGGGAGTCGCCCAACCGCCCGGCGCTCGCCGCGATGCTGGAGAGCATCGACGACCAGGTCGGCCGCGTCGTCGCGACGCTGACGGATCTCGGCATCGCCGACGACACCCTGCTGCTCGTCACGTCCGACAACGGCGGTCCCTATCGCGACGCCAACGCCCCGCTGCGCGGCGGCAAGGGCGAGCTGTACGAGGGCGGGATCCGGGTGCCGCTGATCGCGTCGTGGCCGGGCACGATCCGTCCCGGCCGCCACGACGCGACGCCGACCAGCACGATCGACGTGCTCCCGACGGCGCTCGACCTCGCCGGCGGGCGGCCCGGCGACGAGTTCGACGGGACGAGCATCGCGTCCGTCCTCACCGGTCGCGGCCGCCCGGTCGACCGCGACACGCTGTTCTGGGTCTACCCGCACTTCATCGGCAGCACGCACCCGCACGCCGCCGTACGACGGGGGCGGCACAAGCTCGTCCAGTACCTGCGCGACGGGCGTACGGAGCTGTACGACCTCGCCCGCGACCCGGGGGAGACGACCGACATCTCGGGCGAGAACGTCGTGACGGAGCGCATCCTGCGCGCAGCCCTCCGGCGGCACCTCGACGACGTCGACGTGCTCCCGCCGCCGCCCTCGCCGACGGCGTACCCGTACCTCGAGCTGGACGAGACCTTCGACGGCGACCTCACGGGATGGGCTACCCTCCCGGTCGGCGTGCAGCGCGGCGAGGTCGCCGTCCGCGACGGGCAGCTGGCCGTCACGTCGTCGCAGCTGACCCACCTCGTGTTCCGCTCCGACGTGTCACCGAGCTCCGACGCCGTCGCGATCGTGCTCGATCCCGGCACGTTCGCCGAGGCCGGGACGCAGGACACCGTGTTCGTCGGCCTGGCGAAGGACGCCGGCAACTACCTGCTGTTCCGCTACCACAACGGCCTGCACCGGGTCGGCTGGGACCTTCGCCTGGACGGCAAGCTGATCACGGCCGGCGGCGAGCCGCTCGGCAACCTTGACGGCTCGGTCGACCTCACCGGCCCCGCCGCCCGCTACGCGTTCGTGCTCCGCGGCACCGCGGCGACGGCGTACGCGGACCAGGGGAGTGGCTGGGAGTTCCTCTACTCGGTAGACGTCGGTGGGGCGATCGACCTCGCCGACCCCGCCGTACGCGCCTCGTACCGGTACGCGGCGAGCGTCCGGCTCGACGACGGGACGGTGACCCTCGACGGGATCACCGCGCACCGCGCGAGGAGCTAGCCACCCCACGCCCCACACGTCCGAACACTCAGACCACGCCCCGCCGCTGCCTGCGGCGGGGCGTTGTCGTGCGTGACCTCTTGCCACCCGCGCGCTGACGCTGCTAGTTTCCAATCACCCAGCAAAGCGAAGATATCTACGAGATATCGAAGCATCAGCCCGCGGGCACACGGCGTCGACGGAGGTTGGTTGTGACTGGAATCTCGAGAAGGCGAGCCCTTCAGCTCTCAGGCGGCGCGGTCGCCGGGGGCGCGATAGCGGTGGCGGGAGGTGGCCTCCTTGCCGAGCCCGCAGCGGCAGACACGTTCGTCTCCACCGCACTCAGCGCGGGGTCACCCGAGCCGGACGTCGAGCTGGCGAAGCACTGGTGGCTCCCGCAGCGCAACGTCTGGACGCCCATCGGGTGGAAGGGCCACCTGTTCCGCTTCACCTCGATCTACAACGGGGCGCTCGTGGCCGAGCCCGGCGCCGTCATCTCCCAGAAGCCCAACACCGGGCCGTACAACGGCAAGAACTTCCAGTTCACGGTCGTGATGCCGCAGCGCGGCGGTGGCTTCCGTCCGTTCCCGACGTCGGAGCACGAGGTCTGGGACGACGACCTCGGCTACCGCCAGCAGGGCTGGGACGAGGACAGCGATGCTCCCGTGCTGTGGACGGAGTACCGCCGGCAGGAGGGCCTCGTCATCCGCGAGACCGTCTTCGGACACCTGCCCGGTGGCGGCGACGTCGACACGGCGATCGAGCCGCTGTACGCGTGGGTGCGCTTCGAGGTCGTGTACGTCGACCCGATCAAGGCGCCCAAGGACTTCGTGTTCCAGCTCTGGCTGAGCAAGGCGTACATGCGCCCGCAGGGTCCGTACGAGCAGGAGAACGGCGTGCCGTTGCGCGTCATCCCCGACCTGGCGCCGATCGACGGCGGCCTCACCATGCAGCGCGTGTGGAACCCGTCGCGCAAGCCCGTCACCGTCCCGATCAGCGACAAGGACGACAACGTCCGCCTCATGGTGATGACGGCACAGGGCGGCACGATCGGGATGGCCGAGAACGACAAGGCCAGCGGTGTGTACGACCTGCAGCTCGGGCTGCCGGTCGAGGTCGGCGCGCACGTCGACCTGGTCGTGCCGCTGATGCCGCAGCCGCTCGCCGACATCAAGGCCGAGGTGGCGCAGGGCCGTGAGTCGGTCCTCGCCGAGTGCACGGCCTACTGGAAGCAGCGCGAGCCCTCCGTCGCGACCATCCGCACGCCTGAGAACTACGTGAACCAGGTGATCCGCCGCGGTCCGCAGCTCGCCCAGGTGGTCGCCGAGAAGAGCCCCGACACCGGGCTCTACACCTTCCTCTCCGGCGCGTACGCGTACGACGTCCTGTGGAGCACGCCGACCTCGATGGTCAGCCACATGTTCCTCGACCGGCTCGGCTACCACGACGTCGTCGAGAAGCACATCGAGATCTACAAGGAGACCCAGGGCACGCGCGTGCCGCCGAGCTCGGTGTTCGAGGGCGGCACCTATCCGGGCTACCTCTCGACACCGAAGGTCCTGCAGGCGATCGACTGGATGAGCGACCACGGCGCGATCCTCGAGATCCTCGCCACGCACGCGATGCTCACCAACCGGCGTGAGTTCATCGACCGGTGGATGGAGCCGATCCTCAAGGCCTGCGACTTCATCGTCGAGGCGTGCGGCAAGACCAACCACAACGGGGTCAAGGGCATCCTTCCGCCGGGCCACTCGACGGACGAGGGCGCTGAGACGCAGGGCATGATCGGCCAGGCCTGGACGTACAAGGGCCTCACGTCCGCCGTCGCTCTGCTCGAGCGTGAGGGCCATCCCCGTGCGGCCGAGTTCGCCGCGTTCGCGGAGACCTTCCGGCAGACGTTCGTCGCCGCCATGCACGACCTGGCCGACCGCTCGAAGAAGTGGACGGACGAGGACGGCAAGGAATGGCCCGTGCTACCGCCGCAGTTCTCCGGCACCGGCGTCTGGGACGACTTCACCATGCTCGACACCGGCGCTCTCATGGCCGTGTGGGCCGGGCTGATGCCGGCATCGGACCCGATGATGAAGTCCTTCGTCGAGTTCTTCCGCGTCGGTCCCAACACCAAGCTGTTCGACCCCGTGCACCACAACGCTCTCTATCGCGCGGTGCTGGACCACGAGCAGTCGTCGAGCGAGCCCTGCTACAGCTGGAACGTCTTCCACAGCTGGGAGCTCGGCGACCGCGACCACTTCCTCGAGGGGCTGTACGGGCTGCTCGTCGGCGGACTCTCGCAGGACACGTACGTCTCGAGCGAGCACCGCAACGCCATCTACGGCAACCTCTTCAGCCACCCGATCATCGTGTGGTCGCTGATCCACTCCGTGGTCGACGACTCGATCTCCGACCGCGACCTCCACCTGCTGCGGATCTGCCCGAACGCGTGGCTCACGAGCGAGGTGACCGAGTTCTCGAAGATCCCCACGAAGTACGGCCAGGTCGACCTGGCGTTCCGGCTGTCGCGCGACGGCCGCACGCTCGAGGTCGAGTTCGAGGGCCGGTGGCACCACAAGCCCCGCCGCATCGTCGTCCACCCCGTCCCCGGGTCCAGCGTGCGCTGGATCCGCGTGAACGGCCGCAAGTACCGCGCCGAGGAAAGGATCGTCCTGTGACCGCGAACGTCAGCCGTCGAATCGGTACGGCGGCGGTGGCCGCCGGCGTCCTCCTGGGCACCGTCGCCTACGCGGACGCCGCGGTCGCCGCTGCCGCCGACCGTGGCCGCACGCCGTCGAAGCACGCCACTCCGACCTGGGACCTCTCTCGGGTGCAGAAGGCGAAGGCGACCAAGCAGAAGGCGGCGAAGACCCCCAAGAAGCAGGCGTCCCAGGCGCCCACCCTCCGCGCCCTGACCGCCGCGGCGGCGGCCACGACGCCCGACGTCACCGGGGACGGCCTGGCCGACCTCGTCACCCAGCTCAGCGGACCCGACGCAGGGGCGCTGCGGCTGTACGACCACAACGGTGCGACCGCCGCCAACCCGTGGGACGGTCCTCCGACGACGACCGTGACGGCGTGGGACTACGCCGACCTGGTCGAGCTCGGCGACCTCACCGGTGACGGGAGGGCCGAGCTGGTCGCGCGCGACCCGAACCACGACAACGGCACGCTCTGGGTCTACCCGAACACGGGTGACCCGGCCGACCCGTGGTCGACCCGGGTCAAGGCGGGGACCGGCTGGAACATCGTGGACGCCATCCGGATCGGTGACGTCTCCGGCGACGGGCTCGGCGACCTCGTCGTCCGTGAGCCGGCAGACGGCGGCGGGGTCCTGTGGGTCTATCGCGGCAACGGCTCGACCACCTCCAACCCCTTCACCTCGCCGCGGGTGTGGAGCGGCTCGGGCTGGAACCTCGCCAACGCCCTCACGCTCGGCGACGTCACCGGTGACGGTCGGCCCGACGTGGTCGCACGCGACGGCGGCGGCAGGATCCTCGTCTATCCGCACAACGGGGCGACGAGCACCAACTACTGGACGTCGATCATCAGCGGCGCGAGCGGCTTCGGCTCCGCGGGTCGGCTCGAGCTCGGCGACGTCACCGGCGACGGTCGCCCCGACCTCGTCGCACGCTCGACGGCCGGCGACCTGACGGTCTATCCGTTCCAGGGCACGACGCCGGGCTCCATGTGGGCGACGGGCCAGAGCTTCGCCGCCGGCACGGGGTACGCCGACGCGGCGAACGTCATGCTCGGCGACGTCGACGGCGACGGTCAGACCGAGCTCGCCGTACGCCGCGGCAGCGGCCAGGATCTCGTGATCCGCACGCACGACGGCTCGACGAGCGGCAACCCGTGGACGGCGACGCGCTCGGCGGGATCCGACTGGGGCTTCGCCGGTGAGATCATGGCCGACGACGTCAACGGCGACGGGCTGGTCGACGTGATCGCGCTCGAGCGCACAGCGGCCAACGGCACGCTCTGGATCTACCTCAACAACGGGGCGACCACCGGCAACCCGTGGCCGACGCGCTACTTCGGGGGGACGGGGTGGAACATCTTCGACGCCCTCTACTCCGGGGACGTCGACGGCGACGGGCTGGCCGACCTGGTCGGCCGCGAGCCCGACGGCGACCTGTACGCGTATCCCGGCAACGGCTCGACGACCGCCTTCCCGTGGAACCCGCGCATGTGGGTCGGCAGCAACTGGCAGACCGCCGCCGAGCTCGCGATCGTCGACCTGGACGACGACGGCTACGGCGACCTGGTCGACCTCGAGCGCGACGGATCGCTGTGGCTGTTCCCGACAGCGTCCGGCGATCCGGTCCAGGTGGCGGGCGACTGGTCCGACGTGCGCTCGCTCGACGTCGCCGACACCGACGGCACAGGTGGTCTCGACCTCGTCGTCCGTGACGGCGATGGCGCGGTGTGGATCCACCCTGGCGACGGTGCCACCACGGCAGATCCGTGGACGGCCCCGCGTCGCAGCGGCGGCACGGGCTACGGCAACGTCATCTCCTTCGGACTGTGAGGAGCTGGACGTGAGTGTGAGGAGCACGATGAGTCCCACGAAGCAGGGAGTCAGCACGTCGGCAGCGCCCGCACCCCGCGGGGCGTACTCCCAGGCCGTCGTCGTCGGCGACCTGGTCGTCACCGCCGGGTTCGGCCCGGTCGATCCCGCCACCCGACAGACCGTCGGGGACGAGATCGAGGCGCAGACGCGGCAGACGCTCGACAACGTTCGGGCGGCGCTGGAGGCCGCGGGGGCCGACCTGCAGGACGTGGTGAAGGTGACCGCGCACCTGGCCGACGTCGACCGTGACTGGGACGGGTTCGACCGGGCGTACGCCGAGTACTTCGACGAGCCCCGTCCCGTCCGGACGACCGCGGGGTCGAGCCTCGGCGGCATCCTCGTCGAGATCGACGTCCTCGCCGTGAAGGACTGCCGACCCTAGAGCCCGTACGTCACCCGCTCGCGCTGCTCACCGCACCGCCTCCCCGGACGGCGTCGTGAGCAGCGCGAGCTCGTCGCGCGTCGGGAGGCGCTCCCAGTCGCCACGGCCGGTGACGGCGAAGGCGCCGACCGCGTTCGCCCGATCCAGCCGCGCGGGCTCGTCGAGCCCGTCGAGCACCGCCGACAGGTAGCCGGCGACGAACGCGTCTCCCGCGCCGACCGTGTCCACGACGACCACGTCGCGCGCGGGGGAGGTGTGCGTCCCGTCGGCGCCGATGCTGGTCGCGCCGTCGGCTCCGTGCTTCACGACGACCCGCACGACTCCCGCCTCGAGCAGAGCGTCGGCCTGCTCCGCGACCGTCTCGCCGTGCGGTGCGACCAGCCCCAGCTCGTCGTCGGAGGCGACCACGACGTCGACGTCGCCGACGACGGCCGCGAGCGCAGCACGTGCGTCGTCGCGCGACCACAGGCGGCTGCGGTAGTTGACGTCCAGGCACACCAGGGCGCCTGCCTCGCGACCGCCCCGAGCAGCGGCCCGTACGGCGTCGGCCGCCGAGTCGCTCAGCGCCATCGTCAGCCCGGTCACGTGCACGATCCGCGGCGCGGGATCGAGCGCGGACGCAAGGTCGTCCGTGGACAGCCGGCTCCCTGCCGAGTGCGCGCGGTGGTAGTCGACGCGGACGGTCCCGGGCAGCCGCTCCTCGAAGACGACCAGGCCGGTGGGCGCGTCACGGCGTGCGACGTGCGCGAGGTCGACGCCCTCGGCGCGCAGCGTACGGAGGACGAGCTCGCCGACCTGGTCGCGCCCGAGGCTCCCGACCCAGGTGACGTCGTGCCCGAGTCGCGCGAGGCCGATCGCCACGTTGGCCTCGGCCCCGACCACGTGCAGCGACGCCTCGCCGCCGAGGCGGACCGGTCCGAGCGCTCGGACACATCCGAGCGCCTCGCCGAGCGTCAGGACGTCAGGCATCGCGACCCGCCTCCCACGCCTCGACCAGCGACAGCGCGCGCTCGCGCACCGCATCCCAGTCACCCGCGGCCACGAGGTCCTCCGAGACCAGGCTGCTCCCGACACCGACTCCGACCGCGCCGGCCGCGGCGTACGCGGTGATGTTGCCGGCATCGACGCCGCCAGTGGGGAGAAGCGGGACGTCGTGCAGCGGCGCTCGGACGGCCTTCAGGTAGGAGACGCCGCCGACGGTGCCGATCGGGAAGACCTTCACCGCCGCCGCACCGCGTGACCACGCGTCGTCGATCTCGGTCGGCGTCAGCGCCCCGCACGCCACCGGCACGCCGCGCGTCCGGGCAGTGTCGAGGACGGCGTCGACGGTCGTGGGGGTGACGAGGAACTGGGCGCCGGCCGCGATCGCCGCCTCGGCGTCCGCTGCGGTCCGGATCGTGCCCGCACCGACGAGCGCGTCTCCTCGCCTCGCCCAACGGCTGATGACCTCGTGGGCCGACGGGCTGTCGACCGTGATCTCGACCTGCCGCACGCCGCCGGCGAGCAGGGCGTCGAGCAGTGCATCGGTCGGCGTCTCTCGCCGGAGCCGGACGATCGCGACGATGCCGCGGATCGGGGATTCGGGAACCGCCATGGTGAGAATCCTTCGACATCAAGAAGACAGTTTCGACATTCCGCGTACGATAGCGCAGGCACCTCCCCGGAGGAGCCGGCCGGACCCCGCGCCGCGCTCCCGCGGGTCTTCGCCATGATGAACGAGCGAACGGCACACTAGAGTCGGTTGCTCACATTTCCCACGGAGACCTCGCAGGCGGGGCCGAGCGAAGGGTTGGAACTGCGATGACGGATGCCGAGAGCGCGGGGGGCCGCCCGGCCTCACCGGGTGTCGACCGGACGTTGACGGTTCTCGAGCACCTGGTGGAGTCCGACGAGGAGCTCACCCTCACGGCGCTCGCGAAGGCCACCCGGATCCCGCTCGCGACCTGCGCGAGCATCGTCTACACGCTCGAGCAGCGGGGGTACGCCGCACGGCGGATCGTCGGCCGCAGCCACTTCTGGCGGCCGACGCTGCGCCTGTACGGCCTGGCGAGCCAGCTGGTCCGCAAGATGGACCTGTCGCAGGTCGCGCCGCGCGAGATGCGCGAGCTGGCGGACCGTCTGGGCATGCCGGTGCACATGGGCGTGCTGGACGGACCGTCGGTCGTGTACGTCGCCAAGGCGGCGACCCCGGGGTTCGTCCAGTTCGACACGTACTCGGGCAAGATCGCGCCGTTCAACCTCACCGCCCTCGGGCGTGCGATCGCGGCGTACCTCGATCCCGACGAGCTCGAGCCGCTGCTCTCGAAGCTTGCCCCCGGTCGTGGGCCCAACGCCCCCAAGGGTGGGCGCAAGGCGTTCCTCGGGCTGCTCGACCACGTGCGCGAGAACGGCTTCGCCCTCGAGGAAGAGGAGGAGCAGGCCGAGATCTCGTGCATGGCCGTCCCGTTCTTCGGTGCCGACGGGCACGTCGCCGGCTCCGTGGGCGTGACCGGGTTCGCGCGCGACCTCACCGAGGAGCGGCAGCACGATGCGGCGGTCGGGTTGAGCGATCTCGCGCTGGTGGTCTCCCGTCGTCTCGACTATCCGAAGGAGTCCTTGCCAAGCGCGCTCGCGCTCTCCTAGGATTCGGTAATCCGAATCTATTTCTGGTATTCCGAACGCTGATCCAGCGGGTCGGATACCGGTACGGAGGCGATCCCTGTGGGAGCGAACGCGACCCTGTGGCAGCACGCCGACCGCGAGGCGCTCGCGACGCTGCTGCCCGAGGCGCTGGTCGTCGTGCCGCTCGGGGCGACGGAGCAGCACGGTCCTCACCTGGCGACCGGCACCGACGCGTTGATCGCGCAGGAGGTCGCCCGGCGCGGCGCGCAGGCGGCTGCCGCCCGCTCGCCGCGCGCGCTCGTGGTGACGCCGACGATCGCCTTCGGTGCGTCCGACCACCATCTGCCGTTCGGCGGCACACTCTCGCTCTCGCCGCGCACGCTGATGGCGGTGCTCGCCGACGTGCTCCGCTCGATCGCGACCCAGGGCGGTCGGCGCGTCGTGCTCGTCAACGGGCACGGCGGCAACGTCGGCGTCTGCCACGCGGCGGCTGCCGACGCGGCGGCGACGCTCGGCATCGCGATCGCGCACCTCGACTACTGGGCGCTCGCCGAGGCTGAGGACGGACTGTTCGTGCCCGGGCACGCGGGGGAGTTCGAGACCTCGCTCGTGCTCGCGCTCCTTCCCGACGGCGTGACGGCGCCGGCCGTTCGCGACCCGCAGCCGGTGGTCCTCGAGGTGTCCGACGTCGGCCTCCACGACGCCGCCGTGTGGAAGGCGATCGACGGCTACACCGACCGTCCCGACCGTGCCGACGCGGACGCGGGCGCCCGTCGGCTCGACCATCTCGTGGCGCAGGCCGCGGACCGACTGATCGCACTCGCGGAGGCATGGTGATCGACTTCCACACCCACACCCCTACCTGGCGTACGACGAGCTGGCTCGGCGGGGCGCCGTTCGACGCCGACGACTTCGTGGCGTTCATGGACTCGGCGGGGATCGAGCAGGCGGTCGTGCTCAGCCACGACGGCCTCTTCGACGCCAGCCCGCAGGCGAACGACGACCTGGCAGCGTTCGTCGGGCGCTACCCCGACCGGCTGCACGGCTTCGGCACGGTCCACCCGCGGCGCGACGACGCGGCGGAGGAGACCGAGCGGATGATGCGCACACTCGGCCTTCGCGGGCTCAAGCTCCACCCGTGGCTGCAGGGGTTCAGCATGCACGAGGGCAGCCTCGACCCGGTCTGCGAGGTGCTCGTCGCGACCGGCGGCATCCTGCTCAGCCACGACGGCACCCCGCCGTACTCGACGGCCGCCCAGATCGCCGCGCTCGCCCGGCGGCACCCCCATCTGCCCGTCGTCCTCGGCCACGGCGGCCTGCACGACACGTGGCGCGAGGCGCTGGCGGTGACGGTCGAGACCCCGAACCTCTACCTCTGCCTGTGCGGGACCCCGCCGTACGCCGCCCGCCACATCCTCGCGCACGCGCCCGAGGGCAAGGTGCTGTTCGGGACCGATGCGGGGCTGTCCGACCGTGCCAGCCAGGACTACGCCGTCGCCCGCGTCGCCGAGATCGACGGGTGGGGGATCACCCCGGAGCAGCGTCAGGCGATGCTCGAGGAGAACCCCCGCGCCCTGCTGGCGGGGACGCGATGACCGCGCGGGTCGCGGCCGTCCACACGGCGCGGGTCAGCCTCGCGGTGACTCCCGACCTGGTCGTCCGCGGCGCGCGCGGCACCCACGACCGCTCGGACTTCCTCCTCGTCCGCGTCGTCACGACCGACGACGTCGAGGGGTACGGCGAGGTCAGTGCGACGGCACTCTGGAGCGGCGAGGACGGAGCGAGCGCCGAGCACCTCATCCGGACGTACGTCGCACCCGCGATCGTCGGCCAGCCGCTGGTGCCGGTGGGGCGGCTCGAGACGCTGATGGACCGCGTCCTCGCGGCGAACCCGTTCACGAAGGCGGGCGTCTCCACCGCGCTGTGGGACGCGTACGCACGGAACCTCGGCGTCCCGCTCGCGGTCGCGCTCGGTGGGCCGTACCGCGACTCCGTCGACATCAAGCTCTCGCTCTCCGGCGACGGGGAGCACCTCGACACCGTGCTGGCGGCGGCGCGAGGGATGGGGTTCGGCGCGTTCAAGGTCAAGGTCGGGCTGGGCGTGGACGGCGACGTCGCCCGCGTACGCCGGGTGCGGGAGCTGGTCGGCGACGACACGTTCCTCGGCGTCGACGCCAACGGCGGGTGGAGCCGGTCGGACGCGCGGCGCGCGGTGGACGGTCTCCGGGAGTGGGATGTGGAGTTCGTCGAGCAGCCGGTCGCACCGGAGGACCTCGACGGGCTCCGCGCGATCCGCGACCTGGGCGTGCCGGTCGTCGCGGACGAGTCGGTGTTCTCGATGGCCGACCTGCGCCGGATCGTCGAGCGCGACGCCGCCGACTGCGTCAGCCTCTACATCGGGAAGAGCGGGGGACCGGGTCGGGCGCTGGCGATGGGCAACCTCGCCGGCGTGTTCGGCATCGACGTCCTGCTCGGGTCCAACGGCGAGCTCGGCATCGGTGCCGCGGCGCAGCTGCACGTCGCCTGCGCGCTCACCGACCTGTCCGCACGCTTCCCGTCGGACATCATCGGCGCCCACTACTACGACGAGGACGTCCTCGAGAGGCCGCTCGACAGCGACGGTCGCGTCGTACGCCTCGGAGCGGAGCCCGGGCTCGGTGTCGTCCCGCGCGCCGACCTCGTCAAGCAGTTCCGCTGACGCCTCTCAAGGAGCCTGCCCATGACCATCACCGCACTCGGCCGCCGGGCCGTCTCTCTCCTCGGCGTGGCGGGTCTCGCCCTCGCGCTCGGCGTCGCGCCGGCCCGGGCGATCGAGGTGCCGAAGCCGCTCATCTCCGAGGACTTCGCCGATCCGGAGATCGTCCGCGTCGGCAGCACCTGGTACGCCTACTCCACCAACACCTACCGCCACGTGCCCGTCGCGAGCGCGCCCACGATCGACGGACCGTGGACCGTCCAGGGCGACGCGATGCCCGGCGGTCCGGCGCCGAGCTGGGCGACCGGCGGGCGTACGTGGGCGCCCGACGTCCAGCCGAACCCCGACGGCAGCGTGACGCTGACCTATACCGCGTGGCACACCGCGTCCGGGCGTCAATGCATCGGCACCGCCACGGCGTCCTCGCCGCTCGGCCCGTTCGTCCCGGCCGGCAGCCCCCTCATCTGCCCGCTCTCCCTGGGCGGCGCGATCGACGCCAACACGTTCGTCGACTCCACCGGCGCGCGCTACCTGATCTGGAAGAACGACGGCAACGCCATCGGTGCGACCAGCACGATCTACGCGACGCAGACGAACGCCAACGGCACGGCCCTCATCGGCTCCAACATCCCGCTCATCAGCGGCGCGGCGGGCCAGATCATCGAGGCGCCCGACGTGGTCCGCCGACCCGGTGGGTACGTCCTGTTCTACTCGGGCGGCAGCTACGGCGGGTGCGGCTACTACACGGGATACGCGACCGCAGGCAGCCTCGGCGGGCCGTGGTCAGTCGCCGGTGCGTTCATGACCCAGGGCAACACCGGCATCTGCGGGCCGGGCGGCGCGGACGTCGTCACCGACACGACCGGCCTGACCGGCGGTGACAAGGTCGTCTTCCACGGCTGGGTCAGCGGTGCGCGCCACATGTTCTCCGTCGACCTCTCGTGGTCGGGCCTGACCCCGGTCCAGGGCGGCACCCGAGCCGCGTCGCTCGACGGCGACGGGCGGGCCGACCTCGGCTGGTTCGAGGCCAACGGCGACCTGCGCATCTGGCGCAACGACGTCGGCTTCGCGGCGAACCCGTACGGCACGTCGGTGGTGGTCGCGAGCGGGTACGACCCAGCACGGTTGCGCATGGCCGACCTGGACGACGACGGACGCGTCGAGCTGATCAACATCGGGACCGACGGCAAGATCCGTGCCGCGCACAACGACCTCGGCTTCGCGGCCGCGCCGTTCGGCACGTCGGTCCAGATCGCCGACGGGTTCACGGACCCGGCGCGGGTGCGGTTCGCCGACCTGGACGACGACGGGCGCGCGGAGCTCATCTCCATCCAGCCGAGCGGGCAGATCTGGGCTTGGCACAACGACGGTGCGTTCAGTGCCAACCCGTACGGAGCATCGGTGGTCATCGGTGCGGGCTTCACCGATCCTGCGCGCGTCTCCTTCGCCGACCTCGACGCCGACGGGCGCGCGGAGCTGAACTTCGTCCAGAGCGACGGGCAGATCCGTTCCTGGCACAACGACGGTGGGTTCGTGGGGAACACGTACGGCGCCTCCGTCATCGTCGGAGCGGGCTTCGCCGACCCGGCCCGCGTCCAGTTCGCCGACCTCGACGCCGACGGGCGCGCGGAGCTGAACTTCGTCCAGACCGACGGGCAGATCCGGGCCTGGCACAACGACGGCGGCTTCACCACGAACCCGTACGGCACCTCCGTCATCATCGGCGCCGGCTTCACCGACCCGGCACGGGCGTTGCTCGTGTCCGCCGACTAGCCGGCCACCCCGAGAAAGGAAGGCATCTCGATGATCGTCGATGTCCACGCCCACACCCCGACCCACCGCGACACGGTGCCCGACGACGAACGCCAGGTGTTCACGAACTGGCGTACGGACCGGCCGGTCGTCACCACGAGCTCGTGGGACGACTTCGACGTGGCGATGGCGGCCGCGGACGTGTCGATCGTGTTCAACATCGCGGTGGACGACCCGCTGAAGTCGACCGGCATCCCGCACCCGCCCGAGCGGACCAACGACGCGACGGCCGAGTTCGTCGCGGCGGCGCCCGACCGGCGGATCGGGTTCATGTCGGTCAACCCGACCGCGACCGACGCGCTCGACGAGGCCGAGCGGTGCCGTGAGCTCGGGCTGGTCGGGGTCAAGCTCGGCCCGAACTACCAGAACTTCGACCCGCTCGGCGAGGACGCGCTGGCGTTCTACGCGTACTGCGAGAAGAACGCGCTGCCGATCCTCTTCCACCAGGGCGCGTCGCCGATCCGTGCCGCGCCGCTGCGCTACACCTACCCGCTCGTCACCGACGAGGTCGCGCTCCGCTTCCCCGAGCTGCGGATCGTGATGGCCCACATGGGGCACCCGTGGGGCAAGGAGACGGTGGTGACGATCCGCAAGCACCCGCACGTGTACGCCGACGTCTCGTCGATCTACCTGCGTCCCTGGGTCTGCTACGAGTCCCTGCTGGCGGCTGTCGAGTGGGGGTGCACGCACAAGCTCCTGCTCGGCTCCGACTTCCCGATCGCCAACACGGGGGAGGCCATCGCCGGGCTGCGCCGCGTCAACGACATCCTCGAGGGCACGGCGCTGCCGCGCGTGCCGCAGGAGCTGATCGAGCAGGTCATCCATGCCGACGCGCTCGGTGCGCTCGGCCTCTCGACGGCGGTGACCGCATGATCGTCGACGCCCACGTACGCCTCGGGCAGGGACGCGAGGTCGCGCTCGAGGCCGACACGCTCCTCACCACCATGGACCGCCTGGGCATCGACGCCGCACTCGTCGCGCCCGGCGAGCGCTGCATCGCGTACGACAACGACGAGGGCAACGCGTACGTCGCCGAGGCGGCCGCCCGCTCGGACGGACGGCTGATCCCGTACGCCGTCGCGAACCCGTGGCGCGGCGCGGCGGCAGTCGACGACCTGCGGCGCGCGTACGACGCCGGCGCCCGCGCCCTCAACGTCGACAGCGTCCTGCAGGGCTTCGACCTGCTCGACGGGCTGGTCGACCCGCTGCTCGAGTTCGCCCGCGAGGTCGGGTGGTTCGTGTACGTCCGGACCGGGACGCCACCGAGTGCGCTGCCGTTGCCGCTCGCGTCGCTGGCCCGGCGCTTCCCGGACCTCGCCTTCGTCATGGGCAGGAGCGGGGCGACCGACTTCTGGATCGACGCGGCACCGGCGCTGCGGCACGCGCCGAACGTCTACGGCGACACGTGCTACGCCCCGTGGGACACCGTGCTGTCCGAGCTCGCCCGTGATCCCGAGATCGGGGCGTCCCGGCTCGTCTTCTCGACCGACGCCCCGTACACGGTCCCGGACGCCGAGCTGGGCCGTGTCGTCGACTGGCCGATCTCGGACGCAGAGCGCGCCGAGGTGCTCGGCGACGTCGTACGCCGACTGCTCGGCTGAACCCCTTGTGGCCGTCGTCACGGGCGTTCTATCATCTACCCACGCGAAGATGCTTTCGAAATCGCGTAGATACCTTCGAGAACCGACGCAGCTTCTACAGTGAGGAACCGCAGCACATGACCATTGACGCAACGCCGACAACGACAACCCAGTCTCGGGCGTCAGTTGCGACGGCGGGCGATGCCGCGGCCCTGGTGCGCGGGATCTCGCCGGTGCTCGAGGTCCCGTTCACCAGCAGCGGTCAGGTCGACGAGGAGGGCTTCGCGCGCGTCGTCCAGTACGTGATCGGCACCGGAGTGAGCAGCATGATGTTCCCCGGCTTCGCGTCGGAGTTCTACAAGCTCACCGAGGACGAGCGTCGCCGCCTCCTGGCGATCCTGCTGTCGACGACCGGACCGCGCGACGACGTCGCCGCGATCGTCGCGGTGCAGGACCACGCGACGATGGTCGCGGCGGCTCGCTCGCGCGACGCGGTCGAGGCCGGCGCCGACCTGATCAACCTGCTGCCGCCGCACCTGCTCTCTCCGTCGCGGGCCGCGATCGTCGGCCACGTCGACGCCGTGCTCGCAGCGGTGGCGCCGACGCCGGTGGTGCTCCAGTACGCGCCGTCGGAGACCGGCACCAGCCTCGACGCCGAGGTGATCGGCGACCTCGCCCGCAAGCACGCCAACCTGCGTCTGGTCAAGGTCGAGTCGAGCCCTCCGGGGCGTCTCATCGGTGAGCTGGCCGACGCCGAGCCGCCGCTGCCCGCGATCGAGGGCTACGCCGGCGTGCAGCTGCCCGACGCGTGGCGCCGCGGCGCGGTCGGCAGTCAGCCGGGCTGCTCGTTCACCGAGATCTACGTCGAGATCTGGCGCCTGCTGAGCGGCGGCGAGGTCGAGGCGGGCGAGGATCTCCACCGGCGCCTGCTGCCGTACATCTCGTACTGGATGCTCGACACCGAGCTGATCATCGCGGCCGAGAAGAGGATCTCGTACCGGCGCGGCCTCATCGGCAGCGACTACTGCCGCGCCCCCTCGCACGTGCTCGATGCCGAGGAGCTCCGCCGGATCGAGGTCTTCCTCGCCGAGTTCGCGGAGCTGCTGCCCGATCTCTCGGAGATGTGACGCCGCGACGACGCGGCACAACCCCCAACGCAAGGACAGACAAGGGAGGACCAGCGGTGAGGACCTGGCGAAAGATGGTGGTCGTCGGAGCGTTGTTCGCTGCGATGACGTCGGTGGCCGCGTGCGGCTCCGGGGACGACAAGGCAGACGCCCCTGAGGCGTCGGCATGGCAGGACGAGATCAAGGGCGGCGAGATCGAGGTCGGCGTGCTCCCCGCGAAGGGGACACCGTCGCTGGCGTTCTTGGAGGACATCGCCGACTCGATGGGCAAGGACGTCGACGGCGCCGAGGTGAAGCTCACGTTCGCCAACACCGAGGCACGGCCGGCGATCGAGCAGCGGTGGCGCTCGGGTGATCCGCTCGACGTCGACTACGGCATGTTCGACGGCACCAACCCGGCCCTTCTCGACTGGGCGCGCGACGGCAAGCTGCTCGACCTGACGCCGTACCTCGAGCAGGAGGACAAGGAGACGGGTAAGCCCTGGATCGACTCCTTCAGCCCGGCGGCGATGCAGTTCATGCAGGACCCGGAGACGCAGGAGATCTACGGCATCCCGTCGGAGCTGTCGCTGCAGGTCCTCTTCTACAACGCCAAGATCTTCAAGGAGAACGGCATCACGCCCCCGAAGACCTGGGACGACCTGACGGCAGCCTCGGCGCAGCTCAAGTCCGCCGGTGTCGACCCGATCGCCGTGACCGGGCTGTTCGAGCCGTACATGGGGATGTGGACCGACAACCTCTGGATGCGCACCGTCGGCTACGACAAGGTGCACGACGTCCTGATCGAGGGCGAGGGGAGCGTCAAGGACGACCCCGGTTTCCTCGACGGCCTGCAGAAGGTGCAGGACCTGCGCGACAACGGTGACTTCCTGGAGGGGTTCGAAGGCACCGACTTCACCGCTGCCCAAGCGCAGTTCTTCCAGGGCAAGGCCGGCATGATCCTGATGGGCAGCTGGCTGGTCAGCGAGATGAAGGACGTCATCCCCGCCGACTTCGAGCTCGGTGTGCTCGCGTTCCCGACCGTCGAGGGCGGTGCGGGCGACGAGAACGGCATGATGGCGATGGCCCAGCTGATGTCGGTCGCCGCCGACAGCGACAACATCCCGCTGGCGCTCGAGTGGACGCGGCGCATGACGACCGTCGAGACGCAGACGGCCCGCGCCGAGGAGATCGGTGAGGTCTCCGCGGTCACGGGTGTTCCCAGCCCGCCGGGACTCCCGGGCATCTCCGACGTCGTCGGCTCGGTCGACCAGCTCTATCCGGCCTACTACGGCATCCTCCAGTCCAAGGCGAAGGACATCGTGTACCCCGAGGTCGCGAAGCTGTTCTTCGGCAAGCAGGACGCTGAGGAGACGCTCGACGCCATCGACGCCGGTCTGAAGCGCGTGTACGGCAACTGAGCGACGACCCCCGCACGCTGTCGCGGCCCGTCGACGAGGACGGGCCGCGACAGCGGCAGACCACCCGGAGGTGCCATGTACCGTTCGGCACAGCGACGCATCATCATCCCGTTCCTGCTTCCCGCGTTCGTGATGCTCGCCCTGTTCTTCCTCTACCCGCTGGTGCGGACGGTCGACCTGTCGATGAACGAGTTCTCCCGCACGGGGACGCTCACCTTCGTCGGTCTCGACCAGTACGAGCGCCTGTCGGGCGACCCCGACTTCTACAACGCCCTCAAGAACACCTTCCTGCTGACGATCATCGGCGCGGTGATGCTCTTCCCGCCCGCGATCGCCCTCGCGTGGGCGTTGTCGCACCGCCTGCGCGGCGAGCGGTTCTTCCGCTTCTTCGTCTTCGCGCCGGTTGTGCTGTCGGTGGCCGTGGTGTCGTTGATGTGGAAGTTCCTGCTGCACCCGACGCTCGGCATCGTCAACCCGGCGCTCGAGGGCCTCGGCCTCGGCGCGCTCGCCCGTACCTGGCTGGGTGACCCCGCCACCGCGCTCGCCGCCGTCACGTTCGTGTCGGTCTGGCACGGCATCGGCATCTGGGTCGTGCTGCTGTGCGCCGGGTTCGAACGCCTGCCGACCGACGTGATCGAGGCGGCTCGGATCGACGGCGCGGGGGAGGTGCGGATCCTCTTCGGCGTCATGCTGCCGATGCTCGGCGACCTGCTGCGGATGCTGTTCGTGCTGTGGTTCGTGCAGAGCATGCAGGCGTTCGCGTTCATCTACATCATGACCAACGGCGGCCCGTTCGGGTCGACCGAGACCGTCGGCACGCTGATGTACAACATCGCGTTCGACCAGGGCGACTTCGGGTACGCGGCCGCGATGGGCGCCGTGCTCGTCGTCCTCCTGCTGGTCGTCGCCAAGCTCCTGAACAAGGTGATGAAGCGTGACGAACTCCAGTACTGACCTCGCACCCACCGAGTCGCCGACCGCCAGCGCCGCTCCGTCCGCGACGGAACCCTCCGTACCCCCGCGTCCCCGGCGGCGACGGTCAGGCCGGGCGCCGGCCCCGTTCCGGCCGTACCACCTCGCGCTCTACCTGATGCTCGGCACGGTCGTGCTGTCGACGACGGCCGCGTTCGCGTGGGTGTTCAACGCGTCGATGAAGTCGAACCGCGAGTTCCTCGGCACCTCGCCCTGGAGCCTCGCCGAGACCTGGCGCTGGGAGAACTACACCCGCGCGTGGAACGACGCCGACATCGGCGCGTACTTCGGCAACAGCGTCTTCGTGACGGTCACCGCGACCGTGCTGGGTGTGCTGGTGTCGGTCTTCGCGGCGTACCCGCTGGCCCGCATCAGGTTCCGGGGGAGCACGATCGTGCTCAGCGTCTTCCTGATGGGGCTGATGATCCCGTGGATGGTGACCTTCGCGCCGCTCTACAACCTCATGCAGGACTTCGGGCTGCTCGACTCCCGCATCGGGCTCATCGTCGTGTACGCCACGTACAACATCCCGTTCAACGTCTTCGTGCTCACGGGCTTCATGAAGACCCTCCCGTACGAGCTGGAGGAGGCCGCCGCGATCGACGGGGCCTCACCGTCGCGCACGTTCGTGTCGGTGATCCTGCCGCTGATGGGCCCGGGTGTCGCCTCGGTGGCGATCATCAGCTTCCTCCAGAACTGGAACGAGTTCTTCTACGCACTGCTGCTCATCCACAGCCCGGAGAAGATGACGTTGCCGCTCGGGCTGTTCCAGCTCGGCCAGGCCGCGAGCTATGGGACGAACTGGGTGACGTTGTTCGCCGGGATGATGATCACCGTGGCCCCGGTGCTGCTCGTGTTCGCGCTGCTGCAGAAGCAGATCACCAAGGGACTGACCGTCGGAGCGCTGAAAGGCTGATGTCCATGGAGATCGCCCTGGTCACCGGAGCAGGTGGCGACATCGGGACCGCGATCGCGCGGGCGGCGGGCACGGACGACGTGTGCGTCGTTCTCGCGGACCGCGATCCGCGTGCGGCGGAGGTCGCGGCCGAGGGACTCACGCACGCCGAGGTCGTCGAGATGGACCTGCGGTCCGCCGCCTCCGTCACCGAGGGCGTCGCGGACGTCGTCGCACGCTTCGGCGCGCCCCGGTACGTCGTCAACAACGCCGCCGTGTGCAGCAACGTACCGTTCGAGACGATCGAGGAGTCGACCTGGTCGCAGGACCTCGACGTCGTGCTCGGGGGCACGTTCCGGGTGCTGCAGGCGGTGCTCCCCGCGATGCGCGAGGTCGGCCACGGGGCCGTGGTCAATGTCGCGTCGGTCAACGGGCACGCGTTCTTCGGCAACGACATGTACAGCGCCGCGAAGGCCGGTCTCCTGAACCTGACCCGTTCGCTCGCCGTGCAGTACGCCCCGCACGGCGTACGTGTGAACGCGGTGTCGCCGGGGACGATCGCGACGCAGGCGTGGGGGTCGCGATCGGTGGAGGACGGGCACGCGCTCGACCGTGCGGCCGCTTGGTACCCGCTGGGCCGGGTCGGGACACCCGACGACGTCGCCGCGGCAGTCGCGTTCCTGCTGTCGGACGGCGCCGCCTGGATCACCGGCGCCGACCTGCCGGTCGACGGCGGGCTGCTCGCCGGCTCGCGCGGGCTCGCCGACGACATCGGCGCTGCGACCGTCCCGCGCCCAGGCGGACGGCGCTGATGCCATCGCGACGATCCGTGATTCCTGGGATGACGCCGCCGAGCTCGCACGGCTGACGGCGGTGGAGAAGCAGGCGCTGTGGGAGCGGCAGTTCCTGAACCCGGCGATCTTCTTCGATGACGTGGTCTGAACGTTCGTCGGTGGGGGCCGGCCCGAGCCAGCCCCCACGACGTCACTCCGTCTCCGTCACCGCCGGCGCTTGAACACGGACTTCGGGATGTAGCCCGTCACCACCTGCGTACGGTCGACGACCTCGGCGTTGTGGTAGTTCACGGCGATCGAGGCGAACGAGTACGCCTTCGGCACCGTGAGCCCCTGCCTGGTGACGAGGAAGTCCACCGTCTTCTCGACGGCGATGCGCATGGCGCGGTCGAGGTCCCAGTGGATGCCCATCATGATCCAGTGGTCGTCGTCCTCGGCCCAGGGGAGCTCGGTCTCGACCTTCTTGTGCAGGGTGATCCGGAACGTGCCGGCGAGCGAGTGCTCGACCGCCGTCCCGCTCACCTCCCCGTCGCCCTGGCAGCTGTGCGGGTCCCCGACGAAGATCTGCCCGCCCGGCTGGAAGACCGGGAGGTACAGGGTCGTGCCGACGGTCAGGTCGCGGACGTCCATGTTGCCGCCGAACTTGCCGGGTGGGGTCGAGCTCTGCACCCCGGTTGCCGGCGGGGGAGCGTCCTCGGTGTTGCCGATGAACTCTCCGGTCGGGGGAGCGACCGCGATGATCCCCATGAACTTGTGCGTCGGGATGATGATGTCGTCGGAGAAGAAGACGACCTCCTCGCCGCGGTGCATCCCGGTCCGGTAGAGGTGCGTCCGGACGTCGGGCCAGACGCCGGCGGGGAACCCGGGCGGGATCTCGGCCGGGATGTCGAGTCCCTTGTCGCCCTCGCGCCAGCCCGGGTAGAACGTGGCCATCACCCCGCCCGTCGGTGCGGTGTTGTTGAAGCCGAACGGGACCCGGGTGTCGATGTCGAGGATGTCGATGGCGATGGTGTCACCCGGCTCGGCGCCGTCGACGTAGATCGGCCCGGTGAGCACGTGCCCGCCGTAGCGTCGTCCGGTGGCGTCCCGCTCCGGGAGCGTCTCCCAGAAGGCGACGCCGTCCTCGAGGACCTCCTTCGGCTTCACGCCGAAGGCCCCGAAGTAGTCGTGAGGATGGACGGACGCGCCGGTGAAGCCCTGGTGGGACACGGCGTCGACCCGGACGGTCTGGCCGGACCGCATCGTGAGGCCCGGCTCCCAGCCGATCGGGAAGCCACCGAGGTGGAGGTTGTCGGGCGTGGACTTGAGGTGGTGGTCCCACTTCGCGCGGCCGGGACGGCCGGGCCGACCCTTCTGGCCGGCCGAGGCGGGGGAGGCGGCGGCGACGCTCGCGGTGAGTCCGGCGGCGACGCTCCCGGCGATCAGGCTCCGTCGACTGACGGAGCTCCAGTGCGTGTTCGACATGGCAGGTCTTCCCTTCGAGGGTGGGTTCCTGGAGGAGTCGGGTGCGTGGTCATGGCGCCGCTCACCCCAACGTGAACTCCACGGCCGTCTCGTTGCCGAACACGTCGTAGACCTTCAGCGTGTTCTTCCCCGCCTTCGCACCGAACACCCCCGGCTTGATGCCGTTCAGGTCGGACCAGGTGTCGTCGACGAGGTCCTTCTCGACGTCGTTGATCGTGGCCCGCGCGATCTTGCCCGCGTCGTAGAGCTTGTACGACACCGTCGAGTAGACGCCGTCCGCGCCCACCGAGCCCGGCTTCACGGTGACCGTCGGTGCGGTCGTGTCCGGGGGAGTGGTCGAGAGGTCGTGGTTGACGGTCCGACCGCCGTACGCCTTCGCGTAGTCGTACGCGTACCCGAGCAGCTCGGCCTCGCTCCACTTCTCGTCGATGAAGATGAGGTTGAACGGCTTGCCGCTGTCGTACGTCCCGTCCGGCACGACGACACCGGGCAGCTGGGCGATGTTGATCTCGGACACCGTGCTGGCCGAGACGCTGCCGCCGAAGACCGGGCCGACCTCGCGGACCTGCTGCGGGAACATCAGCGCGTCGAGGTCGTTGTCCTCGAGCACCTTGTCGAAGATCTCGAGGTACGCGTCGCGGTTCTCCAGGAACGGGGTGAGGTCCGGCTCCTCGGTGGCCCCGTCGAGCATCGCGCCGATGTGCGGGTCCTCCTCGAACCCGTGGGCGTCGCCCCACGCCTTGAGCTCGGCGGCGGAGCTGACGGCCGCGCTCGCGCCGAGGCGCTTCAGGTACTGGTCGACGGCCCAGTTGTTGCCGCCGCCGGTCGCGGCGCCGTTGGTCCGCAGCGCGTTGAAGCCGGACCCCTCGAACGGGTCCTCGACCACGGTCGCGCCCTGCTTCTCGAGCCTGCGGACGGCGTCGGCGTACAGCTCGGCGGTCTCGGGGGAGAGCTCGCTGTTGGCGCCGGTCCGCCAGCCCGGGCCGTACAGGCCGATCCGCTTGCCCTTCAGCGCCTTCGTGGAGAGCTTCGAGGTGAAGCCGCCCTTCGGGACGACCGCGTCCTCGGTCTTCGGGTCGTCCGCGGTGGACCCGGCGAGGACGTCCAGCATGATCGCGGCGTCCTCGGCCGTCTTGGCGAGCGGGCCGAGGACGTCGCGCGTGACGCCCTGGAGGGGGAAGTTGCCGGTGTTCGGGATCAGGCCGAACGTCGGCTTGACCGCGTACAGGCTCTGAGCCGACGCCGGGTTCTGGATCGAGCCGCCGGTCTCCTCCGCCATGCCCGCGACGGCGAAGCCGCCGGCGACGGAGGTCGCCGAGCCGGTGGAGGAGCCGCCGGGTGCCCAGGCCTGGTCGAGCGCGTTGTACGTCGGGCCGTACGAGCTGGTGTTCGCGTTCGAGCCGCTCTTCGCCAGCGTCGGCAGGTTCGTCTTGCCGATGATGATGGCGCCGGCTTCGCGGAGGCGTTCGACGGCAGGCGCGTCGGTCTCCGGGATCAGCGAGAGGCCGCCCGAGATCGGGGAGGTGAGTGACCAGCCGGAGGTGGTGGGCATGCCCTTCACGTCCATCGAGTCCTTGATGACGATCGGCACGCCCTCGAGAGCACGGACGCGCGGCTTCTTGCCCTTGCCCTTCGTGCGCCGGGCGTCGGATGCGGCGGCGTCCGCGAGCGCGTCCGGGTTCATCTGCGTGAACGCGTTGTAGTACGGCTCGTAGGTCTCGATGCGGTCGAGGAAGGCCTCGACGAGCTCGACCGACGTGTACTTGCCGGTCTCGAGCGCCTTCAGGGTCTCCGCGATGGTGAGCGTCGAGAGGTCGACGCGGGCGAGGTGCTTGCCCTTGCTCTGCGAAGGGCGGCCGTCCGAGGCGTCCGGCGCGGCGGATGCGGTCGGGGTGACGAGTGCGGTCGCGGTGACGAGGGTGACTGCGGCGCCGGCGAGGCTCAGCAGGCGGGTGCGTGGCGTGCTTCTCATGTACCGATCTCCGAACGTTGGTGGTTCAGCGGTCGATGAAAAACTAGGGACGCGGTGTTTCCCTTCCATTGCCGAGCAGTCAACTGTTGGTGTAGCGGCAGGTGATAGGCCGAGCACCGACGACTTTCTCCACCCCGGCCGGTCCTCCCTGCACCCGCACCACCACGAAGAGGAGTCCCGGGATGCCCCGTTATCTGATCTCGTTCCCCGACGGCGCGATGAAGCTCTCCGAGGAGGAGCTCGCACGCGCCGGCGTCGAGTCCCACGCCGTGGTCGAGGAGGCCAAACGAGCCGGGGTGTGGATCTTCGGCGGCGGGATCGACAGCGGCCAGGTCACCGCGGGCGTCGCGGCCACCGACGGCACGATCGTCCTCTCCGACCCGGACCGCACGGCCCCCGTGGGCGGGTTCTCGGTGGTCGACGTCGCCTCGCGCGAAGAGGCGTGTGCGTGGGCCGCCAAGATCGCCGCCGCGTGCCGGTGCGAGCAGGTGGTGTGGGAGCTCCTGCCCGACGACGCGGTGTAGCCGCCTACGCCAGCTCGCGCAGCTCCGAGGTCATCTCGCCGCCGGCGTCCCCGGTGTTCACGGTGCCCATCGGCTCGATCAGCACGGCCTCGACCTCGGCATCGGCGCGCGGACAGTGCTCGACGCCCCTCGGGACGACGTACACGTCGCCCGGGCCGAGCGTCACGTCCCCGTCTCGGAGCTGGATCGTGAGCTCGCCGCTGAGCACGAGGAAGAGCTCGTCGGTCTCAGGGTGCGTGTGCCACACGAACTCGCCGTGAATCTTCACGACCTTCACGTCGTAGTCGTTGATGCTCGCGAGCCGGTGCGGCTGCCAGGGCTGGGTGATCGTCGAGAGTGCCGCCTGCAGGTTGCGTACGCCGTCGCTCATGAGCCGATCGTACGAGGATCCGACCGCAGCGGGCGCGCCCTCGCGGCGCTACTGTCCGAGGATGAGCGCCGCACGGAACCAGCCCAAGCTCACCGCCAAGGCGTACGAGGCCGAGCTCGCGCGCCTGCAGGTCGAGCTGGTGAAGCTCCAGGAGTGGGTACGGGCAAGCGGGGCCCGCATCGTGATCCTCTTCGAGGGCCGTGACGCGGCCGGCAAGGGCGGCACGATCAAGCGCGTGACGGAGAACCTGAACCCACGCGTCGCCCGCATCGCCGCGCTCCCGGCGCCGACGGAGCGCGACAAGACGCAGTGGTACTTCCAGCGCTACGTCGAGCATCTCCCGGCGGGCGGGGAGATCGTGCTGTTCGACCGCTCCTGGTACAACCGCGCAGGGGTCGAGCGCGTGATGGGCTACTGCACCGACGAGCAGTACGCGCTGTTCATGCGCCAGGCGCCGCAGTTCGAGCAGATGCTCATCGAGGACGGGATCCTGCTCCGCAAGTACTGGTTCTCGGTGTCCGACGCGGAGCAGCTCAAGCGGTTCCGCTCCCGAGCCGACGACCCGATCCGGCGGTGGAAGCTGAGCCCCACCGACATCGAGTCGGTGAACCGCTGGGAGGACTACTCGCGGGCCAAGGACGAGATGATGGCGTACACCGACACCGTGACGAGCCCGTGGTTCGTGGTCGAGTCGGACAGCAAGAAGCGGGCCCGGCTGAACATGATCGCGCACCTGCTCTCGACCGTGCCGTACACCGAGGTCGAGCCGCCCCGCATCGAGATCCCCGACCGTCCGCCGGCCTCGAGGTCGTACGAGCGTCCCCCGCGCGACCGGTCGACGTACGTGCCCGACCACGTGGCCGAGCTGCTCGACGGAAGCTAGTCCTGACGACCGCACCAGGACGTCAGGAGACTCCGTCGGCGCGGTAGACCGGCTTGAAGACAGGGGTCCCATCAGATGTCGAGCCGTTGTGCTCGAGGATGCAGGCGATCCCGGTGCCCGGCCGGTACAGGACCAGGTGGTCGAGCTTGCCGGTGCTGGCGCCGTCGAAGGCGATGATCTGGTCGTCGATGGAGGTCAGCGCGTAACCGCCGAGGCCGGGATCGTGATCGCCCTGCTGGTAGACCGTCGTGAACTCGAGGTCTCCTTGGCTGTTCAGGCCGCTGCACTTGACGATGAAGAGGATGCCCTTGTACGCCGCACTCGTGCCGGGCCGGTACATCACCAGGTGGTCGAGCTTGCCGGAGCCGTCATAGTCGAAGGCGATCACCTGGTCGGTGGTCTCGGACAGGTCGAAGCCCGCGATCCCGCTCCTCCCGATGAAGGCCGGGGTGAACGCGAGACCGCCCGTCGGCTTCTCCCCGTCACACCGCAGGACGAACGCGATGCCGGTGCCGGGTCGGTAGCAGAGCAGGTGGTCGCAGCTGCCGGAGCCCGTCGCGTCGAAGGCGATGATCCGATCGCGACTCGAGGTCAGGTCGAACCCGCCGATGCCGGAACCGCCCTGAGGCTGCTGGTAGAGGGCCGTGAACTTCAGGCGTGCGTCTCCGGTCGCGCTGTCGCGCCGGACGACGTACACGGCGCCCTTGCCAGGTCGGTACAGCACGAGGTGGTCAAGCTTGCCGGCGCTCTCGAGGTCGTAGGCGATCACCCGGTCCGCGCTGGACGACAGATCGAACCCGGCAACGCCGTCGGTCTCCGAGTAGACGGGCGTGAACGTGGGTGTGCCGTCGGACTCGGCGCCGTCGTGCTTCAGGACGAAGGTGATCCCTGTGCCTGGCCGGTAGCAGACCAGGTGGTCGAGCCTTCCGGTGCTGGCACCGTCGAAGGCGATGATCCGATCCTCGTACTCGGTCAGGTCGAAGCCGCCGATCCCTGAACCGCCTTGGGGCTGCTGGTACAGCGGCTTGAAACGGGCGTTCCCGTCGGGGCCGGAGCCGTCGCGCTCCACCAGGTAGAACGCGCCCTTGCCGGGTCGGTACAGCGCGAGGTGGTCGAGCGTGCCCTTGCCGCCGAAGTTCAGCGCGAACACCCGATCGGCTCTCGTCGTCAGGTCGAAGCCCCCGATTCCTGCGATGGCGAGCCGCACGTTCATCTTCTTCAGCACGCGATCGATCGGAGTGAAGGCCCCGCCGCCTCCTCCTCCACCGAAGAGCAGCCCGACGACCCGGTCGTACTCATCGACGACCACCGATCCGGAGTCGCCCGGTCCAGCGAAGGTCGTGGTGGGTGAGACACCATGAACGGTGATCTGGTGCTGGAACTCGACCGGTCCCACACCGTTTCCGTAGTTGATCGTGAACTTCGCGTCGGCGCCGTCAACAATTCCGTAGGTCAACCCCGTCGTACGACCCCGCTTGCGGACCTTGAGACGCAGGGGCGAGTCGGCGGTGCCGGTGAGGACTCCGACGTCCTGCACCTCGCACACGTAGCCCGAGAGCAGTCCGTCGAGGCGAGCAACAGCGGCGTCGACCTCGCCGTTGAGCAGGCCCCGCTTGACGGTTGCGATGGGGCGGTACGTGATCGGGTTGTCGTTGACGCTCGGCTGGTCGATCTCCTTGGAGTGCCCTCCGTCCCGCCAACCTTCGTTGACGCACAGCACGTGATAGTTGCTCAGCACCATGCCGTCGCCGGTCACGTTGTCGACGACGATCGCACCCAGCGTTCCCGAGTAGAAGCCGTTGACGAAGGCGGCGGGTCCGACACTGATGCCGCCCTTCAGCGGGTTGTACCAGCTCAAGTCTTCCAGCGGCTCGTAACGTCTCTCGATGACGTCCGTCGGGATGCCCTCGATCTCCGCGGGGATGCGCTCGCCCTCCGGTACGTCCCGCTTCTCGGCGACGTGCACCCGGATCACGATCTCGTCGGTGCGTTCACCGTCGACGTACTTGTAGCCGATGTCGACCCCGGTGACGCCGGGCCTGCTCAGGAGCTCGTCTTCTGCGGCCCGCTTGATGGGCAGGATCTCTTGCACGCGGTCGGTCACGACGTCCCCCAACGGTCGTTTGTACCAGCGGATGTTCCGAGAGGCTGTCAGCCTGGCACATGCGACAGGATCTGACACAAAATGTCACGAAACTTCCGAGTACGGCATCGGCGCGACGTCGCCGCTTCCCCCTAGGCTCGGTGTCCATGAGTATCGTGGTCCGCCCGGCGACGTCGTTCGACGACGTGGCGACCATGGTCGGACCGAAGCGTCCCGACGCCAACGTGTGCTGGTGCCTCTGCTACCGCCTCACGACGTCGAAGGAGAACCGCGAGCTCGCCGGCCCCGCGCGCGGCGAGCGCGTGCGGGCGCTCGTGCGACAGGATCCGCCACCGGGCGTGCTCGCGTACGACGGTGACGAGGTGGTCGGATGGGCGGGGATCCACCCACGCGCCGACACGAGCTTCGCCCGCAACCGCCGGATCCCGCACGTGGACGACCTCGACGTGTGGTCGCTGTGGTGCGTGCGGGTGCGGCCCGGGCACCGAGGGCAGGGCATCGTGCACCACCTCGTCGAGGGAGCGGTCGCGTTCGCGCGGGACAACGGAGCGCCCGCGGTCGAGGCGTACCCGGTCGACAACGGCATCGCCAAGGTCGACCTGACGATGGCGTACGTCGGCACCCTCGCGGTGTTCGAGCGCGCGGGCTTCACCAAGGTGGCGGACACCGAGTCGGTGCTCAACGGCTTCCCGCGCGTGCTCGTCCGCCGCGACCTGCGTGGCGACTCCTGACGCTAGCTCGCGGGACGGCGGTTGCAGCGGCGCTGAGCCGTACAAGGCGCCGGTTTCGTGCACGCAGCGACAGGTATCCGTGTCGCTCGGTGCACGAAACCGGCGCCTCGTATGTTTCGCCGCGCGCGCGTGTTGCGTCAGAGCGTGTGCGTCAGCTGCTCGCGCACGCCGAGAAACCGCTGACCGCCGTACGCGCGCAGCGCCGCGTCGAGGTCGCGCACGATCGGGATGTTCTCGCCCGACGTGAACGCGGGCGCGAGGACCCGGATGCGCGCGGGCTCCCGTCGGGCGGGCGCGGTGGGCCGGAGCACGATCGCGATCGTGGCCCGCGTGCGGAGGCTCTTCGGCTCGAGCGTCGTGACGAACAGCTCGCGCCGCAGCGCGACCTCGACCTCGACGTGCTCGAGGTCGCGCCACGCCCAGGACGCGGGGGAGAGGCGGTTGCTCGTGATCCCTTCAGGCCCGATCGTGATCTCGGCGCGTCCGCCGCGCACCGACCCGAGGACCGCGGCGAGTCCGAGCCCGCCGAGGAAGACCACGAGCGCCACGAGGACGACGACCGTGAGCCACTCACCCTCCAGCGTGTGGCGCTGCACGACACCCGCGCCGGCGAGCCCGACGGCGACGGTGAGCATCCCCGCGCCGATCGCCACCGCCGTACCACGGCGTGGCGAGAGGAAGCGGTGCAGCGGACCGTGGGCCGGTGCCCACGACCCGACTGGTACGTCGGTGCGCACCGAGGTCAGCCCGTGTGCGCGTCGGCGAGGCGATCGGTCGTCGCGCGCATCAGCTCCTGGAACGACTCGCCCGACGGACCGCCGAGACCCTCGGCGCTGACGGACACGACGTCGTTGCCGATCCGAGCGAGCCCGAACGTGATCTCCACCGGTTGACCGGTCGGCTGCTGCGTCCCGGTGAGGCGGACGTTGATCTGAGCGTCGACGTCGTCCGACGCCGCCGTGTCGTCGGAGTCGAGGGTCCCCTTGAAGCCGGACCCGTTGTCGGCGCTGACCTCGACCTCCGAGCACGACGCGATCGCGTCGCGCGTCTCGTCGAACGCCGTGGCGACGTCGTCCGCGTACGAGGTTGCCGTGCTCGTGATGGTGAGGAGGCCGACCCGGTCGAAGCTGACCTCCGCCGTCGCAGCCTCGTCTGCGTCGCCGAGGTCCAGCCCCGCGAGGCACTCGGCGTCGTTGAGGCTGGCGCGTGCGCTGCCGTCACCGTCGGTGCTTCCCGCCGACTCGACGAAGCCTTCCGGGAGGTCGTCCAGCGTCACCAGCACCTGCTCGAGCTGGTCCTCGGTCAACGTCGACTGCGCGTCGGATGCGCCGCCGCCGCATCCGGCGAGGAGCGCGGTCAGGACCGTGAGGGGGAGAAGAACGCGGACCCTGCCGCTGTGTCGCCAATTCACCACGCGGCGACACTAGCGGACCGGTCGTCCACGCCTCACTCCACCGCCCGCCGCGCCTTCAACCCGTCGTCGATGATCTCCCAGGCGGTGACGAGCACGACGCCGACGGTGATCCACTGCAGCACAGTGTCGACCGTCGAGGCGTCCCACTCGAGCGAGGTGACGAGCTCGGGGTTGAGGAAGTCGCCGGCGGCCAGGGCCGGGAGCGTCAGTGCGGCGAAGGCGACCGCGATCGCGGCGTTGACCGCGGCGGCAGTCCACGACCATCCGGTGCGGTAGACCCACAGGGTGAAGCCGACCTCGATCGCCAGCAGCGCCAGCACGGCCGGGACCCACCACGACCAGAGCGCGGGGTCGAGCACCGGGATGCTCTCGCCGTCGGAGCTGATAGGTGACGCGATCTGCTGCCAGACCAGCAGGCCCGCCATCACGGCAAGGAAGGCGACGGTCGCGATCGTGTCACCGAACGACTGGCCGGGCCTGCTGGCGGCGGGGAGCTTGTCCACGCTCCACGGCTCGACCTCCTCGTTCTCGAGAGCGCCGGTCCAGTCCAACACTGCGAAGACCGCGGTGACCCAGAACGCCACCTGGATCGCGGCCCCGACAGCCACCCCGACCGCCCCGAGCAGCGACGGGGCGATCGCCTCGTCGTCGGTGAGGGCGCCGATGAGGTGGCCCGCGGCGGCGAGCGGCGGGACGATCGCGAGGAGGAGCAGGAGCAGCCGAAGCCACGGCATGAAGAGGCGAGGCCCGATCAGGCGTGGCTCGCGTCCGGTGTACTCGACCGCGACGAGCAGCGGATCGCCCATCTCCTCCAGGACCTCGCGCTCGGCGGCGGGGGAGTCGCCCCGCGCAGCGAGCGTGTCGGCGATGCGCTCGCGCAGCTCGGCCTCGACGTCGCGCCGCGACCCGCCCGGGAGCCACCGGGTGGCGGCACGGACGTAGCGGTCGGTCAGTGTGGCGGTCATCGGGTCCCTCCGGTGATGAAGCGCGTGAGCGCGGTGTCGATGTCGTGCCATTCGGCGACGAGCGCTTCGGCGAGCCGCTCGCCGTCCGCGCTGGTGCGGTAGAACTTCCGCGGCCGCGCCTCGTCGGTGTTCCACTCGCTGGTGAGCACGCCCTGCTTCTCGAGGCGGCGCAGCAGCGGGTAGAGCGTGTTCGCGTCGACCGCGATGCCGGCCTCGTCGAGCGACTCGAGAAGGCCGTAGCCGTAGCCGGGGTCGCGCAACGACACCAAGCACGCGAGCACGACGGTGCCGCGGCGCAGCTCTTGCACGTGCTGCTTCACCAGTTCGTCGTCCATGCCTCGCACGATACTGTGCGGCACACACCGAAGGCAAGTCGCACATCATTGTTGGCTTCACACGGTCGTCTCAGCGTGTGGCGCTATAGTGGGTTGCCATTAGCGCCACATTGGAGGACGACCATGGACGTGGGCATCCGCGAGCTTCGCGATGGCTTGAGCAAGCACCTGGCCAGCGTGCGGGAGGGGCGCACGATCACGGTGACCGACCATGGACGGCCGGTCGCGAGGATCATCCCCGTCGGCGCGCCGACCAAGCTCGAGCAGCTCGTGGCCGAGGGCAAAGTCACGCCGGCGGCCCGGAGGAAGGGACGACGTCGCGCTCCGATCAAGGCGAGCGGGACGGTGAGCGATCTCGTCGACGAGCAGCGCAGGTGATCCTGTACGTCGACACCTCCGCGCTGGTCCCGCTTCTCGTTGCGGAACCCTCTTCGGAGGCGTGCGGTGAGGTCTGGGACGCCGCGGACGACGTCGCGGCAACGCGATTGGCGTACATCGAGGCCGTCGCCGCGATGGCGCAGGGATGCCGGATGGGCCGCGTCTCCGAGAACGGTCTCAAGGAGGGTCGAGCCGTGCTCGACTCCTTGTGGTCCGAGGTGAATGTCATCGAGCTCGACCCGGCGCTCATGTCCGAGGCGTCCAGGCTCGCCGTCGCCCACGGGCTCCGGGGCTATGACGCGACGCACTGCGCAGCGGCTCTCGCGATCGGCGACGCAAGCCTCGTGGCCGCGTCTGACGATGCGCGGTTGCTGCAGGCGTGGCGGGCCGAGGGGATCGCCGTTCGGGACACGAACGCCTAGGGGCCTGCCGTCGCCACGACGCGACGAGGGGCCGACCGCCTCCCGGCAGCCGGCCCCTCACCGTACCTACGCGATCACCGGAGTCACCTCCGGACCTTGATCGTCACCACCTTCTTGACCGACAGCACGTTGTCGTTGCCGAGGTAGGTCACCGTCACCTTCTTGGTGCCCTTCGACAGGCGCGGCAGCTTCACCGACGCCTTGCCGTTGGCGTTGACCTTGACCGCGAAGGTCCGCGAGCCGACCTTCACCAGCGCCGTACCGTTCGCGTTCACACCCTTGGCCGTCACCGTGATGGCGACCTTGGCGCGCTTCTTGGTCGTGACCTTCTTGGGCGTCACCTTGACCGCGACGCTGGCCTTGGCCTTGGTGACCTTGAGGACCACCGGCGCCGAGGTGACCGCGCCGACGCCGCCCGAGCCCTGGTAACGGGCGGTGACGACCTTGGTGCCCGCCGTCGCGAACGCCGCGAGCCTGACGTTCGCACGGCCCTGCTTGTCGAGCGCCGCGGTGCCGACCTTGCGGCCGTCCACCAGCACGTCGACCTTGCCCGAGCCTGCGGACGCCGCGCCGTCCTTCGTCACGGTGACCCCGACCGAGGCGACCGCGCCGGACGCGCCGGCCGCGATGCTGGTCGGCTTCACCGCGAGCGACACCGCTGCCGTCGGTACGCCGGGGGCTGCCGTCACCTTGAGGGCGACGGGCTGCGACGTGCTCCCGGCCAGCTCGGCGCTGCCTCCGTACGTGGCTGTCACCAGGTGGTTGCCCGCCGTCGCGATCGCCGGCAGCGCGACAGCCGCACGCCCCTGGTCGTCGATCTCCGCCGACCCGGAGGCCTCACCGTCGACGTACACGGTGACGACACCGGTCGGCTTCGGCTGGTCGCCGGGGCCTGGTGCCGTGACCTGGACCGAGGCCGTGACCCCGGTCTGGCCCGCGACGACCGTGCTCTTGTCGAGCGTCACCGAGGTCGCCGACGCCGGCAGCGGCGGCTCGTACCCGACCGTCGCGATCCAGCTCCGGTAGTTGCCGTCGGTGCCCGGCACGAAGTGGCGCTCCACGTTGCCGCGGCTGTCGACCGCGATCCAGCGGACCTCCGCGCCCTCGTCGACCTTGATGCGCTCGCCGCTGTCGCGCAGACCGGCGAAGCCGTAGACCGTCGAGCTCAGGTTGGGCACCGTGCCGTCGGTCGTGTAGTAGATCGCGGCCGGCTCGTTGGTGCTGAACTCGACGTTGACCTTGCCCTCGACCGAGCTCGGGCTGACCTTGATCTCGGAGACCGGGGTGACGTCGTCGAGGTCGTGCTCACGCGCGAGGCGCGCCATCTCGACCAGGCCGTTCGCGAACTCCATCGCCTCCTGGTGTGCCCCGGCGCCGGTCGGCGTCGTGGCTTCGAAGGGCGGCTGGAAGGTCGTACCGACCTCGAAGTCCCACGCGTACAGGCCGTACTTGTACCAGAGCATGTCGCCGGAGTTGCCCGCCGCGGAGTACAGCGTGTCCACGACGCGGCCCGTGCGCGCCGGGGTCACCGTCAGACCGCGGTAGCGCTTGATCGCGGTCAGGATGCGCGACGAGGAGTACTGGAACTTCTCCTCCTGCTCCATGGTGGGCTCCGGAGCGGTGACGCGGCCGTCGGCCTTGTACGCCGCCGGCGACCACATGAAGTAGTTGCCCGAGCTGTGGACGTTCATCGACCACTTGATGTTCGGGTTGTTCGCGACGACCCAGTCGACGTTGCGCGACTCCGGCTCGCTGAGCTCGGCCGGACCAGCGTAGGTGCCGCTCGTGCAGCTGTCGCTGGCGCCGGAGTAGCCGTCGAACAGGCTGTACTCGTCGTAGTTGCGGTTGACGTCGACACCCCACGAGGTGCGGGAGTTCGCGTCGGCGCTCCCGGTCAGCGGGCAGTGGTTGGCCATGTTCTTGCGCTGCGACGCGAAGTCGTAGAACGAGTAGTGGCCACCGTCGGGGTTGACCGACGGGAGGACCCAGATCTCGAGGTTGTCGACGAGATCCTTGGTGGCCGGGTGCAGCGCGTAGTTGCGCAGCAGCCGCTCGGCGGTCTCCAGCGTCACCAGCGGCGGCACCCACTCGCGCGCGTGCTCCTGGGCGTAGAAGAACACGCCCGGCTTGGAGCCGTCGCGGTGCTTGCCGATCTTGATCGCGTAGACCTGCTGCGGCCCGCGCGTGACCTTCGCCGGCGCCTGCAGGCCGTCGGTCAGCGTGGTCGCCGCCGTCGCCGGGACGACGCCGTCGCCCGCGTTGCCGCGGTAGGTGTACGCGTTGACCAGGGCGCTCGCTGCGGCGTCGGCGTTCAGCGCGGCGACGACCTGAGCAGCCGTGCTGGTGGCCGCGCCCGCGGAGTCGGTCGCGGACGAGACGGTGATCGCCTTGTCGGCGACGCTGATCGTCAACGCCTGGTCGGCCGCGGTCGGGTGCACGACCGTCACCGTGATGCCGTTGCCGCCCTCGGACCCGTACGCCTTGGAGTCGATCGCGATCCGCCGTGCGTTGTCAGCCGTGCTCGTGCCGGCCGGGATGACGGCCTGCGCGAGGCGACGGTAGCCGTTCGTCTGGTACGGCAGCTCGACGATCTCGGCGAGGTCCGGGAACTGCTTGGCGAGCTGCTTGATCCGGTCGTACAGGTCGGTCGGGTCCATGTAGGACCGGATGAAGTCCTCCTGGTAGCCCTCACCCTTGAACGGGTCGTTCTCGTCGCCGGTCGGCAGCCAGTCCTGGACCTTGGCGATCGCCACGTCGCCGCTGGGGCTGACGACGCGGACCCGGTCCGGCCGGGTGGTGACGGCCTGCGCGCCACTCGTCGGGCTCGCTCCGCGGTGGTACAGGTACACGCCCGAGTCGACGAACCGGGTGATGCTCTGCGTACCGCCGCTGCCGAACTCCGTGCCCGGACCGCTGTCGCGCTCGACGGTCAGCGCCGCCGTCTCCGTCTGGCCGTTGGCGTAGCGGGCCTCGACCGAGAGGACCGGCACCCCGAACGAGGTGAAGTACTGCGCGCGCGTGATCTTGACGTCGGAGACATCGGGATCGGTCGCGTCGTCCGCGAACTCCTCGTTGGCCTGGACGGCGGCCGCGACGGTCGCATCGCGCTCGGCGAGCGCCTTCTCGGTGTCGTCCTGCGTGTACAGGGTCTCGCCGGGGGCGAAGCCGGCCTTCTTCAGCGCCTTCACCTCGTTGGGTGTGACGACGGCGTGGACGCTGAGGCCGTCTGCGCTCTGCTCCACGCCGTGGTCGAGGTCGACGCCCGTCGCGACGAGCTGATCGAGCTCGTCGACTCCGGGAACGGTGAACTCCACGACGGAGGGCACCTCGTCAGGCAGGCGCTCGAGGGTGACAGTGGTCTCGGGCGCGGTGTCGGACGGCTCGGCGAATGCCGCCGGGCTCGCCGCCATGGCTGCGATGAGGCTCGGGACTGCCAGCGCGAGGCCGACGGCCGTGACCTTCCTTCGCAGGGGTGAGGATCTCTGCATCGGGTCTTCCATCCTTTTTCTTGAGGGGAGGAAAAGCGGATGATCGAACCGTAGGGTGAAACGGGTCACACTGCTGTTGTTATCTGAAATTAAACGGGCAGAGAATCTTTGGGGGAACCGCTGTTGCGGAGCCGCGCCTCGAGCCCGCCTACGCCCCGGCGATGCGTGCCGCCTGCTGGGCGAGCTGCCTGACCGCGTCCTCGTCGACTGCGTCGTTGACCTCGACCACACCGACGCGCGCGCCGGTGGTGAACACGACGTAGCCGCCCGCGGCCTGGTCGGAGTCGAATGCCGGGAAGTACCAGATCATGTGGTGCGGCTCGGAGGACACGAGGACCGGGTCGCCGTACCCGAAGTCGCCGCCCTGGATGGCGTCGCACTGCTGGACGAGCGTCACGATCGCGTCGGCCGCCTGGGACGCGAGGTTCGGCGTGCTCGTCTCCGCGAGCTGCTCGATCACGTGCCGGCCACCCTCGCCAGCCAGCCTGCCGTCGAGTCGCGTCACGTCGTCACCGACGACGTCGCCCATCTCGAGGTCGCCCGTGCACGGGCCGAGCGTCAGCCACGGGACCTGCTTCGGGCGCTTGACGTGGTGCCCTGTGATGTCGAAGTAGACGGCCTCGCCGATCAGGTTCTCGTCGTCGAGCGCGTCGTCACCGGGGGTTGCGGAGGTTGACGGCGCGGTGGCGGTGGGGGAGGTCGACGGCGCGGTGGTCGCGGTGGGGGCCGAGGACGGTGCGGTGCTGGCCGGTGGCTTGCTCCTCGGCGTGGTCTCGTCGCTGATCTGCGCGACGGCGACCGCCCCGCCGACGCCGGTGATGACCGCGGTGACGGCTGCGATGACTGCGTGGTCGAGCCTCATGCTCGTTCCTCCTGCTGCTGGGGCACCTCGTGCGCCCGTTCACTCCCTCTGATGCGCGGACCGGCCGAAGTGTTGGCGCGCAGGACGGAAGAGGTCACGACGTTGCCCGGAGGGCGGCCCGCATGAAGGTACGGGCCGTGTGGATGCGGTCGCGTACGGTGCCGACCGAGGTGCCCGTGATCTCGGCGATCTCGCCGTACGGCAGTGAGCCGAGGTCGCGCAGCACGAACGGCTCGACGACCTGAGGCTTGCTCTGCTCCAGGCGGTCGAGCGCCTCCATGAGGTCGAGGCGTGTCCCCGCGATGACGCTCGTCGTCCGCGGGTCAGCGGTCTCGGGAAGGTCCGGCACGCCACTGTCCGCAGCGCGGCGGCGCAGACGGCGATACGTCATGCGTGCGCTGTTGGACGCGATCACGGTCACCCAGCCCTCGAACGAGCCGGTGCCGCGGTAGCTCCCGATGTTCTGGGCGATCGCGACGAGAGCGTCCTGCGCTGCGTCCTCGGCGTCCTCGGTGTGGGGGAGGAACCGCGAGCAGCGTCGTACGACCGCGGGCCGGACGATCGTCAGCAGGTCCTCGAGCGCTTCGGGGTCGCCCGAGCGTGCGCGTGCGACCAGGTCGGGCGGCATCTCGCGCGACGAGGGGGAGCTCATGGCCCACTATCTTGTCCCCATGAAGGTGCTCGGGCGCTACCGCCTGGTGCGTGTCCTCGGGTCCGGCGCTTTCGCCACCGTCTGGCTCGGTGAGGATCGTGATCTCGACGCGGACGTCGCCGTCAAGGTCCTCGCCGACAACTGGACGCACAACGCCGACGTGCGCGAGCGCTTCCTCGCCGAGGCGAGGTTGCTGCGACGGGTCGATGATCCACGCGTGGTCCGGGTGTTCGACGTCGGCGTCAGCGACGACGGCCGGCCGTACTTCGTGATGGAGTACGTCCCCGGCGGCACGCTCGCCGACCGGACGGGCACGCTGAGCGCGGGGGAGTCCCTCGCGTACGGGGTCGAGGCGGCGCGTGCACTCCACGTGCTGCACGAGGCGGGGATCGTGCACCGTGACGTCAAGCCGAGCAACCTGCTCGTCGACGACCGTACGACGCCGCCACGCCTCCTGGTCTCGGACCTGGGGAGCGCCAAAGTCCTCGCGGAGGCTTCGGGTCTCACCGTCACCACCGGCACCCCGCTCTACATGGCGCCCGAGCAGGTCCACCAGAACGACGGATTCGACGCGCGTGCCGACGTGTACGCGGTGGCGGCGGTGACGTACCACCTGCTCAGCGGGCGCCCTCCGTTCGCCGACCCGACTGCGGCGGCGGTGATGGCCCGCCGCCCCGACGCCAAGCCGGCGCCTCTCGCAACCTCCGTGGGTCGGCCGGTCGCGCTCGACCGGCTCATGGCGCGGTCGCTGAGCTGGGAGCCGAGTAAGCGGCCGGCCACCGCGGCGGACCTTGCGGACGCGCTCGAGCGCTTGGTGGACGAGGAGCCGACTCGTCAGCGCAGGGAGGTTTCCACGGTGCTCGTGCTGGTGATCTGCGTGGCCGTGTTCGTGGCGATGTTCGCGGCCACGTACGGGTTGTTGTCCCGCTGACGCCCTTCTCGGCGTTCTCTGGTCACCATCGTTAATACGATATACGATCTGCGCCATGGCTTACAGCACGATCTCCTCCCTCGACACCGATGCCGCCCAGCAGCACTCCCGCGAGCTGCGCGCACGTCTCCTCTCGAGCACCTCGGACACGTACGCGACCGGGCCGTCCGGCAGCGGCAACGGCGAGCGGGTGCTCGTGCTCGGCGGGACCGGCTACATCGGACGAGCGCTGGTGCCGGAGCTCGCGCGTCGCGGCTACCGCCCGGCGGTGCTGGCGCGTGACGCATCGGTCAAGGACGACGAGGCCTTCGCCGACGCCGAGGTCGTGACCGGCGACGCCACGCGTGCGGAGGACGTGGAGAACGCGGTCGCGGCCGCGCCGACCGCCGTCGTCATCTCCCTGCTCAGCGGGCGTCGCCCGAACGATGCCGAGGAGTGCAAGCAGGTCGACTACGACGCCGTCATGAACGGGATCCGCTCCGCCGTCGCGCACGACGTGCAGCAGTTCATCCAGATCAGCGACTACGGCGCGTACCGGCCCGAGCTGATCCCGCAGGTCTACAAGCTGCAGGTCGAGGGCGAGCTCATGGGCCAGCACCACGGCGCGCTCCCGTGGACGATCGTGCGACCGACGGCGTACTACCCGTACCTGTCGATGACGTTCGGCGACGTCAAGAACGGGCTGCCGTACCGGATCTTCGACCACGGTGAGTACAACGTCGTCAACCCGATCGCGCGGGAGGACCTCGCGGAGTTCATCACGAACCAGGTCCTGTCGGCGGATGCGTACGGGCGTGTCCTGCCGGTCGGCGGACCGTGGGTCGCCGACAACGTGGTCACCCTCAAGGACGCCGGGCAGATGATGTTCGACATCACCGGACGGGAGCCTGAGTGGGACGTCGTGCCGATGGCGACCTGGGACAAGAAGATCGCGCGCCTCACCCGCATCGGCAAGATGAGCAAGAAGGTCGCGCCCGTCGCGTACTACCTCGAGGCCGCGAAGTACTGGTCCGTCGTCGACCACGTCGCGCCGGCGTACGGGTCCCGCACCCTGCGCGGGTTCATGGACAAGCTGAAGGATCGTGAGTTCCCAACCGGCAGCTTCCGGGAGCGGATGAAGAACGGCACGGCCGTGATGCCGACCGACATCTGACTCGAGCTCCGCCCGCATTTGCGGCCGGAACGAGACCCGATCGTCACCGCGCGGCCCTAGAGTTTGTGTTCGACCCCGCGGCCCGTCGCGGGATCTCGGCCACCGTAGGGGGGTGGATGAGCGCGTTCGACGAGGCGACCGACCAGAGCTGGTACCAGTTCACGGACCGGCTCTCTGCGTGCGTGCGCCGTGAGCTGCACGACGGCGAGGAGTTCGATCTCACGCCGCTCGGTGCGGACGACGACCGTGGGCCCCTCATGCAGTTCGGGCTCCTGGACGGGATCGTCGATGCCGTCGTGCCGAGGCGCGCGGCGGGCGGATCGTCGTACGCGATCGACGAGGTGCAGGAGCGTGCCCTTGACGCGCTCGGGTGGGACAAGGACGACGACGACTACTTCTTCGCCGTCGAGCCCGACGACGGGGAGCAGCTCGCGGTCGCCGCCGTCGCGGTGCTCCGCGCGGTCCTCGGCGTCGAGCACCCGGCGCTTCTCGAGGTGCGAGGGGCCGAGTCCGCGGTGCAGGCGCTGACCGTCCCGATCCCCGTGCGTTCCGGTGCGAGCGTCGAGCCCGCCGAGGAGGACGAGGAGCCGCTCGCGGTCATGCCGCGCGATCGCGACCACCTCGCGGAGCTGGTCGACGACGCGCTCACGTCCGTCTTCGGGCACGCGCCGACCAAGAACGACGACGGCGACATCCCGGTGCGCACCGCTGCGGCCAGGATCTACGTCCGGGTGCCGGACGACGAGCCGGCGGTGGACCTGTTCGGCTCCGTCGTCCTCGACGTCCGCGACCGCGAGGCGGCCGCGCGTGAGGTCGGGATCCTCAACCGGGACACGCGATACGTCACCTTCGTCCTGCGTGGCGACCAGGTGACGGCCCGCGTGCACGTCCCCGCGAGCCCGTTCGTCCCGAGCCACCTGCGTGACCTGCTGTCCGTCACGCTCGACGTTGTCGCCGACGCGACGGACGACCTGGTCGCCCGCACGGGCGGACGTCGCGCCGTCGACGTGATCGACCTCGAGGCGGACCTGGTTGCCGACGCCGGTGCAGACGCCCCTGCCGACGCCCGCGAGGAGCAGGAGTCGGAGGAGGCGAGCGAGGACGGGCCCGGGCGGGTGCCGCTCGACCGTACGGAGGTCCGCGCCGTCGACGACGCCGAGGATCTCCGCCCGGAGCTCCTGACCCTGATCCAGCTCGACGCGGCGGGGGAGGGAGAGATCGAGCCCGAGGTGGCCGCGGCGATCTGCCACTACGACGTGGACCTCATCCTCGGCTTCCTGCGCGACTGCGAGAAGCAGAGCATCGCGTGGCACTCGTCGGCCGAGCGTGCCGAGTTCGCCGGTGATCCCGAGGAGGCCGAGGTCTGCCTCGACGAGGCGGCCGCGTGGCAGGTCACGAGCGCCCTCCTGCGCAGCGCGCTGCGCGTCGTCGTCGCGAGCGGGGTGCGGGCGCCCAAGCGACCCTCGCACCCGTCCGAGCAGACGGGCGGCTGAGGGAGCGGAGCCGCGTCGCTACTCCCGACCGCCCCACCACGCCGCGACCAGCGCGGCGATGCCCGCGAGGCCCGGGAGGACGAGCGTCGTGACCCCGAGCCAGAGCGGCACGATCGTGTCGTACGCCTCGCCGCCGAGCCCGGCGACGGTCAGGTTGACGACGGTCCCGACGACGAACAACGACGTGACGATCGCCCTGACCGCCCGCCCGCGGCGCGCCGACCAGATCGTGACGATCCAGCCGACGACGCCGAGGACGCCGATCACGACCAGGCTCCAGGCGATCGCGTCACGGTCGAGCGCGACGTCCGACGCCGGCCAGGCGGGGTACGCGTCGCGTACGTGGCTCTCGATCGTGCCGAAGTACGCGAGGTCCAGCAGCGGCAGGACGGTCGTCACGATCTGCAGCGCGAGACCGATCGCTGCGGCGTCGCGGACCTGCCTGTTGCGTGTGCTCGCTCCGCGGCGGGCGTTGCGGGTTGCCGTCGTCGACATGGGTCGACCTCCTTCATTCATACGGTGTAAGACTATGCGAGACTAAACATACGCTGTAAGAAGTTCAAGGGAGATTCGGATGGCTGCACGTCGGCGGCAAGGTGAGCGAGCGGGCCTGACCGCCGACCAGGTCCTGGACGCGGCGGTCGCGCTGGCCGAGCGCGACGGCGTCGAGAAGCTGTCGATGCGTCGCCTTGCGGCGGAGGTGGGGGTCGAGGCGATGACGATCTACCACTACGTGCCGAGCAAGGACGCCCTCCTCGACGGCATCGTCGAACGCGTCGTCGCGGAGGCGGTCCGGGTCCCGCCGGACGCTGCGGACTGGCAGGCCATGCTGGTCACCTACGCGTACGACCTGCGGGCATCGCTGCTCGCGCACCCCTCGGTCGTCCCGCTGCTCGCCACCCGACCAGCGGTGACCACGGCGACGGCGCGCATCGTGGAGGGGATCCTCGAGGCGCTCGGCCGCGCGGGTCTGGACCCCGTGAACGGCCTGCGTCTGGTGCACGCGCTGACCGCGCTCGTGATCGGGCAGCTGACCACTCAGGGCGACGGGTCCGACGCGGGCGACGATCTCGCCGTCGACCAGGAACGCTTCCCGCTGCTCAGCCAGGCCGTCGCTGGGGGAGCAGCCGATCCCGAGGCGCGCTTCGCGTTCGCGATCGAGGCGTTGGTCGCGGGAGCCGCGCCCGCCGCGGGGGACTGAGGTCGCTCAGCCCCGTCGGCTGCGCAGGTGCTCGCCGAGGTGCCCGACGTACACCTTGCCTGTCGCCCCGCTCGTGTCGTCGTAGAAGTACAGACGAGGGTTCGGACGCCCACCGCCGAGCTGGATCCGGACGTGCGGGCCGAAGAACGCACGCCCCTCCGGCGCGACTGCGGTCGGCACCGGGAACGTCCGGAGCTCCCGAAGCTCGCGGTTCTGTCGCGTGTACGCGGTCTCGGCGGTCGCGACGTGACGTTCGTTGAGGAGCTCGCTCGGCCGTCCGGCGACGAACGCGCGGAGGTTAGGGGCGCGGGTGCGACCGTCGGCTTTCGCAGCGGCGTACGCGTCGAGCGTCGTGAGCGCCGCCCACGTCCGTCGACGCCATCGTCCCGCCTTGGGATAGGTGTCGAGGATCGCCGAGCGCTCCCGAAGATCGTCGGCCAGCACCACATGAGCGAGCTCGGAGTCCGCGGCCTCGAGGAGCCTCGCGAACGTCGGGAAGTCACGCTCAGGCGCGGATGCCTCCGGCTGGTGAGGCACGTCGGGGTCGGCACCTCGTACGAGCCGCTCCGGCCCGGTGTCCTCACGCGGGGGAGCAGCCGTCGGTCGGTATTGGTGCTCGAGCGCGCGTATGTGCCGCCGGGCCTTGCGGAGGTCGCTCTCGAGCACGGCGATCCGTCCGCGTTCGCGCGCGAGCTCGGCCAGGAGCGCAGGATCGGGTGCGGCGTCGTCCTCGAGCTCGCCAGCGAGAGCCGAGCTCGTCCCGTGGACCGCCAGTGCCTCCTGGACGGTCGTCCCGACCTCGATCGCGCCGGCCGCGACGGCGAGCGACGCGGCACGGGGGTCGGTGCGCCCGGGCGTGAACTCGACGATGGTGCGGGCGGTCCGGTCCGGGGCGGTCGCGGCGACCACGGCGGACCCCGTACGAGGCAGGACCAGCCCGCGGTCGCCGACGACCGCCTGGACGACGTCGCGGACGCGTTCGGGGATGAGCAGGACGGGAACGACGCCACGGGCCGCCGCCGGCACCAGGCGTCGCGCGGCGGCCACCACCGGCGCCGAAGGATCGTCTGCCCCGACCAGCACGGCCAGCGACGGAAGGTCGGCGTTCCACCACTGCTCGATCACCGACACGGGGCCGCCGACCAGGTCGATCACCGCGACCGGGTCCGTGAGCGGCTGGCCGAACACCGTACGGAGCTCGTCGCGCGGGAGCCCCGCCGCCGCGACGACGTCATGCCCGAGCGGCCCGGCGCGGAGCGGCATCGTCGCGACGAAGACCGGGCGCATCTCGGGGGCCCGCTGGCCCTGCTCGAGGGGGAAGGGGAGCGTCAGCGCGCGATGGGTCTCGTCGAGCCGCACCCGCGCGACCGACTCGACGAAGCTGCCGAGGAACCGCGCACGGACGTGGCTCACCACCACGTCGTCGTCCGCGGCGACGCCCGGCTGCATGATCTGGTCGCGGTAGGCGTCCCAGGCGCGACGCGGCATGAGGACGACACCTCCGCCGAATCCCTGCACGTGTCTTCACTCCCTTCTCGTGGCCGCGGAGCGGACCGACCACGGTAGGTTGCATCGGGGTCTGGTGGGGCCGCGTTACGGGTCCGCGCGCGCACGATCGAGAAGTCATCACGCGCATGCCAACTTCGCGTCACAGGTGGATCACGTTCGCGGAAAGCCCCACGGTGGCAGAGATCCCGTGGCAGGCGATGCCGTCGTCCACAGCCGCGCTGGTCCCGCGCCGCTGGCCTGTGACGCACGTCGCACCCCGCCATACGTCATGGCGCCGCGCCGGACCCGTCCCTTCTTCGAGCGGCACGACGGAGTGCCGCCGGGGGAAGGAAGACAGCATGACCACCACACCGCACTACAAGCCCGGAGACGTCGCGAACGGCCACGTCCTCACGCAGGACGGCCAGTGGGTCCCGCTCGCCGGATCCGCGCCGCAGCCGCCGAACCCGTACGAGGCATCGCCGCGCGACCCGCGTCCCGAGCCCAAGAACGGCCTCGCCGTCGCCGCGCTCATCATCGGTGTCGTCGGCCTCGTCCTCGGCCTGATCCCGTTGACGGGGTGGCTGGCGATCATGGCGGGCTTCACGGCCGTCGTCCTCGGCTTCGTCGCGTGGCAGCGCAAGCGCAAGGGGCGTGCGACGGCTGGCAAGACGGCCCTCTCCGGCGTCGTGTCCGGCGCCCTTGCCATCGTCATGGGCGTGGTCGGGATGGTCATGTTCTTCAACGTCGTCGACGACGTCAGCGACGACCTCGACGACATCACCGACGAGCCCGAGGTCGTGACCGTCACCGAGGGTGAGGCGTTCACGTACGACGGCTTCCAGGCCGACGCCGGGTGGAAGATCCAGGAGGACGAGTTCGGCACGCCGACCATCACGTCCTTCCGGGTGACCAACGTCGACCACGAGGACGCCCTCGAAGGTGACGACGCCGAGGCCCCGATGTTCACGATCCGGCTCTACCGGGGCGATGAGAACGTCGGTGAGATCACCGCGACCGGCAACGAGATCGCAGCGGGCCAGTCCACGAAGATGGAGTCGTACTCGACGACCGAGGGCGGCTGGACCGGCTTCGACACCATCAAGGTCGACGAGATGTTCTGACCGGCACCCGCCGCTCGAGAGCCCGCCCGGGATGACCCAGGGCGGGCTCTGCGCGTCCCCCACTAGGGTGCGTCCATGCACGACAGCCCCCCGGCGGGGAGACGCCTGTGGACGTGGGTGGTTCTCCTCGGTCTCACCGGCCAGCTGGCCTGGACGGTCGAGAACATGTACCTCAACGTCTTCGTCTACGACACGATCACCGACTCCCCGACGGTCCTCGCGACCCTCGTCGCGTTCAGCGCCGTCGCGGCCACGGTCGCGACGCTGCTCGCGGGCGCGGCGTCGGACCGCAGCGGCCGGCGGCGTGAGCTCATCGCGGCCGGCTACGTCCTGTGGGGAGCGTGCACGGCGGGGTTCGGCCTGGTCAGCCTCGACACGGCGGCATCGCTGGCACCGGCGTTCGACGCCGTCACCGTCGCGGTGATCACGATCATCGTGCTCGACTGCGTGATGAGCGTGCTCGGCTCGGCGGCGAACGACGCCGCCTTCAACGCCTGGGTCACCGACTCGACGCATCCCGGCAACCGCGGGCGGGTCGACGGCGTGCTCGCCACGATGCCGCTCCTCGCGATGCTGCTCGTCTTCGGCGCGCTCGACCCGCTGACGAAGGACGGCGCGTGGCTGCTGTTCTTCTCGATCGTCGGCGGCGTCACCGCGGTGGTCGGGATCATCGCGTGGTTCGGTGTGCGCGAGCCGAGGCACCCCCGGGCGACGGACACCTACCTCGCGTCGGTCCTCCACGGACTGCGACCGAGCACCGTACGAGGCAACCCCCGGCTCTACCTGACGCTGGCGACCTGGGCGGTCCTCGGCACGAGCACGCAGGTCTTCCTGCCGTACCTGATCATCTACGTCCAGCGCTACCTCGAGATCGACAGCTACGCGGTCGTCCTCGCCGCGGTGCTGCTCGGAGCCGCCGTCGTCAGCATCCTCGGAGGGCGGGTCCTCGACCGGGTCGGGCCGTCGCGCGCGATCGTGCCGGTCGCCGCCGTGTACGCCGTCGGGCTGGTCCTGATGTTCTTCGCCCGCGGCCTGCTCCCCGTGATCGGCGCCGGCATCGTGATGATGTCGGGCTTCATGCTCGGCGTCGCGGCGATCTCCGCCACCGTCCGCAACCTCACGCCGGTGGACCGGGCCGGGCAGGTCCAAGGACTACGGATGATCTTCGCGATCCTGATCCCCATGGTGGTCGGACCGTTCATCGGCGCCGCGGTGATCGCGAGCGCCGACGAGACGTACGTCGACCTCGGCGTGGTCAAGCAGGTGCCGACGCCGTGGATCTTCCCGGCCGCTGTGCTGGTGGTGCTCCTCATCCTCGTCCCGGCAGCCCGGCTCCGTCGGCTCACGCCGGCCGATGCTCCCGTGAAGGTCACCTCGTGAGGACGCCGTGGGGCGAGACGCTGGACCCCGATGCCGTGCTGCCCGAGTACCCGCGACCCCAGCTGGTCCGCGACTCCTACCTCAACCTCAACGGCCGCTGGGAGTACGCCGTCACGGGCGCGACCGCTCCCGACGTACCGAGCCGGTGGGACGGCCAGATCCTCGTGCCGTTCTCGCCCGAAGCACCGTTGTCCGGAGTCGGGCGCACGCTGCAGCCGGACGAGGCGCTCTGGTACCGGCGTACTGTCACCCTGCCGGACGGCTTCGTCCGCGACCAGGTCCTGCTGCACTTCGGCGCCGTCGACCAGGACTGCGAGGTCTGGGTCAACGGCATCGCGGTCGGCGGACACCGGGGCGGCTACCTGCCGTTCGCCCTCGACATCACGCCGGCGCTCGAGGCGGACGGCTTCGACGGCGCCACGCACGAGGTCGTCGTCCGTGTCCGCGACGTCACCGACACCTCCTGGCGGAGCCGCGGCAAGCAGACGCTGCGCCCGGGAGGCATCTGGTACACGCCGCAGTCCGGGATCTGGCAGACCGTGTGGCTCGAGTCCGTCCCGCGGCGATGGATCGAGCGCCTGGTCCTCACCCCACGCCTGGCGACCGGCGCGGTCGAGGTGTGCGTGGTCGCGGCCGGCGGCGCCGACGCGGGGGAGGAGCTCGCCGAGGTCGTGGTCAGCGCCGGCGGGCACGAGGTGGTGCGACGTGACGTGCCGGTCGGTGTCCCGACGCGCGTGCCGCTGGGTCCCGGCGTACGCCCCTGGTCCCCGGACGACCCGTTCCTGTACGACGTCGCGGCGCGCCTCGGCGACGACCACGTCACCAGCTACGTCGGGATGCGCTCGTTCGGGATCGGACCCGACACCGCAGGGCGCACCCGCCTCCTGCTCAACGGCGAGCCGTACCTCCACGCGGGACTCCTCGACCAGGGCTACTGGCCCGACGGTCTGTACACCGCGCCGTCGGACGAGGCCCTCGTCCACGACATCCGCACGGCCAGGGAGCTCGGCTTCACGATGCTGCGCAAGCACATCAAGGTCGAGCCGCTGCGCTGGTACCACCACTGCGACCGCCTCGGCATGCTCGTCTGGCAGGACATGGTCAACGGCGGCCGGCCCTACCACGCGGCAGTGATCACGACGCCGGTCGTCGCTCCGGTCCGGCTGGACGACACGCGGCACCGGCTGTTCGGTCGGCAGGATGCCGAGGGGCGCGCCGAGTTCGCAGACGAGCTCGACCGGACGGTGGAACTGCTGCAGTCCGTCCCGAGCGTGGCCGTCTGGGTCCCGTTCAACGAGGGGTGGGGGCAGTTCGACGCTCGCCGCGTGGCCGACCGGGTCAAGCGCCTCGACCCGACCAGGGTGGTCGACCACGCCAGCGGCTGGCACGACCAGGGCGGCGGCGACCTCGCGAGCCGGCACGTCTACTTCCGGCCCTACCGGCTGTCGCGTGCAGACGCCGAGGACGCCCGTGCAGCCGTGCTGTCGGAGTACGGCGGCTACTCCCACCGCGTCCCCGGCCACGTGTGGAGCGAGAAGGAGTTCGGTTACCGCCGGTACGCCGACCGCGACGCGTTCGCGTACGCGTTCCTCCGCCTCCAGCACCACGAGATCGGCCGGGCGGTCGACGAGGGCCTTGCGGCGTTCGTCTACACCCAGCTCGCGGACGTCGAGGAGGAGACGAACGGTCTCATGACGTACGACCGTCGTGTGCTGAAGGTGGACGCCGACGCCGTGCGCACGTCCAACCAGCGGCTCCGGCAACGCCTCGCTCGGGCAGCAGGCGGGCCCGCCCTTCCGGTGCCGGTTCACGAGCGCGAGATCACGGCACCCGTCTCCCTGACGCGGCCGGACGGGCGTCTCAACCCCGACGCGGTCGGCTGGACCCGTACGCCGCAGGTCATCACCGACGGGATAGGCCGAGGTCGCGTCGGGCGCGGACGCAACAAGCGTTGGGAGTACTGGGCGGTGACGACGCCGACGCACATCGCGTCGCTGGTGGTCTCCGACATCGACTACGCGGCGGTGCACGGCATCTGGCTGCTCGACCGGGCGACGGGCGAGACGATCTCCCACGACGCGATCTGCGTGCTCGGGCGCAGCGCCACCCTGCCCGGCACGCTCGGCGCGGGCCCGGCGCGTGCTCGGACGAAGCAGGTGCAGATCGCCATCGACGAGGTCGAAGGAGGCACGCGCCTGCGGGCACGAGGGGAGCGCATCGCGCTCGACGTCCTCGCCCACCGGCCAGCCGGCCACGAGTGCTTGGGCGTCGTCGTGCCGTGGACCGACCGGCTCTTCCAGTACACCGTCAAGGACGTCGCTCGGCCGGCCACCGGGACGGTGAGCGTCGACGGCGTGGCGTACGTCGTCCCGGAGGGCGAGTCCTGGGCCACGCTGGACCACGGGCGCGGCCGCTGGCCGTACGCCGTCACCTGGAACTGGGGTGCCGGCTCCGGACGCACCGGTGGTCGGCCCATAGGGATCCAGGTCGGAGGCACGTGGACCGACGGGACGGGTTCGGTCGAGAACTCCCTGCTGGTCGACGGCCGTCTGTCGAAGATCAGCGAGGAGCTCGTCTGGAGCTACGACACCGACGACTGGATGGCGCCGTGGCGCGTCACCGGCGAGACGGTCGACCTCACGTTCACGCCCTTCCACGTGAAGGCGGCGGCGACGGACCTCAAGGTGTTCTCGTCGCGGACCCACCAGTGCTTCGGACACTGGTCCGGTGCGGTCCGCGACGAGGGAGGTGCGTGGATCCGCGTCGACGAGATCGTCGGCTGGGCGGAGGAGGTCCACAACCGCTGGTAGGACCGGTAGGTTCCCGCCATGGAGAACGCCGGGCGCGTGGTCGCCCTCAACCACGTCGGCATCAGCGTCGCGGACCTCGAGGCGGCACGCCGGTTCTGGAGTGAGGGCCTGGCCGCGGCCGAGCACGGCGCGTTCGGGTGGCCCGTCGGCACGGTGCCGGCGGACGAGTCGCTCGCGACCGAGGGGACCGCTGCGGAGGTGGTGCTCGTCCGCACGGACGCCGCGTTCATGGAGCTGTTCGCGTTCTCGTCACCGGCGCCCGCCCGACGGGAGCCGGGAGCGCCCGGGATCACGGGGCTCGTCTGGGCGACCGCCGACCCGGACGACACCCGCGCCCGTGCGATCGCCGCCGGCGGCACGTCGCTGGGGGAGCGCCGCGTGAGCTGCCCTGACGGGACGCCCGTCACGCTCGTGGCGGCCGCACCCGACACCCCGACCGGGCTCGTCGGCGTGCTCGTCCAGGTCGCCGACGCCGACGCGAACACCCTGCCCACGATCCCCGGCCCGGTCGAGGTCGAGGTCGCCGGCGGCGCGACCGCGGCACCCGCTCGCCCCGTGGACCTCGGGGTGAACCACCTGTGCCTGGACGTCGACGGGATCGACGTCGTACGCGAGGGTCTCGAGTCCGTGGGCTGGCACCACGACGTCACGGTGTCGAGCGGTGGCATCGCGGCCGTCTGCTACGGCACGACGGGAGACGGTGTGCTCGTCGAGCTTCTCGAGTCACGCAGCCCAGAGGCGTTCCTGTCGCGTACGCGGCTCACGCACCCGTAGAACGGCTCATCACCGTCGGCTACGGAGAGCTGCCCGGGGGCTCTGCCGAGGTCCGCTCCTTGTCCGTGGCGGCCTTGTCCGCGACTCCACCGATGCGGCTGATGACGCCGAGCAGCCAGGGCTCGGAGAAGCCGCCGACGAAGGCGTACGCGATCAGGCTCGTCGACCGCACGACGGTCTCGGTCGCATCGGACCCGGGCAGGATGATCACCTGCGACGAGAGCACCGCGTACACGAAGAGCCCGACGGCGAAGCCCACCGCCGGCTGCACCCACCACCAGGTCTGGAAGAAGAGGGCGTCGCGCAGCTTGCGCGTGTCGCGGATGCTGAGCGCCCCAGCGAGCGTCCCTCCGATCGCCCCGGCGAGCCCGCAGAGGAGGATGACGCCGTCGTCGTCGCTGATGACCAGCGCGACGACGGTCGCCACGACCACCAACGACGTCAGCATGTATCCGGCGTTGCGGAGGTAGCGTGCGCGGAGCGCGTGCCGTGCACGGGCGCGCGACCGGCCCCGCTGGTGCTCGAGGTGGTTGCCCAGAAGCCAGTCACGCTGCGCCGTCGCGGCGAGTCCCTCCGGTGCCGCCGGGTCGCTCGCCCGGGTGACCGCGTCGGCGATCGCCACCGTGCTCGCCGTGGTGATCCAGAGCGTCTGCAGCTCGTCGACCAGCATCCACGACTGCTCCTCGGACGGCGGGTTCTTCGGCGTCGCGGTCGTCAACCACGCGTGCTCGCGGCGGATCGCCCCCAGCCGAGCGTCGCGTGTCGTGGAGTCCGAGCCGTCTCCGGAGATGCCGGTCAGCGCCGTCAGCCGGTCGACCGCGCGCTCGAGGACCTTCCGCACCTCCGGATGGACGCGCGAGGTGCGCGCGGCCGGCTTGCGGTCGAGCACGGTGATGAGCGACCGCTTCATGAGCTCGACGTCGCCCGACGGTGACGGCGGGTTCAGCGGCCCCGGCGGATGGGTCACGCGACCGCCTCCTCTCGCCTCACGCCGCCGCTGCCGCGAGCGCGACCCCGGCCGCCAGCAGCTCCTCGCGCACCGGCTGCGGGACGTCCTCGCCCCGCGCGCTCACCACGACGGCCCAGACCGGTCCCGCGAACCCCGGCCCCGGTCGTACGAGGGTGGCCGCGCACGAGACCCCGTCGCGGAACTCGCCGTGCTCCACGACCACCGCCGACGGGGCGAGCGAGGCGAGGGCGGCGTCGAGCGTCTCGAGGTCGGTCCGGGTGTGCGCGGTGAACGGGCGAAGGCCGACCTCGGCGAGGTACGCGCGCCTCTCGCGTGCCGGGAAGGACACGAGCAGCGCCTGCCCGAGGGCGGTCGCGTGCGCGGAGACGGCGAGGCCGCGCTCGAACTCCTCCAGGTACGGCGACAGCGGCCCCTCAACGCAGTCGGCGACCACGACCTCACCGCCGCTGATCCGGCCGAGGTACGAGCTGTAGCCGGTCCGCGCCGTGAGCGTCCGCAGCACGTCGTGCGCCGCGCGAGGCTCGCCGAGTCCGGCCAGCCGGTCGTAGAACCGGCGCGCCACCTCCGGTCCCGCGACGTACGTCCCGTCCTCCAAGCGCTCGAGGTATCCCTCGTACGCGAGGGTGCGCGCCAGGTGGTACGTCGTCGAGAGGTTGAGCCCGCAGCGTCGGGCGATCGCCTTGACCGGCAGACGTGGGTGCGCGCCGACGGTCTCGAGCACGCGCAGCGCTCTCGCCACGCTCTGCACGAAGTCCTCGGGACGACCGGACGACACCTCGTTCATGGGGGCTCCTCGACCCGAATCTAGACCCGCCGGCCCCCGTCGTACGAGGGATTGATCCACCCGCCCGCCCGTTTCGCCATGCGAAATCCCGCCCGCGCCAGACGCCTACCGACGTGCGTGGCGCCGCGCGACGATGGCCGCGTACCGGGAGGGACCATGGCCGAGACGGTCGACACGACGATCCGCGACGCCCTGCGCGCCGTGTACGACCCGTGCTGTCGCGAGAAGGGCATCTCCGTGGTCGACATGGGGCTGCTCCACCGCGCCGAGGTCGAGGACGGGGTCGCCCGCGTCGAGCTGCTGCTCACGTCGGGCTGGTGCCCCTTCGCCACCACAGTCCTCTCCGAGGCGGAGTCCGCCGTCCGCGCCCTGCCCGGCGTCACCGACGCGTCGGTCGAGGTCGTGTGGTCGCAGGCGTGGACCCCTGAGCGGCTCAGCGCCGGCGCGCGCGAGCGGTTGCGGTTCCTCCCGGACCCGGCGGCGGTCGGCGACCCCGCGGCGTACGTCCGCGACAAGACACCAGCAGGAGGTTCGTGATGATCGGTGACGCGTTCGTGTTCGACGGGGTCGCCCACCCGTTCAACTTCGAGGCCGACAACGCCCGCGGTCCGGCCGGCCAGATGTTCTCCAACCACCTGTACGCGTTCCACACCGTGCTCACCCCCGAGGGCCAGCCGCTCATGTCGGCCGACGAGTTCCTGCACAGGTGGACGCCCGAGGAGATCCACCAGATGGTGTACGAGAACTCGGACACCGACATGCTCGTCGCGATGCCGCTCCCGCTCACCGACCTCTACAAGGACGGGCTCTCGCCGTGGACCGAGTGCGCCAAGATGGCCGAGCGCGACCCCGACCGCACCGTCATGTGGGGCACCGTCAACCCGCTCGAGGGACAACGGGCGCTCGACGAGGTCACGCGGCAGGTCGAGGAGTTCGGGGCGAAGGCCTTCAAGTTCTACAACGTCCGCTACGAGGACGGCGGTCAGGTGCCCTGGCGGATGGACGATCCCGGGGTCGCCTTCCCGGTGTTCGAGCGGATGCAGGAGCTCGGGGTGAACCTCGTCGGCGTGCACAAGGGCGTCCCGCTCGGCCCGCAGATGATCGAGCACACGCAGACCTGGGACATGGACGGGGCCGCCGACGCCTTCCCGGACATCAACTTCGTGATCTACCACGTCGGGCTGCCGTTCCTCGACGAGACGTGCTGGCAGCTGATCCGCTTCCCGAACCTGTACGCGTCGCTGGCGGCCACGATCAACTTCGTGGTCCGCGCGCCTCGCCAGTTCGCGGAGATCCTCGGCAAGCTGCTGTTCTGGTGCGGCGAGGACAAGATCGTCTACGGCAGCGAGGCGCCGATCTGGCAGCCGCAGTGGGCGCTGCAGGCGTTCTGGGACTTCGAGATCCCGCAGGACCTCGTCGAGGGGTACGGCTATCCGCCGCTGACCGAGCAGGCGAAGCGCAAGATCCTGGGCGAGAACCTGCTCCGGCTGCACGGCATGGACGTCGAGGAGACGGTGGCGCGGCTCGGTCGCCCTGCGGCGTGAAGGTCCACCCACTGGACTCGCGCTTGAACGAGTCGATGGTGCGACGAACGGTGGAGGGGATCTGACCGCCACGGAAGGAGAGCTCGTGCTCACCCTCACCGAGAACGCCAGCGACATCGTCACGACCCTCGTCAACAAGCAGGTCCCGTCCGAGAACGGAGGCCTCCGCATCAGCGGACCGAATGACGGTGGGTTCGCCATCGCCGCCGTGCTCACCGGCGAGCCGGGGGACACGCTCGTCGAGGACGGGGAGGCGAAGGTCTACCTCGAGGAGACGGCCTCGCAGCTGCTCGACGACAAGATCCTCGACGCCCAGGTCACTCCCGACGGGGACGTGCAGTTCCAGCTCGCGCCGCAGCCGCCGCGCTAGCTGTGATGTCCAGCCAGGTTGTTCAACCTGGTGATGGGTGCGGCTTTGCCGAGTGCTGAGTGGGGCCGGTGGTGGTTGTACTCGTGGAGCCATGCTGGCAGGGCGGCGAGGCGGGCTGATTCGGAGTTGTAGAACTTCTTGAAGGCCCAGCCCTCGGCCAGGGTGCGGTGGAAGCGCTCT